>NZ_SRSO01000027.1 GCF_004791695.1 Flavivirga rizhaonensis | reverse complement strand
ATAGCTCTCCGAAATATGTTTGAGAATACATGAAAATTAAGTCTTTTGGTTTTACTGATCTTAAAAAGATCAGTAAAAATAATACAAATAAAACAATATAAATATATTATTCCGGACAGTAGTGCGTGAAAACGGGAATCTAAATAACAGAATTTATTTTAGATTAATAGTTCTTCACCTTAGGCATTTTAAGTATTTTTGAACACTTCAAACTTAATATCTATGTCAAAGATTACTATAGCTATAGACGGATTTTCTTCAACAGGAAAAAGTACAGTTGCTAAACAATTAGCTAAATACCTAGGTTATGTGTATGTAGATACAGGTGCTATGTATAGGGCTGTTACTTTTTATGCTATGAAACAAGGACTCATTGAAGAAGGGGATTTTAATGTTGAAGCATTAATTTATCAACTACCAGGTATAGAAATAAGTTTTAAGTTTAATGAACCCCTAGGGTTTGCAGAAGTGTACTTAAACGGAAAAAATGTGGAAAGGGATATCAGAACACTGGAAGTTTCTGGTTTTGTTAGTAAGGTAGCGGCCGTATCGCATGTGCGTCAAAAATTGGTAGAGCAACAGCAAAAAATGGGAAAAGATAAAGGAGTTGTTATGGATGGTAGGGATATAGGTACGGTTGTTTTTCCAAATGCTGAACTAAAATTATTTATGACTGCTTCTGCTGAAAAAAGAGCAACGAGACGATATCAAGAACTTGTTAATCGCGGCGATAAAGTTATTTATGAAGATGTTTTACAAAATGTTCAAGAACGCGATTATTTAGATTCCAATAGAGAAGATTCCCCATTGGTTAAAGCTAAGGATGCTATAGAAATTGACAACTCTAATATGACATTAGATGAACAATTTGATAAGATTTTGAACTTGGTCAAAATCACACTAGAAGGATTGGAATAAAGGTAATTGATTATTCAGGAGGAAGCATATATAGATGGATGATGAAGCGCGCATGAAATTTTACTAAAACTAGAAGACCCTAGAATACATTTTGCCCTTACTAAAATAATGTAGATAGATTACAATTGGAATTTACATCGAAAAATATAAGACAAGTAAACAAAAAAGAGGCTGTCTAAAAAGCAATTAATTATTGTCAAACTGAGCGCAGTCGAAGTTATAATGTTTTGAAAACTAAAGCATTTCGACTGCGCTCAATGTGACATTTAAACTAAAAACTTACTTTTTAGACAGCCTCTTTTTTACTTCTAATTATAAATTATTTGGATTTACAAATTAGGAATAATCAACTCTTGATCAGGATGTATTAAATCTGGGTTTTTTAAAATATCAGAATTTGCTTTAAAAATATCTTGGTATCTTGCTGCGTTTCCATAATATTGTATAGCTATTTTTCCTAAAGTTTCTCCACTTTTAACTGTATGTCTGTGAAAAACACTCTCATCGGCAACTTTAATATCGGCTACAATATCTGTTGGGTTTTCGCCTCCTATTTCTTTTATTTTATCCCATATAAGGTTTTTTTCATAAGGAGTATTAGCAGTTCCCCAAACCTTTAAAATGCCATTTTCTTCTTGTACATCACCGTTTTGAATGTTTAAAGATTCTCCCAAATCTAATACTGATTGGTATTTTGCTTTCATTGTCATAAGTGTTAAAATTTAATATTTGTTAGTTTTTAAATATAACAAAATGAATGCCAAAAATGTACCTTTTTTCAACTTTATTATTAACGTAAAAATCAGATGGTTAAAATAATTTATTCAAATTAGGGTAATTTATTGAAATTGTGTATTTTTGCACTCCTTTTAGCGAATTATTGGAAAAAATAAAAGGAATGAAAACAAAAATTTATATATAACACTTCTGTATGTTAATCGCATAAAATCTTCCAAGGCATACAGGATACAAAACGTAATATAATGACGTTTACGCTGAAGCGGAAACCATAGTTATATTACATAATAATCTTAAATGGCTGAAAAAGCAAAACAAGCTGAAGTTGAAACAACAGAAGCTCCAAAAGCAGAAGCTCCAGTTGTATCTGAAGCTCAGGCAAATCCAGAAAAATTCTTAAAAGAGTTCAATTGGCACAATTACCAGGAAGGTATTGATGAAGTTGATGACAAACAACTTAAAGAATTTGAAAAATTAGTAGCAGAAAATTTCGTTGACACTCTTAATGATGAGGTTGTTGAAGGTACAGTAGTTCACATTTCTGATAGAGATGCCATTATTGATATCAATGCAAAATCTGAAGGTGTTATTTCTTTAAACGAGTTCCGTTACAATCCTAACTTAGCAGTTGGTGATAAGGTAGAAGTATTAATTGATGTTCGTGAAGATGCAACAGGACAATTAGTACTATCTCACAGAAAAGCACGTGTTATTAAAGCTTGGGATCGCGTTAACGCGGCTCACGATAGTGGTGAAATCGTTAATGGTTTTGTTAAATGCAGAACTAAAGGAGGGATGATTGTAGATGTTTTTGGAATTGAAGCATTCTTGCCAGGATCTCAAATTGATGTTAAACCAATTAGAGATTACGATCAGTATGTAAATAAAACTATGGAATTTAAAGTTGTTAAAATCAACCACGAATTCAAAAACGTAGTAGTATCTCATAAAGCTCTAATTGAAGCTGACATTGAAATACAGAAAAAAGAAATTATTGGTCAATTAGAAAAAGGACAAGTATTAGAAGGTGTCGTTAAAAACATTACTTCTTATGGTGTATTTATTGACCTTGGAGGTGTTGATGGTTTAGTTCATATCACAGATTTATCTTGGTCTAGAATTAATCATCCAAATGAAATTGTAGAATTAGATCAAAAACTTAATGTTGTAATCCTTGATTTTGATGAAAACAAATCAAGAATCCAATTAGGATTAAAACAATTAAGCAAACATCCATGGGAAGCACTTGCAGAAGAGGTGAAAGTAGGTGATAAAGTAAAAGGTAAAGTAGTTGTTATTGCAGATTACGGAGCATTTATTGAAGTAGCTGAAGGTGTAGAAGGATTAATTCACGTATCTGAAATGTCGTGGTCTACACATTTGCGTTCAGCTCAAGATTTCGTTTCTGTAGGAGATGAGGTTGAAGCTGTTATCCTAACTCTTGATAGAGAAGATCGTAAAATGTCTCTTGGTATTAAGCAATTAACTCCAGATCCGTGGACAGATATTACTGGTAAATACCCATTAGCTTCTAAGCATACAGGTGTTGTACGTAACTTTACAAACTTTGGTGTATTTGTTGAATTAGAAGAAGGTATTGACGGATTAATTTATATCTCAGATTTATCTTGGACTAAGAAAATCAAGCATCCATCAGAGTTCTGTGCAGTAGGAGATAAATTAGAAGTTATTGTATTAGAGTTAGATGTTGAAGGACGTAAACTAAGTTTAGGTCACAAACAAACAACTGAGAACCCTTGGGATAAATATGAAACAGAATTCGCTTTAGAAACTGTTCATAATGCAGCTATTGCTGAAATAGTTGATAAAGGAGCTACAGTTGAGTTTAACGAAGATATCGTTGCATTTGTACCTTCTCGTCATCTTGAAAAAGAAGACGGAAGTAAACTTAAGAAAGGTGAAACTGCAGAATTCAAAATTATCGAATTTAATAAAGAGTTTAAACGTGTTGTAGCGTCTCATACAGCTGTATTTAAAGCAGAAGAGGTTGCAAATGTTAAAGCAGCAGTTAAGAAAGCAGCTAGTGCAGCAGCAGAAGCTAAACCAACTTTAGGTGATGCTAATGATGCTTTACAAGCTCTTAAAGATAAAATGGACGGGAAAGCATAAGTTATCCTGAAATATAGAATTAAAGCCTTCAAGAAATTGAAGGCTTTTTTGTTTGGTATAAATTTATATTACATTATAATTGCAGAGTATATTTTATTGATAACTAAAAAAATAAATGATGAATTTTTACTTTTTTAAAAAACAAAGTGTTAAAACTACAATAATTAAAAAGTGTACGCTGTTAGTATTTGCTAGTTTTTTATTTTTATATAGTAATAGTTTTGCTCAATTGGGAGTTCAGGAAAAAAAGATAGATGAAATAGTTTTAATAAAAGAAAAGCCTCTTTTGGTAGTTTTATCAGGCGAGGAAAGCGAATTAGCTAAGAATGGGTTTAATGAAGATTTTAAAAACGCAATAAATGCTGTTTGGAAGTTTTCTCCTTCAATTGAGTTCATATCAAGTCAAGAATATATAGACTTGAGTAAGGATGAATCCAGAAATAGTGTCTATGCAGTATTGGATTTTGTAACTTCAAGTTTAATAAATAATGTTCCTGGATATAGTTTTGTGATAGGTATGGTAAACAAAAGAGTTTTTCCTCATTATATAAAAGTATATACAGTAGAGGGAAAAAGGTTATCATATGGAGATATTTTCTCTAGTTTACAATATTTACAGAATGATTTAAATAATGCATTATTAGAAGATAGAAAAGCATATAAAAAGAAGCGTAATAATATGTTTCGATACTTACCTATTAAGTTAGTAGAAAACAAAACATTGTTATTAGACGAAAGTTTTGCAACAGAAGAGCTTAAAAAAGAAATAGATAATATTTATGATTTTGATTTTAAAATTGTTAATAAAGATGTTATTGATCGAGCAATAGTTAATAAAAACGATAATATAATTTATTTTAAAAAAGTAATAAATGCTCCCAGACCTACTACAAGGTCATCACTTGGAGCCATTAAAGATGGCAGTAGACATGATAATGGTATGTTAAAGAGGCATAAAGATGAAATAAAAGGAACGGCATTAGATGCAATGTATTTTAATTCAATTATTGACGCTGGATCTGGAAAACTAATCTTTTTTGGCAGGCCAAGTTTTAAAGATAAAAAGATTGATATAAAGGATTTTAAAATGTTAAAGAAAGTAATAAAATAAATTACTTATATCATTTTAAAATTTTGCATTATCTTTGTGTTCCAAACACGTTTGGATAGCATATATGAGTCAAAAAGTTTTACTTAACGCAAAAGAGGTAAACATCATTCTTCACCGATTGGCTTGTCAACTTATTGAAAAACATACCGATTTTTCTAATACCGTTTTAATTGGTTTACAACCTCGAGGTGTCTTTTTAGCAGATAGATTAGCAAAAATATTAGAAGAAGACTATAACGTTAAAAACATTCAATTAGGACATTTGGATATTACATTCTATAGAGATGATTTTCGTAGAGGTGAAAAAACACTTGAAGCAAATACCACCAAACTCAATTTTCTGGTAGAAGATAAAAACATTGTTTTTATTGATGATGTTTTACATACAGGACGTAGTATTAGAGCGGCTTTAACTGCTATTCAATCTTTTGGAAGACCTAACGCGATAGAATTATTAACGTTAATAGATAGACGTTTTAGCAGACATTTACCAATACAACCAGATTACAGAGGTAGGCAAGTGGATGTTATAAATAATGAAAAAGTAAAAGTAAACTGGAAAGAGCATGATAATGAAGATTCCGTTTATTTAATAGAGAAATAATAATTTTGCTAGAGGCTAGAGGCTAGAGGCTAGAGGCTAGAGGCTAGAGGCTAGAGGCTAGAGGCTAGAGGCTAGAGGCTAGAGGCTAGAGGCTAGAGGCTAGAGGCTAGAGGCTAGAGGCTAGAATGAAGAAACTTAGACTGTCAGGTCGAGCGCAGTCGAGACCTAATTAAAAATAACTGGCAATTAATTGCCACAGAACACAAAAAGTATGAGTGAATTAAGTGTCAATCACTTATTAGGAATAAAATATCTTAAAGAAGAAGATATCCAACTTATTTTTGAAACTGCCGATCATTTTAAAGAAGTCATTAATAGACCTATTAAAAAAGTACCTTCACTTAGAGATATTACCATAGCCAACCTTTTTTTTGAAAATTCAACAAGAACAAAATTATCATTTGAATTGGCTGAAAAAAGATTGTCTGCAGATGTTATTAATTTTTCATCAGGACAATCTTCGGTTAAAAAAGGGGAGACCCTAATAGATACCGTTAATAATATTTTATCTATGAAAGTAGATATGGTTGTGATGAGACATCCCAACCCAGGAGCAGGTGTCTTTTTATCAAAACATATCAATGCAAGTATTATTAATGCAGGAGATGGCGCTCATGAACATCCAACACAAGCACTTTTAGATTCTTATTCTATAAGAGAGAGATTAGGAGATGTTAATGGAAAGAAAGTTGTTATAGTAGGAGATATTCTTCATAGTCGTGTAGCACTTTCAAACATATTTGCGCTGCAACTTCAAGGTGCACAAGTTATGGTTTGCGGCCCTAAAACATTGTTACCAAAGTATATTGGAAATCTTGGAGTGAAAGTTGAAACTGATTTACGTAAAGCATTGAATTGGTGTGATATAGCAAACATGTTACGTGTTCAAAATGAACGTATGGATATTAGCTATTTTCCATCAACCAGAGAGTACACACAACAGTTCGGTGTAAATAAAGAATTACTAGACTCATTAGATAAAGAAATTACGATCATGCATCCAGGCCCTATTAATAGAGGTGTGGAAATTACTAGCGATGTTGCCGATTCAAAACAATCCATTATCCTAGATCAAGTTCAAAATGGTGTCGCTATAAGGATGGCAGCTATATATTTACTAGCGTCCAAAATAAAACAGTAGATTATGATTTTAGACCAAAATGGAAACACTTCTATAATCACACAAGAAAAGGCCACGATTATAGAATTAGTTAAGAAGTTACAGGCTTTATACCCAAAATTTAAAAACAATAATATTATTGTGGTTCTAACAACTTTAAATAAATTGGGGTTGCAAGATATTGTTGAGTTTCTTGAAGTATCAAATACGCACCGTGCATCAAAACAATCCTTTGTAATTGTTTCAAATAATATTAATTTAGAAAATATTCCAGATGAAATTATAGTAGTACCAACAATTCAAGAAGCTTATGATATTATAGAGATGGAGGAAATGGAACGTGACTTAGGATTTTAATATGAGTAAATTACATCTTGCCCAAGTAAATGTTGCAAAGAGATTAGCTCCGATGGATGATCCCATTATGCAAGACTTTGTAAACAATTTAGATAGAATTAATGCTTTGGCTGATGAAAGTGAGGGTTTTGTTTGGCGTTTAAAAGATGAAGACAAAGATTTAGGAGCTCAAATTTTCCAAGATGATAAATTACTTATTAATATGTCTGTATGGGAAAACTTAGAAGCGTTATTTAATTATACCTATAAATCGGGTCATATAGAAGTTTTTAAGCGTAAAAAAGAATGGTTTGGTAAAATGAAAATGATGCACATGGCATTCTGGTATGTTCCTAAAGGTTACGAGCCCACATTTCAAGATGCTAAAAATAGATTAGATTATTTAAATAAGCATGGTGATACGCCTTATGCTTTTAGTTTTAAAAGCAAATTTACAGTATCAGATTCATTAAATTACAAACCTATTTTGTAATATGAAACTCACGATTTTAGGCTGTTATAGCGCAACCCCAAGAACACTAAACAATACCACGTCCCAAGTATTAGAGATTAACAACCATATGTTCTTAATAGATTGCGGAGAAGGTACTCAAGTGCAGCTTCGTAAGCACAAAATAAAGTTTAATCGTATTAAGCACATATTTATATCGCATTTACATGGCGATCATTTTTTTGGTTTAGTTGGCTTAATATCTACCTTTAGATTGCTAACTAGAGAAGCAGATTTACATATTTATGGACCAAAGGGGATTAAAGAAGTCGTTACTTTACAAATGAAGTTAGCCGATTCTTGGACTAATTATAATCTTATCTTTCATGAACTAACTTCAAATAAGTCAGAATTGATCTTTGAAGACGAAAAGATTTTGGTGCATACTGTTCCTTTGAACCATAGGGTTTATACCAATGGATTTTTATTTCAAGAAAAAGAAGGGGATCGTAAATTGAAAATTGAAGCAGTTGAGGCAGCTAATATCAATGTTGCTTATTATAGAAAACTAACACAAGGTTTTGATGTTGTAAACGAAAAAGGAGAAACTATAAAAAATGAATCTGTTACAAGAGCAGGTTTAAAACCAAAAAGTTATGCGTTTTGTAGTGATACTATGTATAAAGAGGATATAGTCTCTATTATAAAAAATGTAGATGTTCTGTATCATGAATCTACTTTTTTAGAAAAACATGCCCATTTAGGACCAAAAACAAAACACTCTACTGCAAAAGAAGCGGCTACTATAGCAAAATTAGCAAATGCGGGCACATTATTACTTGGACATTATTCAACGCGTTACGATGGTTTAAACGCGTTTAAAGAAGAAGCTCAAGAAGTTTTTGATAATGTGGAGTTATGCGAAGATGGAAAAACTTTTGAGTTTTAATCGAAAAGAATTACCGAAGCTCTGCCTTAGACCTGTCTGTCGAATAGGAACGGGAATCCAAATAGTAGAATTTCGATTTTTGAACCTAAAGGTCAAAGCCTGTACTCCACTTGATTGGGTATGAAACGAGCGAAACCTGTGCTGAGTACTTCGATTACGCTCCTTATAGATTTGCTTTTATAAATTTAAGAAAGAGAAAGGAAATTCTTTATTTTATTTCTTCCAATTTCAGAACCCATTCTATAGCTTCATCTAAAGATAAACAAGTTTGAATTTTAACTTTTGAAAACCTCTTTTCTAAAGAAGTGTTTATGTACATCATGTCATTATAATATACAATGGCACTCTTTTTTATAATATTATATGGTTCAATTTTTATCCAATTATGAGGATCAATTGAATACGAATTAACTCTATTGGAGATATAGTCCAGCTTAGCATCTTTACCATAAAACTCTATAATTTCTTTAAATACTAATTCAAGTTTAAGTGAATCGAAGTGTACACCGGTATGCAATTCTGCTACTATAAATTTTTCACAGAAATAAAAAATACCAAAAGGCATTTCTAGTTTGTAATAGCTTAAACTATTACTGTAGGTCGAATTTTCAAATTTCATAAGGGGCTATTTATGATAGTGCGAATTTACAACGTTTAATAAAATTTATGCCTACGAAACCATGAATTTTTGTTATTATTTATTTTATTGTAGAAGTGATAAACAATTTATTAAAACTATATATTAAATGAATTATAGGTACTATTTGAAGGTTCTTTAATGTATTTCAAGAGATTAGATACGTACAAAGAAATAGCTAAAAGTTTTTTTCTGTGGAAAATTTATGAGTTTATTTTAGTGCACCCAAGTTAAGAATCCATTCTATAGCTTCATCTAAAGATAAACAAGGATGAATATTAATTTTTGAAAATCTTTTTTCTAAAGTAGCGTTCATGTACATCATATTACTATAATACACAATAGTACCACCTACAACCATATTGTTTTTGTTGTACTATTCTGCTTTTGCCTAAACTTGAGGATCAACGGAATATGAATTAATTCTATTAGATATATAGCCTAGCTTATCATCCTCGTCATAAAAACTTAAAATATCTTTAGCAGCTTCTTGAATTTTAGGCCAGTCAAGGTGTATACCAGCATTTAATTCTAATATAAAAATTTTTTTACATAAAAAATAATTACCGTAAGACATTTGTAATTTATAGTAGTTTATTGTTTTGCTAAAGTGAGAGCTTTCAAATGTTCATAAGGTTCTTAATTTGGAGAGAGTTCATGCTAATTTAGAATGTTTAGAGAAATTTTAATGTTTAAGAGATCATTATTTTTCGTTATTTTGTTGTCTATGGAAAAAGATTTAGGCAATTATAGAAAGTCTTACGAGAAGTACGAACTACTTTTAAAAGATGTACCAGAAAACCCAATGGAATTATTCCAAAAATGGTTTCATGAGGTGGATAAATTTTTTATTGAGGATGAAACTAATGCCATGACGATTTCTACCATTGGCTTAGATGGTTTTCCTAAGAATAGAATCGTTTTATTAAAACGCTACACATATGAAGGCTTTATTTTTTATACCAATTATGATAGCGAAAAAGGAAAGGCAATAGCTCAAAATCCAAATGTGTGTTTGTCCTTTTTTTGGCATGGTGCAGAACGTCAAATTATCATTAAAGGGCAAGCTGAAAAGATTGCTGAAAATTTAAGTGATGGCTATTTTGAATCTAGGCCTAGAGGAAGTCAGTTGGGTGCTTTAGTTTCGAATCAAAGTCAAGTTATAGAAAGTAGGGGTGCTATAGAAAAAAGACTTTCAGAATTAGAGAATGAGTTTGAAGGAAAAGAAATACCAAGACCTGCTAATTGGGGAGGGTATATTGTTAAGCCTGTGGAAATTGAATTTTGGCAAGGTCGACCTAATAGGCTGCACGATAGAATAAGATTTAAACTACAAAAAGATTATAACTGGAAAATTAACCGATTATCCCCTTGAATTATGGTTTAAATTCATGGTATTTTTATTACAAATTGTATTTCATCGATTAAAAGCATTATTATACGATAAAATACGTGTTTTTAATCGATTTTAACATTTTATTAACATTTGCTTCAGAGTAGGTTGCTAATTTTACAGAACCTAATCTAAATTACCTACTTATGAAGTCATTAATTAAACTGCCATTATTGGTACTGTTTGCTGTGTTGACACTCACTTCTTGTTCAACAGACAGCATTGATGATAAGGCTGATGCTATTGAATTAAGCCTTGTTGCTCAAGAAGCAAAAGACATTGAAATAGAAATACTTAAACGTATTAACGATTACAGAGTATCATTGGGTTTGAATGCCTTAAGTGATATGTCTGTTGTTAAATCTGTAGCATTCAGTCATACAGACTATATGGTAGATAACAATAAAGTATCACACGATAATTTTTTTACTCGTAGTAATTATTTAAAATCGAATGCTGGTGCTGAGAAAGTGTCTGAAAATGTTGCTTACGGATATAGCTCTGCAGAAACTGTTGTCAAAGCTTGGATTAAAAGCGAAGGACACAGAGGAACCATTGAAGGTGATTTTACAAACTTTGATGTTTCAGCAGAGAAAAATGAAAATGGAAGATGGTATTTTACTAATATCTTTATTAAAAAATAAGATTGCTTTTCTTATGATGGGCAATGAAAATATAACCTATTTAATGTACTGATTTTTAGCAAAATATGCATGATTTAATCATGTATTTATAATTAAATTGGTTATTTATTGATAACTTAATTGTTATTGAATTTAGCTTTAGGTAAAAAATCCTCTCATTTTATGGGGGGATTTTTGTTTACTGCGTAATTAAGTAATTCTTTTATTAATCTTATTCAAGATGTAAGTTGCTATTATAAACTTCAAGCTATAATTATAATTAGGTAAATAAAAAAAACATCAAAAAAGTAAATAATTCTTGATGGTTTTTAACTATTATTGAATTTAGCTTAAATTATTCCATTTTTACAACAATAAACTGTGTACGTCTATTTAATTGATGTTGATCTTCAGTACAATTAATAGTGCCATCACAATCGTTTGCTAACTTTTGCTTGCCGTAACCTTTATGCTCGGTAATTCTGGCAGGATCAACTCCTTTTTCTACTAAGTATTTGTATGTGGCATTTGCTCTATCTAAAGATAGTCTATTGTTGTATTCTGATGTACCTCTAGAATCTGTATGTGATTCTATTTTAATTACCATGCTAGGGTAAATATTCATCATTAAATTAACTATTCTATCTAATTCTACAGTGCCATCTCGTCTAATATCAAACTTGTTAAAGTCAAAGTAAATAGGATAGAGTTCAGTAATTGGAGTAACCTTTTTTACAATGTGATTTAGATTAAAGTCTGCAGTAATACTTGTCACTTTATTTTCAACACCTTTAGAGGTAACATTCCTAGTATCTTCTATATAATCCTCTTTTTTGATATTTACGATATAGTCAGCATCTCTATCTATGTTTATTTCATAGTGTCCATCTTCATCTGTTTCCAGATGAGCTATTTGTTTATTATCACTATCAAGTAGTGTAACAATGGCATTAGGTACTGGTTTATTTGTCGTTACATCAGTTATTGTTCCTTCTATTTTTAGTTGAGGGATTCTATCATAAGCATAAATATCATCACCCCCAGCTCCACCATTTCTATTAGAAGCAAAATATCCAGATAATCCATCTTCATTCATGAAAAATGAAAAATCATCTTTACTGGAGTTTACAGGAACACCGAGATTTAGAACGCTAATAATATTATTGTTTTTATCTGAAACGGTTCCAAAAATATCCAAAAGACCCAATCCTGGATGTCCATCTGAAGCAAAGAAAAGAACGCCTTCACTATTAATAAAAGGAAACCTTTCGTTTTTATCAGTATTAACTATGTTTCCTAAATTTTGAGGGGTTCCAAAAGAACCGTCATTATTTATTTCTACAGAGTAGATATCTGTCCCTCCAAAACCATCTGGCATGTTGGAAGCAAAATACAATTTTGTGCCATCACTATTTAATGCAGGGTGACCATTAGAGAAGTCATTACTGTTAAAAGGAAGCTCTTCAATGTTTGTCCATTCATCTTCAATTAAGGAAGCTTTATAAATCTTAAGGTTTGTCATGCCTTCCTCATCTTTTCCTAAAATGTTTTCATTATAATTATTTCTTGAAAAATATATGGTTTTGCCGTCTTTTGTTATAGTAATTGGACCTTCATGATAAATAGAATTTAGATCACCTTTAAGCTTAGATTTGTGATCCACAATGCTGTCATTAGCATTTTTATCAGTAACATATATGTCTAAAAAAGGTTCTTCATTCCATCCATATATATGTTTTGTTGAAACTCCAGTATTTCTTGAGGACGCAAAATAAATATTACCATCGTGTTCATAAGCTCCAAAATCACTATATTTTGAATTAAAATTAACTTCTTTTAAAAAATATTGTTGTTTCGCACTAAAGATTGAATTGATAAAATCTGCATCTTTTAAAAATCGCTCTTCGTTTATTTCCCCACCAGCTTTTTTAAAGCGTTTCATCCAAATACGAGATTCTTTATATTCTTTGATACCTCTTAACGCTTGTGCGTAATTGTAATAGTATGCTACGGGAACATTAGGTTGTTCTACTGCTTTTCTATAATAAACTACTGCACTGTCTGGATTTCTCAAGAAAGCATAGCTATCTGCTAATTGTCTGGTTGCATAATCGGCATTAAAGTCTTTTTCTATAAGATTATGATAAACTTGAGCAGCATTAACAAACGAAAATTTGTTAAACAGGTTATCTGCTCTTTTTTGCGAACCATATTGCGCAAGAGCTGAAAAACCTAGTAGCAATATAATACTTGTTAAAATATAATTTTTTAATCTCATGGGGTCATTAGTTTTAATTAAAAACATATGCTAATAGTAATAGCTATTGTTTATTTAAACACAGTGTCAATGCCATGTTGTTATTCCATTTTTACAACTATAAATTGAGTACGTCTGTTTAATTGATGGTCTTCTTCTTCACAATCTTTACCATCTTCACAACCATTAGTTAATCTACGCTCACCAAAACCTTGATGCTCTGTAATTCTTTCAGGAGCAATACCCTTAGAAATTAAATATTCGTAAGTTGAATTTGCTCTATCTATCGATAATTTATCATTGTATGTTAGATTCCCTCTTGAATCCGTATGGGACTCAATTCGAATTACCATATCTGGATAATCATTCTGCATTAGGCTAACAATTTTATCTAGTTCTAAAGCAGCATCTTTTCTAATATTATATTTATTGAAATCAAAATAAATATTGTTTAATTCAGCAAGCTTTATAACATTAGGTTTTGGATTCAACAATAAATTTGCAGTAATTGTTGTAAGTTCGGTTTGAATGTTTTTAGAAGTGAAATTTCTATAATCGTCTATATATTTATCTTGATTCGCAACAATTTTATAGTCTTTATTTCTGTCGATATTTATTTGATAATAACCATTTTCATCTGTCTCCATGTAGGCAATTTGATTGTCATTTTCATCAAATAAGGTGATTTTTGAGTTTGGTATTGGGTTAGTATTAATGGCATCGGTAACAACACCTTCAACATGTAAAACGGGTTTTCTATGATATGCATAAATATCATCATCTCCACGTCCTCCTTTTCTGTTTGATGCAAAATATCCTGTGATACCGTTTTGATTCATTGTAAACGAAAAATCATCTTTGTTAGAGTTTACTGGAACCCCCAAGTTTATAACATCTGCAATATTACCATCTTCACCTTTTATAGTTCCGAAAATATCATATAGCCCTAAACCGGGATGCCCATCTGAAGAGAAGAATAAAACCCCTTCATTATTGATAAAAGGAAACCCTTCAGAATTTTCTGTGTTTACAACATCACCTATATTTTGAGGTTCTCCTAGTGTACCATCAATATTAATATCTACCACATAAATATCTGAACCACCATATCCACCAGGCCTATCTGATGAGAAGTACAATTTAGTTTCATCAACATTTAAAGCGGCATGTTGTGTGGAAAAATCGTCGCTATTTATTGAAAGGTCTTCAATATTCGTCCATATACTGTCTTGCAAAGTTGCTCTGTATATCTTCATGTTAGTTAACCCTTTTTTGTCCTTTTTTTCGATATCTTCTGTGAAGTTATTTCTAGAAAAGTACATTGTATGACCATTTTTTGTAATGGTGACAGGGCCGTCATGATATATTGAGTTTACATCTCCTTTTACTTTTGCAGAATGATCTACATTTCTTTTGGTTCCAACATCTGCTACATAAATATCTAGAAAAGGTTGTTCATTCCACCCGTACAAACGCTTTATAGAAACGCCTTCGTCTCTGGTAGATGCAAAGTAAACTTTACCATTGTGTTCAAAAGCTCCAAAGTCACTAAACTTTGAGTTGAAGTAAATTCTATCTAAAAAATATTGTTGTTTCGCACCAAAGACACTGGTAATAAAATTGGCATCTTTTGAAAAGTCATTAGAATTAACAACTCCTCCAGAATCTTTAAAACGTTGTAACCAAATTTGAGATTCGTCGTATTTTTTCATACCACGAAGTGATTGTGCATATTTATAATAATATTCAACAGGTACATTCTTTTGCTTAACAACATTTTTATAAAATCTTGAGGCATTCCTAGGATCTCTTAAAAACGCATAGCAATCTGCTAATTGACGAGTTGCATAGTCTTTGTTGTAATTATTTTGAATAAGTTCTCTATAAACTTTTGCAGCCTTTACAAAAGAGAATTTATTGAATAATGTATCGGCTCTTTTCTGTTTTCCTTGTTGAGGAAAGGCAGAAAAGCTTAACATTAATGTGATACAGACTAATATGTAATTTTTAGTTTTCATATAAAAAATCTTATTAGAAATATCTAGGTGATTTTAATTTAGAACTTAAGAATTTAAACTCATATATAAGTAATATTTCATGAGTTCCTGTAGTGTAACTGGCTATGTCGGAAATTGGTTTTTCGTAAGCATAACCTACACGTAACTGTCTTGAAACCTGAAAGTCTGCGATACCACCAATAGCGGCTGTTTTTTCATTAATTCTGTAAGATCCTCCTATCCAGAATTTCTCATTGTATAAGAAATTAGCGGTAAGATCGAACGATAAGGGCGCTCCATTAGTTGCTTTTATTAAACCAGCAGGCTTAAATTTAAAACTTTTACTTATGTCGAGTACTCCTCCTAGTGTGAAATAATAACTAATACGCTCTAAAGCTTTATAATCACCTTGTTTATTTTCATCAGTGTTTAATATTCTGGGAGCAGACAAGCCTGCATAGAATCTGTTGGTATGATAATAGACACCAGCGCCAATATTAGGAGCCCAACGGTTTTCTGTTCCGCTAAAAAAATCGTCTTCAACTATTGTAGGATCATTTATGAAATCCTGGTCAAAACTATAACCGGTAAACCCTCCTTTTAAACCAAAAGCTAATTTTCCGCTTCTCCCGGTAGGAATAGTATATGAGAAATCTCCGTACAGGTATGAGTAGTTTTGAGGACCTAAATCATCTTCAATAAAAGTTAGTCCTAATCCAATTCTATCATTCCTGAGAGGGGTATGTACAGAAAGTGTTTGTGTTATAGGACCTCCTTTAAAACCAACCCATTGGCTTCTATGTAATCCAACAATACTTAAAGCTTCTCTACTTCCTGCATAGGCAGGGTTTATTGAGATTGTATTGTACATATACTGTGTGAATTGCGGTAGTTGTTGTGCAATTCCAACCGTACAGCTTAACAATGCAATAGCGATTATGTTATGTTTAATAAGTTTCATAGGTTATGCTTTTTATTTGGTTCCTAAGTAAACAGGTCCTGTAATAGGATTCAATCCACTATCTTTTAAGGTTATTATATAATAATATGTTCCATTTGGTACTTTACCAGCATTTCCAATGGATGATTTATGGGCAGTACCTTCCCAACTGCCTGATGGAGGCTTATTATATCTATCCACTCCTTTTATAAGTGGGTAGGCATTAGATTCGAAGACTAAAGCACCCCAACGATTAAATATTTTTACTTCAGCAGTAAATCCACATAATTCAATCCCCGAGATATAGAAAAAGTCATTTCTATCATCACCATTAGGAGTGACAGCTTTTGAAATCGTTATATCATTCTCGCCACAAGGTAATACCACGCAATCTGCATGTACATTCATAATAACTTCAGTAATGCTTATACAGCCATTATCTGTAGTTGTATATCTGAACCTGTAATCAATTCCACCACTTTCTGGTAAGAAGTCTGCGCTTAATTCAAGGTTTGAGGGATCAAATATGCTGCCATTTAATGTTGCAACAGGATCACCTTCCAATAATTCCCAAGTACCATTTGTATTGAGGTCACTAGGCAACAAATTATTCATATTAATGGCACCTTCATCATAACACCAATCTGGTGCAGATAAATCTGTAATAATTTCGTCAAGTGCTACTTGAAGTGTTTGAGTGTAAGTCTCTTCATTATTACATTCATCTCTTACTATCCAGGTTCTAACAATTTCATAATCAGCAAATACATTTTCCTCATATGAGTTTGTTTCATTGAATGCAACTGTAATATTGGTTGAACAGTTGTCTGTAAAAGTTAATTCTGGTGCGTCTGGTATATCGGTACAACTAACGTTTAAAACCTCTTCAAAAGTTGATTCAGGGACAGGAGCTTTAGTATCTTGAACTGTTATCACTTGTGTGTAAGTCGTTTTTAAACCACTTTCATCTGTAGCTGTCCATGTACGAGTAATTGTATAATTATTTGGGCAAAGACCAATAGATGTTTCATCTACAACATTAATAGAAACATCACCTCCACAATTATCTGTAGCTTTTAACTCTTCTGGATTTGGTATTGCATCACATTCTACAGTTATACTAGGTAGGGGAAGTGTTGCTTGTTCAAAAACAGGAGGCGTTTTGTCCTCAACTATAATTGTTTGAACATGAGTATTTGTTCTGCCGCATTCGTCAATAGCTATATAACTACGTCTAATAGTAAAGTTGTTATCAGAACTTCCATCAATTCTTTCATCTACAACATCAACAGAAGCATCTCCACAATTATCTGTAGCATCTAAATCTTCTGGAACTGGAATATCACTAATACATTCTATTGCTATATTTCCAGGAAGTGTTGTTTGAACAAATTCTGGAGCAGTAGTATCAGATACAGATATTTCTTGATCAGCACTTATTTTGTTTCCGCATGCATCTTCAGCTGTCCACGTACGAATAATTTTAAAAGTACCAGGACATGATCCTTCAGCTGTAACATCAATAGAGGTTATGGATGGATTTGCATCACAGTTATCTGTAGCTGTAGCTGAACCAAAAGCTATTGGAGACAAATCGTCACTACATTCTGCGGTTTGATTAGCTGGTAATGTAAGTACAGGGGGTGTATTATCTGTAACTGTAACAGTTTGAGTATGTGTTGTAGCAATCCCACAAATATTAGTTGCCGTCCAAGTTCTTAAAAGGGAATATCTATTTGGACAATCACCATCGGTTCTTACTTCAGTAAAAACGACATTGATATTACCGCAAGAATTTGTGGCTGTAAGTATTTCTGCTGGAGTTAACAAATCACATTCTACTGTTAAATCAGCAGGCAATGTGGTTTGATCAAAAACAGCGGATGTTGGTGGTGTAAATGTATAGGTTGCGGTTTGGGTTGTTGTTTCACATAAATCTTCTATAGTCCAAGTAATGGTAATTGCTCCTCCAGTACAAAAGTCAATAGATTGATTAAGAAAATTACTAGTCACTATTGGAGAACACCCTCCAAGTATACTACTATTAATAGCAGCAGTTTGACCAGAAACCCATGCAGCTATATCTGAATCTAAATTAGCTTGAGAAACAACAAGGTCTGTTGTACCAAATTCACATGCATCAGAAGAGTCATCTGAAGGGTTTGTGTATGTAATTGCCGTTGGCGTAGTTAAATTATAAGTTGCTGTAGGCGTTAAAGTTTCACAAATATCATCAATGGTCCATGTGACTGTAATACTGCCACCAGTACATAAATCGATAGATTGATTCGTGAAATCATTGCTTACAGTAGGTGATCCTCCAGATAGACTACCTGTAATTACAGCAGTTTGAGCAGTAACCCAAGCAGCAATGTCAGCATCAAGATTAGCTTGAGCGACCGCAGGATCATCATTGTCAAAATCACAAGAATTAGCTGTGTTTCCAGATGGATTAGTGAAACTGATTCCATCTGGTTGAGTAAATGTATAATTAGCTGATACATTAATAGTTTGACAAAGATCTGTAATTGTCCAAGTAATTGTTATTGAACCTGAATTACAAAATGTAATAGATTGATTTGTAAAATCACTTGTAACAACAGGATCACATCCGTTAGTAATACTTCCATCAATAATAGCCGTTTGAGCAGCAACCCATGCAGCAATATCAGCATCAAGATTAGCTTGAGCGACAGTAGAATCTGGATCATCAAATTCTGCAGCTATTGAAGAATCATTAGCAGGATTGGTAAATGAGATATCTGTTGGTGCTGTTAAATTAAAATCAGCAGTAATAGTATTAATGGTCTGACAAAGGTCAGTAATCGTCCAAGTAACCGTTGCTGTACCACCATCACATAATAGAGGAGCAGACACTAAGTTACTGTTATTAGAAAGAACAGGCGTACAACCATTGGTAGGACTAATGGCAGCAGATTGAGCGATCACCCAATTGTCAAATGCCGTATTTACCTCATTTTGATCATCAAAATCACAAGATTGAACGTTGCTATCTGCAGGGTTCGTAAACGAGATTGCAGTTGGCACAGTCAAATTAAAATCAGCAGTAATATTAATAGTTTGACAAAGGTCCGTGATCGTCCAAGTAACCGTTGTTGTGCCACCATCACATAAGACTGGCGCAGTAACTAAGTTACTATTATTAGAAAGAACAGGCGTACAACCATTGACGGGAGCAATAGCAGCAGATTGAGCGATCACCCAATTGTCAAATGCTGTATTTACCTCATTTTGATCAACAAAATCACAAGATTGTACGTTGTTATCTGCAGGATTTGTAAGCGAGATTACAGTCGGTGCTGTTAAATTAAAATCAGCAGTAATATTAATAGTTTGACAAAGGTCCGTGATCGTCCACGTAACTGTCGTCGTGCCGCCATCACATAATAGAGGAGCGGACACTGAAGCACTGTTATTAGAAAGGACGGGTGAACAGCCATTAGAAATAGTAATAGCAGCAGATTGAGCGATCACCCAATTGTCAAATGCTGTATTTACCTCTGTTTGATCAGCAAAATCACAAGATTGTACGTTGTTATCTGCAGGATTTGTATATGTAACAACTGTAGGCGTAGTTAATGAATACGTAGCTGTAGGCGTTATAGTTTCACAAATATCATCAATAGTCCAAGTAACCGTAAGACTGCCACCAGTACATAAGTCAATAGATTGATTCGTGAAATCATTGCTTACAGCTGGTGATCCTCCAGATAGACTACCTGTAATTACAGCAGTTTGAGCAGTAACCCAAGCAGCAATGTCAGCATCAAGATTAGCTTGAGCGACCGCAGGATCATCATTGTCAAAATCACAAGAATTAGCTGTGTTTCCAGATGGATTAGTGAAACTGATTCCATCTGGTTGAGTAAATGTATAATTAGCTGATACATTAATAGTTTGACAAAGATCTGTAATTGTCCAAGTAATTGTTATTGAACCTGAATTACAAAATGTAATAGATTGATTTGTAAAATCACTTGTAACAACAGGATCACATCCGTTAGTAATACTTCCATCAATAATAGCCGTTTGAGCAGCAACCCATGCAGCAATATCAGCATCAAGATTAGCTTGAGCGACAGTAGAATCTGGATCATCAAATTCTGCAGCTATTGAAGAATCATTAGCAGGATTGGTAAATGAGATATCTGTTGGTGCTGTTAAATTAAAATCAGCAGTAATAGTATTAATGGTCTGACAAAGGTCAGTAATCGTCCAAGTAACCGTTGCTGTACCACCATCACATAATAGAGGAGCAGACACTAAGTTACTGTTATTAGAAAGAACAGGCGTACAACCATTGGTAGGACTAATGGCAGCAGATTGAGCGATCACCCAATTGTCAAATGCCGTATTTACCTCATTTTGATCATCAAAATCACAAGATTGAACGTTGCTATCTGCAGGGTTCGTAAACGAGATTGCAGTTGGCACAGTCAAATTAAAATCAGCAGTAATATTAATAATTTGACAAAGGTCCGTGATCGTCCAAGTAACCGTTGTTGTGCCACCATCACATAAGACTGGCGCAGTAACTAAGTTACTATTATTAGAAAGAACAGGCGTACAACCATTGACGGGAGCAATAGCAGCAGATTGAGCGATCACCCAATTATCAAATGCTGTATTTACCTCATTTTGATCAACAAAATCACAAGATTGAACATTGTTATCTACAGGATTCGTAAACGAGATTGCAGTCGGTGCTGTTAAATTAAAATCAGCAGTAATGTTGATGGTTTCACAAAGATCCGTAATCGTCCACGTAACCGTTGTTGTGCCACCATCACATAAGACTGGCGCAGTAACTAAGCTACTATTATTAGAAAGAACAGGCGTACAACCATTGACAGGAGCAATAGCAGCAGATTGAGCGATCACCCAATTGTCAAATGCTGTATTTACCTCTGTTTGATCAACAAAATCACAAGATTGTACATTGTTATCTGTAGGGTTTGTAAAAGAAATTGCTACAGGAGTAACATTAATAATTTGAGAAGCTGTAGTTGAGTTACCACAAGCATCCGTAATAGTGTACGTTCTGGTAACAATAACCGGGCATGTACCAGTAGCGCTATCAGAACTCGTCACCTGAAGGTTGGCATCATCAGTACAATCCTCTATAGTAAGGCCTAAAGCTTCAAGTGCCGCCACCGTACTGACAGGGGCAGTGGCATCAGCTGCAGAGCATCCCTCAACTGTAGATTCTAAAATTGTTCCAGAAACTAAAGGATCCATTGTATCAACAATAGTAATAACTTGTACATAATCACCAATAGTAACACCACAAGCATCAGTGAAATTCCACGTATTAGTATATGTCCCACTACTAGGACAAGTTGGATTAGGAACAAATGCTCCAGGTGTTTTTGTTAATGTTAAGTTACATTTGTTTGTAACTGGTTCTAAAGCTTGTGCAGTAGTTAAACCTGCAACGTCACTACATTCAATAGTTGTATCTAAGCCATTAATAGGTGTTTGCCAAGATATAGTAGGCTGTATTACGTCAATAACTATTGGGTCTAATATTCCCACTCCACAATCATCTAGATTTGCAGAACTTACTACAGATTGAGGACTAGGATCTTGAGTCCCAGTGTAGGAAGCTTCTAATTGTAAGTTAAATTGAAGGTCGCAACTGGTTTCTAAAAAATAACACTCATCTCTAATTTCTAAATCAAAATCAACATTTACAGCTGCAGCTCCAGCATTAGCAACACCATCAGCAACAAAAAACTCTAATAAGTTAGTTCCTGTATTATAGTTATAAGTAATTCCGGTGGGAAGCGCAGGGCTTATAGGTTCTATTAATGTTACCTGTGGAGGAAGTGTTGTAGAAATTTCTAAACTTTTGGCATCGTCATTTCCTTTGTTTTCAACAGTAAAACTAGCTCCAAAACTTGCACTTGGATTTAGAGAAGTTGTAGGTGTATCTAGTGTTAAATGAATAGGACCTAAATTTGGAGACCAAACATCTATAGATAAACCCAATAAAAACAATCCATATGTTTCCTTGTTAGATGCTAATCTAAATGTCGCGGAAGTTTGATTATTATTAATAATTGTATTATCAGGGTTTGATAATTGAAAAATCGCAGCATCAAAACCTAAAGTATTTGTACTAGCAGGGATTCTATCTGTGAAATTTGCATTATCAATTGTAATTTTACTATTAAAAAAGTTATTAGTATCTCTAATTGGACTTGTTGGTGATGTCGATAAGTCCACAAAAGTATTAGATACGTTTTCAATTTGTAATCTATCTCCATCTAGTCCTAGATCTCCTTCTAAAGCCCCAATAAGAATATTAGCATTTACGTCACCAGTTGGTACTGTTTGAAAACCATTAAAATCAATATTATAGCTACCCTGTCCATTTACAACATGCCCATATCCATCAAAAATTGAAATATTCTTTAATGGTAATAAAGGGCTTTCATATACAAATACTATTTGCCACCCACCAGAGACACCAGTAGGTAAATTATTGTTATGATCATTTAAACTACCTATTTTCCCTTCAACATTTGCAACTTGATAGCTACCATAAGGACTTATACTATTGTCAATTAAGTTGACTACAGAACTTGTAATGTCTTTTACACAGATATATGGATCGTTACTAAAATGTCCATTGTGAGGCGCTCCAATATGATCTTCTCGACCTCTATATATTACTTCATCTGCGGTATATGTAGTATATGCTGTTTCCGATGGAAGCATAAGTTTTATATCATTATAATTCCAATCAGGTTGATTTTCAGAATTTGGATCTAACTCATTTGGTTCTTGATCTGCAGCAGCCCAATACAATAATACTTTTTTTATTGTTAAACAACTTGTGGTGGGAGCGGGATTAACAAAATTAGCACTACTTGAATTGAATGTCGTATCGTCAGTATCAATATCAACATATACAAGGTTAGAAAATTGGTCATTATCGTTTCCTCCATTATAATTACCAGTAGCCGTCGTAGAAATCATATTATTTGCGATAATAGTGAAATCTCCATTTACAGCCTCATTAAAACGAGGGGCAAAAGCCTTTTTTAATTGGGCTTGGGTAAAAGCACTTATCAATAGGAAAACTATCAATATTATTTTGTGATAGTTTATATGTTTAGTAAAGATTTTCATAAGCCTTTAATTAACTAATTAATATTTTTTATAAATTTTAGTGTCTTAAAATGTTTGGGTTCGGAATAAAAGCTCTTATTATGACATATTTTCCGATTGTTTCATTATCCAATAGGTGTGTAGCTATTTTAAAACATTTCGATGTTCCCATTTCTGTATTGTTGTGACGTGTGATTTTAACATAAAACTCAATCGATTCATTTGGGTTTAAAATCATTTGATCAATCTTTTTGCTTAATGTTTTATTATAGATTTCAACAGTTAAGCTAGAGGAGATTTTTTCATTAACTGAAACGTCTTTATTACTATCTACATGACCAATTTTATTCCTAACAACATCGTCATACTCAGTTTTACAGATTATCTCTTGACTTGAAATATTATAATTCATCACTTTATTTGAATTATTAGTGAGAGATAGAAGATGTAAATGTTCAATATTAGCATCTGGTTTATCGCTATAATTAATTATATTTAAATCAAATGCATCCTGTTGTGCGTTCATACATAATGAAAAGCAGCACAATAATAGAAAAGAGTAAAGAGTTAAAATCAATTTATTTTTCATGATTTAGTAAAATTATTTTGTTTTAAACTATATATAATAAACACCAAAGTGTCGAAATAGTCACATTCAGGTATTAGCGTTAATTATTAATAAAAAAGTTTTCGAGGGAAAAAACTGTGAGGGAAAAACATTGTTTAACAATGTTGTAATTTTATATGATATTGGATTCAGGTTCATAACTTTATAATGTTTAAGTAGGTGCTACAAAAGAACACATATGCAACAATCTGTTCAAAAATAAATGGTAAATCACTTATAAATTCGTTTAAAAGCTTTTGAGAATCCTTTGATCGGTATAATAAGTTTTTTATCGGTTTCTGAGTGTTTTTCTACTATTAATACACCTTAAGCTTTAATTGTTTTAACACATAATAACAGCTCTATGTATACTAATTTTAACTAATTTTGAAGAGTAAATAAATTGAGTTTCATCGATGAAAAAACTATTTCCATTGATGAAAATTCTCACTTAATCAATTTTTATGAAAAAATTAATTATAGTAAGACATGCTAAATCTTCGTGGAAACACAATGTAATAGATCATGAAAGACCGCTTAATGAAAGAGGTTTTAAAGACGCTAATTTAGTTTCAGAGAACTTAAAAGGAAGCGGTTTAAAGGTTGATTTAGTTTTGTCAAGCGATGCTATGCGTGCAAAAACAACAGCGAATATTTTTACATCTAATCTAAATATTGATGAAAGTATTGTTCGCTTAAATCATGATTTATATGATTTTTCTGGAAGTCATCTTATTGAAGTTATTAAATCATGTGATGATTCTGTTGATGCCCTCATGATTTTTGGACATAATCATGCTATTACAGCTTTTGTAAATACTTATGGTAGCAGTAGAATAGATAATGTTCCTACTAGTGGAGTGGTTGTTATAGAATTTGATATTGTAAATTGGAAAAGTTTAAATCAAGGGAAGACCATACAAACTTTATTTCCTAGAGATTTAAAATAGTATTGTTTATATAACTTTTGGGGCAAGTGTACAAGTGCATTCCTTTAAAGCATTTTTAGTAGCAATGTAACGATTTACCGTTTAAAAAATCTTACCATTTCGTAATGTTTTTTACTAATAATATTAAGCTTAAATAGAATATATTTGCGTATCTATTCTAAACCATTAATTATTTTAAATGACGAAACCAGAATTACAAGATAATAATTACGTAAACAGAGAAATAAGTTGGTTGCAGTTTAATGCTCGGGTTTTACAAGAAGCATCGGATGAAAAAAATGTACCATTAATTGAACGTTTGAGGTTTCTAGGTATTTTTTCTAATAACCTAGATGAATTTTTTAAGGTTAGATATGCCACGGTTAAGCGTATAGTGGATGCTGGAAAAGGTGGAAAGAATGCCTTGGGAGGGATTAAAGCCAAAGAGTTATTGGAAATTATAACACAAATTGTAATTAAGCAGCAGAGCAAAAGTTTAGAAATATTAAGTACCATTCATCAAAGGTTAGAGGACGAAAACATTTACATCATTGATGAAACTCAAATTGATAAAGCGCAGCATGACTTTATAAAGAAATACTTTTTAACACATGTTAGCTCTGCTTTAGTGACCATTATTTTGAACGATTCTATCGTTCTACCTAATTTAAAAGATAGTGGAGCCTATTTAGCGGTTAGGATGGTAATGTCTAATGATGAAAGACAGTTTGCTTTAATAGAAATACCAAAAACCTTTAATAGGTTTGTTGAATTGCCAAAAGAAGGAGAAAAGAGTTACCTTATAATGATTGATGATTTACTTCGTCATTGCTTAAGTGATATTTTCAATATTTTCGATTATAAGAGCATTTCTGCTCATATGATTAAAATTACTCGTGATGGGGAATTGGATTTTGAGAGTGATTTAAGTAAAAGTTTCATAGAGAAAATATCAGATAGTGTTAAACACAGACAAATTGGGGAACCTGTTCGTTTCGTATATGATAAAACAATAGATAAAGAAACTTTAGAGTATTTAATGACTAAAATGGGAATTGATGATACAGATAGCATTATTCCCGGAGGTAGATATCATAACAGAAGAGATTACATGGGGTTTCCTAGCTTAGGAAGAAACGACCTGCTTTACGATAAAATTGAAGCTTTACCTATTAAAGGGCTTAGTTTAGAAGCTAGTATTTTTGAAGCTATTAAGCAAAAAGATTATTTGCTTCAGGCGCCTTATCAAACTTTTTCCTATGTTGTTAAGTTTTTACGAGAGGCAGCTTTAGATCCGAATGTGAAAACGATAAAGATTACTATTTATCGTTTAGCTCAAATCTCCCATATAGCGAGTTCACTTATTAATGCAGCTGTAAATGGTAAGTCTGTTACAGTATCTATAGAGTTACGAGCCAGATTTGATGAACAAGCAAATATTGATTATGCACAGCAGATGGAAGATGAAGGTGTTAATTTAGTGTTCGGAGTGGCGGGTTTAAAAGTACACAGTAAAATGTGTGTTATAGAACGTGAAGAAGGAAAAAAGCTAAAACGATATGGGTTTATAAGTACAGGGAATTTTAACGAATCTACTGCAAAAATTTATACAGATTATACCTTGTTTACCTCAGACCAGCGTATTTTAAAAGATGTTAATAAAATTTTTAGTTTCTTTGAGACCAATTATAAAATTTTCACTTATAAACATTTAATAACATCACCTCATTACACTCAAAAAGCAATTTTTAAGCTAATAGACGCTGAAATTGAAAGTGCTAAAAATGGAGATCTGGGTTGTATAAGATTAAAAATGAACAGTATTTCCAGTTATAAAATGATTGATAAGCTTTACGAAGCAAGTAGAGCAGGTGTGAAAATTCAAATGATAGTTAGGGGGATTTGTTGTTTAATTCCTGGAATAAAAGGGATGAGTGAGAATATTGAAGTTATTAGTGTTGTAGATAAGTTTTTAGAACATTCCAGAGTGTATATATTTGGTAATAATGGCAACTCCAAAATTTATATTTCTTCTGCAGATTGGATGACAAGAAATATTGATAATAGAGTAGAAGTGAGCTGTCCTATTTATGATGAAGATATTAAACAAGAAATTATTGAGACGTTTAATATTAGCTGGAGCGATAATGTTAAAGCAAGATTATTAGGAGAGTCACAAGAGAATAATTATAGAATAAATGATAACGAAAAGGTAAGGTCTCAATTTGCTATGTATGATTATTATTTAAAAAAGTTGGAGGGGTAGTATGCTAAATATAAAGAAATTCGCAGCTATAGATATTGGTTCTAATGCTGTAAGGTTACTTATTTCAAATATAATTGAACAAAAGGGAAAACCTGTGCAATTCAAGAAAAATTCATTAGTTCGTGTACCCATACGTTTAGGAGGAGATGTGTTTATAGAAAATAAAATTTCTAAGGAAAACACGCAACGCATTGTTGATACAATGGTTGCATTTAAATTGTTGATGAAATCTCATAAGGTAGTAAAATATAAAGCCTGTGCTACTTCTGCAATGCGAGAATCAAAAAATGGTAAAGAAGTGGTCGATTTAGTTTTAAAAGAATCAGGAATAAGTATAGATGTCATTAAAGGTAAGGAAGAAGCCGCCATTATAGCAGCAACCGATCTACATAAGTATATTGATAATAACAAAACCTATCTATATGTTGATGTAGGTGGAGGTAGTACAGAATTTACAGTAATACACAGAGGAAAACAAATTGCATCAAAGTCTTTTAAAATAGGTACAGTTAGACTTCTTAATGATATTGTTAAAAAAGAATCATGGATAGAGTTAGAAGCGTGGATTGGTAGGCATGCAAAATCTTACCACAAAATTGAAGTTATTGGTTCTGGAGGAAATATTAATAAAATCTTTAAAATATCTGGTAAAGCTATCGGTAAACCACTTACTTATTTCTATTTATCTTCATACTATAAGACATTACAAAGCTATTCTTACGAAGAGCGTATTACAGAATTAGACTTAAATCAAGATAGGGCAGATGTTATTATTCCTGCTATGCGAATTTATCTTTCTTCAATGAAATGGAGTGGAGCAAAAAACATTTATGTGCCAAAAATTGGTTTGGCTGATGGTATAATTAAAAGTATTTATTATGATACCGTTTCTAGCAATACACAGTAAAATTGTGCACTTCACCTTTTATAGTTGTCATTTTTTAATTTTATAATATATATTCGTACCCAGTATAATTGCTTAAAATTATATCCCAAACCTAATTTATTATGAAAAAAATTTTACTATTAGCAATCCTATTTAGTTTTTCAATTTATGGCTTTTCTCAAGATGTAAAATATGGTGTTAGAGGAGGTCTTAATATTTCAAACTTAGATTTCGATAATACTACTGGTGTAATTAACAAACACAGGAATAGTATATATATTGGTTTTTTTGCGAACATCGGTCTGTCTAAAATAATCTCTGTAATGCCAGAAATACAATTTTCTGCTGAAGGAGCAAAAGCAGAACCTTTACATTTGGATTATATACAAGCACCAATTTTCTTAAAGTTTAGATTAAGTGAAAAAATTCATATAGGAGCTGGACCACAGGTTGGACTTAAAGTACACAAAGAAGAAGATGGTGTTAAGAACTTTGCTTATTCTGGTGTTGCCGGTATAGAATATAAAATCAATTATGCAATATTTGCAGATGTACGATATACATATGGTTTCTCTAATATTTTTGACGACGATTTATTAGTTGAAGCCAAAAACTCGAATATACAAATAGGTATAGGTTATAAGTTTTAACCGTGTATAGCTTCTGTATTGCCTAGATTAGACATAATTTCCGCTTCATATTCAAGAAGTTGTTGCCATTTGGCATCAACTTCTTTTTTATTTCCATATTTACGGGCAAAACCTAAAAACATAGTGTAATGATTTGCTTCGCTAACCATTAAATTCCTGTAAAAGGTAGCCAATTCTTTGTCTTGAAGCGCTTCTGAAAGTAATCTGAAACGTTCACAGCTTCTTGCTTCAATTAATGCAGCATAAAGCAAACGATGTACTAGTTGCGTAGTTCTGCTACCTCCTTTAGGGAAGAATCTTACAAGCTGAATTACATAATCGTCGCGTCTATCACGCCCAAGAACCCATCCTCGTTCAATAATTTTATCATGAACCATTTTAAAATGGCTCATTTCTTCTTTTACCAAAGCTGTCATTTCTTGTACCAATTCAGTGTATTCTGGAAAGCTTACAATAAGTGAAATGGCTGTACTTGTTGCTTTTTGTTCACAAAAAGCATGGTCTGTAAGTATTTCTTCAATATTTTTTTCTACAATGTTTACCCATCGTGGATCTGTTGGAAGTTTAAGTCCTAGCATTATTAAATAGTATTAGAAAAAATATTTATTTCTTCAATTTGAATGGTTCCAAATTCATCAATTTTAAGAGTGAAATCTTTGCATTTATCTGTATTTGGAACACAAAAAGAAGTATTTAAGCAAAGTGTGTTTTTATTAGAGGCCTCTTGATCTACCCATATGAATTGCATAACGGCACTTGCCCAAAATGAAGAGTTCTCAAACTCATAAAAAAGTCTTTTGCTAATTAAGCTTTTGTTGATAATAACATTGTCTTTTGATACAAGAAGTTGGGCTTCAAAATTTTTGTGATGAATTTTGGCTATAGAGTCATTTTTCAATTTTCTAGATTCTAAAACAAAATCATTTTCTAAAGAATGATAGCTCATTTTGATCTTAAATCCATTGCTTAAAATAGTATCTGTTTTAATTTCAGTATATGTTTCTGGAACAAACTTTATTTCTTCAGTAAAGAATTCTAAAAGTTTATTTTCTTTTAAAACTTCCGCGTTAGTTTTGTATTTCCTTTCTCTACCATTGCAACTTGTTAAGGTTATAATAGAAGTTAAAATAATAAAAAGTAATATTCTCATTTTAAGTTATTTATATATCTAAATCGAAAGTTTTTCTTAATATGTCAATATTAGGATTTTTCTCTTTTAATTTTTCAAACTTCTCTGCAGTAGTATAAGCATATTTTTTTTCCATGACTTCGTTTATACTAATTGATAAGCTAATGTCATAGTTGTTTAAAGACTTTCTAATATAAGACAAAAGATCATATTGGTTACGTTCTACTTCAACCTTATTTGTAGCGTTTGGAAACTCTAAATAAACTGTTGTTTCTTTAACTTTTGGAGCATCTATAGAGAGTATTGAAGCCAAATTATGTTTCCCTTTATCTCTTATTATTTCGATATAGGTATTCCAAGCATTTACAAGTTCCTTCTCAGTAAAACTTTCCTTAGGTAAATCTTCTTCTTCTATAACAACATCCATTTGTTTAATAAGATGTTCTTTTTTAGCTCTTATGCTATTTAAAGAAAGACCAGAGGTGCGTTTGGTTTCTTTTTTTAAAATAATTGTTGGAGGTTCATTAACCTGAAAAGCTTTTACCTTATTAGAGTATGCTAATTCTGTTTTAGCATTATCTTCTTTTGAATTGTCGGTAACTGAATTGTTTTGTTCTTGTTTTGGCATTTCTACTGGAATAGGAGTAATGCCTTTCTTTTTAAAGTAAGAAGCTGGAATTATGTAATGTCTGCTATTTTTTTTTTCTCCATCAAAAGTGATAGAGGCAAGCTGCATTAAACATAACTCGATAAGTAAGCGCTGATTTTTACTGGTTTTGTATTTGAGATCACAATCGTTTGCTAGGTTTATGCCTTGGAGGAGGAACTCTTGCGAAGCTTTTTTAGATTGTTCTAAGTATTTAGCCTTGGTTTGCTCTCCCACTTCTAGCAATTCAATGGTTTCAGGAGTTTTACTTACTAATAGATCTCTAAAATGAGATGCTAATCCAGAGATATAATGATGTCCATCAAACCCTTTGGACAGTGTATTATTGAATTGTAGTAACAATTCTGGAATCTTATTTTCTAAAATTAAATCTGTACTTGTAAAATAGGTTTCGTAGTCAAGTACATTTAAATTCTCCGTAACTGCTTGCCTGGTCAGGTTTTTACCCGAAAAACTTACTACTCTATCAAAAATAGATAAGGCGTCTCGCATAGCACCATCTGCTTTTTGAGCTATAATATGTAGCGCGTCATCATCTGCAGTTACACCTTGTTCTTCTGCAATAAATTTTAAATATTCTTTAGCATCTTTTACGGTAATGCGTTTAAAATCGAAAATCTGACAACGCGATAAAATAGTTGGAATTATTTTATGTTTTTCAGTAGTTGCTAAAATAAAAATACAGTGTTTGGGCGGTTCTTCCAACGTTTTAAGAAACGCATTAAAAGCAGCTTGAGAGAGCATATGTACCTCATCAATAATGTAAACTTTGTATTTTCCAACCTGAGGTGGTATACGAACCTGGTCTGTTAAACTCCTAATATCATCAACAGAATTGTTTGAAGCTGCATCTAGTTCAAAAATATTAAATGCAAAATCTTCATCATTTGTTTCGGTACCATCACTATTAATCATTTTAGCGAGAATACGCGCACAAGTTGTTTTACCTACACCACGAGGTCCTGTAAAGAGTAAAGCTTGAGCTAAATGGTTATTGTCTATTGCATTCAACAAAGTATTTGTAATAGCCTGTTGCCCCACAACATCTTTAAATGTTTGTGGTCTGTATTTTCTGGCTGATACTACAAAGTGTTCCAATTTACCTGTATTTAACTTGTTTTAATACCTAGCATTTATTTGATGCTGATTTTAATGTTTAACAAAGTTAAAAATTCAACTTAAAATTAAAGATAAAGCGTATAAAATTTAAAACGAGTTATTAACAAATTTCAAAAATAAGTCTACAAAACAAAAGTATTTTAAAGTAAATGAATAGTTCTGTTTATTTTTTGATATTTAAAACTTCTTTATTGTAATTTTGCGCATAAGTAGATTGCCTTATCGCTCTTGTGCTGAATTTGTTTCAACACATGGGAGGAAAGTCCGAACACCATAGTGCAACATAGTGGTTAATTACCACCAGTCGTGAGGCTAGGAAAAGTGCAACAGAAAGTATGTACAGGTTATGCTGTAGTGAAATCAGGTAAACTCTATGTGGTGCAATGTCATGTAAACCAGTGTTTGAGGGCTGCACGCTCGATGCTGGAGGGTAGGCAGCTAAAGTATATTGGTAACAATATACTCAGATAAATGATAAGGTATTCTTGTGTTTGTTTTAGGAGATTCTGAAACAAGGTCAGGATGAACAGAATTCGGCTTATAGATTTACTTGAATACAAATAAACCCTTCTTATAATTAAGAAGGGTTTAACATTAAAAATAATTGGTTAGTAATAAATATATTAGATTATTTGGGAGAATAGGATAAATCTGGTCTCATTTCTCCGCTATATTCTTCCATTCTGGATATATGGTTTAATACTTTACTAAACGTTTCCCAACGATCCGGACCTAAAACGTCTTCATTAGCCTTGGCTTGTGTTGCTCCATCTACTTCATCTTTAGCAGCAACAGATACCAGATAATAGTTTTCCATGGCTCCAAATCCATTTCTATATATACGGTAATAACTTGTGGATCCTTTGCTTGCAAATAGTTCTTTTACGGCTTTCATGCCTTCTTTTACCTTTTTGGCATTTTTGGGTGCATAGTACATATAAAACCATTTGCGGTAGTTTTTTCCTTCTATTGCTTCTTTGGAGCCGTCTGGCATATAGCTAAGTTCTTCATCATGTACCACAATGTAAGAGCCATGCGAATTGTAGCATTTATCATAACGTTCAAACATTTCTCCAAATTTATCTCCCATTGCCTTTGCCATATCTGCCATTGGACGTTTATCTAATTCAGCAAAGTTTTCAATAGGAGTGATATAAAAATATCTAAAATCATTAGATACTGCCGTTACCCATTCGGTTTGTAAATTATGCTCTACAGAGGCAGCATGGAATTCTTTAGCAATTTTCTCATATTCCATCATTTTTGACGGTTTTACATTGTCTTGGTGTACCAAGAACATTTGTTGTGCTTGAGATAGGTTATATGTTAAACATAAAATGAATGCTAGAGTTAAAGTTGTTTTTAGTATTTTCATAAATTTAATATTTGGTTAGTTAGTCAATTTTTATTCTTTTTCAGCTTCAGCTTTGGCTTTCGCAGTTGCTATGGCAGCAAATTCTTGGTTCATTGCCGTACCATCAAAGTAAATATGTTCTTCTATAATTTGTCCTTTATCGAATCGTACAGCTAAATGTACTGGTATCAATAATTCTTTATTATTTGCTGCAAATGTACCTTTGTGTAAAGCCCAATAATAAACCCAGGTTTCATCATCTTTATCTAATACCATTTCTACATATTCTTTATCATGATTAAAACCGTAGGTCGACATAGCGTTAGTCATAGCCTTTAAGTCTTTTAGTCTTTCTTCTTTTGTTAAAGGTTTAATAGAATTAACAAATATTTTTGCAGTATCTGCAAAATGGCTTTTCCATGTGTCCCAGTCACCGGTTTCATAGGCTTTAATGCCGGCTTTTAACGTTTCAATTTCAGTAGATTCAGCAAAGTAACGCTGTGGTTTTTTTTCGCAGGCAATAAAAATAATCACTGTAAATAGTAGTAAAAGAAGTTTTTTCATTTCGTTTATGGTTTTAAAGTTAGTACTCAAATTAAGCCATAAGCAACTGTGGGAAAAGATATGCTTTTAGACTCTTAATATAGTAGGGTGTAGAGTCTGGGATTTTAAAGAATAGAATCTAAAGTACTGAAAAAAAAGGAATTAACAAAAAAGGGAATGCGCTGGTTTAGGCTATTTCAAAAAAACTAAATATATTACCACCATAACTTTTAGAATAATTATAATGATTTAGATTAGATAAATCTGTGTGTTTGGAGTGTTCAATAATTAGAATACCGTTTTCTAATAACATGTTGTTTTTAAAAACCAATTCCGGTATTTTAGAAAATTGTTCTTCTGAAAAATTATAAGGAGGGTCTGCAAATATAACATCAGTTTGTAAACTAGACTTTTCTAAAAATTTAAAAACGTCACTTTTTATAGTATTTATAGGCATTTCAAAAGCTTCAGCAGTTTGATTTATAAACTTAATACAGCCATAATCTTGATCTACACAAGTAATGTTTTGGGTACCTCTTGATACAAATTCATAACTTATATTACCAGTGCCAGCAAACAAATCTAAAACAGAGATCTCATCAAAATAAAACAGATTATTTAAAATATTGAATAAGGATTCTTTAGCCATATCCGTTGTTGGTCTCACCGGTAAATTTTTAGGTGCAACAATTTTTCTACTTTTATAAATACCAGAAATAATACGCATTAAAAACTTTTTATTAAAGTGAAATCTGAATGATTATACTTTGGATTTTCATTATATGTATAGTTATCATTTCGATCACCAAAACCTATATTTCTTATATACTTATATGCAATTTGATATACATCATCGCTTTCTTTTATGTCACCAATAAAAATTAAATTTAACGTTTCAGGATTTAAATTTAATTGCTCTGCAGTAAATAAAACATAATATATAAAGTCTTCTTTTGTAGTGTATTCAAATGTATTGTATAGTAATAACTTACCTTTTTCTATAATTACTATTTCAAAATGATTTTTGCTAATGTTTAAATATGCTCTAGGGGTATTGGTGTTTTTCTCAATCTGTAAAATTTCTTCAATTAGGATAGTAGAAACATGTTTAAAAGTAAAAGCCCCAAATTTGTCATATATAAAATTATTAATATTTATATATGGAACATAGACATTTACACTATCATTTAATACAATATCATCGTAGGTAATAAAATCCGATTTAAGAATTTTAGAATTAAATTTTAAATAATCAGCTAAACTGTCTTCTTCAAATAATGGCTTAGGCACTAGTGTGGATAATTCATTATCATGAATCACACAGATATTATTAAATGATTCCTGTAAATGTGATTCTGTGTTGAAGATATTTTTACAATGATCTAAAAGCTCTAAAGGCGTTAGTCTTTTGTTAAAATCGAAGTGTTTTAAGACAGAAATATTATTGGAATCTTTCTGCAGTATAGAAAAAGAAAGTCCACTCAAACTTATTTGAATGGACAATTCTAGATTAGTTAGTTTATTAGTGTTTTTATTTAGCTGCGTCATAATTTGTCGGCCAATTCCCGACAGTTTTAACTTCGTCCATAGAACCTACTACTAATTGATCTCCATTTACGCCATCAACTGAAACAATTTGGTTTTCTTGCATAAGAAGATCCTTGTTTTGGTCGAATAAAATAACATCTTTTTTAACAGAAGCTTCAAAAACAGGTATCTGTATATCGTTTTGTGCTAAATATCCAGCTTGTAATTTAAATCTAGCTCCTTCTTTACCTACAGGGACATTCATCATGGATTTGTAACGATCAGAAGATTTAAATAATGAATCTTTAACAGAAACAAAACCTAAAGTATCAATTAGAACAATTTCTTTATACGTATCAACTCCATATAATTTGGTTAACTCTTTATCTATAATAGAAGAATCTCTACGTTGTGTAATGGTATATTGAGCGGTGTCTATAAACTTAATTAAGTTTTCGAAATTACCAGAAAACTTACCTGTTACTTGTTTATGAGCAATTTGAGCATCTCTAATTTCTATTAAACTTGTAATAACTTCTTTATAACGTTTGTTTTTAAGTTTGTTAAATTGAATAGGCTCATAAATGGACATATATGTTTGATAGCCTAGATAACCAATTAATAACCAAAGTACAATTGTTAAAACAGGTTTAAGTTTTGAAGGTATAAATTTGTCAACTAGCTTTACCAAGCCAATTGTAAGCAATATCACTGCTACTGCGATAAGAATAAATGTCAACATAAGATGTTCTATTAATTAAAAGTCTTTTCGCAAATCTACAATTTTTTTTTAACCGTAAAAACCTAAGAGAGTAAAAATCATTTCTATCTTTGAATAATTTTTAATTTGTCGAAACTTTAGATGACGTCATCCGAATTTTATTCCCTTATAAACCAGCAGTTCCCGTTTAAACCTACGTTAAAGCAAAATATTGTTCTGCAACAGCTTTCAGAGTTTATTTTTAACAAAGCACCAAATCTACTTTATGTGTTAAAAGGTTACGCAGGTACAGGAAAGACTACAATTGTAGGGATTATTGTGACTAATTTATGGAAAGCTAAAAAAAGTGCTGTTTTAATGGCTCCAACTGGTAGAGCTGCTAAAGTTATTTCTAATTATTCGGGAAAAGAAGCATTTACCATTCATAAAAAAATATACTTTCCTAAGAAAGAAAAGGGTGGAGGTGTTAGATTTGTGTTACAACCCAATAAGCATAAAAACACCGTTTTTATAGTTGATGAAGCATCTATGATACCAGATACGCCAGGTGATTCAAAACTTTTTGAAAATGGCTCGTTACTTGATGATTTAATTCAATATGTGTATTCTGGTCATCATTGTAAATTACTTTTAATTGGTGATACAGCTCAATTACCTCCAGTTAAGTTAGATATTAGTCCTGCTTTAAATGAAGACACTCTTAGTCTAAATTATAACAAGGACGTTACCAGAATGGAATTAGACGAAGTTGTGAGGCAAGGGCAGGATTCTGGTATTCTTGCCAATGCGACGGTATTACGTGAAGCCTTATCACATAGCGTTCATGATAGTTTTAAATTTGATTTAGCAGGCTTTAAGGATATTATAAGGTTAATAGATGGGTATGAGATCATGGATGCCATTAACGATGCTTATAGCGATTTAGGCAAGGAAGAAACGGCCATTATAGTGAGAAGTAATAAACGAGCTAATTTGTATAATCAACAAATACGTAATAGAATATTATTTAATGAAAGTGAACTCTCTGCTGGCGATTATTTAATGGTTGTTAAGAATAATTACTTTTGGATTAAGCCAACTACAGAAGCTGGTTTTATTGCAAATGGTGATATCATAGAAGTGCTTGAAATTTTTAGTATTCAGGAGCTTTACGGTTTCCGTTTTGCAGAAGTTAAAATACGTATGGTAGATTATCCAAAAATGAGACCTTTTGAAACGGTTTTACTTTTAGATACTATCGAAGCTGAAACACCATCTTTACCTTACGAAGATTCCAATAAGTTATACCAAGAGGTCATGAAAGATTATGAAAATGAATCTAGTAAGTATAAAAAATTTTTAAAAGTAAAGGGTAATAAACACTTTAATGCACTTCAAGTAAAGTTTTCTTATGCCATTACCTGTCATAAATCGCAAGGTGGACAATGGAGCACCGTTTTCGTTGAACAGCCTTATTTGCCAAATGGTGTTGATAAAGAATATTTACGTTGGTTGTATACCGCAGTAACCAGGGCCAAAGAAAAACTATATCTTATTGGTTTTAAAAATGAATTTTTTGAAGAAGATTAATTTTAGTGGTCAGTAATCAGTGATCAGTGGTCAGTGGTTAGTTGGTAGTATTCAGTTTTAATAGAAACTTTCTTTATTCTATACTTAAGTGACTTTGTGGGATAGCAATTTTTAACGGTCAATAACGGGAGGTATTGTTTGTAATTTTTATGTTGCCAAGAAAGTTTCAGTAATATAAAAGCAAAACCTAATGATAATTATTCTATTTTTGAATTAGATACTGAGCTTAATTATTATGAAAATAATTTCAATGATTCCTGCGCGTTACAGTGCATCGCGATTTCCAGGAAAACTTATGCAAGACCTAGGGGGAAAAACGGTCATATTGCGTACATACGAAGCCACTGTAGCTACTAATTTGTTTGATGGCGTCTTTGTTGTTACGGATAACAAAATTATTTATGACGAAATTGTAAGTAATGGAGGAAAAGCCATAATGAGTAAGAAAGAACATGATTGTGGTAGCGATAGAATAGCAGAAGCTGTCGAATTTATGGATATAGATATTGTTATTAATGTTCAAGGAGACGAACCATTTACAGATAGAGAGTCGCTAGCGAAATTGATTGAAGTTTTTAAAGAAGATCATGATAAAAAAATTGATCTAGCGTCCTTAATGGTTCATATCACAGATCTGGATGAGATTAATAATCCAAATACTGTAAAGGTGATTGTAGACCAATCAAATTTTGCACTTTATTATTCTCGAAGCCCAATTCCTTATCCAAGAGAAAAAAATGTAGGTGTGAAATACTATAAGCATAAAGGCGTTTATGCTTTTAGAAAAGAAGCTATACTTGATTTTTATAAGTTACCTATGTTGCCATTAGAAGCTTCAGAAAAAATAGAGTGTATTCGTTATTTAGAATATGGAAAACGAATTAAAATGATAGAAACAGATATTGAAGGTGTTGAAATTGATACACCTGAAGATTTGGAACGTGCCAAAAAATTATGGAAATAGTTAGTGTTGAACTTGCTTCAGTAACTTAATTAAAAGAAAATTAATTGATAAAAGAATACGATAACATAAAAGTGATCGGCTTTGATGCAGATGATACCCTTTGGGTTAATGAAACTTATTTTCGTGAGGCAGAAGAAGCATTTGGGAAATTATTATCAGACTATGAAACCCCAAATAAAATAGATCAGGAATTATTTAAAATGGAAATACGCAATTTACCTATATATGGATATGGGGTTAAAGCTTTTGTGTTGTCTATGGTTCAATCTGCTTTAGAATTATCTAACTATAATGTGTCCCATAAAACAATAGAAGAGATTTTAAATATTGGAAAAAGGATGCTTGAAAAGCCCGTAGAATTGCTTGATGGTGTTGAGGAAGTGTTAAAAGTATTATCGAAAAAATATCGTTTAATACTTGCTACAAAGGGTGATTTGTTAGATCAAGAACGCAAATTAGAAAAGTCTGGCCTTACAAGCTATTTTCACCATATAGAAGTATTAAGTGATAAACAAGAAATTAACTATTCTAAATTATTAAATCATTTAGAGGTTAAACCATCAGAATTTTTAATGATAGGTAACTCTTTAAAATCTGATGTATTACCATTGGTGAATATCGGAGCTCACGCAGTTCATGTACCCTTTCATACTACTTGGGCACATGAAGAAGTTACTGAAAAAGATACGAACGGAAAGACTTATAAAACGATAAGTAGTTTGCGAGATGTTATAAAATTATTTGAGTAGTTGAAAATTATAGATATAAATACTTGGAATAGAAAGCAGCATTACGAGCATTTTAGTGGACTAAAAGACCCCTATTTTGCTGTAATAATTCCTTTTAATGTTACTAAAGCATATAGGTTTTCAAAAGGAAATAACAAAAGTTTTTTTGCAAAGTATTTACATGATTGTATGAAAGCTATAAATGTGGTTGATAATTTCAGGTATAGAATAGAAGATGAAAACGTAGTAGATTATAATGTTATTCACGCATCAACTACAATTATGAGGTCTAATAAAACATTTGGCTTTTCATTTGTTGAATATAACGATGATTTGAATATTTTTGCAAAAAATATAGCAAAAGAAAAAGAAAGAATTGAAAATTCTACAGCACTATATCCGCCTCAAAACGGATTAAACTGTATACACTGTTCTGCCATGCCCTGGCTTCATTTTTCAGGACATAAAGAACCTGTTTCTGGAGTATTGGATTCTGTACCAAAAATTGCATTTAGCAAAGTAACTCAAATCAATGACGAATTAATTATGAATGTTTCTGTTAACGTAAACCATGCATTAGTTGATGGCTATCATGTTGGTTTGTTTTCAGAAAAGTTTCAAGAATATTTAAACGAATAAAATTTAAAATAAATACTATTTTTACTTTTTGTAAAAAAAACCTGTTAAATGAATTATAAAAACTTTCCAATGGTGCCAAGAGTTATTTTTGGCAGAGGTAGTTTCAATCAGTTAAACGAAATTTTGACCCCAAAACGTTTAAACATCAATGCGCCTTTTATTTATTTGGTAGATGATGTTTTCAAAAACAATTCTTGGTTAACTTCAAGAATACAGTTATCATATGAAGATAAGATTATTTTTATTTCTTCAAAAGAAGAACCAAAAACGTCTCAAGTAGATGAGTTGGTTGAAGAAATTATTTTATTAACAAAGGAACGTCCGTCTGGAATTATCGGAATAGGAGGTGGGACACTTTTAGATCTAGCAAAGGCTGTTGCTATTATGCTAACTAATGAAGGCGAGGCTAAAGATTATCAAGGCTGGGATTTAGTTAAAAATGAAGGGATATATCATGTTGGTATTCCAACTATATCAGGCACAGGAGCCGAAGTTTCTAGAACAACTGTCCTTACCGGACCGCATAAAAAGCTAGGTATAAATTCGGATTTTACTCCATTTGATCAAGTTGTATTAGACTCCGAACTTACAAAAGATATTCCAGTAGATCAATGGTTTTATACAGGAATGGATTGCTATATTCATTGTATAGAGTCATTAAATGGCACTTATTTAAATGCTTTTAGCAAAAGTTATGGTGATATGGCCTTAGACTTATGTAAAGAAATCTTTTTAAATGGTGATCTTGCAGAGATTGAATCTCAAGAAAAATTAATGATGGCTTCTTGGCATGGCGGTATGAGTATTGTTTATTCCCAGGTAGGTGTTGCTCATGCAATGAGTTATGGCTTGTCTTATTTATTAGGTACAAAACATGGCATTGGTAACTGTATCGTTTTTGATCAGTTAGAAGAGTTTTATCCAGAAGGCGTAAAGCTTTTTAAGGAAATGAAGCAAAAACACAATATTGAGTTACCCGTTGGTATTTGTGCTAATTTGTCGGATGAGGAATTTAATACAATGATTGATATCTCACTAAGTTTAGAACCACTTTGGGAAAATGCCTTGGGGGGAAACTGGCAAAAAACAATAACTCGAGAAAAATTAAGAGCCCTTTATCAAAAAATGTAGTATGCAATGGCTAGCCAATCTTCTTTATTTTAAATTATTAGGATGGAAAGTCGTTGGTAATACCCAAATATCTAAAACCTTAATAAAAAAAGCAATTATAATAACCGCACCACACACAAGTTGGCATGACTTTTATATTGCTGTTTTGCTACGTTCTGTATTAGACATAAAAACAAATTTTATTGGTAAAAAAGAATTGTTTGTATTTCCAATAGGATGGTTTTTTAGAGCATTAGGAGGCATTCCAATAGATAGGCATACTAAAGAAAAAAAAGTAGATATAATTGCTAAATTATTTGAGGAAAAAGAAGAATTCAGGATGACTTTAGCGCCAGAAGGAACACGTAAAAAGGTTGATAAATGGCGTACAGGGTTTTATTACATAGCTAAAAAAGCCAAATTGCCCATTATAATGATTACACTTGATTTTGAAAATAAACAAAATAAAATTTCAGAACCTTTTTACCCTACAGATAATTTGGAAGCTGATTTTAAGTTCATGCGTGATTATTTTATAGGTATAAAAGGAAAGATAGTCGAATATTCTTGATATTTTTTGAATTTATATTGAAAGTGGCACAGAATTTGAAAACTATTTATTGTAGAAATGAAACATAAAGTAAACAATTCATTTGTTCCTAAAAAGAAACATTTCTGCTCCATAGAAACAAAAGCTACCTCATTATTTATGTGGTAGCTTTTTTTATAGCAATTGGTCTCGACTGTATTTGACCTGAATTGTGATGTAACTTATAGTTAAGCTAACAATTTTAAGCTACTTAACTTCTTTTAAAGCGTTGTCAATAAGTGTTCTCAAATGTTGTTTATGGGCTCTAGATGATATATTTCCTGTGTTAGAAGCCATGGTTTTAATGTTTTTTAAATTATATAGAGCCATAGACTTTGCATTATTGGTATATCTGCTATTTTGTTTCCCTGTAAGCATATCTATAAGCATATTAGTATATTCCAGTTGTAAATTTTGCCTAAAAGAGTTTATATTATAATAAATATCGGCTTTGAAAATAGCACGGTTTAAATCATTCATAAAAGTAGATAAACTATAGGTGTTGCCATATAATTCTGAATCAGTAATTCTTTGCAGTGTATTAGGGTGTAATATATGATTTAGTACATTTTTTTGATACCCTAATACCTGTCTATGAATTTTAGGATCCTCTGGGGTTCTAAAATCGTACCCTCTTCTTTGCATTGCTAAATAATTATATAAGTCATTAGGAGCATTAAAAGCATCAGGGGCAAACACATATTTACTTAAAGCAGCCATGGCTCTTTTTTGATCTGTTAAACTTACTGGTGTATAGGGTTGTTTTTCCCCTTTTTGTTTGGCCATAGCCCTATCTACATAAACCCCTCCAATAAATCTTGAGATCACATTAGCAGCACTTCCTCTTTGTCCACTTAAGATATAATAGGCTTGCCTTAATTCTTGATAAGATTGGCCAGACTTAGTAAACTTATTTTTTATACCAGCCATCATAGTATTAATTGTTTCAAAACGATCAATAGAATATCTAATTTGGTCGTTAGACATATCTCCAACCATAACTCTTGGGTCAATAGCTTTACCTGGAGAGCGCATATCATCAGCGTCATTGCCAAAAATAAGCTCTGGTTTGGTAGATTGATCTAATAATTCTGTTCTTTCAAGCTTAGTTTTAAAAGGTGTATATCCAAATTGGATAGCCCAAACATCATAAGGACCAACAGCCGTATCATAGTATTGACCTTGTTTTGTTCTGTCTTTTGTTATGTTAATAGCCGCATAATCCATCACAGAGCCTGTTAGGCATTTACCTTTAATAAAATCGGCGTCAGCTAATTGTTCTGGAGAGAATAATTGACTTGCTTTCATGTTATGATTTAATCCCAGTGTATGCCCAACTTCGTGCATAATTAAAGCCGTCATAGCTTCTTTTTTCATGCGTTTCATTTCTAAATCTGTCGCATTTGTAGCTTTTAACACCGTATTTCCAAAAAGCGTATTTTCATGCATAATATGACCTAAAGAGCAATACATGTTGTCATCTTCTTCAGTCTTTGAATTCTCAAAAGTATCATGCAATGAAGTCAGATCAAATAATTTGTCATACATCACTCTGTTGGTAAAATGTACATATTCTAGCATGATATCTGCTCCTAATATCTGTCCAGTTTTTGGATTCACAAAGCTTGGTCCATAACCACCAAAAGGAGGTTGAGGAGACGACGTCCAACGCAATACGTTATAGTTTATATCTCCGGCATCCCAATCGGCATCATCCGGTTGAATTTTAACAGCCATAGCATTTTTAAATCCGGCTTTTTTAAAAGCTACATTCCATTGCAACACTGCTTTTTCTATGGTTTCTCGCCATTCTACAGGCGTCGAATTCTCTATCCACCATGTAATAGGTTCAACAGGCTCAGAAATAGCTGCATTTGGATCTTTCTTTTTTAAGTTCCAACGGTGTACTAAATCCCGATATGGTGTTGAGCTAGTTGACGTTTGATCATCTACTTTGGTAGTGAAATAGCCAACTCTAGGATCATCATATCTAACTTCATAATCGTTTTCTGGCATAGCTATTAAGCTATGAAATACTTTGATACTTACATTTCTTCCATCCGCCAAAGCATTTGACCCTCTATTTAAAACAGAAGGGGATGAATATACATATTCTACCGCTAGATCTGTGTTATTATCATAATTACGAATCGCTTTTATTTTAGTCTTTGTTTTATTTAAACTACCTAATTTAAAAGCTGTGGGAGGCCTTCCTGGGAAATTTGGTCGCTTAATTTGAGACAGGGTCTCAGCTAAAAATAGTTTATCAGCCTTTATTAGGTAAAGCCCCTCTTTTTTGTCATGGCTTTCAATTTTTATACTTGCCATGTTTCCGTTACTAATATTAGCGTCTTTAGATTTTGAAAGCGCACTTTCCGGGTCAAAGTAAAACGATGTGTTTTGTGTTATAAATTCAATTTTATCAAAATATTTTTCAATTTTAAACACTTTAGAACCTCTATAAGATCCTCTAATGATTCTTCCTGCATCCATTACACCGTCAGCAATTTGGCTGAAATAGATGTACTCTTTGTTTAGTTGATCATCAGAAATAATCATTTGTATAGTTCCTGTTATGGTATCCTGATAAATAGGAAATAAGCCGTCAATTTTTTTACTGGATTTAACGAGGTCAGTAATTGTTTTTGCTTTTTTCTTTTCAGGTTTTGCAACAACTTCTACTTGATTCTTTTTCTTTCCTTTTTTTCTTTTTTGAGCTTGAGCATTTTCAGATACAGAAAAAAGCATCAGCATTAAAACAAAACAAATAAGCTTTGTTGCCTTTAAATTTCTAAGTGTCATATTATTATTTGTAATTGATCGCGATAAAATTAAAAATAAAGAGCTGCTTATATCTATATAAAATGTTAAAAGAAACCTAATGTTCTATATTTTAAAAAGATATAGTAGATAATATATTACTATCTTTAAGCATTATGATAAAAGACACTAAGATTGCCGTATTAATTGATGGAGATAATATTCCATCAAAGTATATTTCTGAAATGATGGAAGAAATAGCAAAATACGGTACACCAACAATAAAAAGAATTTACGGAGATTGGACTAAGCCACACCTTTCTAAGTGGAAAAGCATACTCCTTGAAAATGCTATTACACCCATTCAGCAGTATGGTTATACTACAGGGAAGAATGCTACAGACTCAGCTATGATCATAGATGCGATGGATATTTTATACTCTGAGAAAGTAAATGGCTTTTGTTTGGTGTCCTCTGATAGTGATTTTACCAAATTAGCAACACGATTACGAGAAGCTGGTATGCAAGTTTATGGGATGGGAGAGAAGAAAACACCTAATCCGTTTATTGTTGCTTGCGATAAGTTTATTTATCTGGAGATTCTTAAAAAGGATCTTGAAAAAGGTGATAAAGAAGGTAAATCTAAAAAAGATAATTTATATAATATCACCCCTAAGGTTATAAGGCTTCTTAAAAATTCAGTATCAGATGCTGCCGATGATGATGGCTGGGCATTTCTTGGTGATGTTGGCTCTTTAATACTAAAAAAGCAGCCTAATTTTGATTCCAGAAACTTTGGTTTTGATAAATTAACACCTCTTTTTAAATCGTTAGACAATTTTGAAATGGAACAACGTGATCAAAGTAATGGACGGTTTAAATTAATTTATGTTAGGAATAAGTAAATCCACTCTGTCGATATTTTTGTTTTAAAGCTGTTTTGTTATTCCTGCCTTTCGTTTTCGCTCAAGATAAACTCTAGAAGGAATCCATTTTTGGATATGTAATGTTAAATCATTTGTAACGTGATTTCGATATATCGCAAGCTAATACCAATTCTCATTTGAAATAACCGTAATAAAACACCCTTTTTCGCCTTCTACTTCAATAGAAAAAGAAACTGTAACTAGGCTATGCTTTATTTTTATATTTTGTATAAAGCAAAAAATATTATTTTATTTTACAGTAATTCCAAACAAGAAATGGTATAATAGTCATGTATTTAAATATTTTAGTAATGAAACTATGTCATTCCGAAGGAGGTACGAGGAGGAATCTCATCCTTCTGAGATGTCTCGTCGCTCATGCCTCGCTCTGTCATGACATAACCGCTATTTGTCTATTGAAGTTTATATCGGACTCACGTTTGTAAGTTTGTCGTAAATAATAACGAGATTCCTGCCTTACTGAAACAAGTTCAGCATAAATCGCAGGAATTATTCCCCTAAGATTTTGTCCATAACCCAACTCGTGTGAAGCGCAGAACTTCCAAGAGAAGGATGGATATAGTTTTTTTTGATAAGCATATCTCTCATGCCTTCTACATGATGAAGTTGTATGTGTTTTGGGTTTTCTATAACCAACTCTTCACTCTTTGTATCACTGTTTAATATGATTGGATTGTCATGGAAAACAGAAAATTGAATGGTTCCTTTACTTCCAAAAATTTGAACTTTATCACAATGATCCTTGCAACCAAAATTCCAACTACCAGCTCCGGTAATATCATTTTTATGTATCCAGCAGGCTGTTACAGCATCTTTTGAAGTGTAAAAGTTTTGTTGATTGGCGCTTAAACCATGTGCATTTTTTATATCACCTAGTAGGTAAGTAAACAAATCGAGTCCATGACTTGCTAAATCATCAAAGTAACCACCCATTGCTATTTTTGAATCTGTTCTCCAATTGTATGATTTTGATTTATCCAAATCGCTAGCAGGTTTACTTAAATGCCAATCTATATGCCTAACGTCTCCTACATACTTGTTTTCTAACCAATTTTTTACTTGATTAAATCGAGGTAATGATCTTCTGTAATAAGCAATAAATAAAGGTAAATTTTTACTCTTGAAGGCATTGTATATTTCCAAGCTGTCTTCATAGGAGGGAGCCATAGGTTTTTCTATACAACAAATTTTTCCTGCGCTTGCAACTTTTAGGGCATAAAGTTTATGTGTATCAGGAGGTGTTGCTATGTAAACAGCATCGATTTCAACATCATTAATTAAATCATCGGCATTTTCATATACCTTTTCTACATTATGTCTTTGTGCGTAATCCTTAGCTTTAGCAAAATCACGCCGCATAACAGCTGTTAATTTAAAACCTTCTGTTGCTTTGTATGCAGGGCCACTTTTAACTTCTGTTACGTTTCCACAGCCAATAATTCCCCATTTAATTGTTTTGTTAGAGTCTTGAGAATTGTACATGTGGTTTTATTGAATAGTTGAAAATTTACTCAGCATTTTCTTCCATGGTATGATATACGTTCTGCACATCATCATCTTCTTCAAGCTTTTCTAAAAGTTTTTCAACATCTGCTGCTTGTTCCTCGTTAAGTAGTTTTGTTACTTGTGGAATACGCTCAAAACCAGAAGACAAAATTTCAATTTCTCGAGTTTCTAATTCCGCTTGAATGGCTCCAAAACTTTCAAAAGGCGCATAAATTAATATACCATCTTCATCAGCGAAAACTTCTTCTGCACCAAAATCTATAAACTCCAATTCGATTTCTTCAGGATCTAGACCTTCGGCATTGATTCTAAAATTACAGGTATGATCAAACATAAAAACGACCGATCCAGATGTTCCTAAGCTACCATCACATTTATTAAAATAGCTACGAACATTGGCAACGGTACGTGTATTGTTATCGGTAGCAGTTTCAACTAAAATGGCGATTCCATGAGGTGCATATCCTTCAAAAATAACTTCTTTATAATCACCTTGGCTTTTATCACTTGCTTTTTTTATAGCACGTTCTACATTGTCTTTAGGCATATTAACTGCCTTTGCATTTTGTATAACGGCTCTTAAACGGGAATTACTAGCTGGGTCTGGGCCACCTTCTTTTACTGCCATAACAATGTCTTTACCAATACGTGTAAAGGCTTTGCTCATTGCAGACCAGCGTTTCATTTTCCTTGCTTTTCTAAATTCAAAAGCTCTTCCCATAATATAATTTTTTATTTTCATTCCCTTGAAGACGGGAACTTGTTTTGTATATAAATAATTTAGATTCGCAAAGTTAAAAAGCTAGTTGTGAAAAACAAATTATTCTTCATCTGGTTCAACAATAGATTCTATAGCTTCAGCTAATTTAAAATCTTTGTTGGTCACTCCTTTGGCATCATGGGTTGATAGTGAAATGGTAAGTATGTTATATGTATTAGACCAATCTGGATGGTGGTTTAATGCTTCACACTCAAAAGCAATTCGACTCATGGCGCTAAAGCAGTCTTTAAAGTTTTCGAATTCAAATTCGGCGTGAATGGCATTATCATAATAATCCCAATCTGGAAAGTGTAATAATCGTTTTTCTATATCTTGTTCTGAAAGTTTACTCATAAGTATATGTTTATGTCCATGTAATTTTACTAATTTAAAGATTTCAGAGATTAAAATCAATTATAATTTTAATTCTGATAGGATTTGTTGACTTACAAGTTGTAAATGTTTTGGTAATAGGTTATACTTTGGTAGTACGGCTAAATATCTATTGTCGTTAGTCGTATAAACATTTTTATAAGTTACTTTTTTGTTATTCAATTCGAAGGCATCAACGGTTTCTTTTATAAAATCGTCATGATGCACTAAATCACTACTTCCCAAATGAAAAATACCAGACTTATTTCTATTGATAATATAATGAATTTGTTGTGTTACTTTTAAATCGTTCGTTACATTCATGATTAGGTTTGGAAATACTTCTATAGGTTCTTTTTCTTTTATATGTTCTTGTATTTCCAATATTCTGGGAGATTGTGCTCCAAAAACCATTGGCAATCTTAAAATAGCTACTTGTTTTTTGGGCATACGTAATAGCATGTTTTCAATTTTAATTTTGAAATGTCCATAAATGCTATTGCTTAAGGTTTTATCGGTCTCGTAACTTGGGTATTTACTATAGGCATCAAAAACATTCGCCGAGGATATAAAAATGAGTTTTATTTTATTTGTAAACACATATTCTGCCAGATGTTGATGTGCTACTAATTGTGCAGAAAAGTCACCGCGAAGTGCCGAAATAATAATGGTAGGCTTAACTATTTCTAATATTTCATAAACATCTTCTTCTTCAATATTATATTGAAAAAGATGTTTGTTTTTTTCATACTGTTTATTTGAAGTATTGTAGGTTCCAAATGTTTTAAAATAGGAGCAGAGTTCTTTATATATGGCACCACCTAAAAAACCACTGGCTCCTAATATTAAAATTCTATGTTTGCTTTCTTTCTCCTGCCTCTTCATTTATAGAACATGCTTTTCTTTTAGCTTTTATAAAACGGTAGTTTGATTACAGTTGCGGGAACAGCATTTTTACGTATCTGAATGTTAATTTTACTATTAACATCTGTAAAAACGGTTGGTACATAACCTAAGCCAATACCTTTGCCTAGCGATGGAGACATGGTGCCCGAAGTTACATGACCTATTTTATTTCCATTACCATCAACAATATCATAGCCTTGTCTTGGAATACCACGTTTATCTAATTCGAAAGCAATTAATTTACGTTCAGCACCTCGTTCTTTTTCTGCTTTTAAAGCTTCAGAATTAGTAAACTCTTTTGTGAATTTTGTTATCCAACCTAAACCAGCTTCAATAGGAGAGGTGGTATCGTCGATATCATTTCCGTAAAGGCAATAACCCATTTCTAAACGTAAGGTATCACGAGCGGCTAACCCTATAGGTTTGATACCGTAATCTGCACCGGCTTCGAATACTTTGTCCCAAATTTGTTTTACTTCACTATTCTTACAGTAAATTTCAAAACCGCCACTTCCTGTGTATCCTGTGGCTGATATAATGACATGTTCTATCCCCGCAAAATCTCCAACTACGAAATTGTAGAATTTTATTGCGGATAAATCATGACTGGTAATTGATTGCATGGCTTCTATGGCTTTTGGACCTTGAATGGCAAGTAACGAATAGTCTTCACTTAAATTGCGCATGGTAGCACCAGTATCATTTTTAGACTGAATCCAGTTCCAGTCCTTTTCAATATTACTTGCGTTAACAACCAATAGATACGCGTCTTCTTTTATTTTATAAATGATTAAATCGTCTACAATTCCACCATTATCATTTGGTAAACAGCTGTATTGTGCTTTGCCTATGGTTAATTTAGAGGCATCATTACTAGATACCTTTTGTATTAAATCCAATGCATGTTCTCCTTCAATTAAAAACTCACCCATATGCGATACATCAAACACGCCAACAGCTTGTCTTACCGTTTCATGCTCTATATTCACACCTTCGTATTGTACAGGCATATTATAGCCTGCAAAAGGGACCATTTTAGCTCCAAGTGCTTCGTGAGTTAATGTTAATGCAGTGTTTTTCATTTTATAGTGATTGAAATATTGTCGAGCAAAACTACATAAATTTTACTTGATTTTTATTATCAAATTTTTGTTAAAAATGTAAAGTATTGACATTTTGTTAGTGCTTAAATGCGTTATTCGTAACTATAGCTTTTAAAATGAAGAAATTTTTAATTTTTATTGGGCTTTATTTTTTTCAAAAGGTCTTGTCCTTAAATATGGTTATAGTAGGTAACGGTCTTGCAAATAAACTCTAAATTTTCAGTTTAGAACTTAACAGCTAAGGTTTTGAAACAGTCTGAACCGGTTTTGTATATGTAATAAAGTAGCGAATTTTGTGTACTAACTTTTCAGTAAGCAAGATACTTAACTCAAGATAAAAACGGTTCAGGTTGGCACCTAAATCGCTATTCCAATATTCCCGTGAAAATGAAAACATAGTATAATCCAGTCATAATAAAAGTGACAGCAGCAACAGTTCGCATTACTTTTTCGATTTTGGTAATTCTGTTGTAGAAAACGCCTACTTTTCCTGTGGTAAATGCCAATAAATAGGTGAAAAGAATTACAGGTAACCCTGTTCCGAATGCAAAAACAATAGGTAAATAAAGACCGTTTGCTGATGCAATAGTCATTGGTATTAACATACCAAAAAATAATGCTCCACTATATGGGCAAAATGCCAAAGCAAAAATTACTCCTATCAAAAAGGAACCTAGCAGCCCTTTATCTTTAAATTTTGCGGAAAGTTTTTCTTGAAAATTCGATTTGCCTAAAAAATTAAGCTTAATTACATTTAGCATTATTAAGCCTATAACTATCAATAAAGGTCCTAAATATTTCTCTCCATTCTGATTGAAAAATCGAGCAATGTGGAATTTACTTGCACCAAGATATAACACCAAACCTATTGAGGTATAGCTGAACCCTCTTCCTAAAGAGTAAAGCAATCCGCTTAAAAACACTTTCCGTTTACTGGAAATATTTTTAGAAATAAAAGCTGTTGCAGTTATGTTGGTCGCCAAAGGACACGGACTAATGGCTGTCATTAATCCGAGTATAAATGCCGATAATATTGGGATTTCATAATTCTCTAAAAGCGACTGCAAAAAATCCATTTAGAGTGTTTTTAATTCCGTGTCTATTTTAGATTTCAGTTCTTTTGAAAAGGCTTCTTGGTCATTCCCCTCCATAAAGGCAAAATCAGTTAAATTTATTTGGGTTTCCTTTCCGTTTTTTATCACATTCAAGAATAGGGATGTTCCAGATGCCTCAAATTTTTCAGCAATTTTCTCGTTTTCCTTTTCATCTACATTGATAACCTGAAGCGTAATTTTATCTTCTTTCAATTCCGTTGCAAAATAAGTGTTCAATGTGTATTTTGTATTTGCTTCAATTGCATTGCACGTCATACATCTGTGTGTTGAGTGAAAATCCAGAATTTCAATTTTTGAAATGGATTTATCTAAAGAAGTTGCTTTGTTTTTATCTTGACTATTACAAGCTGTCAGTATTAGACTTATAACTAAAACTGTGAAAAATTTAACTGGTTTCATTTTTTATTGATTTTTGGTTTATAATATGATGTTAAATAAATATCCTGAAATGATGATGCAAAGTGTAACGACAGCAAAAAATATGGCAATGAGTTTTAAAGTCATTACTTTTTTTAAGAGCATAGCTTCTGGTAACGATAAACCAACAACTCCCATCATAAAGGCGATTGCAGTTCCTAACGGAATCCCTTTAGCTACCAATACCTGAACTACTGGAAGTATGCCTGATGCGTTCGAGTACATAGGAATAGCCAAAATGGTTGCAATAGGAACAGCAAAAAGATTGTCCTTGTCCATATATTTTTCAAAAAAACCTTCTGGAATATATCCATGCATTAATCCGCCAATTGCGATGCCTACTAAAACATAAGGAATGATGCCTTTAAGGATTTTTAGGGTTTCTGTCCAAATAATTGATAAACGTTGCTTAAAGGTTTGATTTTCTGCCTGAAATATATCTTGTTCTCTTTGGGCGTTTGCTAATACCTCTTTTACCCAAGGTGTTAGATAGCATTCTAATTTTAGATTTTGAAGTATGATACCTGATATTGTACCTAATAATATACCACTTACCACATAAATGATTGTAGTTTTGAAACCAAATAAGCCGGCAAAAAGTCCAATTGCAACTTCATTGACCAAAGGTGAAGTAATCAAAAAAGAGAAGGTGACACCTAAAGGAATTCCACCTCTTACAAAACCAATAAACAAAGGAACTGATGAACAAGAACAAAAGGGTGTTACTACACCAAAAAGACTTGCCATAAGGTATTCCAATCCGTATAATTTATTTCTTGATAGATAATTTTTTACTTTATCTATGGGAAAGTAACTATTAACGATTCCCATAAAAAAGATGACAACAAAAAGTAGGATTAGAATCTTTGTGGTGTCATAAATAAAGAAGTTTAAGGCTTCTGCTAAATGCTGTTTTTTGTTTAAATTAAGAACATCATAGACCAACCAATCTGCTATGTTTTGTACCCAATCAAACATTTTTAATCGTGTTAATAGTACCCGAAATGAAACAAAGGGCAGGATTTTTCAAAGTTTCAACAGTCTTTGAAGCTGTGCCAAAATCTGTATTTGATTGCTTTAAGTGAACAACTGCATCTTGATTTGAAATGGATAAAGCTTTGATATGATAATTCATAGTAGGCTTTTGTATTAGTTTAAAAACGCCAATACTTCATCTTTTGAAGGGACTCTGCCCTTTATTGTAATCGCGTCATCTATTACTAAAACTGGTGTGGTCATTACGTTGAACTTCATAATTTCTATGATGTCCTCGACTTTTTCAATTGTAGCATCGATATTGTTTTCTGAAACTACATCTTGAACAATCCTTGTCATTGATTGACACTTAGGACAACCTGTCCCTAAAATTTTAATTATTTTGGTCATAATATTTATATTTGTTTATCGCCAATAAACGATTTGATTATTAAAAAAATATCAATCAAAAAATTGCTGAAATAACGTTTTTGCAGTTTTCCAATTATCTTGATTAATACAGTATTTTATTTTGGGTGGTTTTAATTCTCCTTGTATCAAACCTGCATTTTTTAATTCTTTTAAATGTTGAGATACTGTTGATTGAGATATGGGTAATACATCAACCAAATCCCCAGTGAAACAACACGATTGATTTTCAAGATATTTTAAAATGGCAATTCGTGTAGGATGTGCCAAAGCTTTAGCAAATTTCGCCAAAGCTTCGGTATCTTCCTTATATTCTATATGTTCTAAACTTCTTTTCATAATGTTTATCGCAAATATACGATAGGTTTTTAAAATGAAATGCAACTAATGTTACATTTTTCTATTTTTTGTCAATGAGATGAAACTGCTTATTTCTCTTGTCTTTTTCGCTAATTAATCCATTATAAACTTAAATCCAGCAGTAATTATATTAGAATTAAAATTGGTATCTCTGTCATATTGATAAAATTTTAAATCAATACTTTTCAATCCTAATTTCCAAATATGTGCTTTGGTAAAAATATCAGTATAAGAAATTCCAAAACCTAACTGATTTGCTGAATATTCAGATAAATCATAATCGGACGTGTAGAATTCATTAGATGATAATGCCATTTCATATGGGGCAAAATAATCTGCTGCTGTTTGATTATAAAAGCGATAAGAAGGGTATAAAGTAAACTTATCTGTTATCTTTATTGGAACTTCAATACTTGCCGTATGAGAAGTGATCCCCCAATCATCAAAATAGTACCGGTAAAATGTTCTTAGTGTAAAAGTTTCGTTTAAATACCAGTTTAGTCTGCCTCCAATGGCAATTTTGAATCTATTATCTGGTAATTGTTCTATAGCATCAGCAAGCTGAAAGTTATTTATAAATGAATCTGCTATATCTGCAAAATACACTCTTTGAAAAGGGGTAGATAATAAGCCTTGTTGTTGAACTAAATCTAGAGCTAATGAACTTTGTATGTTTTTATGTAAGATTTGTGAAAAACTAAATCCCAGAGCATATGTTTGACGTCCCTCATTATCAAATTTACTAAAAATTGGATTGTAATTTGAATTTCCTGTAATTGTATTATTTGTAAAGAGGTTATCGTTTAAACCGTTCCCGCCATTGGTGAATGGTCTTAATTCGGTAGGGTAGATGGCATTCCAAGTATCGATAAATACGTTGGTGTTTATGCTTAATTCAGTGTTTTTCTCATTGAATAGTTTGGTGTACGAACCTCCGAATCCAATAGAAAAATAGTCATACTCTGTAGATATAGAAACTTTTGCGGACCAAATGTCATTACGATCATCAGAACTATGACTATAACTTCCGGTAAGATTTGCCCATAAATCACTGCTAGATGCACCCGATGATGCTTGAAAGGGATCTGCTGGTCCATCATCAAAAGGATCTACATTGCTAGAAGACGCAGATGTGTATGCAGATATTCCAGTATCTATAGTTAAGATATCATCATCGTTCATGGGAATGGAAACCACAAATGTTCCTGTAATATCTGTTAATTCTTCAGTACCAATACCACCACTAACAGCGGCATTATCACCATCCTGACTATAATAACTAGTCAAAAAATCAACTTCTGTAGTTTCGAGTACACGCTTTTTATAGGCTTTATTTGAGTCTTGATCTTGCTGAGCAATACTTATAAAAGGTACCAGTAAAATACTAGTTGATAAAAGGAGTTTTAATATATTCATAAATTTTTGTGATCCGATGTTTAAATTAATTACAGCCACAGCCTCCTCCGGTTTTTCCTCCGTTTGCACCCACAGCAGCTTCTCTATAAGAATGCATTGTAGTTATATTACGATCGCATTTCATATCGGTTAGAGCCATATCAGGATCATTAATATTTACCTTTTCATACTCTTTTACGACAACACAGCTGCTTAAAAAGCAAACAACAAATATTACAAGTATAAACCTCTTTATCATAATTTTTCTATTTCTATATTATTTGATTTTAAGATATTTCCCTTATCATCAATAATTATACATTCTATTTTTGGCAATTGATTAATGCGGTCTAACCCTGTCTCTATACCCATTACAAATACAGAAGTGGCGAGCGCATCTGCTAGTTCTGCTTTAGGTGCGAAAACAGTAACGCTTATAATACCACTTGAAGGATATCCTGTTCGTGGATCAATTATATGACTATATCTCTTACCATTAAAAGAGACGAATTTCTCATAGTTTCCGGAAGTTACAACCGCACCATTTGTTATTGGTAACAAGGCAAATACTTTATTTTTATTAAGTGGGTTCGTTATAGCGACTTTCCACATATTACCGTTTGGTTGCCTGCCCCAAGTATTCATATCTCCCGAAGCATTAATGATACCTGAAGGGACTCCTTTTGAGATTAGTAAATCTTTTGCTTTATCTGCAGCATATCCTTTTCCAATGGCTCCAAAACCAATCTTCATTCCTTTAATTTTGAGAAATACGGTACTATTGAACTTGTCTAAAATAATATTATTAATTCCTACTTTAACTACCGAAGCCTTAATATCTTCCTTAGAAGGCATTTTAGTCATACTGCCATCAAATTTCCAAATCCTGTCCATTGAAGCATAACTAATATCAAAAGCACCATCTGTTAATTTTGAAATCTCTATGGCTCTCTCTATCAAATTAAAAAGCTCTGTATCTACTTTAACTGGCTTAATGCCTGCATATTTATTTATTTTGTATGTCTGAGAGTTTTTGTCCCATGAAGAAATTAATTTTTCTATTCTGTCAATTTCTGCTATAGCTGTATCAATATGCGTATTTGCCTCAATAGAATCTTTGGCAACTACAGTAATATCAAAACGACTCCCCATTAATTTAAGTGTTCGTTTGAATGGCTGTTGTGCTATACTTACTATTGTAAATAACAGCATAAATGCAGGTAATAATTGTTTCAATTTATTTAATAAAACTATTTAATTCTTCAATATAACTAGTAGGTGTAGTCTTTTTATAACTTGTTTGGCCTAATACTTTGCCATGATTATCTAAAACAACAACAAATGGGAAAATACCATTTTTATTATAAGTTTCTGCTAATTTAGTATTTGCTTTGGTTTGAAGTTCTGTTAAAGCATGTTTCTTTTTCCTTGGAAAATCGGCCTGCAACATGACATAATTATTTTTTGCATAGCTTTTAAATGCATCTGTACTCCAAATTTCTCGGTCTAATTTAATGCAAGGCGCACACCAATCGGAACCTTGAAAAACCAATACAATAGGTTTATTTTCTTTGGTTGCAATGTCTTTCGCCTTTTCAAAATTTGTCTGCCAATCTTGTGCGAATATTGTATTTAAAGTTATAAATACAACTATTAATGTTAATATGCCTGTTTTCATTTATGTATTTACATTAACGTGAGCTCAATATATTAAAACTTAACAATCAGTTGTTTAATTGTTTTAATAAAGAAACTATGTCATTCCGAACGCTACGGAGAGTAAAATATATTTTACTTGAACGTATATAGCGTAGCTATTGAGGAGGAATCCCATCATTATGAGATTTTTCCTCGCTCATGCTTCGCTCTGTCGAAATGACAAACACTTGAAAATCATTGATTTAATATTGTTTTTCATAAAAAAATTAAATCGAACCGACGTTACATTATCTAACATTTAACGCCTATATGTTTTATTTAGTATTAGGTCTAATACACATTGTACTTTATATGAGAGAAAAAGTATTACAATAAAACATTATTGATAACTTTTTTTAAAATCTAAAGGCGTACTATTTGTTTTTTGCTTAAATACTTTAGAGAAATATGCATAATCTTGGTATCCTAATATTTCTGAAATAGTAGATAAAGAGTTTTTAGAATGAACAATTAAACGTTTAGATTCAAGGATGACCCGTTCTGTGATTAAATCGGTGGTCGTTTTTCCTAATGTAGCTTTTACAATTCTATTCAAATGTTTGGAAGTAATATTTAGTTCATTAGCATAAAATGTAGCCGATTTTTCTGTTTTGTAATATGTATCAACGATCTTTTCTAAATGCCTTAATGTTTCTATGTATGTAGCTGATGTTATATCTTTTATGGGTTCAAATATATTGTAGAGTCTTGCTAAATCTATATAAACGGTGTTTATAAGACTTGCTATTTTTTGTTTTTTATAGGTTAAGCTTTTGTAATACTCGTTGTTAATGTTCTTAAATGTTGATTCTAAATATACAATTTCATTTGAATTTAAATGGAGTGTAGGTATATTTTTGTATGAATAATAATAAGGGAATTGTTCTAGTTTACTTTTTGAAAAATGAAGTTCATAGAAGTTCTGAGTATGAAAAAAAATGTATCCTTCTGGATTGGTATCAAATTTCCAATAATGTGTTTGGCCTGGTCTTAAAAAATACACGCTGCCAGGCTTTACAGTGTAGGTGTTAAAATCTATTTCATGAATACCAGACCCTTTGGAGAATAAAACACATAGAAAAAAATCATGCCTATGCGGCTTATTGAAAAAACCTTTATTCCTTTCCAAATGACTTTTTAGGTCGTTACTGTAGAAGTCAGACATGGGTACATCTTGCTCAAATTGCTGAATGTTTAAAATTGGAATAGATTTCATAATGTTGATTATGTCTTAAAAGTACAAAAAATGGCGCATTATTTATGAACTCTATTTTTAGGTGCCACAGTAAATTTGCAGAATAATTCTCAATTGTAAAAAATGAAACCAATTTCAATTTTAAAAGGTAAATGTCCCCAATGTAAAAAAAATGACATTTTTAGTTCAAATGGCAATTTGTTGTTGTTTAGAATTCCAAAAATAAATGATAGGTGTAAAACTTGTAACTTTAAATTTGAAAGAGAACCTGGTTTTTTCTTTGGCGCTATGTTTGTAAGTTATGCTATAGCCGTAGCGGAATTTATAGGCGTTTTTATAATTTCTTATTTCTTTCTTGGTTTATCCCTTTTAGCGTCCTTTTTTGGAATTATAATATCTGCTATTTTGTTCAGCACCATAAACTTTAGATTATCGAGAACCATTTGGATTTATCTATTTTATAAAAAGGCTGAAGCTTAATACAATCTCTATATTCTTTTTGATCGTATTAAAATATACCTTAATACAATATTTTGTGAAAATAGAAAATAAGGCTTAATATATTGATAGTAAAAGTGTGTATTTTGATTTACGTTATAAATTGATAGATACTGTCTGTTTCGTTTCTCTACTTTTTTCTGCCATAAACCCCATAATATGACTCTCTATTGAGGCATCAATTGTAGAGGTTAATAAACTTGAATCTTGTGCTTTTACTGCTTTAATCCAGTCGGATACAAGAGCCCAGTCTCCACCGCCATGACCACTGTAATTATCTACATTTTCAACACTAACATCCCACTTGGTAACTTTATTACTTAAAAAATCTGTATGAATAAATTGATTCATATCTCCTACAATATCACCATGAGAGCCCATAATTCGAGTCCTTCTTCCGTGATATGAAGTAAATGCTTCCATAGAAAAATTAACAGTAATATCGTTTTCAAATTCCATAGAAGCAACATAATGGTCTGGTTGATCATTTTCCATTTTATATACACAACGACCATAGTTCGTGGTTTTTAACTGCTCTAAAATAAAGTCACTATGTGTGGATTCATCCTCAGGAAAATCAAATACATAAGTATAATCACGATCTCTATGATAAATTTTTAAGGCTGAATACGGACATATAGATTCTACAGCACAGCCATCAGTGCATCTATTTGTGCTTCCCACGGGAGCGTTAGATTCTTTAAACCATTTCACACTGCCAAAGGCAGAAATACTTTTACACTTTTTACCGATCATCCATCTGAGAATATCTAAATCATGGCAAGATTTTGCAAGTATAATTGGTGTCGTTTTTTTCGAATTGTGCCAGTTCCCTCTAACATATGAATGAGACATATGTATATGCTGTATAGGTTCTAAATGTTGAATGCTGATAAGTTCTCCTACTGTACCAGAATCAATCATTTCTTTAAGCTTAATAAAATAAGGCGCATAGCGTAGTACATGGCACACTGCTACGATTCTATTTGTCTTTTTTGCTAATGCAAGAATATTTCTGCATTCTTGTTCGGTTGGAGCTATTGGTTTCTCTAAAAGCACATCATATCCCATTTCCAGAGCTTTCATGCAAGGAGCGTAGTGTAAATCATCTGGAGTGGTGATTATTACGGCATCAGCAAATTTTGGTTTCTGAAATACATGTTCCCATGTTACGAATCTGTTTTCATCAGGAATATTGTGTTTCATTGCATAACGTTCATTTCTAATTGGAATAGGTTCTGCAACTCCAACAATATCTAATTCGTTTGAAAATTGAGCACCATAATTTCCATAAACATTCCCTCTAGACCCAGCACCTAAAGTTATTGCTGTTATAGGTTTTTTAATATCACTGTTTCCGTAGTTTTTAGCAGCAATTGTATTTTTAGCATCATAGGTATCTCTAAAACCATATGCTGAATTTGATAGAAGAGGGATCGCTCCAGCTCCTAATATCATATTTTTAATTGCTTTTCTCCTATCTAACTTTTTTTTCATAAAACTAATCAATTATAATGATGCATTTTTTTCAAAAATATTTATACCATTTAATAGAAAATAGGGCAGCTTCGTCTAAACTAATTCAGTAAAGTAAACCAAATTAGTTATTTTTTTCTATAAAATCAATAAAGATTATAGGCTATTTAATTAATACCAATTCTCATTTGAAATAACCTTAATAATTAAATACAACTTTAAAACGAAGCTAGATTAAATTTTTTATAAACTCAAATGACGTGTAACAAACAAAAAATGCCACGATAAGACCGTGGCATTAAAGAAATAAAGGTTGTTTTATTTCAATAAAAAAGCTTTTAAATCGTCGTAAGTAGAAATTTCTATAGCAACTTTTTCTTTGCCCATAACCGATTGAATTTGTTCTGGTAATGGTTGTTCCTCTTTTATAACGGCTTCAACTACATCTAAAAACTTGGTAGGATGTGCCGTTTCTAAAAACACACAGTGTGCACCGGGATTCTCTTTTAAATAGGCTTTAGACCCTAAATAACCAACAGCACCATGTGGATCTGTTACATAGTTATATTGCGTATAGATTTCTTTCATAGCTTCTCTGGTATCATCATCAGAAAAACTAAAAGAAGATATGTTGTCCTTTAAGGTCTCAAATTTGTTTTTATAGATTTCTTGAATACGAATAAAGTTACTAGGATCTCCTACATCCATAGCATTACTTATAGTCTGTACTGATGGTTTAGGAGTGTATAGCTGTGTTTTTAAATATTCAGTAACCACATTGTTTACGTTATTTGATGCAATAAAATGATTAATTGGTAGGCCTAGTTGCTGCGCCATCATGCCAGCACAAACATTTCCGAAGTTTCCACTTGGTACAGAAAATACGATATCATCGAATTTTTTATGTAATTGCTTGTATGCAAACATAAAATAAAATAACTGCGGTAACCAACGTGCTACGTTTATTGAGTTGGCAGAAGTTAACTGCATGTTACTAGTTAAAGTTTCATCTAAAAACGCCCTTTTTACCATAGCTTGGCAATCATCAAATGTACCGTTGATTTCTAAAGCTGTGATGTTTTGACCGAGAGTAGTTAACTGTTTTTCTTGAATATCACTTACTTTTCCGCTAGGGTAGAGTATAACCACATTGACGCCTTTAACACCTAAAAAACCATTAGCTACGGCGCCACCTGTATCTCCAGAAGTAGCTACTAGAACAGTAACCTCATTATTGTTATCTTTATTAAAATAGCCTAAACAACGCGCCATAAAGCGTGCACCTACATCTTTAAATGCCATGGTTGGACCATGAAATAATTCTAAAGTTGAGATATTATCATTTAATTGAACCACAGGAAACTTAAAAGATAATGTTTCTTCAATAATTGTTTTTAAAACGTCTTCTGGAATTTCTGGATCTACAAATTGTTTAATTGCCTGAAATGCAATCTCCGAATGTGATAATTGATCTATATTTTTATAGAAGTCACCACTTAAAGGCGTAATACTTTCAGGAAAATAGAGTCCTTTATCTGGTGCTAATCCTTTTATTACAGCGTCTTTAAAAGAGGTGTTAGGTGCTTGTTTGTTTAGTGAGTAGTAATTCATTTTTTAATAGACCACAGACGGAAGACGGAAGACCGAATTCAGTTTGTGGGAGTTTTAGTTAATATTTTTTCTAAATGCGTGCATCATGTTCATTAGGCCAAAAGCATCATTGTAAAAACCTGTAAAATCATTTTCAGAAATGTATTTTCTACTTTTGGCTTTAAAGAGGCAGGTAACAACTTCTGCTAAAGAACGAATGGAGTAACCAATAAATTTTTTTTGTTCTGGGTTAGACTGACCGATAGATTCTTCAGAAATATTTAATGCTATTGAATCTGCTGCTCTTCTTATTTGAGATGATAAGTTAAACTTTTCTTTGTCTGGAAAACTATTAGTAATTTTATCGATATCTTCTCCAAAATCCATTGCCTTTTGCCAAATAATTAGCTTTTCAAATTTGAATTTATTCATATAATTAAAATATATTAAATTTCAGTCTTCAGTCTTCAGTCTTCAGTCTTCAGTCTTCAGTCTTCAGTCTTCAGTCTTCAGTCAATAAATCTTTATTCCCTCCGTATTAATTTTTGTTACATGAATTTCAAATGTTATTCCCGTTTCTGAGTACACTTTATTCATAGCGTCTTTTACACTTTTAGCGTTTTCTAATCCTTTACTTAATGTAAAAATAGAAGGGCCAGAACCTGATATTCCAGCACCCAAAGCCCCATGATCTAGCGAAGCTTCTTTTACTTCTTTATAATAAGGGATTAATTGACTTCTATAAGGCTCTACAATAACATCGTGCAGCGATTTTTGTATTACATTATAATCACTTGTATGTAGGCCATGAATTAAACTTCCAAAATTTGCCCATTGGCTAATAGCGTCTTGCAGAGGCACTTCTTTAGGAAGAATTGCTCTAGCTTCAGACGTTTTTACTTCTATCTGCGGATGAATAATTGTTGCATATAAATCTTCTGGGGAAGGAATTTCCAGAATCTCTAAAGGGGAAATACTTTTCACCAATGTAAAGCCTCCAAAAATGGCAGGAGCAAGGTTGTCTGCATGCTCACATTTGCTGGCTAAAGCTTCTCCTTTAATGGCAAATTGCGTTAATTCGGTTTTGTTATAAGGTCTTCCTAAAAGTTCATTCATTCCAAAAACGCTACCAACAGCACTAGCAGCACTACTACCAATACCGCTCCCAGGTTTTATGTTTTTGTAAATTTCAATTTCAAAACCGCATTCTGGTTTTACCGCTTCATACATAGCTAAAGCAGAAACACCGGCAACATTTAACTCAGTTTCAAATGGTAAATCAAACCCTTCAATTTTGGTGATATAAATCCCTTTTTTATCAATTTTTCTAATGACCATCTCATCGCCAATACTGTCTAAGCAGAACCCTAGCACATCAAATCCACAGGCTACATTGGCAACTGTTGCAGGCGAAAATATTTTTATTTCGTTTTTCATAATTTATAGAAAAAAGAAAATAGAGAAAAGAAAATAGACTTCAACTACTAAGTCATTATTCTCTTTTCTTTATTCTCTTGTCTTTTTTTAATTATTCCCAATTCTAATAATATCGGCAAATAACCCTGAAGCTGTTACCTCTGCACCAGCACCAGCACCTTTAATAATCATAGGCTGTTCTGGGTAACGTTGTGTGTAAAACATCACAATATTATCCTTACCTTGTAGATTGTAAAAAGGATGACCTTTTGGTATTTCTTGTAAACCAACATTTGCTTTACCATTGTTTAATTGTGCCACATATTTTAATTGACAGTTTTTCGCTTTCGCGGAAGCGTATAAACTTTGATAATGTGTTTCATCGTCAATTAATGTTTTATAAAAATCATCGACTGAACCGCTTTTCAACCCTGATTCCGATAAGAAAGGTGTATTCGAAATATCTTCCAAATTCATTTCCATACCACTTTCTCGAGCTAAAATCAATATTTTTCTAGCCACATCAACACCACTTAAATCTATTCTTGGGTCTGGCTCTGTATAGCCTTCTGCAGCCGCTTGTTTAACAACATCATAAAATTTAGTTGTATCATTAAAATTATTGAATACAAAATTTAAACTTCCAGATAAAACAGCTTGAATGGATGTGATTTTATCACCAGAAGCAATTAAATTATTTAGTGTGTCAATAACGGGCAGACCAGCACCTACATTGGTTTCAAATAAATATGGTGCACTATATTTAAGGGATAGTCGTTTTAATAAACTGTAATTTTCATAATCGCTAGAGCATGCAATTTTATTACAAGCTACAACACCAATACTTTGGCGTAAATAGTCGGCATATAAATTTGCAACGTCTTTATTTGCTGTCACATCAACAAAGATGCTATTACGTAAATTAAGAGACTTTGTTTTTTCAAAAAAGCCTTCTAAAGTAGCTTTTTCTCCAGAAGCGAGTTTATCTTTCCAGTTTTTCAAGTCTATACCAGCATCATTAAAAATCATTGTTCTGGAGTTTGATAATCCGGCAATGCGTATATTGATTTTTAAATTTTCCTTTAAATAGTCGTTTTGTTGCTGTATTTGATCTACTAACTTTTCTCCAACATTTCCAACGCCTGTAATAAATACATTTAGTTGTTTCGTTTCAATTTCAAAGAATTGCTCGTGCAAGGTATTTAAAGCCTTTTTTACATCGTTTTCTGATATTACGGCTGAAATATTCTTCTCGGATGCTCCTTGTGCAATAGCACGGATGTTAATATTGTTTTTACCTAAAGTACTGAACATTTTGCCACTAATGCCTTGATGATTTTTCATGTTGTCGCCAACAAGCGCAACAATAGAAAGATTAGTTTCAACTATTATTGGGTTTATTTTATTTAAAGCAATTTCGTTTTCAAAAGCAGCATCAATAGCTTGTTTAGCCATTTCAGCATCTTTTTCTTCAATACCTAAACAAATAGAATGCTCAGACGATGCTTGAGTAATTAAGATGATATTAATTTTTTCCTGAGATAAGGTTTCAAATAACCTTTTAGAAAAACCAGGAATACCAACCATACCACTACCTTCTAGAGTTAATAACGCAATATTTCCAATATTACTGATTCCTTTTACAGGTGATACAGCATTTGTTTTCTCATTAGAAATAATAGTTCCAACAGCATTTGGTTCTAATGTATTTTTTATATGAATTGGGATTTCTAGATCTAAGACAGGTTGCACTGTTGGTGGATATAAAACTTTAGCACCAAAGTGTGATAATTCCATAGCCTCCTGATATGAGATTTTTTCGATAGGGTAGGCTTGTTTTACCAATTTTGGGTTGGTAGTATACATGCCACTAACGTCTGTCCAAATCTCTAATTGTTCTACTTTTAATGCAGCAGCAATAATAGCTGCAGTAAAGTCTGAACCACCACGCCCCAAAGTTGTTTGTTCTCCTGCGATAGATTTTGATACAAACCCAGGAAGAATAGTAATTTTCTGTATTGCTGCTTTAAAATAATCTACTATATTTTTATTAGTAAGACTATATTCAACTTCTGCCTTTGTGAAATTTGAATTTGTTGTGATTAATTCCTGAGAATTCTTACGATCTGCAGATAAACTACGATTTTTCATAGTTTCAGAAATTATATAGGATGATAACAATTCTCCAAAACTCACCAGTTTATCCGATGTTTTTGGAGATAACTCATTTATTAGATAGATACCATCCAGTAAATTTTTTAATTCTTCTAATCTGGTTTCTGTATATGTTATAATTGAACTAGCATTATGTGGATTTAATTCATTTAAAATATTTAAATGAATATCTTTTATAATATTAAAGGTGTCTTTAAAACTAGTGTCTTTATTTTGAGCCTGCTTACCAGCTAAAAGCAGCTTATCTGTAATACCACCAACGGCAGATACAACGCATATAATGGAATCTTTTTGTGAATACCTAGTTAAAATGTCTATGACATTATTTATGTTTTTTGCAGAACCTACTGAAGTTCCCCCAAATTTTAAAACTTTCATTTTTTTTAATGAATTGATAATTGAAAAAATATTTTGATGTTGTAATTGTAAAAATTACAATGATAGCCTGAAGAATATATAGTTAGCAACCCCAAAGGGTTGTAATAATTGTAGTTGTACCAAAAATAGTAGTCTCTTCTATTAGAGAAGAGAAATATATATCTATATTTTGGTTTAAATGATTCATTATATTCATATAATACTGCTCAAAAGTATTACTTTTAGCCTAATAAAAAAACAAAAGTTGCTTTATTTGTAGTATTCTTATATAGAAGCTATTTTCTTAAAATAAAAACGACGAAAGTAATAGAGAGTTGAAAAATTAATAATTGAACTCATCTGGGCTTTTTACTTAAATATAAAAAGTAATCAAGAGATCATTAATAAAAAAGAGTAAATGAAACTATTTTCTAAAGAACAGATTTACGAAGGAGATAAGCTAACTTCAGAACGTCAAAAAATATCATCAACAGATTTGATGGAGCGTGCAGGGATGCAAATATTTAACTGGATACATATGCGTATGCAGGGGGCACAAGTGCCTATTCATATATTTTGTGGTATTGGAAATAATGGAGGTGATGGATTGGTGCTTGCCAGACATCTAATTCTAGATGGTTATAATGTTAAAACCTATATTATTAATTGTAGTGATAAACGATCAAAGGATTTTTTAATTAATTATGACAGAATTAAAAATGTTACTAAAGATTGGCCTACACTTTTAAGCTGTACTGAGGATTTTCCTGAAATTAATCCAGATGATATTATTGTTGATGCTGTTTTTGGTATTGGATTAAACAGACCTGTAGACGATTGGGTTAAGGCATTGTTTATGCATTTTAGAAGTACAAAAGCATTTACTTTATCTATTGATATTCCTTCAGGATTAAGTACAGATAAGGTTTTAGAGGACGAGGATCGTGCCGTTTGGGCTGGTTATACGCTAAGTTTCGCTTCGCCTAAATTGGTTTTCTTTTTACCAGAAACTGCCAAACATACTGTACAATGGGAAGTCTTAGATATTGGTCTTGATCAAGAGTTTTTATTAACTACAAATACAGAGGCAGAATTAATAGGAAAACATGAAGTACTACCTCTTTATAAACCAAGAGAAAAATTTTCACATAAAGGGCAATTTGGTCATAGTCTTATAATTGGAGGAAGTTATGGTAAAATAGGAGCTGTGGCATTAGCTAGTAAAGCTGCTTTATCTGCTGGGGCTGGTTTAATTACTACATATACTCCAAAATGTGGATATATACCTTTGCAGGCATCTTTCTCAGAAGCCATGGTTATAACAGATACTGATGAAGAAATAATCACAGACATTAAATTTGATATAGAACCTACAGTTGTAGGTTTTGGAATAGGAGTAGGAACTAACCCAAAAACTATAAATGCTTTTGAAGCTTTTTTGAAGAAAAACAAGGCGCCTTTGGTTATTGATGCAGATGGAATCAATATGTTATCAAAAAAGAAGGCTTTATTAAAATTACTGCCAGAACAAACCATTTTAACACCTCACCCAAAAGAATTGGAGCGTTTAATTGGAACCTGGAAAGATGATTTTGATAAATTAAAAAAAGTAAAAGCATTTTCGAAAAAACATACATGCATAGTTATTATAAAAGGAGCCAATACCATTACCGTGTTTGATAATAAGCTTTATGTAAACACGACAGGAAATCCCGGATTATCTACAGCAGGAAGCGGTGATGTATTAACTGGAATTATTACTGGATTGATTTCGCAAGGTTACACCCCGTTAGAAGCTACAATATTTGGAACGTATTTACATGGAAGATCAGCAGATATTGCCGTTGAAAACTTTGGTTATCAAAGTTTAATTGCTAGCCATGTTATTGACTATCTAGGCGAGGCTTTTATTGATTTGTTTAAGCAGCCTGAGCAACCAGCAGAAGCAGAAGAACAAAAACAAGAGTAATTTAAAAACAGCTTAGTGTCCCTATTCTTAAGGGGTTTAAGCTGTTCTTTTTTTAAACTGTACTTCACAAATAAAAAAACGTATAAAAATTGAGGGTTTTTCTAATTTAAAACGTTTAATAGTAAATTACTATTAAATTTTGAACCCTGAAAATATTTAAGATTAATGAATTGTGATGATTACTCATCTAAAGATTCTATTTGTGAAGAACGTAATTATAATATCGCTTTTAGGAAGCATTCCAAAGAAGTTTTTAACTACTTAGTGTATCATTACGGAGATAAGCAATTAGCAGAAGATATCATACAGGAAGCCTTTTTAACATTATGGCAAAATTGTAAAAATGTGCCTTTAAAAAATGTAAGAGCCTATTTATATACAATTTCTAGAAATAAAATAATCGATAGTTTTAGAAGTATTGGTCATGCACAGAACTATAAAAAAAATATTATTAACACTACTGAAAAGCAAACACCAGAATATATTTTTGAGGAAAAAGAGTTTCATCAAAAACTAAATGGAGTTCTTGATTCTATGCCAGAAAAGTATAGGGTTCCTTTTTTGCTAAATAGAATAGATAAAAAGAAATATAAAGAGATTGCAGAAATAATGGATGTTTCTGTAAAATCTGTAGAAAAAAGAATTTTTAATGCTTTAGAGTTTCTACAAAACGAGTTGCAAATTAATAAAAAACGTTTTTAAAAGAGGTTTTTTTTAATTTGAAACGTTACATATTTAATGACCATTGTTATGGAAGAAAATAAACCTAATAATATAAAGAAGTTTTTAAATTTTGAGTTTTCTTCAGAAGAAGAAAAAGAAGCTTTTATAGAGTCATCTGAAACCTATTCAGAATACAAAGACATTATAGAGCTTTTTGAAAATGTTAAGTCTGTAGATTATGATAAGGATGGTGCTTTAGAAAAACTAGATCATGCTCGTTTGAAACCTTCAGTTAATAAAAAGCGTGTTATACCATGGCAGAAAAAATGGTTGCCTATGTATGTAGCAGCGACAGTAGTGCTATTTGTTTCAGTGGTTTTGTTTAATATTAAAAACAATCTCGAACATCATACACTTGCTGGAGAATTTACGCAAATTTCACTTCCCGATGCTTCTAAAGTTTGGTTAAATGCAAAATCAGACATAGCCTATAATAAGAAGTGGGAAAAATCAAGAGCAATAGATTTAAAAGGAGAAGCCTATTTTGAAGTTGCTAAAGGAGAAACATTTACAGTTAAAACACCACAAGGAACTGTGACGGTTTTAGGAACTAAGTTTAATGTAAAACAACGTCATACCTCTTTTGAAGTTTATTGTTATGAAGGTAGAGTATCTGTTATGTATAATGGAAAAGAGACTATCTTATCAGCAAATAATTTTTTTAATTCGAAAGCGCTAGATAAACATATACAGACAACTACTAGTGTTGCTGCAAAACCTCATTGGATAGAAAAGATGTCAGTTTTCGAAAACACATCAATAAATGATGTCGTTTCAGATATAAGTATTCAATACGATGTAGAATTTAATATGAATAATAATTTAAATAAAGACTTAAAATATACTGGAAGTTATCATTATGATGATGCGCTGGAAACTGTTTTAAACATTTTATGTGAATCATTGGATTTAAAGTATGTTAAAAAAGGAAAAAGTATTTATTTGAATAAAAAGTAGATGACCCCAAAAAAAATGCCTCGAATAAGTGTATTCATGATATGCTTGTTTTTTTCAACATTCTGTTTTGCTCAAAAAAACACTATTTTACTTGAAACGCATCTAAAAAAAATTGAAGTATTTTTTAAAGTGTCTTTTAACTATGAATCTTCATTACTTAAAAACAAGATATGTACCAATTGTTTTTATAATGAAAACACATCTTTAAAGGCACATTTAAGGTATTTAGAAAGAAATTTTATGCTTTCTTTTACCATTGCTACACAAAATAAAATAGTAGTTAAACCAATAAAAAAAGATGTGCTGTATTTTTATGACAGTGAAGATAAGACTCCTTTAGAACATGTGCTAATAACAGATGTAAATAATAATAAAACTTGGGTTACTAGTAAAGAAGGGCAAGTATTTTTTAATGATGCTATCCCTAAAACAATGCAAATCTCACATCTTATTTATGGTAAAAAAAATATAGATATTAGCAAATTAAAAACTAATAAAATATATATGACTAAGCAAATTCAGGGCTTAGAAGCATTTTTTATTTACCCTTTCTTTTCTACAGGAACCTACAAGCATACAGACGGCACTTTTTTCATTAAAACTAAAGAAGTTGGAACATTGGCTGGATTAACATCACATGATGTTATTAAAAATTTGGAAAACCTACCTCAAGTTAGCAGTAATAGTGAGTCAATTTCAGATTTAATTGTTAAAGGAAGTACTCAAGACCAGAATTTATTTGTGTGGAACGATATTAAAATCTACCAAAACAGTCATTTTTTTGGGTTAATTTCTGCATTTAATGAAAATTTGCTTTCTACAATTACCTTATATGATAATGCAACGCCTGCAGAATATGGAAATAGCACAAGCAGTGTTATTAGTTTGGAGCATGAAAAAAAGTTTTCAAAAAAAATAACAGGTGGGATAGGGGTTAATTTTTTAAGTGCAGATGGTTATGTTAAGATACCTATCAATGAAAAATCAGAATTATTGCTCTCAACAAGAAAATCGTTGACAGACGTTTGGGATTCACCAACGTATTTGAATTATGCCAAAAAGGCTTTTCAATCTTCAAACATTTCTGAATCATCGCTTAATGTTTCAAATAATAATGTTATAGAAACTAAAAACACCTTCGACTTTCATGATTCACAATTGCAATATAAGTTAGCAGTAAATAAATCTAACTCTATCGGGCTAAACGTATTGCTTTTAGCAAATAATTTATCTTATGAAGAAACTATTGCGTTAAACAATACCAGAAAAGAGAGTAAGTTGAAACAGGAAAATGCCGCTTTAGGATTTAATTGGCGACATATTTTTTCTAATAAATCTCAACTAGAAACTATTATTAATTATTCTAACTACAGTCTGCAAGGTGGCAATTTTTTGTTGTCTAGAGATATTTCAAGTTTTCAAAGTAATAGAGTTAGAAATTATGAAACGACTTTAAAATACAGTTCAACGCCAAAAAATAAAGGATTTATATATGAAGCTGGAATTTGTCAGGAGCATTTAACTGTAACGAATAGAATTAATAATTTTAATGAGTTTTTTAAAAGCTATAAAAATCAACAAAGTAATATTTATGGCGTGTTTGGAACGCTAAATTACACTAAGAAAAAAATAAAAACAGGATGGAATTTAAGAAATGTCTATTATGAATTTTTAAAATCATTTCAGTTTGAACCTCGGTTTCATATAACTTATATGCCAATACCAGAGGTAGATATTCAGGTTAGAGGAGAGAGAAAAACACAAAATATTTCTCAGGTTATTAATCTGGAAAATAATTTTCTAGGAATCGAAAAACGACGATGGTTTCTTGCAAATAATACTATTGCCCCTTTACAAAAAAGTAAGCAATTAGAATTGTCTTTTGGTTTTAAGAAACGAAAACATATGCTAAATGCTAGTATTTATTCTAAAATTGTAGAAGGCATTACTACTAATAATCAGGGTTTTCAAAACCTTAATCAGTTTGATAACCTTTTTGGATCGTATGACGTTAAAGGCTATATGTTTCATTATAATTATAAAAACCATTTTTTTAATACTTGGGTAAGTTATAATTATAGTACAAATAAATATAAGTTTAAAGATCTTAATCCATCTCGTTTTTATAATAATAATGATATTAGGCATAGTCTCATTTCTGGAGTAAATATTAAGCATAAATCATTTAATTTGTCTTTTGGTATGGAGTATAGCTCTGGGAAGCCTTATACTTCGATAAACAAAGACTTACCAATTATAGAGGGTGAGTTTAATGCCATTAATTATAATGAGCCAAATACAGAACGGTTAGAAGATTATTTAAGGTTTGATACTTCTTTAAGTTATCATTTTGATATTTCAAAAAAGATAGATTATAAATTAACAATAGGTTTAATTAATATAGCAAACAGGAAAAATATTCTAAACCGCTATTATACCTTAACTGAAGACAGAGAAAACATAGAGGTTTTAAATAAATACGGATTAGAATTTACTCCTAATGTATCATTAAATATTGATTTTTAAGGGAGTATGGTAATTTAAAATAATATATAGGTTTTTATTATTTACAATCATTTTCGTAGTAATAGACCCTTAAAATATAGTTAATAGTATGAGCCATTTTTTTAAAATATTATTTATTGTAGTATGCCTTTTAGGGGTTTTACAATCTTGTTCGTCAGAAGAAACAACTATCGAAACAATATCGCGAGAAGATAGAATTTCATCGGATTTAGTAACTAAAATAATTAAAACTACAACTTCAAGGAATGATTATAGTCTCATTAATTTTGATTGTGAAAATGTACTTATTGCTGGTGATTTTATAAATAGTCAGGGAGATGCAGCAGAGCATACTTTTAATACATCTTTCTGGAACGATGAATTAATGTTGGATGCTTTGAAAGGCATTTTCTCTGAAACTCAAATACGATTTACTAAAGATGATTTTCATATCGAAATTATAGCTGATTTTGGAACTAATGGACCAGGTATTTTAAATACAAGAGATAATGTAATTGACTATTTTGAAGATTGTAGTTTTGAAGGGAATACGACTTTCTTCCATCCAGAGCCTGTTACAGTATCTGAAATTAACTATAATTGTTCAGGAAATGCGAAGTATTTTATAGGACAAAATTTTTTCCCAGATGTTTATATAACTGAAGATGCTATACCTCTTAACGGTGGTGTTGATGCAGTGCAAGAGGCTTTGTCAGCATATAATTTAGCTAATAATTCAACATATAGTATAGAAGAACTTAAAGTTTCTCAGGTTAATTTTACATCGCCAGAAGGTACTGATTCTCGTGCTATAGGAAAGGAAGAAATAATGAATTATTTTGAAGATTGTATGTTAGACAGGGATATTAATGATAATGATTGTATAAATTTTAAATATCCATTCGTAATGAATAAGATTAACCTTCAAACAGATGAAATTGTTCCTATAACTATAAATAACGACAGTGAATTAAATCAGGATTTCTTTGGTCAGTTTGAAAACGTAACGTTTAACTACCCGCTTACTTTAATTACCTTAAATGGAGATGAGATTGTAGTAACATCTAATAAAGATCTTGAAAAGGCTTTGACTAACTCAGCAGATTATTGTACTAATGACGACTGGTAAGGTAATAAAATTGTAATAAAAAACTAAAAATTCTTTAAATCAAAATCCCGATTATTGTAAAAATATTACCTTGATTACTTATTGTTATTTATTTAAAAGAGGCTGTCTAAAAAGTGTCATTCTGAATGGAATGAAGAATCTCTTTAAAATATATGGCTCTGATTATGAGTGAAATAAGATTTTTCGCGTTGCTCTGAATGACAAGATTAACCACTTTTCAGACAGCCTCTTTTGCTTTTTAACACAAATAATTCAATGAGCCTAGGCACAGCAAGTCTTGGAGAACCTGTATTTATTGGGCTATCCGCAGAATTATTTTAATAAAGAGGAGGGTTTTATGATCTACAATCGTTTTCATAATAACAAAACCCAAAAAATATGATTAATAGTATGAAACACATTTTTAAAACATTATTTATAGTAACATTTCTTTTAGGAACTATACAATCTTGTTCGTCTAATGACGAGACAACTCAAACCATATCAGATGAAGTCAAAATTTCACCAAATTTAGCTTCGTACATAAGTTTAAATGCATTATATAAAAATGATTATAATCTCATTAATTTTGATTGTGAGAATGTTTTAGTCGCAGGAGGTTTATTAAATAGCAAAGGAGACTATTATGGAGACGTTAATTTTAATACATTATCATGGAACGACGAATTAATGTCGGAGGTACTTGAACAAGCTTATATTGACACTGAAATACGATTTACAAAAGATGACTTTTCTATATTATATATAGCACCTTCTACCTTTTTTGGTGACATATATTTAAACAGAAAAGATATTACTAAATATTTTAAAGATTGTAGTTTTGAAGGAGATACAAAAGCCTCTCCAGAGATTGAACCTGTAAAAGTATCTGATATTAATTACAATTGCTCAGGAACTGTAAAGTATTATATTGATGGATTGATAAATAGCACGTCATTTATTATATCACTTAATAAAGGCATCAACGCAGTAGAAGAGGCCTTATTATTGTATAATAAAGTTAATAATTCTCAGTTTAGCCTTGATAACCTTAGAGCTAACTATGTTACGTTTACTTCACCACAAGGAACAAGTTCTCGTGCAATTGGGAAAAACCAAATGGTTAATTATTTTGATGACTGTATTTTAGATAGGCCTGAGCAGCTTAATGATTGTATCAATTTTAAATATCCATTTGTTTTTAATAAAGTTAATATTCAAACAGAAGAGATTATACCTGTTACAGTAACTAGTGATAGCGAATTATTTCAAACCTTTAATCCTGTAGATAATCATTACTTAACAATTGACTACCCGCTTACTTTAATTACCTTAAATGGTGATGAAATTATAGTAACGTCTAATAAAGAACTTGAAGATACTTTGACTAACTCAGCAGATTATTGTAAGAATGATGAATGGTAAAGTAATAAGGTTATAACAAATTCAATAAAGAACTTAAAAATTCTTTAAGTTAAAATCCTAATTAACGTGAGTTTCTTAAGTAAATAATATTCTAAAGAACCAAGTTAATTATTTGAAATATAAGTGTTTGTCATGTCGACAGAGCGAAGCATGAGCCTTTCGACTTTAGTTTATGCTGAGCGTAGTCGAAGTACTCAAGATAAACTTTCGAGACATCTCATCATGATGAGGTTCCCTGCCTTCTGGCAGCTACGGTGTACCCACATCTTTTATGAGTTTAGTTCCTTCTATTATATATGATAATCTATCCAAACCTCGTTTTAAAGCAATCACGCCAGGCGGTCCTTGTGAGTCATAGCCTTTCCATCCACCGATCCGTCCAACAACCCAAGCTGCCCACTTTGTTCGTTGGGGCTTATGGTGGTTTTGAAGTTTAATACTTTTTCCTTGTAAT
>NZ_SRSO01000026.1 GCF_004791695.1 Flavivirga rizhaonensis | reverse complement strand
CATTTACAGGGCTATTTAGATGAAATCGCTTTCAAGTTCAACAATAAGGGAAAGGATTTGTTCAACCTGCTTATCTGTAAAATAATTCAAGGAAGAAATGAAATTGCCACTTTATAGGAAATCGCCCATCAAGGGGACAATTTTACCGAGTGAGATTCCTCCCTCTAGGGAGGATTAAGGAGGGTGTTTTTAAATACAAAATATTTTATAAACCTAACAATCAGAACTTTAAAATGAAGTTGAATAATTTAAGTTAAATCGAGTTACGTTAAAATCTTAGAATACGTTAAATTTAAGTTTGAACTAAGTTAGTTAATTAAAAAAGCCCTTTTGAATATGAATTCAAAAGGGCTTTTTGTTACTCTATTTAGATAGGGTTGGTATTTTTTTATTAAACAGCTTTTTGCTTCTCTTTCATTTTCTCTAACAACATAAGTTCATGCTTAATTTCTTCCTTTCGTTTATTGAATTTACGAAATTTCTCATCTCTGGCCTCTTGGTTTTTAATACGCTGTTGACGTCTTAATTCTTCTTTCTGAGCCTCTCTTTTCTTTTCTTTTTTAAGCTTCATTTTTTCCATAGCTACCGACAAATATGAGTAACCATACATACTTAAGAATAGCAGTGCAATTATGCTTAATATTACGTAACCGTTTTCCATCTTTTTTAAATAAATATTTAGAAGTTAAAAGCTTAAAAAGAAGCCGTTTAGCTGTTAAAACAGTGAACTTTTATATAAAGATAGAAAAAATCATTTCTCATTTAAAAAGAAAAAAGGTGAAATACTCAAAAAGTAGTTGAATGAGCTAATTGATTAAAAAAACAGAATATGTATTATTATAAATTCAATAGTCCTTACTTAAATTTGACTTCAAAGCCTTTTTTCTTCCACTTGGTAATTCCGCCTTCTAAATCGTAAATTTCTGTAAAACCAGCATGACGTAATTTTTTACTACTTTTTGCACTGCGATATCCAGATTTACAATACAAAATGATAGATTTGGTCTTATCAAATTTTTTGATCTCCGAATCAAAAGTGTCCGAAAAGAAATCTATATTTTTTGCCCCTTCTATATGCCCCTCATTAAATTCTTTTGGGGTTCTAACATCTACAAGTTGTACGGTATTTTCAGCTAAAAGTGCTCGCACTACTTTTGGAGAAACCACCTTTATTATGCCTTTAGACGATGACTGTTTACAACTAGTCACATATACACCAAATAAGGTACATAAAAATATTAATAACCGCTTCATTTAAACAATCAATCTAAATCAACCAAATCACCTGTCCATTCTAAAATACCACCTTCAAGATTATAAGCATTTTCAAAACCTAATTCTTCCATGATGTTACAAGCTTGACCACTTCTATTACCAGAACGACAATACACGTAATAATTCTTACTTTTATCTAAATCTTCAATTTCTGAAATAAACTCTTGCCCTTTGTATATATCTATATGAATGGCATTAGGTATAATTCCATCAGCAACTTCAGCATCCGTTCTAACATCTAATATAATTGCGTTATCGTCATCAGCAAGTTGTGATGCCCATTCTTCTTGTGTTAAATCTTCCATTTTTGTTTAATATAAATTATGCATGCAAAATTAGTACATCTAAAATTATAGACGAAAAAAAATCCGAAGTATTACACTTCAGATTTCTGTTAATATTTAGTTATGTCTAAATTATCATTTTAACAAGGGTGATAACTTCTAAAAAAACAATCATTAGTATATTCTAGACTTTAATAGAACAACCTATAGCTTTGGTTTCTGTCTGTTTAACTTCCTTTCCTTCTAAAAGCGCATCAACTGCGTTCTCCACATATTTTGTCTTTACTGCCGAGGCATCTTTATAATTATCATCTATCGCTCCAATGTATTTTACAACGTTACCGCCATCTGTTTTTTGCAATAAAAATACATGAGGTGTTTTAGTAGCTCCATACTTAGGGTAAACTTTTTGCCCCTCATCAATTAAATATGGAAAAGTAAACCCCTTGCTCTTTGCACGAGCTTTCATAGCTTCCAGATTGTCCCCCGGTTTTACATCCGTATTATTTGGCATAATGGCAATGACTGGATATCCTTTTGAAGCATATTTATTGTTTAAAGCAATAAGCCTATCTTCATACATAACAGCATACGGGCATGTATTGCAAGTAAATGTTACAATAAAACCTTTAGCGTCTTTGTAATCTGATAATGATACCATATTACCATCTACATTTTTAAGTGAAAAATCTTCAGCTGTATCACCTATTTTGTACCCATTCCCTGGAATGCTGGTTTCATTCACTACAAATGCACTAACAAAAAGTACAACGAGTGTAACTGAAATTATTTGAATTACTTTTTTCATCTATTTAAAGTTTATAATTAATTTAAAAAATATTTAACTTCTGTTTCTAATTCCTTATAAGTAAATGATACTTCAAAAAATTTGCGATCATCATTTCTGTATATAATTGTTGCAGGTATGGCACCCGACCAATCTTTACTTACTTTTGGGATCCACGTGTCCATATCTGGATCATCTAAAGCAATCACTTTAGATTCCAATTTTCTTTCTTTAATAAATGGTTTTAATTTAGATTCATATAAATGTGGAAAATCTAAACTTACTAAAATAACTTCAACATTTTTATTACGATATTGCGAATTTAGTTTTTCAAAATATGGTAATTCTTTTACACAAGGGGCACACCAAGTGGCCCAAAAGTTAATAACATATATCTTATCATTTTTCTTATTCAAAAATTTTTCAAAACCATTATAATCGTAAACTTCTAATTCAAAATCACTTAAATTAGTATCACTACTGGCTTCTTTCTTAGCAATATCTGAGCTTTCGGCCGTTTTATTCTTGTGCTTGCAACTTGTTATTATCAATATTGCAATAATTAATAGTTTTAATTTCATAGCCTTAAATTTAATTAATACTTCAGTGTCTATATTATAGTTTAACAAACTTTTATATAAAAAATGTTTTAAACTATTGTGTATTTATATTTTCATTTCTATATTTGAACCAACAAAAAATAAAAATGAATACAATTTTAAACAATACTTGGTGGTGGAGCTTCAGAAACTTACGTTCGTGAAGGAAACCTAGTATATTTAAAACTCAAAATATCATAAAAGGCTTGTCATTCACGACAAGCCTTTTTTTAATTAAAAAATTACTGAAATAAATTCAGCATAATGACAACATATAATTTATACACGCATTACAAAAAAATTCTAGCAGATACTATTACACCAGTAAGTATCTACTTAAAAATTAGAGATAAATATCCTAATAGTATTTTGCTTGAAAGTAGCGATTACCACGCAAACGATAATAGTTTTTCTTATATCTGCTTTAATCCAATAGCTTCTATTAAGGTTGAAAATGAAATGATTAATCAAACGTTTCCCGACGGAAGTTCATTAGAGAAAACGATAACTGACAGTATTGATGTTTCAGAAGAAATCCATCAATTCACAAAACGATTTGATGTTAATTCGGATACTGAGTTTAAATTTATAAACAATGGTATTTTTGGTTACATAGCTTATGATGCTGTTCGTTATTTTGAAGATGTTGACATTTCGAAAAAAGATAATTCAATACATATTCCTGATGTCTATTATGCTGTTTATCAAAATATTATTGCTATAAATCATCATAAGAATGAGGCCTATATTTTTGCACATTGTCATGATACTGAAAGCAATATTGATGAGATAGACCACCTAATCAAGGTCAAAAACTTTGCATCATATGATTTTCATTCAAAAGGAAATATCACATCTGATTTAACAGATGATGAGTATAAAACACATGTGGAATTAGCAAAAAAGCACTGTGCCCGTGGTGATGTATTTCAATTGGTTTTATCAAAAAGCTTTGCACAGGAATTTAAAGGTGACGAGTTTAATGTATACCGTGCTTTACGAAGTATAAACCCTTCGCCTTACCTGTTTTATTTTGATTACGGAAACTTTAAGATTTTTGGGAGTTCGCCAGAAGCCCAACTTATTGTAAGCGAAGGTAAAGCTGAGATTCACCCCATTGCAGGAACATTTAAGCGTACAGGAAATGATTCTCAAGATGCCGAATTAGCTAAAAAACTGGTAAAAGACGATAAAGAAAATGCCGAACATGTTATGCTTGTAGATTTAGCTAGAAATGATTTAAGTAGACATGGAAGCCATGTTACAGTTGACACGTATCGTGAGGTTCAGTTTTTCTCACACGTTATTCATTTAGTAAGCAAAGTTACGGGTCAAAAACACAAAGACACATCGACTATGCAAGTGGTTGCAGATACATTTCCTGCAGGTACTTTAAGTGGTGCACCTAAGCACAGAGCCATGCAGCTTATTGAACAATACGAAAAAACGAGTCGTTCTTTTTACGGCGGAGCTATTGGTTTTATGGACTTTGAAGGCAATTTTAATCATGCCATTATGATTAGAACCTTTTTAAGCAAAAACCATAAACTACATTGGCAAGCGGGAGCAGGATTAGTTTCAAAATCTAATTCAGAAAACGAATTACAAGAAGTGTACAATAAATTAGGAGCATTAACAAAAGCTATTGAATTGGCTGAAGAAATATGATAAGCTAGAAGCTAGAAGCTAGAAGCTAGAAGCTAGAAGCTAGAAGCTAGAAGCTAGAAGCTAGAAGCTAGAAGCTAGAAGTAAATTAAAAAATATAAATGGAAACTCTAAATATAAATCAATCTTGAAATTCCGAAAACAAATGGGGCTTTAGCAATTTCCTTATTTTGACATGAACAAAGAAAAAAGTTAAACTAGAAAATAGATTCCTGCTTGCATAGGAATGACAAAAAAGATGATAAAAGTATTAGTTATAGACAATTACGACAGTTTTACATATAATTTAGTTCACTATTTAGAAGACTTAAATTGTGATGTCACTGTTGTTAGAAATGATAAATTGGTTTTAGATGATGTAGAACCATTCGATAAGATCGTATTATCACCAGGACCTGGCATTCCAGATGAAGCGGGTTTATTGAAACCTATTATTGAAAGGTTTGCTCCTACTAAAAGTATTTTAGGAGTTTGTTTAGGGCAACAAGCTATTGGTGAAGTATTTGGTGGATCACTCATTAATTTAGACGATGTTTATCATGGTGTTTCAACAAATGTAACCATTAGTGTCGATGACGAACCTATCTTTAAAGGTTTAGAAAAAGACATAGAAGTTGGCAGGTATCATTCTTGGGTTGTGAATCCTGATTTACCTGATAGTTTGGAAGCCACTTCATTTGATGAAAACGGACAAGTCATGTCTCTACGCCATAAAGTTTACGATGTAAAAGGCGTACAATATCATCCAGAATCGGTATTAACACCAAATGGTAAAAAAATATTAGAAAATTGGCTTAATAGTTAGTTTTCAGTTGACAGTAGCAGTAGGTAGAACTTACTCAAACGAAAAACATACGTATAAATTAAAACAATTCTCTCCTTTTTAGAGAGATGTCGCAAAGAGACAAAGGGCTTATGAAACAATTATTAAACAGACTTATAAATCACGAAAGCATCTCAAGTGAAGAGGCAAAACAAGTATTGGTAAACATATCTAATGGTATGTATAACCAAAATCAGATTGCTTCTTTTCTTACGGTTTTTATGATGCGCAGCATTACACTGGAAGAATTACGCGGTTTTAGAGATGCTCTTTTAGAACTATGTATTGCCATAGACTTAAAAGATTTTAATGCTATTGATCTATGTGGAACTGGTGGAGACGGAAAAGACACCTTTAATATCTCTACCCTATCTTCTTTCGTATCAGCTGGAGCTGGCATAAAAGTAGCCAAACATGGTAACTATGGGGTATCTTCTGCTTGTGGATCTTCAAACGTCATGGAGTATTTAGGTATTAAATTTTCTAATGATGAAGATTTCTTAAAACGAACAATAGACAAAGCTGGTATTTGTGTTTTACATGCACCTTTATTCCATCCTGCAATGAAAAATGTAGCACCTATTCGTCGTGAATTAGGTGTAAAAACATTTTTTAACATGTTGGGACCAATGGTAAATCCTTCTTTTCCTAAAAACCAAATGGTAGGGGTTTTCAATTTAGAACTCTTACGGTTATACGGTTATTTATATCAAAATACAGATAAAAATTATAGTATTGTTCATGCTTTAGATGGTTATGATGAGATTTCTCTTACTGGAAACACAAAAGTTATCTCTAATAATTCTGAAACTATGTTTTCTCCAGAAGATTTAGGAATTTCAGCTATTTCTCAAGAATCTATTTTTGGAGGAAATACGGTAGAAGATGCTGCTAAAATATTTATGAATGTGATTCAAGGAAAAGGTACCGAACCTCAAAATAATGTAGTCTGTGCCAATGCTGGTTTAGCTATAGCAACCACAAAACAAATTAGTCACAAGGAAGGATTCGAGCAAGCAAAAGAATCGTTACTTTCTGGAAAAGCGAAAGCAAGTTTAGATACATTAATAGAAATGAGTTGAAAATAGTTTGCAATATACAAGCAGTAAGCAGTTTTGCTCACAGAATACTGAATATTGCCAACTGAACACTGAACACTAAAAAATGACCATACTAGATAAAATAGTAAAAGATAAACACGAGGAAGTTGCCCTACGTAAAGGCCTAATTCCAGTATCCCAATTAGAACAATCCGTTTTGTTTGAAAGAGAAACTATCTCTCTCGCAAACAATTTACGTCATAGTAACTCAGGAATTATTGCAGAACATAAAAGGCGTTCACCTTCAAAATCAGTAATAAATCAAAGCTTAAACGTTCAAGATGTAGCAAAAGGCTATGAAGATGCTGGTGTTTGTGGTATGTCTGTATTAACTGACGGAAAATACTTTGGAGGGTCTTTAGACGACCTATTACTTGCCAGAGCAAGTTGTAATTTGCCTTTACTTCGTAAAGAATTTATTATAAACGAATATCAATTGCTGGAAGCCAAAGCATATGGAGCAGATGTTATTTTGTTAATAGCGGCTATTTTAACCAGAGAAGAAATCAAACAATTTTCGGAATTTGCAAAAAGCCTGAATTTGGATGTTTTGTTAGAAGTTCATAACGAAGAAGAGCTTCATAAATCTGTGATGCCTTCATTAGACATGTTAGGTGTAAATAATAGAAATTTAAAAACGTTTGACGTTAGTTTAAAAACTAGTAAAACATTAAGTGAGTTGATTCCTAATGATTTTGTGAAAGTTTCAGAAAGTGGCATTAGTAATATTGAAGCCATTAAAGAATTAAAACCTTATGGGTATCAAGGCTTTTTAATAGGAGAAAACTTTATGAAAACAGATAATGCCGGTAAAAGTGCTAAACAATTTATAAAGAGCCTCCTCTAACTCCTCCAAAGGAGGAGAACATATACTCTTATGAAAAAAGAAATAAAAAAAATATCACAAACAAACAAAGTCCCTTCTCCTTCGGAGATAGCTGGGGTGAAGCTAAAAGTTTGTGGAATGAAATATGAAGACAATATAATTCAAGTTGCAAATTTGCAACCCGATTATCTTGGATTTATATTTTATAAAAAATCTACAAGACACTTTAATACCAATATTCCGGAATTGCCAGAATCTATTAAAAAAGTGGGGGTTTTTGTTAATGAAATTTTAGAAGACGTCATTGAACAAATAAATAAACATCAACTTCATGCAGTTCAATTACACGGAAAAGAAACACCAGAGTATTGCCAAAAATTAAAACGTCATTATGAGGAGCAAAGTGACGTGATAACCTTATCAAAAGAAGCAGACCGCCATGCTAAACTAGTTTCAGTATCTCACAAAAAGAACTTGAAACAGGTTCGTCTTGAAATAATCAAAGTATTTTCTATTAAAGACGAATTCAATTTTGAGGTTATAAAACCTTATGAAGATGTTTGTGATTACTTTTTATTTGATACAAAAGGAAAATTACCAGGAGGCAATGGTTATACATTCGATTGGAATGTGTTAAATCAGTACCCATCAACAAAACCTTTCTTTTTAAGTGGCGGTATTGGATTAGAGCAAGTTGAGGACATTAAAAAATTCAAACAAAGTAAAGCTTCAAAATTTTGCTACGCTTTAGATGTAAACAGCAAATTTGAAATAGAGCCAGGGTTAAAAAGTATTGAGAAATTAAAAGAATTTAAAAAAACATTTGTCATTCCGCACTTGATGCGGAATCCATTATAAATTATAACTAAAATTAAACAGATTCCCTCCATAGTTTATCTTGAGCGAAGACGAAAGGAGGGAATGACAAAAAACATGAAAAATTATAACGTAAACGAAAAAGGGTATTATGGTGAATTTGGAGGTGCATATATTCCAGAAATGCTATATCCTAATGTAGAAGAGTTGCGCCAAAACTATCTAAAAGTGATGGCAGAACCTGAGTTTCAAAAAGAATTTGATCAACTTTTAAAAGATTATGTAGGACGTCCTTCCCCGCTCTATTTTGCGAAACACCTTTCAGAAAAATATAATACCAAAATTTATTTAAAACGTGAAGACCTTAACCATACCGGAGCGCACAAAATAAATAATACTATTGGGCAAATACTCATGGCTAAGCGTTTGGGTAAACATCGTATTATCGCAGAAACTGGAGCAGGGCAACACGGTGTTGCTACTGCTACCGTTTGCGCTTTAATGGGACTGGAATGTATTGTATACATGGGAGAAATTGACATTAAAAGACAAGCTCCAAATGTAGCTAGAATGAAAATGTTGGGAGCTACCGTTATCCCTGCGCTTTCAGGAAGTCGAACTTTAAAGGATGCTACCAACGAAGCCATTCGAGATTGGATCAACAACCCGGTAAACACGCATTATATTATAGGATCTGCAATCGGACCCCATCCTTATCCAGATATGGTTACCAAATTTCAATCGGTTATTTCTGAAGAGATTAAATGGCAATTAAAAGAACACGAAGGGCGTGAAAATCCTGATTACATAGTTGCCTGTATTGGAGGAGGAAGTAATGCTGCTGGTACCTATTATCATTATTTACACGAAGAAGATGTTAATATTATTGCTGTTGAAGCTGCTGGTTTAGGAATCGATTCTGGAGAAAGTGCTGCAACATCTGTTTTAGGGAAAGCAGGTATTATACATGGTTGCAAAACTTTGTTGATGCAAACAAACGATGGTCAAATAACTGAGCCCTACTCTATTTCGGCAGGTTTAGATTATCCTGGTGTTGGTCCTATGCATGCACATTTATGCAAAACTGGACGTGCTGAATTTATGGCAATCACAGACGATGAAGCCATGAAATCGGGATTAGAATTATGCAAATTAGAAGGCATTATTCCAGCAATAGAAAGCGCTCATGCATTAGCAATTTTTGAACAAAAAATATTTAAACCTGATGATGTGGTGGTGGTGAGTTTGTCTGGTAGGGGTGATAAAGATTTGAATACATACATAAATTATTTTAATTTATGATTTTTTGTATTTCCGTGAAGACGGAAATCTCATAATCAAACTATGGACAAACATTATGTTTACATACTAACTAATAAAAATCACACAACATTATATGTTGGTAGGTCAAAACAATTAAAACAACGTTTAGTACAGCATAAAAATAATAGTTTAAAAAGTTTTACTGGAAAATATAATGTAACCAAGTTAGTATATTTTGAGACAACTAAATATGTAAATAATTCTATAAAAAGAGAAAAACAAATAAAAAAATGGAATCGGGAATGGAAAATCAATCTGATAAACAGTTTAAATCCAGATTGGAAAGACCTTTCAGAATATATTTAAATTTTGAAATAAAATCAAGCAGATTCCCTCCTACGAGGGAATGAAAAAAATTTATTTACAATGAACAGAATAAATCAAAAACTAAAAGAAGACAAGAAGTTACTTTCCATATACTTCACAGCAGGTTACCCAAACATTAACGATACTGTTTCTATCATTCAAGATTTAGAAAAAAATGGTGTTGATATAATCGAAATAGGATTACCTTTTAGTGATCCTTTAGCAGATGGACCAACCATTCAAGCAAGTTCTACACTAGCCTTAAAAAATGGCATGACTACCGAGGTGCTTTTTGATCAATTAAAAAACATTAGAAAATCAGTTAATATCCCTTTAATCATCATGGGTTATTTTAATCCAATGTTTCAATATGGTGTTGAAGCCTTTTGCAAAAAATGTCAGGAAATAGGTATTGACGGCTTAATAATACCCGATCTACCAGTAGATGTATACCATGAAAAATACCAAACCATCTTCGAAAAATATGGCTTAATAAATGTGTTTTTAATAACACCACAAACCAGTGATGAACGAATTCGTTATATAGATTCCATTTCAAACGGTTTTATTTATATGGTTAGTAGTGCAAGTACAACGGGAGCCAAAGTTGGTTTTGGAGAAGAACAAACCCAATACTTTGAGCGCATAGGTAACATGAACCTTAATAATCCTCAAATTGTTGGATTTGGCATTAGTAACAACCAAACTTTTACACAAGCAACTCAATATGCCAAAGGGGCTATTATTGGCAGTGCATTTGTAAAACATGTTACCAATGAAGGTGCAAATAGTATTGATAATTTTGTAAACTCCATATTAAACTAGATTTATGAAGTGGTATTTAAAAGTCCTAATAAATAATTATGCAACATTTAGTGGTAGAGCAAGACGTAAAGAGTTTTGGATGTTCTTTTTATTTAACTTAATCATAATATTTGGACTATCACTCTTACTTGATTTTATCTCTGGATTCTTTGATTATGATATTGTACCTCTTGTTTTGGGTATTTACCTACTTGGAATTCTTATTCCTTACTTCGGAGTGGCTGTAAGGAGGCTTCATGACTCTGGGAAAAGTGGCGGGTATATATTTGTCTATTTCATTCCATTTATTGGTGGTATCTGGTTTTTAATTTTAATGGCAACTGAAGGTGATAAGGGTCCAAATCAATATGGTCCAGATCCAAAATCTCCAAATTCTGATGAGATTGACGACATTGGAAAACCTCTATTAGACAACTAAATCATGGCTTTAAATATTGTTTTAATAGAACCTGAAATCCCTAATAATACTGGTAATATTGGCCGTTTGGCTTTAGCTTCTGGCTCTCACTTACATTTAGTAAAGCCCTTTGGTTTCGAGATTGATGATACACGATTAAAACGAGCTGGCCTAGACTATTGGCAGCATTTGTTAGTGACATACTATGATAATATTGATGATTTTTTCCTTAGAAATGAAAATCAAAAAATGGTTTTTCTCTCCAGTCATGGAAATAAAAATCATTGGGACATTCCTTTTGAAGATAACTTGTTTTTAATTTTTGGTAAAGAGTCTGTAGGCTTATCAAAACCTCTTATTGAAGCCAATCAAAATAAACTTTTTAAAATACCCTTATGTAGTGAACATGTTAGAAGTTTAAATATTGCAAATGCAGTAAGTATTGTCGTTTATGAAGGATTGAAACAATTGCAAGAATTCAAACTTTAATTTTTAAGAAAAATGAAGTCGTACGAAATAAGTAATAATCAATTGACTTTAAGAATTAAAAGATCACCTGTTTTTGTAAGATCAATAATGTTCCTGTTTACCTTTCTTTTCTTTTTTTCTCCATTAATAGGAATAGCTTTATTTATATCAACAGGATATCGATTTCATATTGGTTTTTTAGTTTGGATGGGATTATTTGGCCTTATGGGTTTTTACATGTTAAGAGTTTCCTTATGGAATACTTATGGTTATGAAACAATTCATTTTAATGAGCAAAAAGTAACTTACGAAGCCAATTATGGTTGGTTCAAGGATGGGAAAAAAACTAAAGAAATAAGTCCGCTTAAGTTTTCAATAAAACAAGTTGGCTACAAAGAAGACAAAAAAGGCACTTTAATTATTGGAACCGAAGACTCATATATTGAATGCGTAACGAAAATGCCTATTCATGAAATTAAAGAATTAATAGAAAAATTAGAGAGTAGTCACTAACTACATGGAAACCTATTAATACATCTATTGGTGAAGGCATGGTTGATTTTTAGTTAAATAAAATATATTCATTGTTATATCTAACATTAATATAAAATCCGCTTAGTATTATTTCTTTCGCTGCTTCAACATATTTAAATACATAACCTCTACTTTAGTTCGTGCCCAAGGGGTACGACGTAAAAACTTTAAACTCGATTTTACAGAAGGGTTATCTGTGAAGTACCTAATTTTAATAGTATATCCCATATATTCCCAACCATAGTGCGCTACTAAATCATTAATGATTTGTTCTAATTTCACACCATGTAATGGATTATTGGACTGTGTTTCCATAACATTTACTCTACTAAACTTTTAATTTTCACAGCTTTCTCAAAATGATCTAGCTTATGCTCCATAATCCACCAAGTTGCAGCTTCCATAAGCAGCTCCGGATTATCATTTTTATTTGCAAAAAAAGCATAAAAAGAAACCCCTACATTGGTACCCTTATCTTTTATTTTTTTATTACAAACCTCAATAATCTTATCCTTTAAAATTTTCTGCATAATATTTAACGTCTTCTATAATTATTTTTCTTAGGACGACGACTGGAGGTATTACTTCTTTGTCCTCCTACTTTTGAATTTCCAGAACTAGAATGACTTCTTGATCTATTTCCTCCTCCACGCTGTTGTTTTTTTACAGGAGCCGTAGAAGCATTGGGGTCAGGTTCAAAGCCTTCAATAATTTCTACAGGAAGCTTCATCGCTATCAACTTTTCTATGTCACGCAAATATGTTGTCTCATCTGCACTAACCAGAGATAAGGCTTCTCCCTTAGCTCCAGCTCTTCCCGTTCTGCCTATTCTATGCACATAATCTTCAGGAATATTAGGCAATTCAAAATTTATAACATGTGGTAATAAAGGAATGTCCAAACCTCTGGCTGCAATATCCGTGGCCACTAAAACGCGAATGCTTCCATTTTTAAAACCTGCCAAAGCTTTTGTTCTAGCACCCTGACTCTTGTTACCATGTATAGCAGCTGCACTAATATTAGAACCCACCATCTTTTTACAAAGCTTATTGGCACCGTGTTTAGTACGCGTAAAAACAAGCACTTGTTTCCAGTTACCATCAGAAATCAATTTAATAATTAAACCCGTTTTTAAACCTTTAGCAACACGATAAACCTTCTGACTTATAGCTTCAACAGTCGTATTTTCTGGTGTAGCTTCAACCTGCACTGGGTTATGTAAAATACCATGTGCTAATTTCTTTATGTCTTTTGAAAATGTTGCAGAGAACATCAAATTTTGCCTTCTGGTTGGCATCATTTTTATCACACGTTCAATATCACGTAAAAAACCCATATCCAGCATACGATCTGCTTCATCTAAAACAAAAATTTCAATTCTCTTTAGAGACAACAAACCTTGGTTTTCTAAATCTAATAAACGCCCAGGTGTTGCTACTAAAACATCGATACCCTGACGAATCCTTGCTACTTGTGGTTTCTGATTTACCCCTCCAAAAATAACAGCACTTCTTAGGTTTAAAAACTCGCTATACTCCTTAACGTTATCATATACCTGCGCTGCTAACTCTCTAGTTGGAGTTAATATTAAAGCACGTATTGGTCTATACTTTTTATTCGGGTTTTCAGAAAGAAAATGCAAAAGTGGTAATGTAAAACCTGCTGTTTTTCCCGTACCAGTTTGTGCAGATGCCAAAACATCCTTCCCTTCTAAAATGGGAGGAATTGCTTTTTGTTGTATAGGCGATGGTGTTGTGTATCCTTTTTTGCTAACAGCTTTTAGCAAGGCCTGAGATAAGCCTAATGAGTTAAATGACATATAAATTGTTTGGTAAGCCCTTTTTACTGGGAAAATGAGATGACAATTTACAAATTAAACACCACCTCTTTGATTAAGGCGCAAATGTACAGCTAATTTTCTCCACGACCTTTTAATTATTCATTTTAAAAGAAAACAACTAACTTCGTCCTTCGTTTAAAAACACTAAAATTTAGTATGAAAAAAATTGCATTACAATTAGGATGTTTAGTGCTCTTAATATCAAGCTGTTCTAACAAACAAAATACAACAATACCTGGCTATATTGAAGAACCACATTCTTTTTCTAAACCCAATGAAGCTGTCATAACACATCTGGATTTGGATATTAATGTAGATTTTGATAAAGAAATAATACAAGGTAAAGCATCTTATTCAATTAAAAATAATAAGGCATCACAAATTATTCTTGATTCAAAATTCTTAACCATTGAAAGTGTGCAAGCAGATGGTAAAGACACCTCATTTTCTTTAAGTGATTTTGATGAACAACTAGGGAACGCTTTAAAAATAGATATTAACAAGGATACAAAACACATTACAGTCTTTTATAAGACCTCTCAAGAAACAGAAGCTTTACAATGGTTAAAACCCCAACAAACTGCGGATAAAACACATCCTTTTTTATTCACACAAGGTCAAGCTATTTTAACACGAACCTGGATACCTATTCAAGACAGCCCGCAAATTAGAATCACTTATAATGCAAAAGTACAGGTGCCAAGTGATTTAATGGCTGTTATGAGTGCAGAAAACCCTAAAGTCAAAACACCAGATGGTCATTACTATTTTAAAATGGCACAGCCTATTTCTCCTTATTTAATTGCACTTGCTGTTGGTGATATTGAGTATAAAGCCATTAGTAACCGAACAGGAATTTATGCCGAAAAATCTATGGTAGAAAAAGCACATTACGAGTTTTCAGATATGGAAAACATGGTGGCTTCTGCAGAAGCGTTGTATGGAAAATACGCTTGGGAACAATTTGATGTCATCGTGCTTCCTCCTAGCTTTCCTTTTGGAGGTATGGAAAACCCACGATTAACGTTTGCTACACCTACAGTAATTGCCGGTGATAAAAGCTTAACATCTCTGATAGCTCATGAATTAGCACACTCTTGGTCTGGAAACTTAGTAACCAATGCCACTTGGGATGATTTTTGGCTTAACGAAGGATTTACAGTATACTTTGAAATGCGCATTATGGAAGTCCTTTACGGAAAAGACAGAGCTAATATGCTCGCTCGTATTGGAAGACAAGATTTAGAAGAAGAGATAGAAGGTTTCAAAGATACCCCAGACGATACAAAGCTAAAACTGAACTTAAAAGGGCGTAATCCCGATGATGGCATGAATAGCATTGCATACGATAAAGGATATCTTTTTTTAAGAACATTGGAAGAAACTGCTGGTCGTGAAAAATTTGATGATTTCTTAAAAAACTATTTTCAAAAACATGCTTTTTCAACAATCAATACAGAAAAATTCGTTAGGTTTTTAAATGAAAACTTATTAGAAAAACATGATATAGCATTCAATACAGAGGAATGGATTTACAAGGCAGGCATCCCTGATAATCAAGCTATCATTACTTCCAATAAATTTGAAACGGTTGAAAAAACAATCCAGCAATTTGTTAAAAACAATGCAGTAGACAAAACACTTACTAAAGATTGGACAACTCAAGAATGGGTTCACTTTGTTCGGAATTTCCCTAATGATATTAAAACGGAACATTTGATCATGATTGACGAAGCTTTCAATTTAACCAACTCTAAAAATTCGTATATCGCTATGGTTTGGTATGAACAAGCTATTAATCATAACTACCATGGAAATAATGTCGATACTAAAATTGAAGATTTTTTAATAAAAGTTGGCAGACGTTGGTATGTTTCCACCATTTATAAAGCCTTTAAAAGAAATGACAAAACAGATGTTGCTTTAGCTATTTATAACAAAGCAAGATCAAATTACCATTCGGTAACAGCTAACACTATTGATGATTTGTTGGGGTTTAAGTAGGATTAATGTTTATGATACTAAAATAGCTCGATAGCATCACACAACCAAAGAATAGATTCATTATAAAATGTTTAAGATCAAAATGTCATGTCGAACGCAGTGAGACATCTCATAATCATTATAGTATAAAATCTAATGTGATATCTCGATCGTACCTCACTCGATATGACAACTAACTAAAATAAGCTTTATAAAACAAAACCCTTCAAAAAAACTCACGATACTGCATTACCCTAAAATCAAAGGTGTTGAATTTAGGGTTTTTCGCTTTTAATTGTTTGTATAAAGGAATTCTACTTATTGAAATATTAGCAGCACCAGACCCAGAAGTTAAAGACACTGTTTTGATGATTCTTAATGAGTTTTCTACAAGATCTGTACTGAGCAAAGTCGAAGTGCTCGATTTGACGGGTAATTTAAATTGATGAATTCGAGGGATTTCGTTTGAAACCAATTCTAACTTGATATTATAATTTCGTATGTGTTTTCTAAAAAAATATTCCGGTCCATTTTTGCTGTTTCCTCCGGTAAACAACAACGTATCGATGTTTGGGTATTGTTTTAAATAACCAATAACATCCCGAAGTTTTATGTTTTGCATCCCTAAATCGGATGCATCCATTTTTTCACGTTCGGCACTTTCAACAATATCGCAAACGCCTATTTTATTTTTAATCAAAAATTGTTTGCGTTGCTCGATGGCTTCTTGCGAATTATCATAACGTAAGTTTAAATCATGAATTTTATCAATAAATAACCATAGCGAATTATAATAGCTTCCATAACAAAAATTCACATCTTTTTCTAATAGTTCACCTGTTGAAAATCGAGGCGGTGGTAATGTTCCAACGATTAACTTTTTAGTATCGTTTTGTATAAATGGTTTGTATGGGTGCTTGTGTTTAAACATATGTTATTCTCGCGAAGTCGGGAATCTTTTTAACCTTTACTTTATTTATAATGGATTCAGTATTGCACTTTAAGCCCTATTTAAGCATTTAATAGCCCCCAAATTATTTCTTAAAAGTAGTAAAATAGATATAATATCAAATTAACTTCGTAAGAATACAATTATATTTGTATATAATATAAATAAGCGCCATAAAATGCGTTTATACAATTGTTGGGCGTAATTAAAATGAAAGCTATACATTATTTTCAAGTAGAATCAGATCCTTTCGAGGACATAGATACTCTAAAAAAAGAACTTTTAAAATATCAGAAATTTAAATTTCTTGACTATTTTCCACGTGACGAACAGCGAAAATATTTACTTAAGTATGGAATAACAAATACCATTAACCCAAAATATTCTGAATTTTTCGGTACACCCAGAGATGACAGGGATTTATTTATCAATGTTCTTCAGAATTTTCTTGACAACGTTATTACTGCAAATAGCTTGGTTATTGTGGACAGTTACATATTCCCAAAAAACTATGATGATGAATATTCCGATTTACTCGTTGATATTTTAAAAAAATATATCCCAAAACTAAATAGTTTAATGTTCATTACGAAGAATAACTTTCATAGGCCACTACAGCTGGATATCTTCAATAAAATAAAAGAGCTTAAAAATCATATAGTTTTAGATTTAAGACATTCAGAACTTTTTCATGACCGATTTTGGCTTTCAGATAAAAGTAATCAAGGAATATTTATGGGCACTTCACTAAATGGACTTGGTAAAAAATTCACACTTATTGATTATATTAATAGTGAAGATGTAAGCCTAATATTTCAAGAGCTACAAGCTGAAAATCTTTTATCTTAATAGTAAATTAGAATTTAACTAGTTGATTTAGTGAAACCTCAAGAGCTTTTGAGATTTCAAGTAGAGTATATAGGGTTGGATTAACTTTCCCATTCTCTAGCTTTTCCATAGCTTGTCTATCTTTTCCTGTTGCACGAGCCAAATCGGACTGACTCCAGCCTTTTTGACTTCTTAACTCAACAATACGCTGACCGATTTTCTTTTTAAGTTGTTCTTTATCCACAAAACAAATGTCATCTAATTAGATGACATTTTTGTCATATTAAAATTTGACAATTCGATTTTAAATGTTATGTTTGTCATATAATAATATGACGATTGAATAAATTCAGGAAATTAAAAGTATATAAAAAATTCCAACCTCGTGAAAGGAAATATACTCCTGTTCCTGAAATCCGACTTGAGGGAAGATGGCTAAAAGAGCTCGGATTTGAAATAGGAAAAGAAATTGAAATTAAGCAACAAAGAAATAAACTGACCATTACGCTGACCGACAAAAAAGAAGAAAAATAACTACGCCCAACAACGTGTCCTAAAATTCATTGCTAACTACCTGCCTACTCGGAAAAATCTCTGATTTTTCCTTTGTCAGTTTGTACTTGCAAAGTTAATTACTAAATTCACGCAACGAAATCTTACACAAGAACGTTGGCACACATATAACAAAACCATAAAATGAATTGGAATAACGCAGGAAACATAGGCTCGAAAAAATATAAATGTGGATATTGCGGCTCACCTCTAGCCTCACAATTAGGATATACAGCAAAAGGACATATGAGCGGCGGAACTAGAACAGTAGGATGGATTTATATTTGTCATAGTTGTGAAAAGCCAACATTCTTTGACTATTACAAAAATCAAACTCCTGGACCTATTATTGGTTCACCTGTTAAGCATATACCAAAAGAAGAAGTTGAGAATCTATTCAACGAAGCAAAAGCGTGCTTTTCTATAAGTGCATACACATCTTCTGTGATGTGTTGCAGAAAACTTTTAATGAATATATCTGTCTCTGAAGGCGCAAAGGAAGGAGCTAGTTTCGGACAATATGTTACTTATTTAGAAGAAAACAATTATATACCTCCAAACGGAAAAAAATGGGTAGATTCTATCAGAAAACTAGGAAATGAAGCTAATCATAAAATTGAATTTAAGACACCTCAAGAAGCTGAACGGATTTTAAAGTTCACCGAAATGTTATTGCGCTTTATTTATGAGATGCCGGGAATAATGGAAGAAACTGAATTAAAAACGGACTTGGAATAAAATACGTGTGCCAACATTGTATAAAAATAATGCTTAAGTTTAATCCTAAATCTAAAGGTTAGTGCCTATTTGGTCACTCCGATTTTCCTGCGGAAAATCCTCGGACACAAAACCGCACTATTCTTATACGTAACCTTTGGCAGCAAGTGTAACGGGGCTATAGGACACATAGATAGTCACTTAAAAAAGATTAAAATATGGGATACTATATTGACTTAGAAAAAATAACCATTGATGATTATCGGATAAGATTAGAAACAGCTTATCTACCACCAAGTAGGATGGTTCTGAAAGATAGACTAAAAGAGAGATTTGGATATTTTGAAAGTATAGGAATAAAGAACGTTAAAGAATTAATTCAGATTCTAAAGAAAAAAGAAAAATTTTCTGAATTACAAAAAGCAGAGTGCTTATCTGGGGATTATTTGATACTGTTACTCAGAGAACTTAATAGTACACTTCCAAAACCCGTTAAGATTAAAGATTTTTCAGGTATTTCTAGTGAAACAATATCAAAGCTTGAAAATGCAGGGATTAAGAACACCGTGAAATTATTTGACAGGGTGATTAATTCTGAGTCAAGAAGAAAACTGGCAGCTGAAACAGGAATAAGTGAAAAAGAAGTATTTGAGTTGACAAAATTAACTGATTTGTCCAGGATAAGATGGGTTGGGGCAACTTTTGCCAAGATGTTATCTGATTTGGAAGTTGATACAGTTGACAAAGTAACAAAAGCAGACCCAATAGATTTGCATACAAGAGTCAATCAATTGAATAAAGAAAAAAGAATATACAAAGGGCAGATTGGATTAAATGACATGAAAATAGTAGTAAATATTGCGAAAGATGTGCCTTTAGATATTAAATACTGAGATAATAAACACCAGCTGCCAGCAATGTATCCAAAATAGGTGTGAAAATAGTAAATTCAAGGTTTGTTGCCCGCTTCAAATTTGTAACGGTTTGGTAAGTTTGAAGCCCACAATCGTCTACTTTGCATATACTCAACGTCGAACACAAGTTTAAAATCGTATGGAAAAAAAAGAATAATTACGATAATATCTATTAGTTAATTGTAAAGAGGCCAAAAAAACAGCAAAAAGTTACAGCTCAAATCAAAATTTCCTTTCCTTTTTATTCAACTAATAACGGATGGATACTCTCATAGAAACTTGACTAAAAAATAAAAAAAATATTTAATCTTTGGTACTGGAATTACAGCTTACAAAAGAACAATTCACTAATCAGACACAGACAGGAATTGATTTTTTTGATAACCTGGTTACTAAACTGATTAAATCTGGACCTCCAAAAATAGGTTTAAATGTTTTAATGGGAAAAACAACAAAACCCAAACTAGCGAACCTGCTTTCACATTTAAAGGTAGGCAAACTTGAACTTATAAGTGGTGTTTACAAAGCCATTTAAAAATCAGCTAATATCTTTTCTACCTCTAATATAGTTCCTCTATAAATACGTTTATTAGGCTTAGTCATATGCTGAGATTCCGTATGCACATCTTCTAACACCTCTTTAGCTTGTTCTTTTTTATCTCTGCTTAACAAAAACTTAGCATATATTAAACGCTCATTATAAAAGGAATAGCGAATATCTATTTGTTTTAAGTTCTCTTCAGCCTCTTCTAATTTACCAACCCTTTCTAAAGCGAGTCCATATAAAAACTGCGTTCTGGATTTTTTAAATTCCGGATGTTCTTTTATTTTTTCTACATATAAAATAACGCTTTTGCAGTCTTCTATATTGAAATATGCTTCTATTAATTGTTTAATCACATAAAAATCACTTTGCGAACTATCTTCTAAAGCTTCTAAATAATGAGGAATTGCGCTATTATAGTCCTTTATCTCTAGATAGGCATCCGCTAAATTCACTCTATTTTGATACGATTCAGAGAATTGAAGCTGTTTTTCTAAATCTTTTACTTTTTTAGTCGGATTAATAATATGAGTAATCTCATTTGTGATTTTTTTAGCATCACGTTTGTTATACACCTGAGTGATTAAATAAATGACGCAACCTATAATAGGAATGAATAATATTATAAAAAACCAGTAATAAGAGTTATTGTTTTTATAGATATGATAAAAGCAATAGACCTTAAGTCCAATAATTAAGTAATACACCATATTATCTAATAAAAACTAAATCTGTTTCTGTAGACATAGGTTCGCTAAAATTATAGCCTTCATAATTAAAACCTTTAATATCATCAAGAGTTTCTGCATTGGTATCAATAATATAACGCGCCATATAACCACGAGCCAGTTTAGCAAAAGTCATAATGGTTTTATATTCACCATTTTTAAAGTCTTTAAAATTAGCTGTAATCACTGGTACTTTCAATGCTTTTGTATCTATAGCTTTAAAATATTCATTACTGGCAAGGTTTAAAAACAATTCACCGTCTTTTAATTCTTCATTCAAAGCATTTGTAATTTGCTTTTTCCAAAACTCATAAAGGTTTTTATTTTTCCCTACAGGAAATTTAGTTCCCATTTCCAAGCGGTAAGGTTGAATTAAATCGGTTGGTTTTAATATACCATATAAACCTGAAATAATTCGGACAGTATTTTGCAGCGTAGCTATTTTTTCCTCTGGAATATTATAAGCATCCAATCCCCGGTATACATCACCACTAAAAGCATAAACCGCTGGTCGTGCATTATTTGCTGAAAAAGGTAGTTGCCAATCTTGATTACGTTGATAATTTAACTGCCCCAAAGCATCAGAAATGCGCATAAGTTTTGATAAACTTTTAGCAGATTTCTTCTTAAGTAATTTATTTAAACGCTCAGATTGAGTTAAAAACTGCGCTTCTGTGTGTATTGCCGTTGGTAATTGACTTTCAAAATCGAGGGATTTTGCTGGTGACAGGACTAATTTCATTAAAACTATTTTTTAAATAACTAAATTACAATAATTCTTTTATTTCTCCATTCTCATAACTAAAGTTATAATCGCCTTTAATAATAAAGTTTGAAGTAAACGCTTCCTCTTGAGTAGGGTGCCATTTTTTTATAGTTTTATTTATTAAAATAAATAAACCTTCTTCATTTCCTAAAGCACAAAAACGGGCAAGATTTCCATCAAAAACAGGAATATTTTTAATACTATTTATTGAATTATAAACTGTTTCTAGATTGGTAGCTACGATTCCTATTTCACTTAGTGATAAAATGTTTTTAGAAGAAAAGGAATTTCGACTATTAATATCTATATTTTTCCGAGCGATAAACTCTACAATGTTTTTATCGGCATCATAAAAATAAATGGCTTTAGCATTCCAATCTTTAAAATCTGAAATTAAATTATCGTCATCAGGTAATATTTGTACACGCTCTTGCAACCATTGTAAAGCCTCTTGTTGTTGGTTTGAAGGTATATTAAAGGCAAAATGTGATGAATTAACAGCTTTTTCATCATACACAAAAGACAAAACACTTGCTCCTGTTTTAAATGAGATTTTTTCTTCGGAATCTAAAACCAATTCAAATTCTAAAACAGTTTTATAAAATTGCTTTTGTCTCTGGATATTTGCTGTAAAAAGAATGATTTCTTTAATCTTCATGCTCCAAATATAAATGATAAAGTCATGGTATCTACATTGTTTAAAACGATAAAATTTATATCTGAATAAAATGTATTTATTTAGCTTGTAGATATAATAAACAAGGTCGAAAACTTCAACTTAATTCCAAAAAGCAAATTGTAAAAATGACCACAATAAGATAAAATAAGCTATGACACTAACGAATTAAAGAAGTTAAAAACATACTAATCTAATTCCTGATGTTTTGAATAGCTCTTCCATTTTTCAATACACTGCTGCATATCGTCAGGAATTGGCGTGTCAAATCGCATGAATTCTCCTGTTTTTGGATGTTTAAACCCTAGGGTTTTGGCATGTAGCGCTTGCCTTGGCAATACTTTAAAACAATTTTCTACAAATTGTTTGTATTTGGTAAAGGTAGTACCCTTTAATATTTTTTCACCCCCATAGCGTTCGTCATTAAAAAGAGTATGCCCAATATGTTTCATATGAACACGTATTTGGTGTGTACGACCCGTTTCTAACTTACAAGATACCAAAGTTACGTATCCTAAACGCTCTAAAACTTTATAATGAGTGATAGCAGGCTTTCCTTTATCAGCTTCATCGCCTAGAAAAACAGTGTTTTGTAATCGGTTTTTGGGATGACGACCAATATGGCCTTCAACAGTACCTTCATCCTCTTCTATATGTCCCCAAACAATAGCGACATACTCACGCTCACTGGTTTTTTTAGCAAACTGTAACGACAAATGTGCCATGGCTTTTTCAGTTTTAGCAACGACCAAAAGTCCACTTGTATCTTTATCTATTCTATGTACCAACCCTGGGCGTTCACTAGAGTTATTAGGTAAATTATCAAACCTGTGAATTAAAGCATTTATAAGTGTTCCTGAATAATTACCATGTCCAGGATGTACCACCATTCCTGCTGGCTTATTAACAACTAGAAGTTCATCATCTTCATAAATCACATCAATAGGAATATCTTCTCCAACTAATAAGTTTTCATGTGGTGGGTGCGTAAACAACACTCTAATGTTGTCTAAAGGTTTTACTTTATAACTGGATTTAACAGTTTCATCATTAACAAAAATACTTCCGTTTTTTGCTGCTGCCTGAATTTTGTTTCTAGTAGCGTTTTCAACAAAATTCATCAAATATTTGTCTATACGTAAAGGGGTTTGCCCTTTATCAACTGTAAAAGCATAATGCTCATAAAGACTATCTTCATCTGGTAATTGCGGTGTATAATCGTCCATTTTAGTAAAATTAGATATTAATAGACCGCTTAATTTCAAGGTCGTTTGCCATTCCCTAAAACTAAATCTATTTTTGAAGTTTTTGCCAACTTATCGCCCTCTTTAATAGACTTTCCTTTATAACTCATCTTTAACACGAGGTCTTTACCAATATTGTCCTCGTAAGTTATTTTACCCACTTGAAACCCTGAGGCTTCTAACATTGGTTTTGCTTGCCTAAAGGTACGCTCTTTTAGGTCTGGAACTTGTATTTTTCTATACCCTGATGGATTCAGGGTTAAGTATATTTTCCTATTCTCTTTAACTTTTGTTCCGGGTGGTGGTTCCTGCTCAATAACCGAAAACTTAGGGTAATCTGGGTTAAAATTTGCTGAGTCCTGAATTTGCATTACCAAATTATTCTCTTTTAACTCAATATTTGCAACACTTATGGATTTGCCTGTTAAATTTGGAACCGTTTCAAAATCACCGTGATTTGTTGAAGATTTCAACCATTGAAGCATAATAAAACATAATACAAATACAGCTACTAGTGCTAATAAAACTTGTTTTAAAAATGTTTTACTGGTAAGGAATTTAAATAGACTCATTTATAAATTTTTCGATAAGGCAAATATATAAAACAGAACTGTTTTTTCTTTTGCAATATATATGATATTTTAGCTTGACAAATATTATCTTATACATAGATACGTTTTATTATCTATTTTTAGACGGATTTAATCACAAAATTAAAATGGTTTTCGCTGCTGCGGAAATAAAAGGAATATGCCTACAAAAAAAAATATTGCCATCATTATGGGTGGTTTTTCAAGTGAATATGAAATCTCTTTGAAGAGCGGGAATGTTGTTTACGAAACACTAGATACTACAAAATATAATGGGTATCGCATTCATATATTTAAAGATAAATGGGTTTATGTAGATGCTAATAACGCTGAATTCCCTGTAAATAAAGACAACTTCTCTGTTCGGGTTGCCAATCGTGTTATTACTTTCGATTGTGTTTTTAACGCTATTCATGGTTCTCCCGGTGAAGATGGGTTTATACAAGGGTACTTCGAGTTACTTAATATGCCTCATACTAGTTGTGATATGTATCAAGCCGCTTTGACATTTAACAAACGTGATTGCCTGAGTGTTTTAAAACCTTACGGTATTAAAACAGCGACATCTTTTTATCTAAATCTAGGTGACCCCATTAACGAAGATGATATAATTAATAAAGTGGGTTTACCGTGTTTCGTTAAAGCTAATAAAGCAGGAAGTAGTTTTGGAATAAGCAAAGTAAATAAAAAGGAAGATATATTAAATGCTATTGATATAGCTTTTAAAGAAGACGATGAAATTATCATTGAATCATTTTTAGATGGAACCGAAGTCTCGGTTGGGGTTATTACCTATAAAGGAGCCACTAAGGTATTACCCATCACTGAAATTGTAAGCGAAAATGACTTTTTTGACTATGAAGCCAAGTATTTAGGAAAATCTCAGGAGATAACACCTGCAAGATTAAGTAAAGAAGAAGAAGACAAAGTTACTATTCTTGCAAAAAAAGTTTATGAAGTCCTAAAAATGAAAGGCTTTTCACGTACTGAATTTATTTTTAAAGATGGTGAACCTCATTTGCTGGAAATGAATACAATACCTGGGCTAACAAAAGAAAGTATTTTACCACAACAAGCCGCTGCTGCAGGTATTTCACTAGCCGCATTATTTGACAATGCTATAGAAGAAGCTTTAAAACAAGTTTGACATCCAAAAAAACCGACTACTTAACTTCATTAAATTAAAAAATAATAAGTTTTGAAGATTAAATAAAATTTGTAACTTTAAAAACATGAAACGAGCCATATTCCCTGGATCTTTTGATCCTATCACATTGGGACATTATGATATTATAAAACGTGGTGTAACTCTTTTTGATGAAGTGATTGTGGCCATAGGCATAAATGCCGATAAAAAATATATGTTCTCATTAGAGGAACGTAAAAAATTTATTGAAGAGACTTTTGCTGATGAACCTAAAATCAAAGTGGTTACCTACAAAGGGTTAACAGTAGATTTTTGTAAAGAAATTAATGTAGAATTTATTTTACGTGGACTTCGTAATCCAGCAGATTTTGAATTTGAAAAGGCAATAGCTCATACTAATCGTGACTTAGCACCTATTGAAACTGTGTTCCTTTTAACATCGGCAGACACATCCTATATAGCTTCTTCTATTGTTAGAGACGTTATAAGAAATAATGGAGATTATACAAAACTTGTACCTAAAAGCGTAAGAATTAAATGAAACTAATCTGGACAACTAGTTTATTTATTATAGTTATTTTCAATAGCTACAGTCAAAAAACATTAAATGATGAGAGAAAAGCAACCATCTCTCTTGAAATTAAACAAATGTTTGACAGCTTTCATAAAGACATTACTAAAAATGGTTTAGAAAGTGAGTTTAAATATTTAGATGCTTCTTCAGATTTTTTCTGGGTCCCACCTGGGTACAAGGAGACATTAGACTATGATACTGTAAAAAGTATACTAATTGAAAATTCTAAAACTGTAAATTTTATAGAGTTTTCCTGGGAAAGTATAAAAATCATACCCTTAACAAATGAAATAGCAAACTATTCTGGCATTATAAAATGTGTGCAAGTTGATAAAGACCTTAACCCTATAACGTTTAAAATAATTGAATCTGGAACATTAATTAAACGTAAAGATGGCTGGAAGTTCTTAAATGGTCAATCTAGAATCTTATAGTTGATTGAACTAATTTTGCCTTTCCTCTAAATCATCATTTTATTCCCTTGTTTGCCATTTTTATTATATACAGCGATTAATTTCTATGATATGCTAAAAGACTATGGTTGTAGTTTATTAGTAACAAATTTCATTTATTCTATACTAATAAGTAAACAATGACTTCTAACAATTCATGCTACAAGAAATCAAATACATACTTATTAAGTTAAAACTTATTCAGCCTTCTGAAAGAGATATTCAAACATGGATATCAACAAAAAAAGTTAAAAGAATAGAGTATGTATTAGAACATGGTAATTACAAAACTAGAAAATTAGCGGCTGAAGCTCTTGGTGAAACTGGTTATACGTCTTCAGTTCCAATACTTTTTAGAGCTATTAATGACAATGTACATAATGTATCTATTGCAGCTTTAAATGCTCTTGAAATAATTGGTTGCGATGATGATTAGGAACGACTATTATTAAAAAAAGGTTTAATTGGGTAAGAGATAAGCGTGAAAAAGATGCTAAACTTGAAGCAAGTAAAGGTAAAAAGTATAAAATTTACAGATGGGAGCGTGCCAGTAAAAAGTCTTTTGATCGTGTAAAAGAACAATTAAAAAGACCAATGAGGTAGTATTTGGTTCTTGATAAAATGAAAAACTCCTAACTCCTAACTCCTAACTCCTAACTCCTAACTCCTAACAATACTACAACTTATACTCTGAAAGCCCTTTGGTAAATGCCTCTGGGTTTTCGGCTAAATGATAACGTGGATCGTCAATATCTTCTACTATAACTTCTCTAAATTTTGGACTAGACTTATATAATAAGATTTTACAATCTTCACTTAAGTGCTTTAACTTTATCGTTTTTCCTTCTGCTTCATACTTATTAACTAAATTAAAAATAGCCTCTATAGCAGAATGATCACTTATCCTCGACTCTACAAAATCTACCTCTACCTGTTGTGGATCATTTTTTACATCAAACTTTTCATTAAAAGCGATTATAGATCCAAAAAATAAAGGTCCCCAAATTTCGTATATTTTAGTACCATCTTCACGCATACGTTTTCTGGCTCTAATACGTTTCGCATTTTCCCAAGAAAATACTAAAGCACTTATAATAACACCAGCTATTACTGCAACTGCTAAATCAAAAATAACTGTCAACGCAGACACCGCTATTAAAACAATAACATCAGTCACTGGAATTTTATTTAAAATTCTAAAACTACTCCAGGCAAACGTACCTATTACAACCATAAACATAACGCCTACTAAAGCTGCAATTGGCACTTGTTCTATAAGTCCAGATGCGAATAGAATAAAAGCTAATAAAGCTAGTGCTGCAACAATACCAGACAATCTACCACGTCCACCTCCTTTTATATTAATAAGTGATTGCCCAATCATAGCACAACCTCCCATACCACCAAATAACCCAGTAATAACATTTGCGCCTCCTTGCGCCATACATTCTCTATTAGTATTTCCTCGCGTATCTGTTAATTCGTCAACAAGGTTTAATGTCATTAAAGATTCGATTAAACCTATAGCCGCTAATATTAAAGCATAAGGGCCAATAAATCTTATAGTTTGCCAATTAAATGGCACTTTACTAAATATCTCTGTTTGGAATTGTGGTAAGCCTCCTTTCAAACCCTCACCACCTCCATCTCGAATAAAACTACCCACGGTTGCTACATCAAAATTACCAAAAATGGCAATAGCAGAGACTACTAAAATAGCAACTAAAGCTTCCGGTAATTTTTTAGTTAGTTTAGGTAAACCAAACATAATTCCCATAGTTAAAACTACGAGAGCTAACATAGTCCACATTTGTGCCCCACTAAACCAATCACCATTAACATCCTTGAACATTTTTAGTTGTGCTAAAAAAATCACGATCGCTAATCCATTAACAAATCCCATCATAACTGGGTGCGGAATCAATCTTACAAATTTCCCAAGTTTTAAAACACCTGCAAACATTTGTATAACCCCCATTAAAATAACCGTAGCAAATAAGTAATAAAGACCAAGATTTTCTCCTTCTGCCCCAAAAGCATTTCCTTCTGCAACTAAACTTACCATAACCACAGCCAAAGCACCTGTTGCACCGCTAATCATACCTGGACGACCACCAAAAATAGCAGTAATTAAGCCTATCATAAAAGCAGCATATAAACCAACTAATGGGTCTACACCTGCTACAAACGCAAAAGCAACAGCTTCTGGTACTAAAGCCAAAGCTACTGTTATTCCACTTAAAATATCGTTTTTAGCATTCGCTGTGCGCTTTCTAATAAATTCTGTCATGGCTTATTTTTTGAAGGTGCAAATTTACACTTAAAATACAGAGAAGCAATAAGTAATCTTCATTTTGATAGAGAACAATACTAAAAATATTAAATAAAACACTTTAAATCAGTGAATTAATTTTTATTAACCCACATTAAAGCTTCTTCCCTATCTTGAAATAATTTAACATTCTTATTGGTATTTCCATTAATACTTAATAATGTTTTAATAGACATTAATGCACCACTAGTACCAATAACGATCGCTAATGCTTTTATTCCTTTTAAATGAGCAATCTTTCTTTGGGCTTGAAATGTATAGCTATAGGAGTGCTTTTTATTGACTAATAGCGAGAACGGAGCTTCTAATTTATCTAATAAAAAATCGTGAAGCTCAACAACCTTCATTTCGTCCATTAAAACCCCTTCATTAGCAATTATTTCTGCTAAATTGTTTCTTATGATAAAAATAGTACCAAAAGATAACTTATAATTTCTCATAATAAAATCATTTTTTAGAGATTAATAAAAATACAAAAAACTTCAAAAAACCACCTTTTCAACAATAACGAAGGGCAATACCTACACCTGTAAGTTAGTTATTTTTTTCTAATTTTAAATTTTTTAAGAATATCTTTATAGAATAATTCCAGATTTATTAAAACATGAGGTTAATATTTATCTCCCTAATTTTTTGCATTTCTTGTACTAATTCAAATAAAAAACCAACATATAATTTTGAAACACATTTCGAAAAATCGAAAGGATTAGAGACAGCAACGTATCAACAAATGATAGCGTTTTATACACATTTGGCAGAAGTGTATTCAGAAATTTCTATACAAACTATAGGAGAAACAGATTCGGGTAAACCTTTACACATAGTAACCCTTAACCCAAATAAAGAATTCGATTTTTCGAAAGTTCGTAAGAATAAAAAAAGTATTTTGTTAATAAATAATGGTATTCATCCTGGAGAAAGTGATGGTATTGATGCAACGATGATACTTTTCAGAGATATTGTTCAGGGCAAAATTAAAACCCCAAAAGAAACCGTATTGGTAACTATTCCTATTTACAATATTGGTGGTAGCCTTAATAGAAATTCGAATACCCGAACCAACCAAAACGGACCAAAAGAATATGGTTTTAGGGGAAATGCAAGAAACTATGATTTAAATCGTGATTTCATTAAATGTGATACTAAAAATGCAAAGACATTTACTCAAATTTTTCATTTGGTAAAACCAGATGTTTTTATTGACAACCATGTAAGTAATGGTGCAGATTACCAATATACTCTTACTCATTTATTTACACAACACAATAAATTAGGAGGTGATTTAGGTGAATATATCCATAATAGTATGATGCCAAAACTTGAACAAAAACTGGCATTAAAAAAATGGGATATTACACCTTATGTTAATGTTTTTAATGAAGTTCCAGAAAAAGGTTTTTCTCAATTTATGGATTCTCCTAGATATTCAACAGGCTACACGACACTGTTCAATACACTTGGCATAATGGTAGAAACCCATATGCTTAAACCATACAAACAACGTGTTGAAGGCACTTACGAACTTATGAAAAGTATGATTGAAGTAATAGAAGAGGACCATATTGAAATACAACAGAAGCGACTTCATTTAAAAGAAAACCTTGATGGCTATGGAAAAACCTATCCTCTTCTTTGGGAAATAGACACAACAAAAGTTACAGTTTTAAATTTCAAAGGTTTTGAAGGTGAACTAATTACAAGTGAAGTAACAGGAACCAACCGATTAAAATACAACAGAAATAGACCATTCACCAAAGAAGTTAATTATCAAAACTATTTTAAACCTAGTTTAGAAGTTAAAGTTCCTAGCGCTTATATAATACCTAAAAGCTGGCATAATATTATTGAGCTTTTAAAACTGAATCAAGTAGAGATGACTACTCTTAAAAAAGATTCAATAATTGCAGTTGAATTGTATAAAATTAGCAATTATGACACTCGAAAAACACCTTATGAAGGCCACTATCTGCATTATAATACCAAGGTTGTTAAAACCGAAAAAGAAGTCCATTTCACAAAAGGTGATTATATTATTTATACACATCAGTATGCTCTTAGGTATTTATTAGAAACTCTAGAACCAGAAGCACCAGATTCTTTTTTTAACTGGAACTTCTTTGACTCCATTTTACAGCAAAAAGAAGGGTTCTCGCCTTATGTATGGGAAGACAAAGCTTTAGAACTGTTAAACAACAATCCTAAACTAAGAGAAGCTTTTGAGCTTCGCAAAAAAGACATTAAAGAATTCAATAATAATTGGTATGAACAATTAAATTGGATACACAAGCAAAGTGAACATTATGAAAACGCTCATATGCAATATCCTGTATACAGGATAAACATACCTTTTTAAACAACAATGCGTCACAAACTACTTAAGTTTTTTTTCACATAAGTTTCAACCTTACCATTTTAAATCTAGGCATCAGTAAATCAAAATAATAACCGATTTAAGCAAAGACTATTTAATGATTTTTAAATCAGCAACTTAATATTAGCATAAGAATTAGCAAGAGCTTCTTTAGTTTGATTTTTGTTTAACCATTCAACCTTGGTAATTCCTTCTTCTTCTTGTCCATATAAATTACCATTAAAATTAGTCTTCATTTCAAACCAATAAGTGATTTTTATCTTATGTCTGCCGTTACGCTTAAAAATATGATAGGTGGTCTCTAAAGGTTTTGTAATCTCTAATCCAGCAACTCCAGTTTCTTCAGACACTTCCCGAATTGCTGTTTTTTCAATAGTTTCATTACCTTCTACCTTTCCTTTAGGCAAATCCCATTTATCATTTCTGAATATAAATAAGATATCATTATTCTTATTATATACTTTACCTCCACCAGCTATTACATTAGGCAATTTTTTTAAGGTTTTTTTTAGAAGTTTATCTTCATTTTTATGAATAAGCCGAACTTCATTTAAAGAAGTTGTGTTAAGTTCCTTAATAACTTTCCCAATATTTACAGTATCAAGTAAATAGTTTTTAAAGTTGACTTCTTGTTCAACTTTAGTTGTTAATATTATAGGTTTGTCCCCCACAAAAACTTTATACATACTTTACAACTAACAATTAGAATATGGTAAAAATATAATTTTTAGTTGCAATCTAGTCATTGTTGAAAAAAATATTTTTATTCGTTAAGCAACTCATAGTTAAATCTAAATTTATACGTAATTTTGCCTGCATGATTTTTAATAAAGACACCGCCAAAAAAACTGCTGAAGTTTTACTACAGATTAATGCTATAAAACTTAGTCCAAAAGAGCCTTTTACTTGGGCTTCTGGATGGAAATCGCCTATTTATTGTGATAACCGTATTGTATTATCGTTTCCGCTAATTCGAAATTATATTAGTGAAACAATGAGTAAGTTTATTGAAAATAAATATGGTAAACCAGATGCTATTGCTGGTGTTGCAACTGGAGCTATTGGTATAGGCATGCTAGTTGCGGATTATTTAGGTTTGCCTTTTATATATGTAAGACCTGATGCTAAAGGACATGGTAGAAAAAATCAAATAGAAGGTTTTATTGAAGGTGGACAAAATGTTGTTGTTGTTGAAGATTTAATAAGCACAGGAAAAAGTAGTTTAAATGCTGTAAAAGCTTTAAAAGATGCTAAGATAAATGTAAAGGGGATGATTGCCATTTTTACTTACGGTTTTGATATTGCTACCGAAAATTTCGACAAGGAACAAATTGAACTACAAACACTTAGTAATTATGAAAGCTTATTGGAACAAGCTTTAGACACAAATTATATTTCTGAAAAAGAATTAAAGACATTATCTGAATGGAATAGCAATCCTACAGAATGGAACGCTAATTGATATACCCTTTATTAAAATAAAAATAATGAATTTAGAATCTCCAAAAATTAACGTTGGTAAATCCCCTCAAGAAGTATTTGATTTTTTATCTGATGTTAAAAATTTCGAAGCTTTAATGCCTGAAAATATTAGTAAATTTGAAGTTTTAGAAAAAGACAAATTTTTATTTGCTTTAAAAGGTATGCCAGAAATTGTTCTTAAAAAGAAAGAAGCTATAGCACCGAATAAAATAGTTTTAGGAGCTGCTGGTGGAAAATTAGATTTTTCTCTTATTGGAAACATTACTGAAATAGACGAAACTTCTAGCCAAGTTCAATTAGAATTTACTGGAGAATTTAATCCAATGATGGCGATGATGATAAAAAGTCCTATTAGTAAATTTATTGAAACACTTGCTACAAGTATTCCTAATGCTATTTAATATAAAAGGGTAATCGTTTTTAAATCAAACTCTTTTATAATATCATCTTCTAACAAAACCTGAAGATTTCCAGACTTGGAAATCCCTTTTATAAAACCAGAAAACACAATACCTTCTTCATCTTTAAATGTTGAAGGTTTATTTTTTCTAAACAAATAAGCTTCATAGTCCTTTTTTAAAAGATCATAATTTCCTTTTTCTAAAAGAAGAAAATAATGTTTTAAGTTTTTTAAAATTTCATGAACTATTTCATCTAAATTAAAAACTTTTCCAGATATAATTTTTAAAGAAGAGGCTTTGGGTAAATTCTCAAATTTGGTTTGATTTACATTTAGACCTATACCAATAACAGAGGCTTTAATACTATTTTGTTTTATGACATTTTCAATTAAAATGCCGCAAATCTTTTTGTTTTCTGACAAAATGTCGTTTGGCCATTTCACACTTAATCGAGGAATTGAAAAAAGTTGTAACGTCTTCAACAAAGCTAAAGAGGTAACAACGCTTATATAAAAAGGATGTTCTAAATATAACTGAGACACATTTTTAAAAACGCTAAACGTAAGATTTTTAGATGCTTGCGAATCCCAAACCGTTCCCATTTGTCCGCGTCCTCGTGTTTGTTTTTTTGCTATAACAGTTGTATAATCATCTATAGTTTCATCGACGCTAAGCTTTCGCAAATAGCTATTTGTGGAATCGATGGCATTAAGTTTGACTATAAACATATAGAAGTTATTATGACACTAAAAAATCTTATGATTATTTTAAAGTATAAAGAACTAAAAAAATAATAACTTTGCATAAATTAAATAAAATTAATGGCGAAAGAAAATATAAGCGCAGACCAATTAATATCTATAATAATAAATGGCATTGAAGATGTTAAAGGTAAGAAAATAAATATCCTAGATTTAAGAAAGATTGAAAATACGGTTTGTGATTACTTTATAATTTGTGAAGGTACTTCAAACACACAAGTAAACGCCATAGTCAATTCAATACAAAAAAAAGTAAGCAAAGAGCTTAAAGACAATCCTTGGCATACCGAAGGAGTCGATAATGCCGAGTGGGTATTAATAGATTATGTAAATGTGGTAGTACATGTATTTCAAAAACACATTAGAGAGTATTACGATATTGAAAGTCTTTGGGGAGATGCAAAAACAACAGTTATAGAAACCAGCTACTAAAAAAATCAGATGGCAAACGATAAAAAAAATTTAAAAGATAAAAAACCAAAATTTAGTCCATACTGGATTTATGGAATATTAATAGCTGTTTTCTTAGGCTTCCAATTATTTAGCAATGGAAGCTATCAAGATGGCAACATGACCACGCCTTCAGACTTTTTTAGGTTTTTAGAAGATGGTGACGTTGAAAAAGTTGATATTGTAAAGAATACACGCGTAGCTAGAGTTTATTTAACTAAAGATGCTGAGGCGAAAGAAGTTCATAAAAACTCGAAGCCAACAACACTTATCCCTTCTGCTACAAAACTACCAAACTATAAGTTTGAATTTGGTGATCTTCAAAATTTTGAGAATCGTTTAAACGAACTTACAAAAGATTTAGCGGTTAAACCTGTCATAACCTTTGATACCGAAACCAATGATTGGGGCAATCTTTTAATGGGTATACTCCCTTTTATTTTACTTATTGGTGTTTGGATTTTTATCATGAGACGTATGTCTGGTGGTGCAGGTGGTGGTGCAGGTGGACAGATTTTTAATATCGGAAAATCTAAAGCAAAACTTTTTGACCAGAATACCGAAGTAAAAACAACATTCAAAGATGTTGCCGGTTTAGAAGGTGCTAAAGAAGAAGTTCAAGAGATTGTAGATTTCCTTAAATTCCCAGAAAAATATACAACACTAGGTGGTAAAATTCCAAAAGGTGCTTTACTTGTAGGCCCTCCAGGAACAGGAAAGACTTTATTAGCCAGAGCCGTTGCGGGTGAAGCCAAGGTACCTTTCTTCTCATTATCAGGTTCAGATTTTGTTGAAATGTTTGTTGGTGTTGGTGCTTCTCGTGTTCGAGATTTATTTAAACAAGCCAAAGAAAAATCACCTTCCATTATTTTTATAGATGAAATAGATGCTATTGGTCGTGCCAGAGGTAAAAATGCTATGTCTGGAAGCAATGATGAGCGTGAAAATACACTAAATCAATTATTAACAGAAATGGACGGTTTTGGTACAAATACGAACGTTATCGTAATTGCAGCTACCAATAGAGCTGATATTTTAGATAAAGCATTAATGCGTGCTGGACGTTTTGACAGACAAATTTTTGTTGATTTGCCAGATATCCGTGAACGTAAAGAAATTTTTGAAGTGCATTTAAGGCCTTTAAAAAAGGCTAAAGATTTAGACACTGATTTCTTATCAAAACAAACCCCTGGGTTCTCTGGAGCAGATATTGCAAATGTTTGTAACGAAGCTGCTCTAATTGCTGCCAGAAATGGCAAGAAAGCAGTTGATAAGCAAGATTTTCTTGATGCTGTAGACAGAATTATTGGAGGATTAGAAAAGAAAAATAAAATTATAACACCAAGCGAGAAAAAGGCCGTTGCCTATCATGAAGCTGGTCATGCCACTGTAAGCTGGATGCTTGAACATGCTGCTCCTTTGGTAAAAGTAACAATCGTTCCTCGTGGCCGTTCGTTAGGAGCCGCATGGTATTTACCAGAAGAACGTTTAATTGTTAGACCAGAACAAATGCTAGATGAAATGTGTGCTGCTCTAGGAGGCCGCGCTGCAGAAAAAGTAATTTTTGATAAAATATCTACCGGTGCGCTTAGTGATTTAGAAAAAGTAACTAAACAAGCCAGAGCCATGGTCACCATATATGGGTTAAGCGATAAAATTGGAAATTTAACTTACTACGATTCTTCTGGACAAAACGAATATGGCTTCACAAAACCTTATAGTGAACAAACAGCAGAATTGATTGACAAAGAAATTTCAGATATTATTGAAAAACAATACCAACGAGCTATCAAATTACTTGAAGATAATAAAGATAAATTAACAGAGCTTGCCGAAGTTCTTCTTGAAAAAGAAGTTATCTTTAAAGATAATCTTGAAAAAATATTTGGAGAACGCGCTTTTGAAAAAGAAGAACGTGAAAACTTAGACAAATAGCTTATTAACATATATTTTTGTTAAGCTTTCAGTAAAAATCTTAAATTAATCGTATGGTTAATTTAAGATTTTTTATATTTGATAAACCTCAAAAAGAATTCTATTAATAGCAACCACTTAAATGAGTCTTTTTAGAAAAATTTTTCGTTCAAAATCTGAACAGTCAGGTGAAGAATTAAAATCTGACGATAGAGGTAAATACATGCCGGAAATAAAACTGCCAATAGACGAAAGGTTTACTATAAACTTTAAAGCTAATGGCGGTAAGTTCTTGTATTGTGAGAATTTAAACGAAGTCTTTTTTAATTTAGACCATATTCTTGAAGAAAACAACTGGAAAGAAAAAAAGGTTTTATTATTTGATGAGAATTTAAAAAGTAAATTCAAAAACTCTAATCTCAAAGAAACAAACAAGATAAGTGAATCAACTTTTTTTTTAACAACATGCGAAAATCTTATTGCTAATGATGGATCATTACTCATCACTTCAAAACAAATTTTCGAAAAGAAACTTCCTGAATTATCTGTAAACTTTATTGTATTTGCTACTACAAGTCAAATTGTTGAAAACATTGGGGAAGGTTTACGCGGAATAAAATCTAAAAACAGGCAAAAAATCCCAACTAATATTACAACCATAAAACATTTTAAATCTGGTGATGAAAAAGATTTTCTAAGTTATGGTAGCAGTGCAAAAAATCTATACCTACTACTTTTAGAAGATTTATAGAATGAAAGAAATTCTTATTCGGTCATTTTCTGGGCTACTCTATGTCTTATTATTAATTCTATCCTTGAATTATGAACAGTTGTTAATCGCTGTGTTTTTTATTTTCGGTTTAGTTTGCATGGGAGAGTTTAAAAAACTCATTCAACTTAAAAGCTACATTCCTTACATTATTTTTATTATACTTTATGCTATTTTCGGTTATTGGCAATCTGTATTAAATACTGATACTGGATTAGATGAAGCTACTCAAATACTTATGGTGGTTACCATTTTTGTTGAGTTGTTTTTAATAAAAGATCTATTTTCAGAAAAAATAATTCCTCTTTTTGCTTCAAAGCGATTTATTCTCACAACATTCTATTTATCAAGTGCGTTTGTATTCTTAATCTTAATTGCAAATTACCATGAAAACTATAATCCAAATATATTATTAGGATCTTTTATTTTAGTTTGGGTGAATGATACATTCGCTTTTTTAGTTGGTAAAAACTTTGGAAGGCAAAAACTTTTTGAAAAGATTTCTCCCAAAAAAACAGTAGAGGGTTTTCTTGGTGGTTTATTTTTTTCGTGCGTGGCAAGCTATTTTATTGCTACCTTTACAGAAATATTGGGTTTTACAAATTGGCTAATTTTAAGTATTATTATTAGTGTATTTGGAACTTTAGGAGACTTAACAGAGTCTAAGTTTAAAAGACAAGCTAACGTTAAAGATAGCGGTGTAATTATGCCTGGGCATGGTGGATTATTAGATCGACTAGACAGTATCATTTTTGCAGCTCCATTTATATATTTATTTTTAAGAATTTTACAATATGTTTCATAAGGAAGGCCATAAAATTATACTTATAACTTTTATCTTTATTATTGCATCCTTTTTATTGGTCGACAATTTTATTGAAATTGGATGGCTAAGAATACTTATTTTAGTTGCTCTTCTAGCGTTTTTAATACTCATCCTTCAATTTTTTAGAAACCCTAAGCGTCATACATCTTTAAATAGTAAACAAGTAGTTTCTCCTGTTGATGGAAAAGTTGTTGTTATTGAAGAAGTGTTTGAAAAGGAATACTTCAAAGAAAAACGCTTGCAAGTAAGTGTGTTTATGTCTCCAATAAACGTCCATGTTACCCGTTATCCTATTAGTGGCAATGTTATTTTTAGTAAATACCATCCAGGCAAATATTTAGTGGCATGGCATCCTAAAGCAAGTGAAGAAAACGAACGTACTACAGTTGTTGTAGAAAATGAGACTTATGGCAAAGTCCTATACAGGCAAATCGCAGGTGCTTTAGCAAAGCGTATTGTAAACTATGCTAAGCTAAATGATAAAGCGTTACAAGGGGAAGACTCAGGCTTTATAAAATTTGGTTCCAGAGTGGATTTATATTTACCTTTAGATACTAATATTAAAGTACAGCTTAATCAAAAAGTTCGCGGTGGTGAAAGTGTTATCGCCGAAGTTTAATGACAGATAAAGATTTAGACATAGAATTCCAAAATGCCGTTAATAGAGTAAATGCGCATACAGAACCTTTTCCTGCTGATACGCTTTTAAAGCTTTATGCCTACTATAAAAAAGCTACTAACGACTATGGTAGACCAAAAAGCAAGAAACCTATAATTAATGCTTTTAAAACTAATGCATTGTTTCAAGCTAAAAACATTAGTGAGGATGAAGCAAAACGCATGTATATAGAATTAGTGAATAGCTATTTTTTGTATAGAGAATAAACTACTTCAAGGCAAGCTAACTAGGTAATAAAGAATTTCTTAAAACGAACCGAACTATCCTCGGAGGCAGAGCCTCGGAGAATTCTTTTCGATTAAATTTCAAAAAAAAGAAAAACGAGGTAAATCTTGCAATATTGACCTCTAAAAAACCAATATGATACGATATCTCCTAGCGTCAATATGACAAATATAATTATAGTAGAGTTTGTCAAAACAAAATCCTTTCTGTAACGTGACTGACAGTCTATTTTCTTTATAGCAACCAACCTCTAACATAAAACACAAATCCTCTATAAAGGTAAATACTATCTATTGCCTTTGTGCAGTACTTTTTTCAATTCACCTTTAATGCTAACCTTAAAAACTAAAGCTGTTAGATTTGGTAATGTATTAGATAACTTAATTTATATTCTATCATCAAAACATTTAAAAGGTACTTTTCCATGACCCACCAATTCGATCTTTTCTATTTTTTTAATGGACCTTGGAATATTGTTTGTTCCTAAAAATTTAATTTTAGTTATTCCGTTTTTAGGTATCGCTAACTGAATAGCATAAAGTACATCATTTTTAGTAGTAAAGCGAATATCTGTTTCGTCAAAAATAGTGACATCTGGTTTCGCCCAACGTTTCATATTTTTATTCCATTGAAAACGTAATTCTTCTTCGCCTTAATCTGATTGAAACGAGTTCAGCATAAATCGCAGAAATGACAAATAAAAAGCCCATCAACAAAATGCTGACAGGCTCATTACGAAGAAAAATAGTTTGAGTTAGTTTATTTCTTCTTCTTATCTTCTAGTTTTTGAACTGAATCATACATGATTGGTGTTGCAATAAATAAAGACGAATAGGTTCCTACTATTACACCAACTATTAAGGCAAACATAAAGCCTCTAATAGAATCTCCACCAAAAATAAAGATGGCCAATAACACTACTAACGTTGTTAACGACGTATTTAATGTTCTACTTAAGGTGCTACTAAGCGATACATTCACAACACGGTTAAACTCCCAATTAGCATGATCATTAAAGAATTCACGAATTCTATCAAATACAACCACGGTATCATTTAGTGAGTAACCAATAACTGTTAATATAGCTGCAATGAACGCTTGGTCTATTTCCATATTAAATGGCATAAACTTATATGTTAAAGAGAATATTCCTAATACAATTAATACATCATGGAATACTGCTGCTACTGCCCCTAAAGAGAATTGCCATCTTTTAAAACGAATTAATATATAAAGGAATACAACTATTAAAGATCCTAAAATCGCCCAGAATGACGCTTGTTTAATATCATCTGCAATGGTTGGACTTACTTTATCATATTTCATTAAACCAACAGTCTTAGAATCAGAATCACTAATAAAATCGTCATAAGACATACCATCTAAATGGGGCTGTAAGGCTTCAAATAATGATTTCCTAATAGCTTCATCAACCTCAGCACCTGTTTCATTTACTTTATATTTAGTCGTAATTTTTAACTGATTAGCATCTCCAAGAGTTTTTGCAGCTGCACTACCAAAAACGTCTGGTTTTGATAAGGTATTTGTGATTTCTGAAGCACTGACATCTTGTGCAAAACGTACTTGATATGTTCTACCTCCAACAAAGTCAACACCTTGATCTAAACTATTTGTAAACAAGGATCCTAAACTCAACAAAATGAAAGCTCCAGAAATAATGTAAGCTATTTTACGTTTCTGTAAGAATTCAATATTTATGTTTCTGAAAAGATTTTTTGTTACTGCTGTAGAAAAATCTAATTTACCATTCTTATTTGCATACCAGTCAATTAACAATCTAGTAATAAATATAGCTGTAAATAAAGAAGTACCTATACCTATTAATAAAGTAGTAGCAAATCCTTTAATTGGTCCTGAACCAAATATGAATAAAATTAATGCTGTTAAACCAGTAGTAATGTTAGCATCTAAGATAGAAGATAATGCATTACTAAAACCATCTTTAATAGCCTCTTTTTGGCCTTTTCCTTTCGTTAGTTCTTCTCGGATACGCTCGAAGATAAGCACGTTTGCATCTACCGACATACCTATTGTTAATACGATACCTGCAATACCTGGTAATGTTAACACAGCTCCTAGCCCTGATAAAATACCAAAGATTAATAAGATATTTAACAACATAGCTACATCTGCAACCCCACCAGCTTTACCATAATAAAATACCATCCATATTAATACTAATGCCAATGCTATTAAGAATGACATTGTACCACTATCAATTGCCTCTTGACCAAGCGATGGACCAACAACTTCACTTTGAATAATATCAGCAGAAGCTGGTAATTTACCTGCGCGTAATACGTTTGCTAAATCGACTGCTTCATTTAATGTAAAATTTCCAGAAATTGAGGAGTTTCCCCCAGCAATAGGTCCAGTTGTAACACCTGGTGCAGAATATACAATATCATCTAAAACAATGGCTATTTGACTTTGTTGTGCATATGCTTTACCAGTCATGTCTTCCCATATCTTAGCTCCTTTTGCATTCATTTGCATAGAAACTTCAGATCTGTTTGAAGCGTCAAATTGATTACGAGCATCTACAATAACAGCTCCACTTAATGGCGGTGTGTTATCTCTATTTCCTATTAAAGCATATAAATCAACTATTTCACTATCTTTTTCCGGTTTTCCAAAAACGAATTTAGCATAACGTTGTTCTGCTGGTAATAACGCTCTTACTTCTGGTCTGTTTAAATAATCAAGAAGTATTTCTTTATCTTTAAGTTCGAATCTTCCAATTACTGGACCTCCTTGATAACCTTGACCTCTGAATAAATCTAAAATAGGATTGTTTTCAGATGCTACCGCTGTAGAATCTGTTGTTGCATCTCCTAAAAGATCATCAATAGTATCATCTTCAGTAGTCTCTCCGTCTTGAGGCTCTTGTTCTTCTTTTGCAATTTCAGGTTTTACAGATTCTTTTAAAAGTTCGTTAGCTTGTGCTAAAAAACCAAAGAATTGCTCTCCTTTATAAGCATCCCAAAACTCTAATTGTGCTGTATTTTGTAATAATTTAATAGCACGCTCTTTATCTTTAACACCCGGTAACTCAACTAAAATACGACCTGAATTACCGAGACGTTGAATAGTTGGTTGTGTTACACCAAATTCATCAATACGTTTACGTAATACTTCAAAAGCTGAAACGATAGATTCATCTACTTTTCTTTCAATAACTTGTTTAGCCTCATCATCAGACATATTACTATTAATTTCGCCATCTAAATCTTTTGTATAAAAAATATCTGGTGATGCTAATTTTGTATCTCCTTTAATAAGATCAAAAGCTCTGTAAAAAGATTCCAAATAAGATTCTTGTGCATCTTTTTGAAACTCTTCTGCATCATCTAATGCTTTATTAAATACTGGGTCTTTACTTTTATTTGCTAAGCCTTCTAATATATCTCTTACAGAAATTTGTAATGTTACACTAACCCCTCCTTTAAGGTCTAGACCTAAAGGCATCGATTTTTCTTTTACTTCATTGTAAGTGAATTTACCAATACCTAAGTTAAAAACGGTATCGGTTGCAATAGACTCTAAATAATTAACTTCTTCTAAGCTCCTCTTAGCGCGATAATCATCTTCCGTTTCGGGAATTTTATTAATTGCTATCTCCTCTGCACTATTTTCTATTTGACTTGCTTTAAATGTAAACGATAATTGATAAATACTTACCAATCCAAATAAAATAGCAAATAGTTTTACTAATCCTTTATTTTGCATTCTTCTATTATTTTATGGTCAAATTTTCTAAAACGAACTACTACATAGTTTGCTCTATAATTTGACAATTATTTTTTTGTGATTCTGGTAAGACCTTTTGTTGCTTTTTCAAATGTGTGAAAAAAACCAAAGTCTTGTAACATTTTTTTGTTTTTTGGGAAATGCTTTTAAAATTATATTTTCTTTTCTAAAGATATATACCCATATCTGAAAAAGTAAAAAAGCATTATTTAAGATCAAGAATTACCTAAAGGTACTGGTCCCGCCCTAACATCAGGGACACTATGAGACATGTCATCTATTGCAATTGCAATATGCCTACGTACTTTATAGGCTATTTTAACAATCCTATCTTCTTCACTAATATCTATTCTACTTATGTAAAAATTAGGGCTAGAAAATCGATCGTATTCGTGTTTTAATTCGACAACATATGTTCCATTTAAGTCAGATTCGCCATCTACACCCTTTTGGATTTCATATACGTCTAAATTATAACTGTTTTTATTTTCGTTAGAAGGAAGTTTGGAATCCTCTTCACCATGGTTATAGGATGTATAATCAAGTGCTAACTTTTTCTCTTTAGAAAGAATCTTTTTTATACTAGCTGCATTAACATCACTGTAATACGTAATTTTTAATCTCCCATCTTCTTTTTCTCCTACCTGTATGTTATCTATTCCTAAAGTTTGCAATTGTTTCTTTACAACTGCAATGGCATCCTGAACTTCGTCTGATGTCACCTCTTCATAAACAAATTCCATAACAATTTCCTGATTGGGTACAGAAATTTGCTTTTGGCAAACACCTAATAAAGTAAGTGCAATCACTAAAGTACTAAAGTACCATTTCGCTTTCATGCGTGTTTATCTACTGTTTTAATTGTTACATGTAGCACCTAATAAACTTTTCTCTAATTGCGAAGATCTTGTCTTAGATGTTTCAAGTCCCAAATATAAAAAAATAAAGACTGTATTTCTACAGTCTTTATATAAATATATACTATAAAGTATTGAATGTTATATTATTTCTTAATTTTTGGTGTCTAAAAAATAAACTTTTATAATTCTAATAAACCGTTTGTTTTTCTAACGCCTTCTGCACTAGATTGCATGTGTGCTTTTTCAGCATCGCTTAGTGGTATATCAACAATACTTTCAATACCATTTCTACCTAAAATAACGGGCACTCCAATACAGATATCATTTAAACCATATTCTCCTTCTAAAAACGTAGAACATGGGAACATTTTTTTCTGATCACAAGCAATGGCTTGTACCAAAGCACTTACTGCAGCACCAGGTGCATACCAAGCAGAAGTCCCTAATAATTTAGTAAGTGTAGCTCCACCTACTTTAGTATCCTCTTTTACTTGATTTAATCTATCATCACTTAAAAACTCAGATACTTTAATACTGTTTCTAGTTGCATGGCTTGTTAATGGTACCATACCTGTATCACTATGTCCGCCAATTACCATACCATCAACATCACTAATAGGAGCACCTAAAGCTTCTGCTAATCTATACTTAAATCGAGCAGAATCTAAAGCCCCCCCCATACCAATGATTTTATTTTTAGGTAAGTTAGTTGATTTATGTGCTAAATACGTCATGGTATCCATTGGATTACTCACAACTATAAGAATTGTATTTGGAGAATGCTCTATTAAACTTGATGATACTGCTTTTACAATACCGGCATTAATTCCTATTAATTCTTCACGTGTCATTCCTGGTTTACGAGGAATCCCTGAGGTTATTACACAAATATCACTATTTGCTGTTTTACTGTAATCGTTTGTTATACCGGTTATTTTAGTGTCAAAACCATTCAATGATGCAGTTTGCATTAAATCCATGGCTTTTCCTTCTGCATAACCTTCTTTAATGTCTAATAAAACGACTTCTGAAGCAAAATCTTTAATAGCAATATACTCTGCACAACTTGCGCCTACTGCTCCTGCTCCTACAACTGTAACTTTCATGTATTTATTATTTTTTATTGTTATTTGTAACTTTTTGATTATTTCTTTTTGACGAAATTTCACTGACACAAATCTCACAATTTAAAAGCCTAAATTATATGATTTTGATCATGCTAAATTACAAATTAATATACTCTAAATAAAAAAAGTACAAGATTAAATCTTGTACTCTTTAAACTAATTAACGAAAATATAAACTAACTAAACTAAATGTCTTTTTTTTTAATTTTTATCTAAAACTAAATGCCATTCCTGCAGATAATGTATTGTACTCTTGTAACGTATAATCTGCAAAAAGCTTAAAGAAGCCAAGACTTAATCTAACTCCCAATGTTCCTCTTAAACCACTTGTATCAAAATCTAAATCTATAGGATCTACAATTTCCTCAGTTATCGAATTAGAACCCGCAGTATATTCTAACTGGTAAGTACCTAACATTTTTAAAGTTGAGCTTCCTCCAGTATAACCAACGCCTCCATAGACATTAATTATTGGAAAATTTAAGGATGCTATAGCCTGAGCTGTAAATGAGTTTAACTTAAACTCTGCATTTTGATTTTGACCAGAAAAAGTACTTTGATCAATAGCATAATTAACATCCATAGACGTATAGGCTGCCAATAAAGATACGTGTAAAGGCAATTTATCTAAAGGTCCAAAAATACTTGTTATTTCTCTTTTAAGTCCAACTCCAAATAACTTACCCTTTGCATCATCGTCTCCTACTTCTGGAACCAAACGCAACATAACATCAAATTTATAAGGTAATCCCACACTTAACTGTATTGAAGGTGTAGGAATAGCTTTTAAAGGTAAATCTTCACTAATACCATCAGGTAAAGCCAACAATTCAACTGAAATACTTTGTCCGTTATAGGTTTGAGTAATACTAGCTTGAGCTCCGTCTCCAGATCCTGCAAGTGTCGGACTTGTTGGAGAGGAAAACGCTATATTATTAGACAATCCCAAATTAGCGAAGGTCATGATTTCATCTTCTGAAGGCACCATAGAAGCATTAAAGCCAATTGTAACATCAAAGCCTAATTTTTTATGAACTTTAGCGGTATGATACCATCCACTATTCATGCTATAAATCAATCCTTTCATAGCAGGACTGATATAAGCTTCAGTTAATTTGTTTGCATCATCCCTAGAAGCAAGTAAAATATTTTCTAACTCTTGGGCTTTTGAAGTAATTGTTGCTAAACACAACAACATAAATAAGGTTAACTTTTTCATTCTTTTGTCAATTTGGTTAAAACAAAAGTATAAAAAAAATTATACAAAACAACTTTTAATCGATAAAATTTACTTTTAATCGATTTTATTATACAGAATCAAGATGTAGAAGCCTCCTTGGTCATAAAATTATTTCACAGCTATTTTTAATCCTTTTTTTAAAATACAGATATAAATATTATAAATCGTAATTATTCGATTTAACGTCAGTTTCTATTTAATTTTTTTATGAAAAACAATATTAAATCAATGATTTTCAAGTGTTTGTCATTTTGACAGAGCGAAGTATGAGCCTTTCGACTTTAGTTTATGCTGAACGTAGTCGAAGTACTCAAGATAAACTTTCGAGAAACCTCATAAGGATGGGATTCCTCCTCAATAGCTACGCTATATACGTTCAAGTAAAATATATTTTACCCTCCGTAGCATTCGGAATGACATAGTTTCTTTATTAAAACAGTTAAATAATTGACTGTCGGTTTTTAATATGTCAAACTCACGTTATTTATATCAATAAGAATAACTCTCTTTCCAATATTGAATTTCTTCATTATACATAGCATCTAAAGATAGCTGTACTGCAACAGCCGTATTTGCTCCTGTATAAATATTTGAAACAGGCATTTTATTATCTAAAATAGAGTTCCTAAAATCTACTAAGGCTTGTTTGCTTGGATTTATGTGAGATATATTTATAGGAATTCCTTTTCCTTGTAAATGAGTATTTGACGTAGCACCAGATACACCATCAACATCGGCCAATTCTTTTTTATAACCATTTTCATAATAAATCCACGCCTTTGTATAATCTAACAAAATAGTTCCTTTACTACCGTGAATTTTTATTTGGTAATCCCCTAATGCATTGTTAGTTAAACACGTGAATTTTGCTTTTACACCGCTCGGATATTCAAACAATAAATGAATATTATCAAAAGTCTCTCGTCCATCCTTCCAATAGTCAATACCTCCTGTACCCATAATTTTTTTAGGATTTTCACCTAAAACCCAATTCACAAAGTCTATTTGATGAGAACATAATTCTGCTGCCATTCCTCCAGAATATTCTTTGTACATTCTCCAATTTATATCACGCTCTAAAGATGGCTCTGGTACCGGTCTACGCCAATTACCATTTCTATTCCATTGGCATTCAAAAGATGCTATTTGCCCCAGCTCACCCTTTTTAATAAATTCTACAACATGCTTATAAAGTTTTGAACTATGATATTGATGACCTGTTTGGAAAATTGTTTTAGTATTAGATGCTTTTTTTACTAAATCATCTATTCCTATTAAACTCTTAGCCATTGTTTTTTCACAATATACATGCTTACCTGCATCTATAGCATCTATAGCTATGGCGGCATGGGTATTAAAAGGTGTGGCTATTAATACAGCATCAATGTCTTTATTATTTAGCAACTTCTTATAATTAGTATATGCTTTTGCTTTGTTTTCGGTTTTTGAAAGCCCTTTTTCTAATCGAAAAGGTAGTACATCACAAACAGCAGAAACATTAATTCCTTCAATAGTATTTAGAATAGGTATAAGTCCACCACCTCTATCTCCAGTTCCTATAACACCTATATGAATCATGTTATTGCTAGCAATTTTTTTGGACATAGCTTGTAAAACAGGTACGCTAGCAACAATTCCAGCAGACACGAGACCACTTTTAGTTAAAAATTCCCTTCTCTTCATTTTTTATTTATAATTTAGGTTCCCAACCTTCTTGATATTCTCTTTTCCAATGCTTCATTACTTTATCATTGTTCAAAACTTTACCCGTTTTAGAATCTATTTTTAAAGTTTCTCCTGCATCCTGGGCCATATTACCTAAATGACATAACATCGTTGAAATACTAGCATCTTGAATATCAGAATTTAAATTTTTGTCTTTTCGTATCGCATCAAAGAAATTATCAACATGATAAACATCTAAGCCCCCTATCCCTCTTGTATTTGTTGTGGCACTAGCTGATTTCTCCAGTTCTTCCTTAATAGGGTTGCCTTGTAAATCGAATAACTTATAAAAGTTACGATCTAATTGTATAGATCCTTTGCTCCCGTAAATGGTTGCACCTCTACCAGCTCTTTTTGGCTTCATTATACCTCTACTATGCCCAGTCCATGTAATAAATTTATCATTTTCAAATTTATAAGTTACTTGCTGATTATCTACAAATTCCCAATCATCTTTATAAGTATACTTTCCTCCAAATGAAGTAATGCTTTCTGGCAAGTTAACACCTAAAGCCCATCGGCAAATATCAATTTCATGAGTACCATTATTATGGATTTCCCCCGTTCCCCAACTACGGAACCAATGCCAGTTATAAGGGTGAATATTGTCCTTATAGTCTTTTCTAGGAGCTGGTCCTTGCCACAATTCCCAATCTAATGTTTTAGGAATATCTATTTTGTTTCCTATTCCTATTGACCCTCTATTATTTGAATAATAAGCCTCACCTTTGTATACATTTCCAATAATTCCTGCTCTAATATCTTTTATAGCATTCATAGATGTTTGGGCAGAACGTTGCTGGTTACCCATTTGCACTTTTTTACCATACTTCTTTTGAGCAGCAACTAAAAGATCATTTTCATAAGGGTTATGGCTGCAAGGTTTCTCTACATACACATGTTTTCCTGCTTGCATAGCTAAAATTGCCATAGGTGCATGCCAATGTTCTGGCGTTGCAATAAAAACAGCATCCACAGCTTTATCTTCTAAAACCTTTCGAAAATCTTTTTCTACTTTAGGGATATAACCAATATTTTCTTTGCACCAAACATTGTGTTTCTCTAAAATGGTATCATCTACATCACAATTATAAAGTATCTTAGCATTTAAATCTTGATGAATTGCTATAATATGTGCTTTCGCCCTGCTACGTACTCCAATAACTGCACAACCTATATGATCATTTGCTCCAAGAATTCTCGAATAACTTTGGGCTGATACACCTGTTAAGCCTCCAGTAAATGCAACCCCAACGGCTCCTATTGTCGCTTTTTTTATAAAATCTCTTCTGTTTGAACTCATGCGTAAAGCTCTTTTTAATTAAACTCTCTTATTTTTATACTTCTAAAATGTACTGTATCTCCATGATCTTGCAATAAAATGTGACCACTTGCCCATTGACCAAATTCTGGCCATTTATTATATTTACTATAAGCTACTAAGGCTCTAAACATTTGAGAGAATCTATCATATTCAATAGTCTTTTCATTATTTAACCAGTGTTGGACTTTACCATTTTTTACAACTATTCTTGCTTGATTCCAACGGCCAATACCTTTAAATTGCTTAGCCCTCCCTTGAATTGAAAGATTTTCTGCTGCTATTAAATCATACAACGAAGCAATAGTCCTATTACCCCCTGTTCCCGCTTTTGCATCTGGATGGTTGTTATCATCTAAAATTTGAAATTCACAACCAATTGCAGAACCTGGTCCTTTATTGAGTTCCGGATCTACAAAATATTTAATTCCGCTATTTGCTCCCTTTGTTATTTTAAATTCTAATTCTAATTCAAAATCACTAAAAACATCTTTTGTAATAATATCACCTGGACCAGTAGATTCTCCTCCATCTGTAGCTAAAATAGATAAAACACCATTATTTATTTCCCATCCTGATTTTGGAAATTGAGCCGTTTTTGCGCCTTTCCATCCATTGGTTGTTTTTCCATCCCATAATAATCGCCATCCATTTCTTTTTTCGTTATCTGTAATTTTATTAATCAAATAACTCACCTCACGAACTTGTGGATCAGGCACCCAACTTTCCTTTTCCAAATTATCAGTCTTTATCCTAATATTTCTCCATTTTATTTTCTTGCCAGCACGAGCCTCATTAGTCCCAATACTATGTACCTGAAGACCAATAAATCCAGATGCTGTTAAATCATCAACTAAACTAGAACATTGTACACCATTAATCCACGTTCTAATAGAGTTACCAACAGCCTCCACCCTACATTTATTCCAAACACCATTTATAAAAGCTTTTCTTCCTTTTGAATTAAGTGACAATGGATACAGCCATGCTCTTCTGGATTCATCATAAATACCTCCACTAAAAGCACGAGCACTAGGGTCTATTTCAAATTGGTACCCATGAACCCTTCCTTTTTTATAATCTTTAAAGCTATTAGATCTAAATTGCACACCCGTGTTAATCAAAGGGTCCGCTAGAATTTCAAATTCTAAAATAAAATTGCCATAGTTTTTTTCAGTACATAAAAAACTGTTTGGAGTATTAGTTTTAGTTATCCCTACAATTTCATTATTCTCTATAATATATTCGGCTGTCCCATTTAACTGTTTCCATCCATCAAAATTCTTCCCATTAAAAAGTGTTACCCATCCGTCTTCATTTACTTGCGAATAAGTTTTAACGCCTATAAAACCGACAAGAACAAGGCTCGTTATAAAAAATAGTTTTGATTTTAATTGTATCATAGTTTTATAAAAATAAGTTATTCTAAATCGTGAATTCGTGTACGTACACGTAAAATTATGAATTTATACGAAACGCACAAAATTTATTAAGATAAAATAATACAAATCATTTTGTGTTTTTAGCAATTAAGTATACTATTAATTAAATAATTCTTAAGTGTTGGTAACAATTAAAGATATAGCAAAAAAAGCCAATGTATCAATAGGTACTATTATTGATAGAGTAATAAACAATAAATCTAGATTTTCTAAAAAAACCAAAGCTCATATTGACAAAATAATTGAAGGAGAATAATTATGCTAACTCAATCGCTAATTATTTAGAAACATATTTCAAAACATTAAAATGGTTGGATAAAATGCAAATGATAAAAACAATAATTAAAAAAAAATGAAAGTATCTCTTTTTTAATTAGACAAGAACCCAGTCTCCATGGGTATAAAGCTTTTAAGCGGTTATCTTTTACTTAACGTCAGTTCAATTTAATTTTTTTATGAAAAATAACATTAAATCAATGATTTTCAAGTATTTGTCATTTATAATGACATAGTTTCTTTATTAAAACAATTAAACAACCGATTGTTAAGCTTTAATATATCGAGCTCACGTTACTTAATAAAAAGCCTGAACTCATTTACCATTCTGCATTACGAATAGTTTCTAAAGAAAATATTGATTTTGCTTGATGCAAACACAAGCTACTACATACTTCTCTACCTATTATCATTTTTAATAAAACGCTTTTAAAAACAAATACCCCTAATATAAAATATCAGGGGTATTAAAAAAGTAAACCTATTTTGCTTTTTAACTAAGCATCAATATTTGCATAAATAGCATTCTTTTCAATAAAATCTCTACGAGGTGGCACTTCATCTCCCATTAGCATAGAGAAAATCCTATCAGCTTCAGTACCATTATCTATTTGTACTAAACGCATCGTTCTAAATTCCGGATTCATAGTAGTATCCCAAAGTTGTTCTGCATTCATCTCTCCAAGACCTTTATAACGTTGTATTTTACTTCCATCTCCAAAATCAGTTACAATATCATCACGTTCTTTATCACTCCAGGCATATCTTTTCTTAGCACCTCTCTTAACCAAATAAAGAGGTGGTGTTGCTATGTAGATATGTCCATTCTCAATTAATTCTTTCATATATCTAAAAAAGAATGTTAAAATTAAAGTCGCAATATGACTACCATCAATATCGGCATCACACATAATAACTACTTTATGATAACGTAATTTAGAAAGGTTTAATGCTTTACTATCTTCTTCTGTACCAATAGTAACACCAAGCGCAGTAAATATATTTTTAATCTCTTCGTTTTCGAATACCTTATGCTGCATGGCTTTTTCTACATTCAATATTTTTCCACGAAGCGGAAGGATTGCTTGAAATGCTCTATCACGACCTTGTTTAGCAGTTCCACCCGCCGAATCACCCTCAACAAGAAAAACTTCACATTTAGCTGGGTCTTGCTCTGAACAGTCAGATAATTTCCCAGGGAGCCCTCCAATGGACATAACCGTTTTACGCTGAACCATTTCACGTGCTTTCTGAGCAGCATGACGCGCTTGAGCAGCCAGGATTACTTTCTGAACGATGGTTTTGGCATCATCTGGATGTTCTTCTAAATAATCGGTTAACATTTCAGAAACTGCCTGACTTACAGAAGCCGACACTTCCCTATTTCCTAGCTTTGTTTTTGTTTGTCCTTCAAATTGAGGTTCTTGAACTTTTACAGAAATAATCGCTGTTAACCCTTCACGGAAATCATCACCTGCTATATCGAACTTCAACTTATCTAACATGCCCGAACCGTCTGCAAACTTTTTCAGGGTATGTGTTAGTCCACGTCTAAACCCAGATAAGTGTGTTCCTCCTTCGTGTGTATTAATATTATTTACATAAGAATGTAAATTCTCTGCATATGATGTATTATAAATCATAGCTACTTCTACAGGCACACCGTTTTTCTCTCCTTCAAAGGCAATAACATCTTTCATTAAAGGTTCGCGAGTCGCATCCAAATACTTGATAAATTCTTTTAATCCTTCTTCAGAATGAAACGTCTCACCTTCAAATTCGCCATCTTCTTTTTTAGTTCTCTTATCAACTAGATGAACTGTGATTCCCTTATTTAAATACGCCAACTCCCTCAAACGACTTGCTAAAGTATCGTAACTATACTCTAAGGTTTGAGTAAAAATAGTAGAATCTGGTTTAAAAGTAACCGTAGTTCCTCTTTTATCAGTATCACCAATAGATTTTACAGGATACATAGCTTTTCCACGTTCATATTCCTGCTCATAAATTTTACCTTCTCTATAGACAGTAGCCTTTAAATTTTCTGAAAGGGCATTTACACAACTTACACCAACACCGTGTAATCCACCAGATACTTTGTAAGAATCTTTATCAAACTTACCACCAGCTCCAATTTTAGTCATTACAACCTCAAGTGCTGAGACACCTTCCTTTTTATGCAAGTCTACTGGAATACCACGACCGTCATCTTCGGTAGTAATAGAATTATCTTCATTAATAGTCACAGTAATGTTGTTACAATGACCTGCTAGCGCTTCATCAATAGAGTTATCTACTACTTCGTATACTAAATGATGCAACCCTCTTGTTCCAACATCTCCAATATACATGGATGGACGCATACGCACATGCTCCATACCTTCTAAAGCCTGAATACTATCAGCTGAATAATTATGCTTATTAAATTCTTCCTTTTCTTGACTCATATTGTTTAGTTAAATTTTGTCTTATTATTACAAAAAAAATGACGCTAATGCATCATTTCCCAGTTCTAACAAATATACAAAATCAACCTACCTTTAAAAAGCATTTCAGAGACTTTATCCAATAATTATCAACAATTGTTAATTTCTTAAAAACGTCTTAAATCATCTAAAAAGCATCTTAAAATGGATTTTAACTATTTTTTATGCGATCGGTAAAATCAGAAAACATTAAAACTGCTTAGAGGATAAATTTCGACTTTACTCAAAAAAAGTTATATTAATTTCCAATAACTTTTTGTACTAAAATCTAAAAAAGAAATTCAAGCAAGTTTCAATAGGTTTATACTTAAAAATTATTACAATTTTATGGAGTTACGGTTTGACCAATAAAACAGACAAAAAATCATTTTTTTGATTTATAACAAAAAAATCTGTCGAGAATTAAACCTAAACGAATAATCATTGTAGAACTAATAAATTAATTTTAAGTTTTTTATTAATTTGACAATAAAAATATTAGATAAGGAAAAAATGATGTTTAGTAAATTTATTCTGTATATATTTGACAACAGAAAAGTATTATGACAAAAAACAACAACAATAATAATTTCAATAATCCTAATTTTTAGGATCGGAAGGTTATTGTTTAAAAATATAAAAAGCCTTCCAAATTTGGAAGGCTTTTTTGTTAATCTAAAAATTATACCATGAGTAAAATTATGACAGTCGACGTATTGTCGAGTATTAAAGGGGCTCAACCTTCTGAGGCCGTGAGCAAATTATTTGACGTAATTAAAAATGCACAAACTACAAATAATAATCCCTTTAATAATAATCATAATAATTGTGTGTCTTTAAATAATTTGCGGGATGATATCGTGGTTGAAAGTTCTACTTTGGAAAAACAAATCATTAAAGACAATTTCCCGAAAGAGAAAGCTGGCTATTTAGTAGTTTCTAAAGTTATAGATGCATAAGTTATGGAATCTCAAATACAACAAATCCATCAACAATTGGTTGATAAGAAGATATCTTGTGTCGATTTGATACAAGAAAAACTAAACGCTCTTAAAGAGAACACCCACAATACGGTAAACGCTTTATTATCTGAATTTGCTTTAGAGAAAGCTATCAATGTGGATGCCAAAATTGCCAATGGAGAAACCATTGGTTTGCTTGAAGGTATTCCGTTTGGCGTTAAAGATGTGTATATGCTACAAGGTACTTATGCAACTGCAAGTTCAGATTTACTTAAAAATTATAAATCGCCATACACAGCCACAGCCATTCAAAAATTACTAAATGCAGGCGCTATACCTATAGTAAAAGAAAACTGTGATAGTTTCGGCCATGGATCGTCTAGCGAAAACACCATTTTTGGAGCTGTTAAAAACGCCGTAAATCCAGAATTAGTTGGAGGAGGTTCCAGCGGAGGTTCTGCCGTAAATGTTGCTAAAGACTATACTGTTTTTTCTATTGGAGGGGATACAGGCGGTTCTGTACGTCAACCAGCAGGTTATAATAATGTATATGGCTTAAAACCAACTTACGGACGTATATCCCGTTATGGTTTAATGGCTTATGCATCATCAACAGATTGTGTTGGTCCTTTAGCAAAATCTGTAGAAGATATTCGTATTGTTTTAAACGCAATGAGTGGAAAAGACACGAAAGACCAAACAACTTATACTTCTGAGGTCATTGAAGAATCAAGTATTTTAAATGCGACTAATATTAAAACCATTGGTTATTTTAAAAACTTTATTGAAAGTGAAGCGATTGATGCACAAATTAAAGAAGACTTTTTAGCATCGATTGAAAAAATAAAAGCAAAAGGTATTCAAGTAAAAGAACTGGATTTCTTTAAATCTGATATTTTGGTTTCTACTTATTACACCCTGGCTATGGCTGAAACAGCTTCTAATTTATCTCGCTTAGACGGTACTAATTATGGTGACCGTATTGATGATAAAGATTTAAAGGAATCTTACGCCATAACACGATCTGAGAAATTCTCGGAAGAAACCAAGCGCAGAATTGTTGGTGGTAATCAAGTATTATCTCAAGGATTTTCTGATGAAATCTATTTAAAAGGCCTAGCTTTAAGAGATGCTATTTCTGAGAATTTTGAAAAGGATTTTGAAGCGGTGGATATTATCTTATCTCCTGTTACTCCTAGTACACCACCCAAAATTGGAGATAGCTTAAAAGACCCGCTGGCTATGTATTTGTCTGATGCTTACACCGTAGGATTTAGCTTGGGGCAACTGCCAACCTTAACAGTACCTCAAGGCACCCAAACGGGCTTACAGGTTACTGCAGCAAAAAATAATGACGAACTCGTTTTGAAGTTTGCTAACTTCTTAAAAGATACGATATAATGGAACTGGAACAATTAGACGCGGCATTAAAAGCCCACGAATTAGAATTGGTTATTGGACTGGAAACGCATGTTCGATTAAATACTAAAACCAAGTTATTTTGTGCTTGTCCAAATCAAGAAATAGAAATCCCAAACGAAAATATATGTTCTGTTTGCACAGGACAAATGGGTGTATTACCTGCTATTAATAAAGAGGCTATAAACAAAGCCATTTATTTTGGAAAAGCCGTAAAATCGTCTTTTGAAAACGAAGTAATTTCCTGGGACAGGAAACATTATGAATACCCAGATAATCCAAAAAATATTCAGATTACGCAGTTTCATAACCCAATTATACCAGACGGACAAGTCTCTTGTTTCCGAAATGACGGATCTCAATTTACCGTTAACTTAACGCAGGTACATATTGAGGAAGATGCTGCCAAATTGATGCACGAAAAAACAGTATCGTTAGTCGATTTTAATAAAGCTGGCGTGCCGCTTATTGAAATTGTAACCGAGCCATGTATTCGTCATATTGAAGATGCTTCTATTTACGCGCAATACATTCAACGCATTGTTCAGAATTTAAAAATATCAGAAGCAAACCTTGAAAAAGGTGAGTTTAAATCGGATGTATCTGTATCACTTCGCAAAAAACACAGCTACAATTTAAACCCGCGTACCGAAATTAAAAACTTAAACTCGTTTAAGTTTATGGTAGAGGCTTTAAAGGAAGAAGTTGAAAAACAATTCAACTATTATATAGAGCACAAAGAGTTTAGACCAGAACAAACGACCGTTTTATGGGATGCCGAATTAAAGCAGACCAAAACGATGCGTAAAAAAGAGTTTGAAGCCGATTATCGTTTTATTTCAGAACCAGACTTACCTTTTGTTTCGATTAAAGACGTTGTAGACAATATTCAGGTGGATACCAGCGTACTTCCATTTGCTGTTGAATCTATTCTGATTAAAGGAGGCGTATTACCACAAGATGCTAAATTTTTCACAGCAGATTCGTTACGTTCTGAAACCTTTATTGCAATAAATAACAAACTTAAAGACCCTTCTTTTGTTGCAAAAACATTAGTTAATAACATTGGTGCAGATGACTACGCCGATATTCATAGAATTGAACACCTTATTGAGATTTTCGAACTGTTTAGAGATGAAAAAATAACGTCTGTGCTCGTTCAAAACGCCATTACATCATATCTAAAAGATAGAAATTTCGATTATAACAAATATTTTGAAGACCATACGATTTCTGAAACTCAAATTCAGGAAGCTATTAAAAAGGTAATTTCTGAAAACGAAGCCGTTGCTAACGATATTAAAAGTGGAAACCAAGGAAAGGCCGGTATTTTAGTTGGTAAAGTCATCGCTATTATTGGAAAAGGTGCCTCTGGAAAAGTAATTCGCGAAGAAATTCTTAACCAATTGCAAGGTTCGGGGTTAGAAAACCAGGGTTCTCAAATAGCCAACGAGCAACCAACAACAAACAGCCAGCAACAACCAACTAACATACAGGAAGAAACATTACCAGAAATTCCTATTGTTATAAAAGACGAATACAGAACACATTTGGTTTCTGATATTTCTGAAGACAATATTTCTGAGAAAGTCACTTTCTCTGGATGGGTATCGAGTGTTCGTGATCATGGTGAACTTATTTTTATAGATTTAAGAGATTCTAGTTACGAAGTTTTTCAAGTACGCTTAAGCAGAGAATCATTTGCTAATTTAGACGAACTAGTAAAATTAAAACCGGAATCGGTTATAACAGTTACAGGAACGCTTGTACAACGTAAAGAAGACGATTATAACGCTACTTTAAGAACTGGAACAATAGAATTAGAAGCTTACGAATTAGAAATTTTAAACCTCTCTAAAACACTTCCTTTCGAGATAAAAAGAGCAACTAAAACAAATGAAACCACTCGTTTTCAATATAAATATTTAGATCACAGGAATGATGATGTTCGTAGAGTCATTATTAACCGCCATAAGGTGATTAAATTAATGCGTGATGTTTTAGACGAACAACATTTCTTAGAAATTGAAACGCCTATTTTAAGCGCAGGAACAGACGAAGGTGCTAGAGAATTTATAGTACCAACACGTAAACAGGCAGGCGCATTTTATACCTTGCCACAAGCACCTCAGCAATTTAAACAAATGCTCATGGTAAGTGGTTATGAGAAATATTTCCAAATTGCGCGTTGTTTTAGAGATGAAGACTCCCGTGGTGATCGTCAACCAGAATTTACACAGTTAGATATAGAAATGGCATATGCCAGTATGCAGCAAATTATAGATTTGAACACGAATATGTTCAATGATATAGTTAAGAAAATATACGGTAAAAAATGGATTTTGCATCCGTTTGAAGTCATTACTTATAAAGAGGCAATGGACAAATACGGTTGTGATAGACCCGATTTACGTTTTGGCTTACAATTACAGGATATTACAGACGTTGTAAAAGACACGACCTTTCAGGTATTTAGTAAACCTATTGAAGAAGGCGGTATTGTAAAATGTATTAAAATATCTGCTGAAGAACAAGGAAAGAAACGCTTATCCAAAGGGCAAATAGAAAAGTTAACAGCTATCGCCCAACAACATGGCTTAGGCGGTTTAGCATATATTATTGTTAATGAAAACGATTTGCAATCGCCAATCATTAAATTTTTAGGTGAAGATATTGCTGCTGGTATCATTAAAGCAACCAATGCACAGGTTGGTGACATTGTATTTTTCTCTGCCGCAGACTATGCCACAGCGAATAAGGCATTAGATGCAGTTCGTCAAGAACTTGGTAGCATGTTACGTTTAATCAATCCGAAGGAATTAAGGCCTGCTTGGGTAGTGGACTTCCCTATGTTTGAAAAAACAGATGAAGGTCGTTGGACATTTACTCATAATCCATTCTCAATGCCAGCTATTTATGATATTGATAAGCATATGAATGGCAAAGAAGCCGAAATTGGAAGCATTATTGCACAACAATATGACCTCATCTTAAATGGTTACGAGATTGGAGGTGGTTCTGTTCGTGCTCACAAACCTGAAATTCTGGAAGCTACCTATAAAAATATGGGGTACAATAAAGAAGAGATGCTTAAAAGCGTTGGTACGATGTATAAATCCTTCCATTACGGAGCACCACCACATGGCGGAATAGCCTGGGGTGTTGATAGATTGATGATGATATTAGAGAAAAAAGCATCCATTCGCGAGGTTATGGCGTTCCCAAAAACTGGAACCAGTGAAGATTTACTATTTGGTGCACCTTCTGTATTATCAAATAAAAAAGTTGAAGAAATGAATGTAAAAGTGATGAAAAAATAATTTTTACACATTTTAAAATACTATAAAGAGGTCTGAAAAGCTTAAAACCTGTCATTTTGAGCGCAGTCGAAAAATCTCAAAAACATAATAAACAAAGGTTTATATTTTAAGAGATTCTTCACTACGTTCTGAATGACGCTTTTCAGACCTTTTTTTATTTAGACCTAAATGCAAACTTTAACATCCACTAACGACTTTTACAAAAACCTTAACACAATTTACATTTATCTTTAAACCTAATAAAATTCTTAAAAAATCATTATGAAAAAATCAACATGTATTACATCCATAGCTTTTGCTTTCATTATGTTATTATCTGCAAATGTAGGTGCACAAAAATTTTCTAAGCTTGACAAAAGCCCGATGGATGCAGCAGCATTTCCAACTAACTACAAGGATGCCAATAAACTTATTAAGATTGTTTACAGCAGACCACAACTTAAAGGAAGAGCACTTAGCAAACTGGCTCCCAATGGTAAGGTTTGGAGACTTGGAGCTAATGAAGCTGCAGAATTAACACTCTATACTAATATGAAATTGGGTAATACTTCTGTAAAAGCTGGAACATATACGTTTTATGCCATTCCAGGAGATAAAGAATGGACAGCTATTATTAGTAAAGATTTAAATGTATGGGGTTCTTATTTCTATAAAGAAGCAAATGATGTTGCTCGTTTATCGGTACCTGTAACATCTGGTGAATCTTTAGAGGCATTTTCTATTACATTTGATGAAGCTAACGGAGCTATTAACATGCATTTAGGATGGGGAACTACTAGAGTTGCAGTTCCTTTTACAAAGTAATCTATTCTCCTTACTGAGCAAAGAGGCTGAATCCTAAGTTAAAAACCAAATAATTCAGTCAAAAAATCAAGGTCTTTCAATAATTAAGAAAGGCCTTTTTTCTTAGCAATCTAATTTCACAAAAGGGTCCTGTCTTTTTACTACAGCAAAGCATCTATGAAATGGTGTTATCTTATATTAATGTCTAAACACTTATTTGAATAACTCAATTCAACCTTAGGCTTAAGGGATATTTAGATATTTATGTGTTTGAAGTGACACTTTCCATTTGGGATTTGCCATCACATAATCCACAATTTCCGGTACCACTTTGTCTCGTTTACTCCATTCTGGTTGTAAATACAAAATACAATCTTTATTTACCTTGGCAGCTTGTTCTTCCGCGAAACGAAAATCATCTTTATTATATACAATTACCTTAAGTTCATTAGCTTTATCATAAACCTCTTTGGTAGGTAATTTCATTTTTTTTGGCGATAAACAAATCCAATCCCAGGTACCTGTCAATTTATAGGCACCAGATGTTTCTATATGCACCTGAAACCCTTTTTCTTTTAATTGATCTGTTAAAACTGTCATATCCCACATTAAAGGTTCTCCTCCAGTTACAACGATAGTATCACTGTACTTTTTAGCATTTCCAACAATCTTAACGGTTTCGGTAGGAGGATGCAAATCAGCATTCCAACTTTCCTTTACATCACACCAATGGCATCCAACATCACAGCCACCAATACGAATAAAATAGGCAGCAGTACCTTTATGATACCCCTCTCCTTGTATGGTGTAAAACTCTTCCATTAAAGGCAACATTTCACCTTTGTCTACCTGCAATTGAACCGATTTTTTCATAGTTTGCAAAGATACATAATTCCATTACTTTTATTATTATATTTTGATTTTCAAATCTGTTTTTATAGATTTGTTGTCGATCGATTTAATTTGAAAGCCCCTCAAAAATCTATCTTATATGAAAAAAACTACACACCTTGTAATACTACTTTTAAGTAGCTATTATTCTTTCTCTTTAGTTGGTATTGATACCACTAATCCTAAGGATCAGCTTGATTTAACAAACGCAAACATTAGAGTTTCTAATTATGAAACTAGCATTGGTGCTGAAACCGAAGTTTATCTCTTAAGTTTAGAAAACGACAGCGATATTATTGAAACTTCTTTTGAAGATACTAATCAACATGAGTTACAATACAGAAATCCTGTAAGTAATTCACAGCCTAAAACAGCTAGTGATCGTGTTATATTGACACGTGATAAACACAAGACAAAATTTTGGTATTACAAAAATGCTGGAAATGATTTTGTGGAATTTATATTGGGTACAAACCTACATTCGTATTTTTGTTAAATAAACAAGTGAATCAAAAAATAATAGTACAACATAAGTATTTTATTTATATATTAGTAAAGTAAATTGCTTTTAATCTCTCTCTCTAAAATGAAAAAAATAGCTTATTCTATAATGCTACTTTTCTGTACGCATTATTATGTTCATGCCCAAGTAGGCATCGGCACAACATCTCCTAATACATCATCAATTTTAGATGTGGAGTCTACCGATAAAGGTATTTTAATTCCCAGATTAGACACTGGAGCAATAAATGCCATAGCAAGTCCTGCAAATGGACTTTTAGTTTTCAACACTGACCTCAATGAATTTCAATTTAATTTTGGCACTTCTGCAAGTCCTAACTGGAGTAAAATATCGCATAGTATCTCTTTAAAATATAGTAATACAGACACAACAACCAATATAAATACGGCAGCTTACACCAATATCCCTATTTTTGGATCTGTAGACTGGAATGACCACCTTGCCTCATGTAATGTCACTGGAAACACTGTGACTTTAAATACCTCAGGAAGATATAGGATTGTAGTAAACATCTCTTATATAGTTCCGACAATTAGTGGTAATTCAGACGTCCGTGTTGCTGTCGAAGCACAAATTGCTATTAATGGCACTCCAACAGGAACTATTGCTGCTACAGGTTATGTAAGACACAATAGTGGTCATACCGAAGCTTCTCTACATATATCGGAAGTGCTAAATATTACAAATGGTGATATTATAAGTGTACAAACTATACAAAGTGGTAATTCGGCACCAGCAGTTCTTAGAAGTGCCGGAACATCTAACATTTTTATTGAAAAAATTAAGTAGACAGCACTATTAAAACCTTATTTTTTTCTTGTTCATTTTTGCTGTATTTTTATGCAAAATTATAGCACATGGGGACCAAGGAAACTTTTTTTGATTATATAACAGAAGGCAACACTACCAAAGGTGATTTTATCCCCATAGGAGCTGCTATGTTGGATGGTGAAACTGTTACTGGTGCTCATGTAAAAATACCTTTAAAGACTATGAATCGCCATGGTCTAATTGCTGGTGCCACTGGTACAGGGAAAACAAAATCTTTACAGGTATTAGCCGAAAACTTAAGTGATAAAGGAATTCCTGTATTACTTATGGATATTAAAGGTGATCTAAGTGGTTTGGCACAACCAAGTCCAGGACATCCAAAAATTGATGAGCGTCATGAAAAAATAGGTTTACCATTTGATGCCAAGGCTTTCCCTGTTGAAGTATTAACACTTTCTGAACAAGACGGAGTACGGCTAAGAGCAACCGTTACCGAATTTGGACCTGTCTTACTCTCAAGGATTTTAGATTTATCTGAAACGCAGTCTGGAGTTGTGGCAGTAATATTTCAATATTGCGATGACAATAAGCTACCTATTCTAGATATAAAAGATTTTAAAAAAATATTACAATACGCCACTCAAGAAGGAAAAAAAGAATTTACTGAAGCCTATGGTAGAATTTCGACAGCGTCCACAGGTGCTATTTTACGTAAAGTTGTTGAGTTAGAGCAGCAAGGTGCTGATTTATTTTTTGGAGAAACTTCTTTTGACACCCAAGATTTATTAAGAATTGATGAGGATGGACGTGGTTATATCAATATAATCAGATTAACAGATATTCAGGATAGACCTAAATTATTCTCAACATTCATGCTGAGCTTATTAGCCGAAATTTACTCGACATTTCCTGAGCAAGGTGATAGCGACAGACCCGAATTAATACTGTTTATTGACGAGGCTCATTTAATTTTTAACGAAGCATCAAAAGCATTATTAAATCAAATAGAGAGTATTGTTAAACTAATACGAAGTAAAGGTGTAGGCTTATATTTTGTTACTCAAAATCCAACAGATGTTCCAGAAGCCGTTTTGGGTCAGCTAGGTTTAAAAGTACAACATGCACTTAGAGCCTTTACTGCTAAAGACAGAAAAGCTATAAAACTTACGGCTCAAAATTATCCAGATTCTGAGTATTATGATACTACCGAGGTTTTAACATCCTTAGGTATTGGTGAAGCTTTAGTATCTGCTTTAGATGAAAAAGGAAGACCAACACCATTAGCAGCAACGATGATGCGTGCTCCCATGAGTAGAATGGACATTTTAACCGATGTAGAATTAAACACACTACTTTCAAAATCAAAATTGGTAAAAAAATACAATAAGGATATTGATCGGGAAAGTGCTTATGAGATGCTCAATGAAAAAATAGAACTTGCTGAAGCGGAAGAAGCTAAAGAAAAAGCAAAACAAGAACGAGAAGCGCTTAAAAAAGCTGAATCTAAAAAACGAAGAACAACAAGTTCTAGAAGAACAAGTACTAGAATGAATCCCATTGTTAAAGTACTCACAAGTGCAACTTTTATAAGAAGTGTTTTTGGTATCTTAACCAAAGTACTCAAAAAGTAAGTCAAAATTAATATTAACCACCCCATAAATCATTTTTAAATAATGTATAAATCATTTTTAAGTTTTATTATTCTTGGCTTTTTATTTTCCAGCTGTAACAAAGAACAAGATCCTTTTGAAGTAGGTAAACACCACTTGGGACTATTAACAGATTCAACTCAGGTTAAAGACCTTAAAAATATTTTTGTCAATGATTCTTTAGTAAAATTCACTAGTGGTGATGAATTTGCAGGGAGTAAAAATAATATAGAAATATTTGAAAAAGGCGGTAAAAAGCTTTTAGTTCTAACTCCAGAACAAGCTTTAGATTCAACTTCTACTATTGAAAGTATTCAGATCATAGATCCCAGATATAAAACCGATAAAGGCATAACGACTCTAAGCACTTTTAAAGATATTTCGGGTACTTATAAAGTTTCAAAAATAAATAATCTAATAAACTCTGTTCTTATTACTGTAAATGAACTAAACGCAAGTTTTGTTATAGATAAAGAAGAACTTCCTGCCAATCTCAGGTTTAATATGGATGTAGAAATTGAAGCCATGCATATTCCTGAGAATGCTAAAATAAAATACTTTTTTTTAAACTGGAATATGCATTAGCAAACAAATAAATGAATCCATTCTTATCAAAACTATTAATAGATTTAGCTCGAAAAAGGCTTGAAAAAAAACAGGTAGACAAACCTGTTAGTAAAAAGCAAATAGTTCCACTGGTAAGACGGTTTCAAGTTGAATTATCACATGCCATTAAAGAATCCTTTTTTATTATAATTGGTGTTTTTTCTGCTGGATTTGGGTTAAAAGGCTTTTTATTACCAAATAAATTTATTGATGGTGGTGCTACTGGTATTTCTTTATTATTAGAAAACGTTACATCATTAAATTTAGGTTTATTATTAGTTTTAGTTAACCTCCCTTTTTTAATTCTTGCTTCTAGAACTATTGGTTTCAGGTTTGCCATAAAAAGCATTGTTGCCATAACGCTTTTAGCAATCGTTGTTCACTTTGTAAATTATCCTATTGTTACCGAAGATAAATTATTAATCGCTGTTTTTGGTGGGTTCTTTTTAGGCTTTGGAATTGGTATGTCTATACGTGGTGGAAGTGTTATTGACGGCACTGAAGTTTTAGCTATATTTTTAGGCAGAAAATTATCGTTAACCATTGGGGATGTTTTATTATTGATCAATGTCATAATATTTTCAGTAGGCGCATATACACTTTCTATTGAAACAGCGCTTTATGCCATGCTTACTTACTTGGCAGCAGCAAGAACAGTCGATTTTGTGGTAGATGGTGTAGAAGAATATGTTGGAGTTACCATCATCTCAAACAACCATGAGGAACTAAGAATTATGCTCACTGAAAAACTAAGACGCGCCTGTACTATATATGCTGGTAAAGGAGGTTATGGCAAGCAAGGTTATAGCTACGATAAAGACATTATTTATACGGTTGTAACACGTCTGGAGCTTGCCAAACTACAAACGGAAATCGATAAAATTGATAGAAATGCGTTTATTATTATGGGGGTTGTTAAGGATTTAAAAGGAGGAATGATTAAGAAGAGACCTTTGAAATAGTTAGGAGTTAGGAGTTAGGAGTTAGGAGTTAGGAGTTAGGAGTTAGGAGTTAGGAGTTAGGAGTTAGGAGTTAGGAGAAAAATAAATATTGCATGGCACAAAAAAAATATACAATTCAAAATAATCCATTCGTTGTTCCTACAAACGATGGAAAAATAATAAAAGAACATTTTGGAATAGCCACAGATGGTAATTCGCAAATTAGCATAGCTCATATGGTGGCTCCTTCTGGATGGAGCGAACCTTTTCAAACCCCAGAATTTGATGAATTTACCTTTATAATAAAAGGCAAAAAACAATTTATTATTGAAGATGAAACCATTGTTCTAGAAGCTGGTCAATCTATTAAAATTGAAAAGAATACTAGAGTTCAATATTCCAATCCTTTCACCGAAACATGTGAATATCTAGCGATTTGCACCCCTGCGTTTTCTATCAATCTGGTAAATAGAGAATCTGAATGAATGCACGTTTTTTAAAATTCATTGGTTTTTTTATAAATCTCACAAGTTATTTTTCACCAGAATATGCCGCAAAATTATCAATTAAGTTATTTTCAACGCCTCAGAAAGGGAGACTTGATGAAGAGGCAACTCAATACCTAAACACAGCCATTCAGAAAGACATTATTTATGAAAATATTTCGATAAAAACCTACCTTTGGAAAGGGAAAAAAGAAACTGTTTTATTAGCCCATGGCTGGGAAAGCAATACTTATAGATGGAAAAGTTTAATTGAAATTTTAAAAACCTTAGACTATACCATCATTGCACTAGATGCACCTGCACATGGCGCTTCTGGGGGGAAATTATTTAATGCACTTTTTTATTCAGAATGCATACATGTTATTGCAAAAAAATTCGAAGCGCAAACACTAATAGGTCATTCGATTGGAGGGACATCAACTATTTTTTCTCAGTACAACTCTCCTTTAAAATCCATTAAAAAAATAGCCTTATTAGGTGCTCCAGCAGATTTTGTTGATGTCTTTAAACGCTATGAAACCATGATGGGGTATAATGACAGAGTGTCTAAAGCTATGGCTCAGTATTTATTAAAAGAATTTAATCATTTACCAGAATACTACTCTGCTCCTAATTTCACAAAAGAAATCGATGCTAAAATATTAGCAATCCATGACAAAAAAGATAGAATTATCCCCTACACGGATGGTTTAAAATTCAAAAAGAATTACGAAAAAGTACAGTTTATTAGCACAAAAGGTTTTGGTCACGGCTTAAAAAACGAGACTGTTTACAATCATATTGTTGACTTCTTAAACGCATAAAATGTTGTACTTTTGAAGTATGGAAGTACAGTTAAAGCGTATTAATAAATTTTTAAGTGAAGTTGGGTATTGTTCGCGTCGTGAAGCCGATAAACTTATTGAGGCTGGACGTGTCACTATAAATGGAGCTATTCCGGAAATGGGTACAAAAATTGCACCAGGGGACATCGTTCATGTAGATGGTAAAGAAATTAAAAACAACAAAGAAGGTTTTGTTTATATAGCTTTGAACAAACCCGTTGGGATTGTTTGTACGACTGATACTTCTATTGAAAAAGACAACATTATCGACTTTATAAATTACCCTAAACGTATTTTCCCTATTGGCAGGTTAGATAAACCTAGTGAAGGTTTAATTCTATTAACCGATGATGGTGATATAGTCAACAAAATTCTACGAGCCAGCAATAATCATGAAAAAGAATATATTGTAACGGTAGATAAACCTATATCCCAAACGTTTATAGAACGTATGTCGGGAGGCATTCCTTTATTAGAATTAAACAGGGTGACTAAAAAATGTAAAGTTGAAAAACTAAGCACTTATAAGTTCAAAATTATCTTAACACAGGGTTTAAACAGACAAATCCGACGTATGTGTGAGTATCTAAATTATGAGGTACAAGCACTTAAACGTGTTAGGATAATGAATATTAAAATGGATATGCCTATTGGAGACTATAGAGAATTGACAAAAGAAGAATTTAGCGAGTTAAATCTTTTAATTAGTAATTCTTTTAAAGAATATCAAAAACCTCCTAGCAGGATAAAAAAATAAATATCGATTATGAACAGTTCCATAGCGCCTTTTCATTTAGCGATACCTGTTTATAACCTCCCAGAATGTAGAGCTTTTTATAGAGATGTTTTAGGTTGTGAAGAAGGACGAAGCAGCGATTCTTGGGTAGATTTTAACTTTTTCGGTCATCAATTAGTGATTCATTACAAGCCAAAAGAAGAAGAACCTAATCTGCATACTAATCCGGTAGATGGAAAAAGTGTTCCTGTACCACACTTTGGGGTCGTTTTACCTTGGGACATTTTTCATGCTTTTGCAGAAAATTTAGGCAATAAAAACATTGATTTTATTATTGAACCCTATATTCGTTTTGAAGGTTTAATTGGAGAACAGACTACCATGTTTTTTAAAGACCCTTCGGGAAATGCTTTGGAATTTAAATCTTTCAAGGATATGGGGCAATTATTTGCTAAATAAAAATCTATTTATAGAAATACAATACTGTTAATAGGAGCACAAAAAGACAAATAAGCATCAAGACTAAGAGATCGTTTAGTCTTTTTAGTCTATCAATTTCTTCATATATTAATTTACTTTCTTGAGAGAAGTTTGTCATTTTATTCATAGCATTTAATTACAGATAACTATATAATAACTAAATTTAGTTACTAATATTATCTATTAAAATTAAAATAATACGAAGACGAATAATTTATACCTAAACACGGCTTTTTGGGTATTAAAGATATTTTCATTTTTAAGTTTCTATAAAATCCAATTTCACTAAAACGAGTTCCTTTTAAATTAACCTGAGTTCCACGTAAACTTTATTGAAAATATCTTATTTAATCCAATGAAATACAGCTGTTTGTCATGTCGACAGAGCGAAGTATGAGTGACGAGACATCTCATCTTAAAGAGATTCCTCCTCGTTCCTCGTCCTTGACATGATTTCTGTTTTAAAACCTTTTAAATAACTGATTATCAATTTATAATATGTCGAACTGGCGTTAAATTACTAAAATCAAATATTAAGAATTGTGCTTTTTACTTTAGAATGACTTAAAAAATGTTAAAAATTCTTTTTTTCTACTTCTTGCCAAATCAACTTGTGTATTATCTATTAATTGGATTTTGCCTCCTCTTCCATTAATATATCCTTTTACACATTTCATGTTTATGATGTTAGATTGGTGAACTCTAAAAAAACCATAATCTCTTAAAAGCTCTTCATACTCTTTTAATGTTTTTGCTACTAAAAGTCGATTACCATTTAAAAAATAAACATGAGTATAATTACGTTCCCCTTCAAACCTTAAAATTTCATGATAATTTACAACTTGAAATCCATTCTTAGAGGGTAATAAAATTTGTTCATGCTCATGATCCAATTGGTGTGCCTTAAAAACATTATATTGTTCTTTATTTACCGCTATTTTTGAGATTTTGGATACTGCTCTTTGTAGTTCTTCAACATTAATAGGTTTTAACAAGTAATCTAAAGCACTAAATTTAATAGCTTTTAAGGCATAATTATTATAAGCTGTTGTAAAAATAACATGGAATGTATAGCTATCTATTGATTCCAACAAATCAAACCCGTTTTCGAAAGGCATTCGTATATCTAAAAAAACCAAATCTGGATTAAACTCTTTAATTAAATCTCTAGCTTCATTTGCAGAAGACGCTTTGCCTAAAATTAGAACTTCTTTACAAAATAAACTCAGCATGCCGGATAAGGTTTCTAATGCACCTTTTTCATCATCAACTAATATTGCTCTTATCATTAGAAATCTTTAGGTAGTTTGATCTTAACTATAGTTCCTGTTGGATCTTTTAAATCTTCAACAACCACTTTTATATATTTTTCATCGCTCAAATTCCAAACAGATTTTAACCTTTTTTGGGTTATAATCATTCCTGAATTTTTATTTTTAATACTCTTTTTATTTTTTCTTCCTGAGCCATTATCATGTATACTGCATAAAATATAATCATCAAATTCTTCAAAGTTTATATTAATTTCTTTCTCCTTTTCCTTTTTACTTAGTCCGTGAATAATAGCATTTTCAACAATGGGTTGAATAAACATTGGAGGGATTTTAACATTATAAGCATCAATATGATTGACCTCACAATTCAAAACAACAGGTTCATTAAATCTCAAGTTTTCTAAATCTACATAATTGCGAATAACTTGAACTTCATCATTAATAGAAACAAATTTCATTTCTGAATGTTCCAGTGAAGCCCGGATTAATTTTCCAAACTTATTAAAGTAATCTAAAGATGTTTTAACATTATTTGAAATAACAAATTGTTGAATCGAGTTTAAAGCGTTGAAAATAAAATGCGGGTTAATTTGATTTAGAAGTGCTTTTAGTTCCATTTTATTGCGCTCTTGTTCTAAATCTGCATAGGCTATAGAAAGTTCTTCTTTTTGATGACCAATAGTACGGGTTCTTTCTTCTACAATATGTTCTAATATAACTTGCTTCTTCTTCATTCTGTTCCCATACCATTTAAAACTCCCTATAATTAATAAAATACTTAAAACTATATAACTATTAATTGCCCAAAAGCTAAGCCACCATGGTGGTGAAATTGAAAACTCATACTGTAATGGCTTACTCCATTGACCTGATTTACCAATAGCTCTTACATTAAACATATATGTTCCTGGTGGTATGTTTCTATAATCCGCTTTGTTTTCACTACTTGGAATACTCCATTCTTTATCCAATCCAGAAATCTTATAAGAATATTGGATACTATGAGGTGCACTCCAATCTATACCTGCAAATTTGAAAGTTAAATGATTAAATTTAAATGGTAATTCTAAACGTTTAGGGTAGTTATGAAAGTTTTCAACTTCTGCAGCACAATCTTTTATTTTATTAAAAAAAGGTGTCGAAGTATTATAAATACTATCGCTCAATAAATTATAATTAATACTTTTTTGGTTTATGTCTATGGTGTTTAGCTGTATTGATGGAGCAGCGTCTACTAAATTAAAACTATTAAGATTAAAATTTACGACACCACTAATAGTACCGAACCACATATTGTGATTTTTATCAAAAAGGCTACTATTGGCATAAAATATAGTAGATTTTAATCCGTCATTTTTTTGAAAGCTCGTAATGTAGCCATTAATAGCGTCTGTTTTTTCTTTGTCATCAACTTTCGCAATCAACGCCTCATCTAAAACCAAGCAATTCAAACCTTTGCTTGTTCCCATCCATATGTTTTCTTTATCATCTTGTAACAAGGACCAAACAATATTATTGGACAATCCATCGTCTTCATTAAAACTCTTTATAGTCTTTCCATCATAAACACAAATACCTTTGTGGGTACCAAACCAGATATTTCCTTTTTTGTCTTCTAAAATAGTCCAAACGATGTCACTTAGTAATCCTTCCTTTTGTGCATAAAACGTAAACTCTCCATCTTTATATTTGCATATGCCTCCTCGGTTAGTTGCTATCCATACATTTCCTTTTGTATCTTCTAAAATATCCCAGACGATATAACTTGAGAAACCTTCTCCAAAATTATAATTTATAAACGCTTTACCATCAAATCGATTCAGGCCTCCCATTTCGGTACCAACCCACATAGTCCCTTCTCTATCCTCTACAACACTCCACACCATATTTTCAGATAAACCAGAATCTTTATTGTATTGTGTAAAAACTTCGCCATCAAACTTAAATAGCCCTTGACTAAAAGTGCCGAACCAGAGATTTCCTTTGCTATCTTCTGTTAAAGAAATCACTTGTTTAGCTATCAATCCTTGTTCTTCTCCGTAATGAAAAAAGTGAGCCCCATCATATTTAGTTAAACCGCCTCCATATGTACCAAACCAAATAGTTCCTTTTTTGTCTTCATACATTGAGAAAATTTGTTCTGTAGACAACCCTTGTTCTTTTGTATAATGCAAAAAAGAATTAGGGTTAAATTTAAAAAGGCCTGCTCCTTCTGTTCCTCCCCATATGTTTCCCTTACTATCTACAAGTAAATGCCTAATTTCATTATGAGGTAATCCTTCATCTTTAGTTATGTTATAGATTGTTTTCCCATCGTATCTTGATACCCCTCCTCCATGAGTTCCTATCCAGATATTATTATTTTTATCTTCAACTATCGAAATGACTTTATTATGTGTTAGCCCTTCTTTTACAGTAATTTTTTCAAGTGATCGCCCATCATATTTGCAGGCTCCTCCATGTGTTCCTATCCAGATATCCTTATTTGTAGCTTCATAAACTGATAAAACTCTATTATCTGGTAATCCATCATCTTTTGTTAAAGAATAAAAGGATTCTCCATTATAGATGCTAATTCCAGAGTTCTTTGTAGCAAACCATATATTTTTATTTTGATCTTCTATCATGGATACTACGTCATTACCAATTAGTCCGGCACCCTTTGTATAATGCGTAAAGATTTCACCATTAAATTTCACAACTCCGTTTGCGGTTCCAAACCACATATTGCCCGCACTGTCTTCTAAAATACTCCAAATGGTTCTGTCTGGAAACCCATCTTCATCTGAATAGTGGGTAAAGGCCTTTCCATCATATTTTGTTACTCCTCCAGAATAATGACCAAACCATAAGTTATGCTTGCTATCTTCATATATAGTCCAGACATAGTTATTAAATAATCCTTCTTTTTCTGTAAAATGTAAAAATTCTACACCATCAAATTTGCTAACCCCTCCTCCATAATAACCAATCCAGATATTATTTCTGGAGTCTTCAAAAGAATAAACAACATATGATGAGTTTAATCCTTGGTCTACGTCCATCCATTGAATATCCAGAATAGCATTATCTCTATATAATGGTTTTTCTGATTGAACTGGTTTTGGAAAAAACACAGTGCTTTTATTTCCTTCTAAAATGGTGTCTTTTAGTTTGGAAATATCAATTGTCCCTCGTTGTTTTAGTTTTTGATTAAGTGATATCAAAGTAGTCTCAGTACTTTTTATTTTTTCAGGACTATTTTTTGACTTTACAATTTTTGGAGGTTTCTTAAGCTTTGTTTTAATGACACCAGATTCATTTATCAAGGTTTTTTTTCCTTCTAATTTGAGAGGCACCTTTGTTTTTAGAGTATCTCCTGTTATTAAAACCAAGTAATGATCATCATCGGTATTATCTTTTACAGCATTTAATTTATTATCACTTCTATTCCCACAGGAGATTAAAAATAAAACCAATAATAGATAAACCCATTTAAATTTTCTCATTACTGATAAAAATGTCATAAAAATTTATTTTGTTAAACCCCAAATATCTTCTACTTACATAAAAAGTAAGTTTTAAACTACTTATAATAGCTGGAAATGCCCTTTAATCCTTATATAAGTCCCGAATGATAAATTTACATATATTCTTATTAAGTACTAATTACCTTCATATTAAATAGCAGAAAAATTATTCCCTAAAGCAAACAACTATGGTTAGAGTATTAATTATAGAAGATGAAACTATATCAAGTAAGCATATTATTAATTTATTGAAAGATTATTCTTCTGAAACATTTATAATGGAGGCGATAACCGAAAGTGTTTTGGATACCATAAAATGGTTTATGAATAATGATGATTGTGATATGGATCGTTTACTAAAAATTATTTCTCAAAAAAATAGTGATCCATCAATATCTAAATTATTGAGACTAAAAAAGAAGGCTAAAAAAAATAAGAGCTTAAAAACAGAGGACCGAAAAATAGATAAAGAACGTTTCTTAGTAAAACTGGGTAAAAAATACATCCCTTTAAAAACTGAAGATATAGCCTATTTTTATAAAGATGATATTGTGTTTGCTAAATCTTTTAATGGTAATAGTTACCCTATTAATAGTTCTTTAAATACCATAGAGAGTTTAATAGATACCAACACCTTTTTTAGAGTTAATCGAAAAATGATCATTAATATTAATGCTATAGAATATTTGGCTCAATATAGACCTGGACAATTAACTATTAAAGTGAGTCCAAAATTTGAAGAAATTATTATTTTAAGCCAAGAAAAATCGAGTGGTTTAAAGGCCTTACTTAGTTATTCCTTATAGTTTTAAGTAACTAAAAAACTGTTCAAAAAATTGATAAAAACCTATTTTGTGACTTTAGAGTCTATAAAAGGCACCCAAGCTTCGTAAAAACCTTTCTTCTCATCAAAAAATGGTTTTTGGTCAGATAAACGATCATATTGTTCATTTATATTTTTTAACCCTATCCCAAAAGATTTATACTTGGAATCTATTTTTTTGTTAATATTGTTTGAAACCATAATACCTCCATCTTTAGATTCAATAGATATATTTAGCTTTTTATTTAAGTAAAGGGCATTGTGTTTAAATACATTCTCTATTAAAATTTGCAATGCAAAAGGAACGATGTCTTTTTTTAAATCATCTTTAATCACATCGTAACTAATAATAAACTTATTATTAAAACGAACTGCTTGTAAAAACTCATAATCTTTAATAAAACGTAATTCTTCTTTAACAGTAACGGTTAGCTTATCTCTAATTTCTAAAATATAACGGTAGGTACTGGCTAGTTTTTCTGTGAATTTTTGCGATTTTTTTTGATCTATATTTATTAATGGTGCCAGAACACTTAAACTGTTAAAGAAGTAATGAGGGTTGACTTGATTCTTTAAGACTTCCAATTCTGACTTGATTTTGTCTTGCTTAAATTGTTCCTTTTCTAATATAGCTTCCTGAAGCTTTTGTTCTTTTTCTTTTCTTTTAGTAATATCTATTACTACCGCTAAAGCATATGTTTCGTTATTAAATTTATGATGGTTTAAACTAATTTCTACTGGAAATTCTGTTTTGTTTTTATGTAATGCGAAAACCTCAACACCAATACCATGAGGTCTTTTTCTTGGATGTTTTATATAATTATTTCTTAAGTCTACATGCTCTTTTCTCTCTTTAGCAGGCATAAGGAGTTCTATTTTCTGCCCTATTAATTCTGATTGTTCGTACCCAAACATCTCTGTTGTAGTAGGGTTAATCATCCTAACCACGCCAAATTTATCAGTTAAAATCCATGATTCTGTAGCTGTATTGAAAATCGTTTTAAAAAAGTCGTCAACATATAAATTAAGATCATCTGCCCCAGGAATCATAATCCTTAAACTTTAATTAATTTAACGATCTCCCCTTTAAAGCTAACGAAATAAACACCTCTACTTATAGTATCATCAAATTGAATACGAAAACTCATTGAGGCGCCTTTATCTGTTTTTTCTATTAGTGTGTCTATCTCCTCTCCTAAAGTATTATAGACCAATGGATAATTTTTATCGGGCATACTAAAGAGGTCTTTCGATTTTTTAACTTTAAGTATTACATAATCCTGAATTGGATTAGGAAACACGTTTATACCCGCTGAAGAAACACTTTCTACATGTAATATATTAGCTAGATAATTGACATCAAAATACGCTCTTACATTCGTGTTTTCGGTATCAGACGTTTTTTTATTATAAACTAAAAAGGCAGCTACATCTCCATGCATACTTGCTACACCATGTGTCACTCCGGTTTTAAAATTAGATAGCAAGTATCCTATCTTAAAGGTGCCAGAACCCGAATTGACTCCTGTAACCGAAGTGTCAACTCCATTTACGAATGATGTTATATTACCTGAATCATCTCTATGTATTTCAATGAGCTGCCATTGATTTAATTGTACTGCCCCTTGTGTTGTTATAGTTACTACTGGACTAGGTGGTACTGTATTTCCGACTCTAAGTATAATCGTGTTATTAGAAACCCTGTGAGTAACATAATGAGCTGCTAAACCAAAATAAGACCAGTCTCCTGTCGCTGTCTGGTCGGCTGGTTTTGCTAAGAGAAAAATAGAAAATGCTCCTGTTAAACTAACAGCATCAGATCCTTCAATCTCAAGGTATTTATCTTGTTCAAATTTATAGTTTCCCATCCCATCGTCTCCATAAGCAGGCCCTCCTCGCATACATGGTTTTCCATTAATGCAATTACTAATATAGCATGGTTTCTCTTTATCATCTTGTCCAAAATTTCTACCACTGGTATATTCTGGTGGATTAAATCCTCCACCTGGCACATAATCAGATTGGTCTAACCACCTCCTTACACATCCTTCATCACAACTATCTGTCACATCGCAATATTGTTCTGTAATTATGGCACTTTCTGAATTTGGATGATTTAAACAAAATTCAGATTCGCATGTTGCTACATGATGCGTTTCATCAATAATAGCACTTTCAACAAAAAAGACTAGATCACTAACATCTTTGGGTTTAAACTGAGCATAAACTTTAGTAGATGTTAAAATACAAATAAGTGATACCCAAACTAAAATGGAAAATACCAACTCAAATGTTGCCTTCCTTTTTTTTAAGATTTGCTGTATTTTTTCTATTTCTTTATTTCTTCTCTTATAGAAGATTATCTCATTATATAACTCTAATGGGTTCTTAATTCTTAGATTATATCTGGTGTAAGTAAAATTTATTTGGAATTTATCTTTGGTATTCATTTCCTTTATTTTATTTAAGTTTTACACAAAAATTTTACCTGACAAAAATGGAATAATATGTGAGTATCCTTTTATTTAATAATTATCTATCATATTTCTTAAATAATTCAATTCTTTAACGGTATACTCTTCTAATTTTTTTCTGTAGGTTTTTTTTAATTTATCATCAAATGAAGCATGCTTTATGTTTCTTTTAAAATCATACTTTATACTCCTAATGGATTGTCTTAGTTGTAATAAAGAACTTTCAAAATTCTTTAATCTGATTATTTTCTTATCTGCTTCATTAAGTTTCATATGGGCTTTTTTTTAAATATGTTTTTAATTTAAATCTTCCCATGCACTACCTGTATATACTCGTAATTTATTAGCAGCTGCATCATAATAAACATCGCCAGTTGCTGGGGTTATTGGTGCCGTTCCTGGTGTAATACTTATTAGTGTGGTTATTTTCACACTACCTCCTACGGTTAATGTATGGTTTAGAGCCGTTATATCTGCATTTATTCCCACTCTATCATTTTGAAAATCACCACCTATTAAAGGGGATAAAGAACTACTATTCTCAATATATAATCTGTTAGAACTTATGTTTTGAAATCCTGCTCGATATCCTATAAACACATTCCCGCTTCCAGAAATTAAGCCTGTTCCAAATCCAGCTTCATAACCAACTACTGTATTGTTACTTCCAGAAACATTATTATAATTGGCTCTATAGCCTATTGTTATATTATTATCGCCTGTACTATTATTAACGCCTGATTCTCGTCCTAAACCTATGTTTGAATTACCTGTTAGATTATTACGTAGACTATCATAACCAAAACTAATATTATATGTTCCTGTTGTATTATTAAATAAAGAAAAAGTACCTATCGCATAATTATGGTCCGCTGTAGTATTATTGTATAACGCCTGAAACCCTAATGCAATATTATTAGTTCCTGTAATATTCTCATAAAGGCTTTCAAAACCTAAGCTTGTATTATAATTTCCGCTTGTATTAGAATATAAATTACTATAACCTAACGCACTATTATATTCTCCACTAATATTGCTAAGTAGTACCTGATCTCCAATAGCAACGTTAAAACTTCCAGTTGTATTATTATAAAGTGAATTAAACCCTAAGCTATTATTACTATCTCCTGTTAGGTTACTGTATAAAGCGCCATCTCCTATGGCATTATTTTCGGTTCCTGTTGTATTTTCATAAAGTGCATCAAAACCTATTGCTAAATTCTTTATACCATTGTTATTAAACAAAGCTCTAAATCCTATACCTATATTATCTCTTCCACTTGTATTATTATGCAGTGCTTGTGTTCCAACTGCTACATTATTATCTCCAACTGTGTTATTTTCAAGACTGAATGATCCCAATGCCGTATTTTGAGCCCCTGTTGTGTTTGCAAATAAAGAAAGAGCACCAAAGGAAGCATTAAAATTACCTGTTTGATTACTATATAGAGAACGAAACCCCATGGTTGTATTACGACTACCCGTAGTGTTAAAAACCATCGCTCTTTCACCAATAGCAACATTTTCGTCACCATCTGTATTTGTGTAAAGCGCACTTCTACCAATGGCCACATTAGAATCTCCAGTTGTTGTTGAGTAAAGAGAACGATATCCTACTGCTACATTATCATCTGCTATAGTAGAGGCAGTTAGTGATTCAAAACCTAAACCTACATTGCGATAGCCTGTATTATTTTCCAATGCGCCATTACCAATAGCTATATTATGCGATCTGTCATCACTTGCATTTAAAGCTCTATAACCCAAAGCAATGTTGTTATTACCAGTTACATTTGTCTCTCCAGCGCCATCACCTATAAAAAGATTTAAATTTGCCGATAAGTCATCATTTTCTCCAGCATTATTACCAATAAAAATAGAACTTCCAGTATTTAAAACTTCAATTTGTCCGCTGGTTGTAAATCGAGTCCTTATTATATTATTAGTTCTCACATCTAAACTTTGGGCGTCTGTTGTCCCTAAAAAGTTTGTGCCACTTGTTGTTCCTCCATTACCTGATGTGTTCCAACTATTACCAGCAACTGCTCCTGAAGCAATTCTCTCCCACTCCGTTCCATTCCAAAAATAAAATCCTGGTGTAACATCTGAGACACTTGCATTATTATATACTAGAAGACTTATAGCTTCAGCTCCAACAATGGTAGATGTATCTGTGGTAGACGAAAGCGATACTCTGGGAATTAATAATCCTGAATCACTACTTACAATATCTAAAGCAGATGTTGGGTCGGGAGATGTGGTGCCTACACCAACCTGAGAATACATTAATAAAGAAAATAAAAGATTAAAAGCTGTTATGTAGATTCTTTTCATAACTGTAAAGTTTTGGGGTTATACCTCGAAATATAGATACAGTATGGGGAATAGAGAGATTCATATTTGTCGAACACAAATATTTAATCCATGAAATGCGTTTTTTTACGTTTAAAGCTGCAATCCCTTGATATTATTAGCACTAAGATTTTTCTTACTCAAATATATACGTCATATCAATAACATTTTCTAAAAAAAAGTAATTTATTTTTACGGCAAGAATTGATTATTAATTAATTTAATAAAGATTTTAAATGACTTGATTTTTCGACTTAATATAATAAGTTCTTCAAATTTTGGTTTTACCCAGAGTACTAATTGACCAGGTTTATATTGTGCCAGATACTCTATAGCATTAATATTAACTAATATTTTTCTATTAACCCTAATAAACATATTAGGATCTATAGAGTTCTCTATACTCGTCAATGAGCTATTAACTGGATAGTTGTTACCATCAAAAGATCTTATAAATACAATATCATCTTTATAAAAATAGGCAATATCTTCAGCTTTTAGTGGGGTATACTTATTTCCTAATTTCACTAAAAAGCGTTTCTTATGCAATTTTTCCTTGTCTAAATTTAAAAGGCTTACCCGCTCATTTATTTGTGACTGTTTATCTCTCCTTATTTTTAGAAACTTCATAATAGCTTGGTAAAAATCTTTTTCAGTAATTGGCTTTAACAAATAATCGATTCCATTTGTTTTAAATGCCTTAATGGCATATTCATCATAGGCTGTAGTAAATATAATAGGACAACTAATTTCTACCTTATTAAAAATCTCAAAACACAATCCATCACTTAAATGAATATCCATAAATATTAAATCTGGACTATCATTATTAATAAACCATCTTACTGCATCAACGATATTATCTATTTCTTTTTCTAATATAAATCCGTCGGAACAATATTTACTTAATAAAGAAACTATATAATTGCTAGAAACACTTTCATCTTCTATTACAACTACTTTTACCATAAATTTTGAGGTTTTATATATTCAATTTATAAGACATAAAGTAAATTTAAAACTACTCATTCAATCCCTACACTTATTCAAGGCTCAAAAAGGCTTTTTCAGAAGACATATATTCCATTTCGCAATTTTTCAGCTGTAAAACACAAAAATCAAACGCTACATTTGAATATATCATTACTATATTAATGATTCTTATTATAAATCTTTCTAATCCCAAATCTTATGAAATGTTTATACTCTTTATTGCTATTAATTACTGTTAACAATTTAGCATTTGCTCAATTATCAGTAAGAAATGATGCTTATGTTTTTATAAATGATGAAATTGTCTTTGTTGAAGATGATATTAACCTAAACGAAGCAGATAGTTCTATTTATTTACGTAACGAAGCTCAAGTTATTCAAG
>NZ_SRSO01000025.1 GCF_004791695.1 Flavivirga rizhaonensis | reverse complement strand
AATTCCATGCCTCGTCGTTCTGAACGCAGATCGCCTAATTCTCCTGTATAATCAGGGTAAAAATGCTGTGGATGAATTGTTTCTCTCATTTGCCAAAATTATGCATATTTGTGGGTACACCGTAGCTGCCGGAAGGCAGGGAATCCCATTCTTATGAGATTTCTCGAAAGTTTATCTTGAGTACTTCGACTACGCTCAGCATAAACTAAAGTCGAAAGGCTCATGCTTCGCTCTGTCGAAAATACAAACACTTGAAAATCATTGGTTTAATATTGTTTTTTATAAAAAAAATAAATCGAACTGACGTTAATATAAAAAAACCTGATTGAGATTTTAATCTTAACCAGGTTGATTTTTAATGAGATTCCTAAAATAATTTAAATAAGTGATTTTATCATTTTTACAGCTGATTCTGCAGTAATATCACGCTGTGGAGAACCAAACATTTCATAGCCTACCATAAACTTCTTAACGGTGGCACTTCGTAATAGCGGTGGATAAAAACTCATATGCCAATGCCAGTGACTATTTGTATTTCCATCTGTTGGTGCTTGATGGATACCACTAGAGTATGGAAACGAGGTGTTAAACAGCTTATCGTATGCTTTTGTTATTACCGAAATAGCTTCGGCATAGTCTAAAGCCTCAGTATTATTTAATTTTAAAATAGTTGCTTGTTGTTTTTTAGGAACAATCATAGTTTCGAATGGCCATACTGCCCAAAAAGGAACTAAAACAACAAACGAATCATTTTCAAAAATAATGCGTTCTTGATTTTCTAATTCTTGTGCTAAATAATCACCCAAAAGGCTGCTGTTATTTTTCTTGTAATAGGCTAATTGCTGCGTATTTTTTTTATCAACTTCGTTGGGAAGCGTAGATTGACTCCAAATTTGTCCATGCGGATGTGGATTGCTACATCCCATTACGGCTCCTTTGTTTTCAAATATTTGAACGTAATTAATATTTGGATTTTCAGACAGTTCTTTGAATTCTTTTTGCCATGCAAAAACTACTTTTTGAATGTCTTTAACACTCATGTCTGCTAAGCTTTTTGAGTGATCTGGACTAAAACAGATCACTTTGCATATACCCGTTTCGCTTTCGGCGACTAGCAAACCATCTTTGATAGAAAAAGATTTAGAATCTTTTTGTAAGGCAGCAAAATCGTTAGTAAACACAAATACGTTTTGATATTTTGGATTGATTTCTCCATTAATTCTGGTATTCCCAGCACATAAATAGCAGGTCTCATCGTAAGCAGGTCTAACATCATTTGATACGGCTTCATTTTGTCCTTGCCATGGTCGTTTTGCCCGATGTGGTGATACTAAAACCCATTCGCCAGTAAGTATATTTAAACGTTTATGTGAATAGTCTTGTAAATCTGTATTCTTCATTTTAAATAAATTGTAATTGGTTATTTTACTAAGTGTGTACCTTCAGATAATTTTATGAAGTATATAGAACACGCTTTGTCAAATTCATTTTTGTAAGCTATAGATGCGGCTTCTCCAAAAGCTTTAGCTTCACTTTTTGAAACTAAATTAATAGTACAACCACCAAAGCCACCACCCATCATTCTAGCTCCTAAAACATGGTCGTTAGCTTTTGCCTGGTCTACTAAGAAATCTAATTCATCACAACTTACTTTATACTGATGTTGTAAACCATTATGTGATTGAAAAATTAAAGTTCCTAATGTTTCTAAGTCATTAGCTTCAATAGCTTTTGAAGCTCTTATAGCTCTATTATTTTCTTGAATAACATAAAGTGCTTTTTGATAATTTTCAGGTAATACTTTGTCTTTAATAGCTTCTAAATCGGTTTCAGTAGCATCTCTTAATGCTTTAATTCCGAGTAATTCGGCAATACTTTCACAAGCAGAACGCCTGTCATTATATGCACTATCAGACAAACTATGCTTTACATTAGTATTGATTAACATCAGTTGATGGTCTTTAAAATCTATTTTATAAGGTTTGGATTCTACAGTTCTACAATCTAAAAGTAATGCATTGTCCTTGATGCCAAACATACTGGCATATTGATCCATAATCCCACATTTTACACCAACATAATTATGCTCTGCTTTTTGAGATATTAAAATCATTTCATGCTTGGTTAGCCCTAAATTAAACAATTCATTTAAACCAAATACCACACTGTTTTCTAATGCTGCAGAAGATGACATACCAGCACCTCCTGGAATATCTCCTTTAAAGACAATATTAAAATTGCCTACAGCTTTGTTTTTATTTTGAATTTCGGCAACAACACCAAAAATATAATTTTCCCAACTACCTTCAGCAGATGGTCTTAATTTATCTAATTCAAACTCTATACGACTGTCTTTATCTAAGGCATAGGCTGTAGATATATTTGTATCACTCTTTTGCATAGCCGCCGCAATCCCTTTATCTACTGCAGCAGGAAATACAAAGCCATCATTGTAATCTGTATGTTCACCAATAATATTAATTCGACCTGGAGAAAAAATAAGAATAGGTTCGGTTTTAAATGTATTGATAAATGTTGTTTTTACATCATTAATTAGTATTGTACTCATTGTAGTATTGTTAAGTTGTTATTTTATTTTTAAGCTCCAATTAATATTGTAAATGTCATTTGGATCTAAGACCTCTAACCCAATCTTGTTATTAAAACTGTCTGAAACTCCAGTTGTAGGCTCAATAGCTATTGTATTTAACTTAGGTGGGGTATAAGCTTGGAGAAAATTATTCTCTGCCGAAGATTCAATAATTAATTTATATTTAGGTGTATTAAATGTTACTTTATTTGAATCCAAAACCCAGCAATCATCCAATTGTTTGTCTTCAATGGTAAGCACATCTTTTAATTCGAAATTTTCAATACCAGTAGTGATATTTCTTTCTCCCAAAACTATTTTTTTACTGCTGTTAAACTCTAATGAGCTATTAAATAAATCATCACTTAAAAAATAGGGATGCCATCCTAAAGTAAACGGAAACGCCTTTGAATCCGTGTTTTTTACAGAAACCCCCAAACTTAAGTCGTTTGAAGTGAAAACATATTTTAATTGTATTGTATATGTGTAGGGAAATCCAATAGATAATTCAGTTTCGTTGTATTCTAGTAAAATAGATGCCGAATCATGACTAGTTTCTTGATCTACAATATGAAAGGCTTTATTATAAACCAATCCATGCAAGGCATTGTTTTCTTCCTTCTGGTTTATTTCGAATTGAAAATCGTTATCATTAAAAGTATATGCACCATCTTTAATCCTATTTGCAAAAGGAAACAGAATAGAAGACGCATATGTGTTAGCATAGGTTAATGGCGATAAATCTTTTATAATGGCATGCCCTTTTAATGTTAATTTTTGTAAGCTTGCTCCAGAATTAAGATAGATTTTTCCATGCACTCCGCTTTCAGAGTTTTCAATCTCTAAAATGTTTGATGTTTTGTTGTGACTGATTTTATACACTATTTTTATTTTTAATTATAATGAATTCCTGATAATTAAATTGTTAGGGTTTTCTACTTTAACTAATTCTTTATTAAGTATCATTTCAGCTAAACGTTGCCCCATTTTATTGAAATCTGTAGAAATGGTTGTAATACCTCCCTCTACAATTTCTTTAAGTAAGGTATCATTGTACGAGATAACACCTATATCTTTTGCCAATAATAAATTACTACTTTTCATTTTTTTTATAATTCGAAGTAAACTTTTATCATCTGGCATAACGTATAATTCTCCCTTGTTTAATGCTCTGTTTTTTAATGAATTTATAACCTCAAAAGGCATCTTGTTTTTTTTACAAAAGCGATTAAAACCTTTCAACATGTCTTGAGGTTGTTTGTCTTCAGAAAAAATTAGAATTATTTTTTTGTATTTCTTAATGAGATGTAATGCTTTAGTAAGATTGTTAAAAATGACTTTTTCAAAGTTCTGATAAATAGCAGAGTATTCTAATAAATCATCGTGTACTTGATCTAAAATATAAACCTTATCTTTAGCTAGCTTTTTTATATCCTCATTTGTATTTGTCAAGTTTGCAGGCATTATGACATAATAATTGTAGTCGCCAACATTGTCATTAATTAGTTTACTAAAAACGTTTTTGTTGAAATGATGAAAAAAAATATCTACTTGAATATTGCCACCCAAATTTTCTAAAAAAGAATTATATAAATCCTCTTTGAAGGAATTTAGTTCATCAAAAAGTAAAAATATTTTTTGTGTAACGTTAACGTTTTCACTAGCCACATAATATCCCTTTCCAACTATGGATTGAATAATTCCTCTGCTTTTCAACTCGTTAAAAGCCATTAAAACAGTATCTCTTGAAAGGTTATGCTGCTCTTTAACATTATTAATAGAGGGAATTTGATCTCCTTTTTGTAAACTGCCGGAAAGGATAGCATCTTCAATCGAGTTGATTATTTGTCTATATTTTGGAACCCCTATATTTTGCTTGATTTTTATCATAAACTAATACAAATATATCATTATTTTTTTTAAAAAACCTACTAGACCCTACTAGTTTGGTTTTTTTATGTTAAACTTAGGGTGTTTCTAAATTTAATTTTTATATTTGAGTCTTATATTAATTAACTAAAATAATTTTTACACTATGACAGCAGGATTCGAAATGTGGGACTATGTAGTCTTTATTGCTTACGCCATTTTAATTTTGGGAGTAGGACTTTGGGTATCTCGTGATAAGGACGGCCATCAAAAAAATGCCGAAGATTACTTTTTAGCTAGTAAATCTTTACCTTGGTGGGCTATTGGTACATCATTAATTGCAGCAAATATTTCAGCAGAGCAATTTATTGGCATGTCTGGATCTGGATTTGCATTAGGTATAGCCATTGCCTCTTACGAGTGGATGGCGGCCTTAACTTTAATTATTGTAGGAAAGTATTTCTTACCCATTTTTATTGAGAAAGGACTTTATACTATCCCGGAGTTTGTTGAAAAACGATTCTCGACCAACTTAAAAACGATTCTAGCTGTATTCTGGTTGGCGCTTTATATTTTTGTTAATCTAGCGTCTGTATTATATTTAGGTGGATTAGCTATTGAAACTATCATGGGTGTAGATATGATGTACGCCATTATTGGTTTAGCTTTATTTGCTGCTGCTTATTCTTTATATGGAGGATTATCTGCTGTTGCCTGGACCGATGTTATACAAGTTGTCTTTTTGGTACTAGGGGGTTTAATCACTACTTATTTAGCATTAAATACGGTTTCTGGTGGAGAAGGTGTTTTTGCAGGGTTTTCTAAAGTTGTAGAGGCAGCTCCAGAGAAATTCCACATGATTCTTGAAGAAACAAATGAAAACTATGTAAACCTGCCTGGTATATGGGTATTAATAGGAGGCTTATGGGTAGCCAACTTATACTACTGGGGTTTCAATCAATATATAATACAAAGAACTTTAGCGGCTAAATCTTTAAAAGAGTCTCAAAAGGGGATCTTATTGGCTGCGTTCTTAAAACTAATTATTCCGTTGGTTGTAGTTGTTCCTGGTATTGCAGCTTACGTCATGGTTAACGATCCTTCCATTATGTCAAATTTAGGTGAAGCAGGTATGTTAAACGTGCCTACAACGGAGCAAGCTGATAAAGCGTATCCGTGGTTATTACAGTTTTTACCAACAGGACTTAAAGGTGTTGCTTTTGCTGCTTTAGCTGCTGCTATAGTGTCTTCTTTGGCTTCTATGCTAAATTCAACATCTACCATATTTACTATGGATATTTACAAACAGTATATTAATAAAAATGCAGACGATAAAACAACTGTAAATGTTGGGCGTATTTCTGCGGCAGTTGCTTTAATTATTGCTGTAATAGTTGCTCCACTTTTAGGTGGGATCGATCAAGCATTTCAATTCATTCAGGAATATACGGGTATTGTAAGTCCAGGTATATTAGCCGTATTTATTTTAGGTTTATTCTGGAAGAAGACCACGAACAATGCTGCAATTTGGGGAGCTATTTTGTCTATTCCAATTGCATTGGCACTTAAGTTTTTACCTATTCCAGCATTTGAGCCATGGATGCATCAAATGGGAATTACAACAGTATTATCAATGTTAGTCATAGTAGTCATGAGTAATATGCAGAATAAAGGAGCAGATGATCCTAAAGGAATCCCTCTTACTAAAGAGTTATTCAAAACCACACCATTATTTAATATTGGTTCGTTTGCAATTATGATTATTCTAACAGTTTTATATGGATTGTTTTGGTAATTAAATAAATATATCTATTAAAAAGCACCATTTTTATGGTGCTTTTTAATTATATCTTAGTTTAGAAATAATAATAATTAAAGCTAGAGATAAGGTTTTTAAAGTATTATGAATTATTGATTAAATTTATGAACATTTCTTTTGGTTAGATATGTAGTTAATTTTATATTTGCACACCGGAAAACAAAAATGTTTTCTTTTAGGGCTCTTAGCTCAGCTGGATAGAGCACCTCCCTTCTAAGGAGGCGGTCGAAGGTTCGAATCCTTCAGGGCTCACTTAAAGCTTCACTAGAAATAGTGAGGCTTTTTTGTTTTTAATAAGGCTTGTAGTGCTTCACAGGGTTTATGAGGATCAAGCCAATTGCTGTGTTTAGGCAAAAATTTGTGTTAGTATAAAAAAGTAAACCGAGGTCAATATAGACTTTATAAAGTAAAAAGCTAACAATTATAATTTGCTGCCTACAATACAGGCGCTAATTACAAATCATTAAATGAATCCTTATTTTTTGTGAGGATCATTTTTTTTAATGGATTTTGTTAATCCATCTACAGCAAAAACAGCCAAAGCAAATCCACCAATAATCATACATGCTTCAGTTGTAAATTCGAGCTTGCCACATTCGTTGAAGTAGCCAATTAATCCTATTTTAAGGCACAAAGATAGAGTGAAACCAAAGCCTAAAGATTTTATAATATCTTCAACAGCATAGGTCTTTCTTTTAAGAAGTATTCGTGCTATAAAGTATATTGAAACACATAACAGGCCTAACAATAAGCCTAGTTTTATGTGGTTTATATTTTGTAAGAGAGAATCGATAGCAGTTTACATTATTTTGTAATAACACAACAAAAAATGTTTTTCGGGTAGTATCGATCATAATTTATTTTGTAAAAATCTAACTTTGATATAATTACAGATAAAATGCTTCTAAAATAAACTACTTGCCAGTAAAATAACAACAAATGCTAATATTAAGCTATTGGGAAATGCAGATAATGCAAAAAGAATACCTATAATAGCTACTAGCCGATAAGCAAAGGAGCTAAGACTTTTTTCTTTTTCGCTTCTAAAAACAAGTTTCATTTGTAAATTTCATTAATTATCATTTCCAATTTAAGTTAGTTATTTAGTCTGCTTATACTGTACTGGTATTCAATTTTATTACAAGTATTCTGTGGTGTAGGGTGGTACAATATATTCAAAATCGACGAAATACATAATTTTACAATAAAAACTTGACTTAATTATATTTATATATAAATATTTATTATTATATATAATTATAATTACATACTCGCTGTGGGTTTCCCGTAATTTTTGATGTGGCAAATGTAAGTTAATACATATAATTTTGCTTAAAAACAGCTTAAAATGATTATTATATTTGTTAATTTCTAACTAAGAATTTGTGAAAAATATCGTGTAGAGATTACTGAAATAAATTATTTTATGAAAGTGATAATAAACGTAGGATAAAATAAAAAGCCTTTTTTACCGATATAATGTTAATCGTGACAAATATATCCAGAAATAGATCAATACTTATTTCACTCTAGCATATTAGTAATTATAATTTTATATAGTTGACTTAAAAACAATAAAGACCAACTAGATAGATTATCTTTTAGGTTTATTAGGTAATATGCCTAGAACTTCTGTAGCTCTAAATAAAAACTCTTTTTTAAATCGCTTATAAGCCATTAAGTCATAAAAGTTGTCCTCAAAAGCTTTTGTAATGAATTCTATCTGCTTTTGTTTTAATTTTTTATATCCAGGAGCTGGTTCGCTGGTGTTGTCCTTATTAGGTTCTAAAGTGTCATAATTGAGTCCATTTAAATATTCTAAGGAATATTCAGGAAATGCGCTATTTATTTTAGCAGCCATTTTAGAAGTGAGTTTTTTTATGTCACCTCTTAATAACTTATATATAGAGCTTTTTCCAACATTTATTTTGTTTCCAAATTCTTCAGGAGAAAGCTGTAGTTCATGTATTAATTTTTCTATTTTTTCTGATAACATAATGTTGAAAGTGTAAAAAAAGTATCACTTTTGTTTCAAAGTGTCAGAAAAGTGTCGTATATTTGTGCACTTGTAATTGTGATACTACAACAAATATATGTTGTAAAACCTTATTAAACAACAAATGAAAACAAATTACTAGTAAAGTAGTACTTCATGAAAGATTTAACAACACAGGAAAACAGTATAGTTCATTTAGTATCTAACGTGTTTCTGGAAAAAGGTATAGCAGATATATTGTATACCAGCTCTACTACAATTATTATCCGTGATATACGGTGTAAATTATCTGCTAAAAAATGTTACAGACACGATCTCGGTTGAAAACATCTAAAAACATTAAAAAAACATTATGAGTGATATTAATGAAATAGACAATATTAAGCGACTTTTTAGTCAAATAGATAAATCTGATAAAGAGGATTTTTTTGAAAAAGTAGCAGAGGAGTTCGACATGGTAAAATCTAGTGTTAGGTCTGGTTGGTTTTCTCGTTTTGAAATTCCAATGAAGTATAATGTGCGCAAGCATTTAATTGTATACATGCAAAATTATATATCACGTATGGCTAAGAAAAAAAACAAAGGTGGTATATAGATATGATGACTAATAATAATCCCCCTGTATGAATAATTGCAAATAATACTTGTTTGATATAACTGAATTTCTAGATAGGCAACAAAGATGCAGTTTTAAATTAAGACCCTAATTCTAGCAAAACCTAAGCTATGAATAATAGAGTGGATACATAAAAAGCTTTACCAGTAATAGTGAAGCTTTTTTTATAGATTTTGTGGGACTTTATAGGCTTTATGATGTTTTAATGCTTCAAATTTTACCTAATGAGTTTGATGTAGATGATAAGATGATATGTACAGGAAATATAAAAGAAAAGATACCAAAGAAAAAATAACCATATTGGGTGTTATTAAGTGTCATAGTTTTTCTTATTGCACACTTTGTTTTTGGTGTAGGTCTTTTGGGTGATACTTATTAATAGCAACTACATTGTTCTCGTTATACCCAGTTTTAGCTAGAACGGGAAGAAATATCTGGATAAATCTATTCTTGAAATATCGAAAAGAAGCATCCATTAATTCTTTATTAGAAAAATAATCTTATAAATTAGTTTTTATTTTGATAATAATGATTTTATTAATAACCTTAATTCATAAATAGTTTAGAGTGGCGGATATTGAAAATATTGGTTTTACTAGATTCATTAATCAACCGATTGATTTTGAGATTATTTCTATAGAAGAACTTTACCAACGATGTAGAGAAAGTAATTTTGATATTTCGATTAGTCATAGAATTCAATTTCACGCATTAATTATTGTAACGGAAGGGAAAGGTTTTCATAATGTTGATTTTAATGAGATAATACTTTCGCCAGGAGTTGTCATCCCTTTAGTGAAAAATCAAGTCAATTATTTTCAAAAAGAACTACAAGTAAATGGTTATGTTATCTCTTTTAAAGAATCTTTTATTACCGACAATATAGGTGAGAAAGACCTCTTTCACTTTCTTCATTTATTCAACACAAAAAGTTTGTTAATTGGCGAAGAGAATATCCCACTTTTGATACCATACCTAGAATTACTTAAAAGTATGCAAAAGAGCAATAATCAAAATCTTAAATCTGATTTAGCTAAAAATATTTTTCTTTCACTTCTTATTCAAATCAAACGATTAACAGTCTACCAACACGAGATTTTTGAGAGTAGACACTTTAAAGATTTTATTCAGTTTAAACAATTAATCACTCAACATTACCAGGATAGTCACGATGCAAAATTCTATGCAAAAAAGATGCTAGTCTCCTACAAATATTTGAATGAGATTTGTAAAGAACTTGGAAATGTAACAGCTAAAGCATTTATAGATAACTGGATTTTGTTGGAGATTAAAAGAAATTTATCTGAAAAAAAATATACTACTCAAGAAATTGCTTTTAAAGTAGGTTTTGATGAACCGTCTAATTTTATTCGTTTTTTCAAACGACATGAAGGAATCACGCCGAGTAAGTTTGCAAATCAGTTATAAGATGACTTAAATCAATACATAAGACATGTATAATGATATAGAGAATATAGTGTTTTCTCAGTTTGTCAGTCAAACTGTTCCCTTCGAGCTTATTGCAATTCAAGAATTATTTGAAAGGTGTGAAAAAAGTGCCTATGATTTATCAAAACCACATAGAATTGAATTTCACTGCTTAATTATTGTAACAGAGGGGAAAAGTATGCACACCGTTGACTTTAAAGAAGAAGCACTTTTTCCTGGAGTGATGATACCTTTAACAAAAGGGCAGGTACATGCATTCAATAAAAATGTTTTTAGAAAAGATGCGTTTAAGAAATTAATTGCATCTAAGCTAGAAGGTGAAGAACGTACCAAGAACACATGGGCAAAATTTATTCACACTGAAGTTAATGGAGATACGGGTCATATTGTTGTAAAAAGAAGAGTAAATCTTACTGACAAAACAAGTGAATTAACTGTAATTCTAGATTTCGTTTGGGAAGATAATCGTTGGCAAATTATTAGAGAAAATATTTTATCTCAAGAACCTAGCTAAAGAAAACGTACATCGGAAAATACTTTCGTAACCTCAAATGCCACATTGTCTATAATTAAGACTAATGTGGCATTTTTTATTAGTGAAACTCTATTTTGAAAAGTTGCGCAGCAATACGTTCAAAATAGATAGTTGAACTAATCCCGATTTTTTTGGCGGGATCTTAGGTTTAATACCTCAAAGCTTGCTTCGGAACTTAAAAAATAATTTCCCTTTGAATACCTCGGGGGCTTGCCCCGAGAATTATTTACTTCTCAGATAAAAGTCTTCAACTATTAGCGGTGTTTTTATGACTTCTAAAAGTAATCATAAACTAAAAAACAGCTATTTATATACAGAAATCAATTCAGAAAGTTACACATTGACTATTTTATTGTTAAGATAGATTATTACTTAAGCCTTCTTGCTGTCTAATTTTGCCTCAATAAACTATATATATTATGACACTAAAAGAACAGTTATCACACATAAGTGAAACAGGATTCTCCAGAATGCCTAAACATATTGCACAGGTATTGCTAGATGGAGTCGAAGAAATCGCATCCAGTGATTTAAAAGATAAAGCCCTTAAAGTAGGCGAAAAAGTTACAAATGCTGAATTTGTTGATATTTTTGGGACAACCAGAAAGCTCAGTGAATTTATGGAGCAAGAGTATTTAGTACTGAACTTCTACAGAGGAGGATGGTGCCCTTATTGTAATATGGAACTCAGACGTTATGAAATGCTCAAAGAGGAATTTGAAAGGCATGGTGCCAACATTGTTGCCATTAGTGCAGAAAAGCCAAATATTTCAGCACAAACTTCTGATAAAAATACATTATCATTTCCTTTATTAAGTGATAACAATGCAACATTTATGAAATCTTTAGGCATCGTCTTTACACTCAATAATGATTTAAAAAGAGAGTATGCAAATTTTGGTATCGATTTAACGCAAATACATGGTAATTTAAATTTTGAATTGCCAGTTCCTGGTGTATACATCATTAATAAGGATTTTGAAATTGTCTATGTACATCTAGATGAAAACTACATGACCAGACCAGAACCAAGTGAAATACTTGATACTTTGACATCTAAAATAATGCAAAAAAACACAACACTTATATAAACCATAAAAATATAACATAATGAAAACAAACAAGATAATTTATTGGATAGCAACAGGTGTGATGACACTTATTTTCACATTCTCTTCAAGCATGTATTTGTTAAAGTATGATATGGTATCAGGCTTTTACAATAATTTAGGGTTTCCAACTTGGATTATTTACCCTTTGGCAATATTGAAAATTTTAGGATTATTAGCAGTGTGGACAAGAAAAAACAAGCTTTTAAAGGAATGGGCATATGCTGGCTTCTTCTACGATGCAGTTCTCGCATTTTTTGCTCATTACATGATTAGTGATGGTGAATGGCCTCTATCGGTTATCGCAATTATAGCAATTATCATATCAAGAGTATATGAAGGTAAAGTCTTTTCAACATCCTTAAAGCCAATAGCAGAAACAGCATAATAATTCTATTAAGTTACATATTGACTATAAGTAATACGATATTGATAAATTCTAAACTTCGTAAATAACTTACTTTTGTAAGTATAAAAATTAAAACTAAAAAAATATAAATATTATGGAAATACAAGAACAAAACAAAACACAAGACGCAGTTAAATTGGTTATAGAAAATTTAATTCAAACTGCAACAAGTTATGACATTGATGTCTTAGATAGCATTTATCACGACGATTTAAATGTGATTATGATAGACACAGATGACAATCTTAATACCGCAAATAAAGAAGCTTTTAAAGGACTCTTTAAAAGTAAAAAGGAAGCTGGTGACCCACCCATGAATACTTGGGCAAAATTCCATAAAATAGATGTTGATGGTAACAATGCCCACGTATTGTTATCTCGTAAAAATGATCTAAGTGGTCAAGAACAAATTCTTATACTGAGCATAGATTTGGTATTCGAAGAAGGTCGCTGGCAAGTAACGCGTGAGGTAATCTTCTTGAGACCAGACGAAAAATAAATGTTTCATTTTAAAAAATTAAATTATGCAATTCACTCTAAATCCAAAAGACGCTGTTACATTAATTGTAGATATGGAACGGTTGTTTACAGAACCTGGTAGCCCCTATCAAAATGATGCGGCTGAACTAATAGAGCCTATTAATAAATTAACAGCGCTAAGTCGTGAATTAGGGATTCCGGTAATTCACTCTGTTTATGCCTTTGATAATAGTGAGAAAGATGCTGGCCTCATTAGTAATTGGCCAGAAGTAGAACAAGGTTATTATGAGGAAAGTTCACCTTGGACAGACTGGGATCCAAGACTAGTACAAAAGGAAAATGACCATAACTTTACCCGAAATCGTCCTGGAGCTTTTTGGGGAGGTACATTAGATACACTTTTAAAGCAACTAGGCAAAAAGCAGATTATTCTTGGCGGAGTAAGTGTTAATAATGCTATCAGTTTTACGGCGCATGAAGCATTTTCACGTGACATTCCTGTGTTTATTGTCAAAGAAACTACTGGCCCTGCACCTTTTGAAAATAAAGATGCATTAGATGATTACCTACAAGTAATAGGTACATGGGCAAGTGAAGTGGTTAGTTTAGAAGATGTAATGAAGCGAATGACTGCTAAAGAATTAATTGAAGATTAATTTCAAATAGTAAAAAAAACGTTTCCGTTTACTATTGAAACGGAAGCGTTTTTCAAAAAAATAAGAATCTTATGGCACACTATAAAAGTTCAATTAAAATAGATAATAAAGATCAATTGGTGAATATCTTAAACCAACAACTTGCAGATACTATTGATTTACACAGTCAAGTTAAACAGGCGCACTGGAACGTAAAAGGACCGAATTTTTACGCACTACACGAGATGTTTGATGAATTTGCAAGCGAAATTCTTGAATTCATAGATACCATAGCAGAGCGTATTACAGCTTTAGGTGGTGTGGCAGAAGGTAGTTTAAAAGCGGTCAGTCGTAAAACAAGGTTAAAATCAAACCCTGATACTTTTCAAATTGGAGCATCGGCTGTAAAAGAACTTAGCCTAAAATATCAACAATTGGGTTCCTCAACACGCGAAGCAATTCATGCATCCGAAAATTTAGAAGATGCCGCTACGGCAGACTTATTTACAGAAGTAGTTAGACGGTTGGATAAAACGCTATGGATGTTAGAAGCTCATATACAATAAACTAATAAAATATGGTGATCGCTTGATAGGAAGAAAATTTCTATATAAAAAAAGAATTTAGATGAATTCTAACCCTAAAGCAAACACCACTTAAACTAATAATGATCCAAGGTTCTTTTTAAACAAAATTATAGTTAATCTAAATAAAAAGAAATCAACATTTTATCCCTCTGAACTGAGTTCTAAAGGGATCATACTCATTATTTTATAATTAATTATAGAACATATATAACCATATTATTTAGGGTGGTTCATTTATTTTTCATAATATTGTATACCGTATACTAAAAATGAATACCGTATACGAAGTATAATTTGTATGGATAAAATTTTCAATAATGAATTAAGCGCTCAGGCATATAACAAGGTAAGAGCCATGATTATGTCTAAAGAACTAGCTCCTGGACAAAAAATAGTCCAAGATAAGCTTGCAGAAACTTTGGGGATTAGTAGAACGCCTTTAAGATCAGCTTTGCAAATGCTGGAAGGGGAAGGTTTAATAGAGTCTATACCGAGAAAAGGCGTCATAGTAAAAGAATTTTCAGATATAGAGATTGTAGAAATATTTGATTGTAGGATGGCTTTAGAAGGAACTGCTGTTAGATTGTTTACCAATCATGCCAGACCTAGTGAGATAAATGACCTTAGAAAACTATTTTCTCCTTTTTTAAATGGTGGCATTGATGATTCTGCATACCAACAGGCAGATGCAAAATTTCATGATATGATAATGAAAGGAAGTGGAAATGGTTTTTTGCACAGACTATTCCAGCAAGGTAATTTATTAGTATGTATGGATTTGATTGGTTTATTAAGGCTGCCTGATGAAACACTTCCAGAACATATGGCGATTATTGAAGCCATTGAGAAAAGAGATCCAGACCTAGCTGAATCATTAGCCAAGGAACATTTAGATAAAACAAAGCAATTAATTTTGAAAAAGATAAATGAGTAGCAAGGGACGTTTTTTTCCAGTAAGATACCGTATGGTATTTGGCACCTTTATTTTGGCTATGATCGTTCTGTTTGATCGTATTCTAATTTCAGTGGCGAAAGATCCAGTTGCAACCGATCTTGGGTTATCAGATAAACAAATGGGATGGGTATTGTCCATTTTTGCTTTAGGCTACGCATTGTTTCAAACACCTTCTGGTTATCTGGCAGATAAATTTGGAGCAAGAAAGGTTCTCACTGCGGTAGTCACCCTTTGGTCCATTTTTACAGCTTTAACGGGAGCTGTTTATAATTTTGTAGCTCTAATAATTGTTAGGTTTCTTTTTGGTGTTGGTGAAGCAGGAGCATTTCCTAGTATGGCACGCGCAGTTTTTAATTGGATACCAGTTAAAGAAAGAGGCTTGGTGCATGGGATAAACTTCTCTGGAGGCAGAATTGGAGCAGCGATAGCGCTTCCAATGGTGGCTTGGTTAATAGATTTTACCAGCTGGAGAATGAGTTTTGTTATTCTTGGAGCCATTGGTGTTTTATGGGCATTGATCTGGTATTGGTGGTATAGGGATTCGCCAGAAAATCATGCTTCGGTTGATGAGAATGAGTTAAAAATAATCAAGAAAAATACACAAGAAGTAAGCAGTAATAAAGAATCTATCTCATTTAAAAAGTTATTCAAATCGAAGGCAATGTGGCTCATGATGGGGCAATACTTTAGCAGTAATTTTACATTTTTTTTCTGTTTAACATGGTTATTTCCGCACCTTAAAGCAAAGTATAATTTAGATATGGTAGAAGCTGGTTTTTACTCATCAGCCCCGCTTATTTTTGGAGCTTTGGGTAATTGGGTTTCTGGTTGGCTGGTAGATGTTATTTATAGAAAAGGGAAATGGAGTTTGTCAAGAAAATTACCAGCTATAATTGGTTTTTCATTGGCAGCTATAGGCATTGTGGCTAGTATTTACATGAATGAAGTTGTAGGAGCTGTTGTTTTTATATCTCTAGCTGTTTTTGGTGCAGATATGACTTTAAGTCCTTCATGGTCGGTTTGTTTAGATATAGGAAAAGAACATTCAGGTACAGTAAGTGGTACTATGAATATGGCAGGCAACCTAGGATCTTTTTTCACGGCCCTAGCGTTTCCATACATGATTGCATTTACAGGCTCTAATACACCCTTTTTCTTTTTAGCAGCAGTATTAAACCTGTTAGCTATACCTATGTGGTTGGCTGTAAAACCACAAAAACCATTGCAATTGACATAAAATATAGATAATGAAATGATAAAATTTGAAGAATTTAAAGAAGTCTGTAAAAAATCCATAGAAATGATTGAAGCTGCGGGTTTATTACTTACTCCTGAAGATAAAAAAAAGATAACAGCGGCTGACTTTGGCTTAAGTGACCTTAAAAAAGAAGGGATCCAGATACTAACGATGTTTCAGACAAATAGAATAGCTGGTAAGATATTAGTGTTGTTACCTTACCAAACAGAACCAGAGCATTGGCATCCTACGGTTGGGGATGATGCTGGTAAAGAAGAGGTCATAAGAGCAATTAGCGGAGAGTTATACTTCTATATTCCTGGAGAAAATAATATGAAACATGGCTTTATTGTTGATGGCAAAGAAGATTGTTATACCATGCGTAACGAAGTCGTAATGAGTCCAGGAGACCAATTAGAGCTTCCAGCTGGTACAAAACATTGGTTTCAAGCAGGCGAAAAAGGAGCGGTCATGTATTCGTTTTCAACTACTGTAACCGATTTAAATGACCAGTTTACAGACCCTAATATAGTTAGGAATACAATAATTGAGAAAGCGCCTAATGGCGCATATTAATATATAAAGATTAAAATAAATGAAACAGAGTATAATTACAGCATTTTTAAGCAAAACACAAGATAGATTTTCTGAATATCAAGAGCCTACAGGATTAAAAAAACGATTGGAAATTGTTCAAAAAATTGATGGTGTAACAGGTGTAGAAATCGTGTTTCCTTATGAAACAGAAGCAGCAGATGCAACAAAAAAATTGATGGAAGACATGGGGTTGGAGTTTGCAGCTGTTAATGCAAATATCAAAAAAGAAACCAAATGGGTTCCTGGAGCATTATCAAGACCAAAAGAAAATTTAAGAAATGATGCGGTACAAATGATCAAAGATGCTAAAGACTATGCCATAGCAGTTGGAGCTCCCTTAGTTACATGCTGTCCTTTATCGGATGGTTATGATAATCTATTTCAGGTTGACTACCAAAAAGGGTGGAAGTATATGATTGATGCCTTTGCAGAAGCTGCAGATTATAAACCAGAAATGCCTTTGTTCGTCGAATACAAAATCAATGAGACTAGAGTGAATTGCTTTTTAGATAGCTGCGCCAAGACGATTGTATTCTTAAAAGAAGTTCAAAATGCAGCTACAGGAATAACAATAGATTTTGGTCATTCACTGTTGGCTAAAGAAAACCCAGCAGAAGTACTTGCAATGTGTGAGCAATCAAATATTGATTATTATTTACATACTAATGATAATGACTGGCAATTTGATTGGGATTTAATAGGTGGATCAAGAAACTTTTTGCATACAGTGGAATTCTTCTTTTACGCCAAAGAATTTGGATACGACAAATATTTTACTGCTGATGCTTCGCCTAGAATTTTTGACATGCTTGGCTTTTTTAGAGAGCATACAGAAATGAATAAAGCTATTTGGAATATTGTAGGGAATCTGGATAGAAATAAATACAGACGACTAATGCATGAAGAAAAGCATATGGACTTGATGAAATTAGTAAGAAAAGAAATTTATAGACTTTAAAGATGCCAAAAACGGTTTTTAAAATAACGTATAGTGATGCAAAATCACTAATGAATGCAGCTGTTGAATCTGCTAATAAGCATAAAGTACCTGGTGCAATAGCGATCGTTGATAAAGGAGGAAACCCTATTTTATTGGAGAGTCTTGAAAATACTATGAGCGGTGCTTCCAAAATAGCAATTGGTAAAGCTGCAACCGCTGTAGCCTTTATGAGACCATCAATAGATATTGAAAAAGTGATACTAGAAGGTAGAACACCAATGTTAGTTTTAGATGGAGCAATATCTGATGCATATGTTCCCTTAAAAGGAGGGTACCCGATATGGTACCAAGATGAGTTAATAGGAGGTATTGCAGTTGCAGGTACCATGGATGCAGAGATGGATGAAATAGTCGTTTTGGAAGCTCTTGAGAATAAAGAGTGGTAAATCTTTTATAATCTATATTTTAAGATCAAGTTTATTTTGATGAATAAATCAATTAATAACAAAAACCCTATAACGAATTAGTTACAGGGTTTTATTAAATTAGGATAAATAACTAAAAAAAATAGATGCTATTACGACTATATTAGTATAAAATCTAAAAATGGTAATTTTAACATACCTAAATAAAGAGTGATTCTTATATGAAAAATGTAATTTATTTTTTTGTTTATTATATATTACTTCTGCCATTATTTACCATGTCGCAAGAGTCTCATCAGGAATTTCATTTTGTTAATATAAAAGACGGGATTCCTAAAGCTGGGGTTTCAAATATTATTCAAGACCATTATGGCTTTATTTGGATTGGAACTAGTGGCACTGGGTTATACAAGTTTGATGGCATAGATTATACTGTTTATAAGCATAGATTAAGAGATACTACGTCATTAAGTAGTGGTAGGATAGAATGCTCTTATTTAGATAGTAAAAATAGACTTTGGGTAGGTACAGAAAATGGTTTGAATCTTTATGATAGAGCATTAGATCAGTTTAAAAGAATCACATTAGACATCAATAATGTTAACCGTGAATTAATTCTGTCTTTGGAAGAAGATTCGTCAAATAATTTATTAATTGGGACGTATGGCTTAGGCTTGTTTAAGCTAAACATGACTACATTCAGTATTGAAAAAGTTTTGAATTCAACTTACGAAAACGGATCAGAGATATACATTAATAGTATACAACATTCTAGACAGGGTAAAACGTTTTTAGGTACAAATTTTGGGCTTAAAGAAGTTGATTTTGTTAACAATAAACTTATTCATACCAGATTGTTTTCTAAAGACAATAAATCCATCGACGATAACATAGAAACACTATTTATAGATTCTAAAAATAACCTATGGATTGGTTTTCAGATTAATAAAGGAGTTTATAAATGTACTTTAAGTAATGATGTAAATAGTAGTATTATTGAGGTTAAAGAATTAAAGCTTTCTACTAAGAAAATAATGGACATAGTAGAATTATCAGATAGTACTCTGATAGTTGGAACAGAAAATGACGGGCTTTTTCATATTAAAGAGAATGGAAACATTATTAAAAACTATGTTTCGAGTAAAGTAGAAGAGAATAGTATTTTACATAATTCGATTTGGTCATTATTTGTAGATAATAACAAGCGTATTTGGATAGGCTATTTTAATAGTGGCGTAGCTATTAGCGATAAGCTCTATGATAAATTTTTAAATATTAAAAGCTTACCTACTAATGACAACTCGTTAAGAATAAGCTCTGTTATGGGGATGATTGAAGACAGCTCTAAAAACATCTGGATTGCAACCGATGGGGGAGGTATTGATATTTACAATCCAAAAAACTCCATAATCACACATGTAAATAGTCAAGATAAATCGATCTATTCTGGATTGACATCAGATTATATTAAAACATTGTTTGTTGATTCTCATGAAAACATTTGGGTAGGCAGTTGGGACAGTGGTGTTTTTATTTTGAAGAAAGGAGAAAAAAAATTTATTAATTATAGTATAGAAAATACGGCAGGAGCACTACGATCGAATACAATTATAAGTATGTCTGAAGACTCCAATGGTATAATTTGGATTGGCACATTTGCTGAAGGACTCCATTCGTATGACCCAATAACTAAAAAAATAAAAAAACATAGCTCAGATGGTTTTATAAAAAACGGTTTTTCTGAAAAAGATATTAGAAAAGTTTTAGTCGATTCAGAAGATGTTATCTGGTTGGGAACAACAAATGGTCTGTTTAAAGTCGAAAATCTAAAAAATGGGGCGTTAAATGTTACAGTATTAAGTAATAAAATGACAGAGGAATATAAGAATTCTTATGATGCTAACCATATTCTTTCAATTTATGAAGATTCCAATAAGAACATATGGATTGGTACAAGAGGGGCAGGGGTTTGTAAATATGATAAAATGAAAGATGAATTTATTTGGTATAATAAGTTTTCAGGTTTTAATGAAGAAAATGTTTCGGCAATAACAGAAGATGTTAATAATGATTTATGGATAAGTGGAAATTCTGGGCTAACAAAAATTAATTTAAAGGATTTTAGTTTCACTAACTACACCATTAATGATGGCTTATTATCAAATGATTTTAATTTTGGTTCCGTATTAAAAGGAACAGATGGGTTACTATATTTTGGAAACTTTAAAGGCGTAGATTATTTTAACCCGAAGCAAATCAAAATTAATAATAGTCCTCCATCCTTATACCTTACAAATTTCAAACTGTTTAATGAAAAGGTTATTCCACAAGATGAAGGAGGACCACTTAATAAGGTTATTTCGGAAACAGATAGTATTTGCTTAACATATAAACAGTCTGTATTTACCATTGAATATTCTGGAATTAATTATACCCGACCAGAAAAGAACAACTATGCGTATTATTTAGAAGGCTACGAAACTACTTGGAATTATGTTGGGCAAAAAAGAAGTGCTACCTATACTAATTTGGATGCTGGTAACTATACTTTTAAGTTAAAAGCTGCTAATAATGATGGTGTTTGGAATGAAAATCCGCTAGAATTAAAAATTACAGTACTACCACCTTGGTGGCAAACAAATTGGGCGATTTTTTCTTACTTGTTATTATTTCTTTTAGGTATTTATCTGCTAAATCAGTTAACGCAAAGTAGAATTAAAGAAAAAGAATTAATCAGAAATGAACGTTTACAGCAAATTCAAAATGATGAATTAAACAAAAAGAAGATTCAGTTTTTTACAAATATTTCACATGAATTTAGAACTCCTCTTACACTAATTTTAAACCCTCTTAAGGATATTATTAATAACGCAGATCTTAATTTGCCTCAAAAAATTAAAAATAAGCACGCAATTATTTATAAGAATACTGACAGGCTTTACAGGCTTATTAATGAGTTAATGGATTTAAGGAAGCTCGAGTTAAAAAAAATGAATGTAAGAGCAGAAAAGATAAACCTAATAGAATTCTCAGAAAATATAGTAGGCTATTTCCAGGAGGAAGCTTTTAGAAAAAATATTTTATTAAGCGTAGATGTGGACATGCCAGATGTAACAGTTTGGGCAGATACAAAAATGCTTGAAAAAATAATTTTTAATTTATTGTCTAATGCCATTAAAGTGACTCCAGAAGGAGGTACTATAACCATAGAACTTTTATCAACAGATCAGTTACACGTGTTACCGCTAATTGATGGTGAAAATCCTGTGGAAGTAATAGAAATAATAATCTCAGACACAGGACCAGGATTAGAAGAAGATCAAGTATCAAAAATATTTGAACGTTTTTATCAAGTTGAAGGCCAGAACAAAACTTATTTTGGCGGTACAGGCATAGGATTAGAAGTCGTACAAAATTTTGTAAAGCTACATAAAGGGGTTATAAATGTTAAAAGCAAGATAGGAGAAGGTACAACTTTTAAAATACTATTAGCATCTGGTAATGCCCATTTTTCTGAAAAAGAGATTATTTTAAGCGACAAAACATTACATGAGAAAAAAGAAGATTTTTTAACAATTCCAACTGTTGAGATTGGTGAACAATTAGATGAAAGTATTCAAGTTCAAAAAACAGATACCATACTTATTGTTGAAGATAATATTGAACTAAGAGATTATTTAAAACTAGAGCTAAGCGACCAATACAAAGTTTTATTAGCAAGTAACGGCAAAGCAGGGATTAAAATTGCTAGAGAATCGTTTCCTGATGTTATAATTACCGATGTTATCATGCCAGAAATGAGTGGTTTTGAATTTTGCAAAATTATTAAAACAGACTCTTCAACCAGTCATATTCCTTTGTTAATGCTTACGGCAAAAGCCACTATTGAAAATAGGATTGAAGGTATAGAAAATGGAGCAGATGCCTACATGGTTAAACCTTTTGATCTTAAACTTTTAAAACTTCGTTTAACTCAGTTAATAAAAAGCAGACGCCTCATTTTCGATAAGTATTTTAGTGCAATTAGTGGCGCAGAAGACAATGTAAATACCAGCTCAATTGATAAGGACTTTATACAAAAATTACTAGGCTATATTAATGAAAATATAGGTGATTCAAATTTAGGTGTAGAAGAGTTAGCGACTCATTTATACTTGAGTAGAAGTCAACTTTATAGAAAAGTTAAAGCATTAACCGGTCAAACCGTTAATGAATTTGTAAGAAGAATAAGGCTTGAGCGAGCAAAACAAATTCTTGAAAAAGGCAGTTCAAACATAAGTGAAGCATGTTATAGTGTTGGATTTGCTTCACCTTCATACTTTTCTAAATGTTTTAAAGCCCATTTTGGAGTTTTACCAACAGAAATTGAAACTAAATAAGAGTTTTCATAAGAATAATTTCTTTCCATTTCACATTTGCTAATTTATGTTATAATGATTATGTGATTTCTCCCTCTGGGGTAAAATGACGGGGAGTGTACAATTGTATTTTTCCGTCATGTCGACGATAGGAGACATGACACATAATACAAGTTTCTACGATTTTTTCCAAAGAAAACATTGATTGGGGCTTAAAATGGGCTTATTTTAATCAAGTTACTTTCAGTTCCACAAAGATAAGAGCAATACTATAGTAATTTCAAGTATTTGCCCAATTTGTAACCCTCATATTCAATACAATCAAATGATTCAAAAGCACAAATGTTGCATGACATGCTACAAATGTTGCATATGTAATAGATATGCTTTAAACGCTACAATTCTTTCATATTCTGCATTTTATATGGCAATTATTCTCTTAATGAAATGTTAAGTTTGAGTATTATCAATAACCTATGAATCGGAATAAAATAAACAAAAAGCTAATATTAGAAATTCTATTAATTGGGATTTTAATGTTTCTGTTGGTACTGGTATTTGTAAATATATGAGAATCTAGATCTATGCAATTAAGAACTAAAATAGTGTCTATTAAAACAGTTATATCAAAGCTGTTAACCTTATTTGGTATAATGGCTATCCTTACAGGGTGCTCAGAAAAAACAGTAGTTTTTGAAAAATTTGAAGTCAAAAGAGGTACCAATATAGCGCATTGGTTGTCGCAAAGTGATAGAAGAGGTATAGAACGAGAACAATTCTTTACAGAAACCGATATTAAAAGAATTAAGAATACGGGGTTTGATCATATTCGGTTACCAATAGATGAAGAACAAATGTGGGATGAAAAAGGAAATCGACATCAAGCTGCATTTAAGCTAATGGTCAATTGTATTAATTGGTGTGCAGAAAACAACCTTAAAGTAATTATCGATTTACACATTTTAAGATCACATCACTTTAATGCAAAAGAGAAGCCTTTATGGACAGACCTGGCAGAACAAGAGAAATTCTTTGACCTATGGAGAGATCTTTCAAAATCATTAAAAAATTTTCCAAATAATTTAGTTGCCTACGAATTAATGAATGAGGCTGTTGCAGATAATCATGAATCCTGGAATAGTTTATTAACCAAAGCTTTTACAGCCATTCGCGAATTAGAGAAAGAACGTACCATAGTTATAGGGTCTAACAGATGGCAGGCAGTAGAAACCTTTGATGCATTAAGAGTGCCTGCAAATGATAAAAACATCCTTTTAAGCTTCCATTTTTATAAACCTTTTCTTTTAAGTCACTATGCCGCAGAATGGACAAGCTTAAAAGATTATAAAGGACCAGTACATTATCCAGGCGAGATTTTAACAGAACAAGAATTTGAAACCCTTCCAAAGGATATAAAAGTAGAAGTCGAAAAATGGGCTGGAGTAAAGTTTAGCAAAGATATATTGCTAGAGATGTGGCAAAAACCTATTAAAAAAGCTAAAGAATTAGGCTTGCCATTGTATTGTGGAGAGTTTGGAATTATTTCTAATGCACCACAAAAAGAAACACTTATTTGGTATGAAGATATGATTAAACTTTTTGAAGAAACAGGTATTGGATATGCCAACTGGAATTACAAAAGCGACAATTTTGGATTGATTCACCCTGATGGTACAGAAAATAAAAACCTCATATCAATTGTATTAGGAAGTAATTAAAATATGAAACATCTTTTTTTACATATTAGTTGTTTTTTAATGCTATTTAGTTCAGCAATGTATCAAAGTTGTGATTCTTTGAATTCCAACGAATGGCAATGGGAAACGATAGATGCTAAAGGCGAACCAACAGCAAGACATGAAGCAGGTTTTGTAGCATATAAAGATGAAATTCTCTTAATAGGAGGTAGACGTATCAATCCAACAAATGCTTATAATACGAAAACGAATACTTGGTCTGCTAAATCACCATCACCTATTGAATTACACCATTTCCAACCAGTAGTAATAGACACTGCGGTATATATTGTTGGAGCCATGACAGGTAAATGGCCTAATGAAAAGCCATTACAACGTATCATGATTTATTACCCAGAGCAAGATAAATACGTATTTGGAGATTCTATTCCAAAGGATAGAAGACGTGGAGGCGCAGGAGCTGTTGTTTATAACAATAAGATTTATTTAGTGGGAGGTATCACAAATGGGCATATGAATGGTTATAAAACGTGGTTAGATGAGTACGATCCAAAAACAGGAATATGGCGTGTTTTGGAAGATGCACCAGATGCAAGAGATCATTTCCAAGCAGTAGTGACCAACAATAAATTATATGCTTTTGCAGGAAGAAGAACTTCAAAGATTACAGATCAGGATATGGCATTAACAAGTGCTTATGGAAATGTCTACAGTTTTAAAACAGAACAATGGGAAGCTGTAACTACTAATCTGGAGATTCCAACAACTCGGGCTGGTAATGCTGCCTTTGCATGGAATAATAATATTATTATAGGAGGAGGAGAAAGTATCGTGCAAGAATCAGCGCATAATGAGGTTGAAGTCTATAATAGCAAAACAAAAATGTGGAATCAATGGCCATCATTAAAACAAGGCCGTCATGGTTCAGGTTTTGCAGTTGTTGGTGGTTATCTATATATAGCTTCTGGTTGTGGTAATCGAGGAGGAAACCCAGAACTTACTTCTATAGAACGATTAAAGCTTCCATCTAAAACTAGTAATGATGTTGTTAATTTGGCAAACAGTATGCCTGTTTATAAACAATGGCATACTGTAACACTTCCTTTTGAAGGACCAGAAACTTCTGAATTAGATCCAGATAATCCCTTTTTAAATTACCGTTTAAGTGTTGAGTTTATACATAAAAAAACAAAATATAGAGTTAGAGGTTTTTATGCAGCCGATGGTAATGCTTCCGAAACAGGTACAGATAAAGGGAATATTTGGAAAGTAAGATTTACCCCTGATTATCTAGGAACATGGAATTATACAGCAATATTACATCATCAAGACAGTATAGCGTTAGAAGAAGATTTGACGAAAGGAAAGTCTATTGAACTATCAAATTCAGAAGGTCAGTTTATAGTTGTTAATTCAGATAAAGAAGGTTCGGATTTTAGAGCTAAGGGAAGGTTACATGCTTCCAAAGGATATTATAAGTTTCAAGACTCAGATAAATACTGGATAAAAGGAGGAACTAATAGTCCTGAAAATTTATTAGGTTATGTAGACTTCGACAGTACTTATAGAATGCAAGCTTCAAGTCGAGAAGGAGAAGCCAGTACCAATGATGAAATTCACAAATACGCTGCACATCTAAAAGACTGGAAATCTGGCGATCCAAGTTGGAAAAACGGTAAAGGGAAATCACTTATCGGAGCCATTAATTACCTAGCATCTAAAGGTATGAATTCTGCATACTTTCTAACGATGAACATTTTTGGAGATGGTAAAGATGTATGGCCTTATAATAGCCCAGAAGACTTTTCACGTTTCGATGTTAGTAAACTGGAACAGTGGGAAATTGTTTTTCAACACATGCAGACCAAAGGTATTTTGTTGCATATGGTAGTGCAAGAAACAGAAAATGAAACCATATTGGATAATGGGGATACAAGTGTTATGCGACAATTGTATTTCAGAGAATTAATTGCTCGTTTCGCTCATCATTTAGCACTTAATTGGAATTTAGGTGAAGAAAATGGTCCAGCTTCTTGGTCTCCTGTGGGACAAAATGACCGCCAAAGAAAAGATATGTCTAGGTTTTTAAAAGACAATGACCCTTATAATCACCCTGTATTGTTACATACACATTCTCATGATCCGTTGCGTAGTAAAATTTTGGACTCAATTTTAGGATTCCAATATTTAGATGGTTTATCACTTCAGCAAGATAAAAGAGAATTGGCACCAGAGGTCGTTAAAACATGGAGAACAAAAGCCAAAGCAAAAAATCATGATTGGTTGATTACTATGGATGAAATAGGCATGTGGCATACAGCAGCTTTACCAGATAGTGAAGACCCAAACCATGATACTTTGAGACAATATGCACTTTGGGGAACACTATTATCTGGAGCCGCAGGAGTGGAATGGTATTTTGGCGCCAAGCACCCTCATAATGATCTTAACTCAGAAGATTGGAGAGAAAGAGATAGGCTTTGGGAGTTAACAAATCATGCCACAACGTTTTTTCAAAATTATTTGCCGTTCTGGGAAATGACACCCAAACATACTTTAATTAATACATCAAACGCCTATTGTTTACATAAAAAGGGAGTTGTATATGCGGTATATCTACCAAAACAAAAGAAGCCCACAATTGATTTAAAAACCGAAGTAGGAGCGTTTAGTGTTGCTTGGTATGACCCTTTAAATGGAGGTGCCTTACAAAAAGGCTCTAAAGAAAAAATAAAGGGAGGAAGTGTGGTCGAGTTAGGAACTCCGCCATCGACAAAAGACCATTTTATCCAACAAGATTGGGTTTGTTTAATAAAAAAGATAAATGACTAACGTATGATTTCTGGGGAAAATAATTGTATAGATATGTTGAGCAGTAACATTTTAAAAATCAGTCAAAAACCTCAAATAGAGGCTATGTTTATGAAACACTACAAAGAATGGTGTTTACTTTCATATAGCTATATGGAAGATATGTCTGAAGCAGAAGACATGGTTCAAGATGTTTTTGTGAAAATTTTAAACAGAAAGAAGAATACTGAGATTTTAGATCTAAAAAATTATATCAGTATGGCTGTTCGTAATACTAGCCTGAAAAAAATACAACGTACAAAAAAAACAGTACCGATTAAGGATTATAGTTTGGAGGCTTTATCACCATCTCACGAAGAATTTTTAATTGATTTTGAAAACAAAGCTAAAATAGAAGATGCATTAGGCATATTATCAGAACAAAGTAAACGGGTTTTCGAATTGTGTGTATTTGAAGGAGCTAAATATAAAAATGCAGCTGAAGCGTTAGGAATATCAATAAATACAGTAAAGTTTCATTTAAAGAAGGCATTTAAAATATTGCGTGTTACATTACTAAATACATATTTTTAACACTTATGATTATGTAATTTATATTTTTTTAAGCTTATTATTGTGATTTCCTCATTTTTACGCTACCCGTTTTCTGTCTATATGGGTCTTAATTATAAATAGCTTTCGTAGCGTCATAATAATGGACATAGTAAAACTGATAATAAGAAAACTAGATTATAACTTAACTGGAAAAGAAGAAGCGGATTTTAGAAGCTGGATGGACGAGTCATATATAAATGAATTTATGTTTTATCGTCTTGAAGCTTTAAAAAGCAGGGGAAAAGATATTTCAGAAATAATTGAATTAGATACTGAATTTGCTTGGAAACATGTAAAGCAAAAACTAGAATAATAAACCACTAAAGACAAACTAAATTAACTTAAAATCAAAAAAACTTATATGAAATAAAGAAAACTACAATTTAGAATATAAAACAAAAAAAATCGAGAAGTACTGTAATACTTCCCGATTAGAATAATCAACTAAACGATTAGCTAATTATTAATAACATTTCAAAGATATGAAAAACTCTAAAAGTTTTGGGCTATTGTGGCTCAATTCACTTAAAATTAACTTAAAAATGAAGGTAAATTTACTTTTATTGATAATTTCATTTTTTTCGGTTCAAACCATAGTACATTCAGATAACGTGAATACTACTTTGGAATCGGGAAATGTGGAAAGCTCTAATATCCAGAAATCAATTTCTGGAACTATTAAAGATACTAACGGAATTCCTCTAGCTGGAGCAAATATTGTAGTTAAAGGGACTAACAATGGAGCACAAGCAGATTTTGATGGCAACTATACTATTTCCAATGTAGAAGACAATGCTACATTAGTAGTAAGTTATATAGGTTACGTTACACAAGAAGTTTCAGTTAATGGTAGATCTACTATTGACATTAGCCTTGAAGAAGACACACAATCTCTAAGTGAAGTAGTCGTTGTTGCCTATGGTACAGCCTCTAAAAAGGATTTAACCGGTGCAATTGCTGTTATTGGTGCGGAAGAACTAAATACATTTCCTGCAACAACGGTAGATCAGGCATTACAAGGTAAAACTGCTGGTGTACAAGTTACATCTAATTCAGGTGCACCAGGTGCTTCTGTTTCTGTAAACATTCGTGGTGTAGGTTCTTTTGGTAGTACAACACCATTGTATGTTGTTGATGGCTTTCCAACAAATGATATTTCTTTTATTAACCCGAACACGATCCAATCTTTATCTGTGTTAAAAGATGCATCGGCAACAGCTCTATATGGAGTCCGTGCAAGTAACGGTGTTGTAATTATTCAAACCAAACAAGGATTAAAAGGAAAAGTACAAGTAGAATTGAATTCATTTATGGGATTCCGTACACAGCCTAAAAGAGTTGATGTTTTAGACGTCAATCAATTTGCAGCATTAGCATTAGAACTTAGTAGTAGTGCAGATGATGATGTAAGTGGTGTAGCAGTACCTTACGCTGGTTGGAGTAACCCAGGTTCTTTGAGAAATATAGATTGGCAAGATGAAATATTTGATTCAGCTGCAATGAAAAGTGTAACATTAAGTGTTAGGGGCGGTGGTGAAAAATCTAGAATAGCTTTTACAGCTGGGATATTTGATGAAGAAGGTACCCTTCTTGCATCTAAATATAAAAGATATGACTTAGGCTTTAATGCAGCTTTTGACATCACTGATAAAATCCGTTTAAAAAGTAACGTAAAATATATCACCTCTCAAAGTTTCCAACCATTGGGTACAGGGCGTGATGCTTTATTAAATTTATTTTCTACAGTACCACACTTAGCACCTATAGGAGAGGCTAACCTGGAAGGAGGCACAAACCCGACCGATCTTCCTGTTGATGCAAATGGTAATTTTGGAGCATTTCCAGATGTGACAGGAGAAGCTTTCCGTGATGGTAGAAACTGGGTAGCACGAGCATTAGAGAACGATCAAGATAATGTCACCAATACTGTTCTAGCTAATATTGATGCAGAATGGGATATTTATGGAGGGGTATCAACTCAATTAAAAGTTGGTGCAAGAGTCGATAATTTTGCTAGTGAATTTTTTCAACCAGCATACTATCGTAGTAATGGTAATATTGACCAAAGAGTTAATGCAGAATATAGTACTAACCAGTCTACGAGTAATGAATGGTTAGCAGAATATCTTTTAAAATATAAGAAAATATTTAATGATAAGCACACCATTGATGTTTTAGGCGGAGTTTCTGCACAAAGAAGATTTAGAAAATTAATAGATATAACTGGTATTGGTTTTTTAAATAACGCAATAAGAAGTATTACAGCAGCAGATGATATTAAAGATTCTTCTGGTTTTTCTGACAGAAGAACACTTGCCAGTACTTTTGCAAGATTAAACTACAGTTTTGATAGCAAATATTATGTAACAGGTACTATAAGAAGAGATGGAGTAGGCAATGTTTTTAGTCCACAGAACTTATGGGGTGTTTTCCCTTCTTTTGCAGCTGGATGGAATATTGACGAAGAAGATTTTATGGATGATAGTGTTTTTGATGTATTAAAATTTAGAGCAAGTTGGGGTGAAACAGGAAACTTTGAAGGTATAGATCCTTTTGGGTACCTTCCTCTTTTTATTGGGCAAGGTGGTACAAATGATACAAATTATACTTTTGATGGTACTCCAGTAAATAGTTCATTAGGTTTAGCTCCTCTTGCATTAGCTAATTCTGATTTAAGTTGGGAAACACAAACACAAACGAATATTGGTCTGGAAGGTGAATTATTAGATGGTAAACTCTATTTTACAGCAGATTACTTTAATAGAGAGTCGGGGAACTTCTTGTTTTTCCAAACCGTACCAGCTCAATCTGGTTTCACTACACAACCACAAAATGGAGGTACCGTAGTTAACAAAGGATTTGAATTTTTAGTAGGATATCGTAAAAATAATGGTGATTTTACATTTGACATAAATGCCAATATAACGACAATAAACAACGAAATTACCGATCTTAATAATCCTGCAGGAGAAGTTAGATTCCCTAACCAATTTTTAGATGATTTTAATGAAGATGGTTTTTGGTATGACGTTACTAGATCTAGGGTTGGTGGAGAAGTAGGCGCTTTCTACGGTTTTGTAGCTGATGGAATTTTTCAAACTCAGGCAGAAGTTGATGCTGCTCCTACTCGTGCTAATGATGTTGTGCCTGCACCAGGTGATCGTAAATTTTTAGATTTAAATGATGATGGTGTTATTAATGGAGATGATAGAACAACTATTGGTAGCCCGGTTCCTGATTTCTTTGGAAGTTTAAATTTAACGTTTAACTATAAGAATTTTGATGTAGGCTTTAATTTCTATGGGTCATATGGTAGTGAAATATTAAACCTGGTAAAGCGTGAATTAGAAAGTGCTTCTGGTTATGGAAATTCGGCCTCTTTCTCTAATGTAAGTACAGAATATTTTAACAACCGTTGGACTGGAGAAGGCTCTTCTAATACTTTCGCAAGAGCACTTATAGACGATGGTAATATTCAAAACAACAGAGCTTCCAGTTATTTTGTTGAAGATGGTTCCTATTTTAGATTGAGAAATCTTAACGTAGGTTACAGCTTGCCATCTGATGTTATTGAAAAGCTTGGATTAAGCAATTTAAGAATTTATGCAAGTGCTCAAAATGTATTTACCATAACCGATTATTCTGGTTCTGATCCAGAGATTGGTCAAAATGCTGATATTAATGGAAATAGTAGCGTAACGACTAGAGGTATTGATGCCGGAGCATATCCGCTTTCTAAAACATTTACTTTAGGTCTTAATTTGAAATTTTAAATAAACTGTTATGAATATAAAAATAAAAAGAATAGGGCTTTTAATTACTATTGTACTTGTCGGTACATTGGTTGCTTGCTCTGATAATTTTTTAGTTGATACCAATAATCAGGATTTAACTAGCGAAGTAGTTTTTAGCTCCGATGATACGGCATTGGCAGCTGTGACAGGTGTTTATGATGCGTTCCAAAATGACTCACAAGGAGATCCAGGAATACCTAATGAATATAATGTGAAAGGAATTCATAGATGGGCCAATAGCACTGGGTTAGATTTTTTAAACAATGAAAATCCAGCAACTAGCTCTTATTTAAATTTTAATCCAGACCCATCTTCTAGTGATGTTGCTGTTAAGATTTGGCCTAACCATTACAGACAAATTGGTAGAGCAAATATTACACTTGAAGGTTTGCGAACTGCAGTCGAAAATGGAAGTATTAATACCGATTTAGGTAATCGTTTAATAGGAGAAGTATTGGTTCTTAGATGTATTTCTTACCAATATTTATGTGAAGTTTATGGTGATGTTCCATTAATGCTTAGCCCTGCTGATGATCCTTTTAAAGCAAGAGATTCCCAAGATATGGTATTCCAACAGATTGTAACAGATGCAATTGAGGCTATAACTTTGCTCCCCTGGACTTATGATGTTGAAAAAGGAAGAATAACTAAAGCAACAGCTTATACTGTTTTAGGAAATGCACATATGTGGTTAAAACAATATGGAGAAGCAGTTACGGCTTATGAAGCATTAGAAGATAGTCCGGTTCTTGATTTGGAGGATAATTTTCTTGACATTCATGCGCTAGCAAATCCCAATGGTAAAGAATCAATATTCGAACTACAATGGGCTGCTAATGCTGATTTAAGTTGGGGTAGAAATGATGAAGTGAATATTTTGCAATTATTTGCGATGCCTACGGATATTACTGGTGGCGGTGGATTTACTGGGATTCCATCAAAAGAATTATACGATGCTTTCGAACCAGGCGATTTAAGAAGATCAGCGACGGTTCTGGCTCCTGGAGAAGAACACCCTGATCCATTAATTGATATTATAAATTATGATGGCGTTGATATTAATACAGTAGGTACCGTTGCTGAACCATGGACTGGTGGGTCGCCAGAAACAAGATCAGGATACTGGGCTGTTAAATCCTGGAGAGACCCTGAAATTGAAGGATGGGGAAGATCTATTCTTTTTGGCGGACAAGGTCATATTTGGATGCGCTATGGAGGTGCTTTGCTAAGTTTAGCGGAAGCTGCTTTAAAAGATGGACAAACTGCTAAAGCACAGGCTGCTTTTGATAGAGTAAGAAATAGAGCCTGGGGTGGTACTGCTCCTAATAAAACGGTAGATATGGATGGTATACTAAAAGAGTATAGACTCGAGTTAGCTGGTGAATTCTCACTTTGGGGGGTTATCAGAAGATCAGGAGAAGCTAATAAATTTATCATGGATAATTATGGATTAGATATGCCTGCTAATCGTGAAATATATCCAATACCAAGTTCTCAGTTAAGTGCTAATCCTAATCTTAAACAAAATGATGGATATTAATTAATTTATACCATTTCTTGTTTGGAATTACTGTAAAATAAAATAATGATTTTTTGCTTTATACAAAATATAAAAATAAAGCATAGCCTCAGTTACGGTTTCTTTTTCTATTGAAGTAGAAGGCGAAAAAGGGTGTTTTATTAAGGTTATTTCAAATGAGAATTGGTATTATTAAAGTTTATTGTTGAGTTAGTTTAATTTGATAGAGGCTTTGGAATTTATTCAAAAGCCTCTTTTTTCCTTAAATTTATAAAATGAAGATTATTTATACCAGTTTTGTTATTTTGTTTCTAGTGTTATCTTGTAAAAAGCAAGATGTAAAGCAATTTAGTCTGCTTTCGTCAGACAAGACAGGTATTTTATTTTCAAATGATATTTTTGAATCCGATAGTTTAAACTACTTCAATTACCCTTACATGTATATGGGAGGAGGCGTATCTGCGGGAGATATTAATAACGATGGTCTTGTGGATTTGTTTTTTACTGCAAATATGAAATCCAACACACTTTATCTTAATAAAGGTGATTTTGTATTTAAAGATATTACCAATAGTTCAGGAGTAGCAGGAGATGATAGATGGGTTACAGGAACTACCATGGTAGACATTAATAATGATGGCTATTTAGACATTTATGTGAGTGTTTCAGGAAAAGGAAATAATAGAAATAACCTACTATATGTAAACAATGGAGATACTACGTTTACAGAAAAATCCAAAGCATTTGGGATAGATGATAATGGGCATACCACACAGAGTACTTTTTTTGATTATGATAATGATGGCGATTTAGACCTTTATCTTGCAAATTATCCGCCAACACCTTTTAAAAGCCCCGTAGCATTATATCAACGAAAAGCAAATCATCCTAAAATAGAGGAATCAGATATTTTATATCGCAATAATGGTGATGGTTCCTTCACAGATGTTACCGTTGAATCAGGGATTCTAAACTTTGGTCTGTCTTTAAGTGCTACCATCGCTGATTTTAATAATGACGGTTGGAAAGATATTTATGTATCTAATGATTTTGATTCTGCAGATTATTTATACATTAATAATAAGAACAGCACTTTTACAGAAATTGCGGCAGAATCTGTTAACCATACTGCTCAGTATGGTATGGGAGTCGATGTAGCCGACTATAATAATGATAAGCTTATCGATATTGCTCAAGTAGATATGACGCCAGAGGATAACAGAAGATCTAAAGCAAATATGGCAAGTATGAACCCTAGAGGTTTTGCAAAGATGGTAAAGGCAGGGCTAAATTACCAATACATGCAAAATTGTCTTCAACTCAATAGAGGAATTGATACAAATGGTAATCCTATATTTAGTGAAGTTTCCAGGTTAGCTGGAATAGCGACAACCGATTGGAGTTGGTCAATCCTTTTTGCTGATTTAGATAATGATGGTTGGAAAGATTTAACTATTTCTAATGGTACCCGAAGAGATATTAATAACAGAGATTATTTTAAACAATTAAAATCCAGAAATCATTTTGGAGGTGTAAAGTTATCTGCAGAAGAAATAGAACAGATCCCTTCAGAAAAAGTATCCAATTATATTTATAAAAATACCAGAGATTATACCTTTAAAAATATGGTCACAGCATGGGGATGGGAAGAAAAAACCTTTTCTAATGGAGCTGTTTATGCAGATTTAGATAATGATGGTGATTTAGATTATGTTATAAATAATATAGATCAAAAAGCTTCGGTTTACAGAAACAATAATTTAGATAATAATAACTATTTACAAGTCACTTTAAAAGGACCTGAAAAAAACAAAAATGGTCTTGGAGCAAAAGTTTATGTATTAACAGATTCATTAGAACAATACAATGAGCTTACCTTATCCAGAGGTTTCCAATCCTCTGTAGCACCTCAATTGCATTTTGGATTGGGAAAGACTGAGAATATTTCTAAGGTTAAAGTTGTTTGGCCAAATAATCATATTTCTGAAATAAAAAATGTAAAAGCAGGTCAAAACTTAGTCGTTGATTTTTCATCAGCTATAGATCAAACCAAAGGATCTATTGAAAACCTAAAAATGTTTAAAACAGTAGCGCTAGATTCACTTGAAGTAGATTTTAAACATACAGAAAATAATTATAATGATTACTATTTGGAACCATTGCTTCCGCATAAAACATCGATGCTAGGATCGGGCGTTGCTGTGGCAGATGTTAATGGTGATGGATTAGAAGACTTTTACATAGGAGGTGCGTCACAACAAGCTGGGGCTCTCTTTATTCAAAACTCAGAAGGCAAATTTAATAGAACGAATAAAGATGTATGGGAGGTAGATAAAAAACAAGAAGACATGGGCGCTTTATTTTTTGATGCCGATGCCGATGGCGATCAAGATTTGTATGTAGTTAGTGGAGGTAATGAAAAAATACATGGCTTATCACACTTTCAAGATCGTTTATATATCAACACAGGAAAAGGAGCCTTTATTAAAGGAGAAAATAATTTACCAGAAATAATAACAAGTGGTTCTAGAGTAAAAGCAGGAGATTATGATAAAGATGGAGATTTAGATTTATTTGTTGGAGGTCGATTAGTAGCTGGTCAATACCCGTGGCCTACAAAAAGTTATATTTTGAATAACGACAAAGGAGTTTTTAAAGATGTAACGCCTTATTTAGCGCCAGATTTTGAAAAATTAGGTATGATTACCGATGCTAGTTGGACAGATTTTGATGCTAACGGTACTTTAGATTTAATAATAATAGGTGAGTGGACTCCAATTTTATTTTATAGTAATACCGGAGGAGCGTTTAAAAATGTTACAGAAAGCATAGGTCTAGAAAATACTAATGGATGGTGGTCTGGGATTACTCAAGATGATTTTGATAACGATGGCGACATGGATTACGTAGTAGGTAATCTTGGCTTAAATTATAAATATAAAGCCACAATAGAAGAACCATTTGAGGTATACGCAGATGATTTTGATGATAACAAAAGAAAAGATATTGTTTTAAGTTATTACAATTTCGGTAAATTGTTTCCAGTACGAGGTAAATCATGTTCATCACAACAAATACCATCATTGAATAAAAAATTTGAAAATTATAATTCGTTTGCAGTAGCTGATGTTTCAGAGGTATACGGTAAAGAGGCATTGGCTAATGCGGAGATACACTATAAAGCACATACTTTTGCCAGCAGTTATATAGAGAATTTGGGAAGCGGTAAATTTAAGTTGACCAAATTACCTAACGAAACACAGTTCTCTTCGGTAAATAGAATAATTGCTGCTGATATAGATAACGATGGTAACAAAGATATTGTGATTGCTGGAAATTTATATGCTTCAGAAATAGAAACCCCAAGAAATGATTCAAGTATAGGGACTTACTTAAAGGGGGATGGGCAAGGCAATTTTTTACCAGTTCCTAATGTAAAATGTGGTTTATCTATTAGAGGGGATGTAAAAGATTTGATTTCAATTAGTATTAATGGTCACAAACATATCATTGCAGCCAAAAATAACGATTCCCCTCAATTTATTAAAATAAATTGATGTTTTATGAAAAAACAAACGCAGGACACAAAATCTATGGCTTAATATTTAGGCTGTATCTGTTCTAAAAATCTTTCATTTATTTTTTAAAATTATAATTGTCATTTTAATGCTACCCGTTTTTCTTTCCTATGGGTCTTTATAATAGAGAGCTTAAGTAAAAATAAGTATCAAATTAGTTTAGTTTTTGTGTTGATTGCCCCTGATTTAAATAAGGGGCATTTCAACCCTTTAGAAACAGTTAAGATGTTAAAATTATCTATACCATTTATTTTTTTTGTTTTTCTAAGCTGTATAGTTGGAAATGCACAAAAAGACACCTTAGGTGAGAAGGCTTATAACATGGAAAAATTGACAATTGATTCTTTATTAACAAAGTATGTTTTTTCGTCTTCAAATGGTTTAAAGATGCCTTATCGTTTGTTTAGCCCTAATAATGAGGCTCAAACAAAAATTCCTTTAGTGGTTTTTTTACACGGAAGAGGAGATCGGGGAGTTGATAATGATTCAAAGATATACCATGAAGCAGGAATAATAATAAATTCAAATTCATTATTAGGAAACACAATGCAATCTCAATACCCTTGTCATATTTTAATTCCACAGTGTTCAGATAAAACAGAAAATGAAGAATGGGCAAAATGGATTGGCAATTCACCAGAAACACCTTTTAAAGGGTTAGGTACAGATGGCACTTATAAAATGAGTACCGAGCCTTCCGAATCTGGAGCAGCTGCATTAGAATTAATTGAACAAACGATAAAAGATAAAAATATTGATACAGACAGAGTTTATATCATAGGACTGTCAATGGGTGGTTTTGGAACTTGGGAATTCACAGCCAGAAAACCACATTTATTTGCAGGAGCCATACCTATGGCTGGCTATTCTGATCCAGATCAACTGGAAAAAATAAAGCATATTTCATTCTGGATATTTCATGGGGATATGGATAAGTGGAACCCAGTAGCAGGGTCAAGGACAATGTTTAAGCTATTGTCTAATAGTAATGCAGATGTAAGGTATACAGAGTACACAAATACAGGTCACCGAGAATCATTCAAAAAAGCTTTTAACGAAGCAGAACTGATTCCTTGGCTTTTTTCCAAAAAAAGAAAAATGAATTCATCTCAAGAAAAATTATGATAAAGCAATTTTATAGAAAACCTCTTTTTTTAGTTTTTATATTATTTATGACTAGTACAGTAAAAGCTCAGAAGAATCAAATGACAGAAAAAAAGATTGATAGTATACTTACCTTATTGACTTTAGAAGAAAAAGTAGCTATGTGTCATGCACAATCTAAATTTAGTACACCGGGAGTAGCACGTCTTGGAATTCCCGAAGTATGGATGTCTGATGGACCTCATGGTGTGAGAGCAGAAATAAATTGGGACAACTGGGGGTATGCGGAATGGACTAATGATTCCATTACAGCCTTTCCAGCGCTAACCTGCTTAGCGTCTACTTTTAATCCAAAGCTTGCCAAAGAATATGGTTTTAGCATTGGAGAGGAAGCACGATACAGAAAAAAAGATGTGCTTTTAGGACCAGGAGTTAATATGTACAGAACCCCATTAAATGGTAGAAACTTCGAGTATATGGGTGAAGATCCGTATTTGGCTTCAAAGCTTGTAGTACCTTATGTAAAAGGGGTTCAAGAAAATGGCGTTGCCACATGTGTAAAACATTTTGTTTTAAATAATCAGGAGCATTTGCGAGATAAAATCAATGTTGAAGTAAGTGATAGGGCCTTATACGAAATTTATTTACCAGCCTTTAAAGCAGCTGTAAAAGAAGGCAATACTTGGGCAATTATGGGGGCTTACAATAAATTTAGAGGTAAGTACACTACACATAACCCAATTCTTCATAAAATACTAAAAACAGATTGGGGGTTTGATGGTGTTGTAATAAGTGATTGGAGTTCGGCACATTCCACAAAAGAAGCCGCTTTGTATGGTTTAGATATGGAAATGGGTACAGGAACAGATGGTTTGGGAACAACCACTTTAAATCACTACAGTAACTATTATTTGGCAACACCTTTCTTGGAATCAATTAAAAAGGGGGAAATAGAAGAATCAGTAGTTGACGATAAAGTGCGACGTATTCTAAGATTGATGTTTAGAACAAACATGAGTGCCAACAGGTCTCTTGGAAGAATGAATAATGTAGAACACCATAATGTAGCTAGAAATGTAGCTACAGAAGGTATTGTGCTACTTAAAAATAAAGATAATTTTTTCCCGATTGAAGATGAAAAAGGACTAACAATAGCTGTTATTGGAGAAAATGCAATACGATCAATGACTGCGGGTGGTGGCTCTTCAGAATTAAAACCAAAATTTGAAATATCCCCTCTTGAAGGATTAAAAGCACGTTATAAAAACGCAAAAATTGTTCATGCCATGGGGTTTGCTTCGGGGCCATCAGTATATGACGAAGTTTTGCCATCACCGTATGATGCAGACTCCTTAAAAATTGAAGCTATTAAAGTTGCTAAAAAAGCAGATATAGTGTTGTTTTTTGGTGGTTTAAATAAAAGTCACCTTCAAGATTGTGAAGGGGCAGATAGAAAACAATTTGAATTACCTTTTGGACAAGATGAATTACTAGATGAAATTACGATAGTTAATAAAAATGTTGGCGTAGTACTATTAACAGGGAATGCTATAGAAATGTCCTGGTTAGATAAAATTAATGGGCTTATACAAGGATGGTATCTAGGAAGTATGGCAGGAGCTGCGTTAGCAGATGTTATTAGTGGAGATGTTAATCCTTCAGGGAAACTACCATTCTCGTTTCCTGCAAAATTAAAAGATAATGCAGCGCATCATTTTGGAGAACTGTCTTACCCAGGAGACGGTATTAATCAATATTACAAAGAAGATATTTTAGTAGGATATCGTTGGCATGATACAAAAAATATTAAACCTCTATTTGCCTTTGGTGAAGGGATGTCTTATACCTCATTCGAGTTATCAGGTTTTAAATTAAACAAAAAAATATATTCAAAAGGAGAGCAAGTAGTTATCTCCGGAGTAGTTTCAAATACAGGAAATACAAATGGAGCAGAAGTAATTCAGGTTTATATTGGAAAACCAAAATCTAAAGTAAAAAGAGCTCTTAAAGAACTAAAAGGATTTAAGAAAATTGTTTTGAAAAAGAGTATCTCGCAGTCTGTTGAGATATCCATTAATGTAAATGATTTAGCATTCTATGATGAGAATATTTCAGATTGGAATTTAGAAAAAGGGAATTACATAGCATATATAGGAAATGCATCTAATAATATTTCCAAGACAATAAAATTTGAAGTTGAATAATAAAAGAATTTAAGAAAGAAGAAGAAAGGGAATAATGACGTTTCAAAATCTTAAATATTTAAATGCATTTTAATGAAATATTACTTAGTAATTATAGCACTCGCCTTAATTGGTTGTTCTCAAAATAAAGTTTCTACAACAGATAATAATGTTGAAGAAAAATTTATAGACAGTGTATTGGCAACCATGTCTATAGATGATAAAATAGGACAAACCAACTTAAGAGGAACGTCCAGTAGGTCGAAAACACTATCAGACGAACTAAAAGAAGATGTAAAGCAAGGTAAAGTCGGAGCATTGTTAAATGTCATGAAGGTTGAATTTGTAGACGAACTCCAAAAAATAGCAGTGGAGGAAAGTCCGAATAAAATCCCTTTGATTTTTGGGAGAGATGTCGTTCATGGGTTTAAAACGATATTTCCAATACCTATTGGTTTAGCATCTTCATGGGATACAGACATAGTAAAATCCTCCTCTCGAATAGCAGCTATAGAAGCCAGTTCAGTTGGAATTCGTTGGACTTTTGCACCGATGTTAGATATAGCCAGAGATAGTCGTTGGGGAAGAATAGCAGAATCTCCTGGAGAAGATCCTTATCTAGCTTCAGTTTATGGAAAAGCTTATATTGAAGGGTTTCAAGGTGATTCTTTAAACAACCCAACAAGCATAGCAGCATGTGCTAAGCATTACATTGGTTACGGAGCAGTTATAGGAGGTAGAGATTATAATACCACAATAATTCCCGAACCATTACTACGTAATGTATATTTACCACCTTTTCAATCAGCTTTAGATGTAGGAGTAGCAACAGTTATGACATCTTTTAATGAGATAAATGGTATACCGGCAACAGGGAATGAATTTCTATTAAAAAACGTTTTAAGAGATGAATTAAATTTTGATGGATTTGTTGTTAGTGATTGGGATTCTGTTATAGAAATGATTGCTCACGGTTATGCAAAAGATGAAAAACAAGCAGGCGAACTGGCAGCAAATGCTGGGATGGATATGGAAATGTCTAGTAGAGCTTATGAGCATTATCTAAAAGATTTGATAAAAGAAGGAAAAGTTACAGAATCTCAGTTAAATGCATTTGTAAAAAACATATTAAGAATAAAATTGCGACTAGGACTTTTTGAAATGCCATATCGAGATAAAAATAATGAATCAAGCTTTTATAAAAAAGAACACTTAGCAGAAGCAAAAGAAGCAGCAATTAAAAGCTCGGTATTACTTAAAAATAAGAATATATTGCCTTTATCTGGTGATACAAAAGTAGCATTAATAGGTCCTTTGGCTAATGCGCCATTAGATCAAATGGGAACTTGGACATTCGATGGCGAAAAAGAACATACCATAACACCTTTAAAAGCCTTTAAAGAAGCAAAAGTTAATGTTACGTATGTAACGGGATTAACACATAGCAGAGACAGATCAAAAGCACAATTTAAAAAAGCCACTAATGGTGTAAAAGATTCCGATGTTATTGTGTTTGTTGCAGGAGAAGAAGCTATTCTATCGGGAGAGGCTCATAGCAGAGCTTCCCTAGATTTGCCAGGTGTACAAGAAGACTTAATAAAAGAATTGTCTAAAACAGGCAAGCCTATTGTTTTGGTGATTATGGCAGGTAGGCCTATTACAATTACGAATATTATAGATAATGTTGATGCGGTATTAATGTCTTGGCACCCTGGTACCATGGGAGGTACCGCATTGCAAGAGATTATTTTTGGATTGAGAGAACCGGAAGGAAGATTACCAGTGTCTTGGCCAAAAGTTGCAGGTCAATTACCATATTTTTATAATCATAAAAATACGGGAAGGCCTGCCAATAAAAAAGACTATGTAGCTATGTATGATATTCCTATTGGTGCTTGGCAGAGCTCCTTAGGAAATGATTCTCATTATTTAGATATTGGGTATACGCCACATTTTCCTTTTGGCTTTGGCTTGGGGTATACAGAGTTTCAATATGATAATTTACAAATATCTAAGGATACAATTGGTTTCAACGAAGAATTAATCGTCAAAGTTTCTGTTACAAATGTTGGTAAAAAGAAAGGTAAAGAGATTGTCCAGTTTTACACGCAAGATATAGTGGGTAGTATTACGAGGCCTATTAGAGAATTAAAAGGATTCCAACATGTAAGTTTAAATGCGGGTGAAACTAAAGAAGTAATTTTTAAAGTGTCGGCAGCACAGTTAGAATTTACAAATCATAAACAGATTCGTGATGCAGAAGAAGGTGATTTTAATATTTGGGTAGGTTCTGATGCTGAATCTGGTTTAAAAGATACCTTCTATCTTAAAAAGTAGTGTATATGATTATTGTGCTATTAGGTGTCAGCGGCTGTGGTAAAACTACAGTAGGAAAACAATTATCTCAAAAAACCGGGATTCCTTTTTTTGATGGTGACGATTTTCATCCAAAATCTAATATTGATAAAATGACAAAGGGTATGTCTTTAAATGATAATGATAGATGCCCTTGGTTACTTTCACTAGCAAGTAATATTGAAACATGGGCTGAAGAAAATGGAGCTATATTAGCTTGCTCTGCATTAAAGGAAAGGTATAGAGTAGTACTGTCTTCAAAATATAATGATATTATATGGGTTCATTTATCGGGTAGTCATGATTTAATTAAAGGAAGAATTGAAAAAAGAGGTGGACATTTTATGAATGCAGATTTGTTAGCTTCTCAATTTAAGGATTTAGAAACGCCTGAATATGGAATTCATGCTGACATTTCCGAATCGCCAGAAAAGATTACAGAAAACATCATTTCAAAATTGGAAAATATAAATCAATCGTTTTTTGGGGTTATAGGATTAGGTGTTATGGGCAGCAGTTTAAGCTTAAACATTGCAGAAAAGGGGTATGCACTATCTGTATATAATAGAATAGCTCCAGGAGAAGAAAATATTGTTTCAGACTTTTTAAACAAAGCTGATGAGGTTATGCAAATTAAGGGATTTACAGAATTAAAGGCATTCGTCAATTCTTTAGAACGTCCCAGAAAAATACTCATTATGATTAAGGCAGGTAAAGCCATTGATGCAGTTATCGAAGCGTTAATACCTATTTTATCTGAAGGTGATATTTTGATTGATGGAGGTAATTCACATTACTTAGATACGAATAAAAGATATGAATATTTAAAAAGTAAGCAGCTTCATTTTATAGGTTGTGGCGTTTCGGGTGGAGAAGAAGGAGCAAGAAAGGGCCCCTCTATTATGCCTGGTGGTGCTAAAGAAAGTTATCAGATTATAGAACCAGTTTTAGAAGCAATTGCAGCAAAAGATAAAAAGGGTAACGCTTGTTGCGCTTATGTAGGGTTACAAGGCGCAGGCCATTTTGTTAAAATGGTTCACAACGGCATTGAATATGCCGAGATGCAATTGTTGGCAGAAATTTATGCCTTATTATCCATAACCAATAATAATGAAGAAATCACTACTATTTTATCGCAGTGGAACACCACAGATTTATCTAGTTACTTATTAGAAATTACAATTAATATTCTAAAAACTAAGGAAAATGGAAAGTATGTGCTTGATACTATTTTAGACAAGGCCGGTAATAAGGGTACTGGTTCCTGGTCTACAAAAGCTGGTTTCGATTTGGGAACTGTAAATACCATGATGTCTTCTGCTGTTTTTGCCCGCTATATATCTTCTTTTAAAGAAAAAAGAAAACACCTCTCTAAGTTTATTAAGAGTGATTTAAAAGTTACAGATGTATTTGATGTTAATAGTTTAGAAAAAGCATATCGATTTGCAAGAATTATAAATCACCATCAAGGTTTTGAATTGATTCGTTTGGCTTCCAAAACATTCAATTGGCAGTTAAACATATCAGAAATTGCTCGTATCTGGACCAACGGTTGCATCATCCGCTCTGAATTCATGGAAACATCAGTGAATGTATTTAAAGATTATGAAAGTTATTTGGATACAACAGATTTATTAGAAGTATTGATTTCAGCAGAAAACCATATGACAAAAAGTATAGCCTACAGTTTATCACATAGAGTACCATTTGATACATTTTGGTCTGCTTATAATCATTGGATAGCAATCACTACCGAAAACTTACCAGCAAACTTAATTCAAGCACAACGCGATTATTTTGGAGCACATATGTATCAAAAAATAGATGCTCCTAAAGAGCAATTTTTTCACACTAATTGGTATTAATTATGATAGATTTTTCTCTCTTAACATCAGTAATATTAGGAGTTGTATTATTAATAGTACTAATTTTACGTTTTAAAATACAGGCATTTTTATCCTTACTAATTGCAAGTATTTTTGTGGGAGTTTTATCAGGAATGGAACCCTTAACAATTATAAAAACCATGCAGGAAGGTATGGGAAACACATTGGGTTTTGTTGCACTAGTTGTAGGCTTGGGAGGTATATTTGGTGCTATTCTGGAACATTCTGGAGGTGCAGAATCATTAGCCACTTCATTATTGGCTAAGTTTGGAGTAGAACGATCTCCCTGGGCATTAATGCTCACTGGATTTATTGTAGCTATTCCAGTATTTTTTGAAGTAGCCTTTATTATTTTAGTACCCATGGTATACGCCCTTCAAAAAAAGACAGGTAAACCTATATTACTTTATGGAATTCCGTTACTGGCAGGATTAGCTATAACACATACATTTATTCCGCCTACACCAGGTCCAGTAGCTGTTGCAGATATTTTAAAAGCAGATTTGGGATGGGTCATATTTTTTGGATTAATTGCAGGAATTCCAACAGCCATTCTATGTGGTCCTATTTTTGGAAAATTTATTTCAAAAAGAGTTCAAGTATCCCAGATTGAAATGGCTACTGAAACCAAAGAACTAGAAAACCTTCCTTCAGTTGGTATCATTATTAGTATAATCGCTATTCCTATTTTACTAATAGTTGTAAACACCATACTAAACAGTCCGTTAGTAGGAGGACATATAATACCTAAAAAAATACTGGAATGGATGGGCATGATTGGACACCCATTTTCGGCGTTAATTATAGCCAATTTGATTGCCTGGTATCTATTAGGAATTCGAAGAGGCTTTACAAAAGATCAATTATTAGATATCAGTACAAAGTCCATGGCACCAGCAGGTATGATAATTTTAATAACAGGAGCAGGCGGGGTGTTCAAGCAAATGCTGGTAAACACAGGAGCAGGAGAAATGCTGGCTAATTATTTCGCAAACAAAGGCGTTAGTATATTATTATTTGCGTTTTTATCTGCCGTTGTAATTCGTGTTTTACAAGGGTCTGCAACCGTAGCAATGATTACCGCAGCTGGTCTCACTGCACCTCTTTTAATGGAATCTGTTTCAGATCCACAAAAAGCATTACTAGTAATAGCTGTAGCTTCAGGCGCAAGTATTATGTCTCATGTAAATGATAGTGGATTTTGGTTGGTTGGTAAATATCTGGGGTTATCTGAAAAACAAACGTTTCAAAGTTGGACAGTCATGACCACATTATTAGCAATTACGGGCTTTGCTTGTGCATCAATTTTATCGCTGTTTTTTTGATAATCGGTTAGGCTTAATATAATTTTCCTTTGGTATTTTATCTATTTTAATGATCTTGTTGGCATTAAAAATAGATAAAAATTACTACACCTCGACTTTTTTCAAATTAGGTCGTATTTCTTCGTTATTAGTTTAACAGGTTATTATATTTACACGTTCTACAATTTACTATATGAAATTTTTCTCTCTTCTTGTTTGCCTTATATTATCAAGCCATATTTTTTCGCAAGAAGTATCTATTCCTACAACTTTTTTCGAGGATGGTAGTTTGTATAAAACGCCCAATGAGTTTTCACAATCTTTAGCTGAATTTAAAGAAAATGAAAGATGTATAGTTACAGCTTATTTAGGTAAAGACATATATAAAATAATATATAAAGAATGGGTTGGTTATGTGAATTCTGATTTTTTAGAGATTAATGAGGAAATGATGGATTTATATTATGCTAATGAAAAAAAAGAACTGGAAAAGGCTATTGAAGAAGAAGAAAATAGAAAGAAAAGAATAGAAGAAATAGTTAATAAAGAGAAAAGAGAAAAAAGGAAACAAGATTCTATTATCAAAGCTAAAGAAGAAGCTAGACGTCAGCAAGAGTTATTAGCACAGGCCAAAAGACAGGAAGCCGAATTAAAAGAAAAACAAAGGGTTCAGGATTCCATTAACAAAGCAAAAGAAGCAGCCAAGCGTCAGCAAGAGTTATTGGCACAGGCCAAAAGACAGGAAGCAGAGCTAAAAGAAAAACAAAGGGTTCAGGATTCCATTAACAAGGCAAAAGAAGCAGCCAAGCGTCAACAAGAGTTATTGGCACAGGCCAGAAGACAGGAAGTGGAATTAAAAGAAAGGTTAAGGGTTCAGGATTCCATTAACAAAGCTAAAGAAGCAGCCAAGCATCAACAAGAGTTATTGGCACAGGCCAGAAGACAGGAAGCAGAGCTAAAAGAAAAACAAAGGGTTCAGGATTCCATTAACAAAGCTAAAGAAACAGCCAAGCGTGAGCAAGAGTTATTGGCACAGGCCAGAAGACAGGAAGTGGAATTAAAAGAAAAACAAAGGGTTCAGGATTCCATTAACAAGGCAAAAGAAACAGCCAAGCGTGAGCAAGAGTTATTGGCACAGGCCAGAAGACAGGAAGTGGAATTAAAAGAAAGGTTAAGGGTTCAGGATTCCATTAACAAAGCTAAAGAAGCAGCCAAGCGTCAGCAAGAGTTATTGGCACAGGCCAGAAGACAGGAAGCGGAATTAAAAGAAAGGTTAAGGGTTCAGGATTCCATTAACAAAGCTAAAGAAATAGCCAAGCGTCAACAAGAGTTATTGGCACAGGCCAAAAGACAGGAAGTGGAATTAAAAGAAAAACAAAGGGTTCAGGATTCTATTAAAAAGGCAAAAGAAGCAGCTAAGCGTCAGCAAGAGTTATTAACAGAAGCCAGCAGACAGGAAGCGGAATTAAAAGCAAAACAAAGAGTTCAAGATTCTATTATTAAAAAGGTTAAGGAAGATTCCAAATACCAACAAGAGTTATTGATACAAGCCAAAAAACGAGAAGCAGAATTAATAGAAAAAATAAGGATTCAAGACTCTATTATTAAAGCTAAGGAAGAAATTAGAGGACAGCAAGATTCAGTGGCAACAGAAATAGATGATAGTGCTAATTCAGAAAAGACCAAATATAGAAATACATGTCATTACACTATAAATATGTATGATGAGTTTTACAAAAAAAATCATATCCGAACAGACCCTTATTCAATAAGCGATGATTTAACCATAGAATTATATAAATATGGTCAACAAGTAAATGTATTTTTTAACTCTAAAAAAGATTTAGGTTGCGTTAGTTATTTTACCCGTAATCGGTCATCTGTAAAAGTTAAACTTGAAAATAATCAGACAATAACCTTTTATCATACCTGGAATATGGAATGTGGTACATTTTTGTTTAAAGGAAACCTTTCTAAATCACAAATTATACAATTAAAAAAGGCTCCAATTAAATCAATATTATTAAAAGGCACAGAAGGAACTCATAATATTACAGATATAGATTATAAAGAGTTTTTTATTGATAAGTTAAAATGTATTGAATAAATAATATGATTCAGAAAGCATTTAAACTTGTTGTTTAATTTACTTTAGCGGTAATAATTACAATTCTATTATCATCCAGATCAGTAGTAAAAAATAAGTACACACTACCACCATCTTTAATATTGAATTTTTTTCGAATCTGTTGAACCGTTTCTGGGAAGTTACGAGTTGTAATATTTGCTTTAGAAATACTGTGTCTTTTTAGCGCTTTTTTATTGTATGGTACGATATTTTCAATTTTAAAGACTCTTCCAGGAAAATCAATTAGAGAATCACTTGTATATAAATGTGAATGCTTATGAAGTTTATATACATTAAGCCGATTACTTATAGTATGAAAAGCTCCCGCCTTTAAAATAGCACTATTGGGTTCATATAAATAGGAGAGTGGTTGGTGGTATTTTGATTCTGAAGTTTTTTCAGTTTCTATTGAAAATTTAAAGACCGCTTTCGATTCCTTTTTAATATTTACAGTATTGATACTTATATCGCCTTCAAAACCATGTTCTAATATCCAGAGCAATTCTTTTACGTCATTGTTTACAGCAACAATATGAATTGTTTTTACATGCTTTAATTCATTAATACCAACAGATAAATCCAGTAAAGGAGATGTTTTAATCATAACGTTTTTTGAATGATTAAAAAACAAATCGATATGCTCTGGAACGTTAGGGAGACAATCATTTAAAAAGAAGACCTTTCTCTTACTATCATGTCTTCTGGAAGGGTCAATATAAATCCAATTAAATTGCTTTCTCGAAGTTTTTAAATAGTTAATGCCATCTATGTTTTTGGTTTCAATATTATTGACCTCTAGTTGTTTGTAATTATGACTTACAATGCCTGATAAGCTTTCATTGATTTCGCAATGCATCACTGTTTTAAATACCTTTGAAAAATAATAACAATCTATTCCAAAGCCACCTGTTAAATCTATAACGTTATCACCATTAATCGAACTAGCTTTATATTGAGCCGTTATTTCAGAAGATGTTTGTTCAATATTTAACTTATTTGGATAATATATATTTTTACAATAAAACCATGTTGGCAACTTCTTTTCGCAGCGCTTTTTCGCCTCAATTTGTTCTATAAGAGCTTTGATTTCAACATCAGGGAATGACGTACCTTTGAGTAGTAATGACATGACATCAGAATTTAAATGGCTATGTATAAACTCTTGAATTTCAGTATTTAAAATTAAGGTATTCAAAAAAATAATATTATAAATCTTTTGTGAGTTTCTTTACAATTTTGTTTTCAGATAAAAACTCTTTTAAGATTACTTTTATCGCTGTGTATGCAGGAACAGCAATAATTAATCCAATAACCCCGAATAAGATCCCAGTAGTTAAAATCACCAAAAATATTTCTAGTGGATGGGATTTTACGCTTTTTGAAAATATAACTGGCTGACTGCCAAAATTATCAACTAACTGCCCAATGGCAAATACAATAAATACCCAAAATGTTTTGGGTAAAATAACCTCGCTAAAACTCTCTCCAAGGTTACTTGTCATTGTTAATATTATCATTAATAAAGCGCCAACTAAAGGTCCAACATAGGGAATTAAATTTAATAAGGCACACAGAAACGCTATAACGATAGGGTTTTCAACACCAATAATAAGCAAGCCAATGGTATAGATAATAAACAGGATTAATATTTGGAAAATGAGTCCTACAAAGTATCTAGAAAGTAAATCTTTAATTTTGGTTGATGAGTTTTTCCAACGAGATTCCTTATTTTCTGGTATAAAGGTTAGAAGACCATTTTCAAATAATCGACTATCTTTTAGAAAGAAAAACGATATAAAAAGCACAGAAAACAGTCCTATACTAAAGCTACCTAAGCCACTTACAACAGAGTTTAAGAAATCAGGAATCAGTGAATAATCTATTTTAGATAACAAATTAGATTCCTTAATGGACTGCTCTAAATCTATTTGATGTAAATCGAAATAATTAATAATTTCTACATATAAGTTCTCTATATTAATCTGTAACTCATCAATGTTTAATAATGATAAATTTTGTCCTTGCTTTATAACCAAAGGAATAAATAAACCAACTAAGCCTAAAAACAACCCTAAAAGAACGACCATGGTAACTATTACAGCAATGGTATTTTTGAACTTTAATCGACGTTCTAAAAATAACACAATTGGTCTTCCTATTAATGAAATCACCACTGCAATCGCAACATAGCCAATAACCGATTGTATTTGATATAAAAAGTAAAGAACTAAAGCAATACCCAAAATAATGGCTAAAGCTTTTAAAATACCATTAGAAATTGTGTTAGAATTCAATTGAATTAATTTAGAATAGTAAATCTAGTCATTTCGAACCAAAGAGAGAAATCGGATACACTAATTTTATTTAGTTACCCACTTTATTCTGGTGTGATTTATAATAATTGCTTCGTTATTTCATATAAAACAATGTTAGTTGCTTGTACCACATTCATACTGCTATTTTGCCCAAACATATCTATATGAATAACAGCGTCAGACATATTCAAAATAATATCAGATACTCCAAAATTCTCATCACCAATAACCAAAGCAATAGGTTTTTTTACAGAAAATTTGAAATTATGAATAGGCTTGCTAGTATCTGTAATTTCTAATGAAATAATTTGATAGCCATTATTTTTTAAAGTTTCAATGACTTCTGGAGCAGATTGAGCAATTTCATAATCAACAGATTTTTCGGTAGCCCGTGAAGTTTTTGTCATTTTTCTTCCAAGCGTAATATGGTTTCCACAAAGTATAAGCTTTTCAACCCCAAAAGCATCAGAAACTCTAAACAAACTACCAATATTAGGAGCATTAGTAACATTATCACAAACTAAAGTAATAGGGAAGGAGCGCTTTGAAAAGTTTGTGTTGTAGTGAGTTAGTTGCATTTTTGAGTATTCAGTATTCAGTATTCAGTATTCAGTATTCAGTCTCAGTTTTTCTTTGCGCCTTTGCGTCTTTGCGAGAAATAGGCTTAATTTTCAAAAGCATATTTAACAATATTAGCCCCCATTTTAAGCGCTTTTTCTCTAACATCAGCTGGATCATTATGTACCTCCGTATCCTCCCAGCCATCACCTAAATCACTTTCATAAGTAAACAACAATACCAATCGGTCATCCTGAAAAATACCAAAAGCCTGTGGACGTTTTCCATCATGCTCATGAATTTTAGGTAAGCCCTGTGAGAATTTATAAGGCGTATTAAATATTTTATGACTTGTAGAAAGTTCAATTAAATCTTTATCAGGAAATACCTTTTTAAGTTCTTTAGTTATAAAAGGTTCCATGCCGTAATTGTCATCTATATGCAAAAAACCGCCAGATATGAGATAGTTTCTTAGATTTTCGGCATCCGTTTCGCTAAAAAATACATTACCGTGCCCAGTCATATGTAATAAAGGGTATTGAAAAATATCGGTACTACCAACTTCAACAGTTTGTGGTTTAGGTGTTATTTTAGTGTGTATGTTTTGGTTGCAGAAAGCTATCAAATTAGGTAATGCTGTAGGATTACCATACCAATCACCGCCTCCTTTATATTTTAAAATAGCTAAATCTTGAGCCATGCAGTTACCAGCCATTAAAGAAATACTGATGACGGTAATTTTTGTAAGATTTTTAATTTTCACCCAACTAAGTATCATAAAGTCAAAAATAAAAAGAATTGCTATGCAAAAGATACTTTAACTATAATAATATCATCATTTTTATTTCAACTGGAAAAAGTAGAGACATTTAACCTGCTGTAGTTTTAGAGTTGTTTACTTCACAGGTGTGTTCTAGTTGTCCATCGGCCGATAACTTATTAAATGAAGTTAAAACTAAATATTCTTATGATAAGGTTATTTCATTGTCTTAATTATGTAGATTATTGGAATAAGCACTTTCCGGTTTTGGGAAGTGTTTTTTGTTTTAAATTGTTATTAATTAAACGACACTATTAATCAAAGCCACATTAACCTCATGCACACCATCAAAAGGCATAATATTTACATTATTTCCAAATAACTCGATAGCTCTTTTAGTTTCAATCTTCATGCGTTCTTCGTTTAAATAGGCGTCCTTTGTTCCATAAACTAATGATACTTTAGCTTTTAAAAATTTTAAATCATCAACTACTAATTCTTTAGGGGTAACTCCAGAATGTAATATCAATTGACTACATTGTAATTTTCTTTTAACTACATAACGCATTGCAATACTTACGCCTTGAGAATACCCAAAAACAATTAGTTTCTTATCATTTGGAATGTTTTCAGATTTTAAAACAGCGTCTAAATAGCATAGAACATTTTCGGTTTCTGCTAATGTATTTTCTTTAGTTAACCAACTAGCCCCAACATGTTTAAATTTAGAACCTAAATAATATTTACTACTTGCCTGTGGCGCTATAATATAGTTTTCCTCTGCATTTAACTGTTTAAAATATTTTAAAAAATACCGACTTAAATAGCCCATACCATGATAAACCAGCCAAATATGTTTCGTTTTGCTGGTTAGCGTATTTAAAGTAGAATAAGTATTTGTAGTTTGGTATGATATTGTTTTTTCACTAGAATTCATTTATTAAGCTAGTTTTTACTTTTTGTTTCAAACATTAAAAATAAATCATTCTATACTATTATCTAAGGAAAAAGTTTTAGTTTAAGCAAATCTGATTGTAAATAAATGACCAATTTTACTTTCTAGATTAACTTTTTGAATACAGAACCGCTCTGTGCTTTTATTTTTATTAAATACATGTTGCTTTGAAAGTTTTAAAAATAGAACCTAGTTGTTAAATATAATAGCCATTTTGCCAATAAGTTTATTTAAGCATTTTTGTACTTTTACAATCGCAAATAAAACAAAATCATTCTATGCAATTATCTAAAGAAAAAGTTTTAACTCAAGCAAATGCTGCTTGTAAAAATACTTTAATGGAAACCCTGAATATTGAAGTTGTAGACTATGGGGATAATTTTTTAATAGCTAGAATGCCCGTAACTTCAAGAGTACACCAACCAGACGGGGTATTACATGGCGGAGCAACAGCTGCTTTAGCAGAAAGTGTTGGTAGTTTTGCATCGCATGTTTTTATTGATACTGAAAAATTCTTTGTACGCGGTATAGAAATTACGGCCAATCATTTAAAAAGTGTAAAAGAAGGATTTGTTTATGCTAAAGCTACTTTTTTACATAAAGGTAAGACAACACAATTGTTAGATATACGAGTTACGGATGAAGCAGATAACTTAATTTCAATCTGTAAATTATCTACTATAGCCTTACCAAAAAAAAATAGTTAATGACGTTGGAATTTTTTTTTAAACGTATTGAAACACAATACAACAGTAAATTACCCTTTGTCTCTTATAGAAAACCAAATGAAAATAAGATAAATGCCTTATTGCAAGAAACGAACGATTTACATTTTACAAGTAATTTTACAGAAAAAGGCTTTGTTTTTTCTCCATTTGATGATAAAGAAAAAACAGTTATAATACCTCTTGAGGTTTCTGAAAACATTCAGGTAAATTTTGAACATTATACGGAGTTTGTAAACGAGAAGGAATTAGAAGTAGTTAAAGATCACGACGAAAAGCAACAGCATATTGATCTAATTCAAAAAGGTGTTGAAGCTATTTTAGATAATAAATTTAAAAAAGTAGTTCTATCTAGAGAGGAAACAGTTATAATTTCTGAACCGAATCCAATAACAATTTTTAAAAACCTTTTAAATGCTTATAGATCTGCATTTGTATATTGCTGGTATCACCCAAAAGTAGGAGTGTGGTTGGGAGCTACGCCAGAAACATTAATAAAAATTGAAGGAAATAGGTTTTCTATCATGGCATTAGCAGGCACACAAGATTATAAAGGGACACAAGATGTCGTTTGGCAAAATAAAGAAAAGCAAGAACAGCAATTCGTTACTGATTTTATAATAGATAATTTAAAACCTTCAGTAGAGAGTTTTAAAGTCTCTGACGTAGAAACTGTAAAAGCTGGAAATTTATTGCATTTAAAAACGATAATTTCTGCGCAGTTAAAACCTGAATCTAACTTAAAAGAAATTATTTCTTTATTGCATCCCACACCAGCAGTTTGTGGTTTACCCAAGCCTGAAGCAAAGCAGTTTATTTTAGATAATGAACATTACAAAAGAACATTTTATACAGGCTTTTTAGGTGAGTTAAATATGGAAATCAAATTACAATCAAGGTCTGCAAAACGCAATATTGAAAACCGAGCTTACACTATAAATAAAAAAAGCACACGACTGTACGTAAACTTAAGATGTATGCAATTAAAAGATACGAAAGCGATTATTTATGTAGGAGGAGGTATTACAAAACATTCTAATCCAGAAAAAGAATGGGAGGAAACAGTATCTAAATCTTTAGTAATTAAAAACGTTTTGTAGTTAGGTATTTGTACCTATTTCTTATTTTTGCGCTTAGATTATTACCGCATGATTTATCCAAAAATTCCACTGGCCCAAACCGTTATACAATTATGTAAAGCGAAAGGTGTCAAGCATATAGTTATCTCTCCAGGGAGTAGAAATGCACCATTAACTATTGGTTTTTCTAATGACGATTATTTTAAGTGTTATAGTATTGTAGATGAACGTTGTGCCGCTTTTTTTGCTTTAGGAATAGCCCAACAGTTACAAGAACCAACGGCGGTTGTTTGTACTTCAGGAAGTGCATTGTTAAATTATTACCCAGCAGTTGCCGAAGCGTTTTACAGTGATATTCCCTTAATTATATTGTCGGCAGATAGACCAAAACATTTAATTGGTATTGGCGATGGGCAAACTATTAATCAGAAAAATGTGTTTGAAAATCATGTTCTGTATGCATCAAACTTAAAACTCGATTTAAAAGAAGAAGGTGCTGATAGTGTAGAGGAGCTGCCTATTTTTAAAAGTATGGAGAATAAGGTGGAAACCTTACTGGGATTAAAGAAAACTATTCAGGAATATAACGAAGAAGAGATAGATACGACCATAAATAGGGCACTTCTTGAAAATGGTCCTGTGCATATTAACGTTCCGTTTGATGAACCATTATATGATATGGTAAATGAATTATCAATAAAACCAAAGCCGACTAATCCAGTAGACAAACCATTAGAAATTGATGATAATGTTCTAGGAGATTGTATTAAAGACTGGAACGCTGCTTCTAAAAAAATGATCCTTGTAGGAGTGAATCAACCTAATCAAATAGAAAAGCGTTGGTTAGATAATTTAGCGGCTGATGATAGTGTTATTGTATTTACTGAAACAACATCAAATTTACATCACGATACATTTTTTCCAAGTATAGATAAACTAATAGCTCCATTAAAAAGTGAAGATTTTAGAAAATTACAACCAGATATTTTACTCACATTTGGTGGACTGATTGTTTCTAAAAAAGTAAAGGCATTTTTAAGAAAATATAGACCGCAGCAGCACTGGCATATAGATTTAAAGAAAGCAAACGATACTTTTTTTAGCTTAAATAATTTTGTAAAGACAACACCAAATTATTTCTTCTCTAAATTTTTACCCCAAACACAATCATTAAAAAGTGATTATAATTCGTATTGGAAGCACCTAGAGGCATCGAGACTTGCTAAACATGATGACTATTTAAACAGCATAGACTTTAGTGATTTAAAAGCTTTTGATGTTATATTGAGCAACATCCCTAATGATACTATTTTGCAGTTAGGAAACAGTTCCACCGTGCGCTATGCACAATTATTTGACTTGAATAAAACATTAAAAGTATTTTGTAATCGAGGCACTAGCGGTATTGATGGATGTACATCCACAGCCATTGGTTGCGCTGTAGTAAATAAAAAACAAACTACCTTAATAACAGGCGATTTAAGTTTTATTTATGATAGTAATGCCATGTGGAATAATTACATTCCTAGTAATTTTAGAGTTATTGTTATTAATAATCAGGGAGGAGGTATTTTTAGAATTCTTCCAGGTCATAAAAACACTGAAAATTTCGACACATATTTTGAAACCAATCATCACTTAACTGCAGAACATTTGTGTAATATGTATGGTTTTAAATATGAATCTGTTTTGGATGAAGCGTCATTAAAGTCATCATTAAATTCATTTTATTCTGAAGGAGATCAACCTAAATTATTAGAAATTTTTACACCAAAAAACCTAAATGACGAAGTACTTTTAAACTATTTTAAATTTATTGGTTAGAATAATGTGTAACATTATTTTATTCTTTGAGTCTAAAAATAGTTATCTTTAATTATGAATACAGTATTTTAAAAACACACAAAATATATCATTATGAGTAAAAGAGACGAGCTTATTGTAAAGTATGCTGCAGATTTAAAAGACAAATTCGGGGTTCATGTAGATATGGATTTACTAACTAAAATAACTATTGGTTGTGGTCCATCAATATACAATGCAGATTCTTCAACAGTTTCTGGTTCTGACTCGTCAGAACTTGCTACAGTAAAAAATAATTTTTTAATTAAGAAGTTAGGATTAAAAGATAGTACCGATTTAGATATCGGCATTACTACTATAATGGATAAGTATGGACAATCTAATCGCAATAAATATAGAGTCGTTGTATATTATTTATTAACAAAGCATTTTAAAAAAGAATCAGCTTACTAGCGGAACTATTTTATATTGATATCATAAACGTTACAATTGTTGTGGCGTTTTTTTTGTATAATATGCACATACTTAATTTGGAAATCGTTTAAATTCAAATAAAAATACTCAGTCTAATATCATTACCTTTGCCACATGATACATTTAGGACAGATAAATACATTAGAAATACTTCGTGAAACAGATCATGGAGTGTATTTAATTGATGATGATGATAATGAAGTTTTATTACCAAATAGATACGTCCCAGAGGCTTTTAAAATTTGGGATAAGCTAGAGGTATTTGTGTATTTGGATAATGAAGAGCGCCCTGTCGCTACCACAGACATGCCATATATTAAGCGTGATGATTTTGCTTTATTACGTTGTAACCAGATAACTGATTATGGAGCTTTTTTAGATTGGGGATTGGTTAAAGAATTATTTTGTCCGTTTAAAGAACAAGCCTTTAAAATGAAACCAGGTGGATGGTATTTGGTGCATTGTTATTTAGATGAAAAAACCGATAGGTTGGTGGCATCAAGTAAAACGAATCGGTTTTTAAATAATAAAGAATTAACCGTAAAGGTATTTGATGAGGTTGATTTAATAGTATCTCACCCATCAGACATAGGAATGAATGTTATAGTAAATAAAATACATTCTGGACTTATTTATAAAGATGCTATTTTTTCAGACCTTAGTGTTGGAGATAAATTAAAAGGTATAGTTAAGAAAATCCGTCCAGGAAATAAGTTAGATATTGCTTTAGGACAAATAGGATATAGAAATATTGAGCCTAATGCAGAACGCATTCTGAATGAACTTCATGATAATAGTGGTTATTTAAAATTGACAGATAAATCAAGTCCGGAAGTTATTAAGGAAACACTTCAAATGAGTAAGAAAAATTTCAAAAAAGCCGTTGGCACTTTATATAAACAACGACAGATTGAAATAAAATCAGATGGTATTTATTTAGTGTAAAGAAAAGAAAGTAAAACATCATTTTTTGCTTTATTTATAGCTGTTTTAGTAGCAAATAGTATTTTTTTATTAACTAAAACGTTATAGTTTAACAACTATAATTAAAATAAGATAAATGCTTATAGATATGTGCATTTTGTTTACTAATTTTACCTGTAAATAATAAATTTTGATGGGAAAAGCAATGAAAAAACTAGCCGTTTTGACTTCCGGAGGAGATTCTCCAGGAATGAATGCAGCTATTCGTTCAGTAGTTAGAACATGTGCTTACCATGAGGTGGAATGTGTAGGCGTTTATCGTGGTTACGAAGGTTTGATTGAAGGTGATTTTAAGGCTATGGATGCTCGTAGCGTAAGAGGGATTATAAACAAAGGAGGAACCATATTAAAATCTGCACGATCAAAAGAATTTAGAACAGAAGAAGGACGAAAAATAGCATACAAGCAATTAATTGATGCCCACATTGATGGATTAGTTGTTGTTGGTGGTGATGGTTCTTTTACAGGAGCTCTTATTTTTAATCAGGAATTTGGTTTTCCAGTAATGGGAATTCCTGGTACGATCGATAATGATATTTATGGAACTTCTCATACTTTAGGATTCGATACAGCTTTAAATACAGTAGTCGATGCTATAGATAAGATTCGTGATACAGCGAGTTCTCATAACAGACTATTCTTTATTGAAGTGATGGGACGCGATGTAGGGCATATAGCTTTAAACGTAGGTATAGCAGGTGGTGCTGAAGAAATCTTGATCCCAGAAGAAGACTTAGGATTAGATAGATTAGTAGAATCGCTGAATAAAAGTAGAAAATCGGGTAAGACTTCAAGCATTGTTATAGTTGCAGAAGGTGATAAAATTGGTAAAAACATATTCGAATTAAAAGACTATGTAGATGAAAACATGGAAGGTTACGATGTGCGTGTATCAGTTTTAGGTCATATGCAACGTGGAGGAGCACCATCATGTTTCGACCGTGTTTTAGCCAGTAGAATGGGAGTAAAGGCGGTAGAGTCTTTATTAGAAGGAGAAACTAATTATATGGTAGGGTTATTAGATAATAAAGTAGAATTAACACCATTAGAAAAAGCCATAAAAGGAAAGTCAAAAATTAACTTAGAATTATTGCGTGTATCAGACATTATGAGCACTTAACATTTATAAATAAGATTATGTCAAAATTAAAATTAGGAATTAACGGATTTGGAAGAATTGGAAGAATTGCTTTCAGAGTAGCAGCTTCTAGACCAGATATTGAAGTAGTTGGAATAAACGATTTACTAGATGTTGACCATTTAGCATATTTATTAAAATACGATTCTGTTCACGGGCAGTTTGATGGAACTATAGACACTAATAACGGTAACTTAGTAGTAAACGGAAAAGAAATAAGAATTACTGCAGAGCGTAACCCTGAAGATTTAAAATGGGATACCGTTGGGGCGGAAGTTGTTTTAGATTGTACAGGGATCTTCACAACTTTAGAAGGTGCTCAAAAACACATTACTGCCGGAGCTAAAAAAGTAGCTATTTCTGCACCATCTGCAGATGCTCCAATGTTTGTAATGGGAGTTAACCATAACGAAATTACTGCAAATGATACTATTGTATCTAATGCATCTTGTACAACTAACTGTTTAGCACCTTTAGCAAAAGTAATTAACGATAAATTTGGTATCGCAGAAGGCTTAATGACTACAGTTCATGCTGCTACTGCAACACAATTTACAGTTGATGGACCTTCAAGAAAAGATTACAGATTAGGTAGAGCATCTTTAAACAATATAGTGCCAGCATCTACAGGAGCTGCAAAAGCAGTAGGAAAGGTAATCCCAGAATTAAATGGAAAATTAACAGGTATGGCTTTTAGAGTACCGACTGTTGATGTATCTGTAGTAGATTTAACATGTCGTTTGGAAAAGAAAGCATCTTTTGATGAAGTTAAGGCAGCTTTAAAAGAAGCTTCAGAAAATGAATTAAATGGTATTTTAGGATATACTGAAGAAGGTGTTGTATCTCAAGATTTTGTATCAGAACCAAAAACAAGTACATTCGATGCAAACGCAAGTATGGCATTAAATGATAACTTTATTAAATTGGTATCTTGGTATGATAATGAGTATGGTTATTCAACTAAATTAGTTGACTTAGCTCAGCATATTGGTTCAATATAAATTATTAATTTAGTCCACAGAATCACTTTATTAATAATAAGGTGATTCTGTGGACTCTTTTTATTTAAAAACTTATGATTTTAATTGTTGATAGTGGTTCTACAAAATCTGATTGGATAGCAGTAGACGGTAATGGAAATCAATTACTAGAAAAGATACGCACTAAAGGGCTCAACCCTGCTATTTTGGAAGAGAAGAAACTTAAAAAGATAATTAAATCAAATAGTTTATTAAAAGAACATAAGAATAATGTCACTCATATTTTCTTTTACGGAGCTGGTTGTGGTACAGAAAAACCTGTTGAACTTTTAAAAGGCGTATTACAAAGTATATTTATTAATGCTCATATAGAAGTTAATGAAGATACTATGGCGGCGGTTTATTCTACAATTAACCACGACAAGGAAGCTGCCGTAGTTTGCATTTTGGGAACAGGATCCAATTGTAGTTACTATGATGGTGAGCAACTAGAGCAACGTGTTACCTCTTTAGGATATTCTGTTATGGATGATGCTTCAGGTAATTATTATGGACGTCAACTCATTAGAGATTATTACTTTAACCATATGCCAGAAGATGTTAAAATTGCTTTTGGTAGCAAATTTAACATGGAGTCCGATTATATTAAATATAATCTATATAAACAGCCTAACCCTAATGCATATTTAGCCAACTTTGCTGAATTTATGTTTTTACATAAAGATTCAGAATATACAATAAACCTTATAAAGAAAGGCATACGATTATTTGCTACTAATATGATTATGCAATATAAGGAAGAACTAAAAACGGCACCCGTTCATTTTGCGGGATCTATAGCGTACTTTTCTCAAGATGAAATAAAAGAAGTAGCCCAGGAGATGGGATTCACTGTCGGTAATTTTGAAAGAAGACCTATTGAAGGTTTGGTATCTTTTCATACTAAAAATTTATAAGCTTTATTATTTTTTGCGAAACCTTTTTTATGATATATCATCTTAGATAAAAAATCATAAAATGCGGATGACTAAAAGGATATTTTTTCTTATTACTGTATGTTCATTGTTTTTATTGTAAAAAATGATGAATTTCCTCTACATGTAAAAGTTTAATTAGGAAGTAGATAATACCTGTAGTCCCCATTATACGCGTCATAATTAAAGATATTATTGAAATATAAAATACTGACTTTTGTATTTTAATAAAGAGAATTAATATCAGTCTACAATCAGAAGATCAGGTATAGAATTTAGAGAAATAAAAATAAAGGAATTATAAAGTTTGATATAATTTGAATAAGTTTGTTGAAACTTACTAATAAATGAGCTTTTTCTCACAGTTTTTTAAATCTATAAAAAAAAGAAGGATACTATCTTTCTTTATTTTTGTTTCTATCCTCACAATCTTGTTAGGAGGTTATTTATTTCTTGAAAAGAAAATTGATTTAGAAACGATAGCGCTATTCTTATTTTTTTTAACGATAGCTCAGGTTTTTGTACTACAGTATTTTTTTAAGAATCAATTAAAAAATGATACTAGGCAATCAAATTTGAATTTACGAATTAATGAGTTGAAAACGAGTTTGAAGGAATCTGATAGAATGATTGAACACAAATCAATCTATTTGTCAAACATGAGTTATGAAGTTCGAACACCTCTTAGTACTGTTTTGGGGATGCTGAATATGTTAAAGCAAACAAATCTTGATAGTGACCAAAAAGCACAGGTTGAAATTGCAGAATATTCTTCAAAGCATCTATTGCAATTAGTAAATATGGTAACTGATAATGCAGATGTGAAAATAGAAAGCCTTCAATTAAATTTATTGGCGATAGATTTAAAATCGGACTTATTTCATCTTTTTAAAGTTTTTGAATATCAAGCATGGGAAAAAGGTTTAGAATTCGATTTTAAGTTTTTATATGAAGAAAAAGACACATTTTCTGTTTTAGGAGATTCGGCTAGGATTCAGCAAGTATTAATAAATCTGATTAATAATGCTATAAAATTTACAAATTCTGGTAAGATATCAATTATAGTTGATCAAACGGTTAGTATTGATGAAGATCAAATAGTTACGTTTTATATTAAAGATACGGGTGTAGGCATGAGGCAAGAAGAAATTAAACGCATTTTCAATAACGCTTCAAGCCCATATGATGCATCTATGATGCGGTATTATAAAGGAGGGGGAATTGGACTTTCCATTTCACATCAATTAGTAAAATTAATGGGTGGTGATTTAAAATTAGAAAGTAAAGAAAATGAAGGATCTACTTTCTACTTTAGCTTACAGTTAAAAAAGACATTGAATATAAAAACAGAGAATACCGAGCAACAACCAATCCTTTTAGATAAATTTAGTGTTTTAGTTGCAGAAGATAACCGGATGAATCAAAAAGTAATTAAATTTTTACTGGAGCGCCAAGGAGCCGATTGTACATTTGCAAAAAACGGTATTGAAGCTGTAGATTTATATAAAATTTTAGATTTCGATATGGTTTTTATGGACATTTATATGCCAGATATGGATGGTTATCAGGCAACTAAAGCTATTCAAGAGACTGAAAAATATATTAAAAATAATACACCTATAATTGCTGTTTCTGCAAGTGCTTTTGAAGAAGACATTAATCACGCAAAATCAGCAGGAATTGATGAGTTTTTGGCAAAACCAATAGAAACAGATAGACTAAAGGAGTTATTAGTTAAATACTCTAAGAAAAATTCTTCGACTTAAGATGTTTTAATCGAAAAGAACTCCCCGCAGAGCCTCGGGTCAGCCTGCCATGCCTATGACTTGGTAAACTGGCAAAAGCAGGATTTCCGTTGAAATTGTCATTCTCGTAAACTTGCCTTATCGATAGCTAAGTATACCGAAAATGTTAACACCTTTTGAACAGGTCGTTCTCACCTAAATAGATGATTATAAGATTAAAAAAAGGGTTTAAGCTGCTCGTTAAGAAATGACCATCAGGCAATCCCCGACCCTTCGTAAGAATAAAGTACAAAAGCTTCAAAAGCCAGGAGCGTAGTATAGGATGTCGCATTGGCGCGACGTCGAAGTTTTGTGCTTGGTTCTTCTCAAGCGTAAGCTAAGAGAAGAAATTCCTATCGAAGGGGCGTCTTTTCTTTTGTTACTTTTCTTTGGACGCGCAAAGAAAAGTAAATAATAAATAAAACGTAAACCTTTACTTAACAGCAATCATGCTAATTTCTACATTAACATCTTTAGGAAGTCTGGCAACTTGTACAGTTTCTCGAGCTGGAGCAGTTTCATCATTAAAATAACTGCCATAAACCTCGTTAATTTGAGTAAAATTGTCCATATTACTAATAAAAATAGATGTTTTAATAACATGCTCAAAAGTCATATCTGCCGCTTCTAAAACTGCTTTTAAATTTTGCATGACTTGATCCGTTTCAGTTTTTATGTCATCCAAAATAAGCACTCCTGTTTCTGGGTTTAAGGCAATTTGTCCCGAAGTATATAATGTATTGCCACTTAACACAGCTTGATTATAAGGGCCAATAGGAGCAGGGGCTTTAGGTGTAGTAATTATCTTTTTCATAAAAAATATATTTTTCATTTCCGCAAAGCGGAAATCTTATAATAATTTATTTAAACTTAATATCTAGAGTTGAATATCTGGCTGTCTACGTTTTTCATATTTTAAATCTTGTAAAATACTTGATTTAATACCAATAAAGAAATTCCAAGAACTTCTTGAACTAAAAGGAACCCAACTAAAGTTCATGCGCCAACTTAGTAAATCACGCTCAAAACGCAGTTGTGTATAAGTAAACCCAGCATTTTTTAAATCATAACCCGATGAAGCTCCAATAGACCATTTGGGTGATAACTCTAATTCTCCGGAAAACATAAGAGAATGCGAGGAAATTTCATTTTGGCGTCTGGAATTTGAATAGTTTACGGCATATGCTATACGCAAATTCCAAGGAATTTTATAATTATAGTGCTCGCTTGGGGGTTCTTCTTTATCACCATCCTTTTTACTATCGATCTGTTGGTTAGCAAAATCTTCAGAAACGCCAAACAGATCATCAGCACGGCCACCGCTTCGCAAATTCTCTTCAAGATTTTTATCTTTTTCTTTGCCCCCTTTTTTACTAGATATAGACCAACCAGTAGTTAGGTTTGCACTTGTTAGCCTAAAAAGGCTACCGCCATTGTCAATATTAAATTTGTCAATTTTATTGTTATTGTTGTCCAGTGCGTAAGGGTCAAAAGTGGCACCAAAATTCACATTCATCTTGCCATCAAATAGCTGTGTACCACCACTCATTCTAACTGGACTCCATTGCAACGAATCACCAGCAAAATTATAAGAAGTAGAAAAATTCAGGTTATTTAATAAAACCACTTTTTTTGGTTCTGTGGCTGTACTATCCTTATCACGAACTTTGGCTTCTAGATTGTTAGATAGGGATAAGCCCATAGAACTCGAGAAGTTTTTATTAGGTGTTCCAAAAATAGATGCCTGCTGAAAACGCGTATACTCTAAATTCACATTATCTAAAATAACATCCAATTCTCCTTCAGTCAAGCCATCAGCATTTACAACTTCGGCATTTTCATAATATTTGTCAAAAGCAGGATTTATATTATAGCTGACAGAAGGTCTAACAACGTGTCTAATAGCTTTTATTTTTCGATCTTTACCTTCTTTTTCAAAATCAAACATTCCGTAAACAGTTGTACCTATACTAGTACTGAAATTGTAAGTTCTAAAAGCATCAAACTTTTTAATGGTATCGTTTACAAAATTACGTTCCTCAACATCATAAGTTTTATCAATAGTCTTAAAAGTCCAGACTTCATTATAATTAGTAGAAGCACTAAGGCTGAAATACTTGAATATTTTAAAATTTGTACTTAATGGAATAGAATGTTGAAAACCAGCACTTGCATCTTCAAACATTTCTTTTTTAAAGAAAAATTCATCAGTTGTTTGAATTCTATTTTCTCCCCTTATATTGTACTGCAAGTTCATATTTTGAATAATCCCTTTTTTAGATCCGGATTTTGAAGCAAAAGGGTATATTCTGCCAACACTCCCTTGAAATGTAGGAAGCGTCATGTTTATTACTTCAGTATTTGTGTTTTGCGAATGTGTTGCCGTTAAACTAAAATTCACCTGAGGCTCTCCTTGAAATGTTTTAGAGTACGACACAGACGATGATAATGTATTATTTAAAAAGGCTCCGGTATTAATTTGATTTACCGAAGAACGATAATAGGTACTACTCCCTAAGTTAACCGAAGCAGAGAATCGTGAGTTAGGATTTGCTTTAGCATCTTGGCTATGGGACCAACGTATATTATAAATAGTACTTTTAGAATAGTCAGGAAAACCACGTTCGCTATTAATTATGTTTTCGTATCTAAAACCTAAATTACCTCTAAATTTATAACGTTTAGAGTATGTGCTTTCCAAGCGCGTACCATAACTGCCATTGGTATAATAATCGCCTATAACCGCTAAATCTACATAATCACTAATGGCAAAGTAATACCCGCCATTTTGTAAAAAGAACCCACGGTCATTTTGCTCACCGAAAGTTGGTATTATAATTCCAGATGTGTGTGTTTCAGTTTGTGGAAAAAAAGCAAATGGAACTCCAATAGGAGTAGGGACATCATATATAAATAAATTGGCTAATCCCGTAACTATTTTTTTACCAGGAACAATTTTTGCCTTTCGAAGCTTTATATAATACTCGGGGTCTTCAAGATCTTCAGCAGTTGTATATTTAGCATTTTTTAAGAAGTAAACAGAATCATTCTCCTTCTTTGTAATTTGAGCAATTACCGTCCCTTCACCTTGTTCCGTTTTAGAATTAAATATAAGAGCCTTTTTTGTTTCAGTATTAAAAATAATTGAATCGGGCTCTACGACATTATTTCCATGGGTAAAAACGGGTTTTTGAGTATACCCTTCAATAGAATCTGTTATTCCTTTTGCATATACTGTATTTTTAGTATAATCAATAACAATATTACCAGAAGTAATATTCATATCTCCATAGTCAATCTTGGCATTATTGTATAAGTAGAGTTTTTGTTTTTTTTGATTGAATTTTGTGTAATCATCTGCATGATAAGTAACTATGTGCTCTAAAAGTTCTTTTTTAGGTGCGACAGAATCTGTTAATGTAGAATCTTGAGCTTTTTCAGAAGTTTCAGGAATAAGTAGACTGTCAGTCTTAACAACCACACTATCCTTAATACTTCGGTTGATGGTTTTACCCTTTTTTGGAATATCTTGAGCAAAGCTTAACGTGTTAATAAACACTGTAAAACTTAGTGCAAAAAGTATTTTAAAGTTGTTTGTATGCAACGCTTTTAAATGTATTTTTGTAAAAGTATGGCTCGGTTTTTGAAAAGCCAAAATTACATATATTTTTCTGTGATTGATTTAATAATCAATTAAAAATTTAAAATTAAAATAAACTGAGTTTTTTAATCGATGAAGCCTTCATTGGTATCCTTGTTAAAACAATAATAATTATTATTAGGTTGTTGCATGTTTTTGATTAAAATTAATTATATATACCACATGAAAACGCACAGAGTATTACTTTTCGTATCCTTTATAATAGTATTAACATTTTCGTCATTTAAAAAAGGTGAGGATTTTGGTAATGGAAAGTTTGTTGTTGTTTTGGATGCGGGTCATGGTGGACATGATCCAGGTAATTTAGGTAATGGTTATAAAGAAAAGGATATTGCCTTAAAAATTGTTTTAGAAGTAGGGAGGCAACTTGAGAAAAATCCTGATATTAAAGTAATCTATACACGAAAGAAAGATGTGTTTATTGATTTGTTTGTTAGGGGACAGATAGCAAATAAAGCTAATGCAGATTTATTCGTGTCTGTACATTGTAATTCGCATAAATCCCAAGCCCACGGAACAGAAACATTTGTGTTAGGAACACATAGAAACGAAACAAATTTTGAAGTTGCAAAAAAGGAGAATTCGGTAATTTTTCTTGAAAATGACTATGAAAAAAATTATGCAGGCTTCGATCCTAATTCACCGGAATCTGTTATGAGTATTTTACTAAGTCAAGAAGAATACCTAGATCAAAGTATTATGCTGGCAAGCTTAATACAGGATAAATTTACGCATTCATTAAAACGTAAAAACAGAGGTGTTAAACAGGCTGGATTTATTGTTTTGCATCAAACTGTCATGCCAAGTGTTTTAGTTGAAACAGGCTTTCTATCATATAGAAAAGAAGGGGCTTATTTAAATTCAAAAAAAGGACAACAACAAATGTCTAGTTCTATAGTTAAGGCTATTTTAGAATATAAAAACAGCTTAGATAAAAATGTGAACGATTATTCTATTGTAAATGATACTACAAAACCTGTTGAATTGATAACAGGCGATATCATTTTTAAAGTTCAGATTGCGGCAGGTGCCAACCCCCTTGAAACAAAGCCCTATAACTTTAAGGGATTAGAAGGTGTTTCTCGTTTAAAGGATGGGAATGTTTATAAATATTTTTATGGAGCTTCGTCCAATTATGATAAAATAAAAGGCTTGGAAGCAGAAGCTGCAAAAAAAGGATATACTTCTAGTTTTATAGTAGCTTTTAAAAACGGAAAAAAGATAGCATTAGTTGACGCTTTAAAAACAGCTACCAATTAAGCGGTTTCTTTCAAATTTATTTTAAATTTGTTTTCTAATACATTTTAGTTTGAAAATATCAAAAGAAGTTAAAACAGGCATTTTATTAATATTAGGAATCATCCTATTTATTTTTGGATTTAATTATTTAAAAGGTCAAAATCTATTCGATTCTAATAATGTTTATTACACCGAGTTTGATTATAATGCCTTAAACCAATCGTCTGTAGTCACAGTTCGAGGTAACCCTGTAGGGAAAGTTAAAGACATTACTTATGACTTTAAAACAGGAAAAACCAGAGTATCATTTTTTGTAAATGAAGAGTTGAAGTTTTCTAAAAATAGTGTCGTTAGACTTTATGAAACTAGTTTAATGGGAGGGAATGCCATAGCCATAGTATTAGCTAAAGATGGGGACATTGCAAAATCGGGTGATGTTTTAAAATCTGAGGTAGAAGCAGGCTTAGTATCTAGTCTTTCCAAAAACTTTTCAGGAATTAGCAGTGAGTTAAATTCTACATTAAGAGCTACAGATACACTATTTACTAGTTTAGATGAATTTATTAATGATAATTCTGAAGCAGGATTAAAAAGCACTATCAAAGAATTAAACGAAACTTTAAAATCCTTTAAAACAACCTCTAATACAGTTAATAGTGTGCTTTCTAAAAATGATAAGAATTTAGCTAGTATTCTTGAAAAATTTAAAACAACCAGTGAAGGCTTGGCTGCTTTAAGTACCGAATTAAAAAATGCTAATATAGGTACGACTGTAGAGACTTTAAATAAAACGCTTAACAATTTAAACGGTATGTTAGCAGCTCTTAATAAAGGAGAAGGCTCTATGGGAAAACTTCTTAAAGATGAAACCTTATACAATAATTTAGAAGGAGCAACTAAAGAAATGGAAGCGTTGTTAAAAGATATCAAACTACACCCGAAGCGTTATTTCAGGATTTTATCAAAAAAAGAAATTCCATATAAAGAGGAAGAAACTAAATAAGCCATATGCATTATATACCTAATATTCTTTTTGCTATTGTACTAATAATTGGTATTGGTTTTTTTGTTAAGAACGTAAAAAAACTTGCCAGAAATATTAAGTTGGGTCGTGATGTGGATGTTAGTGATAATAAATCGCAGAGATGGAAAAACATGACGATGATTGCCTTGGGGCAAAGTAAAATGGTACGCCGTCCTATTGCTGGTTTTCTGCACCTTGTAGTATATATTGGCTTTATAATCATCAATATAGAAGTTTTAGAGATCATTATTGATGGCTTATTTGGTACACATCGTGTTTTTGCTTCCATAGGAAGTTTATATGGCGTTTTAATAGGAGCTTTTGAAATATTGGCAGTCTTAGTCTTTGTATCTGTAACCCTTTTTTGGATTAGAAGAAATATTATAAAATTGAAGCGTTTTTGGAAATCGGAAATGACAAGCTGGCCAAAAAATGATGCGAATTATATTCTGTATTTTGAAATGGTATTGATGACCCTGTTTTTAGTTATGAACGCTACAGATATTCATTTTCAGGATATCAATTCAGGCAATGTAATTAGTCAATTTATAGCACCTTGGTTTAGTGGTTTATCAGATACTACATTGCATTTTATTGAAAGAGGGGCGTGGTGGGTACACATTATTGGTATATTAGTTTTCTTAAACTACCTCTACTACTCAAAACATCTACATATCCTGTTAGCATTTCCAAATACATATTACGGAAAGTTACAGCCTAAAGGACAGATGGATAATTTGGAAGCCGTTACAAAAGAAGTTAAAATGATGATGGATCCTAACGTTGATCCATTTGCAGCACCAGCAGAAGAAGCAGAAGGTGAAGTGCCTTCTAAGTTTGGAGCAAGTGATGTACAAGATTTAAGTTGGGTTCAGTTGTTAAATGCGTATACATGTACAGAATGCGGACGTTGTACTAGTGAGTGTCCAGCAAATCAAACAGGTAAGAAATTGTCACCTCGTAAAATCATGATGGATACCAGAGACCGTTTAGAGGAAGTCGGTAAAAACATTGATGCCAATAAAGGTGAATTTGTAGAAGATGGAAACCAATTATTAGATAATTATATAATAAGAGAAGAGCTTTGGGCATGTACCTCATGCAATGCATGTGTAGAAGCTTGTCCTGTAAGTATAGATCCACTATCAATCATTTTAGAGATGCGTCGTTATTTAGTTATGGAGCAGTCTGCTGCCCCTGTAGAGTTAAATAATATGATGACTAATATTGAAAACAATGGCGCACCATGGCCATACAATCAAATGGATCGATTAAATTGGAAAAATGAATAGTTTACTTATGCTTAAAGTGTATCATACAAAAAATCAAAATAAAAGATGAGCGAATTACTAAAAGTGCCAACAATGGCAGAATTTATGGCTCAAGGCAAACAACCAGAAGTACTATTTTGGGTTGGTTGCGCAGGTAGTTTTGATGACAGAGCAAAAAAAATAACAAAAGCATTTGTTAAACTATTAAACAAAGCCAATGTTGAATTTGCAGTATTAGGAACAGAAGAAAGTTGTACTGGAGACCCAGCTAAAAGAGCAGGGAATGAGTTTTTATTTCAGATGCAGGCAGTAACTAACATAGAGGTTTTAAATGCCTATGAAGTAAAAAAAATAGTAACAGCCTGTCCGCATTGTTTTAACACCATAAAGAATGAGTATCCAGAATTAGGAGGCAATTATGAGGTTATGCATCATACGCAGTTTTTAAAAACGTTGTTGGATGAAGGGCGCTTAACTGTAGAAGGCGGACAATTTAAAGGAAAACGTATTACATTTCATGACCCATGTTATTTAGGAAGAGCCAATAATGTTTATGAAGCACCAAGAGCGCTTATACAAAAATTAGAAGCAGAACTCGTTGAAATGAAAAATTGCAGACGTAACGGTTTATGTTGTGGTGCAGGAGGTGCTCAAATGTTTAAAGATGCTGAAAAAGGTGATAAAGAAGTAAATGTAGAGCGTACCGAACAAGCTTTAGAAACCAAGCCGGAAATCATTGCTGCTGGCTGTCCGTTTTGTAATACCATGATGACAGATGGTGTTAAAGCTAAAGAAAAAGAAGCCGATGTAGCCGTTATGGACATTGCAGAATTAATTGCTAATGCTCAGGATTTATAGTTTTAATTGCAGAGCAAATAGGAATTCACTTTATTTAATTGACTAAAATGTTAGTAGACTTCAATACATTACCAGAAGAATCACGAGTTTGGATATACCAGGCCAATCGCTCATTTACAGAGCAAGAGATAGAAGAAATTCAATCAAAATTAAACATGTTTATTGAAAACTGGACTGCACACGGAAGTGATTTACAAGCAGGACATTTAATAAAGTATAAACGATTTATAATTATAGGTTTAAATCAAAATTTGAATACTGCAACAGGTTGCTCTATTGATGCTTCAGTTCATTTTATTCAACAATTAGAAAAAGAGTATAATGTCGATTTAATGGACAAAATGAATGTATCTTACAAACAAGGAGAATATATTGCATATAAGCCACTTGTTGACTTTAAGAGAATGGCAAAGGATAAGGCGGTTTCTAAAAACACTATTGTCTTCAACAATTTAGTAACAAATATTTCAGAATTTAAAGAAAACTGGGAGGTTCCTGCAAGTGAAAGCTGGCACAGCAGATTTATTAAATAGCTCAATGCTTTCGTAGGTTTGAATAATATTTTAACGTGAGATATATTAAAACCTAACAATCAGTTGTTTAATTGTTTTAATAAAGAAACTATGTCATTCCGAATGCTATGGAGGGTAAAATATATTTTACTTGAACGTATATAGCGTAGCTATTGAAGAGGAATCCCATCCTTATGAGATTTCTCGAAAGTTTATCTTGAGTACTTCGACTACGCTCAGCATAAACTAAAGTCGAAAGGCTCATACTTCGCTCTGTAAAAATGACAAACACTTGAAAATCATATCTTTAATGTTGTTTTTATAAAAAAATAAATAGAAACTAACGTTATTTTATTATACCTTACCTGGATTGCTATTCTTTTCGATTTTTTATTGAATGTCTAATTAATTTTTAAAAGTAAATCTTAAAATTTAAGATAACTACAAAATTCGGGAAGGTATAGGTATTAAACCTCAAAAAACTTTCATATATCAAATAGAATAATGATTTTTATGCTTCTAAAGCGTAAACATGCAATTATGGCTAACGATATTATTTTATTAAATATTTCAGGGCAAGATAAACCAGGATTAACATCTAGTTTAACATCTGTTTTGGCAGAATATAACGCCAAAGTTTTAGATATTGGACAAGCAAACATACACGATACATTATCATTAGGGATCCTGTTTAAAATAGAATCTGGGAAAAAATCTGCAGCCGTATTAAAAGATTTACTTTTTAAAGCTTATGAACTTGGTATTCAGGCAAAGTTTACACCAATTACCCACGATGATTATGAAAATTGGGTAACGCTACAAGGTAAGGATCGATATATTGTTACTATCTTGGGAGAAAAACTGGCTGCCGAGCAGATATCTGAAGTAACAAAAATAGTATCTGAAAAGAATTTAAATATAGATTCTATAAAAAGGCTTACTGGGCGTTTATCTCTTGTTAAAGAGGAAGAATATCCTAGGGCATGTATACAACTTTCTATTAGAGGAAAAATAGATAATAAGTCTGAATTTACTGAGAAATTTATGCAGATTTCAAGCGAATTAGATGTAGATATAGCATTTCAAGAAGATAATATATACAGAAGAAACAGGCGTTTAGTTTGTTTTGATATGGATTCTACATTAATACAAACAGAGGTTATTGATGAATTAGCCGAGTTAGCTGGAGTTGGTGATGAAGTAAGAGCCATTACAGAATCTGCCATGCAAGGTGAAATAGACTTTACAGAAAGTTTTAAAAGACGTATGAAACTCTTAAAAGGTTTAAGTGAAGAAGTACTTCAAGAAGTCGCCGTAAATTTACCTATTACTAAAGGTGCAAAAAGACTTATAGATACTTTAAAAAGCTATGGGTTTAAAACAGCTATTCTTTCTGGTGGATTTACATATTTTGGACACTATTTAAAAGAAAAATTAGGTATGGATTATGTGTATGCTAACCAATTAGAAATTAAAGATGGTGTTTTAACTGGTGGCTACCTTGGTGATATTGTTGATGGCAATAAAAAAGCAGAGTATCTTAAAGAAATTGCTAGAAATGAAGATATAGATATTAGCCAAACCATAGCTGTTGGTGATGGGGCAAATGACTTACCAATGCTTAACCTTGCAGGATTAGGGATTGCTTTTCATGCTAAACCAACGGTAAAAGACAATGCGCAAAGTTCTATTTCTAGCATAGGATTAGACGGGGTGTTGTATTTGTTAGGCTATCACGATAGGCATATAGATTTAATAGATTAGATGGCAAAATACTTTACTCTAAAAATTCTCCGACCTTTGTGTCGGGGTTTCCTATTCACCTTTCCTTCAGAGAGGTCAGAACTGTCTTTTTTGGCAGTTCTGGGAGAGGAAAAATACAAAATTTCAATTTTTGACCTAAAAGTCAAAATCTATGCTCAATTTGATTGGGTATGAAACTGACGAAATACCCCTATGGCTCGTCTCGAGGATCGTCGGTTACAAGAATTTTTTATTGACCTCCCAAAATAAAGAAGTAAACACTCTAGTTTATAAAATATAGTCTTCATAACGGTTATATTTAAAATATAGTTTTGAGTTCAAATAAGGCGTGTAAGTTATTGTTTACAAATGCTAATTTAGCTACGTTTAAAAATAGGAGATTACTATTTCTTTAAAAAACTCTCTAAAAGTCTTTTTATCTTCTCTTTAAAAGTGTTAATTTGGCATTATTGTAAGTGACAAATTAATTGCTATTAAAGCCTCTAATTCATTCTTTTATGCACCGTGTTTTTTATATAATAACTTTCCTTTTTACAATTTTACCTACGTTTAGTCAAACAACTAAAAACCCTTTATTAGCTGAAGATTTAGCAGCTCAAAAAAAATGGGTAGATAGTATTTATGAATCCATGACTTTAGCCGAGAAAGTAGGACAATTATTTATGGTGCAAGTCATGTCCGACCAAGACGCTGCTTCAAAAAATAAAATTGTTCAGTTAATTAAAGATTATCATATAGGCGGTTTAATTTATTCAAATGGAGGTCCAGTTAGACAAGCAAAATTGAATAATGAATTACAATCGTTTTCTAAAACACCATTATTAGTTGGAATGGATGCAGAATGGGGGTTAAGTATGCGTTTGGACTCCACTTATTCATTTCCATGGAATATGACGCTTGGAGCTATAAAAGATAACGATCTTATAGAGCAAACAGGGAGAAAGATAGGTGAGCATTGCAAGCGCTTAGGTGTTCATTTTAATTTCGCTCCGGTTGTAGACATTAATACAAACCCTAAAAACCCAATAATAGGCAATCGATCTTTTGGTGAAGATAGAGATAATGTAACCGAAAAGGCATCTGCTTTTATGAAAGGTATGCAGACGGCTGGTGTTTTGGCTAACGCAAAACATTTTCCGGGTCATGGAGATACAGATCAAGACTCACACGAAACATTACCAACTATAAATTTTAATGAAAAACGTATTGATTCTATAGAATTATACCCATATAAAAAACTTATTAAAGAAGGATTATCTAGTGTTATGGTAGCACACTTAAATGTGCCTAGTTTAGAATCCCGCCCAGGGTATCCTTCATCATTATCAAAACATATTGTTACAGATATTTTAAAAGATTCTTTAGGTTTTCAAGGGCTTATATTTACTGATGCTCTTACAATGAAAGGCGCTTCAGACTTTAGTGAAACAGGTGATATAGATTTAGCTGCCTTTAATGCAGGGAACGATGTGATGTTAATGTCCGAAGATGTTGGTATAGGGGCCTCTAAAATTATAGAAGCCTGCAATAAAGGAGATATAACAGAAGAACGTTTGGCTCATTCGGTTAAAAAGATATTACAGGCAAAATATAAAGTAGGATTGTATGATTATAAACCTATTGGTCTATATAATTTAACAAAAGATTTGAATAGGTTAGAAGATGATATTTTATATGAAGAATTGATTGAAAATGCTATTACTGTTGTGAAAAATGATAGGCATTTTATACCTTTAAGGGAGTTAGAAACCAAAACGATTGCTTATGTTAATTTGGGAGATGATAGTGGTTCTACATTTTTTAATGAATTAAAAAAGTATGCAAAAGTACATCATATTGAGGCAGAAAAATTAAGCGATTTAAGTAAAAAACTTCGTGTATATAACACAGTAATTATTGGTTTGCATCGTTCTAATGATAGCCCGTGGAAGAAGTATCAATTTACCAAAAAGGAATTAGCTTGGCTACAAGAAATAGCTCAAACTCATACCGTTATTTTAGATGCTTTTGTTAAACCTTATGCACTTTCAGAAATAGAGAGTATTGAGAATATAGAGAGTATAGTAGTTAGTTATCAAAATAGTGATATAGCACAACAAAAATCTGCACAACTCATTTTTGGCGCTATTCCTGCCAAAGGGCATTTACCAGTATCAATTGGAGCATTTTTTAATGAAGGCGATGGATTGAATATTAATACTATTAAAAGACTAGGGTATACAATTCCAGAACGTGTAGGTATGAGTTCCCAGAAGTTAAAACGATTAGATTCTATTGCGCAGCATGCAGTAAATCATAAAATGACACCAGGAATTCAATTATTGGTAGCAAGAAAAGGACAAGTTATATATAACAAGAATTTTGGTAAACATACTTATAATGCAAAAAACAAAGTACAGTTTGATGATATTTACGATGTAGCATCTTTAACGAAAATATTAGCTACGTTGCCATTGTTAATGGAATTAGAAGAGAATGGTATTGTATCATTAAATAGCAAACTTTCAAAAATATTACCAGAATACAAAGGCTCAAATAAAGAGGATATAACAATAAAAAGTATGTTATCTCATTATGCGAGATTAAGACCATGGGAACCATTTTATTATCATACTTTGGATACCGTTACTAAACGACCAAGCAAAAAATATTATAGAGGAAAAAGAACCAATAAATTCAATATAGAAGTCACTAAGAATTTATACTTAAGGTCTGATTATAAAGACTCTATAAATGGCATTATTAAGGACTCAGAATTATTAACAACACTAAGATATAGGTATAGTGACTTTCCATATTATATTTTAAAGAAATTTATAGAGGATCATTACGACAAAACACTAGATAAATTAGTGCAAGACCATTTTTATCAATCATTAGGAGCCAATTATACATTGTATAACCCATACTATAAAATAAGTAGTAAGAAAATTGTACCTACAGAAGTAGACGATTATTATAGACATCAAAAGGTACATGGTTTTGTTCATGATATGGGAGCTGCTATGCAAAATGGTGTTGGAGGACATGCAGGTATTTTTAGTAATGCCAACGATGTAGCAAAAATTTTGCAAATGTACTTGCAAAAAGGGTTTTATGGAGGTAAACGTTATTTAAAACCAGAAACTATAGATAAGTTCAATACGTGTTATTATTGTAGCGAAGGAAATAGAAGAGGCATTGGTTTTGATAAGCCGCAGTTGGGAGAGGAAGGACCAACATGTGGTTGTATATCTATGACAAGCTTTGGGCATTCAGGTTTTACAGGAACCTATGCTTGGGCTGATCCAGAAGAAGAAATCGTATATGTTTTCTTAGCAAATAGAACATATCCTAAAGCTGGGAAAAATTTATTGTTGAGAGAAAATATTAGAACCGAAATACAACGCTTGATTTACGAAGCGATAGAAGATTAAAAAGTACTTAAAGTTAAATTAATAGTATTTAAAGTTGAAAAACTTAAACTATTATAACTTTATATATACAGAATTAAAAAATATGAAAATAGGAATTGTTTGCTATCCAACATTTGGAGGAAGTGGGGTTGTTGCCACAGAACTGGGTTTGGAATTATCTAAAAGAGGGCACGAAGTTCACTTTATTACTTATAAACAACCGGTACGGTTGGAATTGTTAAGTAACAATGTGCATTACCATGAGGTAAACGTTCCAGAATATCCGTTGTTTCATTATCAGCCCTATGAGCTGGCTTTGTCGAGTAAATTAGTAGACATGGTAAAGCTTCATAAAATAGAAATTTTACATGTTCATTATGCTATTCCGCATGCTTATGCTGCCTATATGGCTAAGAAAATGTTACAAGAAGAAGGTATTTATGTGCCTATAGTAACAACATTGCACGGAACCGATATTACACTTGTAGGAAGTCATCCATTTTATAAATCAGCAGTCACATTCAGTATTAATAAATCAGATGCAGTAACAGCAGTATCACAAAGTTTAAAAGACGATACATTGAGGTTATTTAATATTAAAAATGATATTCATGTTGTACCAAACTTTATTGATTTAGATAAATATAAACATGATTTTACAGATTGTCAACGCGGTATGATGGCAGCCGATCACGAAAGAATAATTACGCATATTAGTAATTTACGTCCTGTAAAACGTGCTCAGGATGTTATTTCTGTTTTTTATAATATTCAAAAAGAAATACCAGCTAAATTGATGCTGGTTGGAGAGGGACCAGAACGTGAAAAAATAGAGCGCCGTTGCCAAGAATTAGGTATTTTGGACAAAGTTATTTTCTTTGGAAAAAGTAACGAAATAGATAAAATACTGTGCTTTAGTGATCTGTTTTTGCTGCCTTCTCAAACGGAGAGTTTCGGTTTGGCTGCGTTAGAAGCTATGGCGTCTCATGTACCCGTTATATCTAGTAATACAGGAGGGATTCCTGAAGTAAATGCGCATGGTTTATCTGGATTTTTAAGCAATGTAGGAGATGTAGAAGATATGACAAGGAATGCCCTTCATATCTTAAGCGATGAAAAAAGGTTGCAGTCTTTTAAGGACAAAGCAAGAAAAGAAGCTTTAAAATTCGATTTACATGCTATAGTGCCGCAGTATGAAGCTATTTATGAAGATACTTTAACGAAGTGCTTGGTGTTGTAAAAAGTATAATTGAGGTCTAAAAAGTGTCATTCTGAATGTAATGAAGAATCTCTTTAAAATAAATGTCTCTGATTATGAGTGGAATAAGATTCTTCGCGTTGCTCTGAATGACAAGATTAATCACTTTTTAGACCTCATGTTTTTCCTAGTTTAGAATTGATAACGAACACTTAAAGCAATATCAAAATCTAAGTCATCATTATCATAAGCATCATCACCAAAACCAATTTCTGGTCTGGCATCTAATGAAATCAATAATGGAATTTCAAAATTATATTCAATACCAATATCACCAGCAGCAAAAAGGAAGGTATCCGTTTCGTCTCTATTGTTAGAAAGGTCAATGCTATAAGATCCAAGGCCACCACCCGCACCAACATACCAATGGAAAGAACCATCTAAAGGAAATACCCACTGATATAATCCAGCAAGTTTAAAACCATCATAGTCTCTTCCGTTTCTCCAGCCAAAATCCACTTCTAATCTATTATTATCACCTAGAGCACGCTGATAAGATACTTCGGCACCAAAAGCATCACTATCTCCTAATCGTAACCCTATAGCATTATCTGAAATGCTTTGAGCGTTTGAAATAAAAGTGAATCCAAAAATGGCAACTGACAATAAAAGTAATTTTTTCATAAGTTTAAAGTTTAATTTGATTAATGATATATGATTGATATACGATATTTTTAATTAAAAAGATTATTCTATTAAGATTTGATCGGTTAAACAAAAATAACGCCAAAATTGTATTTATATTTAACATCTTTTTAGATTTATAAACATATTTATTAAACATGGTGTTGAGTCCACATTTTCAAGGATTAAAAGATAAGCTTTCTGGTGAGCTATATTATGACGATTTAATAAAATCAATATATGCAACAGATGCTTCCGTGTATAGAATATTACCCTTGGCAGTTGCATATCCTAAAGACAAAGAAGATATAAAGCTTTTAATAACCTTTGCTAAAACTCACAAGACGTCTTTAATCCCCAGAACAGCTGGGACATCGCTTGCAGGGCAATGTGTAGGAGAAGGTATTGTGGTAGATGTATCTAAATATTTCACAAAGATTATAGGTCTTGATGAAAAAGCGCAAACTGTTACTGTTCAACCTGGTGTAGTACGCGATAAATTAAATAACTATTTAAAGTCTTTTGGCTTATTTTTTGGACCAAATACGTCTACTTCTAACAGATGTATGATAGGGGGTATGGTTGGTAATAACTCATCAGGAACCACATCAATACAATATGGGGTGACACGTGATAAAGTTCTGGAATTACAAACAGTTTTAAGTGATGGGAGCGATGCTATATTTGGAGAAATGTCTTCAGATGAATTTATTAATAAAACAAAAGAACAGTCATTAGAAGGTCATATTTATAAAATGATACATTCAGAACTTATTTCTGAAACGACTCAAAAGACGATTGTTGACAATTTTCCAAACCCAGAAATTCACCGAAGAAATACAGGGTATGCTATAGATGAATTAATAAAATCTGAAGTGTTTACAGATACTTCAGAGAAATTCAATATGTGTAAATTGCTTTCGGGAAGTGAAGGTACATTGGCTTTTACTACACAAATAACTTTAAAACTAGATAAATTACCGCCACAAGAAGGCATTATGGTAGCGGCGCATTTTAATAGCATAGAAAGCTGCTTAAAAGCAGTTGAGCCTGTTATGAAGCATAATTTGTACACCTGTGAAATGATGGATAAAACCATTTTAGATTGTACAAAACATAATAAAACACAACAAGAAAACAGACGTTTTATTGAAGGAGATCCCAAGGCTATTTTAATGTGTGAAGTTAGAGCAGATAATAAAAACGATGTAGAAGTTTTAGTAAAAAACTTATTGGAAGCTATAAAATCTTCAGGTTTAAGTTATGCATTTCCAGTACTTGAAGGTGATAATATTAACAAAGCAAATAATTTACGAAGTGCAGGATTAGGACTTTTAGGGAACATAGTTGGCGATAAAAAAGGAGTTGCTTGTATTGAAGATACGGCAGTGGCGTTGCCAGATTTATCTAATTATATTATGGATTTTGCAAAACTTATGGCAGACTATAATCAAGAAGCCGTATACTATGCCCATGCAGGAGCCGGAGAAATTCATTTGCGTCCAATTTTAGATTTAAAAAAGCAAACTGACGTAGCGTTGTTTAGAAAAATAACAACAGATGTAGCTCATTTGGTGAAATCTTATAAAGGCTCAATGAGTGGAGAGCATGGAGATGGTATTGTACGTTCTGAGTTTATATCAATGATGATTGGAGCTGATAATTATGATATATTAAAACGAATAAAAGCAGCATTCGATCCTGATACCATTTTTAATCCGGGGAAGATTATTGATGCACTTCCAATGGATGCCTCGTTGCGTTATGTTTCCAACAGAGAAGAACCAGAAATAGAAACACTACTTGATTTTTCAAAATCTCAAGGTATATTACGAGAAACCGAAAAGTGCAATGGTTCTGGAGACTGCAGAAAACTTCCTGAATTTGGAGGTACTATGTGCCCTAGTTATCGAGCCACAAGAGATGAAAAAGATACAACCCGAGCAAGAGCCAACGCATTACGTGAGTTTTTAACGAATTCAGATAAAGCAAATCGATTTAACCATAAAGAACTAAAGTCGGTTTTCGATTTATGTTTAAGTTGTAAAGCCTGTGCTAGTGAATGCCCTAGTAGTGTAGATGTTGCAAGCTTAAAAGCCGAATTTCAATACCAATATCAAAAAGCAAATGGTGTATCATTGCGAACAAAATTATTTGCTTATAATAATAAGTTAAATAGCTTGGGAAGTAAATTGCCTAAGCTTACTAATTTTATATTTTCTAATGGGCTAACATCCGCCATTTTAAAGCAATCTTTTGGAATCGCTAAAAGCAGAGAACTACCGCTAATTTCCAAACGTAGTTTGAACGCTTATTACGACATGTTTAAAATAAAAAGGCGCAGAGGTAATTATATTAAAAAAGTGTATTTGTTTAATGATGAGTTTACCAATTATTTAGATGCTAAGATTGGTGTAGACGCATTAGAGCTTTTAAAGCGTTTAAATTACTTTGTAGAAATCATTGATAATGTTGAGTCCGGGCGTGCATTTTTATCAAAAGGATTACTAAAACAAGCTAAATATTTTGCTAATAAAAACATTGATATTTTTAAAGACAAAGTTTCAGAAAGCACGCCATTATTAGGAATTGAGCCATCAGCTATTTTAACTTTTAAAGATGAATATTTAAAATTAGCTGACGATAAAACCTCTGCAGAAAGTATAGCGAAATCTACTTTTTTAATAGAAGAATTTATTCAGCAAGAAATAACGTTAGGTCATATAACCCAAGAGCAATTTACACTAGAAGAAAAAACTATTAAGTTTCATGGCCATTGCCACCAGAAGGCGATGGGGAATCAATTATCTAGTTTTGCCGTTTTAAACTTACCAAGAAACTATAAAGTAACCATCATACCTAGTGGTTGTTGTGGTATGGCTGGAAGTTTTGGCTATGAAAGAGAACATTATGATGTGAGCATGCAAATAGGAGAGCAAACGCTTTTTCCTGCTGTTAGAAAAGCACCTAAGGATGTTATTATTGCAGCAAATGGGACTAGTTGCAGGCATCAAATAAAAGATGGCACACAACGAGAAGCAAAACACCCAGTTACTATTTTAAAAGAAGCGTTGATTAACGTGACTTCAATATGATATTTTAGCTGTTAACTATATTAATAACAGTGACTTAAAATAAGCGTATTTCAGTAAGCTATGGTATACCCAGAAATATAACCCCTAAACAGTAATAAGTATCAAAAGTAGAATCTCATTGTAATGATATGTTAGTATACATAATTATTTAGAAATCTCAAAAAAAACTAGAAACGTGATGCTTAGAAACCTTTTTGAACAGGTCGTTCTCTTTCTTAAATAACGTGAGTTTCTATGTTAAAAACCAAATAAAAAGGCATTATTATGTTATTTTATTGCAATAAAAGCCTACGGAACAAATCTGAGTTCCGATTTTTTTTTGCCCTATTTCTTTAATAACCTACATCCCAGACT
>NZ_SRSO01000024.1 GCF_004791695.1 Flavivirga rizhaonensis | reverse complement strand
TGGTATTATTTAAGTTAATTTTGCACTAACAAATTAATAATACCTCCTGGTTTTAGAATGACACTTTAAACATACAAACTCGATTTAATTCTTTTTAGAAAAATAATATTAAAGAAATGATTTTCAATTGTTTGTCATTTCGACAGAGCGAAGCATGAGTGACGAGAAATCTCATAAGGATGGGATTCCTCCTCAATAGCTACGCTATATACGTTCAAGTAAAATATATTTTACTCTCCGTAGCGTTCGGAATAACATAGTTTCTTTATTAAAACAATTAAACAACTGATTGTTAATTTTTAATATATCGAGCTCACGTTATTTTATTATTTACTTTTCTTTGCGCGTCCAAAGAAAAGTAACAAAAGAAAAGACGCCCCCTTCGATAGGAATTTCTTCTCTTGCTTACGCTCGAGAAGAGAAAAACCAAGCACAAAACTTCGACGTCGCGCCAACGCACCATCTAATGCTATGCTCCTGGGTTTCGAAGCTTTTCCCCTTACGCGATCTGGCTCCTTCGCTAAAACAGTCTACCAGACTGTTTCTTTAACGCTCGAACCTCTTACGAAGGGTCAAGGCTTGCCTGATGGTCATTTCTTAAACCCTTTTTTAAATCTTATAATCCTTTATTTAGGAGGGAACGACCTATTCAAAAGGGGTTTCTATCTGATAGATACTATTAACATATCATCACGATGCGGCTTTTCTTTAATATTATTATATTACTGTTCAGTGTCAATATTTGTAGGTACACCTTGGTTGTTGGCCAATAGTCATTAAGTTAAGGTTGAAATGTCAGTCTGAGTACTTCGGCTATGCTCAGTATAAACTAAAGTCGAAGACATTATTAAACCATAGTTTTTAATAGCATTTCGTTAAGCTTCGTTAGGTATCTTCAATATAAAATATATTTTGATAATACCCAATGTGACAAAACAGAATAAATTCCCTTAACTTAATGACATTGAGCTGTCTGCAGACAGGTTTTCGATACCATTTTTTTCAAAAATCATTGTTAAATCTAATTCATGTTATAAAGAATCATCATTATTTGATCGTTTTCTTAAATCCCTTGGCGTATACCCATATTTTTCCTTGAAAGCTTTAGAAAAGTGAGGAGCACTTATAAACCCTGTTACATGTGCAACTTCTTTTATAGAAGTATCTGTATGCTGAATCAATACACTGGCTTTTCTTAATCGTTCATTTATTAAAAAGCGAAATACCGTTTGTCCGTATAATTGTTTAAACCCATACTTTAGCTTGTATTCATTGGTTCCAAAAGTATGTGCTAATTCTATTAATGGAGAAAGTGGTTTGTCTAAGTTATTTATAATGTGATCATGTACTTTTCTGATTTTTCTAATATCAGTAAAACTTAGGTTTAATGGTTTGCTTTTACCTGTAATATTGGTAAGATTGGCTGTTTTGTTTTTACTGGAGTTTACAGTTTTTCGTAATTCAGTTTCCCTTTCTGTACTGTTTTTAATAAGTTCTATAGATGTGACTACAATTCTCTTCGATTTATTAACCCGATCAATAAATTTACTAACTAGACAATTTGTTGTTAAAATTAACTTTTGTTTGGTTCTAAAAGATAGCATAATAAATTCCTCATGAGCATCCAGATTGGTCAGAGCTAACTTAGACTTTAAGCCGTTCCATGCTAATTTTGAATCTTGTGTTAAGAAAGTAGAAAATGCTTTTTCTTGTAATTCGTCATCATCAAAAAGTAGCATTTGTTTTATACGCGCATTAAAGGCAACAATAGTATCGTTAGAGTCTAAAACAAAGAACATTTGAACCAAATGTTTGTAAGTTTCGTTTAGATTTACGTAGCCCTGATGAAGAAAAGAAGCTTTTATTTCTTCAAATGTCATATTAACCAATGCAGTAAGTGCTTCGATATCGTCATCCAAGTTGGATCTTTCAATTTTGTATGCAAAATTCCCACTGGCAAATTCCATAAGCATGGTATGGATTTGTTCTATTCTTTCTTTATTAGTTTCATCATCGTTCATGAATATTACTTTATAGGTTTATTTAATGTTCAAGGGGAAATTATTTTGTCTAATCAGAAAAATCAAAGATTATTTTACTTAAAAAACATAGGGAGCAAAAATTCTATAAGGTCATATTAATTAAGATTATAGTTATTAAGAAATTCTAAAGTATCTTCTTTTTCGGTAAACGTTTTAATCATAAAAGCTGGATTATTAGCTTTAATAAAAAATTGGGACAGGGTGTTTTCTAATGGGCTGTTCACTAATAAAGCTACCGCTTTAATCAAGACAGAACCTTCCATAGCAAAGTAATTTCTCGCACTTTTATCAGTGCTTTTTATACCTCTTACATCAGTAAAGATTAAAAATGATTTACCTTGTTGCAATGAGAGTCTATCTTCTACAATTTTCATGGCTGCAGTTTCGTCCAAGGAGACTCCATTTTTGTGTATAGTATATAGAATGTTTTCTTCTATCCAAAACTTTGCATATTCATTTTCTTTTACATTGTTTGGCATACTATTTTAGATTGAGAGGTTTTAAAAATTTTATATTAAATTTAAATAGATGTATTAGCATTGTTTTTATTGATTTAATATTATTTAGAGGGGTTTAATATCGTATAAACAGGAACCCCCCAAAATTATTTTACTTGAAAAAGCAGCGCATGTAAAATCTGTAACGGTTCATAATTATATGTCAACCTGATTATTTAGGAATTTTAACGCCTCTTTCTCATCAGTAAATACCTGAGTTATGATGGCTGGATTACTGGTTTTAATATAAAAACCTGATATTGTACTAGACAACGGATTATTAACTAATAAAGCTACAGCTTTAATTAAAATTGAGCCTTCCAGTGCTAAATAATTTCTTGCGCTTTTGTTTATTTTTTTAACACCTCTCATATCACAAAGGATTGAAAGTGTTTTTCCTTGTTGCAATAGAAGTCTATCTTCTACGACTTTCATAGCTACCGATTGATCTATAGAGATTCCATTTTTGTAAACAAAATGAAGAATGTCTTTTTCAATCCAAAACTTTGCGTACTCATTTTCTATATGGTCTATCAAAATTGTTTTAAAATTTAGGGTTTTCAAATTTTTTATTCTTACTTATCTATATACATAAATTATGTTGTTTTATTCTATTCTTAATTAATTCTAAATGTGAGATATGTCTTATTATAATGCGAGACAAATTAGGACAAAAATAAGTTAGGACAAAACAAATATAATTACAATTATTTTAATCTAGCTGGGGTAAAACCGTACTTTTCAATCTTTAAAGACACTTTTAAGTTAATTGTATTTTATATTTTTATTTCTAACTAGAGCAAAAAAACGCATTTCTAAATGTCTCTATAATCATTTGTTTATCAGGTAGTTTAAGGTTTTTTTATTTGCTGTATTTGCTCTCAATATTTTTTTTTGCCTAATAGAAACTTATCTCAAAAGGATAAAAACTTGTCTGTAAGGGATTTTTTGTTAAATCGTTAGAGCAATAATGAGATTAGGTTCTTAACTTTATGAAAGACTATACTATTTGCATAGTAGATTTTATAATCTAAATCCGCCTATTACTATAGGTTTACCATCCTTTTTTATATTCAATAATTACATAATACATTTAAAATGGCAAAAATTAAGCATAATAATTTCCTCGATACCGTTAATGAAGTATTTACCGACGCCAAAGAACAGGGCGTATTACATTTATATGCTGAAGGCGATAGTTTTACGGGTAGAAAGATACGGGTAAAACAAAAAGATCTTTTTCATTTCGGAACAACGGGATACTTGGGGTTGGAACAAGATGAACGCTTAAAAAAAGCAGCCATGGATGGTGTTTATAAATATGGAACGCAATTTCCACTTTCTAAAAGCTATATTTCAAATCCTTTATATGCTAAGCTAGAAGAGAAGATTACTCAATTGTACAATGCACCTATTATTATTACAAAAAACAGTACGCTTGGACATCTTGGGGTTATTCCTAGTGTCGTTGAAGATGGTGATGCTATTATTTTAGATCATCAAGTTCACTGGAGTGTACAAAGTGCAGCAAATGTGCTTAAAACACGAAGTGTGCCTATTGAGATGATTAGACACAGTCATCTTGATATGTTGGAAGATAAAATCAAAAAATTATCTTCTAAATACAAGAAGATATGGTATATGGCTGATGGTGTTTATTCCATGTATGGTGATGTTGCGCCTTTAGATGAACTCATGGAGTTATGTAATAAGTATCCGCAATTGCATCTGTATTTGGATGATGTTCATGGAATGAGCTGGACAGGTAAACACGGAACGGGTTATGTGCTTAGTAAATTAGACGAATTACCAGAGAATGTGTTGTTATTTGGAACACTTAGTAAAACTTTTGGAGCTAGTGGAGCTGTTGCTGTATGTACTCATAAAAAAAGATATCATAAAATTAAAACCTTTGGAGGCCCTTTAACTTTTTCGGCCCAATTAGAACCAGCTTCTGTTGCAGCAGCAATTGCATCTGCCGATATTCATCTTTCTCCAGAAATTTATATGCTGCAAAATGAATTATTAGAGCGTATAACGTTATTCAATACGTTATTATCAAAAACGGATTTGCCTTTGGTTGAACAAAACAATTCTCCAGTATTCTATATCGGTACAGGTATGCCAGTTACCGGGTATAATCTTGTGAACAGATTGATGAAAGAAGGTTTTTTTGTGAATTTAGGAATATTTCCAGCTGTACCCGTAAAGAATACAGGAATTAGGGTAACTATTTCTAGACATAATCAGGCAGAAGAAATTAAAAGTTTAGTAGATGCTATGGTTTATCATTATCCGAAAGCCTTAGAGGATACATATACCACTCCCGATAAAGTAAGAATTGCTTTTAAATTACCTATTTTAAATGAGAAACCTAAAAAGAAGATTGTTGATGAATTTAGTGTTCAATATGTAAAGACCATACAAGATGTCGATAAGATAGAATGGAACAAACTTATGGGAAAAAAAGGCGTTTTTGATTGGGATGGTCTACTTTTTCTTGAAAACGTTTTTACTAAAAATGAACGCTCTGAAAATAATTGGGACTTTCACTATATTATTATTAGAGATGAAGCGCATATACCCATATTGGCCACATTTTTTACATATGCACTTTGGAAAGAAGATATGCTTGCACCAGTTTCTGTCTCTATCAAATTAGAAGAAACACGAAAAAATGACCCTTATTATCTTACTTCCAACGTATTGGGAATGGGATCGCCATTCACAGAAGGCGAACATGTCTATTTAGATAAATCGCATCCTTATTGGAAGTTAGCTATGAAACAGATGTTGGATAAAATTGAAGAACTGGAATTGGAATTTAATTCAAACTGGTTAGTGTTGAGAGACTTTGAAAACGATGAAGAACTTAGTCAATTGTTCCATCAACAAGGCTTTATTAAGACAGTAATGCCAGATTCGTGTCAAATCCTTGATCTTTATTGGAAGACCATGGATGAGTACCCTGAGTCATTATCCACACGTTCTAGAAAACACTTTAAAAAAGACATCCTGCCTTATGAAGAACGTTTTAATATTGTACATAATGTAAGCCCTAATGACACACAGATAGACCAATTTTACGAATTGTATAATAACGTAAATAAGCATAATCTCGCTTTAAACATGTTTCCTTTACCAAAAAAGCTATTTACAATGATGGCTCAACATCCAAATTGGGAGTTCATAGCAATTTATTTAAAAGAGGAGTTTAATAAAGGAAAATCACATATACCAGTAGGTGTTATGTTTTGTTACAAAAATTTAGGAGCGACTTATACACCAGCTTTTATTGGTATGGATTACAATTATACTGATGAGCATCAAGTTTATAGACAACTATTGTATCAGACAATTAAACGAGCTACAAAACTTAAGTTTAAAAAGATAGATTTTGGTATGACTGCTTCTTTTGAAAAGAAAAAAGTAGGAGCGACTATTATTCCTAAAGTAGCCTATATACAAGCAAAAGATAACTATTCTATGGAGTTAATGGGGGTTATGGAAACGAATTAGTTTGCTAATAATTAACGTGAATTTTGTTTTAAGAGTCGAAGATGTCACTTCGAAATTCTGGAAGAATTTAGTATCGAGAAGCTTTTTTTGAGAATTTATTTGTCTGCCTATTAGCAGCTACGGTGTACTCACATCTTAAAAAAAGATTCATTATTTACTTTTCTTTGCGCGTCCAAAGAAAAGTAACAAAAGAAAAGACGCCCCTTCGATAGGAATTTCTTCTCTTGCTTTAGGCTCGAGAAGAACCAAGCACAAAACTTCGACGTCGCTTCAATGCCTCACCCAATACTACGCTCCTGAGTTTCGAAGCTTTTGTTCTTTATTCTTACGAAGGGTCGGGGCTTGCCTGATGGTCATTTCTTAATAAGTACCAAATATTATAATCCTATGACCTGTTCAAAAGATGGTTCTAAGTGCCTCTCTTCTGGAGGTTTTGTGGTATTATATACGGCTAAATATGCTTAAGGTTTGAAGAATCTCTAACAATTAATTCAGCATCCAGTATTATCTTATTCAGTTGTTGTTTAATAGTGGTTTTTTTAGCGTGTTCTAAAAACGTTTTAGCTGCCTGCTTTCCAATTTCAGTGCTATGTTGATTTATACTTGTAATAGAAGGCGTAACCATGGCAGTAAAGGGTTCATTGCCAAAACCTACTAAAGCAATATCATGGGGCATCTTAATATCCTGTTCATTTAACACTTGTTGTGCTCCCAAAGCAGCATAATCACCTGCGGCATAAACGGCATCTGGTCTGTTCTTTAAAGCCAATAACTGAGTCATTTTCTTTCTACCATCTTCAGTAGTTAGATTGCTTTCAATTAAAAGTTCATCTTCGATAGGAAGATTATGTTTTTTCAGAGCATCAATATAACCTCTTATTCTATTATTAAAAATTCGTGTATGTTTATAACCACCAATATGAGCAATTCGTTTACAACCTTGCTGTACTAAATGATCAACAATCAAATGACTGCTTTCGTAATCATTAATACCAATATAATCTACATTTAAATCATTTTCTCCACGATCGAATAAAATCAAAGGAATACCCTTAGATTTAATTTTTTCATAATAATCCAAATCAATCGTTTCATTGGCCATAGAAGCTATAATACCGTCTACCTGGGTAAACAAAAGGGTGTCAATATTGCGGCATTCTTTTTTATAAGACTCATTAGATTGAGTTATGATGATATTGTAGCCTTCTTTATCTAATTCCTCTTCGATGTTTTGAATCACAGAAGAAAAAAAATTACTATTAGTTCTAGGAACTATAACGCCAACTAAATGACTTTTTCCTTTACGTAATGCACTGGCAAGATGATTTGGTTGGTAGTTTAGGTTTTTAGCAACTTGCTTTACAGCCCTTTTAGTCTTTTCACTTATACGAGAGTCATCATGCAAAGCCTTAGAAACAGCAGCAGGAGAAATATTTAAAACGTTAGCAATATCTTTTATGGTTGTTTTCTTTTTGATGTTCAATTTTTTTATATATTTGCTTAAACGTTTAAGCAAATATAGCGTTTTAGATTTATAATCAAAAATGTAATTTTAATATAGTGCATTTTTGGTTTTATTTTTAAAAATTGATTAAACGTTTAAGCATTAATATAAACTAAACATTTAAATAAGAAAAAATGAAAAAAGTAGTCACTTTTGGAGAAATTATGTTAAGATTAGCTCCCCATGGATTTTTAAGATTTTCACAATCAACATCATTTGATGTTATATATGGTGGAGGAGAATCTAACGTTGCTGTATCTTTAGCAAATTATGGAGTTCCTGTGGATTTTATAACACGTTTACCAAAAAATGATATCGGTGAATGTGCTATGATGGAAATGCGTAAGAGAGGTGTTGGAACAGACAAAATTGTTTGGGGCGGAGACCGCTTGGGTATTTATTTTTTAGAAACGGGAGCCGTTAACAGAGGATCTAAAGTAGTGTATGATCGTGCTCATTCTGCTATGGCAGAAATTCAACCGGGAATGGTGAATTGGGAAGAGGTTTTTGATGGAGCAGATTGGTTTCACTGGACAGGGATAACCCCAGCTATTTCTCAGAGTTCTGCCGATGTTTGTTTAGAAGCAGTAAAAGCAGCAAGTAAACTGGGTCTAACTATTTCAACAGATTTAAATTACCGTCAGAAACTTTGGAAATATGGAGGGGATCGTGAAAAAATAATGACGGAGTTAACATCTTATTGTGATATCATTTTAGGAAATGAAGAGGATGCTGAGAAGCATTTTGGAATTAAACCTGAAGGATTGGATATAACAACTCAAGGAGAACACGTTAAAGGCGAAGCATTTTTATCGGTTTGTGATCAAATGTTAAAAAAATTCCCGCGTGCTAAAAAAGTGATCACTACGCTAAGAGGATCCATATCAGCTTCACATAATACTTGGGCTGGCGTTTTATATGATGGTGAAACATTATATGAATCACCTCAATATCAAATTACAGACATTGTAGATAGAGTAGGAGGAGGAGATTCTTTTATGGGAGGATTAATCTATGGTTTGATAGAATATGAAGGAGATGATCAAAAAGCATTAAATTTTGCTGTCGCAGCTTCTTGTTTGAAACATACAATTAAAGGGGATGCTAACCTTTCTTCCATTGATGAAGTAAAAAAACTTATGGGTGGTGATGCTTCTGGAAGAGTTGCTAGATAATAAATTAATATGTTGAGATGTTTATTTGTTAAACACCTCAACAAAACAAAAAATAAACATAATATGGCACAATTTACAAGAATAGAAGTTGCAGAAATTATGAAAAGCACAGGGTTGGTTCCTTTGTTTTATAATAGCGATATAGAAGCAAGTAAAAAAGTATTAAAGGCTTGTTACGATGGTGGTGCTAGGCTGCTTGAGTTTACAGCCCGAGGTGATTTTGCTCATGAAGTTTTTGGTGAATTAATAAAATATGCAATTAAAGAATTACCAGGTATGGTACTAGGCGTTGGTTCAGTAACTGATGCTGCGGCAGCCTCTAGGTTTATGGCTTTAGGAGCAAACTTTATTGTAACACCGGTTTTAAGAGAAGATATAGCTATCGCTTGCAATAGGAGAAAAGTTTTATGGTCTCCCGGTTGTGGAACCCTAACAGAAATAGCCAGAGCAGAAGAATTAGGCTGTGAAATTGTTAAATTATTCCCTGGAGATATTTACGGACCACAATTTGTAAAAGGTATTAAAGGACCACAACCCTGGACAAGTATTATGCCAACCGGTGGGGTGTCTCCAACAAAAGAGAACCTGGAAGCTTGGTTTAACGCTGGAGTTACCTGTGTTGGAATGGGGTCTAAATTAATGGCTAAAGATGCTAATGGTCAGTTTGATTATGCCAAAATAAAAGAGCAGGTAGGGTTCTCTATTGAGCTTATTAAAGAAGTTAGAAAGTAATTATAAGAATATTGCTTATTCTACATGGCAAAAAACCTTGCTGTATTCAGGGAGGTTTTTCTTTTTTTTATGCGTGTAAATTTGTTACTTTTGGCATCAATTGAAAAATAACTAAATGTCATGTTTATAATCATAAATTATAAATACGACATTATTAACTAAAAATTAAAAGATGAAGACAATAAAGTTTTTAAATCTAGCAATGATTGCTCTACTTGCAATTTCATGTAACAAGAGTGGTGTTACAAATTTACCTTTAAAAACACAAATAGACTCAGTAAGTTATGCTATCGGGTTAAGTAATGGGTATCAAGTAAGATCAGGTTTTGAGGAGGTTAATATAGATCTTTTTGTTCAAGGGCTTAAAAATGGGGCTGACTCAACAAATATTTTAATAGAACAAGATAAAATTAATGTTACTATTCAAACTTATTTCCAAAAAAAGCAACAAGAAGAGATGAAAAAGCAGCAAGAAGAAGCGCTTAAAAAAGCTGAAGAGCAATTTGGAGATAATAAAATAGAAAGCGAAAAGTTTTTAGCTGAAAATATATCTAAAGATGGTGTTGAAACCACAGATAGTGGTTTACAATATATTGTTTTAAAAGAAGGAAGTGGAGAAACCCCACAAGCAACATCAAAAGTTAAAGTGCATTATCATGGAACCAGAATTGATGGAACTGTATTTGATAGTTCTGTAGATAGAGGTAAACCATCAGAATTTGGAGTTAACCAAGTGATACCAGGATGGATAGAAGGTCTACAACTTATGAAAGTTGGTTCTAAATATAAATTTTTCATTCCACAAGATTTAGCATACGGAGCTTTTCCACGTCAGGGAGGTGTTATTAAACCGTTTGATGCTTTAATATTTGAAGTAGAACTAATAGAAATAGTTAAGTAATTTAAAATTATTTAATCGAAAAGAATTCTCCGAGGCTTTTGCCTAGGGCAAAAAACAGGAAGCATCTGCTTCCTGTTTTTTGTTTTATAAGTATTTAAGTATTGATAGTGTGATAAAATTCAAACATTGTAACTTTGCATGAGTAAAATAAAGAATATATGAGTCACAAAGCAGGTTTTGTAAATATTATTGGTAACCCTAATGTAGGTAAGTCTACATTGATGAATGCCTTTGTAGGAGAGAAGCTGTCTATTATAACATCTAAAGCGCAAACCACGCGTCATAGGATTTTAGGTATTGTAAATGGTGATGATTTTCAAGTATTATTTAGTGATACACCAGGAATTATAAAACCGGCTTACGAGTTACAGGAATCCATGATGGGATTTGTTAAATCTGCTTTTGAAGATGCCGATGTATTAATTTATATGGTAGAAATTGGTGAACAAGCACTCAAGGATGAAGCATTCTTTAAAAAAATCACAAGCTCAAAAATTCCTGTATTATTACTTTTAAATAAAATTGATACGTCAAATCAAGAACAATTAGAAACTCAAGTACAGCTTTGGGCAGAAAAAGTCCCTAATGCTGAGATTATACCAATTTCTGCACTTGAAGGCTTTCAGGTTAAAGAAGTATTTGATAGAATTATAGAATTACTTCCAAAATCCCCACCATTTTATCCAAAAGATCAATTAACAGATAAACCTGAGCGTTTTTTTATAAATGAAAGTATAAGAGAAAAAATTCTGCTTCATTATAAAAAAGAAATCCCTTATGCTGTTGAAGTTGATACTGAAGAATTTTTAGAGGAAGAAAACATTATAAGAATACGTTCTGTCATAATGGTAGAACGCGATACTCAAAAAGGGATAATTATTGGTCATAAAGGGAGTGCTTTAAAACGTGTAGGCGTAGAGGCTAGAAAAGATTTAGAAAAATTCTTTGGCAAGCAAATCCATTTAGAACTCTATGTTAAAGTAAATAAAAATTGGAGAAGCAATCAAAATCAACTGAAACGTTTTGGTTACAATCAATAGAAAATCCTAATACTTTCTTCTTAATAGGATAACATTAAATTTAAATACTATTATAATATTTGGGCTTTAATAAGAACTGAATAATGTGAGTTTCGACGTAAACTTTATTAAAAACATCTTATATAATCCAATGAAATATAGCTGTTTGTCATGTCGACGGAGCGAAGCATGAGCGACGAGACATCCCACCATGATGAGATTCCTCCTCGTTCCTCGTCCTTAAATACAAAACCTAGTAATGTTATAGTTAGTTGGTTAAGCACTTCAATTTTTAAGATTGAGGTGCTTTTTCAATTTCAATAACACGGTTCATAAAGTCATGTAATGCACGCATTTCGTTTTTACTAGAAGCTTTTCCAATACTTCCCGCAAAGTATAAAACAACCCAAATGATTACCATTAAAAGCATTAAACTAACTTGTATGGCATAACTTTTATCTAGAGACGAATTGGTATAAGCCCATATCCCAAAAGCTATAAATAAGCCAGCGACTATAAAATGAAAAAACATAAACATGGTCCAAACTGTAGGATTAGGCCCAAATAGTCCATGAAGTAAACTAGAATTATTGTCAATCTCATCAATTTCCAGATGGAGTTGAGGGGACCAGAAATGCTGTCTTTCTTTAGGGAATTTTATGAAGACATGATTGTCCAGTCGTGTAACAATAAAATCAGATTGCTTAGATTTTAGAACTTCAAAATCTTCTAAAATAGATTGGTTATTTCTACTAAGTTCTAGTTTAAAACGAGGTCTTAAAGCAATATCATTATCTATTGGCATGTCTTTAGTTTTTTAAGTACAGTAAATTACTATTTTTTTCTATAAAACATAAATAGTTTTAATCTTTATAAAAACACTTTGAGTAGACTATATTTCCTATTTTTGCAAAATATTTCAAAAGAGGAATATAAATAAATCAGCCTTAGGCTGTTGTATATCATTTTATAGATTATGAGCAATATAGTAGCTATAGTAGGAAGACCAAATGTAGGGAAATCAACTTTTTTTAATCGTTTAATTCAACGAAGAGAAGCTATAGTTGATGCAGTGAGTGGTGTTACAAGAGACCGTCATTATGGTAAAAGTGATTGGAATGGAAAAGAGTTTTCTCTCATAGATACTGGTGGTTATGTATTGGGAAGTGATGATGTTTTTGAAGCTGAAATTGATAAACAAGTTGAGTTAGCCATTGATGAGGCAGATGCTATTATTTTTATGGTAGATGTTGAAAATGGCGTTACAGGTATGGACGAAGACGTCGCTAATTTACTTAGAAAAGTAAGTAAGCCAGTATTTTTAGTCGTTAATAAAGTTGATAATGCCAAACGATCTGAAGATGCAGTAGAGTTTTATTCGTTAGGATTAGGGGAGTATTATAACATTGCTAGTATAAATGGAAGTGGTACAGGTGATTTGTTAGATGCTTTAGTTGAAGCCTTGCCAGAAAAAGAAGAAGTCGTAGAAGAAGAGTTACCACGTTTTGCGGTGGTGGGGCGTCCTAATGCTGGAAAATCATCATTTATTAATGCGTTGATAGGTGAAGACAGGTACATCGTAACGGATATTGCAGGTACAACTAGAGATTCTATTGATACAAAATATAACCGTTTTGGTTTTGAGTTCAACTTAGTTGACACAGCGGGAATACGTAGAAAAGCCAAAGTAAAAGAAGATTTAGAGTTTTACTCGGTAATGCGTAGTGTTAGAGCTATTGAGCATGCCGATGTGTGTCTTTTAGTATTAGACGCAACACGAGGATTTGATGGTCAGGTTCAAAATATATTTTGGTTAGCAGAACGTAACAGGAAAGGCATTGTTATTTTGGTTAACAAATGGGATTTGGTAGAGAAAGACCATAAATCAATGAAAGCATATGAAAAGGCTATCAGAAAACAAATAGAGCCTTTTATAGATGTGCCAATTATATTTATTTCAGTATTATCTAAACAACGTATTTTCAAAGCGATAGAAACGGCTGTTGAAGTTTATAAAAACCGTTCTAAAAAAATAAAGACAAGTCAGCTTAATGATGTTTTACTTCCGATTATAGAAAGCTACCCACCACCAGCTTATAAGGCGAAATTTGTAAAGATTAAATACATCATGCAATTGCCAACGCCGCAACCACAGTTTGCTTTTTTCTGTAATTTACCGCAATATGTAAAAGATCCTTATAAACGTTTCTTAGAAAATAAACTTCGCGAACATTTTGATTTTACCGGGGTTCCTATTAGTGTATACATGAGAAAAAAATAGTATTTATAGGTTTTTATATTAAGCTTTAACCTCAAAGTAGTGCTATGCAAAAGTTTAGCTTACTCCCTTACTGGTACACCAAATAATAAAAATAATATACTTTTTAGTTCGTTGCCAACAAGTTTGCGTAGTAAGTGATACGCTTTTGTAAGTTGCACTTCTACGGTTTTTACAGAAACATTCATATATTCCGCAATTTCAATATTGGTAAGCCCTTCTTTTTTGCTCAATAAGAATGTTTCTTTGCATCTTTTAGGCAATTGTTTAATACCTTTCTTTACAATTTTAATTTTACGTTCTAATGATTCAGTGTTATCATTATCAACAGTTTCATCAAGAGCTTCTATGTAAGTTTGTTCCAATTTTGAAATAGCTTTCTTTTTATTATAATGATTGATAAATTCATGATACGTAGTCTTGTATAAAAAATTTTTAATAGAATGAAAGGTATTAATACGTTTTCTGTATTTCCAAATAGTTAAAAATACATTTTGAACGATATCTTGGGCATCGGCTGAATCTTTAGTAAGGCTTAAAGCATAAATAAAAAGGGGTTTATTGTATGTGGTTACTAAATATACATAGGCTTCTTCTCTTCCTTTTGTAAGATATTCTATAAATGCTTTGTTATCTTTATGTGAAATAGACATTAATTAATTGTGTTAATAATATTGTAAATATTATAAAAAATAAAATTAAAAAAAAGTTTACAAAACGTAGGGGTAATTAAATTCTGCTTTGTAATTAATATACAATCACTTTAAAAGAATGACTTCAGAAATTGAAAATATAATAGTTAAATACATATCGAATTCAGCAACATCTAAAGACTTAGATATACTTTCTGATTGGATTGAAACTCCAGAAAACAGGCTGTTATTTAAGGACTATGTAAGTATACACTATGCCATTAACTATAATATGAACAACCCGGAAACAGACAAAATAATTGAGCAATTGTTAGCTACAATAAGAAAAGAAAAATCACTTTTTTATAAGCTAAAAACTCAAAGTATATACAAGTATGCAGCAGCAGTTATATTATTAGGGATGCTTACAACAGTATATTTCTTAAAAAATAACACAACGTATTCAGATAGTCACAACACTGAATCTATCATAGTAAATAATACCATATCAACAGGAACAAACAAGGCTATTTTGATTTTAGAAGATGGTACAGATGTTTTATTAGAAAATAACTCTAGTTATCAAACTCAAAATTTGGTTAGTAATGGCAAAGAAATAACCTATAATAGCCTAAAAGATAAAAATGCCGGTGAGATTGTTTACAATTATTTAGTGATTCCAAGAGGAGGAGAGTTTTTTGTGCAATTATCAGATGGAACAAAGGTCTGGCTAAATTCAGATTCCAAAATTAAATATCCTGTGCAATTTATTGCAGGAGCTCTTCGACATGTAGAATTGCTATATGGTGAAGCCTATTTTGATGTGTCTTCAAGCAAAAATCATGAAGGATCGGCATTTAAGGTTTTAACAAAAAGTCAAGAAATTGAAGTTCTGGGAACAGAATTTAACATAAAGGCTTATAAAAATGATGACTTTATTGCTACAACACTTGTTGAAGGTCAAGTAGCTATTAATAAAGATGGTTTTAATGCTATTTTAGAACCAGGTCAACAGTCAGTTGTAACGCAAAATAACCAAGGTATTACAATTAACACCGTCGATATTGCAAATGAAATAGCTTGGAAAAATGGATTTTTTAGTTTTGATAAAGCCTCTCTTAACGATATGCTAGAAACACTTTCTAGATGGTATGACTTAGAAGTGGTTTATGAAAACGATTCAAAAAGAAATCTTGTATTTTCTGGGGTTTTAAAAAGAACGAGTAATGTAGAGGAGTTACTCATTAATATTGAAAAAACAGGTAGAGTTGTTTTTGAAGTGGAAAATAAAACAGTTGTTATAAAATAAAAAGGGAAAAAACTAGCACCGACCAAAGTAAAAGTTTAATCCCTAATACTTAGAATTAATTAAAATAAATACTAACTAATCCAATCGTAAATTTATGAAATTTAACTTAAAAAAAGCTACTTTCTTTTTAGATAAGTGGCTACTCAAAACAATTATGAGGACATTTGTTTTCTTGTTTTGTACCATCGTGTTTAGTTTAAATCCTAAAACAGGGTTTTCACAAAATGAAAAAATAACCATTGATGTGGATAAAACAATCTCTCTAGAAGAAGTTTTTAAACTCATTAACGCGCAAACTGATTATCTGTTTGTTTATGACGTAGAGATGGTTAAAGATGCTCCATCTATAGCATTAAAAAGAGGTAAGATTAAATCAAACTTACTTTTAAAAAGAGCCTTAAATCCCATTGGTTGTACTTATGAGTTTGCTAACAATACAGTAGTTGTTAAACGAAAAGACACTAGAGTATTAGACGCCTATCAGAAAAATACCTTTACGGTTACAGGTACAGTATCTGATGCGTTAGGAAACCCTATTGCTGGGGCAAGTGTTTATGTTTCCTCTGATTCTAATTCCTCTGATTCTGATTTTTTGATTAGAGGCACGCAGACAGATTTTGATGGTAGGTTTAAAATCGAAGTTTCTAAAGGGCTTATCCTACATGCTTCTTTTATTGGTTTTGAAGAGTTTTCTCAAAAAATAACAAGTGAGCAGCAAAAAGAATATAATATTACACTTAAAGAAAACATAAATAAGCTAGATGAGGTTGTATTAACCGGTTATACATCAACCAATCAAGAGCAATCCACCGCAGCCTCTTCAAAAATCACAAAAAAGGATATTAACAGACAAAAAGCGATAAACTTAATAGATAGACTAGAAGGTTTGTCTCCAGGACTAAACCTAAATTCAGTGACTAATGGAGGTGGGCAACGCCAATTTGAATTGGTATTAAGAGGAATCAGTACTTTTGATATTGCTGATAGTCGAAGTGGTCAAATTCAAAGCCAAAATTCACTAAATAGACAGCCATTAATTGTTTTAGATGGATTTCCTTATGAAGGACCATTAAACGATATAGATCCACAAACCATAGAAACTATTGATGTGCTTAGAGATGCAGCAGCAACAACGTTATGGGGTATTAGAGCTTCTAATGGAGTATTGGTTATAACTACCAAAAGAGGCTTTAAATATGCCGTAAAGCCTACTATTACATTTTCATCTAATATAACTATCGGTACAAAACAAGATTTAAGTGGTTTAGGACTTGCAAATGCAGAAGAAACTATTAAGATTTATAATAATGAATATGAATTGAATTCATTTTTTAATACAGCTACCAATGTATTTTCATCTCCTAATCCTTTTAATAGAAATAGGACATTTGCATTGTTAGATCCTTTTGAACAGATTTGGGCAGATTTTTACAACCCAAATGGTGGTATATCTGAGGCAGAACGTGATGCTAGACTTGCACAATTGGGTGAAAGAAATGTATTAGATGATTTTGAAAAATACTTATTAAGTCCAGGGTTTATTCGTGAGAACTCTTTAAGTATAAGAGGTGGCTCTACCGACGCTTCATATAGTTTCACAGCAACACATGTAGACGAAGATAGACCAGATTTAGGTGATGAATTTCGAAGGTTAAATTTAAGTCTAACTACAGATATAAAATTGAATAGAAAAGTAAGTGTTGTAATTGATGCGTCCATTACTAATTCGGAAACGAATGATAATGGTATAGGTGTGGCATCTCTACTTAGTTCTGGTGGTAGTTCAATAAAAATTTATGACCAGTTGGTAGATAGTAGCGGAAACACTATAAACACTAGAAATCTCTATCCACAATTTCAAGATGAATTTATAGCACTTGGTTTCGATGATCCTTCATATAACCCCGTACTAGATCAAAGTATTCGAGATAATGAGACTAAAAGTTTCAATCTAAGATTAGCAGCAGGGATTAATTATAAAGTTACTGATTGGTTGACTGCAGACTTAAAGTACCAATACAATAGTGTAACAGATAAGATAAACAATAATAAAGATGTTAGTCTATTTGAAACAAGAATAAACAATAATAATTATGTATTGAGTGCAATTGAGAATGGTAACAATACGGTAACCAGAGCTCTTCCTTATGGAGGTACTTTAGAAAACTCAGTAACTAATAATATTAATAGTATTATAAGAGGATCTCTTAAGTTTCATAAAACTTTTGCTGAAAAACATAGCGTAGCAGCATTAGCTGGTATGGAGGTTTCAGAAAACACATTTGATCTTTCAAGACGTACTTATTATGGATATAATGATAGAACAGGACTTTCGGCTATATCGTCTGATCTTGTGTTTGGTCCAACTGATTTTTATTATTTACGACCTTTTTCAACGATAAGTAATAACAATGCTTTTCAACCAGAAGTGAAAAGTAGAGCCATTTCTTCTTTTGGTAATGTATCCTATAGTTATGATAGCAAATATAATATCAGCTTATCGGGTAAAATTGATCAAACAACAGCATTTGGTATCAATAAAAGACTAAGTAAGCCTTTATTGTGGGCAGCTGGTGGTTCATGGAATATTACCAATGAGCAATTTTTTAAGGTAAATTGGGTGAATAATTTAAAATTGAGAGGATCTTATGGTGTAAATGGTAATTTACGACGAGGTTTGTCTACGGCAGTGATTATCGCATTTAGAAATAATAACTTTATAAATAATCAAAATTATGCAAACATTTCTAGTTCTGGAAACCCTAACCTTACTTTTGAAGAAACCATCACAAAAAATATAGGACTGGATTTTGGTTTGTTTGATAGTAGAATACAAGGAACATTAGATGTTTATGACCGATTATCCGAAAATTTATTAAGCCCTTTTAATATCAACCCTACTTTTGGACAATCGGGAGCTATATTTAGGAATGAAGGTTCTATATCAAACAAAGGTGTAGAGTTAAGTTTAAACTTAGATATTTTAAGAGATACTCCGTTAAAATGGAATGCCAATTTTAATATATCATATAATAAAAACAAGGTATTATCATTCGTATCCAATGATGAAGGAAATCCCACCGATTTAATTGAAGACGTAGGAAGATTTGGTACGCAGCAAATTATAGGTGAAGATATCAGTGCCGAGTATCGATACCAATGGGCAGGCTTAGACGACCAAGGTAACCCTCAAGTATTAAATGAAAATGGTGATGTTATTGGGTATCAAGAAGATTACCCATCAATAGATGCCTTGGTAAAGACCAAACCATTTATAGCACCTGGCTTTGGAGGGTTTCGAAACACATTTGAGTATAAAAACTTCTCACTATCATTCTTGGCTTCATTTAAATTCGGACATGTATTTCAAGAATCATTGTTACAAAAGTATCCAAATAAAACTGGTATATTTCATAAAGACGTAGCGAATGCTTGGGAAGCACCAGGTGATGAGTTAACAACCAATATACCAGCATTACCAAGAGATTTTGATGAAAGAGGCTTTAAGAGAGAAGAATTCTTCACACTCTCTAATTACAATATCCAAGATGCTGCTTTTGTACGTTTAAGAGACATTACTCTAGGGTACTCTTTAAATAGTGATGTTATAAAAAGAGTTGGTTTAAATGCAGTCAACTTTACGCTACAGGCTAGAAATCTGGGGCTAATTTGGAAAGCTAATGATGTAGATGTGGATCCAGAGTCTATACCGTTTTCAACATCAGAATTTTCAGATACAGATGATTTTCAAGGTGCATTTAGACCAGGAATTCAGATTCCTGTGACTGTAGTGCTAGGTGTAAATTTAAATTTTTAAAAAGATGAAAAAAATAATATATATAATTTTAGGAATCCTATTATTGAATCTGCAAGCTTGCGATGACTATGTAGATATAGAACCAAGAGGAAATGCTATTGCAACCAGTTTAGAAGACGTTGATCTTTTATTAAGTGATGCCCAAAGATTGTCCCTTATACAAAACAATACGATCCCAAGTTTAATAAGCGATAATATAGAAATTGGAGAGGATAAATTGTTGTTATCAGAGAGTGAACGTGACGAAGTTTTTATAGCTAATATCTACAATTTAAGGCCTGTATTTTATACACCTAATATTCCGGACAATTTATGGAACTCATATTATATGACTATAGGTACTGCAAATCATATCTTAGAGGTGTTAGAAAATCTCGATACCACAAATCCTCTAAAAGAGCAATACATAGGAGAGGCCAAAGTACATAGGGCTTATAGTTATTTTCAATTGGTTAATATTTATGGACCTCATTATGGCTTACCAGAGGCCGACCAGCCAGGTTCTGGAGTTCCCATTTTAAAGGTGTTTTCAGATGATAGTGTACCTATAAATAGAAGTTCTGTTAACGAGGTATATAATCTTATTTTACAAGATTTAAATGATGCCATCACTTTTTTGCCAGAGGCTATTACTACAAGAGATAGGCCTTCTAAAGGCAGTGCTTATGGTTTATTAGCAGATGTACAGTTGCACATGGGTAATTATGCTGATGCACTTTTAAATGTTGATGAAGCTTTAAGCCTTAATAATACACTATTGGATTATAATACTGATTTGGGACCTTTTAATAGTCTTCCGTTTACTATCGAAAATTCTGAGAGTTTACTGTACAAAGGCGCTAGTTCTGTAGTATCTATTTTTGATAACAATACCTTTCAAGATATAACATTTTCAGATTATTCTGATGAATTAGTTGCAATGAGCGATACTGATAATGATTTAAGGTTTCTTTTAGTGAGGCAAGATGCCACCACAGGGAAATATTTTGTTCCAGCCTTTTCCTTTTATGAAATGGGAGTTGCTGTGCCTAAGCTGTTCTTAATTAAGGCGGAATGTTTGGCAAGAACTGGTAATGCCAGTGAGGCTATGGAGGTTGTTAACGAATTTCGTTCTAAACGTTTTGATGCACTTTTTGTAGCAAATGGAAGTCATATATTGACTGCTGCAAACGATGCCGAAGCTATCGCACACATTATAGACGAAAGAAGACGAGAATTTCATGTAACCGGCGAACGTTTTTTTGATATAAAACGCTTAAATGCTATTGAAAATGCAGGAATATCATTAACTAGAGGAAGTGTAACCTTTACGCCTAATAGTATTAATTGGGCAGTGCCTCTAAGTGAAAATGTGATTCAAACCAGTAATGGGCAAATTTCCCAAAACCCTAGGGAATAGTTGTAATATCATTTAGCTGAAAAAAAGAGGCTGTCTAAAAAGTGTCATTCTGAATGGAATGAAGAATCTCTTTAAAATATATGACTCTGATTATGAGTGAAATAAGATTCTTCGCGTTGCTCTGAATGACAAGATTAACCACTTTTCAGACAGTCTCTAAATCTTAAATTTTTTATTCACCAATTATCCATTAAAAAAATCTTATGAAGATAATACGTATTCTAGTTTTGATAGTTGTAATATTTATAACATCATGCAAACCAAATATACCGGCTGAGAAAGTAGATTATGCTATACTATCTGGTAAAACAATCGATTATGAAGGTGACTTACTGTTGTTCAAAGATTACGTATTGGGTCCTTTGAAAATTGAAGATGATGGTAGTTTTAAAGACACCATTAAGTTGGAAAGACCAGTTGAGTATAAATTAGCGAACTCTAATGGTACGACTGGTATTTATTTGTATCCAGGAGCCAATTTACATGTAGAAATTAGTAATCAAGACTTATTGAGTGCAATCAAATATTCTGGCAACACTGCTAAAGAATCAAATTACCTATTACATAAATATACTATTGTTAATAAATACAGCAAAGAAAATAAGACGAGTGTCGAACCCCAAAAAACGTATACTGCTATAGAGAATTTATACCAAGCTTTAGTTACTAAACTAGAAGAATTTAATCTGCCAAAAGCATTTAAAATAGCAGAAAGAAGACGACTAAATTATATGCGACTTAATGAGTTTAATAGTTATAAAAATAGGCAATTAGATGATAACAAAAGTTTTCAGTTGCCAAAAAAATACCAAGATGAAATAATTAATCTTGATATAAATAACGAAGAAGATTTTCATTATACATCTCGTTACAGACAATTAGTTTTAACTCAAATTTCTAATAAAGCTAAAGAGGCTAAGAAAAAAGATAGTGTAACAGATTTGTATAATATAAAATTAAAACTTATTAAAGCGATTTCTAATAAATACATTAAGGATGAAGTGGCATATAAAATGACAATGAACGCCATGTTAGGTTCTTCTATAAGCGCCGATAAATTGAATGTAATAAAGAACGATTTTCTTTCTATAGCAACAAATGAGGATAAAAAAAATCAAATTATAGAAATTTATAACGAAACTGTCACTACAGCGTCAGGGCAACCCTCTCCAAAATTTGAGAACTATGAAAACTATAAAGAAGGAACAACTTCTTTAGATGACTTAAAAGGGAAATATGTATATATAGATATATGGGCAACTTGGTGTCTGCCTTGTATTCAAGAAATACCAGCTCTAAAAAAAATAGAAGAACAATACCATGATAAAAATATTGAATTTGTAAGTATTTCAGTAGATAGTAAAAAGGATTTTGAAAAATGGAAAAAATTTGTAAAAGATAAAGCACTTACAGGTATCCAACTGTTCGCAGATAAGAGTTTAAGTGCTGATTTTATGAAAAGCTATAATGTTGGGGGTATCCCTAGATTTATACTAATTGGAACAGAAGGTGAGATCATTAGCTCCAATGCACCAAGACCTTCTGATAAAAAATTTATAACGCTATTAAATAGTTTAGATATTTAAACTCGTATTGATATGCTATTGAGAAAATTAATAAAAATAATCTTAGTCACTATTCCCGTATTTTTCTTTTTGACTTTAATGAGTTGCAAGTCAGATAATAAAATAAAAGAAGATAATACGTTTTCTATAAAAGGAACTATTAATAGGTATGATTTTAAAAATATTGAAGTTGAATTACATCAAGCAATTGATGAAAGAGGCAGGCCTGAAAAAACGCAAACTACACAAATGAGAAATGGTGAATTTGTATTTGAAGGAAAGATAGAGCACCCAGCATTTGCTTCAATAATTTTTTATGAAGGAGATACTATAAAATATACTTTTAACTTTTTTAACGAGGCAAAAAATATAAATCTTAGTGTAGAGCTACCTTTAGACTTTAAACCAGTACGTTTACCTGCTTTTAATAATTTAGACTATAATGCGGCTGGTTCTCCAAAAACTTCAGAATATAAAGAGTATCTTAAACTCTACAGAGACTTTTTTGAAAACAGTAAAACATTGCAGAAAAAGCTACAAGTAGCAGATAATGATTATTATGATGCGTTGTTTAGTAAAGAACCTGATTCTGCTTTGATAAAGCAAAAGAAATTTAAAAATGATAGTTTAAAAGCAGTTTGGTTAAGCCTTGAAAAAGAATTCAAAAAGCAATATGCACTAAAAAATAAAGAGTCGGTTATAAGTCTTCATGTACTTTTAAATGAATATGGTCCAAAACTATTTGATGGATCTTTTGAAGTGCCCGAGATTAACAACATTTTGGAAGAGTTAAAAAGCTTAAAAGAAGTTCCTTTATATAAATCAACACGGGCAAGGTATACATCTATTGTCGGTTTGAAAATAGGAGATAAAGCGCCTGACTTCTCTCTAGAAAACCCAAGTGGAGAAATAATCTCTTTATCAGGCTTTAAAGGCAAATATGTACTTATTGATTTTTGGGCCTATTACTGTGGTCCTTGTATTGCTAAAATACCAAAGTTAAAGAAAACGTATGCTAAATATAAAGATCAAGGCCTGGAAATTATAGGCATACATGGAGATAAGAATGCCAAGAAATGGTTAGGAGTCATTAAAAAACATCAACAAACGTGGCCTCAAGTTATAGATAAAAATGCTTTTAAAGAGAATTCCGCAGTCATAAAATATGGAGTGCAAGGCTTTCCTGCTGTATTCATGGTCGATCCAGAAGGTAATCTTATAGAAAAAAATATTGCCAACGACGATTTAGAAAATATTTTGATCAAAATATTTAAAAACTAAAAATCAACAGAAGAGATTATTATAGATTATGTATCTACTGACAAACTTTTAGCTTTAGATGGTATGTTTATAATTGCGATTTCATTAGTACCACAATAACCAAAGTCTCCAGAAAATCCTCGGCGGTAATTACCACATTCCATTACTTAAAATAACGTGAGTTCGACATGTTAAAAACGGATAGTCAGTCGTTTAAATATTTTAATAAAGAAACTATGTCATTCCGAATGCTACGGAGAGTAAAATATATTTTACTTGAACGTATATAGCGTAGCTATAGAGGAGGAATCCCATCCTTATGAGATTTCTCGAAAGTTTATCTTGAGTACTTCGACTACGCTCAGCATAAACTAAAGTCGAAAGGCTTATATTTCGCTCTGTCGAAATGGCAAACACTTAAAAATCATTGACTTAATATTATTTTTTATAAAAAAATTAAATCGAGTTTGTTAAAATAATAGCTTCTAAAAGATCACTTCTATTACCTCTATTGTCACCACCGCGTCTATTTTTGCCTAATTTTACAAATCAAGAGTTATAAATAAATCAACCTTTTACAGATTTGTCAATCATATTATTTCGGCTTTATACCAAACCAGATATTTTTAAAGGTCATAGAAACAGCTGTTGGGGTTTTATCATAAAACTTAAATGTTTTACAATTTAATTAAGAATCTTTATATGATTTATGTTTTACATTCGTTATAACAAGAGCTATTAATAATCAAATCAATCCATTGACAATAACCATGAAAAAAAGCATCGTCATCACTTTCCTATTAGGATTCGTATGCATTAACACATTTGCACAAAAAGTAATTGAAAATCCGGAATACGGATTTAATTCTCTTCCTGGAACCATCACAAAAGTAGAATTGTTAGATACAACAACAGTATTGCATTTTCATCTTAAAATGCACCCTGGTGGCCGTTTCTTTATTCCTAAGCAATCTTACATACAAGATTTAAAGGGAGGAGATAAGTTATTTATAACCAAAGCTAGGGGAACGAAACTAGGAAAATGGAATGCAGTTCCAGAATCTGGTGAAAACATTTACAGTCTGTATTTTCCAAAATTAGATAAGAACATTAAAACAATTGATTTTGGCGAAGCTAATGAAGGTGGAGATTGGAAAGTTTATGATATAGTAATTAATGAAGACGAAGATGTTTTAAGGTTACCAAAAGTACTTAGAGGAAATTGGATGTTAACAGACGGAAGCAATCAATGGCATTACGGTTTTTATTCGAAAAGAGCCGTTATAGACAAGCATATTTGGAATTATAAGTCTATAGAAGCGAAAGGGAAAAAGTACACAATAGTTTTAGAAAATGGAAGTACTATAAAAACAGTGTATGCCAAACTTCTTAAAAATGATAAAGTAGAATTTGGTGAGAATCGAAAAAAATTACAAAGTTATAGTTTAAAGAAAGTAAATAATCCTAATTACAAATTAGTTAATAATGTTGAATATACAGAACCTATATTTAATTTAGATTCAACAACATATTCTGGATTTATAAAAGGTTTTACAACTAGGGCAGAGCAAAAAACAGGGACTATGCATGTTAATAATGCCTTTTCTGGGCATCAAGACACCTATTTAATTAAAATTGCTGATGATGGTAGCTTTTCTGTAAAGTTTCCAATTACTCATCCGCAGTCTACATTTGTACGTATGCCAAATGGCGCTTATTCAGTTTTTGTAGAACCAAGTAAGGAAACGTTTCATTGTATAGATGGAAAAGAATCATTTTTCATGGGAGATTGTGCTCAAGTAAATTCAGATTTACAAGCTTTGGAGTTTATAAGGTATTTTAATCACCAAAAAACAAGGAAAAACATAGGTCTCACTTCCCCCAAAGATTATAAAAAAGTATGTTTGGATGTAAGAGATAAAGAGTTAAAAGCTCTAAAAGAATATGCTAGTAGTCATTTTGTAAGTGCGAAAGCATTTCAAATTAAGAACATACAAATAGAATTAACAGCCTACCAAAATGCTTTAGGTTATGGAATGTTTAGAAGAAGCTTAAAGAGTCAAAATGAAAAGGCGAAATCAGTCGAAAATAAAAAACCTTTTAAAGATTTTAAGGTTCATGAAGACTATTATGATTTTATCCCAAAAGATATTATAAACAATAGATTAGCACTACTATCCAACGGCTATTATTTTTTCGTAAACAGATTAATATATGCTGACCTTTTTAAAGTAAACCAATCTTCCAGGGCAACTTTAGTAGAATTTGCAGATTGGTTACAAAAAAATAATAAAGAGCTTACAGTAGAAGAATTAGAGATGGTAGAAATGAGTAAACAAATAGAAACACCTGAAATAATTAAGAAAGAACAGCTTTTTAGAAAAGCTTATGGCAAAGTTGAACAAGCGTTTTATAAAAAGAACCAAGATAATACTAAGGCTTATGGTGACTATTTAAAAGAAAATGATTTAAAGCCTAAGCATAGTCATTTTCTTTTAAATATGGCTGAGTACTTAAAAGAAAAAGGAGAAATACTATCTGATGAAGAAATGAAAATGATAGAAGCCGTTAAAATCATGAAAACTAAAGAGGAATATGAAAAAGAACGTGTTTTTAATGAAACGTATGGAAAAGTGAAAGTACAGTTTTATAATAAGTATGGAAAGAGCTATTCAGATATGAGTAGCGATAAATACTATTCTGATAGGGATAATAATATTAAAGCTTTTTTTGGTAAATCTGATGCGTTCCTATATGATGTAATAAGGTTTCAAAGAGCAAGCAAAAGATTGGAAGATTATAATGTGTATACAGATGATGAGTTAACACAGGTTCAAAGCGAAATAAAAAATCCCTTTTTGGCAAACTATCTAGCTGTGACTAATGAGCAAACAAAAATCAATATTGAAAAAAACAAAACAAAAGGAGGGTATAATGTTAATCAAGTCAATAAAACAGAAGGAGATGAGCTGTTTGATACAATGCTTAAAAAGTTTAAAGGGAAAGTTGTGTATGTAGATTTTTGGGCAACATGGTGCGCACCTTGTAAATCTGGTATAAAAAGAATTGCACCACTTAAAGAAACTATGAAAAATGATGATGTCGTTTTTTTATATATCACAAACCAAACATCTCCAGAAGGTACATGGAAAAATGCTATTGCAAATATTAAAGGAGAGCATTACAGAGTATCAGCAGATGAATGGAATTACTTAACTGAGAAATTTAATATTTCAGGAATCCCCCATTATGTATTGGTAAATAAGCAAGGTAAAGTTGTAAACCCTAAAATGGGGCATAACCCGAATGCTAAACTCAAAACAATTTTTAAAGCTGAAATACAGAAATAACTTAGACGGTTATTGAACAAAGAAGTCTCAATCATTTATAGGTTGAGACTTTTTTATTGGCACAGAGTAAACTTACCAACTACCCCCTGCGCCTCCACCAGAGAAACCGCCGCCGCCGAAGCCTCCACCAAAACCACCGCCACCGAAACTTCCACCTCCTGAGCTTCCGCCCCAACCGCTAGATGAACCCCGATTATAATTACCACGCCCCATATTACTAAGTATGATAGCCTCTAGAATATCACTGCCTCTAGATCTATTGCCTCTATTTCCACCACCACCGCCACGTCTATTTTTGGAAATAGAAATAAGTATGATGATAAAAATAAATATAAGAATGAAAATAAATCCAATAGGGAATCCATTATCTGATGATTTTTTGCGAGTCCCTTTATATTCTCCGTTTAAAACTTGAAAGATAGCATCAGCTCCTTTGTTTAATCCGCTATGATAATCGCCACGTTTAAATTCTGGAATGATAACATTTCTTATAATTTCTCCTGTAATCCCTGCTGTTAGCTTATGTTCAACACCATAGCCTGGAGAAATCCAGATTTTTCGATCATCTTTAGCTAATAAAACAAATACACCATTATCTTCTTTAGCTTGTCCAACGCCCCATTTATGGCCCCATCTTGGAGCTAATAGCCCAATATTTTCTCCATGGGTTGAAGCTATAATTGCGATAACAATTTGTGTTGAGGTCGTATCTGAATATTTTATGAGTTTTTGTTCTAGACTTTTATTTTGAGAAGGCGTGAGTAAATTAATATAGTCATAAACACTTGTTTGCTCTTTAGGAATGTCTGGAATATTGTATTGAGCAAAAGAAAAGCTAAACGATATAAGTGTGATTATTATAGAGAGAATATAAGCTTTCTTTTTTGTTATTGACCGAAGATTGAAGATTGAAAATTGCATGCTTAAACCTACCCTTTAGAAATTTCATTAGATAATTCATCAACATCTCCGTGCTTCCAAGGAAAATAAGTTTCTAACTGTTCACCTGCTTTTAAAATACCTTCGGAGATCCCTTTTTCAAAACTGCCATTTTTAAAATGTGATTGCATAAGGTTTTTTGTGCTATCCCAAAAATTATCAGGAACAACATCATTAATACCTTTGTCTCCATATATAACAAAGGTCTTATCTTCAACAGCAACATAAATTAAAACACCGTTTTGCTCTTTAGTATTATCCATTTTTAGATAATGAAATACTTCCATAGCACGATTAAAAATATCTCCATTTGATGTTTTTTCAATATGAACCCTGATTTCTCCGGAAGTATTTTGTTCGGCCATTCTAATGGCTTCTACGATTTCCTGTTCTTCTTTTTTAGTAAGGAAATCTTCTATCTTGGACATGTACTTTTAATTAAAATCAAATTCTACGTTAACAGGTTTATCAGCCCCTACTTCGGCATCGAAATATGGTTTTTCATCAAAATTTAATATACCGGCAAGTATTGAATTTGGGAAGCTGTTTACATGCACATTATAAGGCTTTATTTTTTCGTTGTATCGTGTTCTTGCAGTTTGAATGGTATTTTCCGTACTGGTTAACTCATCCTGCAATTTTAAGAAATTTTGATTCGCTTTTAATTCGGGGTAACGTTCTACAGTTACCAACAAACTTTTTAAAGCACCACTTAAACCTCCTTGAACTTGGTTGTATTTTGCTAGTTGTTCCGGTGTGACATTAGAAGGGTCTATATTTATAGAAGTCGCCTTAGCACGTGCTTCAATAACAGCAGTTAATGTGCTTTTTTCAAAATCTGCAGCACCTTTCACAGTATTTACTAAATTGCCGATAAGGTCATTTCTACGCTGATAAGATGTCTGAACATTTCCCCACGCCTCTTTTACATTTTCATTAAGGTTTACAGCAGTATTGTTAAATCCTTTTCCCCAAGAATATAGACCAATTACAAGAATTCCTATAATGATCCATGGTAAAAATTTCTTCATAATAAATTAATTTAATATAATTTGTTAATGGTTACTTATGAGACACTTAATTTTTAAAAATGTTACATGATTAAATACATTTTTTAATTCTAGCTGTCAATTCTTAAAGGTGTTGTTTTATTTTAATAAGTTGATTTTTAACATCTTCAAGTTTGCTTATAATTTCAAAATTAGTAAGTGTGTCTTTTTTGCTTTCTTTTAAGTGAATTTTAGCACCTTCAAGAGTAAATCCACGCTCTTTAACCAAGTGATAAATAAGTTTAAGATTTTTTATGTCTTCAGGAGTGAATTTACGATTGCCTTTAGCATTCTTTTTAGGCTTAAGAGCATCAAATTCTTTTTCCCAAAAACGTATTAAAGATGCATTAACATTGAATGCTTTGGCGACTTCACCAATACCATAATATCTTTTTTCAGGTAAATCTATATACATTAATCCAGAGATTGATTTTCTAAAGAGGCATGCTCTAATAGCTTGTTAAATTCTTCGGCTGTCAAACTACCGTAGTAGAAGTTTATGGGGTTAATACGCTCACCATCTTTAAAAATCTCATAGTGTAAGTGAGGTGCTTCAGAACGTCCTGTACTACCTACAAAACCAATAATGTCACCACGTTTAACTTTTTGATTTTTTCTCACATTATATTTATACAAATGGGCGTACAAACTAATATATCCGAAACCGTGATCGATTCGTATATGTTTTCCGTAACCACTTGACCCTGAATCTGCACGAACAACTTTTCCATCACCGCTAGCATAAACAGGCGTGCCTCTTGGTGCAGTAAAATCCATACCCCAGTGCATTTTTCTAGCTTTAGTAAAAGGGTCGGATCGCATACCGTAGCCAGAAGCCATTCTTGTTAAGTCCTCATTACTAACAGGTTGTATTGCAGGTATCGCTACCAAAATCTTTTCTTTTTCTTCTGCTAGAACAGCAATTTCATCAAGGGATTTAGATTGCACTACAATTTGTTTTTGTAATATATCTATGCGTTTGTTACTTTCTATAATTAATTTAGAATTGTCGAAACCTTCTAGGTTTTTATATCTGTTAATTCCCCCAAACCCTGCTTTACGTTGTGCTTCAGGTATGGGATTGGCTTCAAAGTACACCCGATAAATATTATTATCTCTATCTTCTATATTTGCTAAAACAGTTTCAGCTTCAGACATTTTTTTATTAATCAATTCAAATTGCAGCTGCATATTATGTAGCTCCCTTTTCATAGCTTTTTCTTTAGGGGATTCAAGATATTGGCTTGCTATAAAAACAAAGATAAAAGCAAAGAAAGCACAGCCTAATAAGAAAAAGGAAGCATACTTAAAAGTGGTTCTTTTTTTTCGCTCTATTTTTCGGTAAGAAAGCGATTCTGAATCGTAATAATATTTTACCTTACTCATTTCTTAAATTATACTATTTTTGCAACTAAATTGAGGTCATAGTAATTACTGCATTTAATATGCAAACGAGCAAACCTACAAAAAAATTATCATAATCATTTACGATTATTTCCATTGTATGTTTACGATATCTTAAATTTAAATAAATAGAAAGTAAATATAAAAATTGTTTTTTATTAAAAGTAACTTAATAGAAACAAGATTTTTAATTAAGAATACATGAAGTCACAAGATATACGGTCAAAGTTTTTAAATTTTTTTGAAGAGAAGAAACATAGTATAGTACCATCTGCACCTATGGTTTTAAAGGATGATCCAACCTTAATGTTTGTAAATTCAGGAATGGCACCTTTTAAAGAGTATTTTTTAGGAAATGCACAACCAAAGAATAACCGTATTTCTGATTCTCAAAAATGTTTACGTGTTTCAGGAAAACATAACGATTTAGAAGAAGTTGGTTATGATACCTACCACCATACACTTTTTGAAATGCTTGGTAACTGGAGTTTTGGAGACTACTTTAAAAAAGAAGCTATAGCTTGGGCTTGGGAGCTATTAACAGAAGTTTATGGTATTGATGAAGAGATACTATATGTGACTGTTTTTGAAGGAAGTGATGATGCAGATAATCTTCCAATGGACACAGAGGCTTATGATTTCTGGAAACAATACATTACAGAAGACCGTATCTTAAAAGGAAATAAAAAGGATAATTTCTGGGAAATGGGAGAACAAGGACCTTGCGGGCCTTGTAGTGAAATACATGTTGATATTCGTTCTGCTGAAGAAAAAGCAAAAGTTTCAGGAAAAGATTTAATAAATAAAGACCATCCACAAGTTGTAGAAATTTGGAATTTGGTTTTCATGCAATATAACAGAAAAGCAAATGGTAGTTTAGAGAATCTGCCCGATAAGCATATAGATACGGGCATGGGTTTTGAGCGTTTGTGTATGGTATTACAAGGCGTGCAATCTAATTATGATACAGATGTATTTACACCTTTAATTAGAGAAATAGAAACGATTACTAAAAAGAAGTATGGTAAGCTGGAAGAAGTAGATGTAGCTATTCGTGTTATAGCAGACCATGTTAGAGCTGTGGCATTTTCTATAGCAGACGGACAACTACCTAGTAATAACGGAGCAGGTTATGTTATTCGTAGAATTTTGCGACGAGCAGTGCGCTATGGATTTACATTCCTTGGGAAAAAAGAAGCATTCATTTACAGGCTAGTTGATATTTTGAGTAAGAAAATGGGTGAGGCTTTTCCTGAATTGAAGGCTCAAAAACAACTTATTGAAAATGTTATTAAAGAAGAGGAACAATCATTTTTAAGAACCCTAGATCAGGGATTGGTATTACTAAACAGAATTGTTGAAGAAACGAAAGGGGATACGATATCAGGAGAAAAAGCTTTCGAGTTATATGATACTTATGGCTTTCCAATAGATTTAACAGCGCTTATTTTAGGTGAAAAAAAATTAAAACTTGATGAAAAAGGGTTTGATGCTGAACTTCAAAAGCAAAAGAATCGCTCACGTGCCGCTAGTGAAATGTCAACGGATGATTGGACCGTTTTATTTGATGATGAAGAGGAAGAGTTTGTGGGGTATGATACACTAGAAGCCCATGTTAAATTAACCCGATATAGAAAAGTGGTTTCTAAAAAAGACGGGGAAATGTATCAATTGGTATTTAATATCACTCCATTCTACCCAGAAGGAGGCGGGCAAGTTGGAGATAAAGGGTATCTAGAAGATGCGCATGGTGATGTTATCTATATTTTAGATACTAAGAAAGAAAACAATGTCATTATTCATTTTGCTAAAAATTTACCAAAGCATATCGAAGAAACGTTTAAGGCAGTTGTAGACTCAAAGCAACGTTACAGAACAGAATGTAACCATACTGCGACACATTTATTGCATCAAGCCTTAAGAGAAGTTTTAGGGATACATGTGGAACAAAAAGGAAGTGCAGTACACTCAAAGTATTTACGTTTTGATTTTTCTCATTTTTCAAAACTAACTATTGAAGAATTGCGTGATGTTGAAAACTTTGTGAACGCTAGAATATCGGGAAAACTACCTTTAATAGAAAAACGAAATATCCCTAAAGAAGAGGCGATTGCAGATGGCGCTATAAGTTTATTTGGTGAGAAGTATGGAGATACAGTTCGGGCTATTCGCTTTGGTCAATCTATTGAGCTTTGTGGCGGAACACACGTAAAAAATACAGCAGATATTTGGCATTTTAAAATAATATCTGAAGGGGCAGTAGCAGCAGGAATCCGCCGTATTGAAGCAATCACCAATGATGCTGTTAAAGATTTCTATTTTGAAAATAATCGGGCTTATTTTGAAATGAAAGATTTGCTTAATAATGCAAAAGAGCCTGTAAAAGCGTTACAAAACTTACAAGAAGAAAATACGAATCTTAAAAAGCAAATAGAATCGCTCTTAAAAGATAAGGCTAAAAGTATAAAAGGAGCATTAAAAAGTGAATTACAAGAGATTAATGGTATTCAGTTTTTAGCAAAGAAAATAGATTTAGATGCAGGTGGAATAAAAGATGTTGCTTTTGAATTAGGAAGTCAGTTTGATAATTTATTCCTGTTATTTGGAACTGAGCAAAATGGAAAGGCCTTATTATCTTGTTATATTTCAAAAGAATTGGTAGCAAGTAGAGCATTAAATGCGGGGCAAGTCGTTAGAGAACTTGGGAAATATATTCAAGGCGGTGGTGGTGGACAACCATTTTTCGCAACAGCAGGCGGTAAGAATCCAGATGGGATTGATGAGGCTTTAAAAGAAGCTAAAAAGTATGTGAGTTAATCTTGCAAAGGCGCGAAGACGCGAAGTTTAGGGGTTTTTATAGTAATTGGGTTGTACTTGATTATGTGATTTCTCCTTTCGTCGAAATGGCTCGGAATACAAATAGAATCTCGTTGTCATGTCGAAATAAGGCACGATTGAGACATCACATAGTCATTAATAAAGGCTAAGGATTATTTGAGCTAATCTCGCAAAGGCGCGAAGACGCAAAGTTTAGGGGTTTTTATAGTAATTGGATTGTACTTGATTATGTGATTTCTCCTTTTGTCGAAATGGCTCGGAATACAAATAGAATCTCGTTGTCATGTCGAAATGAGGCACGATTGAGACATCACATAGTCATTAATAAAGGCTAAGGATTATTTGAGCTAATCTCGCAAAGGCGCGAAGACGCGAAGTTTAGGGGTTTTTATAGTAATTGGGTTGTACTTGATTATGTGATTTCTCCTTTCGTCGAAATGGCTCGGAATACAAATAGAATCTCATTGTCATGTCGAAATGAGGCACGATTGAGACATCACATAGTCATTAATAAAGGCTAAAGATTATTTGAACTAACCTTGCAAAGACGCATAGTTTTATGGAGAAAAAAGAACAGCTTTTTGAGAATTATTTAGCAACAAAAATAGTTGATTGCTGTTATCATATCCATGTTAATTTAGGTCCAGGTTTACTGGAGTCTGTTTATGAAGAAGTTTTGTTTTCTGAATTAACTGAAAAAGGTTTTAAAGTGGAGCGTCAAAAGCAATTACCGGTTATTTGGAAAAATAAAAAACTGGATTTAGGATTTAGAACCGATTTAATTGTTGAAAATAAAGTAATTATTGAGATAAAATCGGTACAGGAAATTCATCCAGTTCACCCGAAGCAATTATTAACATATCTAAAATTATCAGGCTTAAAACTTGGATTACTAATTAATTTTAATAGCCCTTTAATAAAGACAGGAATAACCAGAATAGTTAATGGTTTATAATAGGGCAAACTTTGCGTCTTTGTGCCTTTACGATAATATACAATGAAACTACAAACCAAAATACCATTAGAAAAACAGTCTAAAAACCTAATAGACTATAGTTCTAATATGCTATTAATAGGTTCATGCTTTGTAGAGAATATAGGAGAGAAGTTAGATTATTTTAAATTTAAAAATACTCAAAACCCTTTTGGCATTTTATTTCATCCCAAAGCCATTGAAAATTTAATATCTGATGTGATAAATAAAAAGACATATTCAGAAAAAGATGTTTTTTTTCATAATGAACAATGGCATTGTTTTGATGCACATTCAAAATTTAGTAATACCTCCAAAGAAGCTGTGTTACATGATTTAAATGAAAACATCAAATCAGCAAATAAACAAATTCAAGAATCAACTCATGTAGTTATCACTTTAGGAACTGCTTGGATATATCGTTCTACACATACTAAAGAGATTGTCGCAAATTGCCATAAAGTTCCTCAAAAAGAGTTTACAAAAGAATTACTTACAGTTGATGAAGTTTCTACGTTAATAGAAACCATAGTGAGTTTGATTAGGGGTGTAAATTCAAAAGTAGAAATTATTTTTACAGTATCTCCTGTACGTCATATAAAAGACGGCTTTATTGAAAATACCCAAAGCAAAGCACATTTAATAAGTGGCATACATCAGTTCTTAAATCAAAAACCATCAACCGTTAATCATCAATCATTTTATTTTCCTTCCTATGAAATTATGATGGACGAACTTCGAGATTATCGCTTTTATAAAGAAGACATGATTCATCCCAATACAACAGCTATTAATTATATTTGGAATCGTTTTCAAGAGGTTTGGATGTCTTCAAAAGCAAATAACACCATGGAAAAAATTCATGTTATTCAAAAAGGATTACAGCACAAACCATTTAATCCAAACTCTGAAGCACATAAAAATTTTCTTCAAAATATAGAAGCTAAGAAAACGCAACTTAAAACTCAATTCCCACACATACTATTTTAAAAATATATCTTAATATAAAACAGGTTTTAAAGAAAAAATAATTTGCATTCTTAATTATAAAAGCAAAATATAGAGTCGAGATTTTTTCAATAAGACGAGTAAATAGTATTATACGGTTAATCTTTTTTAATAACGGTTTATCGAAAAATTATGAATTCTAAATCTAATAATTGTAGATTTAAAACGCTATTAATCAGTTCATATAAAAAACATCAATTGTAATCAGTAAAATGATTTGCGGTTGGTGTTTTTTTTAATGTTAGTTTAACTTTCTTTTAATACTGCTTCTACACAAGTTTATTATTTTTGACCCGTTAGTTTATATTACATAAAATGCATTGGTTAGACTTCTTATGTCGAAGGAAACTGATGTTTTTTTGTTTTATACCATACGAGAATTTCAAAATGATTGGTTATAATTTGAATTATATTTCATCTAAAGGAAATAGAAACGAATTTAATCGGTTATTTTGAAGTTTATTTGGTATTATAGATAAAGTGTAAAGAATACTATAGAATTATTTTTAAATTAGTGCATGCGTAAAATTCTATTCGGTGTCATCATTACTTTAGTTGTTCTGTTTTCTTTTAAATACTGTGGAGATAAGGTAGAAGAGAGAACGGTGCTTCAAGAAAATTCAGCTCTCATACAACAGCAAATTAATAATGTTGGAAAGTTAGTGGTAACAGAAGGCCATTTTAGTGAAGTGTTTAATTATAAGAACTCTAAAGATGTATTTGGAGATTATTTTACTTCAGAAAAAAAAGCCCTGATTGTTGTTAATGCAGAGATTACCATAGCTTATGATTTAAGTAAAATTGAATTTGAAGTAGATGAAGCCAGTAAAACACTAACTATTTTAAGTATCCCAAAAGAAGATATAAAAATTAATCCAGATTTAGAGTATTATGATATACAGTCGGACTTTTTTAACCCTTTTGAAGCTAAAGATTATAACGATATAAAGAAGATTGTTAAAGCGTCATTAAATAAAAAGTTAGAAGCTTCCGATTTAAAGGCTAATGCTAAAAATAGATTAATAAGTGAACTCTCAAAATTCTATATTCTAACAAATTCTTTAGGGTGGACTTTAAAATACAACGAAAACCCTGTGTCTACAATAGATGCTTTACAGGGATTAAAATTATAGTTATAAGTAATGGATAAGCCTACTTTACAAAAGATTCATAATCTTATAAAGCCTTATATACACAGAAGCCCTGTTCTAACATCACAATTGTTGAATACATTATGTGAAGCTGATATTTTTTTTAAATGTGAAAACTTCCAGAAAATGGGGGCATTTAAAATGCGAGGCGCTGTAAATGCTATTTTAAATCTAACCGATGAACAAAAAAGCAGAGGCGTTGTTACACATTCTTCAGGAAATTTTGCACAGGCATTATCATTGGCATGTAAAGACCTAGATGTAAAAGCATACATTGTTATGCCGGAGAATTCGCCACAAGTTAAAAAGGATGCAGTTAAAGCTTATAGTGGTATTATTATTGAATGCGATTCTAATATAAATGCCAGGGAAACAGAAGCAGCAAGAATTCAAAAAGAAAAAGGCGCAGCCTTTATTCATCCTTCTAATAATGATGACGTTATTCATGGTCAGGGAACGGCGGCTATAGAATTATTGGAAGATTATAATGATTTAGGGTATATTTTCACATCTGTTGGCGGTGGTGGTTTATTGGCAGGGACTATTTTAGCGGCAAATCATTTTTCGAATGGATGTAAAGTTATAGCCGGAGAGCCTAAGGAAGCCGATGATGCTTACAGATCATTAATTTCTGGAAATATTGAAAAAAATAAAACATCTAATACCATAGCCGATGGGTTACGGTCTCATTTGGGAGATAGAAATTTTCCAATTATAAAAGAACATGTTGAAGACATAATACGAGTTGAAGAAGATGACATTATTAAGGCAATGAAACTAATTTGGGAGCGTATGAAAATTATAATAGAACCTTCGGCAGCAGTTGCTTTTGCAGCTGTTTTAAAAGATAAAAAACGCATTAAGAACAAGAAGATTGGAGTTATATTATCTGGGGGTAATGTAGATTTATCCAATTTACCTTTTAAATAATAGAAAATTGCTAGAGGTTTTCTTAAGAGAAATAAAAATTAACATTAATAAGTACTTTTTCACATTTTTATAAAATAAAAGAAAATTGCGAATTGTATTTTTGTTTTAATAACAATTAAATATGGACGAATCATACGTAAAGTTAAGAGTAGATAAACGTGTTGGATATATAGAGTTTTTCCATCCTAATAGAAATTCTATGCCTAGTGATGTTTTAGCATTATTAGCTAAAACTATTACAGAAGCTGGAAGCAATAATGACATAAATGTTATTGTGTTAAAAAGTGGAGGCAATAGAACCTTTTGTGCTGGAGCCAGTTTTAATGAAGTCATATCTATAGAAAATCCAGAAACAGGGACGCTTTTTTTCTCAGGGTTTGCAAATGTGATAAATGCTATTCGCAAATGCCCAAAATTAATTATTGGTCGTATTCAAGGTAAAACAGTAGGTGGGGGTGTTGGTTTAGCAGCAGCAGCAGATTATTGTTTGGCTACAAAATATGCATCTATTAGGCTAAGTGAGTTAAGTATTGGTATTGGACCTTTTGTAATAGAACCAGTAGTTACTAGAAAAATAGGATTACCCGCGATGTCTCAAATGACCATAGATGCTGAAACTTTTTTCTCAGCAGAATTTGCAAAAGAAAAAGGGTTGTATGCAGATATTTTTGAAACAGCAGAAGAACTTGACGAAGCTGTCGAAAGCTTGGCTACAAAACTAGCGTCCTATAATCCTGAAGCTTTAGCAGAAATGAAAACCGTTTTTTGGAAAGGTACCGACCATTGGGATACTTTACTAATCGAACGTGCCAAAATAAGTGGTAAATTAGTGTTGAGTAAATTTACAAAAAAGACCTTGAAACGGTTTCGGTAACCTTGAGTTAAACATTCACTGTTTGCCTAACAATCTCTAAGCCATCATCAATTAAATGACCAACTTTTGGTCTGTTTTGTTTTATGGTTTCTAAATGATTTAAAATACTTTCACAAAGGTTAGATTCGTTACCTATGGCTGCTAATTCGTAGAGTTCTACAGGTAATAACCAATCGCTAGGATATTTTTCGATTAATTGTTCCAGCACCTTAGTTCTGGAAATTGTTTTATTTTTATTATCTCTGTAATCTCTAACTTGTTGATATAGTGCCTCTAATTGTATTTGTTGGTCTGATTTTTTTATTTGAATTGTTTTGGTGGAAGGAACATGTGTAATTAAATCAAAACTATTTAAATCGGCAATTCCAGAGAATGCAGAAACAATTTCTTTTCCTATGGCCATATCATAAATACCCCATTCTGGTTGAAACAATACTGTTTCATTATGCGTAACGGTACAATTTTTTATGCTAATGAGTATTATTTTTCCTTGAAGGTTGCGCTTACCAGTAATAATTTCACCAGATACTTTTATTCCGCCTTCAAACTCTAAAGTGATGTTTTGTTCTTCATAAATATCATAAGCACTTAAGTCGCGCGGACTCATGTCTTCAATAGCTAAGTTAATACCTTTTAGTTTACCTATAGGAGATCCAAAGCCGTTCTTGTGGGTATTGGTGCCATGCCCAACCAATTCTTTTTCTCGATAAGCTAGAGCTGTTTCTCCATTAGTTTGAATATAAATTGGACGTCCATTGCTTTCAATAACATTGGTGAATATTCCAGAAATTTGCAATCCAGTACTTAGTTCAATAGTACCTAAAGCATTGGATTCTATTAATTTATTAACCCCAGAAAGCCCCCCTTTACGTAATGACATAGTATTTGCGAATTCTTCTAAAATAAGACTTAGATTGGCAAAGTCTGGCGTTACAAAAAGTTGAGGTTGAGGTTTGGTTATATCAAAATCTTTATAGGTGGCATTAATATCATAAGGCAGCTTTTCTACTTCATCAGTCATACACCAAGCACTTTCACCAATGGAAGATAATAGCCCAGCACCATATATTTTTGGATTTTCTAGAGTTCCAATTAAGCCATATTCAACCGTCCACCAATGTAAATTTCTAATAAGTGCCATTTCACTTGGCTCCCCCATATTTTGTTGTAAGGTTTCTACCTTTTTTTCTGCAGTAGCAATATCACTTTCACTTGAATTTGGAGCCTCTTTTATAATAGACAAATGCCTAACAGCTTCGTATAATTCATAGTCTTTAGCTGATGAAATAGCTTTACAGCCAATTTCTCCAAAGCGTCTTAAGTATTCCGCATATTCTGGATTGGCAATAATAGGAGCGTGTCCGGCACCTTCGTGTATAATATCAGGAGCAGGTGTGTATTCTATGTGTTCTAACTGTCTAATATCACTAGCAATAACCAATACGTTGTATGCCTGAAATTCCATGAATGCGTTTGGAGGTATAAAGCCATCAACAGCAACTGCTGCCCAACCAATGTCTTTTAAAATCCTGTTCATACCATACATATTCGGAATACTATCAATGGAAATACCTGTTTGATTTAATCCTTCTAGATAGGATTTGTGTGCTACAGTGCTTAAAAAATTAACATTTTTGCGCATGACATAACGCCAAACAGCTTGATCTATAGCAGAATAATCGTCATAATTTTGCGGTTTTATAAACTGCATTAAGTGTTTTGGTAAACGATTTAAGATGTTGTTAGTTTCAATAGCGTTAGACATAATTGAATTAGAATAAGGTTTTGCTGAGTAAAAATACAAAATCTTTAAATAATCGTTGGTTTTTTTGTGTTTTTAATAATTCTGATTAGAAGCATATTTTAGTATTTTTATATCTTTATTAAACCTGAAAAATTATGTACACAAGACGCATATTTCCAGTGTTAGGAGTTTTAAAATGGACTCGAAGACACATTTTTTTATTTATATTTTTAGCTTTAATACCTGTTTTTTTATTTGATGTAATAGGGTTAAAGTGGCTACATGTACCTTGGCTACCACTTGGAGTATTGGGTACTGCGGTTGCGTTTGTTGTGAGTTTTAAAAATAATGCATCTTATGACAGACTGTGGGAAGCTCGAAAAATATGGGGAGGCATTGTTAATGCATCACGCTCCTGGACAATCATGGTAAAGGATTTTATTAATAATGATCATACTGTAGAAGATAGGACAGAAGCCAAAATGCTAGCAATTAAACGAGAGTTAGTGCACAGGCATGTCGCCTGGTTAACAGCTTTACGTTACCAATTACGAGAAGATAAACCGTGGGAAATGCATCTTAAAGCCAAGCGGTCTAATCGGGAATTCCGAGCTTCAAAATATAGAGTTTGTGAAGACGTAGAAGATCAGGAAGGTGCTATAAGACCATATCTTACAGAAGCAGATTATAAAGAGGTTTTTGCAAAAGGAAATCAGGCATCTCAATTATTAGGAATCCAATCACGACGTTTAAAAGAGTTAATGAAAGAAGGTTTGATAGAAGACTTTAGGCATATGGAAATGATGAATATGCTGGTAGAGTTTTACTCGCTACAAGGAAAAAGTGAGCGTATCAAGAACTTTCCTTATCCAAGGCAATTTGCGACACTTAATTATCTGTTTGTTTGGATTTTTATTTTATTAATTCCTTATGGGATTATGGAGGGGTTTGAGAGTTTTGGTGAGAAAATCTTGGGGGTGTTAAACAAACATGAAGAACAAACATCATTAATGCATGTAGTGCAAGAAACTATAGCAAGGCATTTTGTATGGTTTTCTGTGCCTTTTAGTGCTTTAATTTCGTGGGTGTTTCATACTATGGAGGCTATTGGAGAGAATACCGAGAACCCTTTTGAAGGAGGCCCTAACGATGTTCCTATTACGGACATGAGTAGAGGTATTGAGATTGATATTAGACAACTTATTGATGATACTGATATTCCGGAGCCATACGTTTGGCCGAATGATATAGTGATGTAATAAAAAAATAAAGTTATTTCAAGAATGTCATTCAGAGCAAAGCGAAGAATCTCTTAAAAATTAAACATCTGTACATCAATGATTATGAGATTTTTCGACTGTGCTCAAAATGACAACTTTATTTTTATTATTGAACTACCGGAGGATACTTCGTCATAATTTCTGTTACAAACTCTTTAATACGAGCTTCTTTTTTCTCCATATTTCTGCTTAAATAGCCAGTTCCCATACCTTGCCAAACCAGTTCTTTTTTATTGGAATCGATAAGATCAATGTATAAAACACCTTGTGTGCTAGTAGAAACACTAGGTTGATTCCAACCCCAGCCCCAACCAGGACCAAAACCTGCTCCCCAAGGACCAAAGCCACCCCAACCCCAGCCACCATAACCCCAAGAGTTATTGTAAACATCTACACGTTGCTGAGATTTTGTAAAAAGGCTTACTAATAAATCAGGGTTTTCAGATTTTGTAAAGCCTTTGGTTAGCATTTCAGCTTCAATAGCACGAAGAATTCTTCGTTTGTCTAAATCGCTAATTTCAGCTTTGTCAATACCTGTTTTAAAAAATGCAAAAGTTTTGTACTCCCCAAAATTAGCATTCTTATCATAATCTGCAGCAACGCGTACAGAACTGCAAGAAGTAATCACAATAAGCAGTGCTAAAAGTGGTAAAAAATTTAATAGTTTTTTCATAGCCTTTTTGTTTTAGTTCTACATTAAACAATGAGCCTTAAAATCATTGATTTTAAGTGTTTTTTATTTGTAATAGCATCAATAATCGTACCAAGCCTTTGACATATAAGGCTGTAGAAATATTTGCTACCCTTTGTTTCTATCATATCCGTAAGGGCAATGTCTGCATCCGCTTTCGCAACAATAGCCTCTTCTTAAGTGATATTGCTCTGTAAAACAGCGGTAACCTTCTGGTGTTAAGTAGTAATCACCTTCCTCTATGGGAATTATTTTTTTCATTTTATTGTATTAAAACAAAGATAATGTAATTTGGATTGATTTTTGATTCTTGTAAAGTATGATTTTAATTTCGAAATATTTAGTGCCGAATGGGTACACGGGTTTAACCATTTTTCCTTTTGTGTTTTTAAAATCGAAGCATTTAGAAAAACATACTGTTTTAATTAATCATGAAAGCATTCATTTAAAACAACAATCAGAGTTGTTCGTGATTCCTTTTTATTTGGTGTATGCTATTGAATTTTTAATACGATTATTTCAATATAAAAATTGGGATTTAGCTTATAGGAATATTTCTTTTGAGCGTGAAGCTTATGCTAATGAATTTAATCTAGATTATTTAAAACACAGACCATTTTGGGGGTTTTTAAAGTATATTCGCGTTAATGATGTTTAAGCTAGGACGTAGTATAAACCAACCAATAAATTTACCTAATAGTAAGGAAATCGAGCTGTTTATAAAAAGGGAAGATGAGATACATCCTGTTGTATCTGGAAATAAATATAGAAAGCTTAAATACAACCTTCTAGAAGCAAAAAAAGAAAGATTTAATACGCTTCTTACTTTTGGAGGTGCTTTTTCTAATCATATAGCAGCTGTGGCTTCAGCTGGGAATTTATTGGGTTTTAAAACGATTGGTGTTATTAGAGGTGAGGAGTTAGAACATAAAATCTTAGAAAATGAAACCTTAAGCTTTGCCAAGCAAAATGGGATGGAGTTTAAGTTTGTTTCCAGAGAGGCATATAGAAATAAAACATCTGAGGCTTTTTTAGCTAAATTAAAAGACACGTTTAATGATTTTTACTTAATACCAGAGGGAGGTACAAATGCCTTAGCCGTTAAGGGTTGCGAAGAAATATTAACAGAAACAGACGAGGCTTTTGATTATATATGTTGTGCCGTTGGAACAGGTGGAACAATTTCTGGACTTATAAATTGTTCAAAACTCAGTCAACAAGTTTTAGGTTTTCCAGCCTTAAAAGGTGATTTTTTACAACAAGATATTAGTAAATTTGTAACTAAAACGAATTGGGACTTGATAACCGATTATCATTTTGGCGGGTATGCAAAAATAAATGATGAGTTGGTGGCGTTTATCAATGAGTTTAAAGAACTAAATAAAATACCCTTAGACCCTGTTTATACAGGTAAAATGATATTTGGGATTTTTGATTTAATCAATAAGGGTTATTTTAAAAAGGGTTCAAAGGTTTTAGCAATTCATACTGGGGGCTTACAAGGTATTAAAGGAATGAATAGAGTATTAAAAAATAAAAATTTACCAATAATTGAATAGAAGAATAAGTAAAATAGCGTTAATATTATGTTTAGGATGTTTCCTTTTTAGTTGCCGTTCTAAAAAAGCAATAGTTGCAAAAAAGCCTAATACAACTACCGTAGTAATAGGTGATAATAAAGAAGAAATAAAAAAAACGTCTGAAACTTCAACTAAAGTCTATGCGAATGCTACAGAGAAATACATTGATGTTTATCAAGAAATAGCTCAGCATGAAATGGATTTGTATGGTATCCCAGCAAGTATCACATTAGCTCAAGGGATTCTCGAATCGGGTTCTGGTAAAGGACGTCTTTCTGTAAAAGCCAATAATCATTTTGGCATTAAATGCCATGGTTGGACTGGAGCCAAAATTTATCATGATGATGATAGAGCACAAGAATGTTTTAGAAAATACAAAGATGCTAAGTATTCATTTAGAGACCATTCGCTCTTCTTGAAAGATAGAAAGCGCTATGCGAAGCTTTTCAAATTAAAAAAAGGAGATTATAAAGGCTGGGCCAGAGAATTAAGAGCGGCAGGTTATGCTACCGATAAAAAATATCCTCAGAAATTAATTAGTATTATTGAACGTTACGAATTGTACAAATTAGATAAGGACGTATTGGGTGATTCCCATGAGGCATTTGAAATGCCAACGACTTCAGAATCTGAAGCTATTACATACACTGTTACTAAAGGAGATACGCTATATTCTATTTCAAGGAAGTATAATGTTACAGTTAATGACCTTCAAAAATTAAACGGGTTAAGCGATACAACCTTAAGTATAGGACAGGTGTTAGTTGTAAAACCATAAGTAATCAATCATAAATTTATGAACTATAAAAGAAGTAGCTCGCTATTTGCAGAAGCAGAAAAGGTTATACCAGGAGGTGTAAATTCGCCGGTAAGAGCATTCAAAGCAGTTGGAGGTACCCCTATTTTTGTAAAAGAAGCAAAAGGAGCTTATCTGTATGATGAAGATAATAACCGATTAATAGATTATATTAATTCTTGGGGTCCGATGATTTTAGGTCATGCGTATGCCCCTGTTGTAAATGCTGTAGTAGAAAAGGCAAAAAAAGGAACATCGTTTGGGATGCCAACAGAAATTGAAACTCAAATAGCAGAGTTAGCAGTTTCAATGGTGCCTAATATTGATAAAATCCGATTTGTAAATTCTGGTACAGAAGCATGTATGAGTGCGGTACGTTTAGCACGCGGCTTTACAGGAAAAGATAAAATTATAAAATTTGCGGGCTGTTACCACGGACATAGTGACTCGTTTTTAATACAGGCAGGTAGCGGTGCTATTACTTTTGGAACACCTAATAGCCCCGGAGTTACAAAAGCAACCGCTAAAGATACATTATTGGCTCGTTACAATGATATTGAAAATGTAAAACAATTAATTGAAGCGAATGAAGATGAGGTGGCTTGTATTATTATAGAGCCCGTTGCTGGAAATATGGGGTGTATTCCGCCTAAAGAAGGTTTTTTAAAGGCTTTAAGAGGTTTGTGCGATACACATAATGTATTACTGATTTTTGATGAGGTTATGACGGGATTCCGTTTAGCAAAAGGTGGTGCACAAGAATTGTTTGGTATTGATGCAGATATTGTTTGCTTCGGAAAAGTAATTGGAGGTGGTTTACCTGTTGGAGCATTTGCTGCCAGAAATGAGATCATGAATCATTTAGCGCCATTAGGTCCAGTTTATCAAGCAGGGACTTTAAGTGGTAATCCTTTAGCTATGGCTGCTGGTTTAGCGATGTTAAATGAATTAAATAATGATTCCGAAATTTTTAATCGTTTAGCTGAAAAAACGGCGTATTTACATAAAGGAATTTCTAAAGTTTTAAATGATAACAATGTGGTTCATACTATAAACAGAGTTGGTTCTATGATTTCGGTTCATTTTGATGATTCGGAAGTTGTAGATTTTGAAACGTCTGCAAAAGGAAATAACGATACATTTAAGGCGTTCTTTCATGGTATGTTAAATGAAGGTATTTATATAGCGCCAAGTGCTTTCGAAACATGGTTTATTGCGGATGCTTTAACTTATGAAGATCTGGATTTTACTATAGCTGCCGTGAATTCGGTTGCAAAAACCTTTTGAGAAGTCAAAAGGTTTTTATCTTACTAAAAAAAACAAATGAAAAAGGGCATTTCAAATTTTTGAAATGCCCTTTTAAGTAATCAAATTAAAATCAATCAACAAACTGAATTTATTTTTTTCTATTCATACCACGCTTTTTATCTTTTCTTTTGCTAGCCATTTTTAATTGTGCTTTTTCCCATCTGGCATATTGTTCTTTGTCTAATATCTTTTTCATTTTTGCTTTCATGGCAATTTTACGGTCTAATTTGGCATTTTCCAATTTAAGGCGTTCTTCTTTAGTAGGTCTTTGAGCAGTTCCATTTGATTTTCTGGTCTTACGTTCTTCCATCATTGTTTTGTGTAAAGTCGCATTTTCCAGATTTATTTTATGAATCTCTTTTTGTTGTGATTCATTTAAGTCTAAAAACAAAGTCATTTTTTTTGTTCTTAAAGTAGCCATTTCTTCGGCAGAAAGATTACTCATTTTTTGTGCTCTTTCAGGTCGGTCTCTTCTTTCAGTTTGCGCTATAGCCTGAATAGATATTAATGCTATAGCAATTACTATTAATTTTCTCATTTTTATATCTTTTATATTATTTGCAAATTAGACTACACCTTTATTAAAAGGTTTAAAAAGTGTTTTGATTTTAACCTAATATTAACAATAATTAATGTCTCTTTGTCATTCCTACCTTTCGTCTTCACTCAAGATAAACTACAGTAGGAATTCACACTGGTTAAAAAATACTTAAAAACATAAACAGCCAACCAATATTGACTTTGCATCTTAATTAAACCTATAAAGTATTATGCATACATGCAACAAAAGGTATGAAGCGACATATATTTGAGTAAATAGTCAAACAGTGACTTAATATTCCTAATATTCAAGTGGCTTTCTGCTTTACTGAAACAAGTTCAGCACAAGCAGGAGGAATGACAAAAGGTATAATGAAGTTAATTATTTAAACACAGGGATTTTTAAAGAAACACCAGTTTGAAAATCTGGAGCATTATTTACTAAAAAGTCTTCCTTGAAAAATAAAGATAGTTTATAGTTAGACCTACCGTAAGTATATATAAAAGACCAATTAGACTGTGCTTTATATAAAGTTGCAACGCCATGATGCCAGCCACCGTTTATTTCTTCCCAGTTTCCTAAAAGTCTATAGTAATTTCTTTCTTCTTTTTTATTATAACGAGATTGGAGTTGGTAGTTTATGCCTAATGAATTATAATTACCCTTTTTTGTGTATTTGGTTATTTCGATATTTCCCTCAGCAGTTGCCAAAAAAGGATTATTACCTAAATCGATAACTTTCTTAAAGTCGATGAGGTTTTTACGTAAAACATTTGCTCCAATGCCTATATTAAACTCGTAGTTATTTTTAAACGGAATTCTTTTAATAACATTAGCGGAAAGACTAAAGTCTAGAGATGAATTAAATTTGGAGGTATTAATACCAAAATGGCTTCCAAAATTAATAAATATATTTTTACTCGTTGAAAACGTTGGATAATAAAAATGACTTAATTCGATACCTCCTATAAAAAAATCATTATTATTTAACTCAAGTGTGTTTCCATTCCTGTCAAAATATCTAAAGTTAACTTGGTTTAAACCGTAATAACGCCTTCCGAATGGGTCTTCTCCTCCGTTGATATTACTATGAAACCATTCAATACTTTCATCGCCGGTAAATGGTGAAAACGGGTATTTACCTTTCGTTATTAAATAAGATCGTAGCGTAACTCCTAATTCGTGTTTTTTATTTAATGGAATATTTATGCTTAGTCTAAATTCTTTAATAACAGCGTCTATAACAATGCTTAAATAATCGGCAGGAGTTATCTCTTGATCAATGAAATTGAAATTCCTATCATACCAAATAAGTTTGCTTTGTGCTTCTCGGACTTTTGGATCTTTTGGAAAGTATCCTTCAACTAAAGGGTGGAAAGAGTTTCCACTTGTAGAACTTATAGTGAGTACTGGTTTTTTTGGAGGAGTGAGTTTAAAGTTCGTGTTAATTCTGGAACTAAAAATACCAAAATGGTGTGTCGTTAAAAGGCTGGGATTGTCAATGCCATTTTTTATTGATAAGCTATCTTTTCGTTGGGCGACAACAAAATGATTATAAATACAAAAAACAATAAAAAACCCCCTTTTTAGCATTATATAAAAATAGTTAAAGTTTAAAAAATGAATTGTTATGCATTTGTTAATTCTTGCTGAGACTGTTTTATTAAGTCTAAAGTAGTTGTGTATAGGTCTTTATTATTCATTTTACCTTTCAGCCAGCTATAAAAACTTATTACAAAAATGTCCTCTTTATGGATGTCAACCCAATCGAAAGATTGTGATACAGCGTTTTTAAATTTGGTTGAAGTAACAGCTTCCGGTGTTTTATAATAAGATTCAACAAAACCTAAATATGTAATAACACGTTGTTGATTAATACTTTTTAAATAATCATAATAATTCCTTTTAAAACTAAGAAGTCGAGATTCTACTAAATCAATATTTTTAAGGTCTATATGAAGTAAAATTTCTATTAAATTCTTTTTTATGACCCATTCTTTTCCAGCTTTTTCAGTGTACCAATGGTCTGTATGATAAAATTTAGAAAAGAGGGTATGCGTTTTTTTTAAATCATTTTTTTGAAAATAAAACATAATAAGACTCAAATAGATGTCTAATAACGATTCTGTATCGGGGTGCTTAGTGGTTATTAAAGGCTCTAATGTTTCTATTGCTATGTCCTGTTTGTTTGAATAGTTATGGTTGAGTGCTATCAGTAAATTATATTTTAACTTATAAGTGGTATAGTATTTTTTCTGTTTTAAAAGCATGTGTTTGTGCATGGATTCCAAATAGTGAAAAGACTCATTAAATTTCTTGTTTCTAAATAAGGTGTTAGCTATCTGGTATATAATTTCAATGTTATAGAAGAGTTGTTTTTCTTTGTTTTTATGAGTGATTATAATATTGTAGGTGTTTATTAAAAAAGGTTCTATTTGTAAATAATCTTTAGTTACAAAAGCCGAAATACTAGCAATTGTTGCTAATTGGTATAAAGACTTAAAAGACATAGACTCGTTAATGCTAATATTGTGTTCTTGCAAGGTTTGATTTAAAACCGTTTGAAAATCGACAACGTCTCCTTTGTAAGAAATATTATTTAATGTGTATTTAATTTTTGCATAGACCATGTTAAGCTGGTCTTCTAGTTGATGATTTTTTTGATTTGCCTTAAATTTCGAGATAAGTTCATTAATTGAAATAGAAGGGTTTGTGTATGCGTATTGAATTTTAGTATGATAAATTTCGTTAAGTAGTGGGAATAAGTAATGTTCTGAGGCTAATACTTCGGCTTTGTCTAAAACTTTGTATGCAACTTTATATTGCTTATGATACAGAAATGATCTTGAAGCCAAGATGTACTTAATAATTTGCATATCTATAGAATTTTCTTCTTGAATGCTGTTGTTTGCAACAAAATCAATGATGGATTGATATAAGCGTTTTCTTAAAGCGTGATAGGCATCTTTTTTAAGGCTTCCGTAGAGTTTTAAACAAATCTCGTTAGAATCTAAATTGTCATTTAGTAAATAATTGAATAATTGAATGTTTTTGGCATCACTACGTTTATTCTTTTTGTATAAATAGGTTGTAAATCGATGTTGGTCTTCAGAAGAAAAAGTAGATATAATATCATTTAAATTACTCATTAAATCGTCAGTTTTTTTGTTTAAGTATTAATAAATATAGTAAAATATGATTCATTTAATGAAATTATATCGTCAGTTTTATTTAAACATTGTATTTCATGTACTAGGCAAGTGTTGCAATTTTGTCCTGTAATCAAATCATTAAAACAATAATTATGAATTATCAAACATCAGTTTCAGTTGAAGAAAAATCAAAAGAAACAAAAACCAAAAAAGAGAAGAAGATTTACGATCAAAAACCAACACCAGCTTTTATAGGAGCATCTTGGTCTGCCTTGTTAATTGGGATCACATCATATTGCATTGGTTTATGGAATGCAGAGATGTTATTAAATGAAAAGGGCTATTATTTTACAATTCTTCTTTTTGGATTGTTCTCAGTTATATCTGTACAAAAAGCCGTGCGAGATAAATTAGAAGACATTCCGGTTACAGAAATTTATTATGGTATTAGTTGGTTTACAACGGTGACTTCTATTGTGCTACTAGTTATAGGGCTATGGAATGCTGATTTGCTTTTAAGTGAAAAAGGGTTTTACGGCATGTCGTTTTTGTTAAGTCTATTTTCTGCTATTGCAGTGCAGAAAAATACAAGAGATGTGCAGTTTATTAACCGAAGTACTGAAGAAGAAAAATAGATTAAATATGTTAGTTGGTCAAAACAGAAATTATAAAGGGTTGTTTTGATGGTTGGTTAGTTAGATAACCCAAAGCCTCGCAGTTTCGCTGCGGGGTTTTAAAAACCTTTTGAAAATGATTAATACTTTAAAAAAAGAATTTCAAAGCATATTAAAAATAAAACTTAATTCAAGTCGTTTCTTGCTGTCTTTAGTGTTACTACTTGGATTGGTTTTTGGAATAGTTATACTAAGCTTAGCTTTAGGAGGTCAAAGTACTATGGCAACTTCTAATAGTTTTATCATAGCTTCCAATGTTACTTTATTTAGCATGCTTACTATAGACTTGGTTCTTCTGTTATATGTTTTTTGTAATAGACTAAGAAACAAAGTGGCTATAAACTATTGTAAATCGTATTTATTGTTAGGTTTAGCGATAGTTATATTGTCTTTTATAGTAGCACTTTGGTTTTTAAGTATAGAATACGTTTAAACTTTTTCTATTTCCTAAAAAATGGCTGAAATTTACCCATATTTTGTTACTTTTCTTATACGTAGCTCTGCTATGCTTTGCAAAAAGTACCTCATCTGAATAAATTTCATCTCATTTTCGGTTAAAAACAAAAAGTTTAAACGAGTTCATTAACTAGAAGAAAACTGAAAAATGAAACATAATATCACTAAAGATTTAATAGAATTTTCTGAAACCAAATTAAAAAGACCAGTTTCTAATAAAACGGGATTATTTGAGATCTTGGGTGTTGTTATAACAGCACTGGGAAAATTTATTTTTATGGATTATCTCAATTGGAGATTGCCTTTTGTTGTTATTGCAAGTATATCATGGTTTTTATATATCTTTTTTAGATATAAAATAGAAAAAGGCGTTATAAAATATTGGGGTTTTAGAACCGATAATTTTAAGAAGGCATTAAAATTAATGATACCTTTTAGCATGGTTTCGCTTATGTTGATTATTGGTATAGGGTATTTTCAAAATACAATCAACCTAACATGGCATATTTTGCCACTTTTAATTACATATCCTATTTGGGGGAGTGTTCAACAGTTTTTAATTATTGGTTTAGTTGCTGGGAATTTAAACGATCTAAATAGTAAAAAACTAAGTAAAAGTTTAATTATAGTTATAACGGCTGTTTTGTTTTCTGTAGTACATTTTCCATCCATGTGGCTCATGATAGGAACATTCATTTTGGCATTATTTTATGGTTATGTATATTTAAAAGTAAAAAACATATATGCAATGGGAATATTTCATGGGTGGTTAGGCGCTTTGTTTTATTATACTGTAGTTAACCAAGACCCTTTTCAAGATGTATTTTTAATATTTTTAAATTAAAAAAAATGAATTCAAAAATTCAAAAAGATATAAACGAGCTTGTTGCAGAACAAGTTATAACCGAAGACACAGCCTCGAAAATAGTGTCCTATTATCGGTCAAAACAGCATGATTCACCAAATAGGCTGTTTACTGTTTTTGCTGTATTAGGTTCTACATTGGTAGGGCTTGGGATGATATTAATATTAGCTCATAATTGGGATGATTTTTCAAGAACAGTAAAAACAATTTTTGCTTTTGTCCCTTTAGTGATTGGACAAATCGTTGTAGGGTATTCCATTCTAAAGAATAAAAGTGCTACATGGAAAGAGGCCTCAGGCGTATTTCTGTTTTTCGCAGTTGGTGCAAGCATGGCTTTAGTGAGTCAGATTTACAATATTCCAGGAGATTTAAGTGATTACTTACTAACATGGATTTTGTTGTGCTTGCCATTGATTTACCTTCTAAGATCGAATGCATTAGTCCTTTTACAAATTATTTTTATAACAAGCTATGCATGTAGTTTCGGGTATTTCTCAGGAAATAGAACGCCCTGGTTGTATTTAATAGTATTGGCATCACTATTACCACATTATTATAAACTATTAAAACAAAAAAAGTCACATAATATAACTTCAGTTTTAAATTGGCTTCTGCCCTTAAGTATTGTAATTGTAACGGGCGCTTTTGTAAGAGGTGATGGTAATTTTGGTTTTTTAATTTATGTGCTTTTATTCGGATTACTATATAACATAGGTAAGATACCATTTTTTAATAATCAAAAATTAAGACGAAATGGTTATTTGGTTTTAGGTTCATTAGGAACTATTTATATGTTAATGTTGACTAGTTTTAAATGGTTATGGGAAGATATTTATATAAATAGATTGAATTTTAATTCGCAAGCATTTTATATAGCAGTAGTGCTTTTTTGTTTAACGCTTGTCGTAGTGGTTTATTCGTATTCAAAAAAATGGATTCGAGATTTTAACCTTTTTCAATATGCCTTTCTATTTTTCATAGGTTTTTTTATGATTAGCTTAGTTACTATGGAAACCTCTGTAGTGCTAATAAATCTCCTTATTTTAACATTAGGAATTATGGCCGTGAAAATTGGAGCAGATACGTTTCATTTTGGAGTTTTAAATTATGGTTTATTAATTGTTACAATACTAATTGCTTGTCGTTTTTTTGACACAAATATGAGCTTTGTACTAAGAGGGTTATTATTTGTTGGTGTCGGAATAGGCTTCTTTTTAACCAATTATGTCATGTTGAAAAAACAAAAGACCTTAAAAAGAAAACTATGAAACCCTTAAAGAAAATAATCAGATCTATTTTGTATTTATCAATGATCCCTGCAGGTTATATCATTGTATCCTTGCTATTAACTTTCGTTACAGTAAATAAAACCGTTGATAATGTACATGCTGTAAATACGATATATCTTAATACAAATGGTGTTCATCTGGATGTTATTATTCCGGTGCATCAAATAGATGAAGGATTAATTCTTGGATTAGATGTTGAAGATGAAGCACAATATTTGTCTTTTGGTTGGGGAGACGAAAATTTTTACTTAAATACACCTACATGGGGCGATTTAACTTTTAAGAACGCTTTTGATGCTTTGTTTCTTAAAGGCAACTCTTTAATTCATTTAACAAAGTATTTTAGGAAGTACCCCAATTGGGTTGCTGTAAATGTTACTAAAGTACAGTTGGAAACTTTGAATCATTACTTGTCGGACTCTTTTAAACTAGATGGTAGCGGTGAAAAAATAATTTTAAAAGGTAAAGGGTATTCAGATAATGATGAATTTTATAGAGCAAATGGAAGTTATTCATGCTTTAAAACATGCAATACCTGGGTTAATTCCGCATTTAAAACCAGCGGTTTAAAAAGTTGTTATTGGACGCCATTCGATTTTGGGTTAATTAATAAATATACAGACTAAAAAAACAAAAATGAAAACAATACATATATTCATAATATTTATAATTGTAGTGCTAATACAGTTGTTTATTCCTTTTCAAATGATTTTTAACCAGGAGACAATTTTAGAAAAAGGAACGGTATATAAGTTTAAAACACAACCTGTTGATCCTACAGATCCATTTAAGGGTAAATATATAAACCTTAATTATGAGATAAATACGTATAAAACAAATGATTCTTTATGGCAACGAAATGAAGTTATTTACGTTTATTTAGTTGAAGACAGTCTAGGTTTTGCTAAAATTGATACTATTAATAGAGCTTTAATATCAAATAATAGTAACGATTATATTAAGGCTAAAGTAAGATGGTATTCAAATTACTCAAATGAATTAAGTATAGAACTTCCTTTTAATCGTTATTATATGGAAGAAACAAAAGCGTATGATGCTGAAGTGGCTGTGAGGAATAGACAGCGAGATTCTCTACCAAATAATACACATGCGTTAGTTTATATTAAGGATGGAGAAACCGTTTTAAATGATGTTATAATTGATAACATATCTATTAAGGATTACGTAGAAAAAGACGACTCGGAATAATTAGCTCCATTTATTGTATCTTAGTATAATAACGCTTTTTAACAATGAAGTGATTTAAACTTTTTATAATTGGCTACAAAATGCCCTTTTATCCCCACATTTTGTCTTTTTATTACTCCGTAGCGATGCTATGTAGCTCAAAAAAGCCTTCATTTGGGAATAAAATTACTATTTTTCACTTCAATCAAAAAAGCTTAAACCACTTCTATGCCTAATTGGTTATACATTACCATACTTGTTTTCGTCGCCTATATTGTAATAAGTATTGCTTTGTATTACCTACAAGACTATATGCTGTTTAAACCTGAAAAGCTTCCTGAAGATTTTCAATTCAATTATGAAAATCAGGCATTTAAGGAGTATAATTTAGAAACAAGAGATGGTGCAATAATTAATAGCGTTCGTTTTTTCCCTAAAGGAGAAAGTAAGGGGGTTGTATTATATTTAAAGGGAAATTCTAAAAGTATTAAAGGGTGGGGGAAGTTTGCCGTCGATTTTACAAGGCATGGTTATAATGTTTTAATGGTCGATTATCGAGGTTTTGGAAAAAGCACAGGGAGACGCTCACAAAAAGCTATTAAACGCGATTTACAAAAAGTTTATGATAAGATAAAAGAGCTCACAACCGAAGATAGAATTATACTTTACGGGAGGTCTTTAGGCTCTGGGTTTGCAGCCAAATTAGCTTCGATGAACCAACCTAAAATGCTTATTATGGATGCGCCTTATTACAGTTTAACTAAAGTAACAGCACGTTATGCGCCTTTTATGCCTTTGTCTATTTTATTAAAATATCCATTGCCAACTTATAAATGGTTGAAATATGTGCAATGCCCAATACATATTATACATGGCACGAACGATAAGCTTATTCCTTATAAAACAAGCGTTAGATTGTCTCTTGTAAACCCGAAGTTAACTAAATTGCATTCAGTAATTGGTGGCGGACATAAAAATTTAAATAACTTTGAATCGTATCATAAAATGATTCATGAAATTCTAAATAGAGTTCCCGAAGAAATAGATTTATCAACTACAAGTATACATGTTAAACATACGTCAAGGAAAAGTAATACGAAGGTTTAAAAAAGTAGGTATTTTTTTAATAAGCTTATATATTCTGGTTGGAGCCTTAATATATTTTACACAGGAAAAAATGCTGTTTTATAAAATGGAGTTGCCCCAAGATTACACGTATACATTTTCATATCCCTTTGAAGAATTATTTTTTAAAACTGAAAAAGACGCGATTATTAATGCTGTTCATTTTAAAGTAAAAACCCCTAAAGGAGTTATTTTATACTTCCATGGAAATGGAAGCAATTTACCTCGTTTGGAGAAAATTTCAGGGTATTTTATAGAAAAGGGTTATGAGGTTTTAATTATGGATTACAGGGGTTATGGGAAAAGCACTGGCGTATTAAACGAAGAAGCGTTTTATAATGATGCTCAATATTGTTATGATTATTTGAAAGCGCATTATGATGAATCGGATATTATACTGTATGGGCGTTCTATTGGAACAGGTATAGCTACCTTTTTAGCTTCAGAAAACAGCCCTCAACAACTTATCTTAGAAGCTCCTTACCATAGTATTGAAGATGTTGCGAACCATAGGTTTCCTATATATCCGACAAAAGGGATGTTAAAATACAAGTTTCCTAGTTTTAAGTATATCTCCAATGTGAAATGTCCAATTTCAATATTTCATGGAACCGACGATTTTGTCATCTCTTTTAAATCTGGTAAAAGGCTTTTTAGTGCCGCTCCTAAAGCGTTAGCAACGTTTATAAAAATTGAAGGCGGGAGACATACTAATTTAAATCATTTTAAAGCCTATCACAGTCAAATGGCAAAATTATTACCTTAATCTACTTCAAGTGTTGTTAAATGGTATACGGGAATTCCGGTTTCAGTTACTCCTTCAATTTTAATAGCATAATTGCTTCGAGTATCACTCGTAAAGAAAGAAATTTCAGACTTACTAGCATCTCTGGTAAGTTTTATTTTGGGCTCCCAATGTAAAGTGGTTCTAATATCTTGCTTAATAGCCTCATCAAAACCGTTTAAATGATCTGGAGCATAAAACTCACGTGCTGTATAAAACCCTACAGCTTTAAAATCTATAATTCCTGGTTTACGTTTAACGTTTATATTTCTAATGCCAGCTCCTGTTCTGGAATGTATTGCAATAACACCATTTCCACTATTGCTAAAAAAGGCAGCATCTGCTCCTTTTAATACATCTATAAATTCAATCTCACTACCATTTATATGGGAAATATCGACTATTTGAACAGGTATCCCATCTAAAAAAATACGAGGAGTTCCTCCATTTCTTATAGAGATCGAATCATTATTAACAGTTACTCCGGGAACCATAGCTAATAAGTCAAAAATAGTCAGTGATTCACTATTAGGGTAATCATTTAAATCTATTCTGTTTGAAGGGAAGCCATAATCGGTTCTCTCATTTAATAGTGCATTTCTTTTTTCTCGTTCCGATTTTCGTTGTGCTGTAATAATGACTTCATCAAGCACTCTTGCGGATTCTTCAAATTCAGCTTCTATTTTTGTAATGGATTGAGATTGCTTTATAAAATTGGTTATTTTACGCTTGTCATTTACATTTGGTTTTAAAAGTGTATTTCGTGAAACTTTTGGGCTATTATTAAAATCATCATTTAGAAGGATATTAACAAATCGGTTTTTTCTATTGTCATCCGATTTAAAATCTTTAACACGTGCTTCAATAAGTGTAGGAATGGAATCATTAAAAACAAAAGGACCATATTTGAATATCCCGTTAGCATTAGATTGTTTTTTGTCCTGATAAGGATCGCTTCCCATAAAAGTAAGTCTGGTAGCAGCAGAAAACGACTGCTTGGCTCCTTTTAAAGCCATAGTACGCCCTGAAATATAAATTCCTGTTTCTGGTTTAAAGTGTTCTTTTTCTGCTGTAGCGTTATACAAAATAGTATTCCAGGTAAAACGTCTCCAGCCATGAGTAAGCATAACCAAATCTAATAAATAATGTCTTTTTGGGTCGTTTTCTTTTTCAAAGAAATAACCGGGATTTTCAATCTTTCCTCTTAAATCGGAATTCAATAAAAGATATGTTTTAATATTTTCACTCTTAGAGTTTTGTCCAACAGCATCTAAGTCAATTACTGACATTGATAAATTTCCAAGAGCCTGATTGCCATTTTTATCAGCTAAATCAATTTGTATAGTAACCTTATCTCTGGTTTTATATACTGTTTTATTTTTGCTAACATTAATATTTATGTCATTTACTGGGTTGTTTATATATACCAAACGTTCGCAAACAGGTTTTCCGCTATTATCAAATAAAGTAAAATTAGCCACACCATCTTGTAAACTGCTAGTATTTAATTTTATAGTATAGGTGTTTTTATTTTCAGTTTCCAGTTTTTCAAAAAAGAGTTTACCTCTTTGATGTGCTACCAAAAAGGAGTTTTTTAAACCTAAATCTACATTGGCAGTGGCTTTTAGAATAATTTGATGACCATTATTTACAATGCTTAAATGATATCCTTGTGGAAGCGCCTTTGGTAATGGGTATTGTATTTCCTGATTGTTAATAATTACGCTGGCATAATAACTTTTGTTCGCTTCAGGTGTAATGGTTGCATAGCCTAAACCGAATTCAAAAGTTTCAAATGGGCAAATTGTAATACCATCAGAATCTTTAATAGCGCCTTTAACAATTATATGTCTATTTTGCTTGTCTTTAACTTTAATTCCTACTTTAGAAGCTAACCCGTTAATTAAATAACCACTCTCCGGATAAAAGTTAATTTCTGGTTTTTCAACTAACTCTTTTTCTAATAAAGGGGTTTGGTTTTTATCTAAGCCAGCTACAGTTAACGTGTCGTTTAAACTATCATTTACTACTAAATTCCAAATAGGAATCTGTTTCTGAAAAAAGTAATCGGCATCTTTATTTCGCATATAATTAGTATACGCTCTAAGCATATAATTTCCCGGAGTCCATTCTTTTTTTATTTTGAAGTCACCTGGAACACTAATATCATTTGTGTACAGTTGCTTTTTAGAAACAATACTATCTTTGTCATTAATTAATTCTACATAAATAACACGACTTTTATCCGATCTTTTATGATCAATACCATTAACTAAATAGGCCGTATACCAAATATCTTCTCCTGTAGCATAGTAGGGTTTGTCTGTTTGAACATATACTTTTTCAGGATAGTCACCTACATAATTCTGAAGTTTTTCTAGTACTAATTCTCTGAAGTTGTTAGCTATTGTAAAAGAAAAAAGCGTAATAATGGTGATGCAGATTACAAGTTTTTTAATCATATTTAGTGTAAGTAAAGGTTTGTTTTAAGTAATAAATATAGCTACAATTTTTAATAGTAACAGGTTATAAAAATTTTAAGGTTAGACTAAGAGATAATTGTTTGGTTTAATTAACTAAAGGGTTGTTTTTAGCTGTTAGAATCCTTAAAAAATTAACATATTATTCTTCTTTTTCATAAAAAAAGTTAAAGCTATAGTTATTAGTGTTAAAAGTTTCTAAATCAAAGCAATTATCATCGAAAAACACACCAATTTTGCAATGTAAAAATATATAAAAATTATGATAAAACTAGCCTTTATTTTTAGCTCGTTGTTTGCGTTAAATGCAGCGGCTATTACCAATGGAAACACAGATGGTTTAAAGCAACTAACATGCGAAGAACATTATTTAGATGTTAGTAGTATTGAAGTTTATAAAATGGATGAGGAAGTAGAAATTGGTTTTGATACTAAAGCATATTTGCCAGAAAATTTCAACCCTTTAAAAGGGTTGCATGACATAGATTGGAGTGTTATAGAGATTTACGAAGTTGAAGAGGAGGCAGATCTTAGTTTTAATACAAAAATTTTCCTGCCAAAAAACTTTAATCCTCTAAAGGGAAAAGGCGATTTAGATTGGAATTCTATTGTGCTTATTGAAATTGAAGAAGACGTTGAAGTAAATTTTGATACAAAAAAATACCTGCCTGAAAATTTCTGTCCTTATACAGGGTGAGTTAAAATTTTAGTTAGTTTAAGTTGTTAGTTAGTTTAAGTTGTTAGTTGATTAGTTAGTTAAAAGCCAGTAATGTAAAAATTACTGGCTTTTTGTTTTATATAAATTAGGTATAATAATTAAACCATTTCAACAAAGAGACCATCATCAGTTTTTTCAACCTTGGCTAAACTATTTTTAGTTAATTCTTTAATAGTTTTATCCCATTTTTTATTAGATAAACCTGATTGTGATTTAAGGTCGTTAAGAGCAAAACGTTCTGCTTTTTTTAGCAAATCTAAAAGTGCTTTTCCTTCTTCGCTAATAGCAGGTGCTTTCTTTTCGGGTCTCATTTGCGGGAAGAATAAAACCTCTTGTATTGATTGATTATTAGTTAAAAACATAATCAACCTATCCATACCAATACCCATACCAGATGTTGGCGGCATACCATATTCTAAAGCACGTAAAAAGTCATGATCTATAAATTCTGTAGCTTCATCGTCCCCTTTGGCTGCTAGTTTAAGTTGGTGTTCAAAGCGTTCGCGTTGGTCAATAGGATCATTAAGCTCAGAATAGGCGTTAGCAATTTCTTTACCACAAACCATTAACTCAAAACGTTCAGTTAAATCAGGGTTTTCTCTGTGTTCTTTACATAACGGGCTCATCTCTTTTGGATAGTCTGTTATATACGTAGGTTGTATGTAGTTGCCTTCACATTTTTCGCCAAAAATTTCGTCAATCAACTTACCTTTACCCATAGTATTATCTACTTCAATACCTAAGTCTTTAGCTGCTTGTCTAATGTCATCTTCAGTTTTTCCGGTAATGTCAAACCCTGTAAAATGTTTGATAGAATCAGCCATTGTTACACGGGCATACGGTGCTTTGAAGTCTATTTCATGATCACCAAAAGTGACTTTAGTCGTTCCATTCACGGCAATAGCACAATGCTCTAATAAACGCTCACAAAAATCCATCATCCAGTTGTAGTCTTTATAAGCTACATAAATTTCCATAGCTGTAAACTCAGGATTATGCGTTCTGTCCATGCCCTCGTTTCTAAAGTTTTTAGAAAACTCATAGACACCATCAAAACCACCAACAATTAATCTTTTTAAATATAATTCATTGGCAATTCGCATGTATAATGGAATATCTAAAGCGTTATGGTGCGTTATAAAAGGGCGCGCAGCTGCACCTCCAGGTATTGGCTGTAATACGGGGGTTTCAACTTCAAAGTAACCAGAGTCATTAAAAAACTGACGCATGGCATTAAACAATTTGGTACGCTTTACAAAAACGTCTTTTACATGTGAATTCACTACCAAATCAGCATAACGCTGTCTGTAACGTTGCTCGGGATCTGTGAAAGCATCATAAACTACACCATCTTTTTCCTTTGGTAATGGTAGTGGTTTTAAAGCTTTACTCAGTAAAGTAAAATCTTTGACTTTAACTGTTTTTTCCCCCACTTGTGTTGTGAATAATTCGCCTTCAATACCAATAAAATCACCAAAATCTATAAGTTTTTTAAAAACTTCGTTGTATTTTTCTTTGTCTTCTCCAGGGCAAATTTCATCACGATTAAAATATACCTGTATTTTCCCTTCGGCATCTTGTAGCTGTGCAAAGCTTGCTTTTCCCTGTACTTTTATCATCATTAATCTACCAGCAATAACAACTTGTTTACCAATTTCAAATTGGTCTTTTACCTGTTTTGAGGTGTGGTTTACAGGATATAAATCTGCAGGGTATGGATTAATACCTAATGCACGTAATTTTGCTAACTTTTCTCTTCTTACAAGCTCTTGCTCTGATAATTGCGACATATTCTAAATGCGGTGTGAATTTTAAAGGCACAAAGATAATCATTTGATTTACGATTTACGATGATTGATTTACGATTTTTTTGGAGTTATCTTTGTTTGTAAACTACTAGTTACAATCTTTCTGTGAAGCACAGGATAAAAGCGTTTTTATTAATGATATCTAACGTAAACTGTAACAAAATAAAAACGATAGCGTCAAATAATTAAATCATCAATCTATAACTGAGTTATCTCAGTATTAAAATAAATCAAAGTATGAGTTTCTGGAGAGTTTTACTGTCTATTATTTGTCCACCCTTAGCTGTTATTGATAAGGGGTGTGGTTCCATTTTTATTGTCTTTTTATTATGGCTTTGCGGTTGGGTGCCCGGTGTTATTGCTGCATTAGTTATTATTAACAATCCGAATAGATAAAAGCGTATCTTTGTTTCTTGAATTAAAACCCAAAACTTAATCAAATGAACAGATTATACTCACTTATCGTACTTATTATTTCTATTAGTTTTACCAGTTGCCAATTTTCTGAAAACATTTATATAAATGATGATGGCTCTGGTAGAATGGAATTTTCTTTTGACGGTACTCAACTCATGCAAATGACAGGAGATAAAATGGGAGAAACTCAGGAAGAAGCAATAGATTCAACCTTTAGTTTTAAAGAATTATTTGATGCAAAACGTGATAGTATTTCTAAATTATCAGAAGAAGAACAAACAAAATTAAAGAATTTAGAGCCATTTAGCATGCATATGATTATGAATCCAAAAACTTCAGAAATGAAGTTTGATATGTTTACAGATTTTAAAGAAGTAAGCGAACTTCAGGATATGTTTAAGGCAATGAATAGTTTTAGTGATCTGGAAAAAGGAAAAAAAGGAGGGCAATCTAATAGTCCTGCTAATCCATTTTCATCTCCTGGATTGGATAAGAGTACGACGTTAGAGTATGATTTTAATGGAAAAACATTTAAGCGAGTTGCTAAAATAGTTGATAAAGAAGCTTATAAAAGGGTAACGGATAGTTTGGGGGAGATGGCAGTTATGTTTGGATCTTCCATGTATAAATTAAACTATCATTTCCCTAAACCAATCAAATCGGTTTCAAACGAAAAGGCCTTGTTTAGTGCCGATAGAAAAAGCTTTACTGTAGAGTTTGGTTTTATGGAATATTTATCAAACCCGGAAGCTTTAAATGTGGATGTTGTATTAGAGGATTAGTATTTTGAATAAACAAATTGCACTACAAGATTTAGGTTTTAAAGATTACAAACAAATCTGGGATTACCAGGAAACGTTGTTTAAGGCCATTGTAGATACCAAAATTAAAAACAGGCGGGAAGCAGTAGGTTTACAAACTAAGAATTATTTTTTGTTTGTGGAGCACCCGCATGTATATACTTTGGGTAAAAGTGGCGATTTGTCTAATTTACTTTTAAATGAAGAACAGCTTACCGAAAAAGGCGCTACGTTTTATAAAATTAACCGTGGTGGGGATATTACCTATCATGGTCCGGGACAAGTAGTAGGCTACCCTATTTTGGACTTAGAAAACTTCTTTACAGACATACATAAATACCTTCGGTTTTTAGAAGAAATGATTATTCTAACTCTTGCTGAATATGGCTTAAAAGCTGAACGTAGCGATGGAGAAACAGGTGTCTGGTTGGATGTAGGGACACCTTTTGCACGTAAAATTTGTGCTATGGGCGTTCGTGCAAGTCGCTGGGTAACCATGCATGGTTTTGCACTAAATGTTAATGCCAACTTAGGGTACTTTGACAATATAATACCTTGCGGTATTCGTGGTAAAGCGGTAACCTCTTTAAATATAGAACTTGGTGTGAAAGAAGTTTCTATGGATGAGGTAAAAGAAAAACTCCTAAAACATTTTGCAAACCTTTTTGAAGCAGAGTTTTTTTAGTTACAAATAAAGTTTTCTGGTTTCCATATTATAACTGATTTATCTAACAGACTACGTTTAAAAGTATCGTCACCTATATAGCCTAATATCTTTCCTTCACAATTATGAACTGAAATGACACTATTACAAACTGCACAGCAATTACCAAAAATAAATATAGTACTATATTTATAATATGTCTGAGAAACATATACTTCTCCAGTTTGAGCTAAACTGGACTGTTTTAACTCTTCAATTGCTTCCCTTAACCACTCTAAGTTTTCAATCGGGTTTGAAACATTACAGGTATTATTAAAATCGTCATCACTTTTACATGAAAAAAAGGTGAGTAATAAAAGTATGGCAAATAAAAGAGATTTCTTCATAATGAGCCACATTATATTAATAGTGTCTAATAGATGAAGAAAAATCTGAATGGTTGCGTAAGGGTAATGCTTTTTTAAATATTGTGGTAGTCAATCCAAGATTTTAACCTCCCAACATACATTTTTAAATAGTTTTCCGATAGAAATATATTTGACCAATCAAATCTTTGAGACTGAATACCAAGATAAAAAATAAAAACAGCAATTCCAGCTTTAGGTATCAATCTCAATTCTTTTTTAGATAATTGTTTAATACTTTGGTAACCATTCAAAAAAGCCTGTACTTTTAGTTGGTATTCTTTTTTATCGGTTTCAATATGAAACAGTTGTTTACAGAAATAACCAATATCTAAAACTTGTGGGCCATTTCCACAAAAGTCAAAGTCAAATATTGTAATTTCTTTTTTATTGGCCACACTCATATTATCATACCAAATATCCATATGAACAACTCCGTTTTGAATATTACTGAAATCAGTTTTTTGAAAAGATTCACCAATTTTTTTAATAAATTCCATTTCAGGCAATGTTTCGGAAAAGTATTGTTTTAAGTGTTCATAGGGTAGCTCCAAAAGTGATTTTTTATTATAATATATTCTGTCTATAGTTTTGCTTAAGGTAAGGTTATGAATTTTTGCCATAAGTGCTCCAATTGAGAAACAGGTCTCTTGGTGCATAAATCTAATTTTATTGCCTTGTGCAAATGAAAAAAGTACGACATAGCGAATGCCTTCGGGTGCGTTTATTTCTTGAATGAATTGTCCGTTTTTATCTTGAATTGGAAAAGAAACACTTAAGCTATTTTCTTTTAGTAATGTTAAAAGTTTAATTTCTTCAAAAATTTCTGATTTTGACCTCCAATTATGACTATAAACTCTCAGAACATATTTTGTTTCATTATCTGAAAGAAAATAGGTGTGATTCATTCCAGTTCTAAATAGTTTACATTCGTAATCTTTATTCAGTTTGTATTTTTCTTTTGCAAATACTCCTAATGCTTGTGCTGAAATGGTAGAAGCTGTAACTGGGAAGACGGTCATTTTTCTAATTTAGAGATAATATTATTTAGAGTGTCGAACTTATACTTTAAATATATGAATTGCATTTTAAAACTGCCGCTCCTTTTTATCCGACTAATTTTAAATAACAATCCGGTTAATCCTCAGCATTAAAAAACACCTTATAGTAATGCATTTTTTTCTCATCATCATAACCGCGTTCTAAATATTCTGCCGAAGCATCCGGAGCATCAATATCTAGTTTTATCTGTATGTTGGTATCTAGTTTAATATCGGTTTTAATCTTTTTCTTTTCTTTATTAACAACACGCTCTGCAACATCAAATTGGTTTCTTATAACTAAGTTTTGTTCACCTTCGTATTCCTTTTTATAATCTTCAAATTGTCTTATTTGCTTTTCACCTTCAAAAATGTCTTCTTTAAAACGTTCTACATTTACAACGTCGTTTTCTTTAAAGAAATCAATCGTCTTTGCTAAAAAACTATTATGTTCTTGTGCGCCATAACTGGTTTTTAAAACTTCTGTTGAGAATTCTTTACAGAGCTCAATATATTGTTGGGTGTGGTTATTAGCATCATCTGCATATTTAATATTTAAAAACTGATTGATCCAATATTGTGCATCATAACTATTATTATCTACACTCAAAATAATATGACCTTCAGTATCACTTTGATTTAAAATTAAGCAACCTTTATCTACTTTTTTAGAGCTTATTCCTTTTTGTACCAACACATCGTAAGTCTTATTCTCTAAATAGGTTTGGAAGAAATTAACCTTGCTTTCTATCTTAAAAATACCAATAGCATGGGTAGTCATATCTTGATATTCGATACCTTCAAACATAACCACTAGAACATCTCCAGTTTTTATATTGGCAGAAGTAGATTGTTCGAATAAATGGGTTACGATATGTTTTGAAACATCTATAAAAGTATCTTCATCTTTAAATAGTTGTGTACAGTAGCTGTTAATCTCGTTTAAAGAAATACTGGCATGATGATTAAATCTATAACTTTGTACCACACTACCAAAAGGACGGAGTAAAAAAGGAAGCATTAAATCATAACTGGCTTCATCAAAATCGACTGTATTCTCAGAAAAAGCATTTTTAGTATCGTTAAACTTATTTCCAACTTTATGAATAATGAATTTTGAGATTGAAGCATTTTTTCGTGAAATCATATATCGTCTATTGAGTATGCAATACTATTAAAATAATTAGAAATAAGCACAAAAAAAGAACGCCAAAGCAAATGCTTTGACGTTCAAGATCTGGGGACTTTAGATTTGGTTATCGTTATATTTTAAATTCATTAAATTGGGGTACACCCAATGGACTGAATTCTTATTGTCAGTTAATTCTTAAATATTCATTTGTCACATAATATCCATTTAAGAAATAGTGTAAAATTTCTTGAGATTTTTATTGTAAATAATTGATTAATAGCTGCCTTAAAGATAAAAATTAGTTTTTCATATACAAAAGTTTTACAGAATTTATGCTTATATATGAATTAATAACTAAATACTTTAAGAATTTAACTACAAACTAATTAATCTGATATAAAATGATAGAACTATTTTCACCTTTACTCACAAATTCAAGATTTCTATCTTTATCAATATTATCTAATGTTATTGAAGAGTTTCCATATACAGGAAAGTTAGGTAATAATTTTGCCTGACTATCATAGAGGTAAATTTTATGTGCCTGTTTATCTGTAATTGCTACATAAATTTTATCGTTAATGTAGAATAGACGAGGAGTAGAATAATCACCATAATCGAGTTCTATAGTCTTACTTTTTATAGATAATTTATTTTCATCTAACACTACAAGGGTCTTACTTGTTGTTTCTAAGTGATGTTTTTCTGATAAATTTAAACTTTTAATAGACGCATTTCCTCTGGTGTCTATAGTTATTAAATTTCCGTCTGAGGTTGTGGTTGTAAAGTTGTTATTGTATAAGTAAATAGGCTGATTGGAGAATGAGCTGGATGTTTTTGGTGTAATTCTGGTTTTTCCGGTTCTATCTAAAATATAGAGTTTATTTTGAGTTTTAAATGAAATATAATCTTTAGTGCCAATTCTAAAATGCTTAGGCTGGCAAATTATAGTATTGTTTGCAGATGTAAATGTAAATCCGTTTACAGTTTGTCCCTTTACATTATACATCAAAACATTTTTACCTTGAGTTATAAGCAACCTATAATTTTTATTTTTATCATAATCAAAAACGGATAAAGGTTGCGTGATACCCTTGTTGAACTTCATAGGAAATGGCGCAACATCATTGCCATTTCTATCAATAACATAAACCATATTCGAAGTTGCAAAAACGAGTTGCAATCGGCCGTTTTTATAAATATCAATTTGTTCAATAGGACCTAATATGGCACCTTGTATTTGTTTTTTCCAAAGAATTTTTCCCTTGTTAGAAATTAAATGGAGGTTATTGTTTATGTCTTGTACAACGATCTCTTTCTGTTTGGTAATATGATTTTTTACAAATTGGGGGTTGGTTAATAAATCTGTATTTAATTTAATATTTAGCTCTTCAGATATAGAATTTAATGATGCTCTGGATTTACTCTTTTTTATAATACCATTTACATGCGCGAAATTGGTTTCGTAAATAAATTGTATTGCCGATACGTTATAATTATTCAACTTATAGTTTAAGTCTTCTTCAAAGCTTTTGTTTAAAATAGTATTTAAGGAAGCAGGGTTTACTACATGCATTAATGATGATGCATCGCTTAAATGCTTTTTAATATTTTGAAAATAGGTTTTCTTATTCAGCGTTGTTTTGTTTTGATAATTAGCAATAATGTTTTGCAGTATATCAGTACTGCCAGAAAACACGAAAAAATTATCTAGAATACAGTATTTTTTAACGTTATTGAATGATATTAAGGGGGTAAATGTCTTGGAGAATAGAAGCGGATGACTAAAACTAAAAATATCAACCCCTCTATAAGAATCTATGTTATTTTGTTCACTTAAAAGCGCATCTTTGGTAGCAATAACGTCGATAGAGTTTAATGCGATAGCATGATTTTTACCTTGATAAATAACTCCAACTTCAATAATGTCATTAAAAAGTGTCGTCTTGTTAGTTATGGAATCGTTATTATTAAACTTAGCTAAATTGGTTTCAAATATTTTATAGTCATTAAAAGTAAAACTCATAAAGCCATCACTATTAGAAGGTGTAATAGTATGCGTTTGATTTTCTTGTGGAATGGTGCTTTTAAAAACATTGATTAAACTTTTAGATGAATCTGTGGCTTTTGTAATGCCATTAAAAATAAGATCATCTTGATTTATGCCAATATCAGCAGCTATATAATTCGTGAATGTTTTTAAAGAAATAGAATCTTCAATAAAAAATGATTTTAAAAATGTATTATTAGGTTTTATAATAGCTGAGACCGTTTTTTCGTTACTGGTTATGTTGTATATTTTTTCTAATTCTGTATCTACTGTAGAATTACTAAAAGTGGCATCGACAATACTTTTTGATGAAGAAACAAAAAAGATACTATCTATAATAGTACTATAGAATGTGTTATTATTTAAAGAGGATTTTGTTATTGTTTTGTTTTTATATGAAAGTACTTCTTCAACATAGTTTGTCAATGAATCTGTTTTAAATAATTGTTGATGATGTTTCGTTATTATTGAATATTGTAAACTATCTTTTAAGTCTTTTGAAAAGCAAATTAATATATCACTAGTAGACTTTAAATAGGGTAGATTGTTTAATGTGTTTTCTAAATTTTTATAGGAGTTTGTTTCAGAAATCTTTTGCAGAAAATCACTGTTGTTAACACTACTTTTTAAGCCCTCAATATTCGATGTTTTTAAAACTATTGAAGTGTTTTTCGGTATAAAGGTAATAAGTTCTAAATGACTTTTTTTAGTATTTGAACAGCTAAAAAATAATATAAGAAGTAGGGGATAGCAAAAAGCTCTCATAAAATGAATTAATTTTTACAAACCTACATATTTTTCATTGAAGTGATTTAAACTTTTTCACTTCAATGGAAAAAGTTTAAATCACTATTATTAATATTACGTATAAATAGGACAAATAAGTTTATAAAATGTCTAATTTTAATTGTTCGGGCAGAAGCCTAAACGATTTTCTATGATATTTAGTAATCCCGTATTTTTTTATTGCAGCTCTATGTTCCTTAGTAGGGTAGCCTTTATTTTGTTTCCAATTATACATTGGATATTCTTCATGAATAGTATTCATGTATATGTCACGATGTGTTTTTGCTAAGACAGATGCAGCTGCAATACTTAAATATTTTCCATCGCCTTTTATAATAGTTTCATAAGGGACATCATTGTAAGGTTTAAATTTATTACCATCAACAATTATAAATTGTGGCTTTTTAGCTAACAGATCTATAGATTTATGCATAGCTAAAATGGAAGCATTTAAAATATTAATGCTATCAATTTCTTCTTGAAATACATGTGCTACCCCAAAAGTTAAAGCTTGAGCTTCTATAATTGGTTTCAAAATATCCCTTTTGCTCTCACTAAGTTGTTTTGAGTCGTTTAATATCGAGTTTTCAAAGGCTTTAGGTAAAATAACTGCAGCAGCAGTAACAGGACCAGCCAAACATCCACGTCCAGCTTCATCTGTACCACATTCTAAAGAGTAATCGGAATGATTTATTAATAGCATTTAAATGAAAATATTGTCAAATTTATAATTTTACGTATTAATTATTATGCATGCCTAATAAATTTATTCGTTTTTATATGAATTTAATAGCACGTATTATTAAATACTCTTTTTTAAGGTTTTATTTTAATAATAATTCATTAAATGTGTAAATATTTTAAGAATTTGATAGTTTAAAAAGTAAGAGATGGAGGTGGTTTCTTGCTTTTTTTATGAGTTTTTTTGTTTTTTTAATATAATATTAAGATGTTTGCAACCGACTAACTCAAAATAAATATTCTAAGCTCATCTTTTATGATGACTAAATATTTAAAAGAAAGCCAGCAGTTGTAGCTGGCTTTCTTTATTTTAAATATTTTTTGTTAAATTGTTTAAAGTTAAGTTCTGAAAAATCTTCAGAAGAGATAAGCTTAGCTAATAAAAACGAATATTTTTTATCGATAAATATGTGGATTAGACTAATCTAAAATATGTCCATTTATTGTGTAATCAATGAGCGCTGTAAAAGAGAAAATACAAAATGAGTTTGAAGGGGTTTGGATTGAATTTGTAAAAGGAGACAAAGCTGCTTTTACATTTATATATAATTCAAATGTAGATGCATTGTTTTCATATGGTATGAAATTAAATTCAAACAAGAACTTTGTGAAAGATTGTATTCAAGATGTTTTTTTAGATATCTATGAGCACAGGAAACAACTTTCTATGCCTAGAAATATTAAGTTTTATTTGTTCAAAGCACTTAAACACACTATGTTTCGTGAGTTGAAAAAAGAGAGAAAGAAGAGTAGTTTACCTGAGGATGAAAGTATGTCCTTTTTTACAGATTATAATATTGAAACCAAAACCATTGATATAGAAGTTGAAAAGCATCAAAAAGAACTTGTTGCAAAAATAATTAAAGAACTAACGCCTAAGCAACAGGAAATTCTATATTTAAGGTTTACCAAAGGCTTCAGTTATATCGAGATTTCAGAAATTACAGATATTAATCATAACTCAGTCCGCAAACAGGTTTATAGGGCTATAAAAAAACTACGAAAAAGCCTTACCTTAAGTAGTATAACATATTTAGGTGTTCTTTCTCTTTTAATGGCAATTAAATGAAAGTTTTTTAAGAGGAAATCACAGATTTTCAGTTGAAGTTGTCCTCATTTCTATATTTTATTGTTTTCAATGCCTTAATCCATTTGGTCCTGATATGCTTTTTCGATATGACTTACAATGAGAAGTGTATTTTCTTCCTATACTTATAATCCTTAACATTTAGTATTGTATTTCTAGCATGTTTTAGGGTAAAGCATAAATTATTTTCTAATATTTTTAATAAAAACCACCCCATAATTACTACGTTTTTGAGTAATCGTTAAAATTTTCTCAAAAAAAGATGATAAAAAGTGTCCACAAAAATAAAACTTGATACCCTCTAAAAAATAAAAGCAAGATTATGGAACGATATTCTAAATATATAGAAGACGATTCTTTTTTAAATTGGGTATATGATCCAACACCAGAAACAACTAGTTTTTGGCAAGATTATATTCTTAAAAACCCAGGAGAAAAAGAAGTAATTAACGCCTTAAAAGAAATTTTAAGAAGCATAAAGCCCGAAGAGATAAAATTATCTGAAATAGAAAAGAAAGAAATAATCACTAAGCTTTTAGTTAAGGTTGATAGCAAAAACAAGCCAAATAAAGTATTTAATCTAGTTAAAAGAACATATAAATATGCAGCAGTTTTAGTACTTGTATTAATAGGAGTAAATATTATTGTTAATAAAGGTTTTAAAAAGGCTAATGATTTCAATTTTGATCCAATTAGTACAACATCTTTAGATTCTGTAGTAAACGCGAATACTCAATTAATTCTTGGATCAGCAGAGCCGTTGTTAATTAATGAAAAAAAATCTTTAATTGAATATACCAAGCAGGGGAGTGTTGTTCTAAATGAAAAAGACACAATAAGCGGAGATATAGATAAAGAAGGAAAAATATTACTTTTTAATAAATTAATTGTACCTTTTGGTAAACGAAGTAAAATTATATTATCAGATGGTTCAGTGGTACATCTTAATGCAGGAACTAAGTTTATATTTCCTAAAAAATTTACATCTAATGAGAGAACGGTTTTTCTTTCGGGAGAGGCATTTTTTGAGGTATCTGCAAATAAAGAGAAACCATTTGTTGTAAAAACTATTGAAGAGCAAATTTCAATAGAAGTACTTGGCACAAAGTTTAATGTGTCTGCATATCCTATAGACTCGGATATTTTAACAGTTTTAACAGAAGGAAAAGTAGTTGTTGCAGAGAAAAAAATATTTAGTACGCAAAAAACAATTCTAAAACCAGGGCAATTAGCTTCATGGAATAAAAATAAAGAAAGTATAAACGTTAAGGAAGTTAATACAGATAATTACACATCATGGACTTCAGGACTTTTATATTTTGAAAGCGAGTCTATAATAAATATTGTTAGGAAAATAGAACGTTTTTATAATGTTAAAATAATTTTTGAGAATGGGGTTGATGCAAAAAACGTAAACGTAAGCGGAAAACTAGATTTAAATGATAAGATAGAACAAACACTCGAAAATTTAACAACCACAACAGAATTTAAATTCGAAATAATAAATGATAAAAAGTATGTATTGAAGTAAAAAAAATCAGAGAATGCGCCAACATCCTCTGACTAAAATAAACTGCTATATGGGCAGCTAATGTTTAATTAAAAACTAATTCAAATTTATGAAAAATAACCAACGTTTCTATGATTCCCTCTTGGATTTTAGAAATAAAACTCTATTTGTAATGAAGAGTCTTACCGTCTTTTTAGTACTATTCTTACTCTACTCTTTTTCAAACTCATATTCTCAAAGTAAAAAATTGAGAATAGAAATTAAAGAAGCTACATTAATGAGTATGATTGAATCTATAGAAAACCAAAGCGAATTCGTGTTTATTTACAATGACGAAGTATTACCCGAATTAAAAAAAGCTATAGGTAGTATTCAAATTAAAAATAAATCTATTTATAAAGTTTTAGATAGAGTTTTAAATAAAAAAAGACTCAGTTATTCAATAAATGAGCGTCAAGTAATTTTAAATAAAAAAGAAGTAAATCCGCAGTCTAGTTTGCAGCAGCAAATCTCAGGAACAATTACTGGAACAGATGGCTTGCCTTTACCAGGTGTTAACATAATAATTGAAGGGTCATCTAAAGGTGCACAAACAGACTTTAATGGTATTTATGCGATTAATGCGAGTGAAGGAGATATTCTAAAAGTCAGTTTTATTGGTATGAAAACACAATTTGTAACTGTGGGTAGCAGCAATGTTATCGATATAGTTATGGAGGAAGATTTAGAAGATTTAGACGAAGTGATAATTACGGGGTATCAAAATGTAAGAAGAGAGTTGTTTACAGGAGCTTCGCAAACTATAAAAGCTGAAGAAATCAAGCTTGATGGAGTGGCAGACATATCTAGAGCACTAGAAGGTAGAGCTGCGGGTGTAAGTGTTCAGAATGTTACCGGAACATTTGGTGCAGCTCCAAGAATTACTATTCGTGGTTCTTCGTCTATTTTAGGAGATACAAAGCCAATTTGGATCATAGATGGCGTTATTCAAGAAGAAATAGTAAACTTATCTGTTTCCGATTTAGTGTCTGGAGACCCTAGTACCTTATTAAGTTCTGCTGTAGCCGGATTAAATGCTACAGATATTCAAAGTTTCGAAATTTTAAGAGATGCTTCGGCAACGGCATTATATGGAGCTAGAGCTTTAAATGGTGTGGTAGTTATTACAACAAAATCAGGAAAAAAGAATCAAAAACCAACATTTAATTATGCTGCAGAATTTGCAGTAAGAGATATTCCAAGGTACGAGAACTACGATTTATTGAACTCTCAGGAAACGGTTTCTGTATATAGAGAATTGGAAGCAAAAGGCTTTTTAGATTTACCAACATCATTTCAAGGTCGATTTGGAGGTATATACAATATAATGTACAGAGCCATTAATAATTTTGACGAAAGCACAGGACAATATGAATTGCAAAATACACCTGAGGCGAGAGCAAGATTTTTACAGCAATTTGAATTGGCTAATACAGATTGGTTTAAAACATTATTTAGAACTACACCAACACAAACACATACTTTGAGCTATTCAGGAGGTGGAGAGAATTCTACATCTTATGCATCTTTAGGCTATTATACTGATGGTGGTTGGACCATAGCTGATAGGGTTAGAAGAATTACAGGTAACTTAAGAAATACGTATTATCTTTTTAATGATAAATTAAAAGTTACAACGCAATTGCAAGGGTCTATAAGAAATCAACTAGCCCCTGGTACACTGGCTAGAGAAGAAGATACATTTTTTGGTTCCTTTACCAGAGATTTTGATATTAACCCGTTTAGTTATGCCTTAAATACTAGTAGAGCATTAAGACCTAGAGATAATGATGGTGATTTAGAATTTTCACGTTATAATTGGGCACCTTTTAATATTATAAATGAAATTGATAATAATGGTTTAGAGCTCAATGTATCGGATATAAAGTTTCAAGGTCAGGCAGAATACGAAATTAATGATAACTTAAACTATAATTTTTTAGGTTCTGCCAGGTATGTAACTTCAAATGGAGAGCAATCAGCTACAGAAAACTCTAATGTAGCTGCCGCTTATAGAGCAGATGAAACAACCATTGTACAAGATGAAAATACCTTTTTGTTTACAGATCCAGATGCTCCAAATTCCAGACCAAGAGTCGTATTGCCAGTTGGAGGCATTTTAACAACAACAAAAAATACGCTTGTAACGTATACTTTTAGAAACACACTCGATTATACCAAGCGTTTTAAAGACGAGATACATGGTATTAGAATTTATGGAGGTCAAGAGTATAGATATACAGACAGAAGCCAAAGTTCTAACACAGGTTATGGATATCAATTCTCAAGAGGAGGTACCGTGTTTACAGATCCTGATATATTAAAGAAAGCTATTTTAGAAGGAAATGATTATTTCTCTTTTCAGGAAACAAGACAGCGTGAAGTATCATTCTTTGCTAATGTTACTTATGATTTTGATAAAAAATACGTGTTAAACGTAACAGGTAATTATGAAGGTTCAAATAGAGCTGGTAAATCATCAGATACTAGATGGTTACCAACGTATACTATTGGTGCTAAATGGAATATAGATAAAGAAGATTTTATTAGAAATTCAAACGTTATTTCCAGTATGGCTTTCAGGCCAAGTTACGGACTTGTAGCTTTACTAGCAGATAATGCCACCAATAATTTAGCGGTATTTAGAAATCAAATTACTGATAGGCTTAATAACGATGATCGTGAGAATTTTATTGATATTGAAGATTTACAAAATAGTGAATTAACCTGGGAAAAAACACTAGAGTTAAATTTAGGGCTTGATGTTGGATTTTTTAATAATAGGATTATGATGAATTTTGACGCTTATTTTAGAAAAGGTCAAGATTTAATAGATATCATTAGAACAACAGGTATAGGGGGAGAGTCTCTTAAACTAGGTAACAACTCAGAAATGACTACAAACGGTGTTGAATTTCAGTTAAATACTGTGAATGTTGATACCGATAATTTTAGTTGGAAAACAGGGTTTAATATCTCTCATTTTGATCAAGAAGTAACTTCTCTAAAGCAACAAGCAAACGTATTTGATTTAATTACTGGTACCGGTAGAGGAAATGCTGTTGGCTTTCCAAAAGGATCGTTGTTTTCTTTTAAATTTGAAGGACTTAATGAATGGGGGTTACCACAATTTTTAACAGATGATCCTGATTTTGATCCAAGTGACCCATATGCTTTAATTGATTTTCAAGATACAGATGATGTATTGGATTATTTAGTGTATGAAGGTGGTACAGAACCTAATATTTCAGGAGGTTTGGCAAATTCGTTTAAATATAAAAATTGGGACTTTAGTTTCTTTGTCTCTTTTTCGGCAGGTAATAAAATTAGATTGAATCCAGCTTACAGATCAGAATATACAGATTTAGATGTTTTTCCAAGAGAGTTTGTAAATAGATGGTTAGCGCCTGGAGATGAAAATATTACCAATATACCAACAATCCCTTCAAAAGCAGTATTGCAATCTTTCGGAGATACCGATTTAGAACAAGCATACAATGCCTATAATTATTCAACTGCAAGAGTGGCTGATGGAGGCTTCGTTAGAATGAAAAATATAACATTAGGTTATAGCTTTGATAAATTGACTTTAGATAAAATAGGATTGTCTTCTTTTAGATTGAGTTTACAAAGTACAAACCCATTTTTAATTTACTCCGATTCTAAACTCGGTGGTCAAGACCCTGAGTTTTTCAGATCTGGTGGTGTCGCTTATCCAATATCTAGACTATTTGCATTCTCTTTAAATGTTGGATTTTAATAATATATACTATGAGAAATATGAAATTTAATATAATAAAAGCTGTTGTCGTTCTTTTAATAGTATCATCATGTAACGATATTTTAGATGAAACACCAGATAACAGAACAACTATAGACTCTGCTGAAAAAATAAAAGAATTATTAGTTGGAGCCTACCCAGAAGGAGCTTATGTGTCATTTTTAGAGCCAATGTCTGATAATGCTGGCGATAAAGGTTCTAGTGCCACAGTAGAGTTTAGGGTGAATGAAGAAATGTATTTTTGGAGAGATTTAAATGATATTGATGAAGATACACCAACAAACTATTGGAATGATGCCTATGAAGCCATTGCACAAGCAAATCAAGCATTAGTTTCTATAGAAGAATTAGGAGGAAGTACTGAATTAAATCCTTTAAAAGGAGAAGCTTTAATGTGTAGAGCCTATGCACATTTTATGTTAGTAAGTATTTTTTCTAAAGCTTATAACCCTACTACGTCAAGTACAGATTTAGGAATCCCTTATATTACGGAACCTGAAACAGTATTGTTGGGCGATTATGAAAGAGGTAATGTCGCAAATGTATTTGATAACATACAAAAAGATATTGAAGAAGGGTTGCCATTAATCAAAGATAACTATGAAATTCCTGCTTTTCACTTTACTAAAAAGGCCGCTAATGCATTTGCCTCACGATTCTATTTAACCATAGGTGAATGGCAAAAAGTAATAGACCATAGTAATATAGCATTAGGTAGTGATGAAATTGCTGTATTAAGAAATATTGCAAGTTCAAGCAATTTAACTTTTAATCAACAAGTAGCGTTATATACATCTTCAACTTTTGAACCTGCAAACCTATTATTGGTTTCAGGAAATTCATTATACAATAGAATAGAAGCAAGAGCTAGATATCAGTTAAGTCCAGGGGTAATGAGTGATTTATTTAGAGGTAATATAACAGGTAAAAGTTGGTCTTATAGCATTTTCTTTAGAGGGGGAAGTGACAATAATTTTATACCTAAATACCAAGAATATTTTAGAGTGACCAACCAGGCAGCAGGCATTGGGATCCCCTTTGTAACCTTTGTCCTTTTTTCTACAGATGAAGCTTTATTAAATAGAGCTGAGGCACATGCTATGTTAGGACAGTTAGATGATGCAGCAGCAGATATAAATATGTCCTTAGCTGTAAAAACAGATGGTTATGATCCATCAACAGATCAATTTACCGCAGCGGATATAGCGGCTATTTATCAAGGTATAAATCCAACATTGTATACACCATTTTATACCATTTCAAGTGAATCATATCCATTGGTAAGTGCTATTCTAGATATAAAAAGAACAATATTTTATAATGAAGGATTAAGATGGTTTGATATTAAAAGACACAATATAGCTATTGAGCATTTAGATTTTTTTGGTAATAGTTTTCTTTTACCAAAAGATGATAATAGGAGAGCGATACAAGTGCCAGAAGCAGCACAGTCATTTGGTATTCAACAAAACCCAAGGTAGAAATAATGATTATTATAAATTTTAATACAATGAAAAAATATTTTATTATAGCACTACTTTCTATAACTACAATAAGCTTTACAGCATGTAGCGATGGATCTGATAGTGTAGGCGAAAGTCAAATAGATACTAGTACTCCCATATTAAATGATTTAGACGATTGGTTAAGAAGTAATTTTGTGTCACCATATAACATAGAAGTATTATATAAATGGGATATTAACGATACAGATATTGACAGGATTTTACATCCACCATTAGAATCTAGTGTAAAGCCTGTGGCAGAAGCATTGCAAAAAGCATGGATAGAACCATATACAACACTTGGTGGTGCAGATTTTATAAAAAAAATTGCACCACGGCAATTTACATTAGTAGGAGGGTTTAATTTTAATCCAAATAGCCCAACTATCACGTTAGGTATTGCAGAAGCAGGAACTAAGATTACACTTTTTAATATTGATTTTTTAGATTTTACAGATATTAATAGTATCAAACAACCGTTAAAAACTGTGCAACATGAATATGGGCATATTTTAAATCAAAATATACCTATTGATATAGCTTACGGACAGATAAATCCTGAAAACTATAACTCCAATTGGTTTAATAGAAGTGATGCTGAAGCCAGAGAGTTAGGCTATATAACAGCATATGCATCAAGTCAGGAGGGTGAAGATTTTGTAGAAATGGTTTCCGAGATGCTAACAAACTCTAAAGAAGATTTTGATGCTATAGTAAGTAGTATTGTTAGCGCTGAAGCTAGAGCAATAATAAGGTTAAAAGAGGCTATGGTAGTAGAGTATTATCAAACCAATTTTGGAATTGATATATATGAGTTACAAGCCTTAACAGATGCAGCAACACAAGAACTAGTAAATTAAAAAACATGAAAAAGATATATATAAATTATTGGGTTATCTGTTTAATGTTTGTTGGTCTATTTTCATGTAGTAATGATGATGATCAAACACTTTTTTCAGAAACTCCAGCAGAAAGAATAGCACAAAGAAATAGTGAATTACAAAGTTTACTTTTATCTCAAGACCAAGGGTATAAAGGCGTATATTTTTCCAAAAATGATGAATTTGGAGGTTTTACTTTTTATATGAAGTTTAATGCAAATGGTACGGTGCAAATGACTTCAGATTTTAATTCTGAAACGGCTATTCAGTCATCGTCTTATGAAGTTCGTTCTGGTACAACTACAGAATTGGTTTTTACAACCAGAAATCATATTCAAAAATTAAGTGAAACTTCTGGTGCAAGGCTAGCAGGATTTAGAGGGTCATCAGTTTTTCAATATTTTACAAATGATAACGGAGTTATTACATTTAGAGATATTAGAAACAGAGATACAGCAACTTTAATTCTGGAGCCAACGGGCTTTACTGATTTTACAACAGAAAGTGTGGTTAAAGCCGAGGCGTCTTTAGCACAACGTCAAAATTTATTGTCAACCCCTACGACTTCAGTTTTTCAACTATTAAGAATAGAAAATGCGAGTGGAACGTCTAACTTTAATTTAAATTACAATCCAGAAAACCTTTATGCGTCCCCAAGAATAACTTTAGATGATGGATCGGTTACAGAGTTTAACTTTGGAATAGCATTTAAAGAAGATGGACTTATTATTAGTCCAGCTCTAGAGTTTGAAGGTGAAACATACACGGAATTTATTTATGATGAAACTTCATCAAGCTACATTTCTACAGTAAACGACACTACAGCATCAATACTATTTGGTAATGAACCTGCATTTATAAGTAGAGACATAGAAAGTCTAGCACAATTAGGACCAACAGGCTTTTTGTACAGACCTAGGTTGGGTAGCAACCCGTTAACAAGTATAGGGCATGATGCCATGTTGCAAGAAATAAGCAATAATTTTGATACAGGAGGTTTTGGAGCTTGGACTGTACGAGAATATCAACTGGTCATTGATTTTAATAGTGATAATTGCGATACATTCTTATTTATGCAATTAGAAAGAACCGCAGATCAGGTGAGATTTAGAGCTTTCTATTGTTTTGAAAGAGGAACTATTAATGATAGAAAATTATTTTTAAATTATACTGGACCAATCTCAGGACCGGGAGTCGACCCGATACTTGCAGGTAATACAGCCTTTTTTGAGCCATTAGTAATGCCGTTAATAGACTTTTTTAATAGCAGTGAAGGTTTAATTTATACAAACGAGGGAGGTTTTTCATCTACTTTATTTAATTTTTCTAACAGTGCTGGTACATTTACCAGTATAGAAAACCCAGCTATAAGAGTATACGGTTTATGGTTTGGTTAGACTAAAACTTAGTTATTAACAAACAAAAAGCCTAAAGTAGATTTACTATTTTAGGCTTTTTAAATTTATGTTTTATATAAAATAAACACTTTCATTTAAATAATTTTTTGATATCCTAGCGTTATCATATTTTGTATTTACATTTGCAGCGTTTATATATTATTATGAAGAAACTATTTTTTTTCCTTTTTTTAATTTGCTTTTTTAATCAATTAGGCGCACAGGAAAAACCTGCTAATTCGAAAATTAGACAGTCAGAAAGGGCTCTTAAAAAGCAGGATACAATTAACAGAGGTCAGGCAAAAAGAAGCACTCCTAAAGATTCTAAAAAGCCAAAGGCAAAAATACAAGACTATTTAATAATTTCTCATGAGAACGATACTACTTTTGTAGATACCACTTTAACCATCCAAAAAGAATATAAATTTAACTATCTGAGAAGAGATGATTTTGGTTTGATACCATTTTCAAACCTGGGGCAAACATATAACAGCTTAACTCATAATTTTGAGAGTACAAGTACAATGCCAAGTTTTGGTGCCCGCGCAAGGCATTTCAATTATATGGAGATTGAAAATATTAATTATTATAACGTACCAACACCACTTACAGAGTTGTTTTTTAAGACTGCTTTCGAGCAAGGACAACTGGCAGACTCATTCTTTACTGTAAATACATCTCCACAATTCAATTTTTCAATAGCATATAAAGGACTACGATCACTAGGTAAATATCAACACATACTAACAAGTACAGGTAATTTCAGGTTTACAGCAAACTATAAAACAAAGAATAATCGTTACAGTGTTAGAGGGCATATGGTAACACAAGATTTACTAAACGAAGAAAATGGCGGACTTAAAGATGAAGATCTTGTAAAATTTGAAGAAGCCGATGAAGAGTTTCTAGATCGTTCAATATTTGTGCCTGTTTTTGAAAATGCTGAAAGCATATTAAGAGGCAAACGTTTTCATTTAGAACATACTTATAAAATTATCCGAAAAAAAGATTCGTTATCAAAAAACAAACTAAGTGTAGGTCATGTTATATCGTTTGAAGATAAATACTATCAATATGACCAATCGAGTTCAAATAGCTTTTTTGGAGATTCATTTAAAAGTAGAATTAAAGACAGAGCTACATTAGAGAATTTTTATAATCAAGTACAATTAAATTATAGTAATAATATTGTTGGTGATTTACAATTAAATATAACTAGCAACAATTACAATTATGGTTATGATAAAGTCGTGATATTAAGAGGGGACACAATTACCAATAGATTAAAAGGAGACATATACTCAGCGAGCGGTAAATATCATAAACAATATAAAGGTTTTGATTTGCAAGGGGAAATAGGCGTAAATGTTTCTGGCGATTTCGATGGCAATTTCTTAAAAGGAAAAGCAACTTTTAAACTTAATGATGATATATCGGTAATAGCATCAATAAACCACAGTTCAAAAGCGCCAAACTATAATACATTATTATATCAAAGCGATTATAAGAATTACAATTGGAGAAACAACTTTAATAATATAGAAACAGAGCAACTCGCCTTTCAATTAAAATCTAAAAAAATAGCAAACATTTCGGTTGATTATTCTACAATTAGCGATTATGTTTATTTTAAAAAAGACACAACAAGTAACCAGGTACAAGCGTTTCAAAATAATAATACGATAAACTATTTAAGAGTTAAGTTAGATAAAGAGATAAAAGTGGGTAAGTTTGCTTTAAACAACACTATATTATATCAAAATGTAAAAGACAAAGACAGTACCTTAAATGTGCCAGAATTTACATTACGTAGTACCCTGTATTTTTCCAGCCATTTATTTAAAAAGGCCATGTTTCTACAAACAGGAGTAACCCTTAATTATTTCACAAAGTATTATATGAATGCGTATAATCCGTTATTAGCAGAATTTTATGCACAAACCGAAAGAGAATATGGAGAGTTTCCCCGTTTAGACTTCTTTATAAATGCAAAAGTTCGACAAACTAGAATCTTTTTAAAAGCCGAGCATTTTAATTCATCATTCACAGGGTATGATTTTTATTCCGCTCCAAACTATCCATATAGAGATTTTACTATTCGCTTTGGTATCGTTTGGAATTTCTTTTTATAAATCTAAAGAATTTTATTATTCCCTATTTCTAAGACAAGAGTTATATAAATCTTAAGATCGATTTTTTAAAAATAAAGCAACTAGAGTACTTCATAAAAAAGTATCCTTAATAATAGGGTGCGGGTTATTTTGGTGCGCTTTCGGCAATTATTTTAGGCAATGGCGAAAAAAAGCATAAAAAAAGCGCACTTGTAAAGTATTGTTTTCCAGCGTATAAAAAGGAATATGGAAATAATATCAAAAAAAGGTTAGGATATGTAAAAATGGGGAGTATCTTTGCACGCGCTCAGCGGCCAGGATCGTAAAGGATCGGCAGTGGGGCGACGTTCATTAAAGGTCGGAAACCAAAATTAAAAAAGTTAAAAAAAAAGCTTTTAAAGAACAAAAAAGGTTGTATGTTTGCAGCCGCCAAAACGGGCATTGGCTCCGAGGCAAAAAGTTCCTATGGATACGCAAGATTTTGGAAGATGGAAAGGTTTAAATTTTTTTCCGAAAAAAAATCAAAAAGTATTGTGGGAACAAAAAAAGGGTTTTATATTTGCACCCGCTAAACGAGGAAACGAGATTAGAGAAGAAGAAAAAAGTTCATAAACATATTGAATTGACAGCGTAAGATTGCTACTGGAAACGGTAGGAATCAAACAAAGAGAATAGACCATTTTGAGTACTAGAAATTCCTATTAGTTGTTAAAAGTTGTTTATTGTATTAAATATGATAGACACACAAAAATTAACGATGAAGAGTTTGATCCTGGCTCAGGATGAACGCTAGCGGCAGGCCTAACACATGCAAGTCGAGGGGTAACATTGGTGCTTGCACCAGATGACGACCGGCGCACGGGTGCGTAACGCGTATACA
>NZ_SRSO01000023.1 GCF_004791695.1 Flavivirga rizhaonensis | reverse complement strand
TAAACAGACCAAAAAGCGTATACTATATCTTTCCATGAATATTTACATTGAGTTGGTAATTTGGGCAAATGTTCTTCTAAAAGTTTACCGATCTTTTTGTTTTCAAATTCTTGTAAAACAAAATTTAAACCCCCAAAAGGGGTTATGTGCGAAGATTTTAATATTTTCATACCAGTGTTTTATAGCAACACCAATTTAGGTGAAAATACTAAAAACCGCAAACCTTTTATTTATAAGCATTTGCGGTTATTTTTTATTATAGACTTACGGATTTAAGGTTGTAGCTAGTGGTGTTAAATAATATACCACCAGTTACAAACTGGTGGTAGCTGGGTAATTATATATCTATGTTAGCACACATTTTGAAAAAAATTAGTTACATATTATTAATGTTGGTTACGGTTCAAAGTTTTAGTCAAATCTCTGGAAATGTAACTGATAATAAAACTGGCCTTCCAATTGATTTTGTAAACGTTTGGATTAAAAATACTTTGAATGGAACAACGACAAATACAAACGGAAATTTCGATTTTGAGAATGCTAAAGTCGGTGATACTTTACTCATCTCTTATTTAGGTTACGAAGAATTAGAGTTTACTGCCAAAAAAGAAAATGTGGTAAAATTAATTCCAACTTTAGTCGAATTGGATGAAGTAATAATTATCCCAATGAGGAATGAACAAATCAAAACAATAAAATCTTACAAAAAGTATCGAAAAATTAAGGAGTTTTATTTTAACGGGCATTATTCTTTAGCACGATTTTACGAGTACAAAAAAGAATACAAGCAAAACCCATTCTTTAAAAAATTGTCTGTTGTTATAAGTAGTTCGCTAAAAGATAAAGTTAAATTCAAAATGTATATTATTAAAGCAGATAAAGACGGAAAACCATCAAACCAAATTTTGAGTGAATATTACATTTTGGAAACCGACAAAGGGCAAAACGAAATTACTGTCGATTTAACGGAGGAAAAACTAATGATCCCAAAAGGCGGGTTTTTTGTGGTAGTTGACCGTCTCAATCTTAAAGAGAATAAATTTAGTAATAAAATCGCATCTGATATTTTACAGCCAGCGATTGGAATGGAAAAAGAAGATAGCGAAAAGAATACTTGGCTTGGTTTCAGTGGAAAATGGATTGCGCCAAATGAATTGAAGAGATTTGCGGGTAGCAATAAAAATATCGCTATAAACATTGAGCTTACGGACTAAAATTTAGAGAAGAAAAAGTAAACATAAAAATTAAAAATTCGGCTTTGTGTTAATCCGAAAAGTTAGTGTCGTTTTGCACGCTACGTTTCATATACAATTCCGTTAGCTACAAGTGAAAAAGACAATGCAGGACTATATTGATCTAGCAGAAAAGAATGGAGTTACACTTTTAGATAATGGAAAGTGTCAATTTTGTGGTGCAAATACACAAAGGGGAATTCACGAATGCTTAGAGATTTTCAATCTTGGATTTCAAGATATTGACTTTTCCAATATTGAAAATCACATTTATAGATTCCTGATTGTAGACGCACACACATTACAACACCCTGAAATTCACGGTAGATGGAATAATCATTTTCACCTTTCAAGATTACATTTGATTTTCAAATATGATATTAAATGGAGTTATAAATTATCACCAAAACTAAGTGATTATTTGAATAAATATAAGGTCGGAAAACAAGATGAGTATTTAATTCCTCCAGAAATTCTAAGAAGAGGGAAAATTACTACAACTGACATTATAGAAAATTCAACGAATGAGACGGAATGTAAAGATTTGATAAAGAAATGGGCATCGGAAGTTTATGGTAAATGGAATGCTCATTATAATGTGGTGGATAATATTGCAAAAGGATTTTTGGATAGGAAATAAAAAAGCCAGTTGCTAACACGGTGTAAAGCATAGCTAACAAGGCTAAACTAGTTGACGGTGACATGAGAAGAAACGGTTACGCTCTTTTGTTTTTCTCAATTGATGCAGACGGTTACTGTTTCATACCCACAGACATAGAAACATACGAATTAGCAGTTGGACAAATGGGAAAGCACTTTTATGGAGTGGCTGAAATAAAACAATAAAATACTAACGCAAAGATGCTATACTCAATAAGGGGTGGATCATTTCTAAATTGAAGAATTGGTTTTCATAGTAAGTCCGTCAAATCGTTGATTTGGCTTTTAAGAATGAATAAATTAAAAACAAAATACAACGCTTTGGCTAAATGCAATCCGAAAGGTCTGTACTCCGTCCTTTACTGGGTATAGGCCACATAGCCACCAATTAAAACCATTAAAACCGAGATGAACCAACAGATTGAAAAGAATGTCGTAAAAATGTCGCAAATAAACCGTTATCAAATTGATAGTTTCATAATTAGTTTTGTCAGAACATTAAACTAAAATTAATTATGAACGAAATCGGAAAAAAAATAAGAGAAGAAAGAAAGAAAAAAGGACTATCTCAAGAAGAGTTGGCTGAATCTGCAAAAGTGAATTTAAGAACAATTCAACGGGTTGAAAATAATGATAGTGAACCTCGTGGAAAAACCCTGAATTTAATTTGTGAAGTTCTTGACATAAACACAGAAAATATTTTAGATTACGCAAAACAACCGGACAAAAGTTATTTAATAATTTTTCATCTTTCGGTAATAGCATTTTTAGCTATTCCAGTCGGAAATATAATTCTTCCTCTGATTTTATGGATGAACAAAAAAAATAAAATTATTGGATTGAAAGAAGTCGGAGCAAATCTTTTGAATTTTCAAATAGTTTGGTCAATATTTACTTTTATTTCAATAACCGCTTTTGCTTTGTTTAAAATAATGCATTATGGAACTTATGAAATTCTATTTTATGTCTTTATCGGACTTTACGTTTTGAACATAATATTACCGATATTATTTGCTATTAAAACGAATAATGGAAAGACGGAAAAACTTTATCCGAATATAATAAAACTGATAAAATAACTGGTGGCAACACCGAATCCTAAAACTAATTGCTAGTTCTAGTATACTTACGAAAATCCGCTAGGATTTTCTATTCGGTTTGTATTTGCTAAATTAACCTGAGTTCGACGTAAACTTTATTAAAAACATCTTATATAATTCAATGAAATACAGCTGTTTGTCATGTCGAACGCAGTGAGACATCACACAACAATGACTTTACTATTCTGATGGTGCGATTTCTCACTTTGTTATAAATGACAAAATATGCTAATCTAAAGCAAATTACCATTCGTCTACAGTAAATGTTAACCTGTCTACAACCACCCCATTTTAGGATTTTAAAACCTCAAATTTACACTATAACAAAAGAACAAATTATTAGAAATATTAAAACATAAACCTATGAAACTAGCAATCGTAACAGCGTATCCACCAAGTAAAGTCACATTAAATGAATATGCGTATCATTTAGTAAAACACTTTAGACAAAGAGAAAACATTACTGAAATCGTTTTATTAACCGATAAAACAGAAGGTAAAAAGGATTTACAATTTGTAGAATCAGGTTGTAAAGTGACCGTTAAAGAATGTTGGTCATTTAATAGTTACACAAATATTATAAAAGTAACTCAGGCTATTAATCAAACCCAACCAGATGCGGTGTTATTCAATTTACAGTTTATGAAATTTGGAGATAAAAAAGTAGCAGCAGCTTTAGGTTTAATGTTGCCATTGGTTTGTAAATTAAAAAAGATCCCTACGATCGTTTTATTACACAATATACTAGAAGAAGTAGATTTAGGAAGTGCTGGTTTTACATCGAATAAAATCATGCAAAAGATATACGGATTTATAGGATCGACTTTAACCAGATTAGTACTTCAGGCTGATGTAGTTGCTGTAACCATGCAAAAGTATGTGGATATTTTGGAAGAAAAATACAAAGTCAAAAATGTAAAATTGATCCCTCACGGTACATTTGAAATCCTTGAAGAACCAAGTTTTAGCATACCGTTGCAACCTTTTAAAGTAATGACTTTCGGGAAATTCGGAACGTATAAAAAGGTAGAAAATTTAATTGAAGCTGTAGAAAGTATTAGAACATATTCAAATTTAAATTTAGAAATTGTTATAGCAGGAACCGACAACCCAAATACATCAGGGTATTTAGAGTCTGTGAAAAAGGCTTATAGTCATGTTGAAGGATTAACTTTTACTGGCTATGTTGAAGAGCAGGATGTACCCAGACTATTTAAAGAGAGTGCGCTTGTGGTATTTCCTTATACATCTACAACAGGAAGCTCTGGTGTTTTACATCAAGCGGGAAGCTATGGTAAAGCGGTCGTGATGCCAGATTTAGGAGATTTAGCACTTTTAATAAAAGATGAAGGGTATAGAGGGGAGTTTTTCGAGCCAACAAGTGTGAACAGTTTAGCATTGGCGATACAAAAAATCCTTGAGAATAATGCTTATAGAGTAGAATTAGAACGCGCAAATTATAAGGCTGCTACGGCATATCCTATGTCCAGAATAACGAGTATGTACTTAAATACATTTCAATCTATAATTTTGAAAAAGAAAAGAGGGACATTACAAGAGGAGCAAACGGGTTTAAACTATTTGGAATCGTAATCATTTCTAAAGACAGTTCTATTAAAAGAACTAAAATTACAAACCCTTGTTATTAAAAGTAGTTTTGACTTTATTAAAGTGATGTAGATTTGTAAGTATTATTGTATATTTGGGTGTATGTAATATGAGTATATACACCAGTGTATATATCTGTTCATTAGCTACAATCTGACCAAACAATGAAAATATTTACAAGCCATAGAAATGTTGATAAAGAAGAAGTTGAAATATTTCTAAATGAAATTCCGAAACCAAATGAATTTGAATTTATTAATCACTCTACATTAGAAGCAACTGATGAAATTTGGAAAAATAAGGTTACCGCTGCTCCATAGTATGTGCTACCGCTAGTGTTTACTAGTGGCGTACTGAGTAAGTTTTAAGTGTAAGAAGGAAAAAGAGAAAGCTTTTACAGAGATGCAAGAGCTTTTCTAAATTATTTTTTATTGGACGAGGCAAGGCTTACCGCCACTAGTAAATCCTTAAATCCGCATGTTATTCAAAAGTTTGTCTTTTTAAAATTCCTCGCTGTTACATAGTATGCGCTACCGCTAGTATTTACTAGTGCCGTATCCTTTTGTTTTAAGTTTAAGAAGGAAAAAGAGAAGGCTTTTACAGAGATGTAAGAGCTTTTCTAAATTATTTTTTATTGGACGAGACAAGAATTACCGCCACTAGTAAATACTAGCGGTAGCAGGGAACAAGTTGATTTTAAAGGTTTTAAATTCCTTTTTATGGACTTATACATCCCCTTTTTAATCGTAAATCAGAACGAGAATGATATAAAATTAAAAAGGTTTGAAAAACTAAACGATAACTATTTAATGACTGAATTGAAATAAAAACATGTAGTAACAAAGTACAGCATTAAATAACAAGCCTTTTTAAGCTAATTTTGAAACATAATTCTCATCATAAACTTTCTTCCTAGCTTCGTAAAGTTTACAACTCCGTACATCAGCTTCTTTCGAAAGATAGTTCTATTAAAATAACTAAAATCACAAAACCTTGTTACCAAAAGTAGTTTTTGCTCTATTAAAAACGATCTAAATCTATAAGTATTATTGTATATTTGGGGGTATAATATGAGTATATACAACAGTGTGTATATTCGTAAGCTGCCTACAACTATGATTATAGAAACCCAAATAAATACTATGAATCAAACAGAGTTAAAAAGATTAAAATCCCATTTTAAAATTGTAATCTTTATGACATTAACTCTATTACAATTTAGTTGTAGCGATGACCATGGAAATGAAAAGGCTCTAAGTCAGGCAACAACTAAGTTATTTGCCATTGAAGGAGTTGGTAGTGATTTAAAAATTGTTGAGGTAGACCCTATAAGCGGACTTTCAATTTCTACATTTTTAGACTTTGAACCAATGCAGGCTAGTGTAGATTTTGATTTCACGTATTTTAATAGTGCCAAACAATTATTGATTAGAAGAAATGTTTATGAAAACGGAATAGGGCCTCAAATAATAAAAGTCAATATTGATACCAAAGAAGAAAATATCATTAGTTCTGAAAACTTTAGTACAATAATTGCTGGAAATGGAAAATTATTTGGTTTCAAACGAACAGTTGTTAATACTTCACTTCAATCAACTGAGCTCTTTGAGATTAACCCAGAAAATGCTTCAACAATTTCCACAATAGAAATATTTGAAGCTATAGAGGATGCTCCAAGTAATGACAAAACGGGTGTATCAAGTGTTTTTTATTCTTATGATACAAATGAATTATTAATTCCGAGAAGGACTTCGTTTCTACCAAATGCAATTGACAAATTAATAAAAATTGATGCTAATTCAGGTGTAAAAGTTATTGTTAATATAAATCATTACGAATCTATTACAATTGGGAGAAATGGACGCTTATTTGCTATTAAGAATACTTATAATCCTAATTTAGGAGAAATTACTTTTTATGGGATTGTCGAAGTAGATATAGATAATGGAGAAGAAATAGGTGTCTTGAAAGAGTTTGATAATCCGAACTCATTTTCTGATTCAGAAATTATTTTTTTAAGTGAAACCAACGAAATATTAGTAGATACAGGAAGAACTACTATGTATAAAATAAATGTTGATACTAAAAATGAATCTATCTTGAACAATACTAGTGGGTTTTATAGCTATAGAAGTGTAAATGTTTACTAAAAATAGCAGTTGCCAACAATGTTGATAAATATGGGTTTGATACTTAACCCAAGTCCGTCAACCCATTTATTTCAATAATATTTTTCAGTTTACAGTTAATATCAAGGACTATTAATATACTCATAAGCTTCTTTTTCAACCCCATGTTCATCTATAAAACCAAACCGCTTTTGAGCGTTTTTACGCCAAGGTAGTCTACCAACAACTTCTTTTGGTATATCTGTAAAGTCATATAAAGTCCAGGACATAAAAGGGATGTTGTTTTCAGAAAAGATGGTTTGGGAGTCTTTATGATATTCGGCTTGGTCTGTTTCCGAATTTCCAAACGGATTCCATAAACCACTGTAAGACGACATGCCAAATTCTGTAATAGCAATGGGTTTGTCTGTTATGTCCGTTTTTAAGGTCTTGTATGTAGTCTCTAAATCGTCTAACGCTTCATAATAGTGAAAAGATATAAAATCAACCTTGTCTATTAAAAGTGTCGCACTTTCTGCATTAGACCAACCAATCGTTACGGGGTGTTCCGAATCTAAAGACTTTACCAAGTTAATCATATGGTCTAACCACGCCATCACATTTGTTTTGTTGCGAGATTCAAAATCTAAATTGGGTTCATTTTTAATATCCCAGGCAAGCAGAGCGTTGTGGTGTTTTAATGTCGAGATGATGGTTTCTGCATGGCGATGGTTTAAAGTCCAGTCTAAAACAGAATAATCCCCATAAAAATCAAAAAGCGTGACCATGACTTTTATGTGTTCCGCTTCAGCGACATCCATGACCTGTACTAATTTTTTAAGCTTCTCTGTATCGACATTCGCTTTACCAAAAGCCTCATAAGGCACAAAAATACGAATGCTATTTAAGCCTGCGTCTTTAATACGTTTAAAGTCTTTAGAAATAATGTTCGCATCAAATTGCTCACCAAACATATCCCAGGGTGAGGCTTGCGGATAATAATTAATGCCCCTAATGTCTATATTTTTATTTGAAACTGTCTTGTTATCAGATTTAAAATCAGCACTCGATTCTTTTACCATATGCCGAATACGCCAAAAACCATCTTCTAAGAGCAAAATAACCTTATAGGTGGATACATCGGTGGTTTCTAAAAGTAAGGTCTCATTTTTGTAAATACGTTTGTATTCAACCACATTTTTATCAGTAATAACAACTAATTGACCATCTTCACTAAAAAACTCTAAATTAAGATCGTGTTGCAATGTTGTGCTTTGAATCGTCATACCAGCATCAAGGTTTTCATCGATAATGGCATAGATGTTTTTACGTGCATTTTCCGTGTAATAATCGTCAAGACCCTTTTTGGTGTTGGTTTGGTAGCCCAAATGTTTTATATACCAGGCATCTAAATAATTAGTTTCAATACGCCCCAAGGTTTGTTCGTCCATAGGTCTGCCTTCATTTTTAAGCGCTTCCCAGGTGATTTTTGGTAGGTATTGATCGATTTTTTTAATATCTGTATGTAACATACTACTTCTATCTGCACCAGTATTCAGATAGCTATATAAGGCACTAAAACCATACATAATAAAACCAATAACGAGTACATAAGAAAGTACCAGAATACTACGCAATATGTTTCTGTTAATGTTCATTATAGCTTGATGTTTTCAAATGATTTTTCAATACGGGCGGTCTCTATGATGATTTTAAAGGTGTCATTTATATCGTTTGGTACAGGTATAATATCTTCGTTTAATTTGAAGATTACATACCCTTCAAAAGAACTTTTTATTAGTGTTTTAATTTTTGTGTTGTTTTGGTAAACATGCAGTTTGACTTGCAAGCCATCTGGTATCATTTGTTTCATAAAACTTTGCAAAGGACCAACAGTGATGGTTCTGGAATTATCTGAGAAAACCACCTCAAAATCAGTAATCACTTGTTTAAAATTAAGAGATAAGGGATCGCTTTCTGCCATACCCTCTATAAACGCTTTAACAGCCCAGGTATCTTCATGATCTGGGTGAATCATTTTAGCCGTAGCGATCCCATTAATGGTCGTACCAGATGTTTTAAGAATGTTGTTGTCTTTATTTGTAATAAAGACATCGACATAGGTACCATCGCTAACGATGTTATCGTATTTGTCCCGAATTACGGAGGTTGTAAATGTTGTAATTTGATTGCCGTCGGCATAATTATGATGTTGTTGATACGAGATCTTAAAATTAGTAGGGATGGCTGGCAACACATTAAGGGTATACTCTTTAGAATTGGTGCCTAAAGCTTCCGAATTAATAAGCATGCGACCAGATTTAGTCTCAGAATACAGGTTTTTGTAGGCTATTAAATAATTAGTATACACAACGTTATTGTATTCTGAAGTTAAAAACTGATGTTTTACATTAACCTGTGTGCTGTCTTGTAATGGATTATCAAGGGGATCTGTTGGAATGACTACCAGCATCGCATAATCGGTTCCACCAGCTTCAATACTTGGTGGTCCCAGATAGGTTTCCATGGTAATGACCTCTTGTTTAGGAGTGATATAAAATTTACCAGATAGGTTAGTAGCGTTAGTCAATAGTTTCCAATTCACTAACCCCGTTTTGTTTGCTATACTTTTAGGCATTTCAAACGTTAATATTTTGTTCTTATTAGTGCCTTGAATGACAACGGAACCATAACTATTGGTACAATATAATAAAGGATTCGTTTCGCTGTTACCAGAAAATTTTAATAGGATGTTTTGACCAGCTTCAAATTCAGTGTCATGGGTTAAAAGTTTGAAAGTATCCTTTATTTCAGATTGCCCTACAAGCGAAAAAGACCCTATAAACATCAAAACTGTAGCTAGTATGTACGCGCGTTTATGCATCATTAATTCGGGTTTCCTATATAGGTGTTAACTTCAATTTTTACATAACTATAATCAGGGTGCAATATGGGTTGTAAAACAGATTGTGTCTGATTTTCAATCCTATTAGGTACCACTTTATTTGAAATAACTTCATTTGGTAAGCCGTTTACAAAACAGTTTTTCATATCGCTATTAATGAGTTTTATGGTATTATTTTGAAGTAATTTGTATTCAAAAGGTTGCTGTCTTTGTTGTCTGATGCCTTCTTTAAGAAATAAATGGTCTACCCAAATCATGGTTTTATCAGCATTGTAAAACGAAATAATTAACTGTGGAATGGTGACTTCTTCTAATCCCGAATTAAACAGACTTCCACTGATAAATTCCGAAGTGATGTTTAATGCACTTAGTGTCGTAGCCTTATATAAATCGGATCCTGAAACATTCCCAGCAACTTGCAAATTGAATTTTGTGGGTTGCTCCTCAAACGCCACTGGTGTAAATTCATCTGGATTAAAGGTTTTTGGAATAGAATCTTGAGTTTTAGACCATGCAATGCCTTCAAAATTAATTCTAAACGAACTCACTTCTTTAGGCATTAATTTATGTTTTACCTGATGTTTGGCGTTATAGGTTGCTAATTCTTTATTAGCATCATTATAAAGTGTTCCTTTAAGGACCACATCTGCAGGCACATTATCAACATTCTGTACCTCTCCAATGATGGTATAGTGATTGTCCTGTTTTACCAATTTAGCCGAAAGGATTTCTAAAACGGGCTGTTTTAAAACATCCTCATGGTGGGTTTGCTCGGTGGTGACTCGTCGTCTGCCTTGATTGAAATAACGCGTCGAGTTATCTGAATATAACTGATCTGGAGGCAAGTCCAAATTGATGTCATCGGGTTGAATAAACCATTTGCCATCCCTTTTTACAAGCGATTTATAATCAACTTTATTAATTCTCTCTAAGGGTGTAATCCAATCAGTGATCACTTTTACACTAGCCAAACTATCCGTTTTACTGGTTACAATAGTTTTAAGAGCATCTAATTTTGCATAGGAACTTAATATACCGTCTGTTACCGATATTTCAAGCATGTATTGTGCTATTGGTAAATGGCTTTCGGGATTGATCAGACTATGTGCTTTTTCAAAAGCCTTAAAATCTAAGGCATCATAATAGGCCATGATCACATTTTCGGGAGACCGATGTGAATCATTCTTGATATAGAACAGGTAAATACCATAACTAACGCATATGGCAAGAATAATAGACCAAATATGAGTGACTTTTAAAACGCCTTTTGAAAAGCTTGTGTAATTGTTTTTAAAACTTAAATATGCTGGAATTAGTTTTTCTTTAGTTTTTAAAGCGCGTATCCATAACATTTGAATATTCAGTATAAAAGCAATAAGTACCGTTAAAAAAGGCATAATACCCCAAAGGATTTTTTGCCATAGAGCAACATCGTCTTTTGGTAATATGGAAGGTATTGGAGGGACATTAAGTTTTTCCCAAACCATAATACCATTTTCTAATTGTCTTAAGCGCTGCCAGCCACAGAAGTATAAAATAGGATCGTAAAATTTATCATTAGAAAAAATATACTTTAAATGATATTTTTCGGGTGTTGTTAAAAACTGTTGCAAAGAACCAATACCTTCAACCCCTTTAAATTTTGAATTTTCTAAGCGTTCAATAGGGCGTGTAGTAAGTTCGGGTAATCGTCTTGCAGAATGATAATTGCCATCCACAGACATAGCATTGGTTTGTGCCGATAACCATGCCATTTGATCCCCAAAACCTAAGGTCATATAACGCCAATGATCATGTTGATCCTGATTAAGGAAATTAACAATAGGAAGCATCTTTATTTTCTGTGGTTGCGATGGTCTAAAATACCCCAGACTCATCGTGAAGATGGTCATAAATAAAAATAAACCAGCAAGAATGCCCCCTATAATTCTATGATATATAGCCCCAAACGTATTTTGAATGCGTGTTTTTAGATCCCCTTCAACAAAACGATAGGCAAATTCACCAAAAAGTGGCAAAGACATAATAGATGCCCAAAGCGTGAATCGATCTAAAGTCAATATATTAAAAGCAGTATCACCCAAAGCTATTTTAGGAATAGGTGTTGTGCCTCCCGTACCTAAAACAGTTAAAAGCGTTATAGAGAGTCCGAAAAACAAATAACGCTTGCTATAATATCTATAAAATATATACGGTAATAGAATGAGTAAAATGCCCCAAGGGATTAAAAAGAAGACCAATCCGGAAGAGGTGATTTCAAGGAAATTATCTCTGGAACCATGAGGGATTGGAACTTGTGTAATGGGGTTATTCTTAGAATTAATCCAGTAGGGAAGGATGCACCCCACAATAATAACCAGTGAGAGCAATCCAAAACTAACAATGCGTTTAAAAAGTTTAAAAAAGCTTCTTAAAAACACCTTAAAGGCGACGTCTTTCATGGTGTTTACCTGCTCTCTTGACGCATCCATAATCACCATACCTATTAATGGGAAAATAAAGAAGATCATTCCGAAAATAGGTGTGACATGATGTGAGGTTACTGTTACTGCTATTAGAGACAAACTTGTAAGTAAGTAACGGTATTTACCTGTCTTTAACCATAAGTAAATTTCTGGCAAAGCATGCATTAATACGGAGATCCCTATAATACTTGGTAATTGACCAAACACATGCAGGGTTTCTACAAAAGACGATGATAATACAGCTAAAATAGCGGCATATCCTGCTGCTGTTCTACTGGAAGTAATTAATAGTGAAAACCTATAAACACCCGTTATAAATAAAACAATGCTAATAAGAGCAACAGTGAATAATCCAAATTTTAAACCACCTATAAATGATAAAGCAGCGATGGCTTGATGCACTAGCGGTGGATAACTCATAACCGTAAAACCTGTATACCATTTATAGTTCCAAGGTTCAAACCAACTAGTCGAATAATGCTCTGCAAAAAACAAATGAATTAATGCGTCATAGGTACGCTCTAAAGTAAAAAAGATGGCTGTACCATGAAATGCTATACCTATAAGTAAAGCTGCAATTAAGTATTTGTTAGATATTTTAGATGGCAATGCTTATAATTTTTTTGATAGTATAAAGATATATAAAGTGTTTTCGGGTAGCTTTATTGATCGTCTACACTTAATTACCATTCGTCTACACAAAATGTCTTATTAGGCTAAAATAGACTTTTTCTTACATCAATCATAATACTTTTGGAGTGTAAATAATCACAAAAACATCTATTTATGAAAATTTTAGCCATTGATGATCAGCAACTCGTGTTGCTACCGTTACAAAAAAGATTAAACGAATTAGGATATGACGTTAGAATTGAAACCGATGCTAATAAAGGCATATCTCAGTATCATAGTTTTAACCCTGATTTGGTCATTGTTGATATTAATATGCCTACAATTTCAGGATTGGAAATTGTAAAGTATATAAGAAACTCTAAACGAAAAGATACGCCAGTAATGGTCCTTTCTGGAAATACAGAAGATAAAGTTATTACTGCTGGCTTTGATTTGGGTATTAACGATTATATGAAAAAACCTTTAAGTTTAAACGAAATATGTGCACGAATCAAGCGCTTAATAGGGCAGCCAATGGTTACATTTAGTAATACAAACAATAGCCATGTGGTGATTCAACAACGCTGTGTAGGCGTGGTGATACCATGTTACAATGAAGAAGATCGTTTGTTAAGTACTGAATTCACCAATTTTATTGATAAGAATACAGGATATCATTTGTGCTTTGTAAATGATGGGAGTAAGGATAATACCTTAGAAGTACTAAACAATTTGAGAAAAGGACGAGAAGACTACATTACTGTTTACAATTGCGAAAAAAATGGCGGTAAGGCAGAAGCTGTAAGACTGGGGATGTTGCATATGGTCGAAAAAGCAGATTTAGATTTTATAGGTTTCCTAGATGCAGATTTATCTACAGACTTAAAAGATTTTGATGAATTAGTATCTACTATTGAAAACTCAGATTTTAAAATAGTTAGTGGCTCTAGAATAAGCAGAATGGGCGCTAACATCACTAAGGAATCTGCTAGAAAAATTATAAGTATGACGATTAATTTCATCATCCGAAAAATTCTAGGCATGAACTTTAAGGATACACAATGTGGTGCTAAAATCTTCCGTAAAGATGTAATACAACTAGCATTTGACAAAAAATTTGTTACCCAATGGATTTTTGATGTTGAAATATTTAAAAGAATGTCTATGCATTTCGGTATTGAAAAAGCTAAAAGTTATATCTGCGAAAAGCCTTTAAAACGTTGGATTCACGCTGATGGATCAAAACTTTCAATGAAGGATTCTATTAAAATTGTTGGTCAGTTAGGGCAAATAGCTTGGGTATACAGACCTAAAAATAAAATAGTTAAAAGTAATCAAGTTGGACTTTCATTGGTTCATAAGAACTAGGAAAGTTTATTTTGATTTTGTTTTTTGTGATGAAAGAGACTGTCTAAAAAGTAATATTTTTTGTCATTCAGAGTATAGCGAAGAATCTCTTTAAAATAGATGACTCTGATTATGAGTGAAATAAGATTCTTCGCTGCGCTCTGAATGACACTTTTTAGACAGTCTCTTTTAGTTTTAATCAATGCGTTGAAACCTATCATTAAACTTGAGTAGTTTTTTAGCGTTTCCTTTTTTAATTTGAATGGTATAAAGTGCTTTCAGGTTTTTATTATTGCGATAATTGAGCGTATATGTGTTTTTCTCAAAAGCCCATTCTGGGTATGTTTTTGATATTTTAACCGGCAATTCATAAGGCAATTTTATGTTTTTATAGGTTTCTTTTGATGCTATAATAGTGCCATCGGTATTATAAATCACAACCGCTTTACCTTGGTTTTTATTGAATACTATGCGGTAAGTCGCTTTTTCCGATTTATCGAAAACAGCATTGTTTTTTAGGTTGAAATTTAAAACCTCTTGTTGCAAATCAGTAACAATTTTTGAAGTACCATAAATGGCAACAGTTCTAAAATAGGGATTGCCGTTATGTGCTGTTCTTCTTTTAATCGAATGCGTCGTTTCAACGTCACTCTTACTTAAAAAAGCAAGGTCATTTTGTTGTGCATTGCTAGTTGCATATATAAATAGTACCACTAGCGTTAGAAATACATGTTTCATGATATACTGTTTTTTAATTTTTTATGTGTAGTAGATTTCATTTGTGTTTTTGGTTGGTCGTTTAATTGGTTTTTTTACTGAAGGTTTTGTGCTTGTATACCAACCAAATCCCATAGGTAAAAAGAGTTGGTTCTTTCTTAATTTGGTGTCTGTTTTCATGATATTACTTTATTCTTTTTGGAAACGGAATCAACATACGTGTTTTAGATTGATACGCTTTATAGGTTTTTCCGAATTCCTTTTTAAGGTCGCGTTCTTCAAACAAGGTGCCTATTACGAAATAGGCGGTTAAACCCATTGCAAAAACCAAGTGTGTTACTGTCATATTTGGCGTTGCCCATAGTCCGAGGATACCACCAAAATATAAAGGATGGCGCACATATTTGTAAAACGAAACCACCTTAAAATTAAGGGTTGTATAAGGCTTGTTTCTGAGCTCTAAATAGGTTTGGCGCAAACCAAATAAATCGAAATGATTGATCAAAAACGTACTGATAAACAGAATTGCCCAACCCGAAAAGAACAGAGCATAAACCAAATAATACAGAATACTACCAGATTGTAATTTCCATACAGAACCGCCCATAGGCGCCCATTCTAAAACTAAAAGCATGAGTAACAATCCTGAAATCAGTACAAACGTGCTACGTTCTACAGGTTTTGGAAAGTACTTGGCAAACGCTGTTTTAAACGATTGTCTGGCCATTACGCTGTGCTGCACGCCAAAGAGCGCTACTAAACCAAAGTTTTTAAGTAAGGCTAAGTGAAAAGGTAGGGTAGCGGTTTGATCAATAGATATTTCTGGAACTAAATCACTTACTGATATAATCCATAATAATAAGGATGCAAACCCGATAAGATAGGCGACAATTGAATACAAGAACATTAATACTTTTTTCATGACATATTGATTTTAAATGATATGCCAAAAGTATTCTGAAACGAAAGCTTAGAATGTTCTTAAAAGTCCAACTTTCTTTCTAAAAAGTTCAAATCAAAAAAATGTGGACTAAGTCGCTAAATGAAGATTTCGGTATTGATTTGGAGGGTAGCTAAACTTTTGTTTAAAACTACTATTGAAGTGAGATGTGTTTTTAAAACCACTTTCGTAGCAAACTTCATTGATATTCAACTCTGAATTTTGCAACAAGGTTTTTGCATAGTCTAAGCGCATGTTAGTTAGCCATTTACCTGGCGTTTCGTTAAAGTGTACTTTAAAATCTCTTTTGAAGGTAGATAGACTTCTTCCGCAAAGACGTGCATATTCTTCCAATTGCAAATCATAATGGAAATTTTTCATCATAATATCCTGAATGCTGGTTTTTTCAACTTGCCTTAATGTATTAAAAAAACTAATCAAATCTTGATTGGCAGGATTGAGTGCGATGTTAAAAAGTAACTCGTTAAATTTTATTTCAACTAATTCTCTTGGAATTTCACCGCCCATATCAAAATAGTTAAAAACAGATAGAAATAGTGAGTTTAGCGAGTTGGTAACATGTATGGGGAATATTTGATCGTAATGTTCTTTTGGACTTGCAGATTTTATAACCGATGCATTATTCGTTATGAAGCGTCTTATAAAATCTTCAGTAATAAAAAAGAGAATAGTACAATAGTCTTCCTCGAAATACTGCTTTGTATTGTAAATACCTTTTCTAATAAAAAGAGACTCTCCGGAATGTAATGGATATGTTTTGTTTACAGAAGTCCAATCCTTTTTCCCGCTTATCACATATGTTATAAAAGGTGTATCGGTCCATAATTTGAACTTTTCTACTTCAATGGGACATTTGTATTCTACAAATAAATAGTCGTCACCAATTAATTTGTTGTTTTTTGGGTCGTTTTTAAAGTATTTGAAAACATCGAGGGTCATACACAAATTTAATAAATAATTTGATTAGTGAACTTGCTAGGCTTTTTGACAGTTGTTTTCGATGAATTATTGCTTTACATTTGAAATCTTTTTTAAGTTTTATGCTAAATTTTTTTGCCTATTTAGTCTAAAATAAAAAGTCAAGATAGTTTCTATATAATAGAATCAATATATAGATCTCCTCAAATTGAAATTTTTAATAATATTATGCAATAGATGAAAACCATTTTTTTAACGCTTATATGGTTTGTTTGTTTTTGTTCTTTTTCACAAGATTATGAGAATGGAAGTGTTGATTTTGGTGTGGGTGCAGCAATTAGTGTTGGATTGCAGGAAGAAGTAGGTTTTGATATGAGACTTCAGTATCAACCTTCAACAAAAAAAAGCACTTATATCGCTGAGTATAACCGATTTTTTGTAAAAGAATTCGAAAATACAGAAGTTTATAATGAGTTTGGCATTACTTATAATATACGTTTGATGCATTGGAACGCATTAAGTATTACTGGGGGCGTTGGATATATTGGAAATGACTATAAAATATTAAGTAGAGCTGAAGACACATCTTCATTATTTTTCTCTACAGGTAATTTTAATCATGCGGCAGCACTTAAATTTAGAGGATTATATGATATAAATCCGATACAGGTGTTTGTAGAGTTTAATCTAAAGAGTTTTGGAAAACGATATGATACTGTTATTTTAGGACTTACATATTCTTTAGGGATTTAGTTTAAGTTTATTCTAAATCGTTTTTCAAAATACTATAAGAAGGAGAGTAAATTAATACTAGATTAAAATTATTAATCCTTAAAATAGCCTCTTGCCCCATAATGTATATAGATGGCAGTTAATTGTTTTAGTCTAGATTATTCAGACTCTAATAATTTTTTTTTTTCGTTTTCAAATTCTTCTTGTGTTAAAACTCCTGTATCTAGCAATTCTTTTACTTTTTTTAATTTGTCATACTTATCTTCTTGTTTTTGATAAACAATTTGAGGTTTATTATACGTATCAGAGCAATTCTTAATTTCACAAGTACTAATTGCATCCTCAATCATCAAATTATAATTAGTAATATTTCCACCTCCAACAACGAATATAACTTTTGAAGCTCCTTTAAAGTTTATTTCTTTAATTTTTTTTATTTCAACATTTAACCCAGAATAATTTCTGCCTATACTACTTGCAATGTCATCATATTCACCATTTAAAACAGAAAGAGTATTGTAAAAACCTCCCATTTGTAAATAATTGAAATCTCCGTTCGGAGATGAACCTCTTCCTAATGTTATTGTGTCTCCTACATGATAGACAACTCCATTTGAAGCAGCGTATGTTTCATTGACAATTTTATTATCCTTTTTTTTATTGTATGTACCGTTCTTTTTTGCATCTAAAATTGCCTGCCTTTCTTCCTTAGACTGTCCTATGCAAATTGTTGTAGTTAAAAATATTAATAACAGTAATTTTTTCATGAAAATACATTTAAATCCTTAGAGAATCAAATGTTAAAAACCTTAAAAACATACACTTACAGTATTCTATAATAGAGTGTTTTTAGTCTTGAACGGCTCAAATGTACGAATAACAGCTTTTCTTATAACTTAGGTTTCTTACAGTTTGTCGAAAAATTTTCTTTTTACAGATGTATTATTTCTATTATCAGAGACGAAATCTAAATTAAATATTATGATATTTAGCGAAGTCTTCTCCATATATACAATTGACTAAAGTGTTGAGTTGTTATTATCTTTTTTGAAACACACAGAAATAAATAGCCATTACCAATAAATTTATTGTGATTTTATGTAATAAACCTTACCCACCAATAGCAGTCATACTTCTATTATTGCTATGTAATTTGGGTTCTTGTAGTTTTTTCAAAGTATCCATACCGCCACGAACTTTAAGCTTTGCTTGTACTGCTTTTTGAATGATTGGTTCAATAGGATTTCCAGATCTTAACGTGGTTAATAAATCAGATTCGGTAGCCGAGAATAAGCAGTTTTTTAATTGTCCGTTAGCTGTTAATCTAAGTCTGTTGCAAGAATCACAAAATGGATTTGTAACGGAGCTAATGATAGCAAAAGATCCTTTATAACCTTTTATTTTATAGTTTTTAGATGTGTCGTTTGGGGCATCTTGAAGGCGTATAATGTTTTCTTCGGAAAAAGAAGCATTCACATAGTTCATCACTTGGGCGTAGGAAACCATTTTACTCATATCCCATTTATTCCCATCAAAAGGCATGAATTCGATAAAACGCACAGAAATTGGTAAGTCTTTCGTGAAATTTATAAAGTCTATAATTTCATCATCATTAAACCCTTTCATTAAAACGACGTTTACCTTAACTGTAAAACCTTCTTTGACCAATAGCAAAATGTTGTTATAAACTTTTTGAAACTCATGCCTTCTGGTAATGTGCTTAAATTTACCCTCATCTAAGGAATCTAAACTCACATTAATTTTGTTAACCCCATTGGCTTTTAAAACACCGGTAAATTTATCAATAATAACGGCATTAGACGTGATGGATAACTCAGCAGGAAGCGTTGCTAATTTCTCTAAAATAACAGGAATGTCTTTTCTTATTAAAGGCTCTCCTCCAGTTAATCTGATTTTAGTAACCCCATGGTCTACAAAAGTTTTAGCTATGTCATAGATTTCTTCGTAAGTCATAAGATGACTCTTAGGAGATAATTTTACACCTTCTTCTGGCATACAGTATGTACAGCGTAAATTGCAACGTTCAATTAATGAAATACGTAAATATGCATGATCTCTACCATGTGAATCTTGCAATATATTTTTATTCTGATCTCTATTCATTTTATATCCTAAATTATGAAGACGTCTAAAAAGTCTTTATGATTTGATTTGTTAGGTTGAGATTGTCGAAACCGATATTGATTATCACTCATTTTAAATATATTTCGATAAGTTACCATTAATATGATTTGTTAAACATTTAATTTAGAGCTGTTTGTCATTCAGAGCTCAGCGAAGGATCTTTTAATAAATTTCTAAAGATTCTTCAGTCGTACCTCCTTCTGAATGACACCCCATGACGTCATTTTATACGCTTGATAAATTTTTTTGTCTCTAATCTCAATATGACATTAAACTTGTTTTTTAGACACCCTCTGAAATTGCTATTCTGCAATTTCGGGTGGGGATTAATCGTGTCTTGCACCTTTTAATATTCTAAAAATATGTAGCACCGATGGAAATATAGCATCCATGGATTCTTTCGCACCGTTGGTTGAGCCTGGCAGTGCCAATACCAAGGTATTATTCATAGTGCCTGCAACACTTCTGGATAACATCGAAAATGGTGTTCTATCTTGTCCGTAGTTGCGAATAGCCTCTTCAATGCCAGGAATTCTTCTGTCTAAAAGCGGTAAAAGTGCTTCTGGAGTAATATCTCTGACAGAAAGCCCTGTACCTCCTGTATAGATAATTAAATCGACACCTTCTTTTTGATAGTTTTTTGCTTTCTCCTGAATGATCTCTTTTTCGTCTGGAATAATAATGTAATCTTCAATTTTAACATCACTTTCTTCTAATTTCTTTATGATCGCTTTTCCTGCTTTATCTTCTTTCTGTCCTGCTGAAATAGTATCGGAACATACAATAACAGCAGCTTTCAGGTCTTTTCTAAAACGATCTCTAAAATCGGATTTCCCACCTTTTTTATTGAGTAGTTTTATTTCATGAATCTCAATACCTTTATCTATAGGTTTTAACATGTCATACATGTTTAAAGCGACTACGCTGGCACCATGCATAGCTTCAACTTCAACGCCTGTTTTATAAATAGTTTTTACTGTAAATAAAACGGTGATTTCTAATTTGTTTATTTCATACTCTACACCAGTAAACTCAATAGGTAAGGGGTGACAGTCTGGAAGAATATCAGGGGTTCTTTTTACACCTAATAGTCCAGCGGCTTTGCTCATGGCAAAAACGTTGCCTTTTGGAACCGTATCATTTTGAATAGCTGCAATGGTTTCGAGTTTGCTCACCTTTACGATAGCTTGAGCTGTAGCGGTTCTTAATGTGGTGCTTTTATGTGTAATATCTACCATCTTTGGATTTATTATTTTTTATTGACTATTTATTATTGATACTTGCTGTTTTTCTTGAAGCCATAAAGATTGCTGTTAATTCGCTGGATTCTTTTAGTAAAGATTCTATCTTATCTTTTCGAATAAGATTTTCATCTAGAGCAAATTCTAGCCAAAAATTGGATTCATCAATTTCCTCAATAACAATACTGATCTTTGCAATAAAACTAGGTTTGGATTGTGCTACACAAGTAGCTCTATAATTTGCAGCAACAGAGGTAGAGCATCTTATAAGTTGCATTTTTATGTGATTTGCTAAATACGTATTTGGTAGCAATTCCGTTATTTTAACACAATTGTGAGCAAAAATTTTAGTTCTTCTTTTTAATTGTTCTTTCATGAGTGATCAATAATAAATTTTAAATGTTCAATAATCAATTATTCACTTTCCATTGATGTGATTCATCCTCAAATATTTCCTTCCCAAAAACAGGAACATCTGCTTTTATGGTTTCTACAATAAATTCTAAAGCTTCAAAAACGACTTTACGTCTTGGTGATGATACAAAAACGAACAAACATATTTCCCCAGCTTTAACAGTTCCTAAACTGTGATAAATGTGCATACAGGTCAATTCGAATTTTTCGAAGGCAGCTTCTCTTATCTCATGGAATTTAGCATTAGCCATGTCTTCATAAGCCGTATATTCTATTGCTGAAACGGTTTTGTTATCTATGACGTCGGCGCGTACCTGACCTAAAAAAATATTATGAGCGCCGATGCTAGTTTTTGTTTGATGTTTTGCAATGGAATCCCCTATGAATTCTGAAGAAATTGCTCCTTGCCTAAATACGTTTTTTATTTTTTTATCAGTCATTATTTTTTATGTTTTGTAGACCTGTCAGGTTTTTAAAACCTGACAGGTCTGATGATGGTTCTTTCTTTGTTAATTTAAATATATCTGGAGCACCTTCAATGATGCTATAACAATTGTTTACGTTAAACTCTTTTAATATTGAAACGGCTTTTTTACTTCTAATTCCTGATTGACAAAAAATGACTTTTTTCTTTTCTGGGTTGATTTTCTCTAATTGAGATTCCAATGTGCTCAAAGGCATGTATGTAACATCTAAACTTTCAACTTTTGGAGTTTCATGAGTTTCACGAACATCAATAATTTGAATGTTTGATTGAGTGATAACTTCTGTTATTGAAATAGTATCGATTTCTATTTCGCAAACCTCTTCAATATCTTGTGTATGGAAGCTATCTTTGCTATTTAAAACAGTCTCAATTTCGGATGCAGATCTGTTTATTTTTAAAGTGATGCTTTGATTGTTTAATGCATTGTAGCAAAGTAGCTTTCCTGATAGCGGCTTACCAAGTCCTAAAATGATCTTTAAAACTTCATTAGCTTGCATCGTTCCAATAATACCTGGTAATACGCCTAAAACACCTATTTCGGAACAATTAGGAACAGCTCCTTTTTCTGGAGGAGTAGGGAATAGACAGCGATAGCTTGGTCCGTTGCTATAATTAAAGACAGAAACCTGACCTTCAAACTTATAAATAGACCCGAAAACCAATGGTTTGTTGGTTATAACAGAGGCATCATTGACTAGATAACGGGTTGCAAAATTATCGGACCCATCAACGATAATGTCGTATTGATTAAATAGTTCGATCGCATTTTTATGAGTAAGCTTTTTGGGATAGGAGGTTATAGAAATGCTATCATTTAAATCTTTTAAATGTTCTTTCGCGGCTTCTGCTTTATTTTCACCTAATGACGATGTGCCAAATAAGATTTGTCGTTGTAAATTTGATATTTCTACCACATCAAAATCTACAATACCGAGTGTTCCTATACCTGCTGCGGTAAGATATTGTAAAATAGGACAACCCAAACCACCAGCACCAATGACTAATACTTTAGCCTTAGAAATTTTGTCTTGACCTTCTTGACCGATTTCTGATAATATAATATGTCTGTTGTATCTATTTGTCATTCCTTATTCCTGTATTTCGTTTTTAGTTTATGCTGAGCGCAGTCGAAGTACTCAATATAAACTCCAGCAGGAATCTTATCCTACCGTTTGTTATTATTTTGCTTTTATTCTAAATGTTCTCGATACACCACGCTTAAAGGCGTGGCACTCGAACTGACATTGCGTTTCTAATTTTTTTTTTGTCATGTCGAATGAGGCACGATTGAGACATCCCATAACAGTGAATTATGCGATGTCGACCTCTAGGTCGAAATAACTAGCCTCCCGAAAATGGCGGTAATAAAGCTATTTCTTTTCCTGATAATTCCGTTTCTAAAGACACCAATTCCTGATTTTGAGCAATTTGAAAATCTTTATTTTTTAGAGTATTATATTTTGAATATATATGCTCTAAAAGTTCAGAAATCAAGACGCCCGAAAACTCTAAAGATTCTTCTTCCTTTTGAGTTACCTCTGCTATTTGACCAAAATATTTAATCCTTATGAGCATCTTCTAATTGTTTTAATTCTTCTTTTGTATTCACGTTCATTGTAGTCTTATAATCATGATAACTCAATGAAATATTTTTAACACGGCATTGATTAACCGCTATACGTAAACGTCTTTCGTCTTTTTTCAATAGATTACTAAAAATGCTACTACACTGCTTTTTATAAAGTGCTATCAATGGCATCGTTTTACCATTACTTTCTATCTGAATAATGTCTGAGTCAGCATCAGTATTTACTATTAATTTGTCCAGTATTCCAGTTTTAATTAGTGGAATATCACAGCTTAAAACTAGATTGTAATCAGTTTTAGATGCTTCAAGACCAGAGCAGATACCTGCAACGGGACCTGCATCTTTTATGGTGTCTGTTACTCTTTTGTAACCTAAAATATCATAATCCGGATTATCGGAAACAATTATAATTTCAGAGACTAAAGGCTTTAAGGCATCCATGCTATGTTGTATAAAAGGTTTTTCATTTAATATTAAAAATCCTTTATCTGTTCCCATTCGGGAGCTTTTGCCTCCTGCTAAAATGATACCTGTTATGTTTTTTTTGTCTATCATTTTAAGTGAAAAATAGTTTAACACAAGCAATCATTAATACGAAAGCTAAAATATATTGTAAGTTCTGATTGTTTATTTTTTTACTACCATAATACCCGCCTAAAATCCCTCCAATTAAAGCAATGGCAACTAATAAAAAAGATGCTTTTTCTAAGGTAACACCAATATTAAACTGGCCAATTAAACCAGAAGCAGAATTTACCCAAATAAATAAAGCAGAAACTGCTGCTGCCTCTTTCATTTTACCCCAATGTAACAGCAAAATAACAGGTGTTAATATGATGCCTCCTCCAATACCTATCAATCCTGAAAAGAAACCAATAATACCTCCAACTACTAACCCTTGCCAAAGTTTTAGTTCTTTTATTGTTGTACTTTCTTTTCCAAAAACGTTCAACATTTTTAAGATGGCAAAAATCAATAGGACAGCCAGTATTTTTTTATATATAGAAGCATCTACTTCAATCATACCACCAATAAAGGCGAGTGGTATAGAAGCAATTGCAAATGATATAAATAATTTTTTGTTAAAGAACCCTTCTTTATAATAATAGTAAAATGAAATACCAGCTACAAAAAGATTTAACAATAGGGCGGTAGGTTTCATTGATTCTGGAGCAAATGAAAACAATGCCATAAGTGCTAAATACCCACTAGCCCCACCATGACCTACACTGGAATACAGAAATGATACTACTGGAAGTATGATTAAGAATATATATATGTTTTCTGTTTGTAGCATTGTGAGTTAAAAGTGTTCTAAAGTTTTTATAGTATTTAAAGTTATAAGTGCCTAAAGTGTTCTAAAGTTATAAGTATTTAAAGTTTGTTAGATATAGAAGTAAAAAGTGCTAAAAGTTCTTTTGCTTCTTTAACAATAAGACTTAATGAATCTAATTCAACCCATTTTAAATCATGGATAATTTCCAACCAATATTCTGTTTCACTTGCTTCACTTTCTGATATTTTTATTTTATTCTTAAAATCTCTTTTACTTCTTGATCGATTGGCTTCTCTGTAATTTGCGCCAACACTTGTGCCCGATTTTGTAATTTGATTTCTAATTACCTTTCCTTCAATTGTATTTGGTAATGAACTTGATAATTTAATAATAGATATTCCAAACTGTCTTGTTCTATATTCTAGTTTTTTTGCAAATTCTTTATTATCCATAATTTTGATTTTATCGTTTTAAGTATTTATAACTTTAGACACTTTAAGTAATTTACATTTTAGGCACTCTTACAACGACTCAATTTTTCCTAATTGTTTATCCAAAAAAGTCCAACAACTCTTATTAATCTCATCAAAAGCATTAATTAAAGATTTTCCATATTCAGTTAGTTCGGCGCCACCGCCACCTCTGCCGCCAATACTATTTATGGTTACAGGTTTTTTTGCGGATTTGTTAACAGAATCTATAAGTTGCCATGCCTTTTTGTAGGATATATTTAAAGATTTTGCTGCTTTGGATAAAGAGCCCGTTTCTTCAATAGCTTTTAATAAATGTACGCGTCCTTCACCTAGAAGTACATTGTTCTCAGATTCAATCCAGATTCTACTTTTTATTTTATAACTCATAACTAATGCTTAGATATTTGTGTTCATGATACGAATCGTTACTTACCAGTTCAAGATGAAATGTGGTATTTATTTTATATAAATTTTTTAGTTCCCAATTAAAAGTATCTATCCTATAAGATTTATTGTTTTTAATGTCAACTAATTCAAACATTCCTTCTATGTAGCGGTTGCCATAAGAGTAGAATAGGTCTTTGTCAATAAATATTGGTATTCCTGAAGTAAATGAGTATAACCTGGTTTGTGGATTGTAAACAATATAATTCCAAGATTCGTAACCTATTTCTTTAAATATTAAATAATTGTTTTCTGTAAAGCAAAATTCAAAATCTGTCCATTGTCTATCATCAGAAAGTCGTCTTTTGCATAATTCAATATTTTTATCAATTCCTTTAAGGATATAACAAAAATCAGACATAGTTATTGATTCAGGATATGTAATTGCTTTTGATTTCAAAATTGAATCTTGGTTAATTTTTGGGAAATTAAATTTATGAACTTTGGAATGGTCAAATAAAGATTTTGCTATAGTATCTACTTTTAGATCCCAATTTGAACCTTTTTTTATACTAATAGATAAAGGATATTTAGATTGAGAATAAACCAAAAGGGTTATAAAAAAAAGTAATATTGTTTGAATCGTTTTTTTCATTCGTTATGCTTAATTACATTGGCAATAAAATAACCTCTAATTCATCATTTATATTAATGCTAGAAACATCTTCAGGAACAAAAACCAATGCATTTGAAAGCGCAAATGTTTGAAGCATGGATGAGTTTTGTCCTTCTAATATTTCAACTTTATCACTATTATATATAGCTTTTAAAAACTGGGGTCTATCACCTTTTTTATCAAATTTAGAAATAGACTTGGCCTTAACTCTAGGTAACTCGATAGTATCATTGTTCATCATTTTTTGCAGTGCGATATACACATAAGCATAAAAGCAAGATAGTGCAGCTGCTGGATTACCAGGCAAAGCAAATATGGCAGTATCCTCTTTTTTTCCAAAAAATAAAGGTTTTCCAGGCTTTTGCTTTACTTTATAGAATACTTCTTTTACTTGTAATTCTTTAAGAGCCTTACCAACAAAATCGTAATCACCAACTGATATGCCTCCTGTCGCAATAACCAGATCATTGTTGTTGATAACAGTTTCAAGCTTGTTTTTAGTTTGTATATAATTGTCTTCTATTTTGTGAATAGTAACATCGTAAAATTTAAGATTGTATAAAGCATTTAAAAGCATTTTGGAGTTGCTTTCGTATATTTTTCCATACGGTAATGGTTCACCAGCTTCAATAAGTTCGTTACCTGTAGTAATTAGGGCTATAGACGGTTTTTTGAAAACCTGAACCTCAGTGATTCCTAAAGACGTTAAATAACCTATGGCAGCAGGTGTTAATTTAGTTTCTTTTTTTAAAGCTAATTCCCCCTTTTTAACTTGTTCTCCCATGGGGCGAATATTATGACCTTCCAATAAATTGTTTTCTATAGTTATTTTTGATCCATCGATAGCAACCTTTTCCTGCATCATAACGGCATTAGCTGTATCTGGAACTGGAGCACCTGTAAATATTCTAATAGCATCTCCTGGTTTTAAAATAGGCTGATGATCATCGCCCGCTTTTACTTCATCAATTAAGTTATAGGATAAGTCATCATGTAAGTTTAAAGCATATCCATCCATGGCAGATTGTCTGAATGGTGGCATGTTTATAAGCGAATAAACATCCTTGTATAGGTAATAACCTCCAGCTTTTTCAACAGGTTTAGTCGTTTCTTTGAAAAGTGGGTTAATGTTTGATTTTACTATTGTTATAGCTTCCTTTATGGTGATCATTTATTTACCGTTATGTTTTTGCAAATATAACGATTTCATTTTCAATTAGATAAAATAATCAGAAACTATTATGAACTCATTTTGACTTTTTTTATTGAAGCGAAAAATTAGGCTTTTATTTTCAGGTGAAGACTTTTTTGCACTTCATAGCAGAGCTACGAAGTAAGAAAAAGACAAAATATGAGCGCAAAATGTTGATTTTGTAGCCAATTATAAAAAGTCAAGATGAGTCTTGTGGTAAAAAGTGAGTTATTCGAAAAATTCTAAGACCCTAATTTTATTTCTTGTAGAATAGATTTTGTTTTCATCATGCAATTGTTTTAGTATTCTCGTAATTACAACTCTAGATGTATTTAAATCATTAGCAACTTCTTGATGTGTTATTTTTAGCTCAACATTGTTGCTTATTTTAACTTTACTGGTTAAGTATTTTAATAATCGTTGATGCATTTTCATAAAGGCTAAACCATCAATTGAATCTACCATTTCTATTAATCTAAAATGATAACTGTCAATAATAAAATGGCGCCAGGATTTATATTTGGATAACCATTGATCAATATAGTCAACAGGTAAAAAGATAGCTTCCATATCAGTTTCTACAATACCTTTGAATATACTTTTTTTATGGTTGATACAGTTTGCAAATGAAATGGCGCAGGTATTACCTCGTTCTAAAAAATGAAGAACTATTTCTTCTCCATTTTCCTTTCTTCTCATAATTTTTACAACACCGTCTAAAATTAGAGGAATATGGGTTAACTCGCTTCCTATATCAATTAACAGTCCTCCGCTTTTAATTTCACCAAAATGACCTACTTTAATAATGTCATCCATTAATTTTTTTTCAAAAATTTCAGAATAACAATCATCAAGTTTCTGCCTTAATATTAATTCTTGGTTTTTCACTTTTATAGTCTGTATTAGAGTCTATTACAAAGATAATCAATTGTAAAAGAAGAGGGTGCCTAATAATGTTATTCTGAATAAAAATAACATTATTAGGCACCCTCTTGGTGTTGAACTAAAACTTAATTTGTAGTTGCCCTATTAGAGCATCATCATCTACATTTACAACGGTTTGAATATTTGCCTGATAATTTAATTGAAACCGAATTTTTTCGTTATGAAAATAGTTAGCTCCAACAGTCATTCTTTCTATATATCCAATATTGTCTTTAAGATCTATATCTGGATCGAAATATTCATATTTAAATACGGGTTGAAATTTCTCGTTTATGTTGTATGATGCCATGATATAAGCACCATCTCTTTTTTCGGCAAGAGCAACTGGGGTTACGCCACAACCGCCTGCAGCACCACTAAAGTAGGCGCCTTCATCATAAATATATTCTCCCTGTAGTTTAAATTCATCCCATTTTAACAAAAATTCACCACCATAAGAAGTACGAGAATCATCATCGTTGTTTGGGATTGGGTAGCCATATCTGAAACTACCACCAACTGTTAAGAAGTTAGTTATTTTATAAGTAAGGCGTCCAATAATATCTTTTTTGGTATTATCATCTTTTACTCTTAAACCTCTACCATTCATTAATGCTATTGCATAATTAAATTTGGTGTATTTATTACCACCTAAAAGCATGATTCCAAAATCCCTTTGAGGCGCCACCAGTTGGTCTGCTACAATAGATCGATCAATAGTTGTAAGCGCGTTACATGGTGTACTTACATCTAAACTAAAAGGTTGTTTAAACGAACCTACTGATGCTCTTGCCCAATTATACTTGCTATAAGTGATAAAAGCATCCATTAAATAAGCATCGCCAGAGCTACCAATAAACGGGCTAGCCTCTAACATAAAATAGTATGAGAAATCATCTTTTATGTTGCCTCTAACACCTATTCGGGCTCTTTTAAATCTAAATGTGTTTTCATTGCCATCAGTAAAATTATAATCGTATTGTGGTTGTATGTATCCAAATACTTTAATATTGTTGGCACTTAACGAATCGTTTGCTACTGGATCATCTCCATCACAGCCTTGCGAAAAGGCATTATTTGCCAGAAATAATAATAGCGTAAATAATATATATATCTTGATTTTCATTATTTATGTATTTAGATCTATTAATTAGAAACAGTTGGGAAATCTTTAGGAACAGATCCGCTCCATTTGTTAGATGCCCAAACGGGATTAGCATTATACAATCCGTTCATTCCAAATTTTAAGCTATAAGCGTCATACCCTAAAACTCTTAAACAAGCCGTGATTACAGCAGATGTTTGCCCAGTATAGCAATATGTTACTACTTTAGCATTATCAGCTGGATCTAGACCTAGATAACTATCATCAGCAAGTGTAAGTGGGTTGATTCTATAAGCGCCATTAATATGCCCAAAGCCTAAATAATCTTTTTCAGTGAAATAATTATTTATAAAATAGTTGCCAGGGTTGGCTAATACATCTGCGCTGTTAACACCTTGAAAACCTAATGATACAATAGCTTCAACACGTTCTTTAAGAATGGTTGCGCCATCTGTAGAAAGGCTAGATAAAACAGGAGCTTCATAAACTATATTTGTAGGTGCTCCTGCATTGGTCCAATTGGCATGGCCTTGTGCCGGGTTTCCTATGGAATTGTTCCAAGGGCCTGCTGTATTTGAGTTCCAGCCAGACATTCCCCATTTTAAAGCAAAAGTATGAGGGTAACCGTACATGCGTAATAATCCTGTTGCATAACATGCTGTCTGTCCTGTATAACATACAACAAGGATTGGTTTTGTGGCATTAGCAGCTTCTGTTAAAATATCGGCAAAGGCAACATTTTTTGCGCCACTTACATGTGCTGCTAAAAAATGGTCACTACTTCTTATATCCATAATGTCATACTTGCTTAGAAATCCGTCCACTAAATCAACTGTTGCAGGTGGAGCCTTAACAAATTTTTCTCCGTCGGTATTAGTAAGTATATTATTTATATCCAAATTATTTTGAACTAAATAGTCCTTCACAAGTGTGAATGCCGGTGTTGAAATAACCGTTGGGTCTGATGGATCGTCTCCTCTATCGCATGATGTTAGAAATAAAGCAGGAACCATTAATAATCCTATTAGTAATAATGCTAATTTTTTCATGATCTTAATATTTAAAGTTGTTTAGTTTTTTATTCAATTACCGGAAACATGTTGATTTCCTTTTTAGAAAAAGCGTCCAACCCCTTTTCTTTTAAAAGTTTATTCATAAAGCTATTGGCTCCATAGGCTAAATTACTTGTGTTATAGCCTAATACATTTAAGTATGCCACTATGTAAGCTGCTTTTTGACCTGTAGTTTCGTATACTACTATTTTTTGATCTGTTGGTAGTGTTAATAAATCTTTGGTAAGTGATATTGCGCTGGGTTGTAAGTGAAGTGCACCTGGAATATGCCCTGTGCATTTGTCTTGATCCCAATAGTTTACTACATAATAGTTGGTAAGATTTTCAAAAACATCGGTTGATTTTACTATAAACTCTTTATAAGGTATTGCGAATAAATTTTCTAACCTAGCTTTTAGAATGTCTTTAGCTTCTGTTTTACCTGTATTTAATATGGGGTGCGACCCTTTTTCTGGTTTAGGCTTTTCTGTAGTTTCCAGCTTTGTACCGTTATTATTCTTAGTGTTTTTAATCCAGGAATTTTCGGCAAAATCCTCTCTCCAGGAACTCATGCCCCATTTCATACTATATACATTGTCGTATCCGGCTATTTTCAATAAACTGGAAAAATATGCAGCCGATTGGCCAGAATAGCATACCAAAACAATTTTGTCAAAATCTGTCGGATTAATGGTGTTCTCAAAATAAGTAAGCAGGTTTTCAGATTTTACATTAACCGCATTTTTAATATGACCATATTCAAACCAACTTTCGGTTCTAATGTCAATCATATGAAATTTTGGGTTTTTCATGTTTTTCTTAACTTCATCTGCCATTATTATTGGCAATGATTCTCCATTAATGAAGGTATTATTGGTTTCAAGATAATTTACCAATATCTCAAATTCATTAGGTGGATTACTATTGGTTCTGTTAACAGTATTATCTGAACTTGTAAAACTGCTAAATAAAGCAGCTGCAGAAATAGATAATACCATTGCAAAAAAAGATGTTTTTTTCATGATATAATTATTTAATATTCAATTGTTTAATTGGTTTTATTATGGTTTAAGTTATACCGTAAATCCAACTGTTTTTATGACTTTCGTCAACTTTTTCTTATAAATAATCGATAAATTCAGTAACATTTGTTACAGAGTAAATATCTGTAAATCAACTAGTTGTGTAGGAAGAGGTATGATTGGTGAAAAGCACCTTATGTTAAGAGGTTTAATTATTTATTAAGCTCCTTTTTTAGAGCGCAAATAATGAATTTGAAGCCGTATTTTTTTATTGAAAATGAACTATTCAAGGGGCTTTTGAGGTGAACTAAAATTGTCTGAGGTAGGAGGGAACCTCTTGAAAGGATTGCGTATTTGAAGTTTTAAACAGCTACTTCCAAACAGCATGTATTTTGTTTTGGGAATGCTTAAAATGGGCTATTCTATTTTTAAGTAAAAAGGGAAAGAGATAGACGCTTTGTCTTACTCTTCCCCTTTACTATTAATCTTTAAATTTTAAAAAATAATGAACAAAATTTTCTATTCAACCATAGAATTACAAACTAGTTTACTTTTGAGATGTTCTTTTTATTAGCAACCTCCTTCAGGAGCTTTTTTCTTCTTTTTTTGAACAGTAATAATTTTTTTAGGAGGCTGAATTGTTTTTTTCGGAGTCACTTTTATCTTTGAGTTTTTAACAGATTCATTTATAAAAGCACTAATATCAGCTTCAAGCTTTTCAATATCACAGGTTTTGGTAATTAGTTTATTTTGAGAATAACTGTTTTTAACGGTTAATAATTTAATGTTATCATAACCCAATTGATATAAGAATAAAAAAGGGATATTAACTTGCTGTGGATTTTCACCATACAATATAGCTATTTTATTTGATTTTTTTAATTCTTTAAAGAAAGCAGAATTATTTAAAATTTCAGGAGTATGAATATTTATAGCATGTTCTAAATGACCTTTTTCAAATTCATTTTGACTTCTTACATCTATTAAAACATAATCAGGGGTGTTTATGTTTTCTAATGTTATGAAAAAATGATTGTTTGTTATTTTTTCGAGTGTTTTTTCTGTATTTATAGCATACGTGTTTTTGGGACGTTTATAGGTTAAAAGACCTATTAATACAGCCAATATAAAAAGAATAGAGACTATTGATATGCGTTTTATTTTTTCTAATTCTTTCATAAAAAGTGTTTTTATGTAATTAACAACCTCCTTCGGGAGCTTTCTTTTTCTTTTTAACTGTAATAACTTTTTTAGGAGTTGGTCGTGGTCGTTTAGGGACATTAGTTTTAACTTGATCTGGATATGCAACACCAAAATACATGCTTGCTGCTTTTCTAGTTGCGTATAACTTAAAAGCTTCTAAAGGCATATTCTCTTTTGGATGTGGTGGATTTATTATGGTTTTAAACCATCTGTTAATACCTCCTTTTAATACATATAAGTTTTTATAATCTAAACGATTGCAAAGAATCCAGGCTTGATCTGCATCAAAATTATCATTTGAAAAGAATACTACATCATATGCATCTTGATTTAGAAATGCAGATGAATCTTCATCGAATAAATTTTTAAGAGGCATGTTTATAGCATTTGGAAGGGAATACTTTTTAAAAGTTTCCTCGTCTCTTAAATCTATCAATAATAATGAAGGGTCTTGATTTATAATTCTGTCGGCAAGTTCATCCGTAGTAATATACCTTTCAGGACTAATAATATTACTTAACAACTGTTCTGGTTTAATGCCTTCTTGTTTTTCAAATTTTGGTAACAAAACTAACCCACCAGCAAGTATTATAAATAGTAATGCAAGAATTACATATCTGAATGATAAGAATTTAACTAATTTTCTATTAATCATTTTTTATAATTTATATGATTAGTAAAATACTTTTTTTACACGTTTACGAATCATATCTACTAATACAAATATGATGACAGCAGCTATTGTAAATAGGAAAACAAACCAATATGGATTTATGCCCAATGAATCTACTAAAGTAATGTTTCCATAAAAATAGCCCGTATATATGGGTTCAAAAACTGAATATAGTTCAGAAAAAATAAAGACGCCAACCATAATACCAATAACATAGACTATAGCATCAATTTTTCCTATGGCTACAGCACATAAACTAGTACCTGGGCAAAATCCACCTGCTACAAAACCTATGCCCATTATGGCTCCCCCAATTATTGCTGCCCACAAATATGTTGGGTGTACATATAAACTACTCATGTCTACATAACCGAGATAGTCCATATACAAAAGTCCAATTAGTGATACTAATGCTGCCGTGAAAAATACTTTTAAAACGGCAAAATCATAACCATAAAATACACCTGCTAATTTTCTGGATGATGAAAACCCAGATGATTCTAAAATAAATCCAAAAAATATTCCAATTACTATAGCAATGATACTGCTCCATTCAAAAGGAATTATGTCGTTAGGAAGTAATGGTCCCATATTTTTATTTTTTAGTTAATTAAATCCAATTTTTTCTAAAGAAATACGCAAATAAGTATGCCGTACCAAAAATGGCAAGCATCGTAATAAAACCTCCTGAAGAAAGTACAGCCATGCCACTTAAAGCTGCGCCACTTGTACAGCCTCTAGCAATTTGAGCCCCCAGCCCAAATAAAATACCACCGCTAAAAGCAAAAATTAAACGACGTCTTCGGGTAATCTTTGGTGAGTGTTGCGTTCTCCAACCAATTCTGCCGGATATCCCCCCGGAAATTAGTGCACCGATCAAAACACCTAATGTTTCAAATACAAGCCAGTTATTCATTGGTGATTTTGTATCATCTAAAAACTTACTGTAATAAGCGCTACTCTCTGCATGTTCTGGAGCTGCTGAATTTACTATAGCAACTACGCTACTTTTCATAGCCCCACTTGCGCCTAAACCTCTACCAGTAATGTAGAATGTAAAAATAATTAGTATACCAAGAAGGAACCCTCCATAATATGGATTCCAATATAGATGTTTGTTTTGTTTCTTAATTTTCATTGTGCCAATTTTAGTATAGATATCTTGTTAATTGTCCAGCTTCTACAATTACAAACCTGAATATTAATCCGCCAATCAAAATTAGTATGGCAGGAATGGCAACGGGAACTTTGTACCCTTTGATTTCTAAAAGCTCGAGAATACCTGGAACTATTAATCCCAGTATAATAACAAAGCCGAAAAACATAAGGGTGAATTCTCCGCCAATTAATAAATTCATAGCATCTAATTGCACCTGAGATCCTGCATACATGCCCATGATCATATGTACTATTAATCCTAACTCTATGATTATAAGTGCTAAATCAATTTTGCTAAACAAGTATTTTTCTTTTGCTGTTTTTGATAATAATATAATAGTTGCAGCTCCTGTTGACAATCCGGAAGCTAAAAATAAAGGCCCTAAAATAGCATTGTTCCATAAAGGTCTGGCGTTGAATGCCGATAACAAAACCCCAGTATAAACACCTAAAATAATAGATAAAGGGATTAACGCATATGCCATGTTTTTTCTATTCTTTTTGAGAAATTTTTCAAAGTTTTTTAGAAAATTGAATTTTAAATTACGCTTAGGAAATATTTCGGAGAAGTAACTAAAAACCCATAAATACGATAAGGGAGTTGTTACTAATAAAACCCATGCACCCCAAGACATTGGAGATTCTAATCGAATAGTTGTATACAATTGCCAAGTGTATAATGGATGTGTTAAGTCGTAAACCAATGCTAATAAACCTAATGAAAGTGCTATTGGGGTTATTATTGAAGCATATTTTACGGGCGTTGGATATTCTTTTTCCTTTCCTAAAATTGTAACAAGTCCGGCAAATAATAGTAAACCAGCAGCTAAACCACCCAAAAAGAGATAAACGGAAATCGGCCAATGCCATATTTCTAATGAAGGATCTATATGCGGAATGTTTCTGCCACTTGTAAATAATTCTTCTTGCATGATTATATTTTTATATTAAATAATATACATTTGGTTTGGTACCTGCTTCTGGTGCTAATGTTTTCCATTTTCTGTTTTTTAATAGTTTGGAAACCTCACTATTCGGGTTGTCTAAATCTCCAAAATACATACATTTAGTTGGACAAACAGATACGCATGCAGGCAATTGTCCCTTTTCTAATCTATGATGACAGAACGTACATTTATCAACGTATCCTTCGGGATGCTGGTAACGTGCATCATAAGGACAAGATTGAATACAAGCTCCACATCCAATACACTCATTAGGTGTTACAAGAACAATTCCTCCGTCAACTATATGACTTGCTCCGGTTGGACAACATCTTACACAAGGTGCATTATCACAATGATTACATCGTTCAGATTTTAATTCTAAAACAATGTTTGGATACGTGCCATCCACGGTTTCAGTAATCCAGTCCCTGCAATATCCAATGGGCACATCATTTTCGGTTTGACAAGCCACTACGCAATCACTGCATCCAACACATTTTAAGGTGTCTATTACCATTGCATATCTCATATCTCAGTGTTTTTATGTGGATCTTCAGTTAAGATTTCTACAAAATTTCCTCGCATGCCTGTTCCTCCCATAATAGGGTCTATGGCAACATTTGATATCATTTCGGTGTCGTTAATACCTTTACCAAAGGCTCTGGTTAACTTTTTGTTATTATGGCCAAAACCATGAACCATATAGACAGAATCCCATCGAATTCGTTCTGTAACTCTAACTTTAATAGAAAATGTAGAGGTTATTTTATCTTGATTTCTTAACCAAACAGATTGTCCTGTTTTTAATCCTATAATTCTTGCTACTTTAGGGTTTACCCAAAGATTGTTTTCACTTTTTAGGTCATTAAGATTTGGGTTATTAGCGGTTCTGCTAAATGTATGCATGGGAGATCTTCCATAATTTAATCTGTAAAAACCTTGTGGTGGTTCGGGGTGTTTAGTAAAAACAGGCAGTGGGTCGAATCCTAAACTCTTTAATTCTTTTGAATACAATTCTATTTTCCCACTTGGAGTTGAGAACTCATGCTTTTCGCCTTCAACTAAGTATAATGGTCCAGATTTTCTAGGGAATTTTTTCACGCCAATCTTTTTCATCTCTTCTAAAGAAGTACCCATTTTACTTAGTTGCCACTCAATAACTTCCTCAAAATCGTTATAATTAAAATAATCGCCCAGTCCCAAACGTTCGCCAATTTGTTTTGCGACCCACCAGCCTGGTTTAGAATCATACTTTGGTTTTAAAGCAGGAACTCTAACAGCAATAGAGGGTTCTCTGTTTGGTGAAGAGCGAATACCATCATAACGTTCTAAATAGGTGCATTCTGGTAATACCACATCTGCATAACCGGTAACGTCCATTGGCATAGTATCCAATACCACAATAAAGTCAAGCGCATCCATTGCTTGTTCCAGTAATTTTTTATTTGGAATGGATTTGGTAATATTTGTACCTGCAACCATTAAAGCTTTTACAGGATATTTGTTGTCTTTACTAGGGATAGCACGTTTCATTACTTCGGTAGTAATACCCATTTCAGCCAGAGGATATTGTTCTCCAATATCAGTCCAATCCCATTTAGGTTGTGGATATTTAGGATGCGGGAATTTAGGGACACTTATTTTCTCTTTAAAGTAGAAACCGCCTCGTCGTCCCCAAGAACCTAATAAGGCATTTAATATGGCCATGGCTCTAGCACGTTGTGTATCATCTCCATACCATGTAACATGGCGTCCAGGGTGTATAATTACAGATGGTGCTGCATGTGCCATGGCTCTGGCAGTTTTTCTAATAGCTTCTGGTTTTATGGTTGTGATGCCATATGCCCATTCTGGGGTGAAATTTAAGACATGGTCTTTTAACTCATTAAAACCAGTGGCATATTTTGCAATGTATTCTTTGTCGTATAAATCTTCTTCAATTAATACATGCATCCAGGCTAGCATTAAGGCAATGTCTGTGGCTGGTTTTATGGCCAGCCAATGATTTGATTTACTAGCGGCGGTTGAGAACCGAGGGTCTACAGTAATAATAGTGGCGTTATTATCTATAGCATCAGACATTTCCTGTACTTGTGTATTATGCATATTTTCTCCAATGTGAGAACCTATTAATACCAGGCATTTTGTATCTCTAATGTCTGTAGGCTCTGGAGAACCTACCCAAGAGCCAAATGTTAGATTGAAGCCAGCTTCTCTTGGACCACGACATTGTGCGTAAGCAGGTTCTGCTATGGTTTCCGATCCGTATGCTTTGAATAAATGTTCTAAATGACTACCAGGGGAACCATGTTTGAGTAAAGCAAATGATTCTGCTCCATAAGCGTCTTTGATATGTTTAAATTTTGTTGCAATTAAATCCAGTGCTTCATCCCAGCTTGCTTCTCTAAAGGTTTCTTCTCCATCAACAGTCGTTCTAATTAAAGGTGTTTTTAGTCTATCTTCATCAGCGTACATACCTACACCTCCAGTTCCTCTTGGACAAAGTCTGCCATAGCAATGTGGATCTTCATCATTACCAATAATTTTTTTAATTTTTCCTTCTTCATCGCTAAAGGCCCAAGCTGCACATTTCCAAAAACAAACTTCACAATAAGTTGCAGATCTTTTAAATTTATTAGCAATATCTTGTTTTGCTATAGTATCTAAATATGAATTAGTACCAAACATTTGAAATGCACTTGAAGCGGTTGCTATACCCCCTAAACCTAAGGCAGAAATTTTAATAAATTTTCTTCTTGAAGTAACCATAAATTTAATTATTTATCCGTGATAAAAATATTCATAATTAAAGTTTAAAATCATGATAAAAGTCATGTAATCAGCATTTTATGTGTAACAAATGTTACATAAGGTTTAATTAATTAATACTATTTAGGCGTGCTAAATTTTTAAATTGTTGTAGATTTGATTAACAGTTTGATTCATGGAAAACAAAAAGTATTTGATTGGAATTTTTGCATTAGTATTGTTGCTATTTGTAGCATTATTCTATGTAAGAAATAAAAGTTTTTTTAGCGAAAATGTTGGTTATGAAAATGTTAGTTATGAAAATGGATCGACAGATATTAAAGTTTCAAATTCAGAATCATGCTTACAATGTCATCAAAATACCAAAGGCTATTCTAATTACCATGATCCAGAGCTAATAGGTTGCGCAAGTTGTCACTTAGGAAATACGACATCACTTGATAAAGATGAAGCTCATAAAGGCATGATCTTAATTCCTGGCAATTTATCTGATGCTAAAGAAACCTGTGGTACATGCCATCCAAATGAATTAAATAAGGTTAATGCTTCTTTGATGACTACTAATAGTGGTATAGTAGCAGTCGATAAGTTTATTTTTGGTGAAGCAAACCATCAAGATTATCATTACCATATTAAGGACATAAAAAAATCGGCAGCAGATAAGCATTTAAGAGATCTATGCGCAAATTGCCATTTAGGGGCAGAAAAAACAAGCTATGGGGAAATTAATCAATTGAGTCGTGGTGGTGGTTGTAATGCTTGTCATTTAAATTATTCTGAAGCATCAAAAAAGGACTTAAATATATTCTTAGCATCAAATAAAAAAGTACTACCAGGTTTTCATCCATCAACAGATATTTTTGTTAATGATACACATTGCTTTGGTTGTCATAGTCGTTCAAGTAGAATTTCAACAAATTATATGGGTTTGCAAGAAACTTTATTAAATGAAGATGACATCAAAAATAAAAGTGATTACAAGGTTTTAGAAGACAAAAGGGTTTATAAATATCTTGAGGAAGATGTACATCATGCAAAAGGGTTGTTATGTATAGATTGTCATTCATCTCATGAAGTCATGGGGGATGGGAAACAATATCTGCATGCAGAGCAGGCAGTGAAAATACAGTGTATAGATTGTCATTATAAGGAAACCCCAAATACGATTCCTTATGATTCTTTAGATACTGAAAGTAGATTGGTGTTTTTGCATCGCGATTATAAGCATCGTGATAAACAAATTATAGCGGTTAAAAAAGACAATCACCCATTAGTGAATACTTATGTTGATTCTCTTGGTAAAGCATTTTTAATTGGTAAAAAAGAGGGAGCTATACATCCTTTAAAAAAGCAATCTGTAGTATGTTCTAGAGATCATGCACATAAAAATGTGAGTTGTGCCAGTTGTCATTCTTCCTGGACACCCAAATGTATAGGTTGTCATAACCAATTTGATAAGGATGAACCTAATGGATTTGACTTATTGGATAAAATGAATGTAAAAGGCCAGTGGAAAGAGTACGTTGCTGAGTTTTCACATTCACAACCAGCAATGGGGGTACGCGAGAATAATGATGAAAGAACTATTGAGCCAGCAATACCTGGGATGATTTTAACTATTGATAAAGGAAGTTACTCAAATAAAGAGAATGACAAAGATGTGACTTTTCATAGGCTATATGCTCCTAATTCTCCGCATACCACTACAAAAAGTGTGCGAGATTGTAAATCTTGCCATGCTAGCGCTTCTTCTTTAGGCTATGGTAATGGTGAGTTAGTTTACAATATTAAAGACAATGAGGGAAGATGGGTTTTTACTCCTGAATATGCATTGAATAGTAATGATAACTTACCAGAGGATGCCTGGATCCCTTTTTTGAAAGACGTTAATAAGAATGTTGTGAACTCTACAAGATCAGATTTTAGACCATTTACCTTAATGGAACAAAAGAGACTTCTGCTTGTAGGCGCTTGTTTGCAATGTCATAAAGATGATTCTAATGCGATGAAGCAATCTTTAGAATTTGGATTAAAAGTAGTGCTAAAAAATATTAGTAACGATTGTGTTTTACCTATTGATCATAAGTAATAACCACAACATTTTTCCAAACTTTTAATGTCTTCTTTGAAAAGCGGTTTAATATCATTACTTTAACTGCATCTAGTGCCTCACTTATACTTACCGTTTACCAATCATCTCATTATGTTCTTGAAAAGATAACGAATACGTTTTTATTCGATTATCATAGTTATCAGTTTTTTACACGTTTAGAAGGAAGTTAACAGGGAATTTATTTAGATTAAGTATAAATTACATCACTGTGACTTTTCTATGACATTTATCAGTTTTTGTATATTCTAATTAAGATATTTTTATCTTTTTAAAACAAATGTTAATTCATTGATATCTAACCATAAAGACAAACAAATTTTTTATGCCTATAAAAAGTTATTTAGCACATCCACAAGAAGGTAAAAAGGAAGACCTTATAAAAGCATTATCAGAATTAAAAGAATGTGAAGTTATGCCAGCTACCAATGAAGATGTTTTGGTAGTTGTAACAGATACTTTAGATGATGCATCCGAAGATATACTCAAAGAAAAAATAGAAAAAATAGATAGCCTGAAATTGTTAGCAATGGTTTCAGGTTTTAATAGTCCACAAAATTAACAAGCATATGTATAATTCATTATCAAGCAGAAGAAGTTTTATAAAAAAAATGGCAAAGCTATCTGCTATGACGGCAGCAGCAACGATGTTTCCTGGGATACTATTTGCTAGTGAACAGGAGGCAGGTATTCCAGATAGTGCAAATCTAGATTGGAAAAAAGGTCCTTGTAGATTTTGTGGTGTAGGGTGTGGTATTTTAGTAGGAGTCGATCAAGGAAAAGCAGTAGCGGTAAAAGGAGATCCAAATTGCTCCGTAAACAAAGGGTTGCTTTGTGTAAAAGGCTACCATCAAATTATGTGTACGCAGGCTAAAGATAGGTTAACGCATGCTTTGGTTAAGAAGAATGGAAGGTATGTCCAAACACCTATTAATGAAGCTTTAGACATTGTCGCTAATAAAATGAAGGAAACTATTGAAAAGCATGGCAAAGATTCAGTAGCAATGTATACGTCAGGACAATCAACAATTCCTGAAGGTTATGTCGCTTCAAAATTGATGAAAGGGGCTATTGGAACTAATAATTTAGACTGTAATGCGCGATTATGTATGGCAAGTGCTGTAGCTGGATTTTTAACCACTTTTGGTGCAGATGAACCTATGGGCTGTTATGAAGATATAGACCACGCAGATTATTTCATTACCTGGGGTAATAATATGGCAGAAATGCATCCTGTATTATTCTCAAGAATGTTGGAACAAAAAAACAGGAGGGGCGCTAAAATTATAGATTTTGCCACAAGAACGACACGTTCAAGTACAGCATCCAATAAATCGATTTTGTTTGAACCTCAAACAGATTTAGCTGTTGCAAATGCCATTTGTTATGAGATTATTAATAATGGTTGGGTGAACAAATCATTTGTAGAAAACCATGTGAACTTTAGTAAAGGGCTAACAAACATGGGGTATGGTGTTGAAGATAAATATAATTTTAAAGACAAGCCTACCAAAATTGATTTTGAAGCCTATAAAAAATTTTTAGAAGATTATACGCCTGAGAAAGTAGCAAAATATTCAAAAGTATCTGTAAAAGACATTAAATATTTGGCTGCTATTTATGGAGATCCTAATAAAAAGGTAGTTTCTTATTGGTGTATGGGTATGAACCAACATACCAGAGGCACCTGGATGAATAACTTAGTGTATAACATTCACTTATTAACTGGTAAAATTTCACAACCGGGAAACGGACCATTTTCTTTAACAGGTCAGCCATCAGCTTGTGGTACAGCCAGAGAGGTTGGTACGTTTACACATAAATTACCAAAAGGTGTGGTAACGAATGAAAAACATAGACGTTTAGCAGCTAAAATATGGAAGGTACCTTATGAAAGAATTCCAGCAAAACCTACCTATCATGCTACAGAAATGTTTAGAGCTGTAGACCGAGGTGATATTAAATTTATCTGGACACAAGTTACTAACCCTTTAGTATCGTTACCAAAGACAAGCCGTTACCGTCCAGGTATGGAAAAAGACTCTTGTTTTGTTGTCGTTTCAGATGTATTTCCAACACCAACATCGGATGTTGCAGACGTTATTTTACCAGCGTCCTGGCATATAGAAAAAAGTGGATTGTATGGAAACTCAGAGCGAAGAACACAGCACTGGGATAAAATGGTAGAAGGTCCGGGAGAAACAACTCCGGATGCTTGGATGACTATTGAAATTGCAAAACGAATGGGCTACGGTGATTTATTCCCATACAGTGAAGAAAATCACGTAGAAGAAATATATAACGAATACAGACAGTTTCATGAAGGGGCTAAACACGGCATGGCGCCTTTAGAAGTTCTTAAAAAAGAATCTGGAGCTATTTGGCCTTACGTAGATGGTAAATCTACGCAATGGCGTTTTAACGCAAAATATGACCCAGCCTGTAGTAATGATAAAGATTTCCATTTTTATGGAAAACCAGACGGTAAAGCTGTTATTTGGCAACGACCATATGAACCAGCAGCAGAATCACCAGATACAGAATATCCATTTTGGTTAAATACAGGACGTGTTATTGAACATTGGCACACAGGCTCGATGACTCGTAGAATTCCAGTATTACATAAAGCGATGCCAGAAGCCTATGTGGAATTTCATCCAGACGATGCAAAAAAACTAGGCGTTAGAAATGGCGAAAAAATAAAAGTAAGCTCAAGAAGAGGTTCATGTGTATTGCCAGCCTCCATAAATGAAAGAGGCTTACCTACTAGAGGACAGGTTTTTGTGCCTTTCTTTGATGAGAACATGTTGATTAATGATGTCACGTTAGATGCTTTTTGTCCTATTTCTAAAGAACCAGACTATAAAAAATGCGCTGTTAAAGTTGAAAAAGCATAGCAATGAAAAAAAGATTAGGTATCATATCGTTATTTGTAATTCTCTTTATAGCATTTATTACTATTTGGAATTACAGCTATCAAATAGGGCTTGAAGAAGCTTATATTCCAATTGAAAACAATAGTAATGTTTATGCAATTCCATCGGAATCAGGTGTTTTTAAACGTTCTGAACACGCTATGGATTACGAGAATATGCCTGTAGATAAGAATCATCAAAGGTCATTAACCACTTACTATAAAAACAGAGCGTATCATGGAGCGCCTCCTAGTATTCCACATGCAGTGGACGAACAACAAAACATGGGAGGACAAAGTTGTTTGAAATGCCATGAAAATGGTGGCTTTACTGAGAAATTCCAAGCTTATGCCCCTGTAACACCACATCCAGAGTTGGTAAGCTGTAAGCAATGCCATGTTGAGCAAAACACGCAGACCTTGTTTAAAAGTGGGAACTATGCACATGTTGCGGCTCCAGAAGTAGGAGTTAACAACGCTTTATTAGGAAGCCCACCAATGATTCCTCATCAAATTCAATTAAGAGAGAATTGCCTATCCTGCCATGCAGGCCCAAGTGCACCTAAAGAAATTAGAGTCTCACATCCAGAGCGTGTTAACTGTAGACAATGTCACGTACCTAGTACTAAAGAGATGACCGAGGTAGGAACTTTTAAAAGAGCTGGTAATGAAGAATAATATAAATGTTATGAATAAAATAGTTTGTTTTTCTTTTTTCTTAGTGGCATTTTTTTCTTGTAAACACCATGAAAATGAATACCATAGTATCACTGATAAGATAGAAGCTGAAAGCAAAGATTATCACGGAACTTCAATCTCATCTGAAGCATACATAGGTGAGATACAAACAATAGAAATCACAGAAGGCGATCACACCTTTTTAATTCCCGAAAGAAAAAGCCAAATTAAGTCTTATGCCTGTACCGAGTGCCATTCTAAACCTTTGTCACAAATGAAGAGTAAGGATCTTAAAAAGGCACACTGGGATATTAAAATGGATCATGCCAATGCAAATACAATGAATTGTGTGACTTGTCATAATCCAGATAACATGGATGATTTAAAAAGTTTGACAGGAAATGAAATTGATTTTAATACTAGTTATAATCTGTGTAATCAATGTCATACCAAACAATTTGAAGATTGGAAAGGTGGCGCACATGGTAAACGTATTGGAGGCTGGGCACCGCCAAGAGCGTCTATGACTTGTGTAAACTGTCATGACCCACATAAGCCTCATTTTGAGTCAAGGTGGCCAGCTAGTTTTAATACCCAAAAGGTAAAAGAAAGAGAATAGCTAACACCATTTATGGAATTAATAATATTTAGGTATGAGTAATAATAACAAAAAATGGTTTTCATTAAATCTTGGCAGGAAGGAAAAAACGTCTTCTGGTTCTTGTAGTTGTGGAAAAACATCTGGAGGTTGTGGATCATCATCAGATTCTCATCATATGACAGATGAAGCATTTAATGAAGCAGCAATACATGCATCTATAGGAGAAGAAAGAACTAAAGATGGCTTTGAGCAGGTTTTTGATGTGAAAATGGATAGACGAAGTGCTTTTAAAAAGTTAACGGCTAGTTTGCTAATTGGAGCAGGAGCAGTGAGCACGTCTTGTAGTGTGATTAGTGGTGATGAAAGTAAAGAAAAGGCACAAATAGATTGGGAAGAGCAATTTAAGGGGAACTATAAATTGATGACCGATAAAGAAAAAGAAGGTACTGTTGATAGATTGGTACGTTCGTATCAATTAAGAACAGGAAAAAATATTAGCATGTCATCTAAAAATGCAGAAGAAGATGTGTTATTTGGTTATGCTTTTAATATTTCTAAGTGTCAGGGGTATATGGATTGTGTGAATGCTTGTGTTGAGGAGAATAATCAAGACCGAAACTCCCAAATGCAATACATACGAATTCATGAAATGAAGGATGGTAAGGGTTTCAATTTTAATGAAGCTGATGATAATTACTATCATGAAGTACCAGCTGAAGGTCATTTTTATATGGGGACTCAATGTTTTCATTGTGATAATCCACCATGTGTAGAAGTATGTCCAGTGCAAGCAACTTGGAGAGAAGATGATGGCTTGGTGGTTGTCGATTATGATTGGTGTGTAGGATGTAGATACTGCATGGCTGCTTGCCCTTATGACGGTAGACGTTTTAACTGGAGTAAACCAGAAGTACCTGAAGCAGAAATTAATCATAATCAGCATTATTTAGGAAATCGTATGCGTAAAAAAGGCGTTATGGAAAAATGTACCTTCTGTGTACAACGATCCAGAGCTGGTAAAAACCCTGCATGTGTTGAAGCCTGTCCTACAGGAGCTAGAATTTTTGGAAATTTATTAGATCCAGATAGTACAATAAGGTGGGTTTTAGAAAATAAAAAAGTATTTAGATTAAAAGAAGATTTAGGTACGGAGCCTAAGTTCTGGTATTTTATGGATTAACACCGTTTGCGTTAGGGATTGTAACGGCATCCTTTTTTATGTCAGTTCGAGTGTTTTGTGAAGTATGAACAAAATGTATCGAGAACAAATAAAAAAGATATAGAGGAAAGCCCGACCCTTGTGGTAACGCCCAAAGTATAAAAATTAAAAAGTTATAATAGAAGTTTACGTGAAACGAGCAATAACAAGGAGTGATACCAATCTATATGTTATTAGCGAATGACACCCGCCTACCGGCCGGCAGGTCTGACCGAATAAATAAAATAAATAAAAACAGATGAAACGATTAAAAGTTTTTGGAAGTTTAGTTAAAGACAGTTTAGACACGATAACACATGGTTCAAAAAAGTATCATTTATGGATGGCACTCTTAACTTTTGTCATGTTGGCTGGGATGTATTGTTATTCCATTCAATTAGAGCACGGGCTTAGTGTTACTGGTATGACAGATAGAGTAAGTTGGGGCTTGTATATTTCTAATTTTACTTTTTTAGTTGGTGTGGCGGCCGCGGCAGTTATGCTTGTTATGCCCACTTACGTTTTAAAAGATATCGATTTTAAACAAGCAGTGCTTATTGGTGAAGGCTTAGCAGTTGCAGCACTTATTATGTGTTTAGCTTTTGTAATAGCAGACATGGGAGGACCTTCAGTGTTATGGCATATGATTCCAGGGATTGGCGTGTTTAACTTTCCAAACTCCATGTTAACCTGGGATGTATTGGTGCTTAACGGCTATCTGTTTTTAAATATTACCATTCCATTTTATATTTTATTTAGACATTATCAAGGTAAAGAAGCTAAACGCAGTGTATATATCCCAGGAGCTATTTTATCTGTTTTTTGGGCTGTTGCGATTCACTTAGTTACTGCATTTTTATATCAAGGGCTACAAGCACGTCCGTTTTGGAATAATGCCCTATTAGGTCCTCGGTTTTTAGCATCTGCATTTGCAGCTGGACCAGCACTTATTATTTTAGTTTTAGCTATTATTAGAAGCTTTACGGAATTTAAAATTCAAGATAAGACCATCAAAAAGATTGCAATGGTTGTTACTGTGGCAGCTCAAATTAATTTAATCATGCTTATCTCAGAATTATTTAAAGAGTTTTATGCGCCAACACATCATAGTGAAAGTGCCTATTATCTTTTCTTTGGATTAGATGGTAAGGATGCTTTATTACCATGGATTTGGACGGCCATACCTTTAAATGTATTAGCCACGGTCTTATTAACGTTCCATAAGCTTAGAAATAATTTTAAAGTGCTCTTCTTTTGTTGCTTCATATTATTTGTTGCTATTTGGATTGAAAAAGGATTCGGACTAATTGTTCCTGGATTTATTCCTGGACCTTACGGAAAAATAGCTGAGTATATGCCTACAGGTATTGAAATAGGTGTAACACTAGGGATATGGGCGCTTGGAGCCTTTGTATTTACAATCCTTGCTAAAACAGCTATTGGTATAGAACTAGGAAAATTAAGATATAAAAAATGAGTGTAAAAAATGTTTTGTATTTTTAAAAAAATTAATTGAGACTAAATAAGAATTACTGACCGAATATGACATATATCAGCTTATTTATTACGAAAAAACAAGAGATTTACACCTAAGTTTAAATGTACTTTCATGCATATAAAAAATTACTTTAACCACCTTCGAGAAATCATAAAAATGACCCTAATCAGAACTTTATTCAGGGAAGATAATTATCAATTTATTCCTTTAGAAAATAAAAATTTACTTATCCCGGAAGCTCATATCCAAATTAAGCCAACTTTATAATCAAGTAAATAATTATTGATACATATTATAAAACAAAATCGTTTACTTAAAAATATAATAAAGTGAATCTCAAAAAAAACATACTACCAGATAAAAAATCGCGATGGAGAACAGTTGCGGTTTTTTTAATTGCAGTAATTACTGGGTTAGGGTTTTTTATGGCAAAAGAAGCCTCCGTGGTTTCTTATATGTCAGACAACCCTTTAGCCTGTGTTAACTGTCACGTTATGACCCCTGTTTACAATAGCTGGATGCACAGTTCGCATAGAGAATGGGCAAATTGTAACGATTGTCACGTACCTCATAACAATGTTTTTAATAAATATTATTTTAAAGCAAAAGATGGCTTGTTTCACGCTTCGGTATTTACTTTAAGAGCAGAACCAGAAGTTATGTTTATGCGGGAAGAATCTCAGGAAGTTGTACAAAACAATTGTATTCGTTGTCATGTACAGCAGGTCACACAAACCAAGTATGACGGTTGGATAGATGATCATGCAAAAAACAGAACAGAGCGGAAATGTTGGAGTTGTCATCAAGAAGTACCACATGGCACTGTACATGGAATATCCACTATAAAGAATAACATTGCGCCTATTCCAACAGATACAGAGGAAACTGTTATCCCGGATTGGTTAGAAAAACAAATAGAAGACAAATAATTATAACAAAAATGAAAAACAAAGTATTATTTATCGTTACAGCAATAGTAGTATTTTTACTAGGCTTGTTAGCATCTAGTATTGTTAACAGAAAAAATGAGGCTAAATATAAATACGTTCCGCAAGTTGAAATAAGTGAAAACGAACCACGAAATGAAGAATGGGGAAAAAATTACCCAGCCGAATATCAATCGTTTTTACAAACAGCAGAAACTGATTTTGCATCACAGCAAGGTGGTTCAGCCATGAGAGATGTGCTACATGAAGATTCACGTTTAGTTGTACTTTGGGCTGGATACGGGTTTGCAAAAGATTATAATCAAGGAAGAGGACACCAGTATGCTATTGAAGATTTACGTAACTCTTTAAGAACAGGAGGACCTAAAGGAAAAGGTGACGGTCCTATGCCTGCGACATGTTGGACTTGTAAAAGTCCAGATGTACCACGTTTAATGAACGAAAATGGTATCGCTGAGTTTTACTCAGGAAAATGGGCGGACAAAGGAGCTGAAGTTGTTAATCCTATTGGTTGTGCAGATTGTCACGATTCAAAAACGATGAAGCTAACTATTTCCAGACCAGCCTTAGTAGAAGCTTTTGAAGAAATGGGTAAAGATATCAACCAGGCAACCCATCAGGAAATGCGTTCTTTAGTTTGTGCGCAATGTCATGTTGAGTATTACTTTGATAAGAAAATGCCAGGAAATGAAGGTGTCCCTTATTTAAAATTTCCATGGAAAAATGGTATGTCTGTTGAAGCTATGGAAAAATATTACGATGATATTAATTTTAAAGATTGGACACATAAGTTAAGTCGTGCACCTATGCTTAAAGCGCAACACCCTGGTTACGAAACGTATTTAACGGGTGTTCATGCAGATAGAGGCGTGTCTTGTGCAGATTGTCATATGCCTTACAAGAGTGAAGGGGGACAGAAATTCACGGATCATCATATCCAATCACCCTTAAACAATGTTGCTAATGCATGTCAAGTGTGTCATAGAGAAGATGCCGATAAGCTAAAGAAAAATGTTTACGAACGTCAGCGTAAGGCAGCAGAAAACAGATTGAAATTAGAAGACTTCATTGTTAAGGCACATATAGAAGCTAAAAAAGCCTGGGATTTAGGTGCCACAGAAGAGCAAATGAAGGACATCTTAATGGATATTCGTCATGCGCAATGGCGCTGGGATTATTCTGCAGCAGCACATGGAGCATCATTCCACTCTCCGGTTGAAACAGCAAGAGTTATGGGAAGTGCATTTACTGTTATTCAAGAAGGGCGTTTAAAATTAGCTCGTTTATTATCTGAATTAGGATACAATAAACCTGTTGAGATGCCAGATATTTCTACTAAAGAAAAAGCACAGAAATATATAGGTTTAGATGCTGAAAAAATGAAGCAGGATAAAGAAGCATTTAAACAAAATTTAGTACCGAAATGGTTAGAAGAGGCTAAAGCTCGTGAAGCTAACTATGGTACTAAAGAAGTATCAATGAATAAATAAGGCTACACAACCTTGTTGTTATAATTAATTAAAAAAAGATAACATTTGAAGGGTAAAACCACAAATGTTATCTTTCTTCTTTTAAGAGACCCTCATGCAAAAATTATATAACTTTTTTTCATCTTCTAGTTTAGCATTGTTACTACTTTTAGTTTTTGCAATCGCTATGGCAACCGCTACTTTTGTAGAAAATGATTTCGGTACCGCAACTGCGTGGGTCGCTATTTATGATGCTTGGTGGTTTGAGGTTGTTTTGCTAGGATTAGCCATTTGTTTTGCTGCCAATATCTTTAAATATAAGCTATTCCGTAAAGAAAAATGGGCGACACTGTTATTTCATGTAGCGTTTATTGTTATTATTTTAGGAGCCGCTATTACAAGATATGCCTCTTATGGAGGGATTATGAGAATAAGAGAAGGCGCGTCTTCTAATATTGTTATCTCAGATGCTAATTTTTTAACAGCAACAATAACCGATGGTAAGAATACTAAAACGATAAAAGAAAAGCTATCATTCTCACCTATAAGTGATAATGACTTTACCTTAAAAATAAGCTTTAACAATAAACCAGTTATTATTTCATACAATGAATTTATAGCTGACGCTGTTCCGGAAGTTATACATGACGATACTTCAGGAGAACCACTCTTAGAAATGGTTGTAACAGTCGGTAACGGTAGAAATACAGTATATCTTAAAAAGGGTGAAATTGAAAAAATTGGAGAACACCAGCATGAAATAGGGTTTAATTCCGATAAAGAAGGCATTATTAATATTGTAGAAAAAGAGGGTGCATTTAGTATTAAAACACCACACGATTTAGACTTTTTTATCATGTCATCACAACAAGCAGGAAAAGTTTCTAAAGATAGCTTGCAAGCTATTACTTTAAGAACTTTGTATAGAGATGGCGATATTTCTTTTGTACCATTAGTCTACCATGAAAAGGGAAGGTTTCAATTAAAAAGCATTTCAGAGAAACCTAAGGACAATGATCAAACGAAAGATGATGCTTTAATTGTAAACGTATCTGTTGATGGTAAAGAACAACCTGTAAATATCTTATATAGAGAAGGTTTTTTACCAACACACCATGATTTAGAAATTAATGATATAAGAGTTATTCTATCCTATGGAGCAGCGGCTATTCAAACGCCTTTTTCAATTCAATTAGATGATTTTCAATTAGAAAGATATCCAGGATCTTCAAGTCCTTCTGCTTACGCCAGTGAAGTCACTATTTTAGATAACGATACAAAGATACCGTTTAGAATTTTTATGAATAATGTGCTGGATTATAAAGGCTATCGCTTTTTTCAGGCAAGCTATGATACCGACGAAAAAGGAACAGTATTATCTGTAAACCATGATAGAATAGGGACTTTTGTTACTTATTTGGGGTATTTGTTAATGATGATTGGCATGTTTTTTACGCTTTTTGGAAAAACATCACGTTTTAAATTCATCAATAAAAAATTAAAACAACTAAAGAAAAAATCTGTAACAACAGTATGTTTGCTTCTTTTTGGTTTAACTAGCTTATTTGCACAAACGTCAACAGATTCACTATTTACAGTTGTTGAAAAAGCGATTGAAAGTCAGGAAATAGATAAAGGGCATGCTGATTTTTTCGGTAGACTCTTAGTTCAGGATTTAGACGGACGTATAAAACCAATAAATACCTTAGCATCCGAGTTTCTTAGAAAAATTTCCAGAAAGTCTAAATTCACTTACCCTTTAACTGATAAAAAAATAGTACTTGATGCCAATCAAACTTTTTTAGCCATGCACATGTTACCTCAAATATGGCAACGCGTACCCATTATAAAGGCAGATTTCAAGAAAACAGGAACCTTATTTGATAGTATCCCTAAAGGAAAAAATAACTTAATAGCATTCACCAATTTATTAGATGAAAAAGGAGATTATCTTTTAACGAATCAAGTTGAAGACGCTAATAAAAAGAAACCATCAGAACGTAATGAATTTGATAAGGAAGTTTTAAAAATAGATGAGCGTTTTAATATTCTTTACAATGTTTTTATAGGTAACTACCTAAAAATTTTCCCAAATAAAAACGATTCCAATAATACATGGTTTAGCTACACGCATCATTTTAATGATTTTCCTGAGGAAGACGCGCAATTTGCCCAAACAATTGTGCCATCTTATTTTAAAGATATTACGACCAGAAACTATGAAGGAGCCCATGAAAAACTTATGTATATTAAAAAATACCAAGAGGTTTTAGGAGCTGAGGTTATACCAACACCAGAGCGTATTGAAGCTGAGCTATGGTATAATAAGGCTAATATCAATTTCTGGCTGTTTCAAGTGTTTTTTACGCTTGGTTTTGTCTTGTTAATTTTGGCTATAGTTAGAATGTTTTCTCAGAAAAAATGGGTAGAAGTTTTAAATAATACGTTTATTGTTTTAACATTAATTTCCTTTTTATGCTTTACGGGAAATATTCTTTTACGTTGGTATGTTGCGCAGCATGCGCCATGGAGTAATGGTTATGAAATGTTGATTTTTGTAGCTTGGGTATTAGTATTATGTGGATTATTTACATTTAGGAAATCTGATTTTTCACTGCCTTTATCCACTTTGTTTTCTGGCGCGTTATTATTTGTAAGCTATTTAGATTGGTTAAGTCCGGAAATCACCAATTTAATGCCTGTATTAAAGTCGTATTGGCTAAAAATTCATGTAGCAACGATTGTGAGTAGTTATGCGCCTTTGGCATTGTCGGCCATTCTGGGGTTTATGGCTTTGTTATTGTTAATTTTTAAAACACCGAAGACAAAAACTATCATAGACATTAAAATTAAAGAGCTTACTTATATTAATGAAATAGCCATGACTATTGGTTTGTTTGTATTGGCAGTAGGTACTTTTTTAGGAGGTATTTGGGCGAATGAATCCTGGGGACGGTACTGGGCATGGGATCCTAAAGAAACCTGGGCGTTAATAAGTATTATTGTATACGCCATTGTTTTACATTTACGTTTTATTCCGAAATTAAATAATATGTATGTGCTTAACGTAGCCAGTATGTTTGCTTTTTGGTCTATTATAATGACATCTTTTGGAGTTAATTATTATCTGTCTGGTTTGCATAGTTATGCAGCGGGTGATCCTCTGCCTATTCCAGTGTTTGTCTATGTGCTGGCTGTTTTTATGATAGTTGTGGCTGTTGTAGCTGCTTTTAGAAACAAGAAAACGTATGGCTCTAAAGTAGCCTCGGAGAAATAATAGGCATATGCACTAGCAGAGAAGTTCTTTTTTTCTTCATCAAGCGACTTCGTTTGTCGTTAAGGAAAGACTATTAGGCTGTCCCGACCTTTCGGAAGAATAAAGCACAAAAGCTTCGATTACAGGAGCATTAATGTTGGGTAATGTAGTAGGGCGACGCGAAGTTTTGGGCTTGGTTCTTCTCAAGGCGATAGTATGAGAAGAAATTCCTCTCGAAAGGGCGTCTTTTCTTTTGTTATTTTTCTTTGGACGAGCAAAGAAAAGTAAATACAAAACTCATCTTATATACAGAAAAATGTAGTTATTATACTTTTAGTTTAATTAAACCCTATGATAGCACTAGAATTCCTCGTTTAAAGAAATTTTTTATTTTACGAATTTGCCATAAATCAATATTCAAAATTACTATGTTGTGAATTTGAATATTGATTTTTAGTTTTCTCTTAAAAGTGAATGCGGTATTTATTATTATACGTATTAATACTTATATTAGTGATATCGCTTAATACTTAAATGAGTACTTAAAAAGAATGCAGTCAACATTTAAAAGCATAAATGAGGTAAAACAGAGAGCAAATCCGTTGTCTGGTTTAGCTTGCAATTTATGTGATAATACTAACTGTTTAATCAAAAAGAATCTGTCTACTTTAGAAAGCTCTAATTTCACGAATAAAAAGAACAATATCAAGTGCAAAAAAGGGCAGCAGTTCATCATTGAAGGTGCTCCCGTACATGGTTTATTTTTTATTTTAAAAGGAACCGTTAAAGTCTTTCGAACGGGTATTAATGGTAGAGAACAAATTGTAAGATTTGCCAAAGAAGGAGAAATTATCGGTCATCGTGGTTTTGGAACTGAAGAATACTATTCTATAGGTGCTATTGCATTGCAAGACACCGTTTTGTGCTATTTTTCAAAGAACGATTTACAAGAAGCGTTACTCGAAAACCCTAAGTTCACTTATGATATGATGCTATTTTATGCAGATGAGCTTAATAGAAGTGAAAATAAAGTAAAATCCATTTCGCAAATGACTGTTCGAGAACGTGTTATTGATACCTTATTATATATCCATCGAAAATTTGGCCATTTAAAAGGCTTTTTAAACTTACCATTAAGTAGGAGAGAGTATGCCGACTACGCGGGAACTACCGAAGAACAGGTTATTCGTGCATTTTCTGCACTTAAAAAGGAAAAGCTTATTATAGCAAAAGGAAAGAAGATTGGTATAAATGATATTCCACTACTTAAAAAAGAGATCAGCGAGCATAATTACTTCTTGGATAGCTAGTTTTCTAACCATCTTTTAATTCTTGTCGTTTTGGGCATAGCTTTTCAATAGATACGAATTACACTAATTTGCACGAATTGAAGCTTGCTTAGAGTTTAAATCTGGCGATAGACAAATTAATTAACGTCAGTTTGACGTAAATAATACTCAAAAGAACCAAGAGATGTTTGTCATCCGACAGAACGAAGCATGAGTGACGAGACATCTCATCATGATGAGATGCCTCCTCTTACAATAAATAGAACTGACGTTAATTAGTGAAAATCAGTCATATTCGTGTCTAATTCCTATTGTTCATTATACGTGCCCATATTTATGTATACACGGTAACTCTAAAACCCTTCCCTTTCTCCATTATGAAAAAATTTACTGCGTTTTAATAGCTTTTTACATGTGGTAAAAGACCATTTACAACTGTATTATTTCATAATTAATTAAGAAACTACTATTTATTTTTGTCTTAAATAAGTACTAATACTTAATTTTTTATAAATACAAACCAAATACATAAGATTTATGGAATCAACAACCATCACTCTAGTTCAAGAATCATTTGAAAAAGTAAAGCCGATAGCCCCAACTGCAGCAAAAATATTTTATGAAAAACTTTTTGATTTAGATCCACAGCTAAAACCATTATTTCCAAGTGATGAAGATGCTATGAAAATACAAGGAAACAAATTGATGAGCATGCTTGGTACAGCTGTAGCTGGCTTGAGCAACTTGGATGCATTAATTCCAATTTTAAAGGATTTAGGAAAAAGACATACAGAATATAAGGTAGAAGCTTTTCATTATACTACCGTAGGCGAAGCATTATTGGGAACCCTTGAAGTTGGTTTGGGAGACGATTTTACTCCCGAAGTAAAAGATGCATGGACAAGTGTATATGGTACAATGTCTAAAGTCATGATTGAAGCTGCTTATTAATAACTCAAAAAATCAGAAATATGAAAAATATTTACAAACCCATATTACCATTAACATGTTTCATTTTAGTTTCATGTGGTGGAGTTCCGGAAGAAAAATCAGAAACAACAAGCATAGAAAATGCTTTTTCTGTAGAAGAAGTATTAGAAATGGTATCTAAAGAGAACGACGTTACAAGAACACTCTATACAAAAGCTATAGTAGGTAAAGGTAAAAAACAAGGAATGAAGTTTGATGAAGACTGGAGAAAGGACGATGTAGAAGCAGGACCATTACCAGCACTATTTTTAAGGGGTGTAGCAACAAGTATTAGAAAGAACCCAGTGCCTTTAGGCTTGTATCTGGGATCTGATTTTCCGGTAAATGCGGCCAATAAATTTGAAGGAAAGCAAGCAGATTTATTTAAACAAATAAAAGAGGATCAAAAACCACAATTTTTCTATGACGAAGAACAAAAACTACATACCGCAATGTTTGCAGATTTAGCTAGTGCAGGGGCTTGTGTAAGTTGTCATAATGAACATCCTCAGACAACAAAATCAGATTGGAAATTAGGAGATGTTATGGGCGCTACGACATGGCAATACCCAAAAGATTCATTAACATATAAAGAAACTATAGCGGTTTTAAACTCTTATGCTAAAGGGACTGTAGATATATACATGGAATATTTGGATGAAATTAAAGCCTTTAAGGAAAGTGAAAAGCCGGAGATAGGCAAAAAATGGCCAGCAGAAGGAAATTATTTGCCAACAGCTGAAGTTTTTCTTGATAGTGTTAAAAAGTTAGCATCTTATGAGACTATGAAACATCTTGTAGCAACGAAATAAGTGAAGTTTAGTTTTGATTATTCAATTGCAACTCTGCTCATTCCTTATGCTTCATAATGGTGATGGGCAAGTTGCTATTGTTTACCTGAAATCGCAGATAATTTATGTTAATTAATAACAAATCCTCTTTAATCGGATTAATTTTCCTAAGTGCTTTCTTTTTGCAATTTTTTTTAAAATTAAAATGGAATTGGTTATTTGAACTCCAGCAACAAGAAATGTATAAGCGCTGGTCTGGTATGGTTTTGGCTTTGTTTATAGTCTTTCAATGGGTTCTTACATTAACTCGGATTATTAAAAAGCTTAGAAAACATGCTATATCTATGCAGACAATACATAAGTGGTTAGGAGCCATTAGCCCCTTGGTCTTTTATATACACAGTATGTCTTTAGGGTACGGGTATTTGTTATTGCTGTCTTATATATTTTTTTCGAATACATTATTGGGATATTTTAATCTCGATGTTATAAAAAATAATAGCGATTTGTTATTTAAAGGCTGGATGATTGCTCATGTAGCTCTATCCATAATAGTCACGATTATGATGGTATTTCATATAACCATTGTATTTTATTATAAATAGATACCATATGAAATTACTAATAAAAGATATAATTGGAGAAACCGATGATACTATCAGTTTGTGTTTCAAGAATGGAAATTTTTTCAAAAGATTAAAGTATAAACCAGGTCAATTTTTAACTATCTATGTTCCTATTGATAAGGTTGTACATAAACGTGCTTATTCATTTAGTAGTAATCCGTATACTGATAAAGATTTAAAAATTACTATAAAGCGTGTCGAGAAAGGGCTGGTTTCAAACTTTGTTCATGATAATCTTCATGTAGGAGATAAGTTGGTTGTTGATGATCCAGCAGGTTCTTTTTATGTTGAACCAATTAGTAAACAAAAAAAGCAATATATATTATTTGCAGGAGGTAGTGGAATTACCCCTATGTTTTCTATTATAAAATCAGTTTTAGCAGAAGAAAAGGATTCAAATATATTATTGGTTTACGCAAATCAGAGTATGGAGTCTATTATTTTTCATGATGAAATAAAAGAATTAGAAAACAAGTACCCTAATAATTTTTCTATTGAACATATCATTTCTTCAAATAAGAAAGATAATAACAACTACTATGCAGGCTTGGTAACACATAAATTATTAAATAAGATATTTTCTAAACACTTATTAGCTTATGATGATCATGCCTATATGATTTGCGGTCCTTTTGGTTATATGGAAAAAATAAAAGAGATCTTAAAAGATAATGGTGTTACCAGAGAAAAAATTATGATTGAAGTTTTTAAAGCTCCTGTAGTAAAAGTTTCTGGTAAAGATCTTTTGAGTGATGTGACTTTAAAAGTTGAAGGAGAAGCCCATCAAATACAAGTAAGAGGAGATAAATCCATATTAGAGCAAGCTATGTCAGAAAGTATTGTTATTCCATATTCATGTAGAGCAGGCATGTGCTCTTCTTGTAGGGCAAAATGTATTTCGGGAGAAGTTATGATGAGTGAAGGACATTTGCTGCCAGATAGCGATGTGGAAAATGGAGACATTCTCACTTGCATTAGTTATCCTGTAAGTGAGAAAGTTGTAATTGAAATATAATTTAAAAATATCAGTTAGTGCATGTTTAAGGTAAGTCCATTACGAAAAAGACAATTTCTAGGAGGGGTTATAGGTGTTATTTTGGGAGCTTCCATATTTTATATCTTAACTTTGAATAGCACTGAAGCATACATATCGATTGGTCCGATGAATACAGGACATCAAGACCTTTCCTGTTTTTCATGCCATGCAGATGCTAAAGGAAATTTACTGCAACAAGTACAGTCTAATATATCACACACTTTTGGGGCCAGAGATAAAAGCGTAGATTTTGGAACTAAAGATGTTACTGTAGATAACTGCCTGCAATGTCATGACAGAGCCAATGATAGACATCCGACCTATCGATTTTCCGAACCAAGATTTAAAAAAGCGGTAAAACATATTGATGCTACCACTTGCATTACTTGCCATACAGAGCATCAGGAGGAACGAGTATCTGTAGCTTCAATTAATTACTGCGTTAATTGCCATCAGGATTTGGAAGTAGAAAACGATCCATTAGATATATCTCATAAAAACTTAATTGTAAAAGAAGAATGGTTTACCTGTATACAATGTCATGATTTTCATGGCAACCACAAATATGATGTTCCTAAAAAACTATCAGATACAATTCCTATGAAATTTATTCAAAACTATTTTGAAGGCGGGGCAGATCCTTATGGAACAAATAAAAAATACACGGCTTTATCTCAAGAGGTGTGGTTAAAGACTTTAGATAAATAAAGTCATAAATATATCCTCTAACGTGAGTCGAAAGGCTCAACCTAATACGAAGAACGTCATTTATTGATTTTTAATAGAATAGTTTCATCATTAAACCGAACTCACGTTCTTTTAATTATTTTCTATATGTTTTCCTGTTAGAGGCAAATAAATCTCACTAATATTTGGTCTTTATTTTTACTAAAAACACAAATACTGTTACTTTTTTATACCAATTACGTAGAGCGTTTAGCATCTCTTTTTAATATTTAATTGTTTTAAAGCCAGTATTTTATGCTGGTTTTATGTTTTTTTGCAGGTTTGACTATGTGAAAAAAGATGATTGCATATGTGTATTTGCATAAGTGATAAGTGTTAATACTTATATATTTGTTTTAAATAAGTATAAATACTTAGTTAATTTAAAACTAAAAATTATGAAATCTATAATTAAAAAGTCATCTTGGATTCTACCAATAGTAGTTTTGCTATGCTCTTGTGGTAGTAAGGAAAAAAAACAAGCTATAGCTGAAAACCTAACAACTGAAGTTTCAAAAACAAAAACATTAGAAATTGAAAAACCACAATTAACATTTGGTTTTATAAAACTAACAGATATGGCTCCTTTGGCCATTGCTAAAGAAAAAGGATTCTTTGAGGACGAAGGGTTATTTGTTTCTGTGGAAGCACAATCTAACTGGAAAAATGTATTAGATCGTGTTATTGATGGGCAGTTAGACGGTTCACACATGTTAGCTGGACAACCTATTGCAGCAGCTGCAGGTTTTGGTAGACAAGCAGAATTAGTAACACCTTTCTCAATGGATCTTAATGGTAATGGTATTACCGTTTCAAACGATGTGTGGTCTAAAATGAAGCCAAACGTACCAAAAGATACAAATGGAAAACCAATCCACCCTATTAAAGCGGATGCTTTAAAACCAGTAATTCAAGATTATAAAAACTCAGGAAAAGCCTTTAAAATGGGAATGGTATTTCCAGTTTCTACACATAACTACGAAATTAGATATTGGTTGGCAGCAGCAGGCATTCATCCAGGTATGTATACTGCTGAAAACGTACAAGGACAAATAGATGCAGAAGTTTTATTGTCTGTAACACCACCACCACAAATGCCAGCAACACTAGAAGCAGGTACTATTTACGGATACTGCGTTGGAGAACCATGGAATCAACAAGCTGTATTTAAGGGGATTGGAGTGCCAGTAACTACAAATTATGATATCTGGAAAAACAACCCGGAGAAAGTATTTGTAATGACTAAGAAATTTATTGATGAAAATCCAAATACGGCTATTGCTGTAACCAAAGCACTAATAAGAGCAGGAAAATGGTTAGATGAGCCAGGAAATAGAGCAGAGGCTGTTAAAATATTATCCATGTCTCAATATGTTGGTGCAGATGAAGCTGTATTAGCAAACTCTATGACAGGAACGTTTGAGTTTGAAAAAGGTGATAAACGTGAGATGCCGGATTTCAATGTATTCTACAAGTACAATGCAACCTATCCGTTCTATTCTGATGGTATCTGGTTTTTAACTCAAATGAGAAGATGGGGGCAAATACCTGAAGCTAAACCAGCCGAGTGGTATGCAGAAACTATTAAAGATGTGTACAGACCAGATATCTGGAAAAAAGCTGCTGAGCTTATAGTTGAAGAAGGACATATTCCAGCTGCCGATATCCCGGATACTGATGGTTATAAACCTGCTACAACAGATTTTATAGATGGAACAACCTATGATGCTAAAGATCCGATTTCATATATCAACAGTTTCACCATAGGAAACAAGGATAAAGCGGTACAGTAAAAGGAAATTTTAAAATTACACAAGTGTTTGTCATTTTCGACAGAGCAAGGAACGAGCCTTTCGACTTTAGTTTATACTGAGCGGAGTCGAAGTGCTCAAGATAAACTTTCGAGAAATCACAAAAGTTATGAGATTCCTCCTTGCACTTGGAATGACAAAGAAAGTCATAGAAACTCACGTTAAGGTAATCAAAATACTAAACAAGAAGCAATTATGAAGCAAAGCATAACATTAGGAAAAGTAACCAAATTTATGGGGTTAGGTTTTTTAAGCACTTTAAAAGACCTATTTACAGGGAAGCTGGAAAAGGAAGATTTTATAAACTTCTTACGTAAAGTAGCCGTGCCACTTGCTTCCATACTCTTATTTATTGGACTATGGCATGTAGGCGCTATGTCGCTATATAATAGAGAAGCAAATTTTAAAATTGAAAAAGCACTTACAGATCAAGGGCCTGCAGCTGCAGAGGCTATGCGGGAATGTATTGCTTCTGGCGATATAAGTTGTCAGCCTAATACCTTACCATCACCTGGTCAGGTTTGGGACTCTTATAAATCATTATTGAGAGATCATAATATAATTAGTGCAGATAAAGCAGCATTTATAGAAAAGACAGCTACTTTAAATGCTAAGCGAATTGCAGAAGGAAAAGCTCCGATAACTTATACAGGTAGACCGTCTTTTATAGACCAAATTATTATGAGTTTAAAAACGGTGTTTGCTGGGTTTCTATTAGCGTTACTAATTGCCATTCCAATAGGAATTCTTATAGGATTAAGCCCTACTTTGAAAAGCGCTTTTAACTGGTTTATTCAAATTTTTAAACCCGTATCTCCGGTTGTATGGTATCTATTGGTATTTATGATTGTTAAAACGATCTTAATAGATTCTAATGGAGATAGCTCATTCATCATTTCATTTATAAGTGTAGGATTATGTTCTATGTGGGCTACTTTAGTAAATACAGCTATGGGCGTATCATCAGTAGATAAAGATTATATAAATGTCGCCAAAGTATTGAAATTAGGGGCTTTTCAAAAGGTATTTAAAGTGATTTTACCGTCATCATTACCTTTAATATTTACAGGTTTAAAAATTACATTATCTGTAGCCTGGATGGTTTTAATTGCGATAGAATTGTTGGCACAAAGTCCAGGTTTAGGACTCTTTGTTTGGGAAGAATTCCAAAATGGCGCTAATGACTCAAATTCTAAAATTATAGTAGCTATGTTTGTTATAGGAATCATAGGTTTTTTATTAGACCGAATTATGCTTACTATTCAAAATGCGGTGTCGTTTAATAAAAATGAGGCAATTTAATCGATAAAGGAACCGTGCGTTAGGGATTGAAGTGGCATCCTTTTTTAATATTGAAACGTCATTGCGAGGCAATTTTTATTTGCCGTGGCAATCTGTTAATCGATAAAAAGATTACCACGTCGTTTCTCTCCTCGTAATGACAGATACAAGATATTAATAACGTTAAGGATAAAATATAAGCCCGACCTTCTGCCCTGAGCGTAGTCGAAGGGTATGGTAACGCCAAAATACACATAAAGAAATGGCATATTTAGAATTAAACAATGTATATAAGACTTACGGGCAAGCAGACCATGTTACCGAGGTGCTTTCAAATATTAATCTATCGATTGAAGAAGGAGAATTTGTAGCTATAGTAGGTTTTACTGGAAGCGGTAAAACCACTTTGGTAAACCTCATAAACGGGTTGTTAGAACCAACAAAAGGCGAGGTATTGTTTAAAGGGGAACCGGTATTTGGCACTAGCCATGAGCGCGGGGTTATTTTTCAAAACTACTCATTATTACCGTGGTTAACAGTAGGTCAGAATATTTATATGGCTGTTAAAGAAGCGTTTCCAAAAACAAGCAAACTAGAGTTAAACAAACTGGTTGCAGAATATGTTGAAATGGTTAGTTTAACACCTGCAATTAACAAACGTCCAAAAGAGTTATCTGGAGGGATGCGCCAGCGTGTTGCCGTTGCCAGAGCTTTAGCAATGAAACCGGAAATGATCATCATGGATGAGCCTCTTGGGGCGTTAGATGCTTTAACCAGAGGCAATCTTCAGGACGAGATATTAAATATTTGGGGAAAAGATAAACGTACCGCTTTATTGATTACTAACGATGTAGATGAAGGTATCTATATGGCAGACCGTATTATTCCTTTAAAACCAGGACCTAATGCCACTTTAGGGCCTGAATTTAAAATCGATATCGAACGACCTCGTGATAAAACGGAGATGAACGATAATGCAAATTTTAAGGAAACCAGAAATGCCATTATAGAATATTTAATGGATATTGGAGACGAAAGAAAATCGCAGGCTAAAGAAGAATTTGTACTTCCGGATTTGAGTCCGAAAGATTTTGTTAATCAATTTAAATAAATGAATCAGATGAACGCTACAATAGAAAATAAAAAGACAGAGGTTATTACTGATAATGGTCTTTTTCCTTCATCTCAGGTCATGCTGGATTTAAAAAAGCTAAAGAAGGTGTATCCAACACCTAAAGGTGATTATGTGGTTCTTGAAAACTTGAATCTTCAAATAAAAAAAGAGGAATTTGTTACTATTATAGGGCATTCGGGTTGTGGAAAAACCACAATGCTTTCTATGATTGCCGGACTTAATGCCATTTCCGGAGGTCATATTTCGGTATTGGGAAAACATATAAAAGGACCAGGGCCAGATAGAGGTGTGATTTTTCAATCGCCTAGTTTAATGCCTTGGATGACCTCACTTCAGAATGTATTATTGGGAGTAAATCAAGTTTTTCCACATGCTACGAAATCCCAGAGAAATGATATTGCAAAATACTATTTACAAAAGGTAGGATTAGAGGATGCTTTTAATAAAAAGGCTTCAGAACTATCTCAAGGCATGCAGCAACGTGTGGGGATTGCTAGAGCTTTTGCTATAAAGCCCAAAGTGTTATTGCTAGATGAACCTTTTGGAATGTTGGATTCTTTAACTAGAGGAGAACTTCAGGATATTTTAATTGAAATCTGGAATAAAGAAAAGATTACGGCGGTTATGATTACCCATGATGTTGATGAAGCTATTTTTTTAGCAGATCGTGTCGTGATGATGACGAGCGGACCTAAAGCCAAAATTGGCGATATTTTAAACATTGATTTTGAAAGACCTAGAACCCGTAAAGCTGTTTTAGAGCACGATGATTATTATAAATATAGAAAACACTTGATAGATTTTTTAGAGCATTAATAAATGCTATAATAACTGAAAACTATAACATTATAAAAATTTGGTTATATGAGATTTGTCATAAATAAGATGTTTTTGTCTTTTTACATTTGACAAGCTATAATCAAAAACAATAAAATTAAATTCAAAAAATACAAACAACTTAAAAATTAAAAAAATGAAAAAACAATATGTAATATTGGGGCTATTACTAGCAGGGTGCTTAAATTTTGTACAAGCACAATTTACTTTAGATGGTGAATTTCGTCCACGTACAGAATATCGTAACGGTTTTGGAAGCCTTATAGCCGACGATGCCGATGCTGGTTATGGTATTTCAACCCGTATACGATTAAATGCAGGTTATGAAATAGATGCTTATAAATTTTATGTGAGCTTTCAAGATATTTTGGTTTGGGGAGAAAACAGACAGATTTTACCTTACGACCAGAATAACTCATTTGCTGTTTTTCAAGCTTGGGCAGAAATTAATTTAGGATCTGGATGGTCAACTAAATTAGGGCGTCAGGTATTGTCTTATGATGATCAGCGAATTCTTGGGGGATTAGACTGGGCACAACAAGGGCGTAACCACGATGCTGCATTGATAAAATATAAAAAGGATAAATTCTTAATAGATGTTGCATTTGCGTTTAATCAAGATTACTCTAACCCGACAGGTTTTCAGTCTGTTGGAACTGCATATAATACTACAGGTTTCTTTTCGTACAAAACCATGCAGTATGCTTATTTAAAACAAGCTTGGGAAAACTTTTCAGGGAGCTTGTTATTAATGAATAATGGTTTTCAGGAATTTGATACGAATGATAATCCAGATGGGGTGAGTAACCTTCAAACGTTAGGAACGCACTTAAATTATAATAAGGGTAGCTTTGGTTTAGCAGCTAATGCATTTGTACAAACTGGTAAAAGACAAAATGAAATAGACGTAAAAGGCGCGTACCTTTTAGGTTTGGATCTAACATACAAAGCATCTGATAAAGTAAAATTAGGAGCAGGTTTAGAAATTATTAGCGGAAATGATGCAGATCCAGGCGAAACAGGCGCATTTTTCCCATTATACGGAACCAATCATAAATTTAATGGATTTATGGATTATTTCTACGTAGGGAATCATGGAAATTCAGTTGGTTTATTTGATATTCACGCAAGTGCAAACTTTACATTGAGCGAAACGTCAAGCCTTATGGTTAAAGCTTTGAACTTTAGTGGAGAGCAAGAATTACCTAGTGGAGAGAAATCACTAGGAACAGAAATTGATTTGGTTTTCAAAAAGAAATTTAAAGGTTATGCCCTGGTGGCTGGATATTCACATATGTTCCCTTCAGATGGGATGTATGAACTAAAAGGAATTACAGAAGATGCTGCATCCAATACCCAAAATTGGGCTTGGGCTATGTTGGTATTAAAGCCTAAATTTTTGAATGGTACGAAATAATTAGAGTGACTAAACTAATATTTATGGAGGCTGTCTGAAAAGTGGTTAATCTTGTCATCAGAGCAACGCGAATAATCTTATTTCACTCATAATCAGAGCCATATATTTTAAAGAGATTCTTCACAGCTTCGCTGATACCTTCGAAACAAAATATATTTTGTTTCGAAGGTAATATTAAGAATGCCACTTTTTCGACAGCCTCTTTTTTTAAGTTTAAATTAGGGTATTATATCACAATTTATAAATCCCATTCTTAATAGCATATAAAACTAGCCCTATTCTATTTTTAACGTTCAATTTTTGAAATAGATTATCTCTATAACCATCTATTGTTTTTGGGCTTAAAAACATTTTTTCGGCTATTTCTTTATAAGTCATTTCAGAGCAGGTGTGTATTATAAATTCTATTTCTCTATCTTTTAATTGAATTTTGCCCGAATCGTCATCATTTAAAGAGTTTATTAAAATATTAGATACATCCTTTGTATGATAATAACCATTTTTTATGGTTTCTATTAGAGCTAATTCTAAAATATCTTTTTCAACATCTTTTAATAAGTACCCCTTTGCACCGGCTTTTAACATTTTTATTATGGTGACATCGTTTTCTTCAACAGAAAGTGCTATAACTTTAATTTCCGGATATTCATTTTTTATAATCTCTGTAGTCTCTATGCCGTTTAATATGGGCATATTAACATCCATAAGTATAATGTCTGGAATGTTATTTGGTGTTTTAAGTTTTGTAAGGAGTTCTTTGCCATTTTTACAGGTGTATAGCACGCTAAAGTCTTTAAAAGAATCTACCAGACTCGCTATGGCTTGAGACAATAAAATATGATCTTCAACTATTACTATGGTATGAGTTTTCATTATTAAGGTGGTATGTAATCGTTAATTCTGTTCCTTTATTGGGCTCCGATATAAATGTGGCATTTGCATTTACCAATTTAGCTCTATTTTTTATGTTAGTTAGGCCTATTCCAGAATGTTTTTGTTTGTTTAAATCAAACCCTAAACCATTATCTTTTGCCATAATAGTTAGCACATCTGTTTGATAGTCCAACAAAATATCTAAATGAGTCGCTTTGGCGTGCTTTATAGTATTTGAAAAAAACTCTTGTAAAATTCTAAAGAATACAATTTCAATTTTACTATCTATTTTTATTTGTTCTCCTTTTATAGTGAGTTGAGATTTTATAAAATTAAGTCTATTAAATCTGTCAATTTCATCAGATATAGCTTGCTCTAAAGACATATTTTTTAAAGCCTCTGGATTAATCAATTTAGATAAAACCCTTAGTTCCTTAATACATTTATCTAGCGTCCCTTTTACCTCATTAATAGAAGAATCGCTTTGCAACTGTATTTTGGCTAAAGTTAATAACTGACCAATGTTATCATGTAATTCCCAACTAATATTTCTAAAGGTCTCTTCCCTAATTTCAATTTGAGCTTTAGATATTTCCTGTTCAAAATGTTTTTTAGCAAACTCATTTTTTAAGAGTAATGCATTTTTTCTTTTTTGAAAAAGAACAAAGAGGGAAATCATTGTCATTATTAAAAGAAATAATACAACTGATGAGATAATTAAAAATGATTGTATTTCTTTTTCGTCCATATAAAACCTATTATGTAGCAACCATACAATACAATGTTCAGAAAAAGTAAAATAATACCAAATACAGAATTAAAAACCCAAACATTAAAATACTTAGACAATAATATAAATGGTATCATACCTATGTTAAACAGTACTAACGCTGTAGTTATCCAGAAGCTTAATTTATGTTTTATCATTAAGGTGTAATCTGAATTAAATAATTGATGCAAGTGAAACCCAGCAAAGATTAATACAAAAGAAGCACCTATTACAAAACTATACTTATGAAGTTCTACATTAATACCATTTAAAACATACAAGATTATGAATATAGTGCTTATTACTATTATGATTTTCTTGTATAATTTTTCTGTTAAAATAGAATAGTACCACCAGTAGTAAAATAAAAAACTCATTCCTGTATACCCATAATAAAGCCACTTGTTTTCAAACAATAAACCTAATAAGGATCCTAATATGGTGTCTACAAAAAAAGTTACCCATAAAAAATGTAAAAAGTAAGCTTCAGATGAATTCACATATTTCTTATAATGAATTGAAGCAATTATAGCAGCAGCAAATTCAAGTGCACTAACAGAATACGACAAAATATATGGGTATAAATCACTCATCTACATGATTACTTTAGTTTACATGTTTTGGAGGTTTTCCTGCATGCCCATAATTATATGCTGGAATTTCATGGATGTTATCGTTTATCACAAAAGTTGAACTTATAGGAGAAAAACTAGCTTTAGATTTAGTTTTATGGCCTGTTGGAACTATAAATACAGTTGAGTACCCTGGGTCTGGGAAACCTTTTTCATTTGGGTAGGCTCCATTATAAATACGAATGCCTAATCTTTTGTAACCCAATGAGTCAGCTTCTTGTTCTACAAATGCAATATATTTTTTTAATTCTTCAAGATCAAACCAGAATTCTCGAGTATCTTCAATTTGTAGATATTTATTAATAATAGCGCCCCTAGTATTTTTATATTCTTCCTCTAGCTTTTGGGCATAATCGTAATCTATGATTTGTTTTGGAGGTTTAATTTTTTGCGGTTTAGGTTTTTCTTCACATGATTGAAAAGATAATACCATGATTATTACAAAAAGAGCTAATTTTTGAATTGATTTTGTATTCATTTTAGTTTTTATTAAATGGTTTATTTCAAAAATACATATTAATATTTGAATTTTTATGTTCTGTGGAATTCTATGCTGAAAAACTAACTAATTAACTATTTGATTAACAGTATTTTATGTTTATTATAAAGATTGTTTTAAGGGGTTTTATGTGTCAAAAAAGGGGAAAAACACCCATTAAATTAAATAAAACACTTAATATATTCAGGAACGATCCCCTTATCGTTTTCAGGATTTTCACTCTTGAATTAGAATGACTATAAAAATATCTTTGAATCAAATATTTTAAACTAAAATCTGGTTAAAATAATATTGAAAAACCTAAGTCAAACAACGTTAAAAAAACTATTTAAGATGGAAGATGTTGATTGTATGTTAGCTATTAAAAATACTATTGATGGTATATGGGTTAATAATAACAAAGACACAAAAAATGCAACTAAAGTCATTATATCTAACAATGGAAAACATGTTCAGATATTTGATAAATACAATCGAAAATATTATGATATAGGAACCAATATTCTGATTCCAGAATGTTACACTACAAATATGTATTGGACCATTTTTAATAGTGGTATTACAAAATCTACATTTATCTTTACTATTGATAATAATGATATGGAAGTAAGATATGAGCAGGACTATAAATCTACATCTATAGAAACAAAAAGGTTTGTTGAAAATTTCACAAAACTTAGCCCATCTATCATAGAACCAACTGTTATGCCAATGTCTGTAGAAACTAAAATGCCGTTAGCTACCGAAGTAAAAGGTACAACTATACAAATACCCGATAATGCACCTATTTTGCTTTGCGACGATTTATATGCAGATGATGATATTGAAAACCTGTATGAAAATGTAAATACAAAAAAGGAGATATCTACCATTAAAGATCTCAGATCAGGATTTTTTTACTACTTACCTACTAGCTGTAATTTGCAATTTGGCGAAGATAAAAGTTATGGTTTATTCAAAAGGGGATTAAACGTATCCATATTTATTAAGAATTTTTTAAATAGAATACGTAACACGGTTTCTATGCGTAGATTAATATCGCTAACCGATATGATTACCTGATTCATCAATGCGGTGAAAATCAAAGTTGCCTCCCCGGCACTAGAGGTAAGGTTTACGAAAGAAACAAAATACTTGGTATATTCTATTAAGGAATGGTTGTAGATCTTATTATGTCAAGTATTGAATAAAACCCTGAAAATATTTCAGGGTTTTATGCTTATAATTTATTTACGATGAAATGTATAAGGGGAGACAAGTGCTAAAGATCTTTTGAGACTGGAAATTATCACATAGATTACATAATTTAAAAAGAAACATCTAAGTAAATGATGCCGCATATGCTTCGAAAGAAAATAGTGTAACCGTATCTCATTTGGTCATTACTTCCAATTCAACATCTGCGAAAAAAGTATTCAAAGAACATATGGTTAGCATATAGTTTATGCCACCACGCTTGACGTGGTGGTATTTTTATATGTTCCTTTTAGAATATAAAATAAGGGCATTTCAGGTGTGTTTTATTTTCTTACATTTGAAAAAAATAATCAATATGCTAAAAAAAGTTTTTGGAAGCGCGGTATTTGGAGTAGAAGCCACAACAATTACTGTTGAAGTTAATGTGGATTCGGGAATAGGGTATCATTTAGTTGGATTACCAGATAATGCAATAAAAGAGAGTAATTATCGAATTGCAGCAGCACTTCAAAATAACGGATATAAAATCCCTGGAAAAAAGATAACCATTAATATGGCGCCCGCTGATTTAAGAAAGGAGGGAAGTGCATACGACCTAACGTTAGCAATAGGAATTCTAGCAGCTTCTAAACAAATTCAAGCCGAAGAATTAAAAAATTATCTGATTATGGGAGAGCTTTCTCTTGATGGAAGTTTACAGCCTATAAAGGGAGGTTTGCCTATTGCAGTAAAAGCAAGAGAAGAAGGTTATAAAGGGTTTATTCTACCAAAACAAAATGCCAAAGAAGCAGCTATAGTTGATGGATTAGAAGTTTATGGTATTGAAAATATTAAACAAGTCATTAATTATTTTGACAAAGGAGATCCACTTGAGCAAACCATTATCAATACACGTGAAGAATTTTATAAAAACTTAGAATTTCCAGAATTTGATTTTTCCGATGTAAAAGGGCAGGAAGGTATTAAAAGGTGTATGGAAATTGCAGCAGCAGGTGGTCATAATATCATTTTAATTGGCCCTCCAGGCGCTGGGAAAACGATGTTAGCAAAACGTTTGCCTAGTATCTTACCACCTATGACCTTGTATGAAGCTTTAGAAACAACAAAGATTCATTCTGTTGTTGGTAGGATAAAAGATTCTGGATTGATGGCACAACGGCCATTTAGGAGTCCACATCATACCATTAGTGATGTTGCTTTAGTTGGAGGGGGAGCATTTCCTCAGCCTGGAGAAATCTCATTGTCTCACAATGGGGTGTTGTTTTTAGACGAATTACCAGAATTTAAACGAGGTGTCTTAGAAGTGTTACGACAACCTTTGGAAGATAGGGAAGTGACTATTTCGAGAGCAAAGTTTACCGTTACCTATCCAAGTAGTTTTATGTTGGTAGCAAGTATGAATCCAAGTCCAGGAGGCTATTTTAACGATCCTGATGCTCCTGTTACTTCTAGCCCTGCGGAAATGCAACGCTATTTAAGCAAAATTTCCGGTCCGTTATTAGATAGAATCGATATTCATATTGAAATAACACCAGTACCTTTTGAAAAGTTGTCTGATGACAGGAAAGGAGAAACGTCTGTAGATATTAGGAAACGCGTCACAAAAGCCAGAGAAATTCAAACCAATCGTTTTAAAGATTCTGATGTGGTTCATTATAACGCACAAATGAATACGAAGCAAATTCGGAAATATTGTTTGCTGGATGAAGCTTCTAAACAGTTATTGAAAACGGCCATGGAACGTTTAAATCTTTCTGCTCGTGCTTATGACCGTATTTTAAAAGTAAGTAGAACCATAGCTGATTTAGAAGGAGTGGAAGAAGTTAATGGCTCGCATATTAGTGAAGCGATTCAATACAGGAGTTTGGACCGTGAGGGATGGTTGGGGTGATATATATATAAATTTATTAAAAAAAGTAAGAAAAACAACCACCCACTTTCATTTTTTGTTGTGTTAACTCATAATTATGACAAATCTTACAAAATAAAAAATCTAAATTGATAATAGGCTCGTATTTAAATAATAAGGTTTACAAGCAGAGAAAAAAACATTATCAACAAGTTAAAAAATAATGGGAATGTACTAGGATACAGAATAGAAACTGCTTTGCTATAAGGTTGAAAATATTTCAGAAGGGGCTTTCTGCTTAATATAATCACTAAAAGCAGTTTCTACTCTGTATTCGAGTTATTTAAAAAGATGATTTTTTCATAATTAAAATATATTAATAGTTCTTAATCTAAAGAATTCAATGCTTAAATTTACAGCATGAGATAATATACTTACCTGTTATTTATAATTCTAATATTTAATTGTAATACTTCAAAAGAAGAAAGAGAAAAGGAAAAAATCATCTTATTTTAACGTTTAATTCAACATCGAATAATACAGAAATAAATGACATTCTAAAACTGAAAGCCTGTACTCAACTAGATTGGGTATGAAATGAGCAAAATACCTCTATGGCTCTGTTTCGAGGATAGTTCGTTTCAAGAAATTCTTTATTAATTCAGACGATAAGTCTAAAAAAGTAGATACACAGCTTAAAAAAACTGTAGAAGTTTCACTAAATCAAATAAAATAAAAAATTCTTTAATAAGATTTCTTATTTTTGAATAGTTTGAAAAATATTTTTAAAAATATAGGCCCAGGTCCATTGATAGCAGCTGCATTTATAGGGCCAGGTACTGTAACAGTTTGTACACTTGCAGGTGTTAATTTTGGGTATTCATTATTATGGGCTATGTTATTGTCTATAATAGCTACAGTGATTCTTCAAGAAATGTCTGCACGTTTGGGCATTATTTCCCAGAAAGGTTTATCACAGATTATTAGAACTGAGGTTAAGAATCCTATTTTAAAAGGACTAGCGATTATATTAATTTTATCGGCTATAGTAATAGGCAACGCTGCTTATGAAGCAGGTAATATTAGTGGTGGTGTTTTAGGACTACAAACTATTGTAGGGAATCCGAATATTAAAATTGGTAGTTTTTCTATAAATATTTTAAGCGTGGTTATTGGATTAATGGCATTTATTTTGTTGTATATAGGTAGTTATAAACTTCTAGAAAAAGTATTGGTTGGACTAGTAATAATAATGAGTTTAGCTTTTTTAATAACTGCTGTTATAACGAAACCCAACATATTAGATGTTTTCAATGGGCTTTTCATTCCAAAATTTTCAAACGATAGTATATTAACTGTAATTGGATTAATAGGAACTACCGTAGTTCCTTATAATTTGTTTTTGCATGCAGCTTTAGTTAAAGAAAAGTGGCATAAAAACAGCGATTTAAAGTATGCGCGAAGGGATACTGTTATAGCAATTGTTTTAGGAGGTTTGGTGTCTATGTGTATTATTATATCTGCAGCGGCTATTCAGTCTCAAGACATAAATAGTGCTTCTGATTTGGCAAAAGGACTGGAACCTTTATTTGGAAGTTTTTCAAAATATTTTTTGGCTATGGGGTTATTTGCTGCAGGGATCACTAGCGCGATTACTGCACCTTTAGCGGCAGCCTACGTTGCGAGTGGATGTTTAGGCTGGAGTTCTAATTTGAAATCTAAAAGATTCAGGGGCGTATGGATGTTTATTTTATTATTAGGCGTTTTGTTTTCATCTTTAGCAATAAAGCCTATTGATATTATTAAATTTGCACAAGTGGCTAATGGCATTTTACTACCTGTCATTGCGGGTTTTTTGATTTGGATTATGAATAAATCGTCTATTTTAGGAGTCTATAAGAATAATATTAAGCAGAATATCTTTGGGTTTATAATTCTAGGAATTAGTATCTTGTTATCTGTAGCAACACTTAGCAAAGTTTTTCATTTAAATATTTTTTAGTGATACCTTGTGTTATTGATATTAATGTAGATATGGGCGAAGGAATAGGTAATGAGTCAGAACTCATACCATTTATTTCTTCGTGTAATATAGCGTGTGGAGGACATGCAGGTGATGTAGATACGATGCGCAATATTACCAGGTTGGCTAAAAAACATCGTGTAAAGATTGGGGCACATCCATCTTTTCCAGATAAAGTAAACTTTGGTCGCATCCATATGGAAATGTCCTGTGCAGCTTTATTTAAAAGTGTTAAAGGACAGGTTGATGATTTAGTGTTTATTCTTAAAGAAGAACACGGAGCTTTGCATCATATAAAGCCGCATGGAGCCTTGTATAATTTGGCTGCCGTTGATGAAAAAGTGGCGAATGTGATTGTAGAAGTCATGAAAACCATCATGTTGCCAGTTAAACTTTACGTACCCTATAAGTCAGTTATTGAAAAAATAGCTACAGCACAAAATATCCCAATTGTTTATGAAGCCTTTGCCGATAGAAATTATAATGATGACTTAACATTGGTTTCAAGAAAAGAAATAGCTGCATCTATACATAATGAAGATCATTTGTTTGAACATATTTTTCATATGATTTCAAAACAAAAGGTAAAGACTATTACAGGTAAAACCATTGGAATAAAAGCACAGACATTTTGTATTCATGGGGACAACCCTAATGCGGTCAATTTGATTAAGAATTTAGAAGTTCGTTTAAAAAATCATGGCATTCAAATAAGGTGAGTTATAAACTTACATATAAACCTTTTGGGGAACGGTCTGTTTTAATTGAATGGCCACTAGGCATTGATGAAAATATCTTGTCTGATATCATTGTTTTTAAAGAAAAAATTAAAACTAAAAATATTAAAGGTATAGTTGAATTAAGATCATCATTTAATTCATTATTAGTTATATATGATATTTTCATTGATATATTTGAAGATGTTGTTTTTACTCTTAATCAATTATATCTTCAAAAAAAACAAGATATTAGTTTTTCGCTAAAACAATGGAAAATACCTGTATGTTATGAAGATACTTTTGCTGTTGATTTAAAAGAGGTGGCTAACGAAAAAGGTATCTCTAAAGAGTCCATTGTTGAGATCCATTCCAACACAGTATATACGGTTTATTTTATTGGCTTTTTACCTGGGTTTATGTACTTGGGAGGATTAAATGAAAAACTGTACACGCCAAGAAAATCTACCCCCAGATTAAAGGTATTAAAAGGAACTGTGGCAATAGGAGGTGGGCAAACTGGAATATACCCTAGTGAAAGTCCTGGCGGTTGGAATATTATAGGTAATTCACCTATAGAATTTTTTAACCCCCAAAAGAAGTTACCATGTTTTGCAAATGTGGGAGATAAAATTGTTTTTAAGCCAATATCACTTAAAGAATATATGGATATTAAAACGCTAGTAGATGCTGGTGTTTATCAATTAGAAAGTGAGATCATTGATGATTAGGGTTTTAAAAACGGGCTTATATTCCTCAATTCAAGATTTAGGCCGTCATGGATACCAGGATTATGGGGTACCATATTCAGGCGTTATGGATATTTATTCGGCATCTATAGCAAATATACAATTAGGAAACGATGCGCATGCAGCAGTCATTGAAATAACAATGACAGGACCTACACTTGAGTTTAGTTGTGAAACAAGTATTTGCATATCTGGAGCAGACATATCTCCAAAAATAAATGGAACCTCAATAAAATTAAATAAACCAATTTTAATAAAAAGTGGTGATATCGTATCTTTTGGTAAGCTTGTTTCTGGGTTTAGGGCTTATTTGGCTGTTTTGGGTGGTTTTAAGACTGAAAATGTTATGAATAGTTACAGTATGTACCAAGGCATAACAAAGCAATCCACGCTATTTAAAAATGATGAGCTGTTAATTGATACATCATTAAAAGGTCTAGGTATTAAGCATGCTGCAATTAAAGTTATAAAGAGGCATACTACTAAGCAGATAGAAGTTTTTAAAGGACCAGAGTTTTATAAACTTCCAAAAACTCAGCAAAACATATTAGTAACCCAAGGGTTTACAATTTCTAAAGAAAACAATAGGATGGCATATCAATTAAAAGAGCCGTTAACGAATAATTTAGAGCCTATAATTACATCATCAGTACTGCCTGGAACCGTGCAATTAACACCTTCAGGAAAGCTTATTATTTTAATGAGAGATTGTCAAACTACTGGTGGATATCCAAGAATTTTGCAATTAAAGGAAGCTTCTATTAATATTTTAGCACAAAAATTTACAGGAAATATGATACATTTTAACCTTATCTAGTCATTTTATAATTGGTTAAAAACCTTAAAAAATAAACATTAAAATAATTTTATTATTACGATAGTAAGTAATGGTTAGCTTTACGACTTACAATAAAAAGGTGTATGAAATTTTTTAAGAAAGTCGTGCTATTTAGTTTTGTTGTAACTGCTCTTTTGAGTTGTGAGGATAATGATGCTCGATTTATTATAGATAAAGCTATTGAGGTGTCTGGAGGGACTTTGTTAGATTCTTCAAGCATTAATTTTAACTTTAGAGATAAGTATTATTTTGCCAAGCGTAATAAAGGTGATTTCCTATACGGACGATTGTCCATAAATTCAACCGATTCAATTTTAGATGTTTTAAAAAATAGCGGGTTTGAACGTTTTATAAATGACGATTTTGTCTCTATACCAGATAGTATGGTTGTAAAATATAGTGCCTCTGTAAATTCAGTTCATTATTTTTCGGTATTGCCATATGGTTTAAATGCTTCAGCAGTAAATAAAAAGTATTTGGGGAATGTTGACATTAAAAATAAACAATATTATAAAATTAAAATTACGTTTAATAAAGATGGAGGTGGAGAAGATTTTGAAGATGAGTTTGTTTATTGGGTAGATACTAAGGCTTTTAAGGTAGATTACTTAGCGTATTCTTATGCAGAAGATGATGGTATTGGTTTACGCTTCCGAGAAGCTTATAACGAACGCTATATAAAAGGCATACGATTTGTGGATTATATTAACTTTAAACCTATTAGTGAAAATGCTAATTTGTTATCCTTAGATAGTTTATATGAAGCAGGAAGCTTAAAAGAATTATCAAGAATTGATCTTGATCTGGTAGAAGTTAAATAATGCTTTCCTATACAGTTTTGCTCATAAGAAACATGCCTCTTAAGTGCTTATGAATACGATTAAACTCTAACGACATTTTGTTAATGGCTTTATACCCTTGTTTATTGTAAAATTTAATGGCTTGAAGCTGTGTATCCATAGCTTCCAACCAAATATGCTTATTATTGTTTTGTTTTGCTGTTTTTTCAACCCAATTAAATAATTGTTGAGCTATCCCTTTTCCTTGACTCTCTTCGCTTAAGTATATGCGGTGTAAATAGGTTGTTAATTGATTAGGGAATTCTTTTAATGGTTGGTTGATTACTAGCCTTAATATTCCAACAATTTCTGAATTATTAATCACGAAGTAGTAAAAAGCATCGGTATTATTTAATTCTTGTTTAAAATTAGTTAAACCATAAGACTTATCTAAATACCAGCTACAATCTTCATTTTTCCATAGATGTTTATAGGAAGGCGGATAAATACGTTCCATAAGTTTGACTAATTCAGAATGGTTTTCAAATTTGATATTTTGAAGAAGAAGTGTTTCTGAAATTAATATCATAGAGTTATGCTAGTTCCAATGCAATTTCTATCATTTCTTTAAAAGTGGTTTCGCGTTCTTTACTAGTAATACTTTCTTTAGTCACCAAAGAATCAGAAATGGTTAAAATGGTTAAGGCATTAACATGATGTTTTGCAGCAAGAGTATATAAACCAGCGGTTTCCATCTCTACACATAATACTCCAAATTTAGACCATTTTTTATAAGAATCGAAATCATCTTCATAAAATTCATCAGAAGTGAAAACATTTCCGGCTTTTAATGGAATACTTTTTTTTCTAGCAGTTTCTACTGCTTTCTGAAACAAATCAAAGCTTGCAGTTGGGGCATAGTCTGCACCACCAAACCGTAATTTATTAATACCAGAGCTAGAAGAAGCTGCCATAGCTAAAACAATATCTCTAATTTTTACATGTTCTTGGTATGATCCAGCACTGCCAACACGTATTAAATTTTTAACGCCATATTCCGTAATAAGTTCATGTGTATAAATAATAGTAGAAGGTGCGCCCATACCAGTTCCCATTACGGAAACACGTTTACCTTTATATGTTCCGGTATAGCCATACATATTTCTTATTTTGTTAAAACACACCAGGTTTTCAAAAAAAGTTTCAGCAATCCATTTAGCTCTTAAAGGGTCTCCCGGAAGTAAAATGGTTTCTGCAATGTCTCCTTTTTTTGCTTCTATATGTAGACTCATTTTAATAGTTTGAATTAGAGGAAGTGCCTTTTAGAATACTAATTCCGGATGAAGTACCTAAACGATCAACTCCTAAATTGATATATTCTAAAGCTGTTTTATAATCTTTTATGCCACCAGAAGCTTTTACTTTAGTATAGTTTAAGCAAGCATTTTTCATAAGTTTTACATCATTTAATGTAGCACCGCTAGGTCCAAAGCCTGTAGAAGTTTTTATAAAATCTGCACCTCCTTTTATGGCAAGCTCACTAGCTTTAACTATTTCTAATTCTTGGAGGTAACATGTTTCTAAAATAACTTTTAAGGTATGGTTAGGCATACATTTTTTTACAGCTTCAATATCTTTTAAAACGCCATCAAAGTTTTTACTTTTTAATAAACCAATATTAATAACCATATCGATTTCATCTGCTCCATCTTTTAAAGCTAAGGTGGCTTCAGTAACTTTGGCTTTAGTACTCATAGCTCCCAAAGGAAAACCAACAACGCTACAAATTTTAACATTGCTGTTTTGTAATTCTTCTTTAGCTAAGGTAACATAACAGCTATTTACGCAAACAGAGAAAAATTGGTGTTGTTTCGCCTCTTCGCATAGTTTAATGATGTCTTTTACTGTAGCTGTTGCTTTTAGAAGTGTGTGATCTATATATTCATTAATAGGTTTCATAAAGTATGTTAAAGTTAGTATTATTTTTTAAATAAAAATTAATTAAAATTAAGACAGGTATTTTATGTATTTACGAGTCATGGTCTTAATTAGTTTTTAAGATTTAATTGAGTTTTGCTTTTTATGATTTATTTAATAAAAAAAGGCTTTTAAAGATGTATTGTCTTTAAAAGCCTTTTTTGTTAGCTATACTGCAAATTAAACTTACGCAGTCTGTTTTATCTTAAAATCTGATGAAACATTAATTCTACTAACACCTATGTCAATATATTTTTTAGCAGTTTCAACATCCTTAATGTCTCCAGATGCACATATTTTAATACGATTTTTAACGGTCTTTTTTATAATCTTAACTACAGTTAATGTTGCTCCCCCTTTTGAAAACCCACTAGATGTTTTAATATAATCTACATTGGCATCCAGAGAAATTTCACAAGCTTTTATAATTTCATTTTTATTCAATTCAGAAACTTCAACAATAACTTTTAAAGGTTTTCCTCCTATAGCAAGTTTAACATCGCTAATATCTTTAAAAACGGATACATAATTTTTACTTTTAAGAAATCCAAGATTAATAACCATGTCAATTTCATCAGCTCCATCACTAACAGCTTGTTTTGCTTCATAAACTTTTGACGCAGTAGCCATAGACCCAAGAGGAAACCCAATAACTGAACAAATTTTAACGTTTGTTTTTTCTAGTAATTGTTTTGCTAAAGAAACGTAAGAACTACTAACACATACAGAATAAAAACCATTTTTTTTTGCTACATGGCATAAATCTATAATGTTACGCTCTGTTGAAGTAGGGTTTAAAAGTGTATAATCAATATACTTGCTAATATCCATCGCTATAAGTAGGTTTTAAAGTTTATTAAGGGGGTAAACTTGAATTATTCTTTATTTTTATGTGAAATTTTAGGGCTCACGCAAAAACAAATTTACGTATTTATAATGATATAAAATTTACATAAAAGCATATTTTTATTAACAATAACCGTACCATAAAGTAGTCTATTTGTTTATAAATTATTATATTCAAGATTAATTTTAGGCTTCTTTAACAAGGTTAGATTTCATTTGAATAAGGCGTTCTTCAAAAGTAAATGCGTTCACGGGGTTGTTAACATTTTCAAAAAGTTGCATTAAATCTTCAGTATGTATTTCTCGTTTTTGTTTTAATAAGTTAAAATGAACAAAACCAGACCAAATAATAGCTTTTAAATGACTTTTACCCTCATTATACATACGCATTTCTACATGTAATTCACTGTCTGTAAAGTTCACTAATTGAGATTCAAAAGTAACAGTTTCCATTAAAAATGCTGGTTTTAAATAAGCAATTTGATTGCTGCTTGAGACCCAACTTTTCCCCTGTTGTTTTGCCATCTTATAAATATCTATACCATAATGTTTTATAAGTACATCTTCTCGGTGGTTCATGAAATAATTCGTGTAACTTCCATTGTTTAAATGATTAAATGGGTCGCAGTCTTGAAATCTGATTTTTGTTTTGCTCTCTAAAACTTTTAAAAGTTCGCTCATAATTATTGTTATTTAATATACCAATCGGTATATTTATGGTTAAAAAAATATTATATTTTAAGTTCGTTATCTATCATTCTGTCTATTAAGTCCATAGTGTCTTGGATATAAAAATCATCATCCATGGTATAAGTCATGAATATGGCTCCTTGTATCATGGTGTCTAATCGTCTAGCAAAATATAGGGCATTTATTTCTGCTGAAATTTCTCCAGCTTCAATACCTTCCTCAACTATTGTTGTTACTTGATCTTGAATACGTTCTATAACCTGTCTAACTTTTTGAAGAAGAAGGCTGTTCTGATTATTAGCGTCAACACCAATATTTAAAACAGGACAACCACCAAGTTCTTTACTATAGTCATAGTAGTTTCTATAAAAATCAGTTATAAGATATAATTTTTCAATAGGAGAATCGCTATTTAACAAATGTTCACCAATTCGTTTGAGCATATTTTTTACAGTAAACACAAAAGAGGCAATGGCTAAGTCTTCCTTGTTTTTAAAATTACCGTATATAGCACCTTTAGTTAGGCCTGTGGCTTTGGTTACATCACTTAAACTAGTTGCTGCATAACCATTTTTATTAAAAATAGGGGCTACTATTTCCAGTATATATTGCGATGTGAGTTCTGCTTTTGTTGTCATGATTTGTCAAATATACTTAAAATATACCAAATGGTATATTTTTACTAACTTTTTTATTAGGTTGAGTTCGATATAAATTTTTTAATCATTAACTTTAGTATGAGTAATCTATGTCTATACCGTGTTTTTTGTAGTCTGGGAGATTATGTAACCATACTTTGTTATATAATACGATTACTTAATACCAACCATGAAAAAAATAAGCAACCATTTTTAATTTAACTATTATCATGAATATTTTAAATTATATATTCTAGATGTTGTTAAATTAAAAAGGTTGCTTACCGTTAAACGAAAAAACAATAAAATGTTTTCACTACTAATTATATGGGTTTGACTACTCGTATTTTGCTTGTAGTTTTTGATTTCTAAAAACCAGTTCATCATCAAAAGCATCTAATAAAATAATGCTATCTGTAGTGACTCTTCCTGCCAAAATTTCTTTACTCAAAGCATTTAAAACTTCTTTTTGAACAACCCGTTTTACAGGTCTTGCACCATATTCCGGATTATATCCTTTTTCTGCTAAGTAATTTACAGCTTCTGGTGTTGCATCAAAAGTGATATCTTGTTGCCCTATCATTTTTGTAAGTGCTTTTAATTGCAATTCAACAATGGCTGTTATGTCTTCTTTGCTAAGGGGTGTAAACATAATGATGTCATCAATTCTATTTAAAAACTCAGGACGCACACTTTGTTTTAATAAGCCTAAGACATCTGTTTTGGCCAATTCCATTGCAGAATCGATATCTTTAGTTGCTTCAAAACGTTCGTGTATTAAATGACTTCCTATGTTTGAGGTCATTATAATGATTGTGTTTTTAAAATCTGCTGTGCGTCCTTTATTATCAGTTAAATGCCCCTCATCTAATACTTGTAGCAAAATATTAAAAGTATCGGGGTGTGCTTTTTCAATTTCATCTAAAAGAACTACAGAGTAAGGTTTACGTCTTACAGCTTCGGTTAATTGTCCGCCTTCATCATATCCAACGTATCCTGGAGGTGCACCAACTAATCTGCTTACTGCATGTCGTTCTTGATATTCGCTCATATCGATACGGGTCATTGCATTTTCATCATCAAATAGGTAATCAGCCAAGGCTTTAGCTAATTCAGTTTTACCAACACCAGTTGTTCCTAAAAAAAGGAACGTACCAATTGGTTTTTTCGAGTTTTGTAAACCTGCCCGGCTTCTTCTAACGGCATCACTAACTGCAACTATGGCTTCTTCTTGCCCTACGACACGTTTATGTAGTTCGGTTTCAAGCTTAAGCAATTTTTCACGTTCGCTTTGAACCATTTTTGTTACCGGAATTCCAGTCCATTTGGCAACGACTTCTGCTATATCGTCATAGATTACTTCTTCTTTTATTAATGAGTTTTCAGACTGTGCTTGTAATTGTTTTTGAAAAGCCTCAAGTTGTTCTTGAGCGTCTTTAATTTTCCCGTAACGTAATTCTGCTACTTTTCCGTAATCTCCATCACGTTCTGCTCGTTCTGCTTCTATCTTATAATTTTCAATATCCTGTTTTGTATTTTGGATGTTATCAACGACTTCTTTCTCACTTTTCCATTTTGCATTGATTTCATTTCTGGATTCTTTTAAATTAGCCAGATCTGATCGAAGTGATTTTAGCTTAGATTCATCTTTTTCACGTTTGATGGCTTCAATTTCAATTTCTAATTGCATAATTTTTCTATCTAAAACATCTAGTTCTTCAGGCTTAGAATTAATTTCCATGCGTAATTTAGAGGCGGCTTCGTCCATTAAATCTATGGCTTTATCCGGCAGAAAACGATTGGTTATGTATCGCTCTGATAGTTTAACAGCTCCAATAATGGCTTCATCTTTTATACGAACTTTATGATGTGTTTCGTATTTTTCTTTAATACCGCGGAGTATTGAAATGGCACTTTCTGTATCTGGTTCATTAACCATTACTTTTTGAAAACGGCGCTCTAAAGCTTTGTCTTTTTCGAAGTATTTTTGATACTCATCTAAGGTAGTTGCTCCGATAGCACGAAGTTCTCCACGTGCTAAAGCAGGTTTTAAAATATTGGCAGCATCCATGGCCCCTTGTCCACCACCAGCTCCAACAAGTGTATGGATTTCATCTATAAATAATACAATATCGCCTTCACTAGTCGTTACTTCCTTTATCACAGCTTTTAAACGCTCTTCAAATTCACCTTTATATTTTGCACCAGCAATTAATGCCCCCATATCGAGTGCGAAAATTTGTTTGTCTTTTAAATTTTCGGGAATGTCACCATCAATAATTCTGTGTGCTAAACCTTCTGCAATTGCTGTTTTGCCAGTTCCAGGCTCTCCAACAAGTATAGGATTGTTTTTGGTTCTCCGTGATAAAATTTGAAGAATTCTACGTATTTCTTCATCTCGACCAATTACAGGATCCAGCTTACCATCTTTAGCTAACTGATTTAAGTTTTTCGCATATTTATTTAATGAATTATAAGTTTCCTCCTGACTTTGAGACGTCACGTTTTCGCCTTTGCGTAATTCTTCAATAGCTGTTTTCAAACCTTTTTCATTAACACCTTGGTCTTTTAGCATTTGTGCTATTTTGCTATTCGATTTAAAAACTGCTAGGATTAAGTGTTCAATAGACACAAAATCATCTTTCATTTTTTTAGAGATGATTGATGCTTCGTTTAAGCTTTTTCCAGCTTCGCGAGATAGCATCAATTCACTTCCGGACACTTTAGGAAAACTTTCCAATTGCTTATCTAAAGCCTGTTCTAGAATGGAAACGTTGACATTCAATTTTTTTAAAAGGAATGGCAATACGTTTTCATCAACTTCAAAAATACCTTTAAAAATATGTTCATTTTCGATTTGCTGATGTCCAAAACCTTGAGCAATTTGCTGTGCTTGCTGAATGGCTTCTTGTGATTTTATTGTATAATTATTTAAGTTCATTTGTATGTTTTTTGTCATTCCCGCGAAAGCGGGAATCTGTTCATCAATTCTATTTAATTACTTTTACAACATCTTTAAGTCAATAACCTTACCAACACATTTTAAAAGACAAAATGTCGTGAAAAGTTAATAATATAGTGACTTTTAGTCAGTTTGTAAGATTCTGAAACAAGTACGACTTATTAGATGAAAAGTGAATTTATACTTTTTGCTGAAATAAAAAGAATAGATTCCTGCGGAGGATAGGAATGACAAATTAATGATTCTTCAAAACACGTTTTGAGGGGAGAAATTTTTAAATTATGGGATTATTAAATAAAATATTTGGAGGGACTAATGACACAAAAGAGGAGAGGGATATACCTTGGATTCCTTTAAATGAAATACCTCAATTAGATTTTATAGAAAAAAAATCTGCTACCAAAACGCAAGTTATTTTTAAGCATTCTACGCGTTGTGGAATTAGTAGTATGGTTATGAGGCAATTTGTTAGTAGCTACAATTTGACCGAGAAAGATTTAGACTTGTATTATTTGGATTTAATAAATTATAGAGATGTTTCTAATGAAGTAGGGTATAAATTTCAAGTTATGCACGAATCTCCACAATTATTAGTGATTAAAAATGGCGTAGTGATTGCTCATGCTTCTCATGGTGCTATTAATGAAGTTGATTTGAGACGGTTTGCTTTATAGTTATATTCCATTCTAATTTCTTATTTGTATATGGTTACTGTTCAAAGATACGGGTAACGAAATGTCTGAGTTTTTAAATATCTACACTCGTTTTATTGACAATGATTATTTTTATGGGAAGCCATACAAAATATCATGGTTTCCAGTTATTATATATTAGTAATACAACTTTTGTAAGTGTGCACGGTTCGCTTTTTAAAGTGAACGATTTTTTATTCCTTTTTGATATCTTTTTCGAATTTCACAGTTAGGCTGCAGAGAGTGAAAGAAAGACAAAAAAGGGAGAAAAGATATATTTTACAATCCATTGGAAAGTTTTTAAACGACTTCAACGTACATTTTTATAAAAATAGTGTAAATTCTTACAAATAATTGCTTGAGTATTTATTCTTAAATCATTTGTTGTAAAATAAAATTCATACAAAGCCTTGAAAGTAGGTATAAATTCTAAAATTTGTATTGAAACTAAACTACATTTAAATAAAAGAATTATTTGAAAGTAGTAGTTATATTTTTGATTTTAAAAAGTCAAAAAATCCTCAAATTTAAAATGAAACTATTAATTATGAAAAAAAAAATTAAACTAAGATTCACGGTATTATGTATTAAGTTTATGCTTGCCGTAGGTAGTGTATTTGCACAAAATGTTATTCCTCTGGTTCCCAAAAATGGAGAAGAGTTAACGGATGTTGCAGTAGCATTTAAAGTAAAAGTAAGTACCGATGGGCCTTATAAATTGCAAGTGAGCAAAAACAGTGATTTTACAGGTCAGGTTTTAACACAGGAAACAACTATTAAGCATTTATACGATCATGTCTACTTTATAACAAGTCAAGGTATACATAATCCTAGCGAAAAATTTCTTTTAGAACCTGGTGTATGGTATTGGAGGGTCTCTGATGATAACGAGGCAAGCTGGAGTGCTACCCGTAGTCTTAGAGTAAACAATGATCATTCACCAAAACCTCAACCCTGGGTAATCACTCCTGAGAAACCGTTGTTTCATTGGCGTCTTAGAAGCTTAATAATGGATAATCCGGCAACAGCTGCTGCACAGTTAAAAAAAATGGTGCCAGACGCGATAAAGGACTATGTGGTTTTAGATTTAGGTCATTCGTTTTTATACCATATGACCAAAGGTCGTGACTTGCTTGAATATTCACGCTTCTTTAACGATTTAGGATATAAGTTTACTTTTGATATTGGAACCGAAGATAGAAAAGATAGAGTAGGGTCCTTGGCAGAGTTGGAGCAAGTATTTAAAGAACTGCCAAATTGTGTTGGTGCTGCAACTTCGGAGCTATTTTACCGATACTATTTTGAAGAGAAAGCAAGATCCACATATGAGGGCGCACTTGAGCTCTGCCGAAAGTACGGTAAAATGTTTGTATACGCAGATATGAACCATGTTCGACCAAAGTGGGTATTGTACACAGATCTCAATTGGGATAAGTTTAAAAATAAAAGTTATGCTGATTACCTGATACCGCTTTATAAAAATACTGATCCGTGGGGTGCATATACATGCGTTAGTGCTTTGCAAGGTATGAAACTTACTGGAATGGTTAAAAATATTGGAATATGGTCTGATGAATGGTGTTGGGAAAAATTTGGACAACCAAATGAGTATAATTTAGAAAATTGGCATGAGAATGGTCATGACCCAAATGGTACACAACGTGTATATCCTTTTATGCAACACATTAAACAATACATTTACGGAATGACTTATGGATCTACCGTGTTTGCACTGGAAGGTAATCTGCAGTGGAGTTACCAAACAGGAGAGCCTAATGATAATCACTCCCGATATCTTACTCCATTTGTGAATGCTGTTATTTCAGAGCGTATAGTTCCTTCACAGGAAGCTATCAATGAAAATTTTCACGTAATTGTTAATACCGAGGATATTGAGAGAGAAGATAGAAAGTTTTTAACATACCTGGAAGGAAATATATGGGGTGATTTTCTTCGCTCAACCTATGGAATAACGGATTCAGAAACTTATAATAAGACATTGGAAACTGGCAGGGGAACAATATATCAAAGTGCTTACCTTGAGATGACTCCTAATACAGATCGTTATCCGTCTGGTATTCCATTCTTACCTAAGCAAGGAGTAGCTCCACCCATAATAAAAGGAACTCCCTTAGAGGTTGTGAAAATTTCGGATTTAAACACCCAGTCTGAAGTCAATGCCAATTTAAACGTTCACTATCCGGTCAGTTCTAACCAAGCCTATGCCAGAAAAATTGACAAATCTATTTTTGTGTATAATACGTTGGAAAATGATAATATCAAGCAAAGTTATAATGTTGACATTAACCATGGTATTATAGAATCACTAAGTGGTAACATTGATTTAATGAGTTATGTTATTGGTAAATTAAGAGATGATGGTGAAACGTTGTTTATTCAAGCAAATGCTTATGTTGCAAACCTTGGTTTAAGAGGGGGTAGATATACCTTACCTACTTACCCAAGTATATTAAAATTTAAGTGCCAGAAAAAACCTTATATAGAAAGTGATGAAATTGCAGCGATTAAGAAGCAAGAATGGGATAGCACCAATAATATATTTACTGTAGAGATTGATCATTCTGTGGCTGGTGCAGTGGATTTTACCATATCTGAAAATGTACCAACAGAACCAGCTAATTTTATATCTAATAATGGGTTTGAACTCGGCGATTTAAGCTCTTGGAGTAACTGGGGCAATATTACAGTTGGATCCAATAATGTAAATAATGGCAGCTATTCAGCCAATATTGATGGGGCTGGATCTTTATTCCAAATGGTACCGGTTGAACCCAACACTACGTATCTTTTATCGGCTTACGGAAAAGTTTCAGCAATAGGTCAACAAGTTCTTTTAGGGGTTAAAAACCATGATGCTCCAGAAAAAACTTTAGCGATTAAAAGTACAAGCTATTCTAAAGGTTCTTTTAGTTTTACTACGGGACCTAATGCAACGATTGCCCAAGTTTATTTTTATGTTGCGAATGCAAGTGATCAAGCCTGGGGAGATGATTTTGAATTGGTAAAAGATACAGGAACCATTCTGAGTAATGGATTTTCAAAGGGCTCTTATAAAGAAAGGAATATTGTAGTATATCCAAACCCTAATTCCAATGGCCTTCTTAATATAGTACAGTCTAAATATGATGATACCGCTACGGTCATAAAAGTATTCGACATCACCGGGAGGTCTGTTTATACTAATAGATTTATTAACCAACAAAATATTCAGATTGATTTATCGCAATTAAACCTGAATAAAGGAACTTATTTCATAAAAGTCATTGGTTCTAACGGATCGTATAATAAGTCTATACTAATTGAATAATTTTATTTAGGCAATAGTAATTCTATTATGAACAATTAATAGTTTTTATGCGGTATAACTAGAATGAATTTACTAATTCTAGTTATACCGCATAAATTTGTTTTCTGAAATGAGCATCACATATTTTTATTATTCATAAAATTGTCTAATTGGTTTTGGTACTTATTGTTTAATGGTATAAGAATTAATAATGTTTTTAAGCTTTAATTTTAAATCTTCACCAGTATCATAAACCATTTGTTCATTGCTAGGAAAGGGAACTCTTCTGTTATTCAGTATTTTTCTATCTTCAGGTTCTAAAGCTCTTTTATCGCCTCGCATTCTAGCAAAAAGATTTTGAAAAACAAATTCGCTATCAATAGTAAAAGTGTCTAACAATTGATTTGTTTTTATATCCAGATACACAACATCTGCAATGACCTGTGTGGATTTTATTTGGGTAAATTCATTATATCGTGCTTTTACTTTTTCTATTTTATCAATCTTTATATCGTTGCCTAAACTATCTTTAACAACGTTGCCTTTACTGTCTAATTTATATTTCCAACCGTCAATAACTTCTTTTTCTCTTAAAAACTCACGTTCTTTGACACGTCCTGGTGAAATATTAATTTGTTTTAATTGTAATTGCATAGCATAATCGTAAGTGATATCCTTACTTGTTTGTGCATGATATATGGTCCAGAATTGATTTAATCCATATGTATCAAAGTTTAGTAAATCGTCTTCTAAACGTTGTGGAATAATTTGATTAGTACGATTTTCTATCGTTACATTAACATACGCAGTTCCTCGTTCATGAGCTTCTTTCATTAAATCCCTGGTCAACTCGTAATTTGGGTTAATAGCTTCAACATAACTTAATATACTATAAGCTTCTCTAATCTGTGATTTATCTTCTAATTCTAATAAATCCAATCCTTTTTCATATAAATAATTTGAAACAGTCTCGCGAGATTGTACAATGTCATTACTATAATCGCTGAATTTAAAAGAAACATTTCTGCCGTTTACATTTAATGGTAAAATAGGTTTGATAGCTTCCTGACGTGCATTTAAGTCCATATAGAGTTCATAAATTTCTCTATAAAGCTCAGGATTCTTATCCTTTTTTAAATGCTCTATACTGTTTAAGTCACGTTCTGCTGCTTTGTGATAAGCGTCTTGTAACATTAAAACGTAATCGATTTTACGTTTTTTGTTTTTATTTGTTCTAAGCTTATTTAAAGCAGTCGTAATTGCTTGATCGTAATTACCTGAATTAACTGCAGCTTCTACTTGTTTTTTTCCGCCACAAGACATAAGTACAAAAAGACTTATTGTAAAAAGTAGTAGTTTTTTCATAGATTGGATGTTATTGGTTACTTAGGGCACTAACCCAATAGTTATGCCAAAATACTAAAAAAACCAGATTAAATACCAATAAATACGTTTAAATGAATTTAAATTATTTGTATTGTAGGGTTTTTATTATAAATCATATTAAGAAAAACAACTTTTTAGAGAAACTTACTATGAGCTACATGAAATTAAGTTTTTGTTACTTTATTTTTTAGGATTAAAAACCGGAAGTAATTTCGTAGAAACTTCACCAAAACCAATGCGTGTTCCATCTTTTTCACAAAACCCTCTCATAATAACAGTATCATGATCATTAATAAACTTACGTTCTGTACCATCTTTCATTTTAAGCGGTTTTTCACCTCGCCACGAAAGTTCCAACATGGAGCCATAAGAATCTGGAGTAGGACCAGAAATAGTACCACTTCCCATCATGTCTCCAGAATTTACTGGGCAACCATTAACAGTATGATGTGTTAATTGTTGTGCCATATTCCAGTACATATATTTAAAGTTTGATTTACTTACAACGGTTTCTTTAGCACCTTGAGGTTGAATGGATACTTCTAAATTAATATCGAAGCTCTTCTTTCCTTTGTATTGAAGGTAATCTAGTTGTGGTTTTATAGTTTTAGGACCTTCAACTCTATAAGGCTCCAAGGCATCAAGTGTTACAATCCATGGAGAGATTGAAGAGGCAAAGTTTTTCGCTAAAAATGGTCCTAATGGAACATATTCCCATTTTTGAATGTCTCTAGCACTCCAATCGTTAAATAAAACGAGTCCAAAAATATACTCTTCAGCTTCCTCGATAGGAATGGGTTCACCTAAATCATTAGCGTCAGTCGTTATAAATGCCATTTCTAATTCAAAATCGACTAATTTACTTGGACCAAAAACAGGTTCTTTTGCATCAGCGGGTAATGTTTGTCCTTGAGGTCTGTAAACTGGAATTCCAGAAGGAATAATGGAAGAGCTTCTGCCATGATACCCAACAGGAATGTGTAGCCAGTTTGGTAATAAGGCATTATCAGGGTCTCTAAACATAGTACCTACATTTGTAGCATGCTCTTTACTTGAATAGAAATCTGTATAATCTCCTATATGTACGGGTAATTGCATTTCAATTTCATCTAAACGAAATAATACAATCTCTTTATGTTTCTTGTTGTTTTTAAGCGTCGTGTTTTCTGAATCGAAAATTTCTGCAATTCTATTACGTACCAAACGCCATGTTTTTCTTCCGTCTGCAATAAAATCATTTAAAGTATCTTGAAGAAAAATATCTTCTGTTAAAGGAATCCCCTTAAAATAACCTAATTGATGTAAAGCACCTAGATCTATAGCCGTATCACCAATACGAGTTCCTATGGTAATAATATCATCTCTGGTTAGGAAAACCCCAAAAGGGATATTCTGAATTGGGAAATCTGAATTTTTATCTACGTGTAACCACGACTTTCTATCTGGATTGTTAGCTGATAATGGCATAACTTAAAATATATTTATAGTTTATTAAATTCGTATCAAACCTACACATTTTTTTTATTTTAAATGAAAAAATGGATGAAAATATGGATTTAATATAGCCGTTAATAAAATGGTTAAAAACTTCGTAGTAAATAAACTTTTTTTGATGCTATTAACTATTCTATTTCCTATTTTTGCCGAATATTTAACGATAATTTAATTTTATGCAACGCGACGAACAAATTTTTGAACTTATTCAAGCAGAAAAAGAACGCCAACTACATGGTATTGAACTTATTGCGTCAGAGAATTTTGTTAGTAACCAGGTTATGGAAGCTGCAGGCTCTGTGTTAACTAATAAATATGCTGAGGGTTATCCTGGAAAAAGGTATTATGGAGGTTGTGAAGTTGTTGATGAAGTTGAGCAGATTGCTATTGATAGAGCGAAAGCATTGTTTGGAGCTGCATACGTAAATGTGCAACCACATTCAGGGAGTCAGGCAAATACAGCGGTGTATCATGCTTGTTTAAAACCTGGTGATAAAATTTTAGGTTTCGATTTATCTCATGGAGGTCATTTAACTCATGGGTCTCCAGTAAATTTTTCTGGTAAACTTTATAACCCTGTATTTTATGGAGTGGAGCAGGAGACAGGTGTTTTAAATTATGATAAAATTCAAGAGGTAGCTACTAAAGAGCAACCAAAATTAATTATTGCAGGGGCATCTGCATACTCTCGGGATATTGATTTTAAACGTTTTAGAACTATTGCTGATAGCGTTGGCGCTATTTTAATGGCAGATATATCACATCCTGCAGGATTAATAGCTAAGGGCATTTTAAATGATCCGCTACCACATTGCCACATAGTTACAACAACAACTCATAAGACTTTAAGAGGTCCTAGGGGAGGTATTATAATGATGGGGCAAGATTTTGATAATCCATTTGGAATTACTTTAAAAAATGGAAACTTGCGTAAAATGTCATCATTATTAGATTCTGCTGTTTTTCCTGGAAATCAAGGAGGTCCTTTAGAACATATTATTGCTGCTAAAGCAATTGCTTTTGGTGAAGCTTTAACGGACGATTTTTTAAACTACCAATTACAAGTAAAGCAAAATGCGGCTACCATGGCTGAGGCTTTGGTTTCTAAAGGCTATAATATTATTTCTGGAGGAACCGATAATCACTGTATGTTGATTGATTTGCGTAACAAAAACCTTTCTGGTAAAGATGCTGAGCAGGCTTTAGTTAAGGCGGATATTACGGTAAATAAAAATATGGTACCTTTTGATGATAAGTCACCGTTTGTTACGTCTGGAATTCGTTTAGGTGTTTCTGCTGTTACAACACGTGGTTTAAAAGAAGCCGATATGTTGGCTATTGTAGAACTAGTAGATGAAGTGATCACTAATTTTGAAGATGAATCAGTTTTAGAGGCTATAAAAGATAAAGTTAATACAATGATGAAGGATAAACCTTTGTTTGTTTAAACTTTTTATATGGTGTTAATTAAAAATCCTGCTTTATGCAGGATTTTTTGTTTTTAATATGTAAATATTTGTTAATCAAATATTTTTAGATGTTCGTTTAACGGTTTTCTGTATTTTGATTTATTAATTTACTAGAAGAAAAGAGGAACACCTTATGTGGTTCTTCAACAACATGTGGCTTGAAATAATTGTTTTTTAATTAGGATTTTATCTTGGACACGTTGTTAGTTGCAGTCTAATTTAAATGTTTTATGCCATGACCAAACAATGACATCATTCTTATTATTTATTTCGTAATAAAATCTTATTGCTGGATACTCACTCCCTATTAGAATTTCATGATTAATTGCTGTCCATGAATTTGGCTCAATGGGTCGCCCTTCTTGAAATCCTGAATCTGGGTATCTTTTAATATTATCCTTGTGTATAGAGTTAGAATCTACTCTGAATCCGTCAATACTGAAAAAAAAGTTATAATCATTGAATAAGGTGTTTCCTTTGTTGAATAAATCTAATCTGTATATTAGCAATGTTTGTCCTGATTCTAATTTAATAGTGTTAAAATCTACCTGAATATCAAATTTGGGAATGTCTTTTCTTTCCTTGAAATATCTATTTCCAAACCAAATTAATCCAAGTATTACAGCCAGAGATTTTAATATAGTATCAACAACTTTATTAAATTCAGAAATACTGTAGCCTAATTGAGTAGAAAGGAAAAAGTATAAGCCTAAGAAAACACATACAATTAATATAACTGTCCAGAAGAAAAACCTTGTAGTTATTGTTTCAAGAAGTCTATTTTTTCTCATCTCGTAAAAAATTGTTACCTCCGCAGTAAGGGCAAATTTGCATTTTATCAGAAGTCTTTATTCTACCAGTTCCAAGGCAAGTACCACAGGTAATACAATAATGTCTGTTTGTATCTGTGACTTTTTTGACTTCTACTTTGCGCTTTATAAAAAGTTTCTTGAAAAAGTTCATATTATTTGGTGATTGCAACTAATGCAAAGATAAAGTTCCGTTTTTAAACGAAGTTAGTCGAATTTTTTTACAAAATCAAGTATGTTTATAACTTACCTAGTAAAAAGACTAATAAAGGCATTTAAAATTAGTCTTCCTTAGGAAAAGTTATATGCTGATACGCCCCTAAATCAGGAGACGTTGTTCTATTTACATTTAAAATATCTAAAGGCACTTGTGTGGCAAAAACAGGGAGTCCTTGATTATTGCCTGCAGATTTGTTACCTATGATCAATTTGTTTAATGATGTGTCAAGAAAATCAGGGGTTTCATTGAAAATATTTCCTTCATAATGACTCATATCATTTAAATCGTAATTAGGTCCAGTAAAGTTATTATTCCTATCTTCAAAACGAATTAAACAATTGGTGAATTTAAAATTAAATGCGACTGCTTCATCTTCGATTTCATCAAGTAGAATTTCCGGATTATTATTTCCGTAAATGATACAATTATTAAAGTTGGCTTCGGTTAAATCTGCTATGGTAGCATTATTATCTTCATCTAAAACAAAATTATTAAGCAAAACAGAAGGGAATTGTCTAGATCCATTATTCCAATAGTTTGCAATTGTACTGTGTGTAAAATTATATTTACCTCCTAATGTGCCAGCAAAAGATGATTGTCCCGTATTATTAATAACGATGTTTTCTCCAGAGATGGAGGTATTTCTTCCTAGAATACCAAAATTACTAGAATTGTAAATTTGCGAATTGGATATAGTAAGCACATCTGAAATAGCATTAGGGCTACCATCACATAGAATACCAACGGATGCGTTTTTAATGGTGGCATAGTTTATTGAATTGTTGATGCTACCATCTAATAACCAAATGGTTCCCCATTGCCCAGGAACATCTGATAAATTAGGTTCTAAGCGATCTCCTTCAAAGATAACTTCGTTTTCTAATAAATCCTGATCGTTACTATACAAACCATTAACTTGCAATGAGGCGTTATTAGACACGATAATTCCCGAGTTATTATGAAAATGTAGTCTAGCTCCAGCATTAATGGTTAGAGTCTCTCCATTTGGTACAGTTGCAAATCCATATATAACATAGGGTTTTTCATTTGTAAAAGTAAGTTCTGTTGGTAATAATTCGCGTCCTTGCAATTCGGTTTCAACCGTTTCGCCACCTATATCAAGTGTTAATGTTTCTATAACTTTAGTTGTATTATCTCGATTAGGGTAAATAAAGATGGCATCTTGAACTAAGGTAACAAGTTCTACTTTTTGAAGATTGGCATTGGCATCAAACTCAATTTGATCGGTATATAGGAAGTTCCCGTCTGGATTTGGGAAATTATTAATATCTATGGTTGATTCTACAAAGATAAATAGGCTGTCTTTAGCTAATATTTGTACATCTTCAAAAACTTTACCAGCAAGGCCATCTACATTCAGTCTGTAATTAGAGTTTTCACCTAATGCTAATCTTAGCGAAGGGATAGAGATATCTTCATTACTTCTATTATAGACTTTTAAGTTATAAGTGCTAGAACCAATATTAGTAAAAACAGTATCTAAATACACTGTATCCTTTGAAAATTCAAGGTTACCGGTACTTGGAGAAAATTCAAAATCTTTACGACAAGAACTCCAAAGTATTAAAAATCCTAATGTAAGTGTGAAATATAGGTAACGTTTCATTGACATATATAAATTTAAAGCCTATTAGAGGATAAAAGTATAACTTTTGAAACAATGATTTAGTATGATGCGCTTTATTTTAATCAAAAATTATTCCTCAAGGTTAAGCATTGAGGTTTCCGTAGAAATTGTCATTCCCATGAAATCGTAAGATTCATGAGTTCATTATTATATTATAAAAATAGCATGTAATGAATAAAACGGGAATCTAAAAAAGAGTAGGATTTACTTTTTTTTTAGATTCTTCGATAATTTTTAAAAATGTTTTACTGTAGGTTACCAGGCTATCTAGAAGTATAATTTTATTTTCGTTTTTGAGTAATTTTTTTTCTAGGTTTTTGGTTCCACAATATTCAAAAAAGAGTTGTTTGTAGTCTTTAGGAATTGTTAGGTCATTAATAAGTAATTCTTCATTAAAAAATGTATTACTGGAAAATAACGAATCTAAGTCTTTATGTGATACAGGAATCGTAGAAATATTTTTTCTTTTGCTCTTTTTAAAAAGCTTGCCAATTAATATGGCTAATCTAACAATATCAAGCCCATATTTTGAAGAAGAACCATATTTATGTGGGTTTTTCTTGATATCTTCTTTAATTTGTTTCCCAAGTGAAGTTTGCACCTGAACCTGATTAAATTCCTTAGGTTTTATATCATTCTGTATTAAGATCTCATTAAGTCTGTTTATGGTTTTTCTTAATTCAACAACTATAACATTATTAAAATCGGTTTCAGTAAGTTTTACAATCTTTTTATTATGGAATATAGAATGAAATGAAAGGGTGTCACCTATAACCGCTTTAATAGTAAAGCTGCCGTAATTATCTGTATGAGTTCTGGTTTGTTTACTAAGGTTAAAAACATCTATTCCTTTTACTGTAGCGTCGTTATCATATACTTTTCCTGTTATATTTTGCGAAAGCATTGAAAATGGTAAAAGAATAAAAATGGATCATGTGCAAAAGTTGTGTTTAGGCAAAAATCCTAGTTAATCTGAAGAGGAAGAATTCTACATTTTTGACACCCCTGAACTGAGCCCTGAAGGCTTTAATTTTAGCATTGAAAGATTCCGCCGA
>NZ_SRSO01000022.1 GCF_004791695.1 Flavivirga rizhaonensis | reverse complement strand
CAGTAATTTTATCTTTAGAAATCATAAGCAGAATAATGTTAGTTAATTAGAATTCAACACTTTAATTTACTAAATATTCTGCTTTTTCTATACTATAAATATGAGTTTCTTAGGCCGAACTCAGGTTATAAAACTCAAAAACCAACCATGATTGTAAAACCGCTTGATAGCCACCAATAAATAGAAAAAAGTTGATACCACAAGCAGCCAATCTATCCAAGCCGAAATTTCAAAAAAGTTATTTGCTATTAGAATTAAGCTGAAAACAGTGAATAAAAATGAGAAAAAATAAAAACTAAACACCAGGTGATGCGCATAATGCCCACGCCTATAAAACAACAACTTTAGTATAAAAGCAAAAATCGGTAATAAAACAAATAACGAAATAGGAATCGTATCGTAAACTGCTTGCAAAAGCTGCCCACCATTACGCTGTTTATAAAACTTAAGAACTTGCATATAGAATTTCCTAGTAATATAACCAGCATCATCACTCATACCCATTTCCTTATAAACAGCTACATCAGAAGCATTAATAGCTATCAAAGAATCTACTTTTTTTTGATCAAAATCAAAAGTTAATGTATTTGTTGTCTTTTTTTTGCTGCTAGCTTTTATTAAAGAATCCAAAACTTTAACCTCAGACGCTTTCAAACCAGGAATTCCTTTTTCTTTTAAAGGCTGTAAAACACTATCAAATTCTATAGAATCTAAAACTTGTTGTGCTTTTGCTTTTGTACTATCAGAAATTAAAGGTGTCTCTAATGTTTTCTTCATGGAAGTATCAAAACTTTGCACTTGATCTCGTACTACTACTGTCGATAATAAAAAGAAAAATACAACTGACACGAACAAGTATAATTGAGCAGGATGCAAGTACATCAAACGTTTGCCTTCTATAAATTTTTTAGCCAAATACCCTGGGTTAAATAATAAAGGCAAAAAGCTTTTAAAAAAGCGCGCATCAAAAGAAAAATAATTACTTATTGTATTATAAAACAAGACACCAACCGTGAGATCTTCTTTGGTTTGCTGACCACAATGTGGACAAAACTTAAATGTTTCATCAAATTGATTCTCACAATTTTTACAAGTCTCGAGGTTGGTTTTCATTAAAATAGTTAGTTTTTATAAAAATAGGGCTTTTTATAAAAACACCTATGAATTCGAATTCGAACAATATTAGCAGTTTAAAAAACAATATAATACCGAGTACATAATTTTCTTTATTATGATTTCTATTATTTATAGTATCACGTCGTCATACCGAACGCATGTGAGGTATCACATTATATCTGGTAATATCATTGTTGATTATGTGATTTGCATTTAAAACTATGTAGTTTCTTTTTGAGACCGAAACAATTAACACTATTAACTTTATGTAAATCAACAACTTATATTTTTGGCACGCAAATTGAAAGCTACTAAACAAACAGCGTAAGCCGAAAAGCTAAAGAGTAGGCAAAAAATTAACCCCATAATCATGAAAATAAAAATTACCCTATTAAGTATTTCCTTTTTTTTAATTGCAGCCTCTAGTTTTGCACAAAAAAAGACGACCCCAAAAAGTATCATAAGCAGTAAAATAGGCATCAAAAAGTATCACGATGGCGAAGAACTAAGACGCATGCAAAAAGGGCAATTATTAGACTTATATGTAGAAAGAATTGAAGTTCTAGCCAATATATTACCCTATATAGCTTTTGCTACAAAACCTGGTGTTACTATGTCTACTTTAGGTATTCCAAATAGTAATGACAACAGAAAAGCACTCGACAATCAAATTGAAAACACCGCTAATTATGTAGAAAACACCATTGAGTTTCAAAAAGTGATTTTACCTTATTCAGATACAAGAAATTTAGTTTCTGCTGTATTGTTTTATGAAGACATAATGAAATCTATTCATACTTACGATGAATATAATTAACAGTATTTACTAAATAATACAACCATTGAACTATAGCGTAAGCCGAAAAGCTAAAGAGTAGGCAAAATAATTAATCCTATAATTATGAAAAGATTAGTACTATTATATGCAGGTTTGTTAATAGGATTAACAACTGTATCCGCAACAGAACTAAACCACCAAAAAGCTGAAAATAATTTAGATATAACCAAACGTTATCGTTATGCACAACCTATTATGTTTGTAGAACGGGGCATTGAATTTTTAATTTTTCCTGATGGAAGCTTTGATTTTAATACTGATGCGTATAATGATTATTATGATAATTCATATTACAAAGGAAATTCCAGAAGAAGCTCAGTAAATGTAACCTATGACACCAGGAAAAAAAGATATAAGTATAGCCCTAATCGTTACAGTAGAGGTATTTCTATTTCGCATGGCAAAGATGGTAAAGTAAGACGTATTGGTAATGTGTATTTAAATTACGACAGATACGGAAAAATTAAACGAGCAGGTTCTATCTATATGAATTATAGTTATAGACATGGAAAACTAAAACAGGTCGGCGGATTAAGTGTTCGTTATAATGACTTGGGAGGCATTTTAAATACATGGGGACAAGTAAAAAGATATAGTGATTGTGGGACACAATCTTGTTCTGTAGAACATTCGTTTGGAAATAGAGATAGCCATCATGATGACCATGACGATGATTGGGATGATGATATTTATGATAACGACGATAACTATTACTATTTTAAACAAAATGGTAAAATAAAAAAGCATCGAAGAAATGTTTAATAGATAAACAGCAAAAAAGTAAACCCCGAGACTATAAGTAAAACTTATAGTCTCGGGGTTTTTAATTATTAAGACGGGTTTAACTTTTCATTTATTGTTTTAAAAACTTCAAAGTAATCCCTTTATTAAACTGAATTAAATACAATCCTTTGTCTAATAAATCTATATCAATTTCTTCTTCATTATTTTTAATACTTCCTTCTTTAACTTTTGTTCCAATAGTACTATAGATGCTATAATCTCCATAAGCTTTATTTCCTGTAATCTTAATATAATTACTGGATGGGTTAGGATATATCTTTGGACTTAATTTATTTTCCACGTGACCATTACTAAGCACTGATTGACTTCCCCACACACTAAAACACCTTCCATAAGATGTATAAGACGAAGGGGTAGCATCTGTAGTGCTATATGGTCCAGTGCCAGAGTGAAATACATTACCACTTACGGCATAATAATAAATTCTAAATTCCACAGTTCCCGACGGAACAATACTGGTAGAAGAAATATCTACAGATGTTAAATTATAACTCGAACTACCTGGAGTGAAGTCTCCTAAAGAAGACGCATAATTATCTATACTCCAACGTAACTGCATCTTAATTCCTGCTGTGGTTGGTGCAGCTCCATGAACTACAAACCTATCAAATTGAAGGCTCGTGTTTGTATTTAACTCATACGAAAGGTACGGAGTAGTTCCTGGGTCCACGCTTGCAGACGAACTTGGATTATTCCATACATTTCTATTATCAGCATAAGTATTTAGTCCATTGTAGTTCTGATCCGCTGAAGTTATTTCGGATGATAAACCTGATCCAGATTGTGGATAGGAGTTAGTTGACGTGTTTTGACCAGTCCAATAAACCAGTTCACTTTGCGCATTAATAAAACTAATTTGCAAAATTAAAATTGTGGCTAAAAAATAATTTTTGTTCATAATTTGGGGTTTTATTTGGTTAGTAAAAAATAAATTAAGTAACATACTTATGTATTACAACGCAATAATAATACATTTCATCGATAAAAACAAAAAAACCTACAGTTAAAACAAATATTATCCTACAAATTAATCAAATCAAAATCTCTTTTTCTAAAAAAGCATAAAAATATAAATAGCTTTTTTTGGCACGCTGTTTGTAATTAACAAAACGTATTCATCCATTAAAACAAATTATTATGAAAAAGTTTATATTCTTAATAGCGAGTTTAATCCTTACAGGATTCACTGTTAACGCAATCACAACCAATACAGACGCAAATACAACATCTATTTACAACAGAGGTTATGGAAACTCTTTCATATTTGTAGAGAACGGTATTGAGTTTTCTGTGTTCCGTGATGGTCAGTTTGATTTTAACATACAAAGCTATTCTGGTTCTAATGTAAATGTTTCAATAGGGACTCCTAATATAAACTTCAGCTTTAATTCTGGATATGACTATAATGCCTATGTTCAATATGATGAATTTGGTGCTATTATCCAGATAGAAAACACGCCTATTTATTATGATTATTACGGACGTGTTAGTCAAGTAGGAAACGTAAATATTTATTATAATAACTTTGGATATGTAAATCGTGTAGGTGGATTATATGTGCATTACAACCGATACAATCGTTTCTCACACTGCTCAGGTTTTATAAATACATATAACAGAAGTTATGTTTACAGACCATGGCACCGTTATTATAGTATTCCGTCTTATGATTACTGTGTTGTTTACAACAGGCCTTACAGACGTTATTACAGCCCAGTGCGCTATACTTATAACAGACCTTTTTATAATAATTACAGACCAAGAACAGCTATTGCGAGCAGACGTGGTCATGTTATAACAAGAAATAGAAAATATGCTACTGTAAACAGAAGTACCAGAAATGTAACTCGTATTAACAGAAGTGCTAACACCAGAAGAAGTGTTGCACAAACAAACAATACAAGACGTAATAGTACTATTAATAGAAATTCAGGAAGAAATTATTCAACAGGAAATAGAAATACTACAACCAGACGTAGTAACTCCAGCATAAACAGAAACACTAAAGGTAGCTCGGTTACGACTAGAAACAATACAATAAGACGTAATAATAACACCAGAAGTACTAGAGATTTTGCGCAAAACAATAATAACACTAAAAGAACCAGAGAAAGCGTTAATAGAATAGTTAAGCCTAGAACTAATAGCATAAGAATAAATAAGGTAACGAGTCAACGAAAAAATATCGTTACTCAAAAACCAAGAACACAAAATACACGTACATATAACAGAAACAATAATACTAATACAAAACGAGTAGCGACACAACGCACTACTCAAAACAAATCTAGAGTAACGCAACGAAAAAGCGTTAATAGATTTTCTGAAAGTAACAGGCCAAGAGTTACCCAGAGTAGAAGTAAATCTAGTAATAACAATACAAGATCGACTAGTAGAAGACGATCATAACAATTTTGGTTGGTTAGTTTGGAAAGCCCTACGATATGTTTGCCTCAAAGCGACATCGTAGGGTTTTCTGTTTGCACTGGAATATTTATTTAATCTTCAAATAACGTTCAATCTGATTCGAAATATCTTCAGAAAATTTAAACCTATAAATTACAAATAGATATAATCCCGTAATTAAAGTAGATTTTAAAGCTATGTTAATGATAGGGCCAAAAGGGAATTCCCAAAAATAAAACAGAAAAACACTCAAAGTTATTAAAATAGCTATTCGAAATATGTCTTTTGTAAATGGGTGGATTTTAAATTTCTGATAAACAAAAAGCAGCTTGATTGAGTCATAGGCAAAAACAGCTATAGAAGTAGCCAGAGCTGCTCCATTTATACCAAATAAAGGAATGAATATTATATTTAAAACAATCATTAAAATAACCAGAGCTACTCCCAAGAATAACACGACTCTGTAGTAATCACTATTAAATAAAATAGCGTTATTACTCCCCAAAAAAGCATCATACAATTTAGTTACACTAATTATTAGTACAACAAAAAGCCCGCCCCCAAATTCTTTTGGAATTATATAGTACAACTGATTAATATTCAGTACTATCAAGAGAAATATAAACCCGCTAATTATAAATAAATTTAATGAGCTTTTTCTATACAAATCCTCAAGTTCATCCATTTTTTTTTCATTTAAATACTTAGCCGATAAAGGCAATAGTATTTGATGCATAGACAACTGTGGCACAGCTATAACCGTAGCTATAAATATAGCTACATTATAATATGCAATTTCCTTAATTTCAACATAATGCCCCAACATGACTTTATCAACATCTAAAAGAATGGTAGCAACAGATCCGGCAATAATTATTAAAAAAGAATATTTCAAAATATTTTTGAGGCCATTTACACGTTTAAATATGATCACGGGAGGCTTGATACTAAATGCGTACACGTTCATAACAAGCATTCTTAAGACATAGACACCAACCAAGCCTATCATAAATTGCTCTACATTAACTACTTTGAAATGTAAAAAAAACAGCAATATCATAGTTCCTACTCGATGAAAAACTTCTTTCATAAAGTTCCCAAATACTGTTTGCATCTGCACTTTAGCCCATGCAAAAAACACTTCAAAATAAGCCAACGCAAGAGCGATTATTATAATATGCCATAAATAGCCTTTAATAATAACATTTTTTTGAGATAAAAAACTGCCGATTACATCATAACATATGTAGTTGAAAAAACTTAAAGGAATAGTAATTATAAATGGCAAAAACAGCATAAGTGTCAAAAAGCTATTTAAGGACACACGTGTTTTAAAAGATGAATAAAACTTCACCAATGTATTGTGTACTCCAAAAGCCATTAAAGGCATGATAACATAAGCCAAAGACAGCATATATCCTACCATTCCATAATATTCATCACTAAGGAATTCCGTATAAAGAAACAAGGTATTAATAGCTCCTATAAAAAAGCCCAAATAAGTTGAAAGGACATTTTTAAAAGATTGTGAAGCAATTATTCCCATTAACTTAAACTATTTATTATGCTTTTCATTATCACTTTTTAATTAACGTTGCTAATTGCTGAGTTAATTGTTTTCTACTATATTTTTGTAAGCCAATTGGATATGATTGTAAATTTTTGCCCTTAAACGCTTTATAATATTCTAATATAGTCGTTTTTAGCGATTCATAATCATCATAATTAAAGTAAGTGCCTGTGTTTGTTTCCTTAATAATCTTCTCAACATCTGAAGCCTTAGGCCCTATGGCAATAATAGGTCTATTTGAAACCATATATTCAAATAGCTTTCCAGGAATAATGCATTTGGTTTCTTCTGAATCTATTTCCACCAACAACAATACTTGTGATTTTTTTTGAAACATAATAGCTTCTTTGTGTGAAATATACCCTAATTCATATACACAATCACTTAAACCATATTCTTTTATAGTTTTTAACACCTCTTCGCTAACGGCACCAATGAAATTAAGCTGAAAATCTTTTAAAAAGTCATTGTTTTCTTTTCTAAGATCGCTTAACACTTTCCACAAAACATCTGGATTTCGTTTTGACAATAAAGATCCTATATGTGCTATTGAAAATTTAACATCCAGATCAAAAGCACGAGTCACTTCATAATCATATCCATTCGTAATAACCTCAATAGGGCGATTTGTTATTTGCTGAAACTCTTTTTTAGTTGTAAAACTTGTTACAATTATTTGATCAGCAGTATTTAAAACCTGCTTTTCTAAAGCGATATGTTTTTTTTTAGAGGATCTAGTTAATTTTAACTGTTTATGGTAACCAATAGTCGTCCAAGGGTCTCTAAAATCGGCCAACCACCTCACCCCTAACCTTTCCTTTAATTGCAAGCCTATAAGGTGCAAACTATGAGGAGGTCCAGTCGTTATGATGGCATCTACATTATTTTCTGAAATATATTGAGAAAGATAGGCTACTGAAGGCTTTACCCAACCAATCCGTGCATCAGGTATAAAGAAATTCCCTCTTATATAAAGCATCACCTTTTCAATAAAACTTTGCTTTTTATTATCTGAAATAATTCCTTTACTTATCGTTTTTGACGATTTTTTTGAAAAAAGTCCAGCTAATTTATACGGCTCTTTTATGGGCTGCTTTAATATTGTAATATCATTTGAAATTTCAGAAACTAAACTCTCATCTACCAGAGGATAATTAGGGTTTTCTGGAATATAAACGATTGGATCGATATCGAATTCCGGTAAGTACTTAACGAATTTCAGCCAACGTTGCACCCCAGGTCCTCCAGCTGGCGGCCAATAATAAGTGATTATGAGTACTTTTTTAAGCCCTCTCTGTCCTACGGACATCTCTCCCAAAGGGAGAGTATCACTTTGAGAGGTCATTTTTTTTGAATTCATAGAACAAACCTCCGAGTAACAATATTCCAAATAAAACAGAACTTGCTAAAGCAATATTACTACCAGTTTTAACAACCTCTGGGTCAAACTTAAATTCTATTGTATGATTACCTGCTGGTAGCGGCATACCGCGCAATGTATAATTAACACGTATATGCGAACGCTCTTCTCCATCTACAAAAATTTTCCATCCGTTGCCATAATACACCTCAGAAAAGACCGCAAAACCTTCGTTTGTATTTTTAGACTTGTACTTTAAATAATTTGGCTTTACTTCAACTAAATCAATAGATACTAATGAATCAACTACATAATTTGTTTTTAAATTTTTTAGTTTTTCTAAAGCTTTATGTGATGAATAAATAGCCTTGATTTTATTGGGCAAACTATCTAATTGTTTTATTTCTTCGTTTGCAGATTCAACTTTTTCTAAGTTTTGCACAAACCAAGCGTTACCATTGGCATTATCATTCTTGTAAGAAAACAAACCTTCTTTTTCATCTTGCGCTATAATATACTTCGTATTAAGCATATTAAGGACATTGATATTATTTCTCAGGACATAAAAATCAAAAACTTCTCTATAACGCTTTAATTCTGCTGCGTTATAGCCGTTAAGCGAATTGTGGAAATAAGAAGCTTTTGTAGGGGTTGAAGAGATTGACACTATATCAAACACCCTGAAATGTGACTTATCTTTTAAAATCTGCTTATCCACTTCATTAGCCTGAAATGGTTTGTTTACATGAATAGATGAAACAAAATCATCATTATTAACATAACGCCTATTAACTCCAATTAAATCAAAAAGAACAAATACAAAAAACACTGCTATTACCCATTTTTCTTTCAATTTATCCCGCAAAAACATAAAAATAACTCCAGCAGATAATAGCACTAAAACTAGGGTTCGCAAAGTATCTTGGGTAAAAATAGCTTTTCTATCTTCTTTTATAGCTCTTACAAAGTCTTGACCATAAGCTTGTATATACTGTCCATCTCTAGCGCCAACAAAATCAAATAATGTTGATTTAAACAACAAAAACAGTAAAGCAATACCTCCTGTGATGATAGTTGCAAACTTTAGTGCTTTTAATTTATCTTCTTTCTTTTCAAAGTCATTAAACAATCTTACCAATCCAAAAATTGCCAATACTGGAATGCATAACTCTAAAATCACTTGAATAGAACTAACTGCTCTAAATTTGTTATAAAGTGGCACATAATCAATAAAGAAGTTCGTTAAAAACCCTAAATTCTTTCCATAAGACAACAATAGGGACAATAAAACGCCTCCAACAAGCCACCATTTTAATCGTCCTTTTACAAGAAATAATGCAAAAACGGATAAAAACAAAATAATTGCTCCAACATATGCAGGAGCTTCAACACCTGGTTGACCACCCCAATATGTTGGTACGTGTTTCGATTCTTCTAGTGCTTGTATTGGGCTGGCTCCTAACTTTCTAAACGCATCATATGTGTTTGAATCCTTACCTAGATCTTCATAATTCCCTCCCCCCATAAACCTTGGAATGAAAAGATTAAAAGTCTCAACAATACCATAACTATAGTGGGTAATATAATCTCTATCTAGCCCAGAAGTCACTGGTTTTGGGGAGCCATCAGGATTTATAGTTAATTCGCTTTTACCACGCGTACTTTCTTTTACATATTCTTGAGTTGCCAATATTCCTGTTGCATTTAAGGCTATAGAAAGCACGACAGCAGCAACCAAAACCCCTATCGACTTAAAATAATGCGGTAATATTTTTTTTCTATAGGCATCAATTAAATACGCAACACCTAAAACTATGACTAGCAATAATAGATAATAAGTCATTTGAAAATGGTTAGCCACTAGCTCTAACCCCATGGCTACGGTGGTTAGTAAAAACCCTGAAATATATTTTTTTTGAAAGACAAGTAAAATACCGCTTAAAACTAAGGGCATATAGGCAATAGCATGTGCTTTACTATTATGTCCTACACCCAAAATGATTATTAAATAGGTAGAAAAACCAAAAGCAATAGCTCCAAGTGCAGCTAATTTAAAATCAACTTTTAAGACTAGTAATAATATATAAAAACTTAATAGATATAAAAACAGATAATCTGCTGGTCGTGGTAAAAATCGGAGTGCTGAATCTAGCTTTTTAATATAGTTATGCGGATATCTTGCACCCAACTGATAAGTAGGCATCCCGGCAAAAGCACTATTAGTCCAGTAAGTCTCCTCTCCTGTAGCTGCTTTAAAATCTTTTTGCTGCTTGCTCATGCCTATATAGTGCATGATATCGCTTTGAAAGATCTGTTTTCCTTTTAAAACAGGACTAAAATAGGCCAAAGAAAGTATTATAAAACCTATTAAAACTAATACATGAGGAGCTATTTTTTTGATTGAAAATTGCATGAAAGTATATTAAGAACAATGTTTGTGAAAATTAATCAATTTCTTCGTAATCGACATAATCACCTACATTTTTATTTGAGGTTTTGGTTTTGGGCACCTTATCTATGGTAACTTCGCCTTCTTTTTTTGGCTTTTCCTGTTGTTGATTTCTAAATTGACCAAATTGGCCACCAAAACGTTGTTCTGCCTTTTTGGCAACATATTTAACAAGAAACGGCGCAAATAAGCGTGATAAAATTTTTATCCCAAAGTAAATTAAAAGAATGATTAGTATCATTCTAACAAAACCTGTTACAGATGCAAATTGTAGCATAAAAATTATTTTTAACAAAAATACAATTCTATACGTTTAAAAAACGTTCAAAAATGATAAAAAAAGTATAAAATATCTATATTTGAAAAAAGTCTTAGGACTAAAATGTTACAATAATGTATTACCAATATGTTACTAATCGCACACTAAACTCTTAATTATGAACCCAATGAAATCTACCTTATGTTTTTTATTGATGTTAATTTCAATTCAAGCATACTGTCAATATACTGATGTCATTAACTCCAATAGACCTGGTGTATCAAGAAGTGCTTTTTCCGTAGGTACGAATGTTGTCCAATTAGAGATAGGCCCTTATCTTACTAAAGAAAAGAGAACACCTGCTCCTACATACGAAGTATCTGGATTTGGAATTGATTTTGCTGCCCGATATGGGCTATTATTTGAAGAGTTAGAGTTGAACATTGAAGGGACTTATCAAAACGACACAAAAACGTTCACATCTAATTTCTCTTCTGAAGAAAAGCGATCAAATTTTAAAACAATTACATTTGGAGCCAAATATCTAGTGTATGATCCTTATAAAAATTCAGAGGAGAAAAAACCAAATCTATACAGCTGGAGAGCTAACCACAGCTTTAAATGGAGTTCGTTAATCCCTGCTGTATCAGTATATCTAGGTGCTAATTTTGACACAAAAGACAACCCTTATACTGCACCAGGCGTTGAAGGATTTAGCCCCAAAATAATGGTTGCCACCCAAAACAATTTTCCAGGAGGATGGGTATTTGTTATGAACTTAATAAAAGATAGAATTGGATCTGATCAATCAGATTTTCAATATATTTTAACATTAACACATTCCTTTAGCCCAAAGTGGGTTATATTTGGTGAAACTCAAGGAATACAGAGCGATTTTTACGCCGACAATCTTTTTAGATTTGGAGGCGCCTACTTATTAGGACGAAATCTTCAATTAGACACGGCATTAACTTTTAACACTAAAGATACACCTTCAGTTTTTGGTGCAAATTTTGGAGTATCGTATAGATTAGACTTCCATAAAGATAAAGAACTAAAAGATAAAGATGTTGATAATGGTAACTCAGCCAAAGAAGAAGGAAAAAGAAAATCTAGACGCAACAAAAACAAAAAAGATGATGTCGACATAAATAATACAAAAAAACAAAAACGCAAACGAAAAGATATAGATTTTGACAATAATTAAGCTGCAGCTATCATAGATAAATATGATCATACTTAAAGAAGTACATAAAAAAAAGGACTTAAAAGCTTTTGTTAAGTTTCCTTTTAAACTTAATAAAAATTCTAAATATTGGGTACCACCAATTATTAGTGAAGAAATAAAAACCTTTAACAAAAAAGAAAACCCTGTATTTAATGACGCTGAGGCCAGGTTATTTCTAGCATACAAAAATAATGAAATTGTTGGACGCATCGCAGCCATAATAAATTGGTTAGAAGTAAAAAATCAAACTTTAAAAAAAATGCGTTTTGGCTGGTTTGATGTGATTGATGATGTTGATGTTACAAAAGTTCTATTAGAGAAAGTTATAGAAATTGGAAAAGAAAATAACCTTGAATTTGTTGAAGGCCCTGTTGGATTCTCTAATCTTGATAAAGTTGGTGTGGTAACAGAAGGATTTGATCAAATTGGAAGTATGATTACATGGCACAATCCTCCTTATTATGCAACTCATTTTAAAAAACTTGGCTATGATGTTGCAAAATCGTATTCTGAGAATATTATGGAGTTTAAGAATATTAAACAAGAATCTTTCTCTAGAATACAAGGGTTAATAAAAAAACGCTATCAACTAAGAGCCTTAACTTTCACAAAAAACAAAGATATTCTGCCTTATACGGATGAGATGTTTGATGTGTTTTCTAAATCACATGCTGTCCTTTCAACATTTGTAGAAATAAATGACGAGCAACGTGAATATTTTAAGAAAAAATTTATTGGCTTCTTAAATCCAGAATATGTAAAATTTGTTTTAGATAAAGATGATAAGTTGATAGGATTTGGTATAGTTACGCCTTCTTACGCAAAGGCTTTGCAAAAAATGAATGGGAAGTTGTTTCCTTTTGGAATAAAACATTTGTTACATGCAAAGAAACATGCAAAAACGGTTACTTTTTACTTAATTGGTGTGTTACCTGAATATCAAAACAAAGGTGTTACTGCTATTATTTTTGATGAATTTCATAAAACATTTACAGAAAAGAACATTGAATTATGTGTAAGAGGCCCTGAATTAGATGACAATGTTGCTATTCAACAAATATGGAAAAACTTTAAACCCGTAGTTAATAAAAGACGTTGCACTTTCAGAAAAGATATTGCATAAAAAAATCCGATTCGTAATTGAATCGGATTTTTTTATTTGTTTTTTTAAAATATACTATTTATTCGCCCATCGCTGCCATTACAGAGGCAGATAAGCGCTTGTATGTTCCATTTTCTAATCTAGATCTAATCGCTTCAAAAGCTGCTAACGTTTCAGATACATCTTCTAAAGTATGAGTCGCAGTAGGTATTAATCTTAATAGAATCAGCCCTTTTGGTATTACAGGATAAACGACTATAGAACAGAAAACCCCATAGTTTTCACGTAAATCTCTAACTAAAGCCATTGCTTCTGGAATGCTTCCTTTTAAATACACTGGAGTTACACAACTTTGAGTTGTACCAATATCAAAACCACGATCTTTTAATCCAGATTGTAGAGCATTTACGTTCTCCCAAAGTTTATTTTTAAGTTCCGGCATTGTTTTAAGCATTTCTAAACGCTTTAAAGCACCAACAACTAATTGCATTTGCAAAGATTTTGCAAACATTTGAGAACGTAAATTGTATTTCAAATAATCTATTATTTCTTGATCTCCAGCAATAAATGCTCCTGTACTCGCTAATGATTTAGCAAATGTGGCAAAGTAAACGTCAATATCATCTTGAACCCCTTGTTCTTCTCCTGCTCCTGCTCCAGTAGCACCTAACGTACCAAACCCATGAGCATCATCAACAAACAGTCTAAAGTTATATTTCTTTTTAAGAGCTACAATCTCTTTTAATCGTCCTTGTTCACCTCGCATTCCAAAGACACCTTCGGAAATCACTAAAATCCCGCCTCCAGTCTGTTCTGCCATTTTCGCAGCTCTATCTAAGTTTTTCTCTAAACTTTCAACATCATTATGTTTATAAGTAAAACGTTTGCCCATATGTAAACGAACCCCATCAATAATACAAGCATGTGCATCTACATCATAAACAATAATATCATCTTTAGACACCAGAGCGTCTATAGTAGATACCATACCCTGATATCCGAAATTTAATAGATATGCTGCTTCTTTTTTTACAAACGACGCTAATTCATCTTGCAATTTTTCATGCAAATCTGTATGGCCAGACATCATTCTTGCCCCCATAGGGTAAGCTGAGCCATATTGAGCGGCAGCTTCTGCATCTACTTTTCTTACCTCAGGATGATTAGCTAATCCTAAATAATCATTAATACTCCAAGTGATAACATCTTTTCCTTGAAATTTCATACGGTTAGAAATTTCTCCTTCTAATTTAGGGAACACAAAATAACCTTCAGCTTGGGAAGCCCATTTACCTAATGGTCCTTTGTCTTTATAAATTTTTTCAAATAAATCCTTCATTTAGTATAATCTTATTGCTATTAAAATTAAGACATGACTACATAGGAGTAGCTGCTTTAAAATAAAACAAAAACAATTTTGTAATGTTTAAGTATGTTTTCATGAAAGCTTTCTGTCCTTAGTTAGTTATTGCAAAATTAAATATTTATATGGTTTGAGCATAATTTTTACTGCCCAATTATTAATAAAATAAAAAAAGAGATACTATTTTGCCTATACGACAAAACAGTATCTCTTTTTAATGTAATAATTTATGTTATTTTATATATTGAATATTTTGTGCTGCGGCTTCATTTTTACTATCAAAAAAGCCTTGTTCGTTCATCCATTTATCACTGTATACTTTACTCATGTATCTTGATCCATGATCAGGAAAGATAATAACAATATTATCATCTTCTTTAAACGCTCCTTGCTCCCCTAGCTGCATTATGGCTTGCATGGCTGCACCGGATGTGTATCCAACAAACAGACCTTCAGATTTGGCTATTAATCTAGCTGTATGAGCACTTTCTTCATCTGTAACTTTTACAAACTCATCAATAACATCAAAATTTGTAGCGGTTGGAATCAAGTTTTTACCTAAACCTTCTATTCTATAAGGGTAAATTTCTTTTTCATCAAACTCTCTGGTTTCATGATATTTTTTAATAACAGAACCAAAAGCATCAACTCCAATAACTTTAACCTCTGGATTTTGCTCTTTTAAATACTTTGCTGTACCAGAAATAGTTCCTCCTGTTCCACTACAGGCTACAAGATGTGTTATTTTACCTTCTGTTTGTTTCCATATTTCCGGTCCAGTAGATTTATAATGTGCATCAATATTTAGTTCGTTAAAATACTGATTAATATAAACTGAACCCTTTATTTCTTCATGTAAACATTTAGCTACTTGATAGTAAGATCTAGGATCGTCTGCGCTTACGTGTGCAGGGCAAACATAAACTTTAGCCCCCATGGTTTTAAGCATGTCTATTTTATCTGCTGAAGATTTAGAGCTTACAGCCAAAACGCAATCGTATCCTTTTATAATACTTACCATAGCTATACTAAATCCAGTATTACCAGATGTCGTTTCTATAATAGTATCACCAGGTGATAAAATTCCTTTTTTCTCTGCTTGTTCAATAATGTAAAGTGCTATTCTGTCTTTTGAAGAATGACCTGGATTAAAAGATTCTACTTTGGCGTAAAAATTCCCTTTAAACTTAGAGGCTATTTTATTAAGCTTAATAAGTGGTGTCTGACCTATTAAATCTAATACATTGTCAAAAACCTGATTTTTGTGTTTCATAAATGCTTTTTATAAGCTTAGGTAATATTACTAAAAATATTTGAAACCTAAAACCTGACAAAAATAAAACATTTTTTTATATTACCTATTAATTCCTTCTAAATCTAACAAAAAAGCATATTCTAAAGAAACTTCTTTCAAGCTTTCAAAACGCCCGGAAGCGCCTCCATGTCCAGAGTCCATATCTGTATGCAATAATAGTTTATTTTCATCTGTTTTTAACTCCCTAATTTTAGCCACCCATTTAGCTGGCTCCCAATATTGTACTTGCGAATCATGCAGCCCTGTAGTAACTAACATATTTGGATAAGACTTAGCTTCTACATTGTCATACGGAGAATATGATTTCATGTAGTTATAATAATTTAAATCATTGGGATTTCCCCATTCGTCATACTCCCCTGTTGTTAATGGGATGCTATCATCCAACATGGTTGTAACGACATCTACAAATGGAACTGCAGCCAAAATCCCTTTATAAAGTTCGGGATTCATGTTTATTATGGCTCCCATTAATAAACCTCCAGCAGATCCACCATAAGCGTATAAATGTTTGTTTGAGGTATATTTTTGTTCTATTAAGTATTTTGAACAATCTATAAAATCATGAAATGTATTTAATTTGGTTAGTAACTTTCCACTTTCGTACCAGTTTCTCCCTAAGTACTCACCTCCACGAATGTGAGCAATAGCATAAACAAAACCTCTATCTAACAAACTTAAACGGATACTTGAAAATGAAGGATCGACTGTCGATCCGTAGGAACCATATGCATATTGTAATAATGGGTTTGTTCCATCTAACTTAATACCTTTTTTGTATACTAAAGAAATTGGCACTTTTACACCATCTCTTGCTGTAGCCCAAATTCGCTTAGATTCATAGTTATTTTTGTCAAACTCACCACCTAAAACGACTTGTTCTTTCTTAATCTCTTTTTGTTTAGATTTGAAATTATAATCTATGACAGAACTTGGAGAGGTTAAAGAATTAAAACCATAGCGTAATACATTGCTATCAAAATCGGCATTATTACCTATATATACTGTGTAAGTTTCAGAATTGAAAGATAATTGATAGTCTTCTGTCCCATCCCAACTAATAATTCGTAAATTATTAAGACCATTTTCACGTTCATTCACTACCAAATAATCTTTAAAAATCTCAATATCTTCTAATAAAACGTTTTCTCTATGAGGAATAACTTCTTTCCAATAATTTTTTGTGGTAGTAGTTTCTTTTGTTTTAAGTAATTTAAAATTAGTGGCTCCATCACTATTTGTTATAATATAAAAATGATCCTCATAATGAGAGATATTATAATCTAATTCACGAATACGTTCTTGAAACACCTTAAACTCACCATCTGGTGTATCAGCATTCAATATTCTATATTCAGTAGTCAGAGTACTTGAAGCCCCTATAACAATGTATTTTCTAGATTTTGTTTTATATACAAAAGTGTTAAAGGCTTCATCTTCTTCATGATAAACTTCAACATCCTTTTTTGTATCCGTATGTAATTTATGTTTTAAAATTTTATGTGACCGTAGCGTAACTTCATCCTTGATTGAGTAAAACAGCGTTTTATTATCATTAGCCCATGTCGCAGAGCCAGTCGTGCTTAGTATTTTATCTGAATAAATTTCACCTGTAATCAGATTTTTAATTTGAATAATATATTGCCTTCTACTAACTGTATCTGTTGAAAACGCTGCTAATGTATTATCTGGGCTTATAGCTATGCCTCCTAAATTAAAATAAGCATGTTCTTTGGCCATTTCATTGCAATCAAATAAAATCTCCTCTGTAGCGTCTAAACTTTCTTTTTTGCGTACATAAATAGGGTAATCTTTGCCTTTTTCATATCTCGTTATATACCAATAACCATTAAGTTTATAAGGCACTGTTGTATCATCTTCTTTAATTCTGCCTTTCATTTCTTCAAAAAGTTCTTTTTGAAAAGTTTCTGTATGCTGCATCATTGCTTTTGTATAATTATTTTCAGCATTTAAGTAATCTATAACTTTAGGATTGTCTCTTTCATTTAGCCAATAATAATTATCAATACGTGAATCGCCATGTATTAAAAGTTCTTTTGGTTTTTTAGCAGCTATTGGGGGATGTATTGTATTTTTCAAAGAGTATGAATTTATTCTTAAAATTTAAGCCTCCAAAAATAGAAAAATTAAATAGCTTTGTAACGTAATAATCAATTAATAAAATTATGTTTGGAGATATGATGAATATGATGGGCAAACTTAAAGAAACCCAGAAAAAAGTTGAAGAAACTAAAAAGCGTTTAGATTCTGTTTTGGTTGATGAAACAAGTAGTGACAATAAGCTTAAAGTGACACTTACCGCAAACCGAACCATTAAATCTGTTGAAATTGATGATGAATTACTTGAGGACAAAGAACAACTAAAAGATTATCTTATCCTTACTCTAAACAAGGCTATCGAAAAGGCGACAAAAATTAACGAAGCTGAATTAGCTGCTACCGCAAAAGAAGGTATGCCTAATATTCCTGGTATGGATATGTTTAAATAACCTTTCGTAACGTACTTAATAGCTTGTCATGCATTGTACTTGTATAGTCTAGATGTGTAACCATTCGTAGCTTATTGCTTCCCATACTGATTATATGAATGCCTTTATCTGCCAATTTTTGTACAAAGGTGTCTTCATTCACATCTGTGTTTAATTCGAAGATAACGATATTGGTTTCTATTGGTTCAATAGTTTTAATAATTGACAACTTAGTAAGGGTCTCTCCTATCTCTTTAGCTTTTTTATGGTCTTCTGCTAATCTTTCTACATGATTATCTAAAGCATACAATCCAGCTGCTGCTAGATAACCTGCTTGCCGCATGTTACCTCCAAAAATTTTTCTAATACGTATGGCTTGTTTCATAATTTCGGAATCGCCCACTAAAACAGATCCTATCGGACATCCCAACCCTTTACTTAAGCATACTGAAATCGTATCAAAAATCTCCCCATACTGTTTCGTTGTTTCATTTTTGGCAACCAACGCATTCCATATACGAGCACCATCTAAATGAAAACCAAGATTATTTTCATCGCAAATAGTTCTTATTTTTTTAATCTCATCAAGTTCCCAACAGGCGCCTCCCCCTTTGTTTGTTGTATTTTCTATTTCTACTAAACTTGTTTGACTATAATAATAGGCTTCTGGGTTAATAGCATCGAGAACTTGTCCTGCTTTAAACATCCCTCTGTTTCCGTCTATCAAGCTACAAGAAACACCACTATTAAAAGATGCGCCTCCAGATTCATAATTATAAATATGAGCATATTTATCACAAATAACCTGATCTCCTGGGTTAGTATGTAATTTTAATGCGGTTTGGTTTGCCATAGTCCCACTAGGAAAAAATAAAGCGTCACTTTTACCAAACATGCCTGCTATACGCACTTCCAACTCATTAACAGTTGGATCTTCTCTAAATACATCATCTCCAACTTTTGCTTGCATCATAGTATCTAGCATACCTTTAGTTGGTTTTGTAACGGTATCACTTCTTAGGTCTATTGTCATTTCATCTATATATGCCTGTAAAACTATAAAATATTTTCTCTATCTGTAAATAATATTTTTAATCAATTTTTGTTAAAACACACCTCAAATACAATACAACGAAGAAATAAGAACTTTGTCTATTTATCGAATTATCAAGAGGTTAGACTATAATTTGATGATATATTAGGTTTTCTCTATTAATTTTACAAATAATCATTGCTATTACACAACCATACTAACCATTTAACAAATTAAATTATGAGAAAACATATTACATTTATTATGGGGATTTGTCTCCTATTTTTAGCTTGTCAGATTGAAAAAATAGATACTGAAGTGGCATTAGAAGATTCTTCGTTATCTAGTAAAAAAGAGCGTCCACCCAAAACTGTAAAGGAATGTAAAGCGATTAATTTAGATCGCTGTGACATCCCTGGATATACATCTAATTTTTGGTGGCCAAATTTTGATACAGATTGGACCAACTTATTTGCATCCACTGACGAGCACCAACTAAATTTTATAGAGTATAATGATGGAACAGCCAACATTAAAGGATCTACCATTTTAGGTACTTGTATTGTGGAAATTGATGTTTGGATTAAGGATAAAAAGGACTGGGATACTTTTTCTGCCGAGGGTGGTTCTTTTAAAGATGAGCCTAACGATTGTACAAATGTCGTTAAAGAAGACCTTTATTATTATGTTATAGATTCAAGCAGAAGTACCATTACTGCTTCTGGTGGTGACTGTGTAGAAGAAGGTACTTTTGGTGTTGAACAGCGTCCAGATCCTAATGATAATACGACACCTCATTTTGGGGTTATAGTTGGCCCTGGAGCTGGTTTGTTTGATAATTCAGATCCGCTTGCATACGGATTAAGTACCTGGGGCTGGTTAATCAATGAAGCTGGTGAACGTGCTTGGATAATGGACTTTAATTTCAACATTGAATGTGAAGAAGCATGTGAAACTGCCTTTGCTATAGGAAATAATGATGCCGATTCTACATGCTTTATAGAAGATGGATTTAATAGATGGGGATGGACTATAGGCCCTCTTTCTGAAGGGGAATATACCTATAACGTATATGCTGGTGCTGGACAATGTGATACGAATAAAGGAGAGTTGGTAGGTACTGTTGATGTAAAATACGATAATGGTGAAGTTACTGTGACTTATAATATTGATGACGCATATACAGTTAGCGAAACCCATACTTATGCTGGAAATAACAACTATCCGACCAAAAATGGAGTAAATACTGTTGCTCCCGGACAATATACTATAACACCTAATTTATCTGGTGATATATACGTAATTGCGCATGCTGTTGTATGTGATGAATAATATTAAAACTTATTAATATATAGGTATTGATAAAAGCTAGAGACAATTATTTCTCTAGCTTTTGTTTTTTATAGAATAATAATTAATATAAAGAGTATATAATCAGTGGTTAATTATTGTTTTGTAGCATAACTTTTAAATTATCTGAAATTGGATTGTCAAACTTCCTTGCAAATATTTTTTTAGACGCTTTGATCTTTTCAAAATCACTACTACTTAGTACAGCAGGCGAAGCACTGTATTTACCAATACGGGTAGACTCCCAATCGATATATCTTAAATTATCATTTATAACTTTTTTTGAATAATCAGAATTCATTATAATTGTTTGAAAATATATTTCTTCAGGACAAAAAGTATATTGAAGCCTATTAATTAAATAAGGATTTTTGTTTGTATAATTAACTACATACTGCAATGTTTCCCTAGACAAACTCCACCAGGTAGATCCACCATATAATTTAGGTATTTCATTTTTAATAGACCGTTTAAAATGAAACTTCTTTTGAAGCCTAACAAACCACCACAACCATTTAATGTGTTTTTTAGCATCTAACATATCAAATAAATGGTAATACTGAACCCTGTCTAGTCCCCCATTTTCATTTGCCCAAGCTTTAGTTGGAACTTCAAAATACTCTAAATAATCTTTCGACTTAGAACTATTGATCATTTTTTTAAATTGTAAGGTGTTTTTAATTGGGAAATCTTGTCCACTAATTAAATGAAAATATTGAGTATCTGGTTCTTGCAAAGCATTACCTGCTAAAAATAAAATACTTTTCAAATGATTTACGCCACCCCAATTTACTTTATATCTTTGTGACAGCGTTTTAACATTTTTTCTAGAATTTATTTTTTTAAAAACACTTTTGGGTATTATACTTTTTTTGTCAACATGTATATAAAATTCAAAACTTTCATCAAAAAAATCAAGAATATCTACTAAGTGCTCAAAGTTTTTATATGCAGTAATTAATATGGCTTGTTTCATTGTGCTATGAGATAAATTCTTAGTTGAAAGCATCCTAAATTCATGTTTAAAATTACTTAAACTGAAATTTAGAATATATTTTATACATCCTAATACATATGAATAGTAAAAACTTATGATTAAAAACGAACGTTAATAGTTTATACTGCAAAGTATTGTATTCTTCGCCTATAAACGACTTTATAGGATAAGCTTCAATCCTTTCTAGCTTTAATAGTTTCTCTTTAACTGCTTCTGTACTGAATTCTGCCCTAATCATTTTTACTATTGTAAAAAAAGCAAAGGCATCTCTTCTAAACTTAAAGTTGTTTTTGATGATATCTTTATGCAGAATAGGAAATTTTTCTAAGCTATTTATTAGATTAGTAAAATCATAAATTAAAGCTAGAAAATACTCCACTATTCTTTTTTTGTATACACGGTTTCTAGTTCGCATAGTGGATTCTGAAGACTGAAAATACCGATACACAGAAATTGGAGAATACGCCACTTTTTTAGCATATAGGAATGACCGCAATGTAAAAACTACATCCCCATCATACTCTTGAATATTTTCATTAAAAACAAGTTTATTCTCGTTTAAAAAGCTTCTACGTATCAAAAACCACCAAATTTCTATACGAAGATTTTTATTTTCTTTAAGAAATTGATCCCCTGAAACAATTTTTGGCAGCTCATATTCACGAAATGATACATCTAGATTAAATAATGCCTCTTTATCCGTTACCAAAGTGTTAAACCCCATGACATCTATTTGATTTTGTAAAGAAAACTCTAATATCTCCCCTAAGGAATTATGTGCAACATAATCGTCTGCATCCATAAAATAGACATAGATTCCTTTCGCTAATTTTAATAACTTATTCCTGGTTAATATGACACCCTCATTTTTATGTGAGTATAAAAAAACATTAGTATGGGTCTTAGTGAAGTTTTTTACAATTATTTCACTTGTATCATTAGATCCATCATTATACACAATAACTTCATAGTCCTGCTTCGATATATCTTGATGCATTAAACTGTGTAAACATCTTTCAATATAAGATTCTGCATTGTACATTGGAATTAAAATACTTAACTTCATAATATGCCAATATTAGAATAGATAAACACCCTAAAGGTCTAGATTTATTAACTTAAACTTATAAAGAAGCCTAAGCGGATACAAAAAAATATAGAAAATATATTTATGATTAAAAATAAACGCGGTTAGCTTAAATTTTTTATGAAAATATTGCTCTCCTATAAACCCTTTTAAGGGATACATATTAATTTTTTTTAACCTATTAAGAATTTTATTAATGTCTTTAATAGACATCTTGGATTTTATAATCTTAAAAAACATAAAATAAATGCTTACCGTGCTTTTATACTTTATGCTTTTAACAATTTCCTGGGCATTTAAAACATGATCCGCTTCAATCCTATTAGCAAGTGTGTCAAACCTAAAAACTAGACTAATGTAATCTTCTATGACTTTTAATAAATGTTCTTGTTTATTATTATTCATAATAGAATCATTAGTCTTAACATATCTGTGCGCATCTATTTGTAAAAACATGGTTCGCTTGGCCTTCAAAAAAATATTAAACGTAAAAATGGCGTCTTCCATAAACTTGCCTTCTTCAAATTTATAGTCCGTTTCTAGCAAATACTCTCTTTTAATTATGTACCACCATGCCTCAAGTCTGTGATATTTATTCTTGACTAAAAAATCGACTCCCTTTAAAATATCTGCGCTATGTGTTTTTTCCTTGGTTTTTGAAGTGAATAAATCTGTTTTTTCAGTAGCTATAGTATTAAACCCTAACAATTCCAAGTCTAATTCCTCGGCATGTTTTAAGATAGTGCCTAATGTATTAGAGGCTAAATAATCATCCGCGTCAATAAAATAAATATATTTTCCTTTTGCTAACTCTATCCCCTTATTTCTCGTGGCTCCTAAACCTTTATTACGCTGACTATGAATAAGAACATTTTTGTGATTATTTTTAAACTTTTCTGCGATCTTTATACTGTTATCCAAAGAGCCATCATCTATTAATATTATTTCATAATCGCCATGATCTATATTCTGACTTACTAAACTATACAGGCATCTTTCTATATGCAATTCTGCATTATAAAATGGAACAACTATGCTTAATTTCATATTTAAAATTTATGATCACTAAAATAGTAAGAACCTGTATTTAAGAGAGTAATTAATAGATTAAAAGCTTTTTTATGCTGTAAAAGTTCAGTGAGTATTTGTCTTTTATTCTTTATCTTACCACACAAATTAATAAAAAGTATGTTCAACCTATTTCCTTCTTCTTACAACATTTCTAAAAAAACAATGCTAGTCATTTTTATTACCCCCGTAGTATTGACAATTATAATGGGCTCTTTTTTTGTTTTTCCATCAACCGAAAATCTAGGTTTTTGGCTTCTGGAAGAGAATGCACCTATTGAAATACTGACATTTATTATTTTAATCTTCACAGGAATACTTGGTCTTTATAAGATTAGAAGTTTTAATAAATCTTTGGAGAAGTATTCAAGGTTTTTTTATATGTTTTTTTCTATTTGTCTAATCTTAATTGCTATGGAAGAAATTTCATGGGGACAATGGTTTTTTCATTTTAAAACTCCAGAGAGTTGGGCGAAAATAAATGGACAAGGAGAAACTACGCTTCACAACTTACAAGGGCTACAGGGGCACTCTGAAATACTTCGTATGGTTTTTGGTTTGGGAGGCATGCTTGGAATTATATTAGGAAACCTTAATAAGTTTAAAAAAATAAGTGCTCCACCTGTGCTTATTTCTTGGTTTATAATTATATTTTGTCACGCTACGGTTGATTTTGTTCAAGATAGGGTATCTATTAGTACCAAATATGATTTTGCAATTGTAAAAACTTCTGAGTTTATAGAATTACTAATAGCAGGCAGTTCTTTTTTATACTTTTGGTTAAACTTTAGAATGTTAAAATATATATAATCAATAAGTAATAGGACTTTTAATGGTATGCTTAAGACTTAAAGCATATATAAAAATAAAACTCATAATTAACATCTCTCCTCCATCTTCTAGAACAGCAAATTTATTTTTACCACTAGGCACCATTATGTGTAATTGATCAACAAATATTGCAAAAAATGCTAATATCAGAATTAATATAAAAAGGTTCCTAGTTACCAATCTGCCCATTAAATCTGTTTTGAAAAAAGCAAATATGATGGATATAAAAAAAAGAACACCAATAGAAAGAAAAATTAATAGCTCTCCAAAGTCTTCAGCTCGTAAATTAAATTTAGGTTGAAAATTAAAATAATCAGCCAAATATACTCCATAGACTTCATGCAAGCTTAAAGAATCATCCAACAATACATATAAAAAAAACATAGCCCAAACTAAATATATAATCTGTTCTTTCTCATAAAACAAAAATATTAATATTAAAAAAATCCCAAATTCTTTTATGTATTGATAGAATTCTGCATATCCAAAATCTTTTTCAATCGAAAAGTCTAGATTATAATCTATAATTCCGAATAAGAGCAAACAATGCGCTGAGATAAAAATAAGATCTATACCTATTAATAAAATAAGCAATGGTTTATTAATTTTAAACGATCTAAAAACCCTATTTAAAACTGGTACTAACTTCATTTAATTATTCAATATCATTAATCAATAAAGCTTAAAATATCAGCAAATTTGGATACCGTATATTTTGCCAGATATTCTTCATTTAGCGTAAATACTTTATCTTGTTTATGAATATTTAAGCCCTTATCAGCCAAACAAATTGTAGTCCAATCAAGTTTATTTGGTGTTATAAAATCTTTTCTAATGTTGTCACCTACATAATAATATGATCCTTTTCCATAAACTTTTTCAAAGTATTTATAATTATTAATATCTGGTTTTTCGCTACCATACTCCTCAGAGATAATAATTTCAGAAAACCATTCTTCCAGGTTTAATGCTTTTATTTTATTACGTTGTTGCACACTTCTACCGTCTGTTAGTAGTCCTAAATTTATGTGCTTATTCTTTAAACTATTAAGAACGTCTTGTCGATCTTTAGATAATTCCAATTTGGGTTGATGATTTCTATAAACACGCAATAAATCCTGTATACTATAACAAGTACAATACTTTTTAATAACGACTTCAAACACATTTTCATTTTTATAATAATATGCCAGCATATCATTATATATGGATTCAGCATCTGTATTTACATCATTAGCAATTTCTTTTGATATGTCTTTATAAGCAGATTTTAAAAAATCAATTTCATTGTAGAGTGTATCATCTAAATCAAAAATTACAGTTTTATTAGTCTTTGTAGTCATTTACTAAAATTTCATCATCATACCTTAACATTAACAAATCAGCTTTCCAATCATCGTAATAGTCTAAATTCTTATTTAAAATATATTCCCAAATAATCCATTTAGGATAATTTCCACCTGCTAAATACGAAAGCGGAAAGCCTCCACCAAATCTGGGGTTAATTTCAATTCCTTTGATCTCTTTATTAACCTTGTGCATAAAGACCTGAACCGTTATGCAGCCTCTTGCCCCGTTCAAAGATGAAAAATTCCTCTCTAAAAATGTTTTAACTTCATTTTTTTTTGTGATCCCTTTACTAACTTCGCCTGCCCTTATTTCTATACGTTTACGAGGTATAACACACTTTAAATCACTTGCTTTACTATAATATAAATCGCATGTATATTCATCGTAAAGATCATGGTCTAAATATTCAAAAAAGCAGAGTGAACGACTCTCCAACATGTATTTAGAGATCTGGTTTTTATTTTTAATGATGTAATTTTCCGAACTATTACTCCCATTTTTTGGCTTTATAAACAGGGGCAGTTTGTACTTGTTTTTTGAGTATATTTTTGAAGTACCAACACCTATTTTTTCAAATAATTTGTGGGTCTTCAGTTTATTTCCACTTTTTTTAATCAATGCCTTATCGGACAATACAATTTTTATATTAGCTTCTAAGAATTTTTCATGATTTTCAGAGAGTATGAGTAGCTCTGTATCAAGTGTAGGAATGATTACTTCAACCTTATTTTTTATGCATATTTTATAAAGAACGTCAATATAACGATTGCTATCAATTTTACAAATTTCAAATGCTTTATGAGCCACTTGTGCAGCAGCAGAAAGCTCTGGAAGCGCATCAGTAACAAAAACTTGCCCCTGTTCATCTATTAACTTTAATTCTTTAATAAAAGCTTTAACCAATGAAACTCTTCTACCAGCAGATGTAATTAAGATATTACTCATAAATAATTTTTATTCCTTGTTAATTTTTCATCCTTAAAAAAGGGTTAAGTATTAAAAACAGAGCATAATAAAGGTATTTAATGTTAAATACTCTTGTTATGAGTACATAAGTAAAACCTTTATAATCATTCCCTAAAAATTTGTTTAATGGATAAACTTTAATTTCTGTCATACTATTCATAATAGCCTTAACTTCCTTAAATCTTATTTCAGATTTTAAAATTCTTATCATCATAAAAAACACAAATGATTGTTGGCGAGTTTTTAACCTGCTTAAACATTTCAAATTACTATTTTCCGAATTATTTACTTCTTCAATTAATTTATTAAACTCTTTTGCTGCATTACCATTATCGTAAATAACCTTTATATAATGTTTAGGTTCTTTACTTGTCATTGCAGACCCTTCTACCTTTACATGTCTATGCGCATCTATAGACAAATGCGCCATTTTTTTGGCTTTTATAAATAAAGTAGTGGTGAAAATAGCATCTTCCATCCATCTACCTTCGATAAATTTCAGCCGAAAATCTTTAATAAATGATCTTTTAGTGACATACCACCAAACTTCATTTTTGTAGCCAATAGTTCCTATATAATCAATCCCAGTCATTTTATCTATGGTAAATTTTTGATTAGTATTTGAACTTGAATCATAAAGAGCTGTATTCGTTGTTCCTACTGATGAGAATGTTAAAATTTGCAAGTCATGGTCGTCAGTATAATCCAAAATTGGCTTTAAAACATTAGAAGCTAGATAGTCATCTGGATCAATAAAATAAATATATTTTCCTTTTGCCAAATCGATTCCTTTATTTCTGGCACTTCCTACACCTGCATTTGCTTGGCTATGCACATGAATATTTGGATAACTCGATTCAAACTTTCTAACAATGGAAACACTGTTATCTGTAGATCTATCATCAATTATAAGAATCTCATAATCAATAGGATTTAGATTTTGGTCCAAAAGGCTATTAATACAAGATGCAACATATTTTTCTACATTATATAATGGTATAATTATACTTAGTCTCAAATGATCAAAAATTTGTTAAACAAAAAATGTGATTACCACATAAGAAACGCATAGCTTTTCATGCCCTAAAACTTGTATTTGCTTGATATGAGAGATTTAGAATGAAAGAATGGTTAGTTTCCGACAATATAATTAAATATAAGATATAAATATGCTATTTATGAATAAATCCGATAAAAAGTAGAATTTTCCTATAAACAAAAATTATGTTTTAATATAGACTAATTAATCCTATTTTTGTTCAAAATAAAATAATTTATGATTACTTCAGATCAGATTAAAGATCTTAATACCCGCCTTGACAAACTAAGGCACTATCTTTGACGTAGATGTTAAACTTATAGAAATACAAAACGAAGAAGAACAAACGTTCGACCCAAATTTTTGGAATGACCCAAAAGCAGCAGAAGCGATTATGAAATCGTTACGAGTTAAGAAAAAATGGGTTGAAGATTATAATAAAGTAAAGACCCAAATTGAAGATTTAGAGGTACTTTACGAGTTTTATAAAGAAGGGGAATCTACCTCAGAAGATGTTGAGGAATTATATAATGAAACATCCGTTTTTCTAGAAAACATAGAGTTTAAAAACATGCTTTCTGAAGAAGGTGATAGCTTAAGTGCTGTATTACAAATCACCGCAGGAGCTGGTGGCACAGAAAGCTGTGATTGGGCTAGTATGCTGATGCGTATGTACTTAATGTATGCAGAAAAAAGTGGATTTAAAGTAAAAGAGCTTAACTTTCAAGAAGGAGACGTTGCAGGTATTAAAACGGTGACTTTAGAAATTGAAGGAGACTTTTCTTTTGGCTGGTTAAAAGGTGAAAATGGAGTGCATCGCCTCGTTAGAATTTCTCCTTTTGATAGTAATGCAAAACGACATACAAGTTTTGCATCTGTTTATGTCTACCCTTTAGTTGATGATACTATTGAAATTGAGATCAACCCAGCAGATATTGAAATTACAACAGCTAGGTCTAGTGGTGCTGGTGGCCAAAATGTAAATAAAGTCGAAACCAAAGTACAACTAACCCATAAACCAACAGGTATTCAAATCTCATGTTCAGAAACGAGATCGCAGCATGATAACAGGGCACGTGCTATGCAAATGTTGAAATCGCAGTTATATGAAATCGAGCTTCAAAAACAATTGGCTCAGCGTGATGATATTGAAGCTGGCAAAATGAAAATTGAATGGGGAAGTCAAATTCGTAATTATGTAATGCACCCTTATAAGTTAGTAAAAGATGTTAGAACCGCCCATGAGACAGGCAATGTTGATGCCGTTATGGATGGAAACATAGACGAGTTTTTAAAATCTTATTTAATGATGATGGGGCAAAAAGTAGAAGACGATAATCAATTATAAAACATGCATAGCAAACAATTATATTCAGTTTTATATCTAATTTAATAAATTATGAGAATCACAATATTTTTCATTTTTTTAGCTACGAACTCATATTGACTTTTTGTTTTTAACCGAAAATGAGATAAAATTTGTTCAGATGAGGCATTTTTTGCAAGGCATAGCAGCGCTAAGCATAAAAAAAGTAACAAAATATGGGCGAATTTTAGCCATTTTTTAGGAAATAGAAAAAGTCAAGATGAGTTCTACTTATACCATTAGCTATGGACAGCAAAACGATAAAATTTCTACCATAGATTTTGTTCAAATCTTAAATGATAATACAGAAGAAACTGTATACTACTATCAAAATAATTGGAAAGTGCTTAGAAACATGGCAATTGATAAAAAGTATATTCATTCATTTCAAATATTAGAAACGCAAGCAAATAAAGATGCGCCGTTTCATTTAATGCTTATTACTACTTACCTAAATGAGGAACAATATAAACTTAGAGAAGATCATTTTTCTGAATTGATAAAAGAAAAAGGTAAGTTAGAGTTATTAAATGATAAGAAACCAGGAGAGTTTAGAAAAACACTATTTAGTAAGGAAAGAACTCTTCATTGGAAATGAAAAACAGTAGAAACAATACATGAATACAATAGACACTATAATTTTCGACCTCGGCGGGGTTTTAATAGATTGGAATCCTGAATACGTTTATTTAGATGAATTTAATGGAGACCGTGAAAAAATGCAATGGTTTTTCGATAATATTTGCACAAACGACTGGAATGAAAATCAAGACGCAGGTTACCCTATGGCAAAAGCAACTGAAGAACGAGTTGCCCTTTTTCCAGAACATGAAACCTTAATTAGAATGTTTTATGGAAGATGGGTAGACATGCTTGGAGAAGAAATAAGTGGAACTGTAAACATTCTTAAAACACTTAAAGAATCTAATAAATATAAGATACTCGCTTTAACCAATTGGAGTAGTGAGACCTTCCCTATCGCTCTGGATAAATTTGAGTTTTTACAATGGTTTGAAGGTATTATCGTCTCTGGAGATGAAAAAACCAGAAAACCTTTTGATGACATTTATAATCTTACTTTAGATCGTTTTAACATCACTGCTGAAAAATCAATTTTTATTGATGATAACTTAAGAAATATTGAAGCCGCTAACGCTCTAGGTATTAATGGAATTCAGTTTAAATCCCCAAAACAGCTTATTCAACAATTAAAAAATTACAATATCAATTTATAATGATAAAAATATACCATAATAATCGCTGTAGTAAATCACGTTGCGGATTAGAAATACTTGAAAAATCTGGCAAAGAATTTGAAATAGTAAAATATCTGGAAAATGTTCCTAATACCAAGGAACTGAAAGCCCTTATAGAATTACTAGGTATAAAACCGATAGAATTAGTTAGAAAGAATGAATCTATTTGGAAAGAGAGTTTCAAAAACAAAGATTTAAGTGATGAAGACATCATTACTGCAATGGTTGAAAACCCTAAGCTAATAGAACGCCCAATTATTATAAACGGTAAAAAAGCTATTATAGGTAGGCCACCAGAAAGAATACTAGATATTATTTAAGACTTTGCGATCTCTTATTAACACAATTTTAACCATCCACCATTAAACCTTAAGTTACTTTTACTGTTTTAATAGTAAATGTAATTAATGAATAAATTTATTTCAACTTGCTTGGCTCTTTTATTAGGCATGTTCGCCTCTTATGCTCAACCAAAAAACGAAGAGGTTTTAAGAACAGGGTCAGTTATATTAAAAGATGTTATAATAACAGGTAAAGTCCTTGATAAAGAAACCAAAGAACCTCTTGAGTATGCAACAGTTTCTTTTTTTAATAAACAAAAAAATAAAATTGCAGCAGGAGGTATTACAGACATAAACGGGACGTTTAGTATTCCTGTTCCTAAGGGGATTTACGATATTTCAATCGAATACATTTCCTTTATTACACAAACAATTCCAAACAAAAAAATTATATCTGACATAAACCTGGGAACCTTTCTTCTTGAGATTGATTTAGAATCACTTGATGAGGTGGAAATAATAGCAGAACGAACTACAGTTGAAATAAAACTTGATAAGAAAATATATAACGTCGGTAAAGACCTTACCGTAAGTGGTGGTACGGTTAGTGATGTTTTGGATAATGTTCCTTCTGTTTCTGTAGATGGTGAAGGCAATGTAGCCTTAAGAGGAAATGATAATGTACGTATCCTTATAAATGGTAAACCCTCAGGGTTGGTAGGTTTAAGTTCTACTGATGCATTAAAACAGTTACCTGCAGAGTCTATTGAAAAAGTTGAAGTCATAACCTCCCCTTCAGCCAGATACGAAGCTGAAGGTACAGCAGGTATTTTAAATATTATTTTACGGCGCAGTAAATTATTGGGTCTTAATGGTTCTATAACAGCTAATGTTGGGCACCCAGATGCAGCTGGACTTTCTGGAAATATAAATTATAGAACTGGAGACATTAATTTCTTTAGTACAACTTCATATAGATATAATGAACAGTTAGGCCGCTGGTATAACGACGTAAAATACAATGATATCAATACACCAGATTTAGATGAAAAAAGAAATTGGGTCGATATAAGAAAAGGCATTACAACAAATACAGGTATAGAATGGTATATAAATGATTTGGCATCATTAACTACAGCAATAGTATATAGTAATAACAATAATGATGATCGTTCAATAAATAATCTAATTCAATTAGATAAAAACACTGGTACAACTACTAGAAGTTTAAGATTAAACCCAGAACAAGGAGATAACGAAACGATACAATATTCAGTTAATTTTGTAAAAGATTTTAAGGATAGTGACCAGAAATTAACTTTCGATTTTCAATATGAAGATACTAATAATGATCAAAATTCTATAGTAAATTTTAATAGTGTAGATACAGAAATGGTTGCTACTTTTGTAGATCAAACAAAAATATTATTGCAAAGTGATTATGTATTGCCAATTGGTGAAATGAGTCAATTTGAAATGGGGTATCGTGGTGATTTCAGCAATAATGTTACAGATTTTAGAGTTGACACGCTAAATGTAAATACCAATATGTTTGATGTAAATAAAAATCTAACTAATATTTTTAATTTTAAACAATATTTAACTGCTGTATATATTCAATTTGGTAGTAAATTAGATAAGTTTTCATACTTATTAGGGCTACGTTTAGAAAATACTAGAACAACCATAGATCAACCCACTACAGGAGACTTTAAAAGAAAAAATCTCACTGGCTTATTCCCTACTGTTAATTTAAATTACGAAATAAGCGATGATGAAAGTATTACTTTAGCTTATAACCGTAGATTAAGAAGGCCCAGAGGTTTTATGCTAAACCCTTTTCCTTCTAGATCGAGTATAACCAACGTATTTCAGGGTAATCCAGATTTAGACCCTACCTACACCGATAGGTTTGAATTAGGGTATTTAAATAGGTTTAATAATAAATTCACATTAAGCTCTGCTGTATACTACGGTCATTCTACTAATGTGATGACATTTGTAAGTAGACAAACAGGGGAAACTGTTATTATAAATAGTGAAGAATTTCCAGTTATAGAAAGAGGTCCTGTAAATTTAGCGACAGATAATCGTTACGGTTTTGAGTTTAATTTAAATTATAGTCCATCGCGAAAATGGCGAGTTAATACCGATTTCAATATTTTTAAATTAGAAAGAGATGGTAGCTTTAATGGCATTGATTTAGAAGCAAATAATTTGACTTGGTCTGCTAGATTAACCAACAAATTAACGCTACCTTATAATATAGACTGGCAAACCAATATGAATTATAGAGGACCTAACGAAGATGCACAAAATAACAGGAAAGGCAGACTTACTACTAATCTAGCATTTAGCAAGGACTTGTTTAAGGAAAAAGCTTCTATAGCATTTAACATTAGAGATCTTTTTAATAGTAATGTTTTTAAAAATCATATTACAGCAGAAACTTTCACAGCAGATCAAGAAATTCAATTTAGAGGAGGACGCATCTATAATCTGTCGTTTACATATAGGTTTAACCAACAGAAAAAACGAGAACGCGAAGGCGGTTTTCATACTGGAGATATTGAGATGTAGTAACCTTATATTTAAAACAAAACTAGCGAAACCCATGAGCAACTTGTACTAAGCGAAGTCAAAGTATACCTCTATGGTTCTCTGCGAGGATAACTGGTTTCAAGAAATTCTTTATCGCGTTATTAAATGAATTACAGCATTTTTTTGCGTTGTAAAAACTGACAGATACAAAATAATTACTTAAGGATACAGCTAATCATATATGATTATAGAACTTTGGGTTGTAGGGTAGTAAATATACTTTTTCATCTAACGAGAAATCTATTTCTACCTTTTGTTAACAAATAGCCCAAATAAACCAAAATCAATATTAACTTTAAGTTTAACTATTATGATTAAACATTTATTACCAATATTATGTTTTGCTATTCTTCTTAGTTCTTGTAGTGAGAATGCATTAGAGCCAGAAACTACCAATGATGAAGCACTCATTAAATCATCTGACACTTCAAAATATTCTGATCCTAACGGTAGAGCTAATCTTCCTAACGAAAATATTAGTCCTGTAAACGGCAATGATACAGGTATAGTACAAGCAGCCATAGATCGAGCAACAGCTAAAAATACTAATGGCAGACCAGGTGGAAGAGTAACACTTAAAAAAGGAACCTATCAATTAGAAGGCGTTGTACTAAAGTCTAATGTACATATAGAGATTGAAAAAGGGACTAGGATTGTACCGCAATTAAGAAGCAGAGGTTCTTCTAATATCTTTTTATTAGGGCGTGACGGTATTGAAATTAAGAATGTGAGTATAAGAGGAAAAGGTGGGAAGTTTACAGTTAAATACCCTCCAAATACAAATACCATTGTTAACGGTAGAGGTGTTAGGTCTTTTATCCTAGGGAAAGTATCTAATTTTCTACTTAAAGATTTTAATGTTATTGATAGATACACAAAATTTTCTGTGGTTGCTTGCATTACTACAGGAACTACAGATAATGATCGTCCTCGAAATGGAACGTTTGAAAATATAAGTGTTCAGAACCTTAGTCATGGATACGGCGTGGTGCAAGTAAATGCCGGTGCCAACTTAGTTTTAAGAAATCTTAAAAGTACAGGTGGAGTAGCTGCCAGAATAGAAACGGATCTTCATGATAATATTATTAATCAAATAGGGGTAGATAATATTTCAATATTCAATGTGCAAACTACAGATGGTTACACACCATTGTTGATGAATCCTCATGCGATACATAATGGTCGTGTTACGGCTGATAATGTTAAAGCAATGAGATGTGAATTTGCAGTATTAATCAGAGATGGTTTTGTAGCAAAAGATATACCAGCCGATGGACTAACACCTGGTTCGTTTGCTCAAGGCTCTAAAGTTACTCGTATTAATGCTGTTTATGGTGACAATGTGCCTTCACATCCAAAAAACAATAAATATCGTCCATTTTCATTGAGAAGCGAATTTGCAGAAAGTAGTGGTGAAGCCGATCCAGGAATTTCACATAGAGGACCTTCTATTACTGCAGTAGGAAATTTTGCTGGTGATGAAGTTACCGTACTTGAATCAGAGGTTACTCATAGCGGATATAAAGTTGGGGAACATGTAAAAATCACGACTAAACCTGTAACTAGGTAATGAATATTGTGTTAGTAAAAGCTTATAAATTACAATAATCTGAATAGCACTGAGAGAACTCAGTGTTATTTTTTTATCAATAATACCAACTCTCAGGATTCTGCCAACGGGGCAGTTTCATACAAAAAAAGGAAAACACTTTAATATAATAAAAAAGGAAGCTAAATTAGCTTCCTTTCTTATATATAACTTTATGTTTTAAACTTGACGCTTAGCTTTTCTCTCTTCTCTAATTTCTTTAAGTCTTTCAATTAAAGAACCTCCAATCCAATAAGGAATTACAAAAGTCAATAGAAATATCATTAACCAAAATCCTATGGTCAAAATGGTCAAAAAAGCTAAAAATCCTAAATATTGATCAAAATCAAACATAATTGTGAGTGTCTTTTAAAAATCTTATGCAAAGATAATGTAAAGCTATTTGTTATACAATATCAAACTAAAATTTATTAACAGAGTTATCCCTAATTTAAATTAGGTTGTGGTGTCATTCTTAAGTAAGGCTTAACCTCTTTAAATCCTTTTGGGAAAATACTTGGAATATCTTCTGTTGCAACGGAAGGCACAACGACACAATCGTCACCATTATTCCAATTTGCTGGTGTAGCTACTTTATGATATGCTGTTAATTGTAAAGAATCGATAACACGTAATAATTCATCAAAATTTCTACCAGTTGATGCAGGGTATGTTATGGTTAGTTTCACTTTTTTATCTGCTCCAATAACAAAAACCGATCGTACTGTTAACTTGCTATCCGCATTAGGATGAATCATATCATACAGTTCTGATACTTTTCTATCTTCATCTGCAATAATAGGAAAGTTAACTGTAGTTCCCTGTGTTTCATTAATGTCACTAATCCAGCCATGATGCGAATCAATACCATCTACACTAAGTGCAACGATTTTTACATGACGTTTATCAAATTCAGCTTTATATTTTGCCACTGTTCCCAATTCTGTCGTGCAAACTGGGGTGTAATCTGCCGGATGTGAAAATAAAATACCCCAACTATCCCCTAACCAATCATGGAAATTAATAGTACCCTCAGTTGATTCTGCTGTAAAATTTGGAGCTACGTCTCCTAATCTAATTGCTGCCATAATTATGATTTTTAAATGTTTATAAAATTAATTTTGTATGGATAAATGTCTATTTTTTATAATCCACTACAAGATACTATTTTTACAAGATATATTATAAATAAGTATGTTAGACAAGTGTTAAAAAAGTCTTTAAAAAACTAACATATATCATATTAAAAAGCACCTCAAAACAATTAACTTTGTAACTTAAATTTAATTATTAAAGAGATGAGTTACAGAATAGAGAAAGATACTATGGGTGAAGTTAAAGTTCCTGCTGATAAGCTTTGGGGAGCTCAAACTGAACGATCAAGAAATAACTTTAAAATTGGAGCTCCTGCTTCTATGCCACTAGAAATAATTTACGGATTTGCATATCTAAAAAAAGCTGCAGCATATACCAATTGCAAACTTGGAGTTTTATCTACTGAAAAACGTGATTTAATCGCCAATGTTTGTGATGAAATATTAAAAGGTAAGCATGATGATCAATTCCCTTTAGTTATATGGCAAACTGGATCGGGAACTCAAAGTAATATGAATGTTAATGAGGTTATTGCAAACAGAGCACATCAAATAGCTGGAAAAGTAATTGGAGAAGGAGAAAAAACGATTCAACCTAATGATGATGTCAATAAATCGCAATCTTCTAACGACACCTTCCCTACTGGTATGCATATAGCTGCGTACAAAAAAGTAGTTGAAACGACCATTCCAGGTATAAAACAATTACGAGATACTTTAAATAAAAAATCTAATGACTTCAAAGAAGTTGTAAAAATTGGACGTACCCATTTAATGGATGCAACTCCTCTTACACTTGGACAAGAACTTTCGGGTTATGTAGCTCAATTAGATCATGGTATTAAAGCTTTAGAAAATACATTACCACATTTAAGCGAATTAGCTCTTGGTGGTACTGCCGTTGGAACAGGTTTAAACACTCCAAAAGGATACAGCAAGCTCGTTGCAGAATATATAGCAGAATTTACAGATTTACCTTTTGTAACAGCCCCAAACAAATTTGAAGCTTTAGCTGCCCATGACGCTTTAGTAGAAACCCATGGTGCGTTAAAACAAATAGCCGTTTCTTTAAATAAAATTGCAAATGATGTTAGGATGATGGCTTCTGGACCACGTTCTGGTATTGGAGAAATAATCATTCCAGCCAATGAACCTGGAAGTTCTATCATGCCAGGAAAAGTTAATCCAACTCAATGTGAAGCATTAACTATGGTTTGCGCTCAAGTTATGGGGAACGATGTAGCAATTTCTGTAGGTGGCCTACAAGGACATTATGAATTAAATGTGTTTAAACCTGTAATGGCTGCAAACGTATTACATTCGGCACAACTGATTGGTGATGCTTGTGTAAGTTTTGATTTAAATTGCGCTGTAGGTATAGAGCCTAATAACGAAGTAATTACTAAATTATTAAACAACTCTTTAATGCTTGTCACTGCTTTAAACACAAAAATTGGTTATTACAAAGCTGCTGAAATTGCCAATACTGCTCATAAAAATGGTACGACATTAAAAGAAGAAGCCGTTAATTTAGGTTATGTTACTGCTGAAGATTACGATAACTGGGTTAAGCCTGAAGATATGGTAGGAAGCTTAAAATAATTTCATAAAAATATAGCATAAAAAAACAGGTAAACATTGATTACCTGTTTTTTTGGTTGGTTGGTTAGCTATCAATCCTTTTTATTTACAATTAAAAGGAAATCGTTCCAAATATATAATTAAACATTTAATCAATAATTAACAAATGTTAATTCTTATCAATTTTTTTTCTGATTCTACTTAATTGTACTGGAGTTATACTCAAATACGATGCTATGTGGTACTGTGGAATTAAATCATCTATTCCAGATATTTTCTTTCTTAATCTTAAATATCGCTCTGTAGCATCCATAGAAATAAACTCCAATTGACGTTCTTCATATTTAATAAAAACGCGTTCTAAAACTTTGTTATACAAATTGCTAATATGAATATCTTCTGCACAAAGTCTAGTAATTTCTTCGAAATTTAACTCATATACTTTACACTCAGTAAGTGTTTCATAAGTTAGTTTAGAAGGTTTTTTTTTAATCAAAGCTGTAAGTGACCCAACAAAGCTAAAAGGCATAAAAAAATTTTTATTATACTCCTTTCCTTTTTCAGAACTAAGATAAGCACGTACCATTCCAGATATAAGCATATAGATTTTATCAGGAACCTCCCCTGGTTTATCTATTTGATATCCCTTTTCAAGTTTTCTAAACGTAGATATACTGGCAAGCTTCTCAAAAGTTTCTTCGGAAACATCTAAAAATGAATTTAAAAAAATAACATTTGGATTCATTGTCTATAATTTTTAAGCTGCTTCAGATGCATTCGGAGCTGTAATGTATCCGTATTAAAAAACAAATATTAAAATATTGTTTAGTCATTATCAATAATGATATTTCAGTATATAGTAAAATAACACCTTCTGTAAAGTTACTAATAAATTTCTCTATAATTTGCAGATAAATTTGTTTAGATGCACTATTTCGTGAACGCTTTGAAAGCCCAGAACATATTATTAGATAAGTGGTGATTCTTCCGACAAATCCCAATAACACCAATTTTGTAAGTTAAATTCAGTACAAATCCAGTGGTTTTTCTTATGTTTTTTTAGATTAAAACTAATAATTGAGAGTCAAAATTATGGTATAAAAAAGCCTCAAGTTTTTACTTGAGGCTTTTTCTGCTCTTAAGTGTTATTATGTTTTACTTTAAAGTAAATTCTGAGCTTGATACTAGGTCTTTTTCATTAAAAACGTTAACTATATAACGTCCTTTTTCAAAATTATCTTTTCCTTTTGATGCTACGAATTCACATATATTAAGGCTAGCATTTTCGTAGTTAAACTTACTAATAATACTGTAATTTAATGTTTTCCCATCAAAATGAACTTGATCGTTTAATCCTAAAGTATTATTTTTTGGATCTATTACCTGTACATATAATTCTTGGTCTCCAGCTTGAACTAAACCATTTTTAGCAACAGTAAAACATACTCTAATTTTGTCTGTACGGCTAGCTCTCTCTGTTGGTATTAGTTTTCCTGAAGTTCTTTCAATAACTCCAAATCCTTTTAATCCAACCGTATTCAAAACTGCTGCATTTTCAACTACTTCAGCTAAAGCATTATTTTGAACTAATAGAGAATCAGTAAACATAGTGCGCTCTTCTAAACGTACACGTGTACTATCTAAAGATGTTGCTAAATATGAATTCTCAACTCTTAAAGAATCATTTTGTGCCATTAATACATCCATTTCCTTTTGTAATGACTGATATTTCTTTTTGTATCTCCATAAACTTCTTACATTCGTTTCAGAAATCTTTAATGAATCAATTAAACCTTGGATACGTCCTCTTGCATCAATTAAATTTTTGTTCGCGACATCATTTTCGCTAATAGCCACATCATATTGTTTTGCCATAGCGTTTAAATCGTTCATAACTAATTGCTTCTCTTCTGTTAAATCTTTTTGTATCTGATTACTACTCTTATACAAATTCATTGTATAAAACCCCGTTCCTAAGAATAAAACTAATGCAATTCCTAATCCTACCTTAAGCCCCATATTGCTCTTACTGTTTTCCATAATTACTTGTTTTTAAGTGTTTTTAAAATCTAGTGTTGCTATAATATTAATAGTTTATTTTTTTTATGCCATAAACAAATATAATGGTGTATTTTTAGTACTCAAAAATTTATTTACTTAAAAATGGATAAACTAGTTTTATTTAAAAATTCTTCACGAAATAAATTATTAAACAAACGCCTTGGTGAATCCAAATTTGGCCAACATGTTAAAATATTAACCAGCATTTCCAATATATACGAACAACTTAAAAATTTGGATGTTACTTATGTAATAATTGGCTTACCTGAAGATATAGGTGTATTTGCAAATCATGGGAAAATAGGAGCTTCAAAGGCTTGGGAGTCTGCCCTTAAAGTTTTGTTAAACATTCAAAGTAATCATTATACAAAGGCCGAGAACGTTTTAATTTTAGGACATCTTGATTTTTCTTTAGAGATGATGGAGGTTTCAGAGCTAGACATTTCTAAGAAAAAAAATATTTTAAAAGCTAGAAAAATAGTTGCGAAGATTGACAACTACGTATCTTATGCTATCAATCAGATAATTTTAGCAGGCAAAAAACCAATTATCATTGGTGGCGGACACAATAATGCCTATGGAAATATTAAAGGCGCTTCATTAGCATTTAACAAACCTATTAATGTCATTAATTTTGATGCGCACTCAGATTTTAGACCAGAGGAAGGGCGCCATAGCGGAAATGGTTTTAGTTACGCTTACGCTGAAGGGTTTTTAAAAAACTATTTTATTTTTGGTCTACATGAAAATTATACTTCAGAAAGATTATTTAATAAGTTGAATAAACTTAAACCTATTAAGTATAATACATTTGAATCTTTAGAAATTAGAAAAGAATTAAAGTTTAAAACCGAATTAAATCGTGCATTAATGCATATTTCTAAGGCACCATTTGGTATTGAAATAGATTGTGATGCCATTGAAAACATTCCAAGCAGCGCCTGCACACCTAGCGGTTTTAGTGTTAATCAAACCAGACGATTTTTAAGCTTTTTTGCCGAACAGGATAACGCCTGTTATTTACATATCTGTGAAGCTGCTCCAGATAAAAAAACAAGTACTAAGGTTGGAAAACTTATTACCTATTTAATTACAGATTTTATAAAGTCATAGTATCTATGTATCAAACTTTTAATATTAATCAATATATTTGCATAAGCACTTATATAAATAATAATACTATGGATGCATTACGTGGATATGGAGAATTAGGATTGGGCTCTCGGCTTAAAAGAGTAAGTGAATATATGATGAAAGAAACTCAATTAGTTTACAATCATTTTAATGTGGACTTTGACCCCTATCTTTTTCCAATATTTAAGATTATAGTTAACAAAAAGGGTGTAACAAATTCTGAAATACAGAACTCATTACAATTTACACAGCCTGCCATAACACAAGCTATTAATAAATTAAACGATAAAGGCTTAATTGTATATGATTCGGATAAATTAGATAAACGAAAAAAAATAATTTCCCTATCAGGTAAGGGACACGATGTATTAGAAAGATTAAAACCTATCTGGAAAGCTATTGATAAAGTCATTAAAGAATATACCTTAGAAAGTTCTTCTTCTTTAATTGAACACTTAAACATATTGGAAAATAAACTTAACACTAAAAGTTTTAGTGAAACAATCATTAATAATATTAAAATGAATACAACACAAGCACTTGAAATCATTTCTTTTGATAAACAATATGCCAAGGATTTTTATGAATTAAATGTAGAGTGGTTGAAAACATTTTTTTATGTAGAACCTTATGACGAAGAAGTCTTAAGCAAACCTGAACAATATATTATAAACAAAGGAGGTCATATATTTTTTGCAAAAATCAATAACCAAATAGTCGGTACTGTTGCACTCATGCCTATTGGTAATGATGGCCTTTTTGAATTAACAAAAATGGCTGTTTCACCAGAACATCGAGGGTACAAAATAGGACAACAACTCATGCAACATTGTATTGATTTTGCTAAATCTATCGGATTACCAAAGCTTGTACTCTACTCCAATACAACTTTAGAAAATGCTATTTATATCTACAAAAAGTACGGATTTATCGAAAAACCTTTAGAGCCTGACACACCTTATAAACGAAGTGATATTAAAATGGAATTGGTGTTTTAAACAATTAAGTATAAAAATCATCGATTAAAAACACCAAAATACGATTAAGTACTTCTTAATAGATATTTATACAACCATATTTCTTTAATTTGCTTTAATTAAAACCCCAAATAGAAAATGAAAACCTTAAAACTTACGTTATTAACAATTATTACAGCTTGTTTAACTTTTTCTTGTAGTAGTGATGATGATTCACCTACAAAAAGCAATGCTGAATTAATTATTGGCACATGGAAATGGACTGAAGAAACTGAAGATGGTACTAATGAAGTACTAGACGAATGTGATTTATTAGATACGCTTACTTTTACAGATACACAAGTCTCTTATGTATCTCATTTTAAAGAAAATCAAAATGCTACGACATGTTCATCTATTACATTAAATGATATATATTCTATTAATGGTAATAGTATTACTTCTGATGTAGAATTAGCTGATACTAATACTTATGAAATAGTTACACTTAACTCAACTACATTAGTATTAAAATTTGAAGAAACTTTCAATAATGAAACTACCGTATATACAAATACGTTTGTAAAACAGTAAGTAATACTATATGTAATAAAGAGGCTGTCTAAAAAGCAATTAATTATTGTCAAACTGATCGCAGTCGAAGTTATAATGTTTTGAAAACTAAAGCATTTCGACTGCGCTCAATGTGACATTTAAACTAAAAACTTACTTTTTAGACAGCCTCTTCTATTTTCTCTTATATAAATTGAAATTAATTCATGAAATAATAAAACAAAGTAAAAAGGATCAAAAAAATAATTAGAAACAATAAATAATCCTTTAATCTATCTTTTTTAAGGTTACTCCTTATTCCTGCTTTTAACCTTTCAAGCTCAGATGCTCTTAAGTTTGGAGAATTAAATTCAAGCTTTTTTCCATACCTTTTATTGAGTAGTTTCTTTTTATCAAACTTATCACTGTTCTTATCTTTACGATCTTTACGCCTTTGTAAGACAGCTTTAAAATGTCCTGAACCTCCAAGTCCTAACATACTTCTTTAATTTAATTAACAGCCTTCAAAGAATCAATTTGTTTCTGTAATCTTTCAATTTCTTCTGCCTTTTTATCAACTACTGGAGCAATATTTATAGAGTCTTTTACAGTTTCAGATACATCTATCTCTTTAGTGTCTTCTGCAAAATAATAGCCTATACCTTCACTAGCTCTCCAGGCTTCATTCAGCTGGTCGTAAACTGTTTTATCCCATTGACTCGGGTGTTTTACATCAATCCAAATAACATCTCTATACTCGCTATCTATCAATGCTAAGTCTGGAGTTGCCGAACCATCAAAATTATCGGAACCTTCTCTTATAGCCGATATTGTACCCAAAAAGAACATACGCTTTCTTCCAGCAAGATCTTTTATATAAGGTCTGAATTCAACGGGTTTATTCACTGACCAATCAAATTCTTTACGAGATTCAATAACTTTTAAAGGCATGGCAGAAACCCCAGCATAACCTTGCTTTTTTGATGCATGATCATAATAATATATCTTGTCGGTACCATCAGCAGGTATAAAAACACTAAAAGTTAAACTGGTTCGCTCATCCCCCACTGGTTCTAAGCCAAACCAATGATACAAACCACTATATCCATCTGAATCAGTATCGGAAAAATCGAAATCGGTTACGAATGGTTGTTGATTCTGATCATCTGGTAAATTAGGAATCTTAACAGCAGTTTCCATATTCCATGGCAACGGATCACTGAAACCTCCTAAAAATTTTAAAGATTCTGCTTGTAAACGTGATACTTTTTCTGCTAATGTATTTTGTCTGGTGAGATAAGGATGATTCTTCATCTCATCAGGACTTATATAAGTTCCCTTTCCTATTAAAATACGTTCCATATAATCATTAAAATCGTGTTCACCGTTTTCAATAACCATCACACCTCCAAAGGTTGGATAGGGAAACAAAAAGCCTTTCCATTTAATTAAACTTACAACTTCTACCCATTGCCCTGTATCATTTTTCATGTAATAAGTATCACTGGGCTCTATAGTGAATAACTGAAAAAAGTTAAAACGTTGTACTACTGCATTATAAGTATTTCTGCTAAACTTTAATGATTCTCCTATTGAAAAGGTTACTGGAATTCTATTCTCGTTAGAAAATCTTGGAAAAGGTGTCGTACTGGACACCGCGAAAACTTCTTCGGTATTATCAGTCATACCTTGCCATACATACTTTTCTGTTGGCTGAATAGCCATGGTCCATTTATTCTCATCTCCTATTCTTACTAAATGTGGCAATGAGACGTCTTTAGTCTCTCCAACACTTTCATTGGCCATAGAAAACACATTTCTTAATGGTTGAATTCTTTCATTTTGTGTTAGGGGTAACTCATTAATTTCAACTCTGTTCAGATTATTAAAAACATTATAAGTCTTCATATAATCATACATTTTAAAGTGCCATCCAGCAACATATAAAATCCCGAAGAAAACAACTAATAATCCTAAAACACCTAGACGTCTTCCTGTGCTTGCAGAATTTCTAAACTTTTTTAACCCAAAGAATAAAACAATAGCACTTAATAAAATGATGAAAATAAATTTTCTAACAAATAATAACGCTGGCTGATAATCGTCGCGTAAAACAAATAATAAGATCAGTAAGATTAACGCAATAATTAGTGTTGTAATCTTTTGACGTTTTCCTCTATTCCAGTAATTTTTAATCATATTCTTTTTTTTAAGTATTCAGTAATCAGTCGCAGTTTGCAGTATTTACTCTTACTCTATAATATTTTCTTTTTTCTTAATTTCAAATCTATTTATTCCTTAATGATCACTTTTATTGTATACTGATATACTGAACACTGCATACTTTACAACAGCCCTTTATCTTTTAAACGTTCTCTAGCACTTTTCTCTTCTTTTTTTGGTGCTTTGTTTACATCCTTTTCATCTTCAACCACTTCTGCATCTTTAGTTTTTAAATCTTCAATAAAATCTTTCCCTTTTTCAATGGTATCATGCACAATGTCTTCTAAAGAATCTGATTTTTCTTCAATAACTTCTCCAGACTTAAATACAAAATTAGCTAAATAAGTGCCAGCTAGTGTACCAACAATCATTGAAGCAAATATTGAAATAGTTGCAATGTCTATTGGAATTAAAAAACGAGTAATAACAATACCTATTAAAAATAGAAATCCAATAAAAATGAGTCGCACCAAGAATGTTTGTTTATATACAAAGCCCTTTTTATCTGTAGACTTCATTTGCAATGCTTTCGAATTAAAAACTTTATTAAAAAAACGATATATACCATTACTACGAGACTCTCTCCAATATAGAAAGGCTCCAAAAAATATAGCTGCAATAAAAATTATTAATTCTAGTCCCATGTTTTAAAAGTTTGAAGTACGAAGTTAGAAGTTTGGAGTTTCTTACTCATGCTTGTTATTTTATATCGTTTGAAGTATGAAGTTGGAAGCTTGAAGTTTCTTACTCATACTTGTTAATTACTCTTTTAGTTATTCTCCTCCTTTTTTTAAGGAGGAGTGGATTTTGATTTCTTAAAATCAAAAGACGAGGTGGTTTATTTTACCCTTCCGTCTTTAATTCTCTTAAAGAATTAAATCCACCTTCCCTTTGCAAGGGAAGGAATTTATTAATTACTATATATAAAGTTAGTCTAAAACTATTAAATTTTGCTACGAATAATTGCTATGGCCCATTCTTTAAGTGAATCATCCCATGACTTAAAACTAGCATAAAAATCTTCTTTATCGTACCAATACCAATATAAAATGTCTTTAGGCGATACGTTTACCAGCAGTTTCCAAATTAAATCTTGGTGTTTTGCTTCTAAAGAGGAATGTGGTTTATGCAATGCTTCAAATAATTTTGAATCAACAATATCGGCTATTTTATATTGATTACTTGTTTCCAATTTTTCCAAATAACGCTCCACACTCATCACTTTTTTACGAGATTCAATATCTAATTTATTTAGGTAACTTTTATACAAAATAGGGTTTTCTAGAATATCTTTAACCGGATGCTCTGTTTTTTCCAGGTATTGTGTCATTTCGTATTTTTTAATACGCTCGTAACGCTCTGTTTTTACTGCTACTTCTAAATCATATTCTATAATAACATGATCGCGTAATTTATCCATTAACTCCGATTGATGTATGTGATAAATTAACACCTCATAATTCGTGTCCTTAATAGCTTCTTTATGCCACTTTTCATCTTCAAAAACTACGATAGGTGTAATAAAATCACGTAATACATATACACCTCCAAAGGCTCTAGTATAAAAGGAACTCACAGAGAAATCTATAGCAGGCAATTCTAAATCTCTAGTTCGTAAGTCTCCATAGGTTTTAGCGGAATGCAATAATTCTAAATGAATTTCTTCATCTATAAAGTTATGACCTTCTTTAAATTTTTCAATGAGTTGGAATTGTTCATTTTGCTGATGATACAGGTTATTCATTAAGTGAAAATTAATGTGTACTGTATTATATTTCAACACATCCAAAGGTTCATAAAAAGCATCTATCTTTTGATCAAAATCAATACAAATTGCTGAATCCCTGGTAATATCATTGATTTTATCTCCATAGATTTTAAAGATCTGCTGCATCATTTCCCTATCAAAAGTATGATACGGTAAATACACAGGCTTGCCTTTTTGCAATGGCGAAATAATGATCCCGTGTGGATTCGCTTCTCCGTTATTTAAGTAATGAAGATTCTCTTTTTCTTCTGCTACTTCTGGGCTCCAGCCTATACCGTCTATATGAAACGTTTTTAACTTTGTTTTGGTAAACCCAAGTTTTACTAAACATTTGTTATAACGCTCTACTAATTTTCCACTTACAGGAATCAGTTCGCTTCTATATAAATTGGCTTCTTTTAGTTTTTGCACGTTTTTGTCATTCCCACGAAGGTGGGAATCTCATTATTTATTGTTATTAATTATTATGTTTACTAATAAACATAATTTTATTTTTCAATATGGATTCCTGCCTTACTGAAACAAGTTCAGCATAGGTCGCAGGAATGCCAAAATCTCACTCCAATAACTTGTTAATCATCGCATACTGCAACAAAACAATAGTCCTTGTATCTACTATTTTTCCAGTATTCAGCATATTAACTACTTCTTTAAAAGGCATTTCTAATACTTCAATATCTTCATGTTCGCTATCTAATCCACCTCCATCATTCACTTTCATAGCATCTGTATACTCACCAATAAAAAAATGCATTTTTTCGGTCATCACTCCAGGTGAAGAATAGGCTTCATAAACTTTTTTTACTTCTTTTATCCTATACCCTACTTCTTCTTCTGTTTCTCTAATAACGCAGGCTTTCGGATTATCTTTATCTAACATACCAGCGGCAATCTCAACTAAAAACCCATCGTCATTGTCATTCATATACGTGGGCATTCTAAACTGTTTTGTTAAGATAACGGTTTGCTTTTCTTTATTATAAAGTAGTATGCCAGCTCCATCTCCTCTATCGTATACTTCTCTTGCCTGTGTCACCCATTTACCATCTTTCATTAAATAATCGAAAGTTAGTTTTTTGAGTATATAATAATTGTCTGAAAGCAGTTTGCTTACTATATTTTTAATACGATTAGTTGCCATTTTCAAAAGTACCTCTTGCTTCTCTTTCTATATTTAACTGGTTTACTCTAGCATCTACTTTTCGTTTAAAATCTGTATCTGCAATGGTTGCTACATTATCTAAATAGCGTACTACTTCCTGACGACGAATTTCTGAAAAATCTAAGCCTTTCATGTTTGCACGCATTAATTCCTGAAGCATATTAAACTTGATTTCGTAATCTTGTTTAAAATAAATTTCTGGGTTTTCAAACCAATCTTCTTCTAAATCAAAATCTGTTAAACGTAATGATACAGCACTTTGAATGTTCCTAACATCACGCGATGAAAAGAATGGAAATGCCTTTTGCATGTCTTTATAAAGATTCGCATAAAATAAATGTTCATTCGTTTTAAATTGTTTTTCTACGTTATCATAGATATCATGCACACGCTCTTCGATTGGCTTATTGGAAACATTCAGGATTTCTCCCATGTTTTTTGCCAAGCCCTGATCTTGTAAATAACTATAATTTTCTGGTTCTTGCATGTTTACAAAATCGGGCATGGTTTCGTCTAATTTACGCCACCACAAATGATCTTGATCTAAAAAATCATGTTCTGTTCTTGCTCCATCTATTTTAAATCGTCCCTGTACACGAGAAATCACAGCTTTGTCGAGCATTTCTGGTAGATTAGTAAATAATCCAATCGAACTGTTTCCGTAGTTTACGGCATAAGCACCTTCTGTATAGCGCAAAAATACACCGATTACTTCTTTTACACCTGCCGAAACACCTTGTGCTGTTCGCTCCTGTAAATTATTTTCTGCATCATCAATGGGAGCAAAAATTAATTTTGACGGGTCTTGCATAGGCTTCATCCACTCTACCATTTTTTCTGCCGAACCACCTTGAAATGTACTAATTAGGGTATCTGGCATTGGATGAAACAAAAACGGAATATCTAAAGCATCACAATGTTCTTTAAGTCGTGTTGCAATCGCTGCAATAAGCATACTTTTTCCTGTTCCTGGAATACCATAGCCCATAAAAACGGGCATGAAGCCTCCTAATTCTTGAAACGGATTTTTCTTCGCTGTGAAATCGTAACTTAACATATGTTCTGTTAAACGACGCGCAAAGTGTTTGGCATCACGGTTACCAACAATTTGCTCAAACTTAATTTTATTAAACTCGATACTTTTTGCTGTCCCTTCAAATACATTGCTCCAACCTGAAATGGCAAATTCCGATTTTTCTAACTTATAGGTTCTGTCCTCAATAGTTTCTGTATACTCTAAGCTACTTTTGCGTAGTTGAATTTCATCAATTAAGGCTTCAAAGTACACCACTGTAAAGTCTATAACATCCTTATCTGATTTGATAATTTCTGGATGGTCTAAATACTTATCATAGTAGAATAAACTACATGAAATTCCTTTTAAAGGCGTTAGTAGTGACACTTCTGGAATACCAGCAAACTTCTGCTTCATCACACTTAAATCGTCTGATGCATATGGTTTTAAATCGTTTAATATTTTATAGGCTAAACTGAAAAGCATAAAGGCTGTAGCGGTATGCATTTTACTTTCAAATTCACGTTTACCATTGGTATCTAAAGCCGATTTGTTTTCATTTAAACTCGATAAACCAGACGAATCATAATAACTATCTTTAATCCAAATACCTAATGTTATGCCTTCTTGAACAGCATATAGTGTTTGATTTAAATAAATAGGAATGGCTATAGAATCTGGTAATAAACGCTTTTTTAAAGCTAGAATCGTTTTTGATACCGAGGTTATTTCCGCTGCATGACTGCCATTATTAGCACGAGATAAATACAATAAAATAGACTCGTCCTTAGCATCTTTATCTTTGTTTTTAGCACGCTGACCTTGCTCCCATTGCACACTTTTTAAATAAGAAGACGCTTCATCACGAAGCATGTCGAGTTCGGTTAATTTTATTGGGAATGTTGAGTTGTGCTCCATATACTATGGTTAAGTTTATAAATAGTTTTAGTGATATACATTTTTATTAATATAATAAACTAATTTGTATAACCACTCCATAAAATTAGTATTAAAAGACTAGTTTTTGTTACTTCTTAATGATATTTTTTTCAATTTACTCAGAGATACATTATTTGAACTCTTAAATGCATATGTTCAAAATAAGAAAAGTACTTTAGCCTTTAAAAATTAATTTTTATCAAAACGAAAAATTAAAATGTTTAAAACGAGTTTTTTCATTTCTACATTATGTTTTTTATGTCTAAGTGTTGTGTCCGCTCAAGATATTGTGAACCCTACGGCCCCTGTTGGAGAACAAAAAACCAATTCATTTTATTACGGTTTTGAGGCGGCTGGAGACCTCGCTAAATGGAGAACTACTCAATCTGAAAATTGGATAACCACAACAGAGCGGAAATCGCGAGGTAGTAAAAGTCTAAAATTTACATTGAACGAGATTAGTAATGCTATTGAAAGTTTTGTAACACCCTATACAATCTCTAAAGTTAGGAATGCTGTAAGAGGTGGACAGTCTATGATTATTGTGAGTAGCTATGATGGTAGGATGTTGGGCATTGACTTTGGAGGCAATATCCTTTGGGATGTTGAATTAAAATCTTCAACTAGCGATGAACCCTCTGGCGTTGGAAACAATGATATTTTTTGTTACGATTTAAACAATGATGGGAATGATGAAATTTTAGTAGCAAGTGCCGACGGTAAATTATATTGTTTAGATTCTCAAAATGGTACAAAGCTTTGGGATACATTTTCTATTTCACAAATAAGCGGAGTAACCCCAATGTATGCTGTTTGTGTAGTAAAAAAAGAAGGCGCTCCATACATTGCTTGTGGCAATTTTGATAATAGCATTTACTACTTAAATGCCGATGGCTCTTTTAATAAAGAAGTTAAATCTGAAAACTATTCAAACTTTAAAATTTTTGGAGATAAAACATTCAATCTTTTTAAAGACAACTTGCATATAGCTAATTTTTTAAGACCCATTCCGCAAGATGCCAATAACGATCATCTGGGCATGATAGCGACTAACAATAGCATGCAAGTCAAGGGTACTTTTTATCAATTTGAACCTTTAGAAGATTTACCCATTCAAATCCCTGGGGCGGCAACCAACGTGGGCATAGTTTTAAACACCCTTAAACCAATAGGTTATTTTAAACTGGTTAATAATCCATCAGATAATAAACCTATCATACTTTTGGGTAACAGCACACAACGTAACAGATCTGGAGCATTCACACTAAATCCAGATATTGATAATTACACCTCTACATCAAGTGTTGGCGGACAACCTATTCAAGGGGTATTAGTGGATTTAATAGGAAATGGTTACACAGACGTCAATGGCTATCGTGTTCCTCAATCTGAAGTGGTTAACACATCTTCTGGATCTATATTCTTGACGCTTTTTGGCTCTGATATCATCATTCAAGATGAAAACTTAACATCGAGCAGACGTATTCAATCTTCATTTGCTTATAATGACTTGTGGAAAGACACGGTTTCTGGGAAACTATTATTTGCAGGAAGCCAATCTGGTGGTAGTTGTGTACATGTTATTGACACTATGAATCCTGATTGGGAACAAAACTATGTGAATTTAGTTCCTCCAGGAAAAATAACAACATTATTGGATAACGTTGAAACTATTAAAACTCAAGTAGCTTCTTACGTAAGACCAAGCTATGAAGTGCCATCCTCACCAAATAATGTATACTTTGTTACTGGTTTAAGTAACAATACTAGTAATTCTACTAAAGCATTTATAAATACCATGGAAGCCATAGACCCTATTAATGGACCTAAAGTTCTAGAAAACGTGTTTAGCCAAAGATATAGAAATTGGGATAGAGCTTCAGATATTTCAAGTGTTAAATATCAAAACAAAAGAGATAGTAGGTTTACGTATTTAGATTGCGACGAAGACCCCGATATTTCTGTATGTAGTAATGATTATAAAAATGTTACTCAAATTAGAATCGATGCATTAAACAGAAACCCACACGGCGTTTCTTTTTGGGGCGGACACGGTAATGACCCTTCCCCTTTTTCGCAACCTGTATTAAATGAGATTTTTACAGCCGATATTAGTAAACAAAAAGTACTAATATATCCTGAAATTGTAGATAAAGATCCAGAATTTGAACAGTTCATGGATGATTATTTTTATGAAATAACAGACAATGTAAAGACTAATAACTTAAATGTAAAAATGCATGTTAGAACCAAACATACATTTTGGCAAGGTGATGTTCATACAGCTGCATGGGATAGGTTGATTTCTGGTGAGTTTGCAGATATTTTCATACCATCAATGGAAGAAACTCAAGATAAATCGATGGAACTGAGCGTTGCAGGAAGAATGGGAGTTTGGATGAGTGGCGCTGTGAATAACTGGGGCTCTCGAAGCGTACCTGATAATGCTTCTTATGATAGATTACGTCAGTTTTGTCACCCCAGAGCCAAAAATCATTATTTACGACATACCATTTATTCACTTGCAAGTGGAGCTACCCACTTTAATAATTTTGAAACGTTTGAGAGTTCTTGGATGAAGTTAGTTTTAGAATTAACAGCAAAAGGCGCTATCTATGTCCCTAAGCGTAATCAACTGCTCAGTATTTCTCCAGTGCATTTAAGCATCCTTAACCCAGACCTTCAATATCTTTATAAATCGACTTCAGTGAAGTTCCTAACAGGGTTTGATAAAACCGCTGGAGAAGAAAAATTTGTCTTTGGAAGATTAAGCGGAGCGTTTCCTGGGGCTAAAAACACAGAATACGATTTTTCGACCTATGCTGCTGGTGCCAAAGAAAGACGTTTAAACTTTATTCCAGCCTATGAAAATGGTATGGTTTTAATAACACCTCCTGATGTTCCTAGCGGACAAACACAACCTGTTAGAGGTAAGTTGGAGGATCACATGCATCCTTTTTATTCAGGAAAGACAAAAGAATACTTTACTGACGGTAAAAAATATTACTCAGATTATAACCAAACAGCATCTTTCGACCCAGATAGCAACTATTATCAAACAATAAAAACAGACATAGAAAATAGTGCCGATTTGCTTCCTATAAAAGTATCAGGGAATGTGGCTTGGGTAGTTTGTCAAACCAATAAGCGGCATTTACGTTTAACTCTTATTGATTCGGGGTATTTAAATCCACATGGAGGTACTGCTAAAGTTCAAATTAATACTTCGGAAATTAGTGTTTCGGGCATAAAAAATGTGCTCAACCCATCTGAAACATATAGTGGTAATACTATTGATATTGAAGTACCTTTAGGAGGTTTCAAATTTTTTGACATCACACTTTCAAGTGATTATTACTAAAAAACTAAGCATGAAAAAAATAATGTTTTTTATAGTTATACTAACTGTAGCCATTAATTTTGGCTATTCACAAACTGTGTATTCCTTTAATTCTTTTTCCTCGGTTCCAAGTTCGCGATATACGCTTGCTGAAAATACAGATCACAGCCTACATTTAAGTATTTTTATTGAGTCGGACGCTACCTTAAATGGTTTTAAAACGACTTTGGATGGTGGCCATGAACTTATTTGGGATTTAACGGCGTTTAATAAGAATGAATGGATAGATTTAAAACACGATTTTACAACTACTGATGAATTGGTAAACCCAGTTTTTAATATTGAAATAATTGATGATAATACCTCAGGAACTGGTTTTGGAACATTTTTTATTGATGATATTAAAATTTATGATAATTCATCATTATCTATTCCAGATATAGAAAATGAAGTTAGTATGACTCCTAATCCAGTTGAAAATGTTTTAACTCTAACAAATATACCTGTTAATTTTGAAATAAAACTTTATAGCATTTTAGGAACTGAGTTTACGGTAAAGAAAATTGATAATGACAATGGGGTTAACCTAGAAATGTCTGAATTATCTTCTGGGGTGTATATTTTGAAAATATTAGACGAGAACAGAACTTTTACCAGGAAAATTATAAAAAAATAGAAAAGGGTATTAAGGCTTTTCTATTTTTAAACCAGCAATTTCAATAGGTGGTTTTGCCAAATTATTCATAATCTCTGGTGTTTTATTATATAATAATTGAATAATGCGGTGTGGTGCAAATACATATTTTTGTTTAAATACACCGTTCCATTTTTGAAGGATTTGTTTATTAAAAAAACGACCTTCTTTAAATTCACTTCCAGATTCAACTTCATCAATTTTAAGAGATATCGCGTAGGATTCTAAAGGAATATCTTTTTTTCCTATGCCTTCTAAAACGGCATGTGTTATATCGTTTTCATCTTTTGCAAATACATTATGCACAGGCCCTAAATCAATACGTTTTAAAAGCTTTGGTGATACTTTTGGTAATTTTCTATCTATAGTATATGCCATGGTATCTAAACTCATTTTTCTATCGGCTGTCGTTTTCAAAACTTCATAAATGTCATCTTTATAATCTTTTACATCTGTTCCGCTATAATTGAAATACATAAAACAGATAAACGGTCTGTTGTGTGAGACATCATAAAAACTCCAGCTAGTCATGTATTTTGTATCTATACCTTCTGGTGCACTTAAAATTTTGCCTTGTACAAAACGGTTAAAGATATATTGTTTCTTTACTGATGAATAATATACTATAGATGCAGCCTGGAATAATTTACTTTTCTTAATAGGCTCCTTTTTGCGCATTAATGTTTCTAAAAACTCTTCTTTTAAAGTGCTAATGGGTGTTAACCTTCCTAAATAATCATCCCGCAATTCTAAATCGTTAAACAAATATCGAAATTCTAAATAGTTAGGAAACCCTGAATGGGTTAAATCGACTTTCATATTATCCTCATCATCATACATATATTTTATACGCATGGCTTCTATGGAATATAATAACAAGTCGCTATACTGCTTAAATAATTTAATTTCTTGACTATTACATAGCTCTTGTTGTTGTACGGCAACCACAAGTTCTTTAAATGCAAAGTCGACCATTTTATGATAGAAAACATACTGTTCTTTGGAGTCAAGAACTGCTGAATCTAATGGTGTTACAATGTGATTAATGGACATTTTATTTATTAAAAGTGAACTAGTAAAAGTAAAACGTTCTTACTCGTTTATCAATTAAATTAGTTGAATAGCACGTTAAGGATAGAGGCATTGTTGAAGCTCTTTTTTGTTTTTCTCAAAAAAAGCGACTGCCGAAAGCCTGACTTTTTACTCATAAGTATCATGTTTTTAAAATATGATACTTATGAGTAAAAAGTAACGCTCAAATTATTAAAATATTTATAGTTTATTTGATTGAGATTCCTGCCTTTACTTCGACTACGCTCAGTATAAACTCCAGAATGACAATTAGCTCAATAAATCGTCGTCGCTTGATTCTGGTTTTGGTTTTCCTTCTGGTTCGCCATTATCTCCTTCTAATGCTTTATTAGGATCGACTTTATAATAATCTTCAAAAATCTCTTTCATATCGATACCATAACGTTCTGCAAAATTCTTTTGAATATCACTGTCTTTTGCACGAATTTCCTGTAAAGCCTCTGCGTAGCTACTGTATACGCCTTGCATTACTTTTTCATGAACTGGAATATTATCCATCATATCTTGACGCGCTTTAGCACTTGCTGTATGCATAGATGCTAGAGTTTCACCTATATGTTCATCTGTTTTTACTCCCAGGTGTTCTAAAATAGCTGCAAATTCTTGATCGGTTCGTGCTTTTAAAGCGACTACATAACCGTCATAATATTTTAAACGCTCTTCGGTATCACTCTTTAATTTTGCACGATGCGTTTGTAGGTTGCTACGCAAAGAGGTTAATACTTTAATAGTTAAATTATGCTTGTGTACGAAACTATCTTTACTTGCTGCTAAGGTGGTATACGCGTTTTTTAAACCTTCTAATTCTTCTACTTTTTGCTCTAGAGTCGTTACTTTACCAACGGCTTGTGCATAGTCTGCAGATTGTTTATCTGCAATATCTTCAAGTTCTTGTCTTGCTTGTTTTAATAAGGCGTATTGCTCTTCTAGCTTCGCTTCTACTTCTTTCTTCTTCTCTAAAGCTTTTGTATGATTTTTAGTGGCTTCTACAATAGCATCTTGCAACTTATCTTCTACTTCCTTAATCTCTACTTCGCGATTTTTTAATCTGCTTACGGCTGCTTGAGATTTATATGATAATTCGCTTAATAGTGTCTGAATATCTGCGCTTTCAATACGCTCTTGAAACATGGCTTTTGCTTTATTATCTGCAGCTGCACGTATTTTTTCTGCAGTTTTAAGTTCTTCTTGCGCCTTTTTTATTTTGCTTTTGCGCCCCCAAAGGTTATTCCACCATGTATCTGGTTTTGCTTCGGCATCTTCTAATTCTATTTTAGCACGCTCTAGCGCTTTTTGAGCATCGTCTATTACTTTTTGCTCGGTAGGATTAAGTGCTGAGAATTTTTCGAAAATGATACCAACTTCGTCTTGATAGTCGGTTAAATCTTTAATAGCATCTAAAAGGGTTGATCTATCTTTTTCTGCCATGTGTACCACATCATCTAAGGTGGCATTTAATATTTTTTGTCGAACTTCCGGATCATCTTCTTGAGACAATTTAGATTTCATAGTGTCAATGGCTTTTCCCCAATTAACATCTACTTTTTCTGTTTTCTCGTTAGAATTGGTTTCCAATAAATCAAAATCGTCAGACATAAGGTTAGAATGTTTTTTTAAATTATATATATTTTAGATAAGCAATGTCGTTAAAAAAAATCAATTTTAAAAGCAAACAAATGCTTTTAGACACCCTTTTTACCGAAATAAGTTCAACACAAACTAAGAAATGACAATTAAACGGATAAACGGAAATCTCAAATTTTAATTTGTGAGGTAATTTCTCAACTTACAGTACTTTAACTATTAGTATAATTTGTTGTTAAAATGTTACATTTTTTTAAGATTTCACTATTTTTTTATGCCCTAAATGGCTACTTTAAAATTGCCTTCTAAATAAATTATATTATATTTGAGTGACTATTAATCAAAGACATACGATAATATATGTTATCCAACTATTCGACTATATTTTTATTAACTCCCTTATTAATTAACCAATCTGATATTGTTACTGTACTAATCATTGTTGTTCTCATTTTTTCAATTTTATTGATTTTAGGTGTTAGAAAATCCTATAAACTAAAAAAGGAAAATGAAAAGTTAAATAGTATGGATACAAAAATGCCTGATGAAGAGGAAACTTATAAAGATTTTACCGAGGGGCATATGTATGACAACAAATAAAAAACGCCCACTTTTCAGCAGGCGTTTTAAAAATTTATCTTACTAGTTTTTTATACTTTATTCGTTTTGGCATTAAATCGCCACCAAGACGTTTCTTTTTATTTTCTTCGTAATCACTAAAACTACCTTCAAAGAAATAGACTTGAGAGTCTCCTTCAAAAGCAAGGATGTGTGTGCATATTCTATCTAAAAACCATCTATCGTGCGATATAACTACAGCACAACCAGCAAAGTTTTCCAGCCCTTCTTCTAGTGCTCGTAATGTATTTACATCAAGATCATTTGTTGGCTCATCCAAAAGTAATACGTTGCCTTCTTCTTTAAGTGTCATGGCAAGGTGTAAACGGTTTCTTTCTCCTCCAGAAAGTAATTTTACTTGCTTATTTTGTTCGCTTCCTGAGAAATTAAAACGACTTAAATAAGCTCGTGAATTTACTTGTTTTCCTCCCATCATAACCAATTCTTGCTCATCACTAAAGTTTTGCCAAATTGATTTTTCTGGATCTATATTGGAATGACTTTGATCTACATAAGCTATTTGGGAGGTCTCTCCTACTTTAAACTCGCCTTTATCTGGCGTTTCTTCTCCCATTATCATTCTGAAAATAGTAGTTTTACCAGCTCCGTTTGGTCCAATAACCCCAACAATTCCTGCTTGTGGTAGATTAAAGTTTAAATCATCGTATAACAATTTATCATCATACCCTTTACTAACACCTGTAGCTTCAATAACATTGGTTCCTAACCTTGGTCCATTAGGGATGTATATTTCTAGTTTTTCGTCAAGTTGTTTTTGATCTTGACTCATTAACTTATCGTAATTCTTTAAACGTGCTTTTTGTTTGGTTTGACGGCCTTTGGCACCTTGTCTTACCCATTCCAACTCACGTTCTAAGGTTTTTTGACGTTTAGATGCTGTTTTACTTTCTTGTGCTAAACGTTTTGATTTCTGATCTAACCAAGAGGAATAGTTTCCTTTCCATGGGATACCTTCTCCTCTATCTAACTCTAAGATCCAACCCGCTACATTATCCAAAAAGTATCTATCGTGCGTTACTGCAATCACAGTCCCTTTATATTGTGCTAAATGATGTTCTAGCCAGTGTACCGACTCTGCATCTAAATGGTTGGTAGGCTCATCTAATAACAATACGTCTGGTTCCTGCAAAAGCAAACGACATAGTGCTACACGGCGTTTCTCTCCTCCGGAAAGTACACCAATTTTCTTATCACCATCTGGAGTACGCAAGGCATCCATAGCGATTTCTAGTTTGGTATCGAGTTCCCAAGCATTGGCTGCATCAATTTGATCTTGAAGCTCTGCCTGACGGTTCATTAACTTCTCCATTTTGTCTGGATCGGAATACACTTCTTCCAAACCAAACATGTCATTAATCTTATTATACTCGTCAAGAATAGCAACAGTTTCGGCAGCACCTTCACGTACTACTTCCATCACTGTTTTATCATGATCTAGCTTTGGTTCTTGCTCTAAAAATCCAACGGAGTAATCTTGTAAAAAGGTGACATCTCCTTGAAAATTTTTATCAACGCCTGCAATGATTTTTAATAATGTAGATTTACCTGAACCATTAAGACCTAAAATTCCAATTTTAGCTCCATAAAAGAAGCTTAAATAAATATTTTTTAATACTGGTGTATTGGCACCTTGAAATGTCTTGGTTAAACCAGACATTGAGAAAATTACTTTCTTATCGTCGCTCATTATTAATTATTAATTTATAGTCGTAAGACTTAATATGTGATAATTGTAAATAAAATAAACAGGAAACACTAAACTCTTCCTTTTAAAGCATTAAAGACCCATGCATTAGCAAAAAAGCCTACACCTACTGCAGCAAAACCCCAGCCAGCAACATCATCATATCTAAAAGCTCCAAGACCAATCAATGCTAGTCCTACAAAAATCATTACCCATGTAGCCCAAGCTAACACAGTGTTCTTATTCATTGCCATAATAAATTCTTCATTTTTGGCGCATCCTTGCTAATTAGGACAAGGCAGGCTATTTACTACACCTTTTATGACTATAAACATTTAATATATAGCATATTGCATGTTAAAAAAGATGTTGTTTTCTACCCTTTTACGCAGTTAGAGGAGCAAATATCGTATTTTTAAATAAAAAAGCATCCATTTCTGGATGCTTTCTTGCTATTAATAATATAACGCAGTACATTATAGTTCATTTTGATATTATAATCCGACATCAATAAAATTGCTTTATAAACTTTATTTTTTTGAGTTTTATTGTATGTAGTTTAGGCTTTTCACTCTGCTAGGTCAATTGCAAATAGCTGATATGGCCATGGATATCCATCTGCAGGTGTCTATTGCGGCTTGATCCATACTAGATAATATGGAGCCGGATTATTGTTGCTTTCGGTAACTACTGGTTCCCAGTGGTCAATACCTTTGACATCCATATCTTCAAAAGCGATATATCCCCAGGTTCATTGACCTGTATACTAGTGGTTGTGTCTTGAAAACCATCAAGAGCCTTAAAGGTAAATGTAGCATTTAAGACAGTGTCTAGATCGATGTTATAACCAAGTTCTAAAACCTCTTTTAAACTTAAATGCCCTTAATTTTTTGCTTGCGATATACAGTATCATAGTAGCTAATCGTATGACTGGTTAACACTTTCTGCATGCTGCTTCTTGTAAGTTTGTTTACTTCGGCTTCTGCTCTACTGAAACTAATTATGAGGTTCGTTGATATGATATGTTTTTCATCGTCATTAGCACACGATACTAACGAGAAGTAAAGTATCATTATTAAACAATTGAGATATTCTTCATATTAAAACTTCTAAAGAGTAAATATGATAGTTTTTTTGTTCTCAAAAAACGTGCTACTACGAATAATTTAAAAGTAGATACGTACTTGAAAATTGAAAATCAGAGAGGATAATCCCATTCCATAAACATTTTGTCTCCTTGCCTCAGCCCTCTCTGCAAAGAGAATATTCCATTACATTTTTAAAGAAGCTTTTAAATTTGTAGTTTTATTATGGTGAGTGCTATACCTGTAAGATTACAGATTGTTTTCATAATCCATACTTTGATTCAGTACACGAACACTTAAAATATCAATATCTATAGCCAAATAAAAATGGTAAAGGATTTATACGAAAATCTTTTTAATGATAGAATAAATTCAGATAATGCCATATTTATACAATTTCTTTTTGACATGTATAAATAACTGCCCAGAAATTTATTCTTTATACAGCTTTTACAATTAAGCTGGTATGGTATATAAATCTGATTTTGATATTTGAAAGGGAAAGATTCCTAATTTTTCTGTTAAAGATAGTTTTAACAATGAGTATCGATCTATTGTAACCAATTCATTGGAATCTGTATACGCCCCAATAATTTTAAAGTTTTTAAAATCTTCTGACTTAACAATAATATTACAAACATCCATCAAGTAGCCTATATTATAATGACACACTTTATAGTCTTTCAAGAAATTAACTAAAATTGAATCTGGAACACCTTTTATTTTTTTTATCTCAAAATATCTTACTTTCATTTTAAGTAGAGGCCTTTTAATAATAAAGTGATTCTGGCAATTATATTTAAGATTACTAAACATCGCAAAACTAAACTCGTATTTAACTCCTAAATATGGCCCTAGACTATTTAAAACGTAAAGAAAAATTAATGGTATACTTGTAGGTTTGACCAAAAGTATTCCAGAAAAATCTTTCTTAAAATTGTATATATTTTCAAGTACAACATATAAAAGAAACGTACTTAATACAGAAAAAACCAGAAAATTAAACTTTGCCAAAACGGGTAATAAATAATTATAATAGTTTCCCAAAGCTCTGAATAAGATAAGTGATATTATAACAATAATAGCCCAGATCTGAGTATTTAAATGAAACGCTATTTCATTTGAAAATGATAGAAGACATCCTAGCATTATTATAGAGAAGTGAATATGAGCAATGTAACCAAAACCTATTATAAGCAAACTAATAAGTATTACATATACAGACGTAAATACATCAAAAAATAATGGTAATAAGCTATAACACTCTAAGAAAACTACAAAGTAAATTCCAAAAATTATGAATACATTATTAACGCGATTTAACTTCATTCCTTTTAATAAAGCTAGTTGTAGTAAACTACCTGACCCGCAGCTAGTCTGAAAGTTGAAAAAACTGCTATTCAGTTTATGAAATCCGGCAAAAAAAAGAGTTAACAAAAACAAAACCTGAATAAAGGAATTTAAACTTTCATCCTTATTCGAAATGGATAAGAAGTGTAATATAGTATTGTACAGAACTATGAACCAAACTAATATTAAATGATTAGATAGGCGTTTTGAAAAATTTAATATGTACAATGACAAAGTAATAAAAAGTATTAGGCTTATTATTTTAGTATTATAGCAAACCCCGCAGACAAGTGTTATAAATAAAATGATTTCTACAACGCTGAACAAAAATGAATTTAAATACAACCCACCTATGGGGTATACTCTAAATTTGTGTTTAAAAAACCCAAATGACGCTGAATAAACAAATAAATGAATTATGGTACCAATAAGTATAATTTTTAAACTCATAAAGTTGTTTTAATTTATTAATTAAAGCCAAAAAGTTGGGTTAAACGACAATCGTTTGGACTGGTACCAAATCCATCTGAAGCCTTGTGAAAATATTGACCATCAAATACAATCATTCTGTTATATTTCATTTCTACTGTATCAATAACTTCCCATAAACTCTCATTCTCAAGGTCTTTTTTGATATTTAATACGTCTTCTTTATCTAAAGAATCTACAGTTGTTATACCCTTTTCTTTGTGACGAAAGAATGATAAAGCTATTTTTTCCTTGCAAAACTGTTCTGGAGCCAAATAACATACACCAGACCATCGTCCTGTGAAATAATGAAAATGAATCGTATCTTCTTCGCCAGAGTATAGTGTATTAAACATTCCAACAGAAGCTCGTTGCCAAAAATTATCTGAAATTTCTATCTGTTTCCAATTAGGTTTATTTTTCAAATTTAAAAGCTCGGCTATTTTAAAAAGTGTACTTTTAGTAGAGTCATGTTTCTCTACAGATCGAAGCCCATTCCACTTGGCTGAAATAGGTTTTTTATAGGTACATTTTAAAGCAAAATCCCTAATTTTATCAGGGTTATTATAAAAATTATCAATTATTTTAAACATATCTTTTAAATTTTAGAATCATAACAAAAAATATGAGCACTGCCAAAGTTTTGTACAGTGCTCAAGTAAATTAATCATGTACATCTACAGACATACGGTCTACGACCCATTGTGGAACTCCCTTTCTTGATAGAGAAAAAGTAACCAACCTTTTCATTTCTCGTTGAAGTTCTGCCAGATTAATTTCATACCCTTTAGCTTTGGCAAGCTCCAATACTTGATCATGATTTTTTAAGGAAAGAATTTCCTTTGAATTGTCCTGAACTATCAGGTAGTTTACAAAATCTTCTGCTGTTTTTTTGAGCAATCATTCATATTAAAATGTATTTGAATAAATCCCTACTCCCTTTTATAGTGGTTTTTCAGGTTATTCCCACTGTTTTATTTATAGTCTTTACTACAAATGCTTAAATAGATATAGTCAGTAATTTCTTATCCAAAATTACATGTTATAAACAATTGGTATTAATGAAGTTTCCCCTTTTATCGGGGTGATTTTACCTGATTAATTTTATAGGGTTTTTCCCGTTTTAATTACCGGAAATTGATTGGTTTAGAAAAGGTATATGTGTATAGAATTTAAGATAAAAGGGCTTAGAAATACTCACTTTTACAGCCATTATTTCACAATGAATCTAGGAATTTAATTATATGTGTATTATCGATTATTGATTTAACGTGTGGTAAATCAATATTATAAAAACGATGAAGTTGTTGTGTTTTCATAGCTTTTTTTGCTTTTACAAAATACTATTTAGAAAAACTTAAATATTTCGTCAAAATTGTCTTGTATTTCTGCTTTAAAAGCATTTATCTCGGTTTTGCTCATATCACAGAAAAACTTCTTTTTTTAAAGATGCATTTTGGGTTAACAAATGTGTAGAATGATTATAAATTAGTAACAATTTTGGATTTAACAATCAATATAAAGGTAAATTCCTACAAAATTACTTACATTTAAGAATTCCTAATTAATAATTAATAGAAAATCAATATTAAGCTTTTTGATCCAAATCCAAGGACCAATAACTTTTTCTTAAACAAGAAACTAAAACTATTAATTATGAAAAAATGTGTTTATTTATTTGCGCTACTAATTATTTCAACATCATGTAGAAAGCATGAGAAAAAACAAGAAGTTGTTGATTTAGCTACAGGACCATCGTCTACGACTACCTGTAAAAATACTTATTCAGAGACAAATGATGTTCAAATTGAAAAAGATAAAATCTTTAGTTTACTTTCCTTAGCTGCGGTGTATAAAAACTGGCAGACTCCAGAAACTAATCCAGTTAGAGGTTACAATATTGGTTCTGTATTAATTGCACCATCAGGTCAAGTCGTTAAATGGGCTAGAAACTGTGTGGATACCACAGCTAATAGTACACAACATGGGGAAGTTAGACTCATGACTAGCTATTTAGGCATGACACAATATTTTTCGTTAAAAAATGAAGATGATAACCCCTATACATTATACACATCATTAGAGCCTTGTGCCATGTGTAGTGGAATGATGACATTACAATCATTAAATAGAACTGTTTATAGCCAAACAGATCCAGATTTTGGTAAAGCTATCCAACGGTTAGAATTTGATGCTGCAGATTATGGCGGGTGTCCGCCATACCCAAGAGCCGTAATTAGTGATGTGTCACCGTCTATATATCGTTATATGTTGGATACAGCTTATGTTAATTATTTAAGAAAAGGCTATGATAGAAGCATTACCAAATTCCTTACAACAGAAAATGCCAGAGTTATATATTCCAGTGCTGTAGATGAATTATTAAATTATCAAGTAACTTATCCAGAAAATCAAAGCGCATTAAATAATGCTATTTCGTATTATAATAATATAGTTTCCGATACATATACGCCTTTAGATGATGATAATGATTTAGTCACTACAGTTTTTACAGTAAAAGGAGCAAGTACTACTACGGGTATAACAGATATATATAAAACTTATGGAGGTGATTTATATCAAGTGAGCAATATCCAGGTGTTTACTACATTAAATGATATTGATGGTGATGTGTTTTTTACCATAATTAATAGCGCTAACCCATCTGAATATGCCATTATTGATTCTGGAGCGAATATTAACACTGGGGCAGCTTTAGTGAATGTTATGTATCAATATGGTGTGTCCTGTAGCGTTACCAGGGAAAAAGAACAAAACGGTGTTTATTATTTCACTATTAATACAGTAATAACCCATGATAATGATTGCAAATGGAATGGTTCTGAATGTGAACCAATTTAAATTAAGGTAGTCAATAAATAGGCTAGCGATGATTTAGAAGATATTTTAAAAATTGTGGAGATCAAGGAATATTCTAAGCTGGAAGGTCTTTTTAAAATTTGGAATCAAAAAACAATTTGCCAAAGATATTTTTATAGCGCATTTAAACGGGATGTCTCTCAAATCCGTTGTGAAATGGATGATAAGTAAGTCTGTGTTAGCAGAAGGAATGCAGGCCACACAAAAGCTTAAGTTAAAAGAAGCGTTTTTAAAGGTTTTTGATAATAATACTAGGAAATAAGTTGTGGAATTAAGTCTAATGATATGCAGTAGATAAACAAGCGTATTTCATTAAAATTTGATGAAGCTGTTATTTCCTATGAAAGATTTGTATATAAATGAGCATTGAAACAATTACTTCAAAATATACTTTAGGGCTTAGAAATACTTCTCAAGTATAACATTCATATTATTTAACAGTATTCTTATCTATTAATTCTAAATCCCCAGAATAACTAATTGGAAACCTGGAATTTCCATTTACTGTTATATGTGTTTTTAAGTTTGGGAATAATTTAATGAATACCTGAAAATTTTCTAATTTACTCTTTGCTTGAAATGAAATGGTATAACTATGATCCTTATTTTGAACAGCTTTATAGTCTTCAAAAACTCCATCAAACTGTATTGCACTATCTCCTCCATTATAAGCAACTTGCATTTGTCTTTCTCCAAAATATGGTAAAAAGGACGAAACACTGTCTTTAGATATAGTTAAAAAATTATAATTTCCAATTAAAGAAATAACACTTGAACTACTCCCAGGTTGCATTAACCCCGAATTAAGAACTTGTTGCAACGCATTCGTTACTTGCGGGTAAGCTCGGTCTGATTTAATGGTAAACGCTTGCTTGTTTACTAGAGAATTAAGGAAATCTATCTCAGCTTGAGTTGCAATTGATTTTGATGCTTTACATGAGAAAAACATCATCATAATCCCAATAAAAATATAAATAGATCTCATTTCACGGTAATTGGAAATAATATAGTTTCTAAATTACGAAATATTATAAAACGTTTGTTATTATAAACTTATATTTTCATTTAATATTATGAGAAGTAAGTTTTATAGAATCGATAAAAAGTAGGGTTACACATAAATTCTTGGTGATTTAATACCTAATGGTACATATATTATTCCTGTTATTAGTTTTTACTATTCTATGGCAATTAGGCTTTCATATTTTTTTATTAAGGCATAATATTTTTTTGCGTTGACCATGTTCTCAGCTCCCTCTCCAATTATGTTTACACTAAACCTTGTAACCGATCGATGCATTTTATAGTAATTTAACAACGCATCGTTCATTGGGGTTTTACCTTTATAATGTGATATATATTGGTTTATAAAGTTTGTGGCATCATATGGTCTTTCAAAAAAATCGAAATCCACTAATATGGATGCCAGATCGTCTAATAAATCTATTTTGTTATAGTCTTCTTCAAATTCTATACAATCGATAAGTACAATTTTTTTACGGTCAATAAAAATATTGCCAAAATGTAAATCGCCATGAACATGTTTTATATAATTCTGTTTAATCCTACTTTGAAATAAAGTATTATTTGCTTCTAAAAAACGATTTGAGGTTGTAATAACTTTTTGAATAAACTCAAAACCTGCTTTTCCAATTTTTTTACAAATTATATCTTTTAATTCTAAAACTTGATTTAACCTTTTTACTAATTTATTAGTATTAAAATCTGAACAAACTTCAGATGTTTTATGAATTTTATAGATATATGCTGAAAAATTTGAAAGTTCCGACTCTTGCAAAATGTTTTTATTAATGCGATTAGCAAGCAGATGTGTATCATCTAACCGTTTCATCATAACGGCATAATCGATGATGTCTCCAGAGGTTACTGCAAGTTTGAATTGATTCTGATAATAAGTAATAGGGACTACTTTTAAGTAAACATTTGGAGCAAACCGATCGTTTAAATTTAGCTCTTTTTTACAATAAAATTCCCTTTTTGATACTTCTGAATAATCAAGGAATTTAAGTTTTAATGGTTTTTTAACTTTGAAAGCATACGCTTTGCATAATAGAATCCATGATATATGTGTTTCTATCGTTTTTTCATACCCATATTTTTGTTGAAACTCTGAAGACAGGCATAAATTAATGATTTGACTAGAATTCAACGGATTGTTTTTTTAACTGGTTGAGGTAATTAACAACACTCCCCTCATTATTACTACCAATAACAACATCTGATTTTTCTTTAATAATTGGAATCGCATTATTTACTGATATTGCTGTATCTGCCAACTCAAACATTTCTACATCATTAATACCATCTCCAAATACTGTTAAAAGTTTATCGGTATAGTCATACTCTTGCTTTATAAACTGAAGTGCATTAGATTTTGTCGCCAAATGGCTATGTACTGTTAGCCAAAACCATCCTTTAGAGTATTGATTTTCAAACAAATGAGTTTTTATACCATGACCATTATGCTTAATAATAAAGGCCTTTAATTCTTCTAGTTTTTCTTTTCTATCTATAAATGTAAAACAGGTAACCTCACTCGAAATGGCCTCAGATAATTGATCAACAGCTACCAAAATTTGATCTTTGCTATTTTGTCGATCACATAAATACGAATGCTCACCGTGGTTTTTTAATCCATAATATAGAATCCCATCTTTATTTTTTTGATGATTAGAAATAAAAACACCAAGGTTATTTCTCTCAATGATCTCTGAAATATTTTTTTTAATATTTTTTTCAATACCATTAATTTGAATGTGCCGCATTGTATTAATGTCGGAGATATAGGCACCATTTAAATTAACAACAGGTAAACTTAAATGAATACCATTCAACATATTTCGAATTGTATTTAAATTTCTTGCACTAGCGACACTAAACAAAAGACCATCATCAATTAATTTCTGAAGATCTGCATAACATTTTGGAGCTAACCTAGCATTATTATTTAATAATGTGCCATCCAAATCTGAATAAAAAATGGTATTGGAAAAATTAGACTGTTTATACATATTGTAATTTACTTATGCCCGATTCATTTGGTTTTAAAGGTATTGATGGACGAATTTCCAACTCTCCTAAAAGAACATCAGAATTAGAATTTACTACAGAGAAAATACATTTACCTATGCTCTCTGGTTGCAACTTTTTATCATCATTCCCTTTAGGTCTATTATTTATTGCTCCTGCATTAATTAGGGTTGTTCTAATTCCATAATCTCTGGTTTCTTGAATAAACACTTCAACCATGGCCTTTAATGCCGCTTTAGTACTGCAATATGCTACACCTCCATCAAAATAATGTGTGGCAGCATGACTTCCAATAACAGTTATATAAGTTTTTGATGACTTAAAGATAGGTAAAAGTGATTTTAGCAAGTAAAAAACTGCAGAATAATTCGTTGCTACTGAATCTTCCCAATCTTTATAAGGCATATCCTCTATAAATGATAATTTTCTAACTGCAGCATTTAATATACATACATCTATATTTACAGATTCCTTAACCAGATCCTGACATCTGGCTATTATCTGACCTGGCTGGCTAAGGTCGCACTTTAACTCACCAAGCCATACTTCATTTTTTAATGTTCTGTTTAAGGATATTATTTCATAGCCCTGATCATAAAAGTATTTAGCAATCCCATAACCTGCACCACGGTTTGAACCTGTTATTAATAATACTTTTTTACTCATTTTTTTGATTTTATGTCTACGATAAGCTGCGTCCAGGTATCAATAATTTCTTCATGGCTTTTACCCTGTCTAAATAAATCTTTATCAAGGGATGAACCGTCTTCAGATTTTAATCGCATACAGTCAGGCGATATTTCTGAAGTAATACAAACTTCTCCATCATTGTTAGTACCAAAAATTAAACAAAAATCTACTAAGACATTTGGAGATAACCACTCACATAAGATGTCATTTGTTTTTAACGCTAATTTTTTCAGTAAATCTGGATCTTCTCCATAAACTTTTAAATAATCCGCAGAAATAGGAATATCTTCAGGATCAATTCTATAATCAAATTTTACAATAGGCGTTGAAAATTTATGATTATCTGGGAAAAGCCCTGGATATTTTCTTTGTGTCGAACCCACTGCATAATTTTTAACGATCACCTCAAAAGGAGGGCTTGTACATTTTCGTGTCAAATATTTATCTGTATCCAATCGTTTAACAAATGCTGTAGGGACATCATGTTTATTTAACAATGCTACAGCCATTTCATAAAAATCCAATCGTAAATCTTGAGTTTTTTCCACCATTTCATACCTGTCATAAGTAAAACTTGATAATGAAGGAATTAATTGTGCGATGTAATGATCATTGTCATAATTATATAGGTACTTACTTTTTCCCTTTACAATAGGCTCTTCTTTTAAAGTGTTATTAACAGTTTGTGTCGTCATAATATTTAGTTTAATTATAAATTCCAATAGTCTCTTTTTTCAAAACTACATGGCGATTTTAAGGTTATTTTAAAATTATCTGGGTTTTGTTGTATCCAGTTGGTTACTGAATCTGGTAGTTCTAAAAGTATTTTATCATATATTTTTTTTAGTACTTTATTGGAGGTGTTTGAATCCTTTTGAGGATCAAATTTAAGCGCAATCAAAATTTCGAAACACCCCTCTTTTTTAACCATTTTAAATAATGGCCAATTGTTCTTGTTATTATCTTTAAAAATGTTAAATCCTGTTGAGGCTCTGTTAAGTTCTTCAATTTCATCAATCGCCTTTGCGATTTCAGCCTCCCCAAAATATAAATCTGAGGTCATTTTAACGCAACGTTTTAATCGCCCTCTAAATTTATAAGCCAGTGTTCCTTTATCACAGTTTACTTTAGTTACATCGACTAAGTCACCAGAGCGATAGCGTATCAAAACAAAACGCTGCGTAAAAGGAAAAAGAGGGGTTAATATAAGTTCTCCTGTACCCGTTTCTAATTGTTTACCTGTTTCTAAATCTACTATTTCAGGGACAACAAACGGGTCAAAATGATACCCATCGCACTGCTGACAATATTTTGCGCCTCCAAACATTTCAGACATGGAATAATTATCACTAATTTTCACATTAAAATAATCTTCAAATTTTTTGCGTCTGCTTTTGGGAACTGGCCAACCAAAGATTGTTATTGAATTTAGCTGATCTTTTGGAATTTCAATATTATTCTCAGTTAAATACTGGTATAAATAACTTAATCCCATTACTGTTGTATTCAATTGACTTACTTTATTTTCAATACCATTAAAGTTAAATTCATTTTGTAACAACCAGGCTGTACGGACAACTCCATAATCCTTAGTTAGTTCAATCATAAAATTATATCCTATACCTGGTAGCCTTAAAACAGAACCATGGTTCATAGAGCCTTCAACAATACCAAGAGGTTTTAATTTTTCTGAATGCAGCATACCTGATTGTAAAATCGAAAAAAAGTTTTGAAGATATAACTGCTCTTCTTGAGACCTTTCAATAAGTAACGGAGGCTGATTTGTGGTTCCTGTTGTAAAAGTCACAAAACCAAAGGTTGTGATTTTAGATAAAATCTCTGCACGATTTTGATAGAGTTCTTCTTTACTTAGCGTAGGTAATTGATCTAATTTAGATATAGTCCAATTAGTATCATTAGGTATTGTTTCTTTATAGTAAGGCGTATTTTCTTTAGCCGTCCTTAAAGTAAGATCTAATAACTTGTTTTGTAATAATTTATAGCCTTCGTGATACTTAACAGGTTCTGTGATTATATAAGAAAATAACGGAGCCAGAATCCCAGATCCTACATGATTTGACTCTAATTTTTCTGGTAATTCTTTAACTTTTGATAGAAATCTATCTGGAGTCATAATGACATGGCGCTTTTCGGTAAGCAATGTTTGGTCATCCATCTGATAACTGAATTTTTTAATAATCAGATTCTCTAAGCTATTATTCCCATAAGAGTAATCTCAGGAAATAAAATACTTGGAGAATCTGGTTTTAAAATGTATGATGATTTATTTTTTCGAACTTGCAATTTCAGAAATCACACTGGCCATTGCTTTTCCAAAAATTACCGGCTCTGCTGCCGCTATTTTAGAAAAAACAACAGGTTCTGCGGCGGCTATTTCTGATAACATTGCTGGTTCAGCAGTTGCTATTTCGGCAAATAATGATGGCTCTGCGGCTATTAATTCTCCAAGTATGGTTGGTTCTGCTGATGCAATTTCAGATAGCATAGTAGGCTCAGCAGATAGTATTTTTTCCATCATTGCTGGTTCTCCAGATAGTAGTTCGCTTATTACAACAGGTTCTGCTGATGCTATTTCTGATAAAATAGAACTTTCGTTAGCAAGGGATCTGTTAACTTCTCCTGCTTCCTGTATAAAAGAATCAAAATGAGGTGTTTGTTTAGGTTTTCCCAAAATAAATGATTTTAGAGTTAATGATTAAATTTGCTATTTATAACTCTTGAGAAGGAGAATAAAACTACTTAAAAAGTAAGTAATTACTGTAAATATATAAAAATTATTTAAAATATATGTTTCATAAGCATTTCATTCATATTAATACAGTAAATTATTGGTCATCTGAATTTAAGATAATTATATAAGGTTCCTAAAAACATGTTCAGCATACAATACATCCTCGACTAACCCCTTTGTTAAAAATGCTTATAGCCATATTAAGTATTAGGATGTTACGTACACTGAACATTACAAAGAACAAATAATTAAAACATTAATTAATCATCATCATCTTGCTTTTCTTTATCTTCATTAGCTTTTCCCTTTATTAAAGCTGTAAGGTCTAAATTTCCAACTGTTTGTTTGTCTTTGGTTAAAACTAATCGCGAAATATCTGGAGATTTTTGAAACGGAATTTGAATCATTCCAGATTTTAAAAATGTATTGTCTTCTTTTCCTTCTTCACAAGATCTGACTAGGAACGGGTCTGGTATTATATAATTACTAATGACTCTCCCCTCCGTGTTTAAAACTTCAATATTAAAGTTACCTCTTTGATGTGGAAGCTTCCCGCCCACTTCTTTTAAAACGGCACGTTCATCCAATTTAATAGTTCCGTCTGTTACATGCACTGTTAAAACATAAAATGAGTGTTCATTTATTGAAAAATGGCCTAATGTAAATGGTGATGTGTTTTTTTCGGCCTGTTTTCTTTTTTCCTCATTGGTTTCCTGAGCCTGTGTAGCTAAAACATTAGTGATACATATTAGGACTACTACTATTTTATATATGGTTTTCATTGTATTTTAATTTATAGCGTTATCAAGTACTGTGTATGTAATTCTCGATTTACAAGGACAGTCATACTCTGTATGTGTGAGCCCGGAAGTTACCATCTGGCAATTTGATACACACAAATGATACCATCCACTAGTCCCCATTTCTGTAGCATCTGATGGTGATTTACAACTTCCATAATTATTACCAGCTGCTTGAGCATTGGCTAATGTTGGCCAATTATTAGGATAATTTGTTTCTTCCCAATGTACCCCACTACCATATTCATCTGCAAGATCATATAACGCATGTCCAGATTCATGCATGATCGTTCCTCTATTTTGCATTTCGGTAGAGAACAATCCTCCAGAAGCATAGTCTCTCAAATTATTTTCATGCATTAAAACCCTGCCTTCTGCAAAAGCTAAGTTAGCATTGTTTGAAGGTACCTGATGTGTACCATCTGTAGCAATATCATCATAATCAGTAGCAGTTCCTTTCTGCTTATTAATGTAAAAATTATATTGACGTCTCCAAAACCTGGTATGAGGCTCATCAAAAAAAGCTTCTTCTATAGCACCATGACAGTTATCATAAAAATTAGACATGGTCGTAATATCTGTATCTGGAATAAATACAACATCAAAAACATCATCAGGATCACCTTGACAGTATACCGGTGCTGGCATATTAGTAACAGGATATGGTCGTGTTGCATAGGTTACTTCAAATGTTTTACTTTGATCGGGAGTCGTTATTTCCCAACGATACGTTACGAGTTTGTTAGATCCATGACCACTACTTTTTGTATGAGATAAATCACCAGAAGGGCTTGTCCAGGTTTGCAATAATACGTCTGAACCTGTTGAAGTTATGATGCCACTACTATTAATTGTGTTTACTTGTTCATACAATTTTGCTGAGTCAATACTACCAGATGTCACTTTTGTAAGATTGTATGTTACTTGTTGACTACTCGTGGGGTGAATGGGCTCATGCAAAGCTAACGTAACGGGGTCTTTTTCACAGGATGACAGGAATACTGTCATAATAATACCTGCCAGAATCGAAAACGATTGTAAGTTTTTTTTACTTTTCATAATTATACTTTAGTTGTTTTTAAAGTTATTAAATACTAAAAATCAAACTGTTATCATGTCGTAAAATTAAACTATAACAAGTACAAATTATAAGTTTTATAACCCTTTCAAAAGGGTGTTTTTCCTGTTTTTAATAAATCTCCTATTTATAGATATAACCAAAAATTTTAATCTGAATGATTCGTGGCTTCCTAGGAGAAAGAAATGAGTTATTCAGATACTAATAGTATAATTATTTTTAAATATCTTATATTTTTCGTATCTTAAAGTGTTTATTTATATAGTAACGCTTAATGAATCTTGTCTGTTATTGAGACTCAAATTGTAGATTAGACTTTATCTCAAAAACCTTATAATCATGAATGCAATACAAATATTAGGCTTTGTTATTCTTATATTCTTATTAGCAGGAATACGTATTATATATGAATATAAAAGAGCTCCTAAATTTAGATTTGGTAAATATGTTAAGACCTTAAAGCCAGGTTTTAGGTGGATTATTCCTATCGTAGAAACGATTCAAATAGTAGATATTCGCGTCATTACTATTAATATTATATCGCAAGAAGTGATGACTGAAGATAATGTTCCTTGTAGTATCGATGGCGTATTATTCTTTAAGATTGATGACCCAGAACGGGCTGTACTAGAAGTTGAAGAATACAAATTCGCTATTACTCAACTGGCACAAGCAGCTTTGAGGGATGTTTGTGGTAAAGTAGAGTTGGATACTATTTTATCAAAACGTGAAGAGATAGGAAAAAATATAAAAAGTATTGTTGAAATTGAAACCAAAGAATGGGGAATTCATATTAACGATGTCAAAATTAAAGACATCCAATTGCCTGAAAACATGCGACGTATGATGGCTAATCAAGCTGAAGCTGAACGTTCTAGGCGAGCACGTATTATATTAGCTCAGGCAGAAGAACAGGCTGCAGGAAAATTACTTGAAGCAGGAAAATTAATAGATCAGTCGCCTTCTGCAATAAAACTGAGGCTTTATCAAACGTTGTCTAACATTGCTGCAGAGAAAAATTCAACGATTCTTTTCCCTTTTCCTGAGGAAGTATTACACAAAAACAATAAAGTATTACCAAAAAGCAAGAAGAAAAAGAAATAAGAACTATACATCAATCCAAATATTTATTAAAAAATTTAACAATAACTTGATAAGGATCTCTAGATTCGGATAATTCACAATTGACTAAAAACACATACCCTAATCCCACCCAAACATGAACTATAACTTAGTTCTTATGGTGCTAAACCAGTAGTCTTCAAAAACTTGTTTGAAAATAGCTCATACATATCTTCCGATAATAATGACTTTCTTTGTGCAATCCATTTATTAGCATGATCGCCATACATATGTTCTACTAATTCTGGAAATGCCCAATCACTATTTTTCCCCCAATGTAAGGTAAATGGGATATTATTTTCTTTTAGTACTTCTATCATACGCTTAGAAAACTTCTTTAAACTCATAATTTTTCTGGTTTCTTTCCAAAGAACTCCATCTATTTCTAACATACAAGTAATAGGAAATTTAGTAAAGGCTATAGTGCCTTGAGATTGCTTAACAAATCGCATTGCAAAGATTCCTGGTATAGGGCCTTCATCTCTAGTTAGTTTCCCTAGAAGTTCCATAGCTTTTGGTCCATCTTTATGATCTATACCGAAAGAACAAGCAAAAGCCGGTCCTTGATAAGGTGCGTCCCAGAATATTTCCTTTAACATACCCGTTGTTTGATCATCTACCTTTGGTAGAATGGTATTACGTAAACGCTTTACTAACCATGGAATACTTTTAGGTAAATTTTCTGCAAGCTTAACAAACAGAAAGATAAGATCTCTATAAAGAGATTCTTTTATTACTGGAAACGGATCTGGATAAGGTTCTACATATGGTTTCTTATACATTAATTCCACAACACAATCTGGATCATTACTATATTGATTGATAAAAATTTTATAATGGTAAGGTCTGTTCCCCTTTCCATTTGAATTAGTTTCTTCAGGAATAGTGAATGAAGCATTCTCAAAATCCATGGTTTCTGCCAATTCATAAGCAGTTGTTTTACTAATCTTTTTCACATAACGTTTTAGTAAAAAAATAGGCTCTGCCTCTATAACGATTCCATGTATGAACCCAAAACCACCCAACCCAACCATTGCTGCATGAAATAAATCATCATCTCTTATAATTCTTGCATTTAACTTGTTAACAAATTCATTACTTAAAACTGGCTTAGAATCACGTTCTATATATACAATATCATCATCATTTGAACCAATTATCAGATTTAATCCCACGACATAATCCTGTACAGATCCAACATCTAAAGCAGAACCATGTACTCCAGTAGATATACAACCTGCTAACGTTTGACCATTACTTGCGCCGCTTGTCTTGAGAGATTTTCCATTTTCTGCCAAAATCTCTGAAACCTCTTTTATCGTCGTTCCACATTCAAATAGAAATAGATTAGACGAATCGTAATTGGAATTAGCGTGACAATCGCTAGCATTAATTGGCAAAGAAATATTCATAAAACCATTATAATGCATTCTATCTTTATGACTGGCAATATTATTCATTGACCATGCTGATCCATAGGCACGAAATCCATCTCCAGCCACATGTGTTTCCTTTATTAAACGTTGAATTTCTTTTGCCGCGTCGTTATAACGATCTAACTTTTTAGGCATGGCTCGTTCTCCTTCCAATTTAGTTTGATAAAGAATTTTTAATGGAAATGGGCCGTTTTTATGTAATGTATTCCATTCTTTTAAAAATTTACTTTTAGTAGTCGCCATAATCCTTAATTTGTTGGTTTTTCACACACATACTTAACTTTTACTTTTCGTTTTCTTCCAAAAGTAATAGCACTTAATAAGACACCTCCAAAGGTGTTGCGATATTCAATAATGTTTAGCTTTCCTGATTCGCAAGCTTCTTTTTCTTTGATTAAATACGTAAAATCTTCTGAACTCACTTTAATACTTATAACAGTATCGAACTCTACAACTGCCATACCTCTGTAATAATCATCTCTGTCTGAAAACGGGTCAGGTTGTGGCGCACCATTTACATTACGAAATCTCACAGAATAACAAGACGTTAAAATACAGCAGAAAATAGCTATTGATAAATATTTAAATGGCTTCATTTTTAAATAATTTTAATATTCAAAGTATGTATAATTATTAATAGTTATAATGAATGATGTTTGATAATACCAAATTCATTAAACATAAATTTAACAAATACCAAAAAAGGTAAACTGTTAGATAGTAAAGTGTATTAATAATTTAATAGGGAGAGATTAATCACTTAATGTTTAAGCGATGGTTTAAATATAATAAAAATATTTTAGAAGTTTTGTTTACTCCGAGGCATAATTCAGGCCTACCTCCATCTATTTTTATAATAAATGAAGTCTAATACGGCAGGGAATAAAAGCTCCTATAGAAAAGAGCCATCCTAATCAGGGTGGCTCTTTTATGAAATCAAGTTTCAAAATTCTATAAATATTTATTTTTTAAAGCTTCTTTACAAAAAACTTAATAAAACACAAATTCATTATTCAGCATAAGAGTCTATAACTTCTTTACCCAAAACAATATCTCTTTTGGCTACATACAACCCTTCTTTTTTATCCAGTTTAAGAATTCTGTTACTAACATCAGCTCGTTTTACTTTCGAACGTTTATCGTTTAATAATGGATCATCATCAAAAAGGTAAGTGGCTATTTTATATTCAGGTTTACCTGGTTCTTTAACTATTGGAAGTATCTGTTTAAGTTCATTACCATATATATATTTACCAGGAACAAACGTGTAGAATGTATAATGTCCATCTGCATCTGTTCTTATCCAGCCTCTATGATGTACATATCGTTTCTTATTATGTCTTTTTAATTCGAAATTTCCATGCTCATCTGCTTGATGTATAAAGAGAAGCACATTCTTAGCTGGTGTTATACCATCACTTTCGTAAATAGTACCAGTAATTTTTAGTTTATTCTTTTTAGATGCATAATCAGGAATGGTATCTACATTATTCAATTGTTTTTCTGAATAATCGTAAATTGGGCTACGTTTCTTAAAATCAACAGGTTTTTCTTCTGATATACTCGCAAATTCTTGTGCGGTAATGGTAGAAGAAAAACATATAAAACATACGAGACAAAAAAGGGACATTAGATTTTTCATAACACTAAAAATTAATAATTTAAGTTAAAATTAAGTCTTTCTATCCATAAAAAAATAAAAATCATGTGAACTCTTAAATTACACGATGAAATGATTTTGAAGGTAAAATTCATCGACAAAATGTACGTTTTTTTTCAAATAATGATCATGTTTTTGAAAGTTAAAGGTGATGTAATTTGTCATGATTTAACATATAGAACTCCAATATATAACAAAAACAAAAATTGCTCCACCCATAAGGTGAAGCAATTTTAAATGAAGGTTACCCCGATATAAATATGATATTTAATAAATTCTTGTTAATCTAAAACAACAATTTTTTTCGTTTCTCTACCTTGATCTGTTTTTATAACAACTAAATAGATGCCTTCTTTAAATAAAGTCCCAGAAATGTCTGTAGTATTTTGAGTCATTTTTTGTGTATAAATCATATGTCCTAAAATATCAAACACCTCAAGGCTACCGCTAACCAATTTTGTTGAAAGCTTTATAGTTAAATCATCTCCAAGACCTAAAGGATTAGGATATGCTTTCAATTCGGATTTTAAATTAAAAGGATCTGAATCTGTTCCAAGAGTCGAACAAGGGTCTACCATCACAACTGGAGGCATATCATCAAGATAATAAGGTCCGTGCCAAAAAGGTGTATATAATGCCGAATAAGCAGAATAATTAGATGGATAGTTTACTTGAAGTACTGGTTGCGTCCAAGATGCAGGAAACTCATTTCCTCGCTCTATAATATTGTTTCCTAAAGTTTGGATACCGCGCTCTAATCCATCATCTTGATTACCATCGATAAATTCATTGTTCTCTATAATGATATCTCTCAACCCTTCTACTGTATTACTATTCCCATCATCTTGAGGAGCTACTTGTAAATGCCAGCTATGTGGTGCTCCTGCTCTTCCAAAGATATTATTATGAATTCTTACATATCTCGTGTTAGGCAGAACCTCTGTAGTCGTTCCTGGGTTGAAAATAGCGTGATCTGCTGGCCAATCGTTTATACCATTAGACATTAATTTAAAGTCAGTACGTAAGTTATCTGTCGCTGGTCCCGAAAGTAAGTTATGACCAATAACAGATTTATAAGTTCCAAAAATTCTAAGTGTATGTTCTTTAGCTTGTTCTGATGTATTACCAAGCACGGCAACATGATGGGCTAGACCTGCTATAGCGTTTAGATACCCCGTTGGATCACCTAACATATTTACGTGATTCTCTACTATGAATATAGAACCTGGCTGCTTCCAATCACTAGGAGAAGACGTTCCTCTTTGGTTTACAGCATACCAAGTATTTGCAGATGTAAATACAATATTAGCACCATTACCGATAACATCATTTTGATATACTAATAAATTATTGAACATTAATCTTTGTAATATAAAAGGACTATCTAATCCTTGTATGACACCATTTTCCGGTGGCGTAGCGGCATTATCTTCATCCATATCAACTATAACCTGCGTTACTTGTGGTTTAGAACCAGAACCAAAACTTCCTAAATGAAAATTACTGCGATCCGTAATCCTTATAACACCAAGAGCTGTAAAATCATCACCTGTTTTAAGCAAGTAGCGCTTATTACTTTCCCAAGCTGGCCATGAGGTAGCATTAGCTATTTGTTGTGCTCCATTTGGGGCTCCAGTGAAGTTTGAATCTGTTGATATCACAACAGTATTTGTATTTGAATAATGAACATCTGGATCTAGAACTGTTATGGTTTCTGTTGCTTCAGATGTACTACCATTTGGGTTTCTTACAACAACTCTCACTTCATAAACACCTGGAGTATCGAATACATGAGCTGCTAGAGGGCCTCCGGTTTCTATATTCTTACTTAATCCACTATGTGCCCAAGTACCACTACCAGGGTCATCAAAACAAAAAGAATACCCTAATTGTCTAAAAGGATCTATGGCATTGTCTGTATCGGTAGTCATAGTTGCATCAAAAAGTACTGATAATGGAGCTGGTCCAGATAATCTAGTTGCTGTCATCTGTGCTATGGGGTCTGCTATTGCAGCATGCGATATGAGAAAATATAATAAAAAAATAAGGGATTTGCTACCTGAAAAATGATTCCTGGCATAATTAAAAACTAATGTTGGTTGGTTTAAAAGTAGGTTTTTCATAATTAAATTAATGTAGTTTGGGAATTGATATAGAATCTAAGGGGGGTAACCTTTGTTGATTCAAAAATAATTCCTTTTTAATTATATAACAAGTAACCTCTGCTTTTTCCTACCTTTTATTTTGTATTTTATTACGACCCCAATTTGCTTATCATACATCAATAAAATATTGCTAATTAACTATATAATACCAAATAAACTTCAAAATAACCGATTAAATTCGTTTCTATTTCCTCTACATTTCAATATAAAAAGAACCGTAACTATGGCTATGCTAATATTTTCTATTTCATCTAAAGAAAATATAATTCAAATTTATTATCAATCATTTTGAAATTCATTTGGTATAAAACTCTAACAGTATATTAACATGGCATTTTGATATTTTTATCTAAATTGGCCCAGCGAAAATTAAAAAGATAACTCGTTTATCGTTTAGTAGTATCGAATTTATAATATGAAATTTCTAACGTCTCTCTTTTTTTTAATAGTATCCATTTTTAGTTTCGGACAACATAAACCTACATCTATTGAATTAGTTGATTATTCAGACTTTCCTTTTGCAAAAGCAAATATTAAGATTGATAATTTCAATAATACTAGTGATTTAAAAAATAATCTCTTAAACATAACTAAAGAACACTGGGATACAACTACTTATAACCCTTATAGAAATGTTAAAGTTAATTTTCCTTTAGAAATTAAGTTTAGTGATAGTTTATACACGCCACCTATTAACTTTAAAAAAGTGGTAACATCTCGTTACGGATGGCGAAGAGGAAGAGCACATAGAGGTATAGATATTGATCTTGTTACTGGCGATAGTGTTGTATCTATGTTTGATGGTATAGTACGTCTTGCCAATTATACTAGAGGTCATGGAAGAACAGTAATTGTTAGGCATTATAATGGATTAGAAACTGTTTATGCTCATTTATCTAAATATGCCGTTAAAGCCAATGACACAATAAAGCATGGACAACTTCTTGGTTATGGGGGAGCTTCAGGTAACGCTAGAGGAAGTCATTTACACTTAGTTATTAATTATAAAGGGATATCCATAAACCCAGAATACTTATTTGATTTTAGTGAGCAAAATATGGTGCATTCTAAAAATATCTGGGTTACCAAAAACTGGGTGCAACCAGGGCTTCACAGTTCTAAAAGGCAAACAAAATTAACAGTTTTACATACTAAAGAGGAAGCTATTGCAAGTTTAGAAACTCGTAAAAAAGTTTATATCGTTAAACGTGGTGATACATTATCCGGAATTTCATCAAAAAACAATGTATCTATAGCCTCTATATGCCGATCTAATTATATCAGGAAAACAACTCCGATAAAAATTGGTCAAAAGCTAATTCTTGAATATACATTTTAAAAACTTAGTACTTCTTTATAGTATTAATTAAATCAATCATTTATTCAAGTCCACTTTGCATAAATACAATCATTAACATCTTTCCAAGTTGTCATATACAGATACAGATACACCATACCATCCCCATTACTATAACCTTTCTTTACTTTTTTATATTTATATTTGAAGGCACTGGCGCTATTAATTATGCTAAACTAACTGATGAAAAATGAGTCATTGCTTTCGAGGATCATTTTAATGAGCAGTAATTTGTATCTAAATTTATTTATTAAGTATTCGATCTATCTCAGCAAACCAATCATCAATAGTAGTTTCGTTGGTATTTAAAGCCACACTACCATTACCATAAGGTTTATATATGCTTTGATTTGTTACTGAAAAAAAACCAATAGTTGGAGTTAATGTAGCACTAGCTAAATGCATAATACCATTATCTGCTGAAATAAACATTGACGTATTTCTAATTATAGCACCCATTTCACGAATATCTTTGCTATAAATATTAGGAGCTTTAAATGATATTTTTGAAATATTTTCAACAGGTAGTATTTCTATAATATTATAATTAGGATATTCCTTTTGCAAACGTGCATAAAGGATTTTCCACCAGTCTTCAGAATAACATTTAGGTCCGGTAGCATGCGTATAAATACAAATAGTGTTTTTATCATTTTGAATAAGAGTATCTAATATTATTTTCCCGTTATCTATTTCTGTTTCTGTTAGCTTAATGTTTAAAACAGGGATTTCTTTATTGTTTTTAGAAAACCCTAATTTTTCTAATAAATGTCTTAAATTATAAATTGGGTATTTAGAAATATGATCATAATCTTTGTAAACAGTTTGGATTTCTTCATCTATATCACCAAAAATTTTGTAGGTTCCTTTAACAAATTGAGTAGATAATTTACCTGATGATGAATTTTTATCACCGTTTATAACTAAATCGTATTGCTTCCTTTTTAATTTTAACCAACACAATCCATAATCTATTAAATGACTAAACGGTTTCCTAGGCAGTTGAATAATTTTATCGATTTGCTCATATTTTTCAAAAACAGGAACGGCAACCCCACCTTTAACAAACAAATCAATTTTACAATCTGGAAATGTATTAATTATTTCTTGTACTAAAGGTGTTAATAGTAATTGATTGCCTAATCTTTGATTAGGTCTCGAAATAAGTATATTCTTTATTTCAATTTGCCTGTTAGAATCAGTTTTGAGAATAGAATAAGAATTCCCTACGCTCTTAGTAAGCACCTCCATCACTTTGTTTCTAAAAATATTTATACGCCTAGGAATCTTCATTATAATATTTAGCAATGTAGGCTAGCATGGGTATTCTGTAAAATAAAAATAAGCTAATAATCAAGCAAATACAAGTTAGCACGATGTTTATAATATTACTATTTTCTATTAAAAACAAAAAAATATATTGAGCATGCAACCTTTTACTTTTTTTATTGTCTATAATAATAGCTTAAATAATAGAACTATTTTTAAGGCGAACTAGAGCTAGCAGAATAATTGGAGACCAATATATTATACACTCATAAATCACTTGTTGAAAAAAGCAAGTTAGGTGATAGAAATGCGCAATACAAGCTGTATGAGCTATATGTTGATGCTATGTATAATATAAGTATGCGTATGATGCATATAAAAGAAGATGCCGAAGATGTTGTACAAGATAGTTTTATTGAAGCCTTTAATAATTTATCATCTTTTAGATATGAAAGTACTTTTGGGTCTTGGTTAAAACGTATTGTAATTAATAAAAGCATCAATCAATTAAAAAAGAAGAAAATACCAGTAGTCCCTATAGAGGATCAAATGTATCATATAAAAGAGGATGCAGAAGATATACCTTCGGAGATAGATATTAAAAACATAATAAAAGGCATTAGATTATTGCCGTCTGGTTATCAACAGATTATAAATCTATATTTAATTGAAGGTTATGATCATGTAGAGATTTCAGAAATATTAGAGATAAGTCCTTCTACTTCTAAATCACAGTATCACAGAGCAAAGAAAAAATTAATTGAAATTGTAAAGACATTATAATGGATAATTTCGAAAAATATATAAAGGAAAACAAAGCCCTTTTTGATGTACACAAAGCAGATAAAAGTAAACTTTGGGAAAACATTGAATCTGGATTAAACAAACCAGAATCAAAAACAAAGACTATTAAATTATGGAGCAATCCACTTTTTAAAGTTGCAGCAACAGTAATTATAGCTTTAGGAGTGTTTTCAATAATTAATATCTCACTAGTTAGTGGTGCTAACAACAGCATTCAAAATAATGTCGCACTACAAGAACTAAACGATATTAATTCACACTACAAAGGTTTGATTGCTTACCAAGTAAAACTTGTGAATAAGAACACGCAATTATCACCTGAAGAGAAAAAAGAGTTCCTATCCTTTATGGATGAACTAGATATTGAGTATGAAATTCTTAAAGAAGAGTTGCAAAAAAATGTAGATACCGAAAGAGTTTTAGAAGCTGTAGTAATTAACTACAAAAAGAGAATTGAATTAATAGAAAACTTATTAGAACAAATTAATAGTTCTAAAAAACTAGACAATGATGATGCATATACTTTATAAAAAAACAACCGTAATTGCTCTATTTTTATTGAGTTTTTCAATGTATTCTCAAGAAGTTTTAACAAAAACTATTGAAGAAATATACGAGATGTCTAATTCTGGCGAGCTACATCTAGAAAATAAATATGGTAACATACTCATTAATGGTTGGGAGGAACACGATATTTCTATAAAAATAGATATTCAAGTAACAAACAAAAAAAGAGACGATGCAGAAAACCTTCTAAATCGTATTGTAGCCAATATTAAAGCCGTAGATGACTTTGTTAGTATAACCTCGGAAATATCAGATAAAAACAGTAGTCTTTTTTCAAGATATTTTAATAAGGTAAATCCTTTTGAATTTGATAAAAGTAATGTTGAAATAAATGTCGCTATTTATTTACCAAGGCATGCAGAAATTGATATTACAAATAAATTTGGTGATGTTATTATTGACAATTGGGCAGGGCGATTAAAAGCAAATATAGAGCATGGAGACTTGTGGATTAATGAAGGGATTCCAAATGCAAGAATAGCGATGAAGTTTGGTAAACTAAGAAGTAAAGCTATCGATTACGGAACTATTAATTTAAAAAACGGAGATATCGACATTGAATCTTCTAATAAATTACTACTGAAGACTAGTGGAACAAAAATTGAAATTGATACAGTTAAAGACCTAGAAATCATTTCAAGTAAAGATGAAATAATAATTCAAAAGGTAGAAAAAATTCAAGGGGAATTAAATTTTTCTAATGCTCAAATAGAATCTGTTAAGGAAAAAATTACCCTCGATATGAAAGTTGCCGAATTGCGTATTGCAAAAATAAATACCCCAGATGCCTACGTTTCTATAAATCAGGAATCATCAGATATTAATATCAATATATCCGATTTGTCTTTTATGTTCAATGCTATATTAGAGCAAGGTTTATTGAGGCTACCTAAAACTTTTTATAATATTGAAAACAATATGATCGACAAAAGTAAAAGGATACGGAAGATCAAAGCTACTTACGGAAAAAACACTTCTGGTATATTTTCATTCAATGGTAAAAAAGGTATTATCGTCTTAAAAGAATAAGACACTTTCTTAAAAATCAAACATTCTTCAAAAAAAAATCATTTTACATGCAACCAATCATAAATTATAGTGTCTATAACTATATACAATCAAATACACCAACTATGAAATTTCTTAAAGCTTTTCTTTTATTACTATTATTTTGTTCTCTGAATAGCTTAAACGCTCAGGAATCTGACGATTACATTGAGTTTAATGACCGTAAAAACACTGTGCATGGTGTCTATCTAGGCTTAAGCTTTAATTATGGAACCATTGACAAAGCAGAAACGTATTCGTCTAGTTTTAAGGTTGCTTATGTCGCAAATCAGCAATTCGAAATTGGTTTTATAGGTACAGGGTTTTATTCAGATCTTAATAGACTTGGGTTAGATGCTCGCAATAAGGATTTAGGTGGGTTTTATGGTGGTTTACACTTAGAACCTATACTATTTAGTAAATCGAAAGTTAACCTATCATTTCCTTTATTAATTGGTGCTGGTGCAGTAGCATTATTTGAAGATAATTTTGATGATGATGAGGAAGTTATTGTAGATGATGATGACTGGGAACATGTTTTCGTTGTTGAACCTGGCATTAATGTACTTTATAATATTAATAGATATATACAACTGGAAGCTGGAATAAAATATAGGCTTTCTAGCAAAGTGAAATTTGAACCTGAATATGATTTAACCCGTATAAATGGTATTTCAGGAGGCATGGGAATCAAAATAGGCGTGTTTAATATGGGAAGAAATCGCTACAAAAAAAATATAAGATGACATATAAGAAAAAATCAAATCGTATGAATGCACTATATGTGCATTCTAAAGACAATAAAGTTTATCTAAGAATGGACAATGAGGCAAACGAACCTATTAATTTTCAATGGATTCCAATCATGGAACTAAACAAAAACATGAATCAGTAACACAAATTAAACATCAATCAATCAATCAATCAATCAATCAATCAAAATGAAAACGAGCAGACTATATATATTATTAATACTTTCAGGGTTTATTATATCATCATGTAGTGTAGATACTATAAGAGTAGATGCAAATGATGAAGTTACCTATAGAAATGTATATATTACCGATTACTCATCAATAGAAATAGCCAATGGCTTTACAGCTTATATCACATTTTCTGATACTGAAGAATCTATTAAAATAGAAGCTAACGAAAATTTACACGATCATATTATAACATCTAAAAGAGATGATGAATTGATTGTACGTCTTAGAAACAATCTTAATATTAGAGGAAGAGAGACTCTAAATGTATATATTACTACGAAGTATATTAATAATTTTACTGCTACAGCAGACTCTCAAATTTATCTGGAAAACACTTTAATTGAAGATAACGCAAAAATAAAAATAACTGCAGATAGCTTTTTTTCAGGTCATGTGGATGCTAATTATTTAGAACTTAAAAGTACAGCCGATTCAAATGTTGATTTGTCAGGTTCGGTAAACATTCTAAACGCATACCTTTCTGCAGATGCCAGGCTTTCTGGCTATGATTTAGAAGTTGAAGATTTAAAAATAAAAATGACTGCCGATTGCAATGCCAATCTAACAGTGAATAAAACGATAGATGTTGAAGCTGTAGCAGACTGTACATTACGTTATAAGGGTAATGCAACCATTATTCATGAAAGTTTAAAAGCGGATTCGAGGGTTATTAAAATCAATTAAATAGATACTATTTAACCTGTATATTTCTACATTTTAAAGTCATTTTGAGCTGAGAGAGACATCACATTTGGGTAAATTCATGATGATTACTCAAATTCCATAAAATTGTTCTTTGTTATTGATTATGTGATGTCTCTTCATTCAAAATAATACAGAACATAATATTGTTTAAAGTTATACTATCCATGATTTTCTTTTCGCTTTAGTTTTTCTTTATATAAGATATTAAGGACTAACCCTGCAATAATCAATGCAATACCTAATAAACTCCAAAACGTATAAATCTCGGTAAAAATAAATACTCCAAACAAAACAGTGTAAAGAACCTCCAAATATTTAAACGGAGCCACAATATTTGTAGCAGCAATTTGAAAAGCTTTTGTCATAAATAGCTGTCCATAATACCCAAAAGCTCCTAACCCAATTAGTAACACCCACTCTATGCCTACAGGTGTTACCCAGTTATTTGTAGAAAGTACCCCTCCAACTATAGTTGAAATTACCATAAAATAGTTAACCACCACCACTGGGTGATCTCCTTTTCCTATTTTACGTATTGTTATATATACCAGTCCACTAAAAATAGCAGAAACAACGGCTAATAAAAGACCATAGCTATTCAATTCTGTATCAAAGCCTTTTAAAATTAATACCCCCATAAAAGCCACAGCAAAAAAAAACCATTGCCACGGTTTTACTTTTTCGCGCAGTAAGAATACGGCAAAAATTGCTGCAAAAATAGGAGCTATATAACGTAGCGAAACCGCTGTACCGATTGGTAAATACTTGGTAGACATAAAAAAGAAAGTCATTGAAGTAACACCTACTAACCCCCTAATAACCAGAAGTTTTTTCTGGTTTCCAAAAATTGAAATGTTATTTTTTAATAGAAAAGTAAACGTAAAAACTAAAGAAGCTATTGATCTAAAAAATACGATTTGATATGCATTAATATGCACTAATTGCTTAACTATAGCATTCATACAGGCAAATGCTAAAGTGCTAATAAGCATAAATTTTATGGCATTCTTAACTTCCAATAGTTCGGGTTTTAATTCTTTTACGTGAAGTAATAAAGAAAACACCTGTTAAAAGAATACAAGCCGCTATAATGGTTTGAGTGGTAATAGTTTCATCAAGCACATACCAACCTAGGATTATAGCTACTATAGGGTTTACATATGCCGAAGTAGAAGCTTTCTCTGTAGAAACAACTTTAAGCAAATAATTAAATGCTGTGAAGGCTATCACGCCCCCAAATACTATTAAAAAAATTATAGACCCTTGCACCTTTAAACTCCAATGAATAGGTAATATCCAACTTTCATTTAAAAGCAAACTTATTAATATTAAAAGCCCACCAGCAATACTCATTTGGTATGCCGTACTAACAAAAAAGTTTGATGGTAAATCTGCCTTAGCAACAAATACACTGCCATAACTCCAGGCTAAAACACAGGTGAAAGCCATAAGCATACCTATCAAACTTTCATCACTAGTAATGAGTTCTTTTTGACTTACTAAAAGATACATCCCAATAATACCTAATGCAACACCAATTAAAGATTTTGGTTGCATCTTTTTACCATCTATAAGTCTCATGAGTAATAATACAAAAAGTGGCTGAGTAGAAGCTTCAAGAGCTGCAAACCCACTATCCAAATATTTTAAAGCCCAAACAAAAACACCATTACCATACACCAAAAACAAAAAACCAGCGATGGTACAATTAATAAATTGCTTTCTGCTAATAGATAGCTTAAGTTTCATCAACTTAGCTATTATAAATATAAGCGTACCTGCCATAGTGAAACGTATGGAAGCTACAAAAAATGGTGGTATTTCTGTTACAGCTATTTTATTGAGAAGGTAGGTAGATCCCCAAATAACATAAATAGCAAAAAATGCCAAAATAATAAGAATCGTTTTTCGCGATATGCTCATCTATACTCGTAATTAGAAATAATAGGATAACGAAAAACTATCTTGAAAAAGTAAAGAAAAAGATACTAAATCTTTTTCACTCGAACCGCATTCATTCCTTTTTGACCGCGTTCTAACTCGTAAGTAACTTTATCATTTTCTTCAATAGGTTCAAGCAATCCACTAACGTGTACGAAGTATTTTTCTTGATTTACACTATCGATTATAAAACCAAAACCTTTAGAATGGTCAAAGAATGACACTTTTCCTTCTTTGTTTACTGGTTCTTCCTCTTCTCTATCTTCTTTCTTAGGGATTCCTAATTCAATACTTTCGGCTTCTACTTTCTCACGCATTGCAGGATCTGGAGGCGTGTCTGTTAAGTTGCCATTAAAGTCTACATAAGCAAATTGAATTCCTTGTGGGTTTTCTTTAGCCTCAGCTCTACGAGCTTCTTTCTTTTTTTGCTTTTCTTCTCTTTTCTTTAAGCGTTTTTTTTCTTTTTCAATTTTGTTAAAAGTTACTTGAGATTTTGCCATAGTTTATATTACAATGCTTGTTTAATGTGAATAATCGGATGCAAAGATACGCCTTATTTTAAGGATGTTGTAATAATTTTAGAAGTAAAATTATATAAGACCTCTAATCTTCTGGCGGATAACCATGAATAGCTTCAAAAACTTCATCAAAATTTGAACGTAAATATGCATTTAATTTTTTTCTATAATCACCTTTTAACCACTCTACAAAATTAAAAGTACTCTTACTTATACACTTAGTATATCGCTGTATTCTAAAATCGATATCGTCTCCTAGCATTTTTGCTAATCCCAATGCATCATAGACATCTTCACTATTTTCAATACATATTTTGGCATGTTGTTCTATAGAACGCTCCAGAACAACTTTTGATGATTCACCACTTCTAATTGACTCTATGTAAGTTCTTTGTATATCGAAATAAACATCTTTAGATTTAGAAAATTCTTTACGCAATTCATCTGGCATTTCATATCTGAAATTGCTTTCTAACTCTTCATCACTTAAAATCGCATCTAAATAGTAATTTGGAGATTTAAAAATACGTTGCCAATCTAAGTTATCGCCCCAAGGTCCAAATCGGTGAAAATTATTACCTAAGTCAATCACACTAAATGTATTCTTATTTTTTAAAATACGAGAGCCACGCCCTATCATTTGATAATAAAGCGTTAATGATTTAGTTGCTCTATTTAAAATAATACTCTCTACAGTAGGTTCATCAAACCCTGTAGTTAAAATACTTACCGATGTTAAAATAGCATCAGGAGTATTTTTAAACCATTTTAAAATAAGTGCTCGCTCCTTTTTAGTGTTCGTATTATCTAGATGAGCTACAGGGTATCCAGCCCTTCTAAAGGTATCATAAACATGTAAAGAAGTATTAATTCCATTATTAAAAATTAATGTCTTTTTCCCTTTAGAACGTTCTTCATAAGCTTGCAACAATTTGCTAAGCATATCATTATCTGTATACAAATCTTCAGAAGATTTCACTGTATAATCACCATTAGCTCCAACCACTAACGAGGTTAATCCTACATTATAAGAAAACATTTCAGCGCGAGCTAAAAACCCATTTTCTATTAAAGATTCTATGCTTTCCCCAACAATTAATTCATCATAATTATCGGTCATTGGCAGCTCTATACTAGAGCTCAAAGGTGTTGCTGTAACTCCTAAAATAAATGATTGACTAAAAAATTTAAAGAGTTTTGTAAATGAATTATAATGCGCTTCATCAATAATTACCAAGCCAATATCAGAAATATCCAACTTATCATCTTGCAATCTGTTATTTAAGGTTTCAACCATAGCCACAAAACAACTATAATCTGCTTGATCACTTAAATCTGCCTTACTATCTATAACTTTATTCAACACACCAAACTCTGTAAGCACATTAGATGTTTGCTTACATAATTCAATACGGTGCGTCATCACCAATACCTTTTTTTTATGATTTTTAAGATATTGCCTAACTATTTCAGAAAAAATAACTGTTTTTCCTCCACCAGTAGGAAGTTGATATAATAAATGGTAATCAAGAGGTGATTCATCAAAGCTCTTAAATATTTTATCTATGGCTCCTTTTTGATAGCTATATAAGTCTTTACCTGCTTTTCTTTCTTCTAATTCTGTTATTGAAATGGACATCCCTATAATTTTGTGACGAGCAAAAATAACACCTTTAGAGGGTTTATCACGAATGTTTAATACGAAAATTATAAATGATTGTTTTTCCTTCTGAAAATGAATTAGTTATAAAAAAGATTAAACTTATTTCTATTTATTAAGTCTTAAGTAAGTATTATCGTCCAATTAAAACTCAATACTCATGACTCGACATATAGTAATTAGCCTATTAATACCATTATTCTTTTCTTGTGATAACTCAGTAGACATAATTGATAATAAAGAAGAAGTTCCAGAAAACACTCAAAATACAGCTCCTAATATTTTACTTATCATTGCAGACGATATGGGGTTAGATGCCACTCCTGGTTATGATATAGGAACAGTTAAGCCCAACATGCCTACACTTCAAAGTTTAATGAATTCAGGAATTAAGTTTACAAATCTATGGTCTAATCCAACATGCTCTCCAACTAGAGCATCCATTTTAACAGGAAAATATGGATTTAAAACCAATGTACTTGATGCTGGTGATGTGTTATCGACTTCCGAAATGTCATTACAAAATTATATAGACACAAATACAAACGAATCATATAACCACGCTGTTATTGGTAAATGGCACTTATCAAATAACGCAACCCACCCTAATAATATGGGTATAAATCATTTTGCAGGCCTTTTAGGTGGCGGTGTTCAATCCTATTGGAACTGGAATCTAACAGAAAATGGAGCTACAACTAAATCAACAACATACACCACAACTAAATTCACAGATTTGGCTATTAACTGGGTTGCAGAACAAACTACTCCTTGGTTTTTATGGTTAGCTTACAATGCACCACATACGCCATTTCACTTACCTCCAAACGATTTGCATTCTCAGGGCATTTTACCATCAGACCAGGCAAGTATAGATAACAATCCACTCCCCTATTATATGGCGGCACTAGAAGCGATGGATAGTGAAATGGGGAGACTAATCAATTCAATGTCTGAAGACGAAAAAGAGAACACAGTCATTATTTTCATAGGAGACAATGGTACTCCAAATCAAGTGGTACAAGAACATCCTTCTACAAGAGCTAAAGGAAGTGTATACCAAGGAGGCGTTAACGTACCTATGATTATTTCTGGAAAAAATGTAACACGTATTAATGAAACTGAAGATGCGCTTATAAACGCTACCGATTTATTTACTACCATAGCAAATATAGCTGGTGTATCTACTACTGAAGTTTATGACAGCAAAAGTTTTAAAGAATTACTTTCAAGTGCAAATAATGTGAGTAAGAGAAATTATGTGTATACCGAAAATGAAGATATTACCATTAGAAACAACACGCATAAGTATATTTATTTTGATGATGGCTCTGAAGCTTTATATAATTTAAGTAATAACCCTTTAGAAAAACCAAATCTTCTCAATGCAAATCAATTACCTTTAAATACTAGTGATTCTGCTATAAAAGATGAGTTAACTACCGAATTAGCTAAGATTAAAAATTGATTTTTTTATTCACATGGTATGACATTTTTAAATGAATTTGTAGCAAAATTCATTTATTATCTTAGAAGTATTAAAATTTGTCTCATCGAGCGCAATCGGGACGTTTTAAAAATCAAGACATAAAAAAGTTCTCGGCTTTAGCTTGTCTTGAGTACATTCGAAAGGTTCGAACGGACATCTAAACGCTTTTTAAACACTCTTTTCTTATTTTAAATAATGAACTCGTTTAAACTTTTTCTATTTCCTAAAAAATGGTCGAAATTTACCCATATTTTGTTACTTTTCTTATGCGTAATTCTGCTATGCCTTGCAAAAAGTGCCTCATCTGAATAAATTTCATCTCATTTTCGGTTAAAAACAAAAAGTTTAAACGAGTTCAATAGTAAAGATTGTCTGAATAATTCTAATTTACGGAAGCATTATTTGTTTTCATCCCTGTCTGTCAGTTAGTCACAACCAAGTCTTTGTTCTTGATTCTAACAGCAAAGCGGTCTTACATCTTCAATAGAATATTAACGATATAATTTATACATTTACATCTCAATTATTAGCTACTCTAAATATGCAAATCAACGACAAATCCAGAGCAACAAGCTATCAAGCTTCAAACCATAGATATGATACCATACCCTATAAAAGGTCTGGAAAAAGCGGTGTGCTTTTACCTGCAATATCATTGGGACTATGGCACAACTTTGGCTTTGTTGATAATATACAAAACGGAAGAGATATTATTAGATGTGCTTTCGATTTAGGTATTACACATTTAGACTTAGCTAATAACTACGGACCTCCATATGGATCTGCCGAAGAAAATTTTGGCACTATCTTTAAAAAAGATTTCAAGCCTTATAGAGATGAGTTATTTATAGCAACAAAAGCTGGCTACGATATGTGGCCAGGCCCTTATGGTAATTTGGGATCGAGAAAGTATTTAATTTCAAGTTTAGACCAGAGTTTAAAACGTATGGGATTAGATTATGTTGATATTTTTTATCATCATAGACCAGATCCAGACACTCCTTTGGAAGAAACTATGGGAGCTCTAGCCGATATTGTACGTCAAGGTAAAGCCTTATATGTTGGTATTTCTAATTACGAACCAAAGGACACCCAAAAAGCTGCTGTGATTCTTAAAAATTTAAACGTTCCCTTTATTTTACATCAGGCACGTTATTCTATGTTCGATCGTTGGGTAGAAGATGGGCTTTTAAATACTTTAGAACAAAATGGTGTTGGCTGTATTGCCTTTTCTCCGTTGGCTCAAGGGTTATTAACTGAAAAGTATTTAAAAGGCATCCCAGAAGGATCAAGAGCTGCGAAAGATCTCACCTATTTAAATGTAGATGCTGTAAATAGTAATATCGAAAAAATTCAGCATCTAAATGTTATTGCCCAAGAACGTGGTCAAAAATTATCGCAAATGGCTATTGCCTGGATTTTAAGACAACCGCAAGTTGCCTCCGTCTTAATAGGAGCTAGTTCTCCAAAGCAATTAAAAGAAAATATAAAAGCTGTAGATAATTTAAGTTTTTCTGAAGATGAGTTAAAACTCATTGACAAGATAGTTTCCTAAATTTAATCGATAAATTTTGATTAAGTGTTAGAAAATGAATCTATTAAGCTACTAGAAACTAAAATCGAGAATCTTACAGAGATTATTGAAATAGAGAAAAAGTATTCTCAATTTATTGGTCAGTATGATATCACTAGGCACAGAGAAGTACTAACTAATAAAGATGAAAAACACGTCTCTATTTTTAATAAATCTAACAATATTCTTATTGGTTATGTGATACTCGCTGGTTTATTAAATAAAGACCATGTTATTGAATTTAGAAGAATAGCATTGTTAAAAAGAGGCTTAGGCTATGGAAGTATGGCTATTAAATTAATAAAAGCCTTTTGTTTTAAACATTACAAGGCTAAAAAAATATGGCTAGATGTCTTTACAGATAACGAAAAGGCTATTATACTATACAAAAGAGAAGGTTTTGTAAAAGAAAACGAGATAAAAGCACCTCATGAAGGGGCTCGTTCTGTTTATATTATGTCGATAACAAAGTAAATACTACTCTCCTTATTCCTTTACTACAATAATGGTTGCTTTCACACCTGTAGATAGATTCCAACGATTAGAAGATATTAAACTACCTTGGTCATCAACAACTCTAAATTCAGCGGTATTTGGTCCTGACTCTCCTTGATTTAAAGCTAAGAAATCTATCTTATTAAATCCTGGTTGTAAATCCAGCTTAAAACCTTTAAAACCACCTGTTAAAAATACTCTGGCATGAATAACATCGTCATTTACTAAAACCTGGATAATATCACCATCAACATAACCATGATCTCGATAGACCACGTTTACAAACTTAGCTTTACTTTTAAAATCGCCAAAATATTGATCCGTTGTACTACCGTTTTTCAATTCTAACTCTTCTTTACTTAGTTTTAAGTGATCTAAACTTTTATTAAGTCGCTTATGATAAAGCTCTCCTGGATTACCAAACTCCTCAGTTGGGAACATAGAAAACTCTTTCTTAGGCATATCAAGATTTTTAGAAACCTTAGGTGTATTTATATTATTAATTGATGTATTGTTGTTAATAGGTCTGGATGGTAACAAAGGACTAGCATCAACAGAATCTTTGCTTTTTACCGCAGGAATGGCAATAGACTTTCTTTTCGAATCTATCTGACCATAGGTTGATAACGAAAAAAGTAGTAGTATAAAAAATGAAAAATAAAGCTTCATTTGTTTCTATTATTCCATTGAGTTAATGTACTTATATATTTCAAAGATATTTTTTTATCTGAAAATATTCTACTCTTATTTAAATTTTGTAATGATTTAACACAATAACCATTCCTAAAGTATTTTAAAAGTCTAAAAAATGCGAGATTACTTACTACTACCCTATCTAAATTGTTAAATTTTGTTAATTTATTACTTTGTTATGCATAGTACTGTAACATTTTTTATTTGTGGTCGTCTATCTAGTATAAATCAATCAAAAAACAACAATTATGAGAACATTAAACAGCAATCAATTAAGCGCAACATTAACTGAAACTAAAAGTAACAAATGGAATAATAAAAGACGCTTTAGATAAAAAGGACTAAAATGTTATTTTGAATGCAGTCGAAAAATCTCAAAAAACTAATATTCAAATATTCACCAAAAGAGATTCTTCATTTTCATTCAGAATGACATCTTTTATCTCATCAATCAATCAACCCGTGCTGAACTTGTTTCAGTATTAAAATTAAATCAGAAATCATGAGAACATTAAACACTAATCAATTAAGCGGAACTTTAAACAATACAAAAAGTTACAATTGGAACAGTAAAAGACGTTACAGATAGGTAGCGTCTTTTAAATCAAAATTTTCATCAATCAATCCTTGCTGAACTTACTTGTGCTGAACTTGTTTCAGTATTTCAGTATTAAATAATCAAAAAATGAAATCAACTACTAAAATATCGAGATACTTGAGTGGTATCACTCAAGACAATTTACTTACAGATAGAATTATACCAAATCTTAATTACTCGCATGAGGATGACTGGAAACGTTTAAAACGTTATGCTTATTAAAAAGTCTATCACTGTTGTACTTTGCTAGCTTACCAGTGTTGTAAACTTGCTATACTAGCAAAATGCAAAAAGATATTTTTTTCTAAATATTTTTTTATTTAGATTGTCTTAGCCTTAATAACTAAATTTAACTATTGTTAAATAAAAAATATAATTATAAGTAAAATTATGAATATTTTAGTTGGAAATTATAAATAGAAAAGCCACTCTATTTCTAAAGTAACTTCTTAGCTTGTTTTTTTCTTACTCTTGACCGCTAATCTTTACCGCCACTAGTTTTTAAACTAGCGGTAGCTAGGGCTTTTTAATACAACTTTAGCAAGGGACAACTCCTTAAATCGATCTAAAACCCTATCAGGACTAGGCGTTTTAAAAAAAGGAAGCTGTTTTAGGTTATGATGAAAATTACCGCCTAAGTCTTCTATACAATCTCCCCCACAAAAATAAACAGACCAAAAAGCGTATACTATATCTTTCCATGAATATTTACATTGAGTTGGTAATTTGGGCAAATGTTCTTCTAAAAGTTTACCGATCTTTTTGTTTTCAAATTCTTGTAAAACAAAATTTA
>NZ_SRSO01000021.1 GCF_004791695.1 Flavivirga rizhaonensis | reverse complement strand
GGGACTAAAGCTTAAGGTGGTTATAGCGATGGGGCTCACCTCTTACCATTCCGAACAGAGAAGTTAAGCCCGTTAGCGCCGATGGTACTGCATCCGTGGGAGAGTAGGTCGTCGCCTTTTTTGAAGAGTCTAATTACAGTTGTAGTTAGACTCTTTTTTTTGCTTAAGATCTATGTGGTCACGCTCAGGGCGTGATCAATTCGTTCTGGCCGATCGCACTTTGTGCTCTTGGGGACCCATTGAATAGGTCGTTGCCTTTTTTGGAAGCCCTTCATGGCAATATGGAGGTTTTTTGTTTTTATAGACGTTTCTATAACCTATCTGCTTCTGTTTTATACGGTCATTGTGAGGCGCTTTTTAGTGAGGTGGCAATCTCTTTTTACTTAATATAGAGATTCTTTTTAAAAATTGAACCGAATTAAGGTCATGATATCTATTGAACAAGGGGAAATTAAGGGAGACATAAATAAAAATTCCCAATACATTAATATTTAGGATTTTTTTACTTTATGTGTAAGGAAGTGATACTTCAAAGACTAATCAAAAATTATTCTTTGTTACAGTTTATTTAACTATTTTAGTATCCATGGACATAATTATTAAATCAACCCTTAATACATTACAAAAATCTCAGTATTTATTAGATAAATTGGACGATGCTATACTAAGCAATGCATCTGTACCGCCTTATAATTCAAGTATCGGTTCCCATTTAAGGCATATTTTAGATTTTTATGATTGTATTATAAACATAAAAAGGGATTGTGTTGATTTAACAGCTAGAAAAAGAGATAATAAGATTGAAACTTGTTGCGATTCGGCTAAAGATTATTTACTAAGTTTAATGGATAAGCTTAGTCGTTTAGATGGAAATCTTGATAAAACAATTCGGGTAACTGATGATTTAGGTCTTGGAAAAACAGAAATATTATATACTTTATCGGCTTTACTTGCTCAAGCTAATAGCCATACCATACACCATTATGCCATAATAAATTATATATTAGATAGGCTGGGTATTATAATTAATGATAATGATTTTGGTTATAATCCAACAACACCAAAAGAGGCTGCACATTAATATTATTTTTTAAACATACTATCTAAGATGGTATTTAGCCCTTTAAAAGCTAAATATATGGCTAATGCACAAATAATAATGGCTACAATTAGTATAGGAATGTATAAAGGCTTCTCTTGATTACTAAAAGCTATATGAAGGAGTAGTGGACCTAAAAACATCGCTCCCAAAGAAGTTCCCATTATTTTTAATCCTTTTACAAGAATCTCTTTATTGGTTTTTTTAGTTTCCATTATCATAGTTTTTAATAGCTAAGCGTACACTACCATATTTTGTCAATAATTGTTGAGCTTCTTGTTCAGAGACTTTTAACTCATTCATAATCATTTTTGCTCCTCTATCAACTAGCTTGTTATTACTTAATTGCATATCAACCATTTTATTTCCTTTTATATGACCAAGTTGGATCATGGTAGAAGTTGTTATCATATTTAGAACTAATTTTTGTGCTGTGCCTGCTTTCATTCTAGAACTACCAGTAACAAATTCTGGACCTACTATGACTTCTATAGGAAATTGTGCCGTTTGAGATAATGGGCTATTATAATTACATGTTATACATCCCGTAATGATATCATTTTTATTACATGTTTCGAGAGCGGCTATAACATAAGGTGTTGTACCAGAAGCGGCAATACCTACAACAACATCGTTTGAGTTTACGTTATATTTTTGAAGATCTTCCCAACCTTGAGTGGGTGAGTCCTCAGCAAATTCTACTGCTTTTCTAATGGCTGTATCACCCCCAGCAATAAGACCAATTACTAAATCGTGAGAAACTCCAAACGTAGGAGGACACTCAGACGCATCAAGAATACCTAAACGACCACTAGTACCTGCTCCTATATAAAATAAACGTCCGCCCAGTTTAAGTTTTTCTACTATCCGTTCTATTAGTTTTTCTATTTGAGGCAATACTTTTTCAACAGCTAGAGGTACTGTTTTATCTTCGTTATTTATACTGTTTAATAACTCATTAATACTCATCTTTTCCAGATGATCGTAATTGGAATCCTGCTCTGTTGTTTTTGTAAAACTCATGACCCAAAAATATGAATTAATCCTCAGTTTTTAATCATAAAGGATATCCTCAACTTCAATTTTTTTATCATTTATAAAATCATAAAGCGTGAGTTGTCTTAATACGTAATAATCTCTCCAAAATTTCTCAAGAGAGTTTAAGTATTGAAGTATGGCGTTATCTCTTTCTTGCAAAGCGATATTTAAATCTGTAATAGTTATTTTTCCAAGAATATACCTTTTTTGTGAAATATCATACCTCTTAGTTGCAACTTCTTTGGCTTTCTCAGAAGTAAATAAAAAGTTTCTTTGATTAGACCAGTTTAATACATGTAAGTATATTTCTTGTTCAAATTCTTGTTTGTCTTGATTAATATTGTTGTTAGTTAAATCCAAGTTTGCTTCAGCCATTTTACGTTTTGATTTGGAGACACCCCAGTCAAATATAGGTACACTTATAGAAACTGAGATATTTTGTTGTTTATTGTAGTTGCTAAAAAGATTATTAAAATCGTCACCATTTTGTGAAACTCCAAAATTGGCCCTTAATCCTAGTTGTAATCTATTATTCCCTTTTTGAAAAGCCACTTCTTTTTCTGCTTCTAAACGTTTTCTTCTAAATTCTATAACAGCCTTTCTATTTGTTTGGGCTTCCTTTAAAGCTTTGTCTATATCAACATTAAAGAGTGGTAATTTTTTAGGAATATCTAATTCTAAATCTTCAGTATCTAACTCTAAATATCGTGCTAAGTTTTGAGAAGATCTTTTTAAATCAATAGTATTAGTAGTTACGCTATTTTTAGAATTTAAAAGGGTTAATTCCATTTGTAATAATTCATTTTCTGCAATTTTCCCCATTTTAAATCTACCTTTTGCTATTTGGTATAAGGTATCTTGATTTGATAGGTTTAGTTTCGCAATTTTTAATTGCATTTGGGCTTTAAGTAATCCGAAATAGCGTCTGGAGGTATTAACAGATATTTGCTCCATATTTTCTACAAAGTCTCTTTTTGACTCTTCGTAAATTAATGGTTCAATTTTTTTGTCCCATTTAAAAGGGTTGTATAAAATTGAATTTTGAAAGTAATTAACAGAAAATGGAATAACTGAATATCCGATATTATCGTCAAGACCAAAAAGCTCTACCCGTTCTAGATTTGTATTTATAGATAAAGTACCTCCAGTATAAGGGACACTTTGAGAAACCGATAATCCTCCTTCAATAAGTAATTGATTTTGGTTTACAAACACATCTTGTCCAGAATCATTGGTTATTCTACGTACAGAATTTCTATACTCTGGTAAAGTCGCATTAAGTTTGAGCTCTGGAAGAAAACTTGCTTTATAGTTTCTAAAGCGCCAATAATTTGATTGATTTCTGTTTAAATTAATTTTATAATCGGGTGATTTTTTTTGAGCAATTTCTATTGCTTCATTAAGAGTAATTTTTTTTGATTGCGAAAAATTGAATAGGGGGAAGGCAATAATGATTAGGGTGAATATTTTTTTCATAATTTACTTATTCAGATCTTAAAGCTTCAATAGGTTTTTTATTTGCAGCTGCTTTGGCTGGAAATATTCCAAAAATGAGCCCCACAATTACAGCTATAAAGAAAGAGATCATAACTGAGGTTATTGACAGAACTGTTTCAATACCAGAAACGATTTCAATTATATAAGCCCCGACGACTCCAAGGATAATTCCAATAATGCCACCACCAACACTAATAAGGACTGATTCTGATAAAAATTGTAAAATAACATCTTCTTCAGTTGCACCAATAGCGCGTATTATTCCTATTTCTTTCGTTCTTTCTAACACGGAAGCTAACATAATATTCATGATACCAATACCTCCTATTAGTAAAGATATACCAGCAATAATAATTAAGACTATATTGAAAATTTGTTTTGTTTTTTGCTGCTGTTTTAAAAGTTGAATAGGAATAGTTATTTCGAAATCTAATACACCATTATGCCTACGTTTAAGCATTTTGCTTAAAACTTCTGCAGTTGCTTTTAATTCGTTTGAATTTGAAACTTGAACCGTTAATTTATCTATTTGGTGATAATTACCTCTAGGAATTCTTTCTTTTGGACCATTTCGATTTCTATTCCGTGCCCTACTTTTGCCACTTATTATTTTTCGGTCTTTATAGCGAACTAAAAATGTTTTAATAGGAATATAAACATCTTCATTTAAGTCTCTAATACCTAGGTTTTCTTGTGCTTTATCGGATATAAATTTTTCTTCAATAACACCAATCACTCGTAACCAAACATCTTTTACTTTAATTTGTTTGCCTAAGGCACTCTCACCAGTAAATAGTTTTTTTTCAACTTTTTTGCCCACAATACATACAGGTAAGGCATTCTTAATTTGGTAGTCTGAAAAATTTTTACCGTTTTCTAAATTTATATTTGAGGATTCAAAAAATACAGGAGAGATACCAATGAGTTTAACGGTATTTTGCTTACCATTATTTATAACATAAGTATTTAAAATTATTTCCGGACTAACTAAATTTACACTAGAAATATTTTTTTGAACGCTTACAACGTCCAGCATATCAAGACCTTTGGAAAAACGTTTTGATTCTGTTTTATTGGCATTTTCGTCACTTTCGTTAGCGTTTTCATTTTCTTCATCTAGTATAGGTGTAACAACAATGTTATTCACACCAACTAATTCTAACTGTGCTAATATTTCTTTTTCAGCACCATTTCCTATGGCGAGCATCGTAATTACTGAAGCTACACCGAAAATAATTCCTAGAGCAGTTAAAAATGTTCTAACCTTGTTGGTTTTGATAAACCAAAATGCTTCATTAAAATTAGATTTTAGTTTTTCTAAAAGTATTTTGTCTATCATGTTTATTTTAATAGCGTTATACTTTTCTCTTCTACCCCCTCAGGTTTATTTAAATAAACAATTTCATTTTCTTCTAAGCCTTTATTAATAATAACGACTTCATCGTTCGATTCTCCTAGTTCTACTTGTCTTTTATCAATTGATAATCCTGACTTTACATAGGTATAGCTAATAGAATCTTTGGCAAAAACAGCTTCTAAAGGAATCAATAAAACATCATCTTGTTTACTTATTAATATTTTATTTGATGTGGTCATACCTGGCCTGATATTTTTATTCGTTTCGTTTAATTTTATTAATACCTGAAAAAGTTTAATATCTGAACCTGCTTTAGTCTCACCTACATTAGCCACATCTGTGACAACACCATTGAGTTCTATATCAGGAAAAGCATCAAAGCCTATTTTTACTGTCAAGTCTTTTTTTATTTTTCTAATATCAACTTCGTTACTATAGGTTTTAGACTCCATTTTTGTTAAATCTGGCAAACTAGCAATGGCTGGTTGCCAGGGTGTTACAGTAGATCCTACTTTCTTTTTAGAGCCATTCCGTTCTTTTACATAAGTTACCATGCCATCGTCATCAGAATAAATGGTGAATTCTTTTTGTAGTTCTAATAAATTTTCAATCTTTTTTTTAATTTTTGAAACTTCAGTACCTACCTCAATCATTTTAGCATTAGCCTGTCTTTTTTTTATTGAATAATTGGCCTTTTTTTCTTTTAAGTCGCGTTCAGTTTTTTGTATTTTAATTTCTAATGATCTAATGGTAGCTGGTGATTCATATGCGGAACGTTCCAATTCCAGTTTGTCTTCTTCAATATTGAATAACAAATCTTTTATGGTATTACGCTCCTGTTTTAAAGTAAGCGTTGTATCCAGCTGTTGTTGTGTATATCTAGATTGCGCTTTTTCTAAGTTTAATTGGGCTTCATTAAGCTTTCCGTTAACTTCAGATTTATCAAGTTTACCAATATAATCTCCTTTTTTTACAATAGTACCTTCAGTTACTAAATCCTCAATTTTTATTTCATAAATATTAAACCTTCTTGCATTACTTGGACCATTAATTTTTTTTGAACTTGTAGACTGTGCTTCTCCAGAAATTAATATTTCATTTAAAAATGTACCTTTTAAAACTTTAGTTGTAAGTGATACATCTTTATCGCTATTTGAGTTAAAATATGAATAAGCAATAATTGATAAAACGATTATACTAATTATGTATACAGACTTCTTTTTATTCATCGAGGCTTCCTATTTTGATTGATGATGATCTAAAAATATATAAGTAAGATTTTATTTTTGTTAATATCATCATAAATTATGCCATACTACACATGTTTTATATATAAAGTATATGGGAAAAGTAGGTAAATAAGAAATTTACTCTATTATATAAGTGAAAATAGAAGTTTCTGAAACTCTAAAATAACCTAAAGGGTAGTTGTTTGGGTTTGTTTGGTTGATACAATTTCCTCTTATAGTTGCTGGTTGGGTTTCAAACGGATCACCAGACTCATCATCAGTTTGTTGTAATAAAATATTCAGAAATTCGAAATTACGCTCAGAGACCCCAGAGTTTATAATTATCAATTCGTCACCAGCTTCTAGGTCTTCGTCTGAAAAGAAAGCAAAAATTTGGTTGCCATCGGTAAACTCATCATCATAAACTTCTAGGTTTATTGAGTTTTTTTTAACAATTAAAAATTCAAATAAATAAAAGTTTTTAATATTTGAAGGGTCATTGTAGTATGCTTTTAGTTCAGTTTCATCACCAGTAAAACCACCATCGTTTTTTTGTTCTACAAATTCTATAGGCACGACGGGTGTTAAAGTTTCAGTGGCAGTGTAGGTTTCATTATTGTAAAGAATTGTAAGATCGTAATCAGTATTAAGCACTGGTAGGAAATTATTATTTATATAAAGACCTGAGTTTTCTATTTCATTAAAACTAAAAGTATTATTGTTTGAATCTGTAACAGTTACACTAGCACCAGTTGCAGGAGGAATTACTTTATCAAAAAATGGAGCAGTCAAACTTAGCTGAATTGATTGAGTTCTTCCGTCTGTTCCTTTTACCCAATTTAAAGATGCATCAATGACTAATCTAGGTTCCGCATTATTTAAATTTACATCTATAACATCTTCACAGGATACTAATGATAGTAGACAAAAAATGAATAGGTATTTAATTTTTTTCATAATCTTAAAGTTTAAAATTATAAGATACTGATGGTACGATCCCAAAAATAGCCAATTGTGTTGCCTCATTTACCCCAGTTTCTGTATTTGGACCGAAGGATATAGAAGCCGCATTTCTACGATTGTATATGTTGTATATCCCAAATACCCAATAGCTTTGTAAGCGTTTAGCTCTCTTGGATTTTGGTGTGTAGTTAAACGAAACATCTAATCTATTGTAAGATGATAATCTATCTGAATTTCTGCTATTATAATTAGGAATTGTGATACCATTAAATATATATTGTCCATTAGGAAACGTTACGGGTTGCCCAGTTTGGAACAAAAAGTTAACATTGATTTTCCATTTGCTATTCCAATTATAGCTTCCGGTAATTGAAATATCATGGGTTTTATCAAAAGGTGTGTTATACCAATTCCCGTTATTAATTCCTAATTCGGATGCTGTTCTACCAGGGGTTTGCTGTTCAGATTTTGAGAGCGTATATGCTAGCCAACCTTTGAATCTCCCTTCATTTTTACGGAGTAACACTTCTAATCCATATGCTCTTGATCTTCCGTTTAATATGACTTGTTCAATGGCATTATTCGCAATTAAATCTGCGCCATCTATATAATCTATTCTATTCTTTACAGATTTGTAGAAACTTTCCAGTTCTAGAGAATAGTTATTATTGTTAAAATTTTTAAAAAAACCAATAGCATATTGATTGAGTAACTGTGGTTTTACATATTTTCCACTGGGTGTCCAAATGTCCAAGGGTGTAGGGGAGTTGGTATTTGATAATAAGTGCAAATATTGACTCATTCTATTATAACTCAATTTTATAGAGCTTTCAGAATTTAATTGATATGCCAACGAAGCCCTTGGTTCTAAATTAAAAAAACGAGTAATAACGTCACTTCGTTTAAAGGTTTCTGTTCTTATAGGAGTCGCTTTTTCATAAATTTGAAAATCTTCATTAAATACGACGGCATAATCATTTTCATAAATATTAAGTTCATCTTGTCCTAAGCGATGAAAAGCGCTTAATCGTAAGCCATATGATAGCGCTAATTTATCTGATAGTTTATGTTCTGCATCCAAATAAATAGCATTTTCGAAAGCATATTTATCAATTAATTTAAAAGGATTAATACCTGAAGATTCTACAGTTGGTTTTATATCTCCTGGATTAAACTTATAATAGATACTATTTAAGCCATATTGTAGCTTGATTTTGTCACTGATATAATGTTTGAAATCATATTTTAAATTAAAATTCTGAATACCTGAAATCCAATCAAACTCTACAAAGTTTAATTTTAAATCATAGTAATAGTCGGAATAAATTAATGATAGGTTTGAGAAGAGTTTATCTGAAAATAAATGATTCCATCTAAAATTTAAAACAGAGTTTCCATAAACATTTTCAAATGTATCTTCAATTCTAAAAACGTCCCGACCAAAATATCCTGATAAGTAGATGTTATTTCTATTATTTAATTTGTAGCTTAATTTGGTGTTTAAGTCATAGAAATAGGCAATATTATCAATATCAAAAAGAGGTAAAAATAAATGAGCATAACTTGATCTTCCACCAAAAAGAAAAGATCCCTTTTCTTTTTTTATTGGTCCTTCAACAAGTAACCTGCTCGAAACAATTCCGATGCCACCATTCATATGGAATTCTTTACTGTTTCCTTCTTTTTGGTAAATATCTAATACTGATGAAACTCTACCGCCATAACGAGCTGGAATACCTCCTTTGTATAACCTAAGATCTTTGATTGCGTCTGGATTAAAAACAGAAAAGAAGCCAAATAAATGTGATGAATTATAAATTGTAGCTTCATCTAAAAGTATTAGGTTTTGATCTGCTGATCCTCCTCTAACATTAAAACCTGATGAGCCTTCACCTGCATTAGTAACACCAGGAAGTAGCGTAATAGCCTTAATAATGTCAGCTTCTCCAAGAACTACGGGGATTTCTTTTATTGTACCAGATGTTAGTTTGTTAACGCTCATCTGAGGTGCTTTTATATTAAGTTTTTCAACATCCTCGGTAATAACTATTTCATCTAAGTTTTCTAAAGATTCGGTTAAACTGAAATTTTTAATAATATTTTCTGAAAGTATAATAGTTTCAGACTTTGTAGTAAAGCCTAAATAACTAATTATAACCTTATACTTGCCTTGAGGTAATGTAATGGAATAAAACCCGTATTCATTCGTAGTCGTTCCTGCCTGAATCTCTGGGAAAATGATATTAACACCAATAAGGGTTTCGTTACTTTTTTCTTCTAAAATAGTACCACTCAATGTAAATTTTTGTTGAGCTTCTATAAATAGAGTATTAAAAAACAACGTGAAAATTAACCATAATAATTGGTGCTTCATGCCATAGCTTTTTTTTATAAAAATATAAAAAAAAGCCCCTAAAAAGGAGCTTTTAAATATTCTTTATGATAATACCATTATTGTAAAATGGAATTTAATGTTTTACTTGGTCTCATAACTTGATTAATAAGCATCTCATTAGGTTCATAATATCCGCCAATATCTGTTGGATTCCCTTGAATATCATTGAGTTCTTTTACAATAGCAGTTTCATTGTCAGCTAATTGTTTAGCTATAGGTGTAAATTCTGCTTTTAAAACGTCATCTTTAGTTTGATTTGCTAATTCTTGTGCCCAATACATTGCTAAATAAAAGTGACTTCCTCTATTATCTAACTCGCCTGCTTTTCTTGAAGGCCCCTTTTTGTTTTCTAATAATTTTTCGGTAGCATCATCTAAGGTTTCTCCTAAAATTTTTGCTTTTGAGTTATTATTGACTTCGCTAAAATGCTCTAAAGACACAGCCAAAGCTAAAAATTCACCTAAAGAATCCCAACGTAAATGGTTTTCTTCCAACAATTGCTGTACGTGTTTTGGAGCAGAACCACCAGCTCCGGTTTCAAATAAACCGCCGCCGTTCATTAAAGGAACTATGGATAACATTTTTGCGCTTGTACCGACTTCTAATATTGGAAATAAATCTGTTAAATAATCGCGTAATACATTACCAGATACAGAAATAGTATCTCTTCCTTCTATAATTCTTTCACAAGTAAAGATCGTCGCATCAACAGGTGATAAGATTCTTAAATCTAATCCGTTAGTATCGTGATCTTTTAAATAATGATTTACTTTTTTAATTAATTGAGCATCGTGGGCTCTGTTTTCGTTCAACCAGAAAACAGCAGGTGTTTTTGAAGCTCTTGCTCGAGTTACTGCTAATTTTACCCAGTCTTGAATTGGAGCATCTTTTGTTTGGCACATTCTCCAAATATCACCTTTTTCTACAGTATGCTCTAATAATACATTTCCTGAAGCATCAACAACGCGAACAGTTCCTTCTGACTTTATTTCAAAAGTTTTGTCGTGAGATCCGTATTCTTCAGCTTTTTGTGCCATTAGTCCAACATTAGGAACAGTTCCCATAGTGGTTGGATCAAAAGCACCGTGTTTTTTACAAAAATCGATTGTTGCAGCATAAATTCCAGCATAACTGCTATCTGGAATAACGGCTTTGGTATCTTGAAGTTTACCATCGGCATTCCACATTTGACCAGATGTACGAATCATTGCTGGCATAGAAGCATCAATAATAACATCACTTGGTACATGTAGGTTTGTTATACCTTTATCACTATTTACCATGGCTATAGCTGGACCGTTTTTATAAACAGCAGCAATATCAGATTCTATCTCTTGACGTTTGGCATCTGGAAGTTCTTCAATTCTGCCTAAAAGATTACTAACTCCAGAGTTTACATTAACACCTAATTCTTCTATGATATCACCATGTTTTTCAAACACATCTTTATAGTATGATTTTACAGCATGACCAAATATAATAGGATCGCTTACTTTCATCATAGTACCTTTCATATGTAAAGAAAAAAGCAGATCATTCTTTCTTGCATCAGTGACTTGCTTATCTAAAAATGATACAAGTGCTTTTTTGTTCATAACTGTAGCGTCAATTATTTCTCCTTCTAATAAAGGAAAACTATCTTTTAAAACAGTAGTTGTACCATTTTTATCTGTATGTTCTATTTTTACACTGGTGGCTGCAGATAAGGTTACCGATTTTTCATTATGAGCAAAATCTCCAGATTGCATAGTTGCTACATGTGTTTTAGAATCGCTGGTCCATTTACCCATAGAGTGAGGGTTCTTTTTAGCATAATTTTTTACAGCTTTAGGAGCACGTCTATCGGAATTACCCTCTCGTAATACAGGGTTTACAGCACTACCTTTAATTTTATCATAACGAGATTTTATATCTTTTTCAGAATCGTTTTTTGGATTATCGGGATAATTAGGAATACCAAAACCTTGAGATTGCAATTCTTTTATAGCTCCTTTCAATTGTGGGATAGATGCACTAATATTAGGCAATTTTATAATATTGGCTTCTGGTTTTTTAGCTAATTCACCAAGAAATGCTAAGTCGTCTGAAACGCGTTGATTCTCATTTAAAAAATCAGGAAAAATGGCTAAAATTCTAGCAGCTAAGGAAATATCTTTGGTTTCAATATTAATCCCTGAAGATTTAACAAAAGCTTTAATAATGGGTAAAAATGAGTGTGTAGCTAAAGCTGGTGCTTCATCTGTTTTGGTATAAATAATTTTTGACATGAGTGTCCTTATTTTTGAATTATTATAAAGCTAAAAACTTGTGCATTTGTAGATTCGTTTTTAGCCTTGCGAATATACAAAAATGCATCATTAAAAATGTTCAAACATTGTGTGAAAAACAATAAAAATGGAATAGTTTTGATGTATATAGTAAAAAAGCTTAAAGCGAGTAGGGATTTAATAAAAAACTAGTGTCGTATTTGTAAAATAACAAAAGCCATATCAAGGAAGAATAATCTTCTCTGACATGGCTTTCTTTGAAATAACATAACGCGACCTAATTAGTATTGCTACTAAATCAATTTAAACTTGCATTTAAACCTTTTCAATTCAAGTGCTATTATTTCAACGAAACAAAATTAGTAATTTTCAATATGCATTGATCTAATCACTAACAATGTTTCTATTAATTGTTTTCCTTGATGCCATAAGCTCGCTTTTCGCGTTAACGTCAAGCTTGTTTAAAAGCATTGTTTTATTACTACATAACTTTCGCTTCTGTAGCTTTTTAAACTTTCAATTACACTAGTTGCTAACTACTTTTGCATTTAGGACTTCTTGTAACGTCATGGTTTTTAGCTCTCACACGCATACACGTGGCGCAACAAAACCTCAAAAAACAATTAATTATAATAAAGAACGTTACTTTATTTAAAAAATAATACAAATTTATGTTACCATAAAACCAACACAAGGTTGTTACCATTTCTATGTTGCTAATATAAAACTAGAAACCAAATAAACAAACTTTTCAAAGCATTAGATATCAACTATTTATAAACCAGACTTATTAACTTTTGTTAATAAAAAAAGCCTTGATTTATATCAAGGCTTTTAATAATTGCTTGTTGCAATAATATGTTGTTAATGTCTACTTTCTTTAATTCTGGCTTTTTTACCAGTAAGACCTCTAAAGTAGTAGATTCTTGCTCTACGTACTTGGCCACGTTTGTTAACTTCTATTTTTTGTAATGCAGGTAAGTTAATTGGGAAAATACGTTCAACTCCAATAGAACCAGACATTTTTCTAATAGTGAAAGTCTCTGACGATCCAGAACCTCTTCTTTGTATTACTACACCTCTAAAAAACTGAGTTCTTGTTTTGCTACCCTCTTTAATTTCGTAATAAACAGTAATTGTATCTCCAGCTGAAAATTCTGGTAAATCTTTTCTTGTTACAAATTCGTCTTGTACAAATTTTACTAAAGATTCCATATCTTTAAATTTAATTATAATTAATTCAGAACAACATTCACGATTCTCGCCAGAGGTTAACCCGAAATTGGGTGCAAATATAAACAAAAAGTAATAAGTTAAAAGTAATAAGTTATAAGTTTTTTGAATATACTCATTTTTGAACTTATACCCACTACAAAACTTTTACTATTAAGAGTAGAGAAGATATAATATAATCTTTAAATTTAAAATTATAAGTTATAAGATCTACTCAAATGAATTAAAAACCGTAAAACATATATAACTATTAGGATTAGTTTATATTGACTAATTCTATTAGGTTTATTTTTAATAGGTTTGGGCTTTCTTTTTTCTAAAGAATATTGATTACCTACTTTGCAATTTAGTTTTTTTTGAGTTGTTGAAAGAATCATTAAAAGCCATATTATTAAGTGATTAATAACTTGGCTCTCTAAGGTGCGCTGTAAGTTAAATTGAAAAATATTTCTGTAGTAGAAACTACTAATATGCCAATATAAATAAATTAGGCTATATTTTAGTTGAAATTAGAGGATTAATCCTCCAATAAATCTGGTCGTTTTTCTTTTGTACGCTGATAAGCCTGTTCTTCGCGCCACTTTTCAATTTCAGGAAGGTTTCCACTAAATAATAATTCTGGGACTTTCCAACCTTTGTATTCACGAGGTTTCGTATAGATGGGAGGTGCTAATAAATTATCTTGAAACGAATCGGTTAGGGCAGAAGTCTCATTTCCTAGGACTCCTGGAATTAATCGTATTACAGCATCACAAAGTACGGCGGCTCCTAATTCACCGCCTGATAATACGTAATCACCAATAGAAATTTCTCTGGTTATAATATGGTCGCGTACACGTTGGTCTACTCCTTTATAATGGCCACACAAAATTATAATATTTTCTTTTAGGGATATTTGATTAGCTATGCCTTGTTTTAAGGTTTCGCCATCGGGTGTCATATAAATAATCTCATCATAATTTCTTTCAGCTTTTAAGGCTGAAATGCATTTATCAATAGGCTCTACCATCATAACCATACCTGCGCCACCTCCAAATTGTGTATCGTCAATAGATTTATAATTATCAGTAGTATAATCCCGTAAATTGTGGAAGTGCACTTCTACTAAACCAGCTTCTATAGCACGTTTTAAAATGGAGGCTTCAAAAGGGCTTCTAAGTAATTCTGGTAAAACAGTAATAATATCTATGCGCATTGGGTCATTTTAAGAATTGCAAAGATAATTTAATTGTTTGTTATTTTAGATGGTATTTTTTCGAGGTATTTTGGCAAATCAAAATATGCAAGCGTTCTTTTGCTAATCAAGTTCTTTTGTGAGTTTTTCGTTTAACCAAAAAAAGTTAAATCAGTATCCTCTACGAAACCCAAACGTTGATATAAATGTTGTGCTGGGTTGGTATTTTCTGTTTGTATTAGTAGGCCTTTATATTCTTTTTTTTCGCATAGTTTTTTAGCTTTATTAATTAGGGTAGTGCCTATATTTTGGCTTCTATAATTAGAATCTATGTATAAATCATTTAATAAATACATCGGTTTCATCGATACTGAAGAGAATAAAAAATATAATTGCGTAAAACCAACAGGCGTATCATTAATATAAGCCATATAAATAACTGAGTCTTGTTTGGTTAGACGTTCTTTTAAAAATTCTTTAACAGAATTTAGATCAGACGCTTGTCTGTCAAAAATACGATACCCATCAAAAAGAGGGACTAAATCATTCAGGTGTTCTATAGTTGCTCGTATTATAATCATAGTCAAAAAAAAATCTGTAATGTGAAATTACAGATTTTTAAATTTATCTTGGAAAGAATTATTTATAATCCCTTTTGTTTATTTATTTCGTCCTGTAATTGACGTCTTACTTTTTGTTCCCGTTCCAATGCCGTTTTGCGGTGCTCCTCAAACTCTTCTTCAATCTCGGCAAGTGCATGTTTAGCTCCTTTAGTAATAGCATTACTGTTTTTAAATTTATAAATGAAGAAAAGAAGTAATGCTAATAAGCCAGCAATAATGCTCCACATAAGTACATTATAACCTGTTTTACTCATTTGCATACCAAACAAGGCCATATTATCTTTTTCTGTGTTGGTTTTATCTAAATCGCTCTGTGTATTATTAAGATTTGATTTTAAATCTGAAATTTCTTTGTCTTGTTTTTTTACAATAAGTCGCGTATCAGCGAGGTCTTTATGAACCGCTTTTAATGAATCAAGCGTGTGAGCTTTAAGAGTGTATAACCAATTTTTCTTTACAACCTTGTAGTCTTGGTATTTATTAGACCGTTTTATCACAAAGTCAAACTGATTGTCTATTGTGCCGCTACTTAAAGAAAGATTGTCTGCGTCTTTTTTTATTTGCGAAAATGAAGGTAAAGAGAGGGTAAAAAATAGAACTATAAGAGAGGCTTGCTTAATGGAATTCATTTATGATTGGTTTAAATAATTTACGAATTTATAAAATATTGTTCATATACCGCTATTAATAAGTGAAAAGCCTCATAAAATGAGGCTAATTTATATACGATTAAAATATTAATTTAGATGTCACTCATATTAATAATATGTGTAACGTCTTACCTTAGCAATATATTTTGCAAGTCTAATGACTTGGTGGCTATATCCATATTCGTTATCGTACCAGATATACATAATAACATTTTTGCCATCTTTGCGTACTATGGTTGCTTTACTATCATAAATAGAAGGTGCTGAACTTCCAACAATATCGCTAGATACTAATTCATCACTTAGTTCAAATTTAATCTGTTCAACTAAATCGCCTTCTAAGGCGTATTTCTTTAGAATGGTATTAACACTATTTAAAGTTGTTTTGGTTTTCAATTCTAAATTTAGAATAGCTAAAGATCCGTTAGGAACAGGAACTCGAATGGCATTTGATGTAAGTTTTCCTTCTAAACTGGGAAGCGCTTTAGCAACAGCACTGCCTGCTCCAGTTTCTGTAATAACCATATTTAAACCAGCAGCACGACCACGGCGGTATTTACTGTGGAAATTATCTACTAAATTCTGATCATTCGTATAAGCATGGATTGTTTCTAAATGACCAGATTTTACACCAAATGAATCTTCAATAGCTTTTAAAACTGGTGTGATGGCATTTGTGGTACATGATGCAGCCGAGAAAATGTGAACTTTATCTGGGTTGTTCTCTGTATGGTTTACGCCATAAACAATATTAGGTACTTCTTTTCCTGGAGCTGTTAATAATACTTTATTAACGCCCTTAGATTTTAAATGTCTGCTTAACGCTTTTTTATCTCTAAAAGCACCCGTGTTATCAATGACTAAAGCATTATTTATTTTATGCTTGGTATAGTCGATATCTTCTGGAGCATTCGCAGAAATAATATTAACAGTGGTTCCATTAATAATTAAAGCACTGTTTTTTAGATCTATAGAAACGGTTCCTGAGAAGTCGCCATGAACGGAATCGTTACGTAGTAAAGACGCTCGTTTTTCAAGTATTTTCTCATTAATTTCTCCACGAGTTACTATAGCTCTTAACCGTAGTTGGCTTCCTTTACCAGTGCGTGTCATAAGCTCACGAGCTACTAAGCGACCAATTCTACCAAAACCATATAAAATAACATCTTTAGGAAGTATGTCACCATTTTTGCTAGCATCTTTTAATTTTCTAGCAACAAAAGCAGTCGCATTGTTATGCTTGTTTTCTTCTAGATGGAATTCGTAGGTAAGTTTTCCTATGTCCAACTTAGCAGGAGGAGTATCTAGCGTTTTAATAGCTTGAGCAATTTCTACTGAATCAAAAATGGAGATGGGCTTTTGCACAAATTTACCAGCATATTCATGTAGATTTAAAATTTGACTTACATTTCTATCAATAAGTTGATTTCTGAAAATTACTAGTTCAATGGACTTGTCGTACCAAAGGTCACTTATAATTTTAATAAATTCTACGGTAGCTCTTCGACGATCTGCTTGAAAGGCCAATTCATTTTCATAAGCTTTGTTAAAAGACATTGTAAAATAGTTTTGTTTAGTTAAATTTTTGGCAAAAATATCATATTTCAAACGTTTTCGTAGCGTGTTTTGATAAAAAAATAATCCCATCGAAAAATTAATTTTTCAATGGGATTGAAAATTGATTTTTAAGAAGTGCTTTTTATCTGAAAATAACTTCCTTTTTCTCCTTTCTTATATCGATATATTCCAATCGTTTAATATTTTCTTTAATATCCTCTCCATATTTTTCTTTTAACTTCGAAATATCTTCTATGGTTTCAATTTTCACATTATTGATACCAGTTATAATGTAACCTTCTGAAATACCTAAATTTGAATATAACCATTTGTTTTTAGTATTTTTTACCATAACTCCATAATCGATACCATGTTCTTCTTTAAATGAATCGGATAAATCCTGTAGTTCCATGTCTATGAAGTTTATAGAAAAAGCATCTGTTTTTGAGAGTTTTACTTCTACAGTTTTAATTTTGTCATTTCTGTATATTTCAACATTTATGACATCATTTGGACGTTTTGTTTTTATATAACCACTTAAGTCTTCAAATTTAGATACTTCTATGTTGTCCAATTTTTTAATAATATCTCCTTTTTTAATACCAGCCTTTTCAGCTCCGGAGTTTTTAATAACTTCAGATACATAGACACCTTCTGTATAATTAAGACCTTCCTCTTGGGCTACTGTACTGTTAAAAGTACCAGCTTTAATACCTAAAACACCATTTTGTACGTTGCCATATTCCATAATGTCTTCAACAACTTTACGTGCAATATTGCTAGGTACAGCAAAAGAGTAACCGATATAGGAACCTGTTTGAGAAGAAATGGCAGTGTTTATTCCAATGAGTTCACCATTAGTATTAACTAATGCACCACCAGAATTCCCAGGATTAACGGCTGCATCTGTTTGAATAAAAGATTGTGAGTTTACTCCTGCTGATAAATCTCTTGCTTTTGCACTTATTATACCAGCCGTAACTGTAGATGTTAAATTAAACGGATTTCCAACGGCCAATACCCATTCTCCAATTTTTGCTTCATCAGAATTCCCGAAAGTTACTACAGGAAGCTCTTCATCTGCTTCAATTTTTAATAAAGCAATGTCGGTTTTAGGATCGGATCCAATAATTTTTGCTTCATAAGTTTTATTGTTATTTAAAGTCACCGATAATTCTTGGGAGTTGTTTATAACATGGTTATTGGTGATAATATAGCCATCTGGTGTGATTATAACCCCAGAACCTGTACCTAATTGTGGACGTTGAGAACTTCTTCCAAAAAATAAATCCTCAAAAGTCATTTGTCTAGGGCTAAGAGATACATTTTTTACGTGTACCACAGCATTAACAGTATTTTCGGCAGCGGTTGTAAAATCTGAATTTTCGTAGGCTTTTAATGGCCTATTAATATTATTAGTTGGTAAAAAAGTAGGAATAGAATCTGTTGCTGTTACTACTATATTTTTTTCTTCTTTTTCTAAAAAGAGTTTATAAGCACCAAGGGTTAAAACACCTCCTAATGCCGAAACCAGTACTAATGATAAAATCTTTTTCATAAATTTCATGTTTAATTACAATTTATTAACGACTAAAATTAAATATTTATTGAATGACCAATCTTATTTTAACGATTTTTAACGCCAATTTTAACGCCTGTTTAACAATCGAAAATACGGTTTAATATTTATATCTTTGCGCTTTATTATGCAACAGACTTTTTATAAATATCAAGGAACAGGAAACGATTTTGTGATGATTGATAATCGTCAACAAACTTTCGACAAAAATAATACCAAACTTGTGTCAGCATTATGTGACAGACGTTTTGGCATAGGTGCAGATGGACTTATTCTATTGGAGCATCATGATAATTTAGACTTTAAGATGGTCTATTATAATGCAGATGGGAATGAAAGCTCTATGTGTGGTAATGGCGGACGTTGTTTGGTGGCATTTGCTAAACAACTTGGAGTTATAGATGACAAAGCCGTTTTTGAAGCTATTGACGGATTGCATCATGCTATTATTGATGGTGATATTGTGAAACTGCAAATGGTAGATGTTGATACGATTGAAAAACACGAAAATCATGTCTTTTTAGATACAGGGTCGCCACATCATGTGCAATTTGAGAATAGGATAGATGTTTTCGATATAAAAAAGGAAGGGTCTAGAATTAGATATGGCGAACCATATAATGAAGCAGGTAGTAATGTGAATTTTGTTAAGAAAGTTAGCGATCAAATATTTACAGTTAGGACTTATGAGCGAGGTGTAGAAAATGAAACATTGTCATGTGGTACAGGTGCTACCGCTGTGGCTTTAGCCATGCATGCTATAAATGAAACAACAGATAACCTTATTACGCTTCAGGTGCCAGGAGGTGAATTGCAAGTATCTTTTGAAGTCGAAAATGGACTGTACAAAAATGTATGGTTAATCGGTGCTGCTAAACTTGTTTTTAAAGGCGTTATATGATTACTTTAAAGGGCGAAAATATATACTTACGTGCTTTGGAGCCCGAAGATTTAGAGTTTATCCATACTATCGAAAATGATGAGGCTATTTGGGAGATTAGTAATACAATTACACCGTATTCAAGATATTTAATTAAGCAGTATTTAGAACAGGCTTATAAAGATATTTTCGAAGTTAAACAATTACGACTGGTCATTTCGAGTTATAAAGATGAATCATTAGGCATGATTGATTTGTTTGATTTTGATTTTAAAAATGGTAGAGCAGGTGTTGGTATTTTAGTTAAAGAGGCGGGTAATAGAGGAAAAGGCTATGGCAAAGAGGCTCTTAAACTATTGATAGATTATAGTTTTTCGCATTTAGGATTGCACCAGTTGTATTGTAATATTTCTGAAGAAAATAAAGCAAGCATAACGCTTTTTACTAATCAGGGATTTAAAAAAATTGGACTTAAAAAAGATTGGATTCATAATAATGGAACCTATAAAAATGAATATTTATTTCAGCTTATAAATAATTAAAATGTACATAAAAAAGATACTTATTACTATTGTAATTATCGGATTGGTAGTTGCTGCATTTTTTGCAAATTTTGTATATAAAACCGTGCTAAAGCCAAATACGAAATTTAATAATGAAACAGCTTACATTTTTATTCCTTCTAAAGCGACTTACGAAGATGTTAGAAACCAGCTAATCCCATTATTAGATGATATAGGTACTTTTGACGATTTAGCAGAGCAAAAGAAATATACAACTAATATTAAAGCTGGGAAGTTTGCTATTAAAAAAGACATGAGTAATAATGATATTATTAACTCTATTCGTAGTAAGAATATGCCCATTAAAGTGTCTTTTAACAATCAAGAGAGTCTCGAAAAATTAGCGGGACGTATTGCAGTACAAATTGAAGCAGATAGTACTGCACTGCTAGAGGTTATGAAAGATCAAAAGTTTTTAGAAGATAACAATTTTAATGAAGCAACTGCTTTAGGAATGTATTTACCTAATAGCTATGAGCTTTTCTGGAATACATCTGCAGAATCGTTTAGAAACCGTATGCTTAAGGAGTATAATCGTTTTTGGAATGATTCGCGAAAAAATAAAGCAAAAGCCATAAACATGTCGCAAGATGAAGTTATAGCGTTAGCTTCTATTGTGTATGAAGAGTCTAAACAGGCTTCAGAACAGCCCAGAATAGCAGGTGTTTATATTAATAGACTAAAGAGTGGCATACCTTTACAGGCTGATCCAACACTTAAATTTGCGGCTTATAAATTGCCGAAATATAAGAATACCGTTATTAAACGTGTTTTAAATGTACATATGGAGATTGATTCTCCTTATAATACATATATGTATGCTGGACTACCTCCTGGTTTGATTGCTATGCCTGATATTTCGGCAATTGATGCGGTTTTAAATCATGAAAAACATAAATACATTTATTTTGCTGCGGATGCGAAACGTTTAGGTTTCCATAAGTTTGCTAGAACTTTGGCACAACATAATGTCAATGCCAGAGAATATCACCGTTACTTAACATCTCAAGGTATTAATAAATAGTGAAGCATTTTATTATAAAGCATATTCTGTTATTCACATTATTCTCTTCGCTGTCTTACTCACAATCTAGACTAGACGAATTTTTAACACCTAGTGATACTCTTAATATCCCTAGAAGAAATATTGTTGTTATTTCTGAGGCTTCAGTGGCAAGTTTAAGTTTATTAGGTTTAAATCAACTTTGGTATGCCGATTTTGATCGTTCGAAATTTCATACTGTTAATGATAATAACGAATGGCTTCAAATGGATAAAATAGGGCATGCATTTACATCTTACCAGATGGGGAAGCATGGAGCACAGCTATTACATTGGAGTGGCGTGAGGAAAAAAGATCAATTAATATATGGTGCTACTTTGGGGTTTGGATTTCTAACCGCCGTCGAAGTATTGGATGGGTATTCAAAAGAATGGGGTTTTTCTTGGGGAGATATAGGAGCGAATGCAGCGGGTACAGGTCTGTATATTGGACAAGAATTATTATGGAATGAGCAGAGAATTGCCTTAAAATACTCTTTTCATCAAACCAGATATGCCAATTTAAACCCGGATAAGCTTGGAGAAAACTTTTTAGAACAAATATTAAAAGACTATAACGGACAGACCTATTGGTTAAGTGCTAATCTACATGCTTTCTTTAAAGAAAGTAAAATTCCTAAATGGTTAAACCTTGCATTGGGCTATGGAGCAGATGGAATGCTTTATGGATCAAAAGATGTTGACAATCAAGTGTTAACAACTAATCGTAGGTGGCGTCAATACTATTTGAGTTTTGATGTAAATTTGAATGCGATTAGGACAAATTCAAAATTTTTGAGAGCTGTTTTAGACGTTTTTAATATGGTAAAAATACCATTCCCTACATTGGAAATCAATAAAAATAAGTGTGTATTTCATCTATTCTACAACTAAAAAATGCACATAATCGATTAATTTTGAAATAATTAAAAAAAAGCCTAATTTTGCACGCTGAAATTTCAAGGGGTATTTTACATTAAAATACACTGAAAAAATTTAAAATTATGGTAAAGAATATTGCAAGTTTTATTACCCTCGCGCTTACAATATGTTTTATATTAAGTGTGTCGTTTTCATCTGATGAAACGGTTGATTTAAGTAAGTATTCTACAAAAGGATTAGACTTAAATTATACAGTGCGTGATAATACAAATGAAGACTTTAATTTGTTAGCATCTAATGAATCGTTCTCTCCTTACTTAGGTAAGTCGTTTGTTGGGTTTAAAGAAGCATTAGCTTTTAAAGAATCTGGAGGTGACTACTTTTCTGTGAATACATTTGGTTATTTAGGAAAGTATCAATTCGGAAAGGAAACTTTAAGAATGATTGGAATTAAGAATTCTGTTAAATTTTTAAAGAACCCGAAGCTCCAGGAGCGTGCTTTTATTGCAAATGCAGAGCGTAACAAATGGATTTTGAGACGTGACATTAAGAACTTTGTTGGTAAACGAATTAATGGCATTATAGTAACAGAGTCGGGTATTTTAGCTGCGGCACATTTAGCAGGCCCTGGTAATGTGAAAAAATATTTAAGAAGTTATGGTTTAGATAATTTCGCTGATGGTTATGGTACTACTGTACGTGAATACATGAAGCGTTTTTCTGGATACGATACTTCTTTTGTAAAACCAAACAAGAAAGCAAAGGCTATTTAGTTGTAAAATAACTCCGAGATGTTTTTTGCATCGAGGTTTCAACTGAAAATTGTCATTCTTGTGCCTGTGCTGAACTTGTTTCGGTAAAAGTGTGAATCTAGCTTTTATGAATAATAAATATTGTAGGCCTCTTATGTAGGTCTACAATATTTTTTTTCCATTCATTAGCTGTTTGTGTTTTTATAAATTCTGTGTTTAAAGTGATATCGCATGCAACACATATGTCCGTGTTTTTTTCTAACATATGGCATAGGTCTTCTAGCATTTTATTGTTCCTGTATGGTGTCTCTATGAATAACTGTGATTGATTGTGGTCAAAAGATAACCGTTCTAATCGTTTAATTTCACTTCTTCGTTCACCTTTATCAATTGGTAAATAGCCATTAAAAGCAAAGCTTTGCCCGTTCATACCAGAACTCATTATAGCCATTAAAATAGATGATGGGCCAACCAAAGGCACTATTTTAATATTTTTTTGATGTGCTAATTTCACAATATCAGCACCGGGGTCTGCAACACCTGGACATCCAGCTTCAGATAGAAGTCCAACATTGGTGCCGTTTAAGCAAGGAGATAAAAAACTTGGTAACTCGCTTGGATCAGTAAATTTGTTTAAATGAAACATATTTAATGAAGGTTGCGATTTATCAGGCGTTATTTTTTTAATAAAACGTCTGGCTGTTTTTTCATTCTCGACTATGTAGGTGTCGATTTGTTCTATTATTTGTTTTACTGATGCAGGTAAAACTTCTAAAGGATCATTATCTCCTAAAGTTGTTGGGATTAAATATAACTTACCTTTTACTGCATTCATAAAAGTTTTTATTTAAGTTAGATTTTTTGCTATCACTTCACAGGCTTCATCTAACATTTTGTAAACATTTTCAAACCCATCATCACCTCCATAATAAGGATCAGGAACATCATAATTTTGATTTGGATATACTTCGTTTAAGATAAATTTTACTTTTGTTTTGTTTTCATCGTTTCTAGCTAGAGAAATAACATTTCTATAATTAGATTCATCCATTACGTAAATTAAATCGAACGAATCAAAATCTGAAGTTTTAAATTGTCGACCTCTTAAATGAGAAATATCCAATCCGTATTTTCTAGCAACAGCAATAGAACGTTTATCTGGAGAGCTTCCTGTGTGATAATTAGCGGTGCCGGCAGAATCTACTTGAAATAAATCGCTTGAAAGTTTAGATCTCAAAATACCTTCGGCTAGGGGAGAACGACAAATGTTTCCCAGACATACCATCAGAATTTTAGTCATTTTATGTAGATTTTAAACAGAAAGCTTTTTAGTGATATCCTCAACATATTTTCTAAATTGTTTATCTGTTGAAGATAAATTGTCCACCGTTTTACAAGCGTGCAAAACAGTAGCGTGATCGCGTTTTCCTATTTGAGAACCAATACTTGCCAATGATGCTTTAGTGAATTTTTTTGCAAAAAACATAGCTAATTGGCGTGCTTGAACAATGTGACGTTTTCTTGTTTTAGATTGTAGGGTGTCAATATCCATTTGGAAATAATCCGATACTACTTTTTGTATGTAATCTATTGAAACTTCACGTTTGGTATTCTTAACAAATTTTTCAACGATAATTCTGGCCAGGTCTATGGTAATTTCTTTTTTATTGAATGAAGATTGTGCTATTAATGAGATTATAGCTCCTTCTAATTCTCTAACATTCGTTTTAATGTTCTTAGCTACATAGTCAATAATATCTTCTGGCATTTCTACACCATCACGATATAATTTATTCTTAAGAATAGACACTCTAGTTTCAAAATCTGGTGTTTGTAATTCGGCAGAAAGTCCCCATTTAAATCTAGATAATAAGCGTTGCTCTATATCTTGCATATCAACAGGTGCTTTATCACTAGTTAAGATAACCTGTTTGCCATTTTGGTGTAAGTGATTAAATATATGGAAGAAGACGTCCTGTGTTCCTGTTTTTCCAGAAAAGAATTGAACGTCATCAATAATTAAGACATCAATGATCTGATAAAAATGAATAAAATCATTTCTGTTATTTTTCTTAACTGCATCTATATATTGTTGTGTAAACTTCTCTGCAGAAATATACAAAACAGTTTTTTCTGGATATTTATCTTTTATATCAACTCCAATAGCGTGAGCTAAATGTGTTTTACCAAGGCCAACACCTCCAAAAATTAAAAGTGGATTGAAAGAGGTGCCACCAGGTTTGGCAGAAACAGCTAAACCAGCACTACGTGCTAAACGATTAGAGTCGCCTTCTAAAAAGTTTTCGAAACTATAATTTGGATTTAGTTGAGATTCAATCTTAACATTTCTAATACCAGGTATAACAAAAGGGTTTCTTAATTCTGGACTTTTATTGTTTAAAGGAATATCAACGTCTTGTGATTTTACCGAACTTCTATTCGAACTAGGGATTTTTTCTGTAAAAGGTTGTTTATTGCCATACGTGTTTTCCATTTTTATAATGTAAACAAGTTTAGCGGTCTCTCCTAATTCTTTTGTAAGTGACACTTTTAGGATTTTTACATAATGTTCCTCAAGCCATTCGTAAAAAAATTTACTAGGAACTTGAATGCTTAATGCGTTGTCTGTAAGTTTAACTGCTATAATAGGTTCAAACCAAGTTTTGTATGCTTGCGGCTGAATGTTATCCTTTATAAAATCTAGACAATTATCCCATACCGATTGCGCAGTTACACCCATTAGTTTACTAGTAGTTATTTGTTAGTTAGTTAATAATAGAGAGATTGAATTTTCCCCTCTGACCCAATTTACTTGTGGCAAAGATGTGAACAAAATTCTTAAAAAAAAAATGATTTACTATTGAATTTTTAGAATTTTTTCCTCATGTTTAAGCTCATGCCGAAACTACGAAAAAAAAATTAATAATCCCTATGAAAATCGACGAAATACAAATAAGAGTGAGATATGGTGAAACTGACCAAATGGGAGTTGTTTATCATGGTAATTACGCGTTATACCTTGAAATGGGTAGAGTTGAGTGGTTACGGAAATTAGGGGTTTCTTATAAAATGATGGAAGAAAGTGGGATCATGTTACCAGTTGTTTCTTTGAACATAAACTATAAGAAATCAGCGGGTTATGATGATGTAATTAATGTAAAAACTCAACTAAAGAAAAATCCTACGATTAAGATCGAATTTGAGTACGAAATCACTAATAAAAAGGGTGAAATTTTAACAACTGCTAGCACGATTTTGGTATTTATCGATATGAAAACTAACAAACCTACTAAAGCACCACAATATCTTTTAGATCTTTTAGCTGGCTAAATTTTTTTAATATCTATTTCGAATAAGTGATTAAAAGTTTCAAAAATAGATTGTGCGTCCTTTTTTCTGACCGAAATAGTAATTTTACAATCCATTTCTAATACTTGATTGTTGATATTTAAGTTTTTTTCTTTAATAATGCGCATCACTTTATTCATGTTTTTATAATCGAATGAAATAAGGTAATTTATATTTATAGTCTTTTCTGATATATTGGAATGCTCTAATGTTATCTGAGCTGTTGTTTTGTAGGCATTAATTAAACCACCGACGCCTAATTTAACACCACCAAAATATCTTACCACAACCACCAAAATATTAGTGACATTAAAAGATTGAATTTGCCCATAAATTGGCATACCAGCAGAATTGCTAGGTTCTCCATCATCATTGGCGCGATAAGAGAAAGTCTCTGTTCCTAATTGATAAGCATAGCACCAATGTCTTGCGGCATGATGTGTGTTTTTTAATGTTTCAATGTGGATTTTTACATCACTTTCTGTTAAAACTGGAAAAGCATAACCGTAAAACTTACTGTTTTTGTCTTTATAAAGGTTTTCTTCCGAAGCTTTGAGAATTGTTCTATAAGTGTCTTTTATCGAATTCATTTTTACAATAATAAGGTATAATTTTTATGTTCATGTGAAACTTTATACATAAAATTCAAAATCATTGAATAGTGTTTGTGTTTGTATGAGTTTTATTTTAACAAAAAGGAAGAGAGGTTTGTTGTTTTAGATTGAAAATGAACAAAATATGTATTAAAAAAGGAATATTTGTACCACATAAGATAGTAATTTTAGTACTAAATTTATAAGACATTTAATCTAAACTCTAACAAAAATATAAATCATGATGTTAAAACTACCATATCGAAAAGGACTTTTTTTATTTCTTATTCTAAGTTATTTAAGTCCAAGTGCACAAAATGATATAAAATCCGAAGAAAAAAATCATCAAAAGGAGATTTCAACTATTCAATCTCTTCCTGAAAATTTGCCATCTAGTTTTTCAATACCAATTTCTTATTTGGGTGAAGAGATGACTTTAGAACTTGAGAAAAGTCTTTCTTATGGAAAAAACACCAGATTTTTAATTGATGACGGAACTGGTAAGTTGATTGAGGTAGAAAAACCTAAAGAATGTAGTTATATAGGTAATGTTAAAGAACATCCAGAGTATTTTGTTAATGCCATTATTTGTGAAAAAGGTTTAATAGGAACTATTGTTACTTCCGAAAGTGAAACTATAGAAATAAGACCATTATCAAAAAAACATAAGACTCATGAAATTTTTAGGGTTAAGACTGAAAATTCACATTTAGGAAAGGGTTGTATGTTAGGCGATAATCATGAAGCGCATGATTATTCTATGCCTAAAATTCAAAGTTCAGTTGCAAAAGCTACACCTTTAACTAATACTTCAAAGAGTTCAAATAAGCAATTGTTAAAAGAAGGAAGGGCGCTTACAGCAACTTTGCCGCCAACTACTATAATGGATGTGCTTGAATATGAAATTGGCGTAGAAATTGGGTCGAGATCTTTTTTTGCTGAAGCATATAATGAGGATTTGTCGGTAGCACAAGCTTCAGCGCAATCTATAATAGGTAATCTAAATAGGCGTTATCTTCATGGTTCTGGAGTTAAATTTACACTTGGTACTGTTATTATTAGAACTAATATTAGTACAGATCCTTTAAGAGACTTAGTAACTGGTACAGGAACCTCTTCTACAGCAAGTTCAAGTTTAGCGGCATTTAAAGATTATTGGAATAATAATCCAGGAGAAGTTGGTACAACACATGATGTAGCTGTTTATCATGTAAAATCAGCGCCTTCAGGCTTGGCATATGTTAATAAAGTAGCAACCCCATTTAAATATGGTACTATGGGAGGTAATGGAGCAACTAGTTGGGCAAATGGAACAGCAGTACATGAAGTTGGTCATATTTTTAATCTCAGACATACAAATAGTTCGGGTTTATTTTATGAGAACAGACCTAGGGTTAATTCGGGAGCTACTACTGCTGGAGGAAGAGATTATTGGATTAGTGTTATGCATGGTTCTGGAAATAGAAATATAGGGCGGTTTTCTACAACCGAGGCGCAAGTTGTAAGACAAGTGCTTAATAACAAGCGCTCAGCAGGAGATCTAGTGTCAAACCCGAGTCAAATACGTCCTTTTGGAGTTTATGATGAATATGATCTACCATCTAACAATCCAATTACTATAGATGTAATTGCAAATGATTATGATGTTAATAATGATGTGTTGGATGTTAGAATTTTGGATCAAGTAAGTAACCTTGGCGGAACTATTAGTCTTTCAGCAGGTACAGGTCCTGGGGGTAGAAACGAAATTATTTATACTCCACCAGCATCAGGGCTTATTGGAAAAGATTTTTTCCATTACACTGTTTTCGATACATCTGGAGGTACAGATTTTGGGGCTGTTTATGTGGGGAGTGAAGCTTCTCTTTTTGATGAAAATAGTGATCAGTTTAGATTTGATTTGGGAACTCGAACCTCTATAGTATGGTCTGATTATGATAGAGTACATGGAGACACATCTAATAGTTTGTATGGATGGACAGACACGACTAATATTGGTGATAGGGATCGCGGTAGTGACTCTGGGACTAACAATCTAAATAGAGACTTATGTCTATCTTCACAACCAGGAACTTTTGAAACAAAATTGCGTAATGGCAAGTGGAGGGTACTTATTACATTTGGTGATCGTTCTTATTCACACGATAATATATTTGTTAAAGCAGAAGGTGTTGATAGGTTGGAAAATATAAATAGTACAGCTGGTGCATATTTTAATGAAATATTTGAAGTAGATGTAACTGATGGGAAACTTTCATTAGAGTTTTCAGATCGAGGTGGGAGTGATGCTTATTGGACAGCTACCAGAATAATTTTAACTTATGTAGGGGCTTTGAGTGTAGGTGATAATAATTTTAAAAATGTTTTTTCTATATACCCTAATCCTGCAAATTCTATTTTAAATATCAAAATAAAAGATAATATAGGTGGGGCTTTGTCTATAGTAGATGTTTTAGGGAATATAGTATATGCAAAAAAAGAACTAGAAATGGTTGGAGGAAAAACGGCTATTGATGTTGATGATTGGTCTAAAGGAATCTATTTTGTGATATTTAAAACAGATAACAATAAGATTATTAAGAAAGTTATTGTTGATTAATAAGCCATATGAAAAAAGAGGCTGTCTAAAAAGTAAGTTTTTAGTTTAAATGTCACATTGAGCGCAGTCGAAATGCTTTAGTTTTCAAAACATTATAACTTCGACTGCGCTCAGTTTGACAATAATTAATTGCTTTTTAGACAGCCTCAAAACAAGTTTTTCTTTATAGTGAATAGATTTGTGATGTCATCGGTTTTAGGGTTGATATTCCAAACATTGAGATCTAATTCTTTTGCAGTGTTAATATTATCAATATTATCATCAATAAAAAGGCATTCTTCTGCACTTAATTTATTTTCATTTAGCGCAAATTCAAAAATGTCTTGATTAGGTTTCCTTAAACCAATTTCGTGTGATAAATAAAAAACATCAAAATAGCTTTTAAATGTTTCATAAAAAGAAATGTGTTTTTTAATCCAATTTATGTGAAGCTCGTTAGTATTGCTTAATAAAATAAGATTGTATTTTGAATCTGATTTAAGTTGTTTTAAAAAATCTAAACGGTGTATAGGGAAATCTTTCAACATAAAATTCCAAATATCAATGAACTCTTTGGTTGAAAGTTTTGGAAAATTTTCCGTGTAAAATTCAAGAAACTCAGCAGTTGAAATAAGACCTTGTTCGTAAAAGCTGTTAAAAGCAATCATTTCTTCTGAAAAAGTTTCAATTTCATAAGCTTTGAGAGCATGTTGCGTGTGGCCTTCTAGATTTAAGTTGATAAATACATTTCCGAAATCGAAAATAATAGTTTTAATCATTTCTGTAAACTTTAAGAATGTCAGACATAATTTTTTCTTCCGAAATTAACTTGCCTGAAAATGTTGGTGCTTTTACCCCTTTTTTGAATTCTGTGTTTCCTATGAAAACTCTAGTTTCGTCCCATATACTTTCATCTATGAAGGTTTGTAGTGTTTTTTGTCCACCTTCAATAATTACAGAAGTGATATCATTTTGATGTAAAACGTCACAAATTTGTTGAGCTATATTTTTACTAAAATCGAAATTGTTTATTGTAATCGTTTTAGCGTCATTGTTGAAAACTGAAAATTCTTTGGAGAGTTTTAAGTCTTTATCTAAAACAATCCTAATTGGATGGTTACCTTTCCAGTCCCTGGTAGTTAAACTTGGATTGTCTTGCAAAACAGTATTAGTGCCAACTAAGATAGCTTGTTCTTCGGCTCGCCATTTATGAACTAATTGTCTTGAATACTTATTAGTGATCCAAACAGGTTTCTGTTCTTCTCTGTTTTTGGGTGCTATAAAACCATCCTTGGTTTCTGCCCATTTTAAAATGATATATGGACGCTTTTTATTATGATATGTAAAAAAACGTTTATGGTGTTCTTTGCATACTATTTCTAAAACTCCAACAGTAACATTACAATGAGCTTCTATGAGTTTCTTAATTCCTTTACCAGCAACTTTTGTGTTGTCATCTATACATCCAATAACCACATTTGGAATTTTATGTTTGATAATAAGATCGCTACAAGGAGGTGTTCTTCCATAATGGGAACAGGGTTCTAGCGTTACGTATATAGTAGCATTTTTTAATAAAGCTTTGTCTGCAACAGAATTTATAGCGTTAACTTCGGCATGATTACCGCCATAGGGGCTTGTATAACCTTCTCCTATAATTTGATTATTATAAACAATAACAGAGCCAACCATAGGGTTTGGTCTGGTATAGCCTAAGCCGTTTTTAGCAATTTCTATACAGCGTTTTATATATGTTTCGTTATTAGTCAATCATTTATAGTTTAATCTTCACGTTTTCAGTTTTGTCTATATTGTAAGTAAACGAAACTCCTAAGGCTTTGTATATAATATCGCCTTTATATTGTACTTTAATTTTTTGATTGAATAAGCTGCCAAGAAATCCTCCAAGATTTTTGTTGCTAAAAATGCTATCGGTAGGAATGTTTGCTTTCAAGGGAATTGAAAATTCTTTTTTGGCAGGTACTTTAAAGCTTTTAGTTGATACTGTAGCCATTTCATTATCATTAATAAAAACCGCTATTTCGTCAGTTTTTAATTCACCACCAATATCATTTGGGTTTATAAAAAAAGCATCTGCTGTAAGAGTTATATGCTTTGAAGTCGATTCTTGGACTTTAATGTTTTCAACATATAAAAACTCTGGTTTTTTGTTAACCGAACAACTTATAAAAGCAAATAATATTGTTGATAAAATAATGATATTCCTCATCCTATTTTTTTAGATTTAAGTATCTTCACTTAGATAAAATTATACTTTTAAAAGTGAGTAAAGATACTATAGTTATTCGAGAAATTAAGCTTGAAGACAATCAACAAATAGAACAAGTTATAAGAGGTTGTTTTCACGAGTTTAAAATTCCATTAGAAGGTACGGCATATACAGATGAAGAAACTCCGAGAATGTTTGAGTCTTATCAAAATAGTAATGATGTATATTATGTGATTGATAATAATGGCGAGGTTTTAGGAGGAGGAGGAATTAAGCCTCTAAAAGATTTTGAAGCTGATGTTTGCGAAATTCAAAAGATGTATTTTTCTCCAAAAGTAAGAGGTAAAGGTTATGGTAAATTAATGTTTGAAAAATGTTTGCAATCAGCCAAGGAATTAGGATATAAACAATGTTACATAGAATCCGCACCACAACTTAAAGCGGCTATTCATATTTATGAAAGCTATGGTTTTAAACATTTGAAAAGCGGTTTAGGTAATACGGGACACTATTCTTGTGGTGTTTGGATGATAAAGGACTTATGAGCTTAAAAAAAATTCAGGACATATTTCATAAAGAATTAGGTGCTATTTATGGTAAAGAAGAGATAGATAGTTTCTTTTTTATATTAATAGAAACCTATTATTCAGTTACCAGAATGCAATTAGCTTTAGAGCCTGATTATAAAGTTGATAATAATGAGATTATTCTAAACGCTTTACAGTTGTTAAAAAAAGAAGAGCCTATACAATATATAGTAGGAGATACAGAGTTTTATGGGCTTCCTTTTAAGGTTAACAATAGTGTATTAATTCCAAGACCGGAAACAGAAGAACTTGTAGATTGGGTTTTAAAACAAGCAGAAAACACACAAGAAACGGTAACTAACTATACAATATTAGATATTGGAACTGGCAGTGGCTGTATTGCTGTTTCTTTGGCTAAAAGTTTACCAAATGTGAAGGTTTATGCTTTAGATGTTAGTAATGAGGCGCTTAAAATAGCAAAACAAAATGCTGAATTGAATCATGTTACAGTTGAATTTATAGAAGCAAATATTTTAGACACTGAGACTTTTAATGCTGAATTTAAAAATTTAAAATTTGATGTTATTGTGTCTAACCCACCATATGTTCGAGAGCGAGAAAAGGCATTTATGAAACCTAATGTCGTAAATAATGAACCGCATTTAGCATTATTCGTAAAAGATGAAAATCCTTTACAATTTTACGAAGCCATCACTCAATTTGCTTTGAGTAATTTAAAAAATGAAGGGTTATTGTTTTTTGAAATTAACGAGTATTTAGGTAATGATATGATACGATTACTTAAAAACAACAACTTTAATAATATAAAGCTAAAACAAGATATCTTTAAAAAAGATAGAATGATTAAAGCTGTATTTGTGGGCTAATAAAATATTGAAAACAATTCGTTAAAAGTAGAAACAAGAGCTGTTTTTGTAATCATTTAAATTTAAAGTAAAACGATGTGTTTAGAAAGGTGCCACATGAAAATAATTAAACAAAACCTAAAACATTGGCTGCATTATTAGTAAAAATTTTAAAAACTAAAGAAAGGCTATTTTTTATTGGTAATATTCGGGTTACTTGTATCCAGAGTGTTGAATAAAAAACTGATAAAAAGTAACTTTAGTAATAATTTCTTGGAACTCATTTTAGTATATTAGGAGCTTTAAAAAATAATCTATTACTTTTTAATGGGAACTAAGGAATTAATTGAAACTTTAAGAACGGAACTTAGAGAACATAACTACAATTACTATGTGCTTGATAGCGCAACGATTTCTGATTATGAATTCGATAAAAAGCTTAAAGAACTTCAGGAATTAGAGGCTAAACACCCTGAGTTTTTTGATGCTAATTCTCCTACCTTAAGGGTTGGTGGAGAGATAACTAAGAATTTTGAAACTGTTGTACATGAGCATCGTATGTATTCTTTAGATAATTCTTATTCTAAAGAAGATTTGCAAGATTGGGAAACCCGTATTAAAAAATTAGTGGATGGTGAGATTCAATATATATGTGAATTAAAATACGACGGAGCATCTATTAGTTTAACTTATGAAAATGGTAACCTTATTAAAGCGGTAACAAGAGGAGACGGCGTTCAAGGTGATAATGTAACTGCTAATATAAAAACCATTAAATCAATACCATTGCAGCTTAAAGGAGCTGACTATCCTGTAAAATTTGACATAAGAGGTGAAATTGTATTGCCCTTTGATGGTTTCAATAAAATGAACGAGGAGCGTATTGAAATAGGAGAAGAGCCTTATAGAAATCCTAGAAATACGGCTTCCGGTAGTTTAAAACTTCAGGATAGTGCAGAGGTTGCTAAACGTCCTTTGGAATGTTTCCTTTATAATATAACGGGTTCCAATTTGAATATTAAAACACAATTTGAAAGTTTAGAAAAGGCAAGAGCTTGGGGTTTTAAAGTACCAAATGCAGCAAAACTTGTTAATTCTATTGACGAAGTTCTGGAGTTTGTCGATTATTGGAATGTAAATCGCCATCATTTACCCTATGAGACAGACGGTGTAGTTATAAAAGTAAACGGTTTGCAGCAGCAAGAAGAATTGGGTTATACAGCAAAAGCTCCAAGATGGGCTATGGCCTATAAATTCAAAGCAGAGCAAGTTTCAACAAAATTAAATAGTATTACCTATCAAGTAGGGCGTACAGGAGCAATTACGCCAGTTGCTAATTTAGAGCCTGTAGAATTAGCAGGAACTACTGTAAAACGTGCATCGCTGCATAATGCGGATCAAATTGAAAAATTAGATATACGAGTAGGGGATGAGGTTTATGTTGAAAAAGGAGGAGAGATTATCCCAAAAATCCTTGGGGTAGATTTTACTAAGAGAATTCATGTTTCTCAACCAACAGTATACATTACACATTGTCCGGAATGTGAAACTGAACTTGTGAGACAGGAAGGCGAGGCTCAGCACTATTGTCCTAATTATAATGGCTGTAAACCACAGATCATTGGAAGAATTCAGCACTTTATATCGAGGAAAGCTATGGACATTGAAGGGCTGGGAGGAGAAACAGTTGCTCTTTTGGTAAATGAAGGTTTGATTTCTGATTATTCAGATTTGTATGAATTAACCAAAGAAGAAGTTATTCCTTTAGAACGTATGGCAGAAAAAAGTGCAGATAATTTGATTCAAGGGATAGCACTTTCTAAAAATATTCCTTTTGAACGTGTTCTGTTTGCTTTAGGAATTCGATACGTAGGAGAAACTGTTGCTAAAAAATTAGCTAAACATTATAAAAGTATTGAAGCAATAGCTAATGCTACAGAAGAAGATTTGGTTAATGTTGATGAAATAGGCGTTAAGATTGCAAGAAGTGTAAGTGTATTTTTTAAATCGGAAGTAAACTTGCATATAATTGATAGGTTAAAGCAATTTGGGGTTCAATTAGAATTGTCTGAAGAGCAATTAATTGGACAAACAAATATATTGGCAGGGGATGTAATTGTTATTTCTGGTGTTTTTGAGAATGTCTCACGAAATGATCTTAAAAAACTCATAGAAGATAACGGAGGTAAGTTAAGTAGTTCCATTTCTTCTAAAACAAGTTATATCGTTGCAGGGAGCAATATGGGGCCTAGTAAAAAGGAAAAAGCTGACAAACTTGGGGTACAATTAATAAGTGAAAATGAATTCTTACAAAAAATACAGTAATTCATCTAAAAAATCGACAAAACACATTTTTTAATCGATAAAAAGCATATTTTTACTATTTAATTGTAAAATTTCTCTATATTTGTCGATGAACCAAAAATCGCTATTATGTACAAGTCGAAAGTCTTGGTAGGATGTGTTTTGTTAATGTATGTATTATTTACCATCAATGAATTTAATGGAAATGATGCTCTTTCTTTTAGCCTAGATTGTTTAATAACTCCATTGATAGCACTAATGTATGTGATTTTTGTAAGAACAAAAAATATATTCTTTTTATTATTTATTTTATGTTATTCCATATCAGATTTAATGGGAATAGTAATATCTTTTATGCCGGATGATAAAGCAGGTAATTTGAATGACATAGATTATTTTGTAGGGAATTCATTATTCATACTTGCATATGTATTTTTGGTTGTAAAAATTAGTAAATCGCTAAGTCTATTTTATGTGCTTAAAAATTTTAAAATTCATTTAATTGTTTTAGCAATTTTGAATGTATATTTAGTATATGTTTTACAAGTAATATTGGAGCCTAATTTTAATATGGAAAATGAATATTATCTAGAGATGGTATACAACATTGTTATGCTTCTATTGTTATCTGTAGCATTATTGAATTATTTTTACAGAGATAATAAGAAGTCTTTGTATTTATTTATAGGAGCATTGTGTATTGTCTTTTCAGAAGTCATGCAAGTGGCGTATTTTTATATAGCACAAAGGAGCTTGCTTAACTTTATCTCTACTACGCTTACGCTAGTTGCTTTTTACTTTTTCTATCAACAAGCAAAACTATTAAATGTTTTGAATGAAGAAGAGAGGTATATGGCAATGGAATAAATACTATCCAGCCTTTTTTATAAACGGAATATCTTTTTTATATATATAAAGAATTACTGCCGAAAGTATAAACGTAACAATAGCAGTAATAAATAAAACACCTCCATCATTATTCACTTCAATTCCAAGCTGTGTTAAATGTATTAATATAGCGCCACTTATCACACCTAAAGTAAGTACAGCACCTGCCCATATGGTCTTGGGGATAAGTAAAAGTATACCTGCAATAAGTTCTAAAATTCCAATGCCAATTCTACCATAAGGTTCTAGGCCTACACGATTAAAAATATAGACACTATCTGGATGTGCAGTAAATTTAAAACGCAATGTTTGTATTAAAATAACGGCAACAATTATTCTTAAGACTAGAGGTAAATGTTTTTTCATTTTGAGTAAAATTTATAATCTTAAAATTTAGACGTTTTATTTACAGATACTTATCATTTCTGAATTCAATTTTAATAGATAAACGGTATATTTTTTAATTAATACCGATAAAAAGCATGATTTTATCGTTAAAAAAGAATTATATTTTTATATTTGGAATAACCTACTAACCTCAGAAACCATGAAAAATAGCCTTAACCTTACTTTCGATAAAACGTTTTTTTGTGCTTTATTAGGATTAATTGCAATAAATTTTTTTGTAGCTTTTACTCAAGATTCATTATTGTTAAAATCAACAATGGCTCTATTTATACCAGCATTTTTAATATTTTATCTTTTAAAGTATAAAATTCTAGGAGTTATTTTTATTTCTTTTTTATTGTTTGCATTCTTGGGAGATCTTTCATTAACTTTTTTTTCAAATGAAATTTATATTAAAGTTTCCAGTATTCTTTACTTTTTAAGCTATTTGTATTTAATTGCCATAGTTATGCCAAAGTTTAAGCTGTTGAAAATAGACAAATTGATAGGGCTTTACCTATTAGGTGTTTTTGTAATAAATGTATTCTTCTTATACACCTTATATAGTGTACTAAAAGTTATTATTCCAGATCAAACAGAAGTACTTTTATTTGGTTTAAAAAGTTTGGCTTTAATTATACTAGCCTTTATCTCTTTTGGAGTGTATTTAAATACACAAACAAAACAATCTATTTTATTTTTAGTGGCTGCAATTTTTATAGGGTTTTCTACTATTTTAAATTATGTTAACCTTTATTACTTGTACCATTGGAGTTTTGAATTGCTTTATAGAGCGCTTTATGCAGTAGGACTCTATTTTATTTTTAAATATATGATTGTTGATAATAGGTATAAAGCGACTATTTATAAGTTAAGGGAAAGATATTCTTCAGACAATATTTTAGCTTAAACTATTATTGAAGTTCCGTTTGCTGAAATATTCTTGCTCGAATCAAAATGAAAATCAATTTTACCAAGATTAATACCGTAACATCCAACTTGGTTTACAAGCATATTTTTTTCTTCAATATTTTTAACAATAGTTGGTTTTGATAAAAAGGTATGAGTATGTCCGCCAATAATTAAATGGATGTCTTTAGTGGCGGCAGCTAATTTTAAATCACTTATTTTATTTGGGTCTTTTTTGTAGTTATATCCTAAATGGGATAAACAGATTACTAAATCGCAGTGTTCTTCTGTTTTTAAAATTCTAGACATGTCTTGAGCAGTCTCAACAGGGTCTAAGTATTTTGTTTCTTTGAACATGGATGGATCAACCAGTCCGTTTAGTTCTATTCCAAGTCCAAAAACGCCTATTTTTATGTTATCCTTTTGGAATACTTTATATGGTTTTGTATGCGTGTCCATTATAGTATTAGAAAAGTCATAATTGGCTGAAACAAATTGAAATTTTGCATGCTCTAGCTGTGCATATAAACCATCAATACCATTATCGAAATCATGATTGCCTATAGTAGCAGCATCGTATTTTAGTTTACTCATTAATTTAAATTCTAATTCACCACCATAATAATTAAAATAAGGTGTGCCTTGAAAAATATCGCCCGCATCCAATAATAATGTATTCGGATTTTTTTGTCTAATAGATTCAATTAAACTAGCTCTTCTGGCAACCCCTCCTTTATTGGCATTTCTACCATCTTCAGGTCCAAAAGGATCAATATGACTGTGTACATCGTTAGTATGTAGAATCGTTATTTTTTTAGATTTTGATGCGGTTGTAAAAGACTGTAAGCCTAAACCGCCAAGGGTTACTAATGCAGTTCCAGCAGAGGCTTGTTGTATAAAATCTCTACGCTTCATATACTTTTTATTTTATTTGAATGAATCTGTTGTCTATTACTGGCTTAATGGTATCTATCTTTTTAAAATTATCAATTAAAGCATTTCTAATTTTGTAATTTAAGACGTACAGGCTGTCGTTCGTTTTAAAAAATGTCATATTGTCTCCACCGTTGTATAAATAATCATTAGTTACTACATAATATATTTTATCAGATTTAATGTTTTTATCTTTTATTTTAACGTCAATTATTTTATCATTTCCGTTTATTGTTAATTTGAGTTTAGATATGGGATGGGGTCTCTTTTTTCTAATCAAGTAATTAATCAGGCTGTCTATTTGATTCTTTTTTAAAGCAACTACGACTATGCTATTTTCAAAAGGCATTAATTGATAAGCGGTTCTTTTGGTTACGTTTCCTTTTGATAAAATAGACCGAATTCCTCCATGATTGAGCAATACCATATCAATGTTTTTACCGGTTCTTTTTTTAAAAATAGGATTAGCTTCGCTATAAATAGCATCAGCCATAAAATTTCCAAGAGCCGTATTAAGTGCCCCATCGTTTTTAGAGTAGGTGTTAGCAGAATAAGCTAAAACACTATCTAAATCCTTTTGAATATGATTCCTATAAGGTTTTATAAAGGCTTCAATTTCAGAACTAGCAATTAGTGTATCTGTAATTTGAATTTGTTCTCCTTCAATTTTCGCTAATTCAAATTTTACCTGCTTACAATTAAAAAGGTTAAAAAAATATAACAAAAAAATTAAATGTGTTAACCTCATATATAAAAGAATATTTTGAGTGTACTTTTGCTACCTTTGTGCAAAAGCATAAAGATAAATGATTTTAAAGGGTTTTAAAGAAAAATCTAATGTAAAGCACTTAAACAAATTGTTATCAGAACGACACGTAACTGTTACTGATAAGAAAATTGAGAGCTTGGGTGTTATTTTAAACATTGATGAAATTGATGACTTTAAACTATTTAGAGTATTTGCCGATTTTTTAAAAATTCGTGATAATAAATTAAAGATCATAGCTTTTTCTGAAAATGATAAAGATACTTTGACGTCATGGGATGTTTGTTTTAATCCTAAAGATTTTGGCTGGAAGGGCGCCATTAATAATGTAGAATTGCAAACATTTTTAGATACTAAATATGATGCTTTAGTTAGTTACTATACAAAAGATGTTTTAGAACTAAAGATGATGACAGCAAAATCTAAAGCACAATTTAAAATAGGCATTGCACAAAGTGATGAGCGTTTAAATGATTTAATTATTAAAACAAAGCTGAAAGAATTTAACGTATTTAAAGAAGAGACTATTAAATACCTAACCATATTAAATAAAATTTAAGAATGAATAGTAAGTTTTTAGGAACTGGAGTTGCCTTGGTTACACCTTTTAACTCAGATTTGAGTGTAGACCATAGTGCCTTAGCAAATATTGTTAATTTCAATATCGATAATGGCACCGATTATCTTGTGATTTGTGGTACAACAGGAGAAAGTGTAACACTTAGTAAGCAAGAAAAAAAAGAGGTAATTAAGACTATTTCTGAGACTAATAATGGTCGTTTACCCTTGGTTTTAGGAATCGGAGGAAGTAATACAGCAGCGATTATTGAAGAAATAAAAACAACAGATTTAAGTAATATAGATGCTATTTTATCTGTATCGCCATACTATAGTAAACCAACTCAAGAAGGTGTTTATCAGCACTTTAAAGCTATCTCTGAGGCTTCACCAATAGATGTTATTCTGTATAATGTTCCAGGTAGGACATCAAAGAACATGGAAACAGAAACGACCATACGTTTAGCTAATGATTTTAAAAACATTATAGGTGTTAAAGAGGCAGGAAACAATGTTTCTCAATATTTAGAGTTATTAAAGAATAAACCAGAAGATTTCTTAATTATTTCGGGAGATGATGATTTAGCTTTGGGAATTGTTTTGGCAGGTGGAGCAGGTGTAATTTCAGTAATAGGGCAGGCATTTCCTAAAGAATTTTCAGAGATGATACGTCTAGGCTTAAAAGATGAAGGAAAAGAAGCGTATAAACTTCATTATAAACTAATGGATGTTATCGGGTATATTTTTGAGGAGAATAATCCAGCAGGGATTAAAGCTGTTTTTGAAGCCTTAAACCTGTGTCAGGATACCGTAAGATTACCAGTGGTTCCAGCATCTAATCAATTAAAAGAAAAGATAAGAACTTTTATAAATAAGTTTTAGGACTGTTAAATAATACTTAAACCTTATGATTGCTGACTTTTAGCAGTTATTTTAGCTTTGAAATAATATTTTTTAAATCCATATTAATAACTTAATTTTGCGTTCTGTTAAAAATCTATCAAATAGTCATGATTGATATTTCGATATTATTGAGATGTTAATGATGAAAATTAAGATTGATCTTTTAAAACAGAGAAGATAACAAATGAAAAAGCTTTTTTACATATTAATAATATTTGCTGTTTTTAACAGTTGTAGTGAATACCAAAAGGCATTAAAATCTGAGAGTATTGCTGATAAGTTTAAAATTGGCGAAGCGCTTTATAACGAGGATAAATTTTCAAAAGCTAACAGGCTTTTTGCCCAAATTGTACCTAAATATAGAGGGAAACCACAAGCTGAAAAACTAATGTATTTGTATTCTAATTCATTCTATAAAATGAAAGATTATTATGTTGCAGGATATCAGTTTGAGCGTTTTGCATCTAGTTATCCAAAAAGTGAGAAGTTAGAAGAAGCCTCTTTTTTAGGAGCAAAAAGTTATTATATGTTGTCTCCTGCTTATAGTAAAGATCAAAAGGAAACAAAAGAAGCCATTGAGAAACTTCAAGAATTTATAAATTTGTTCCCTGAGTCTGAATTCCTTCCAGAAGCAAATAAATTAGTTAAAGAATTAGATTATAAACTTGAAAAGAAAGCATATAGTATAGCAAAACAATATAATCGCATATCCGATTATCCAGCATCAATAAGATCCTTTGATAATTTTATTTTTGATTTTCCTGGGTCTACGTTTCGTGAGGAAGCTTTGTTTTATAGACTAGATTCTGCTTTCAAATTGGCGATTAACAGTAGAGAGTATAAAAAGACCATTGAGGGAATAATAGTCCCTTTAAAAAAGAATCGTCTTAATAAAGCAAAAGAATATTATATTTCATTTAAAAAACTATATGTTGATTCTAAGCATATAGAAGAAGCTAATGTTATGGCAACGGCTTTAGATGAAGAATTAAAAAATTATAGCACTAAAAGTTAAATAACAATGACAATGGATTTAAAAAAAACCAATGCTCCAGTTAATACAGTAACGTACGATAGAAATCAGATTGACGAACCAACAGAGAATATCTACGAGTCAATTTCCATAATAGCAAGGCGTGCAGAGCAAATTAACACAGAGATTAAAAAAGAACTTATTGATAAGTTGGAAGAATTTGCAACTTATAACGATAGTCTTGAAGAAATCTTTGAAAATAAAGAGCAAATTGAGGTTTCTAAATTTTACGAAAAATTGCCAAAACCTCATGCATTAGCTGTTCAAGAATGGTTAACAGATAAAGTTTATTTTAGAAATACTGAGGAAGATTCTCAGGAATAATTTTTAAAATGTCAATATTAAGCGGCAAAAATATACTTTTAGGCATTAGTGCTGGTATTGCCGCTTATAAAACTGCTTCACTAGTAAGGTTATTTATTAAAGCAGGTGCTAACGTAAAAGTAGTTATGACACCAGCTTCTAAAGATTTTATAACACCTTTAACCTTATCAACACTTTCAAAACATCCTGTATATTCGTCTTTTACAAATGAAGAAGATGATAACGCTATTTGGAATAATCATGTAGATTTAGGTTTATGGGCCGATATTTTCGTAATAGCCCCAGCCACTGCTAATACGCTTTCTAAAATGGCAAATGGTACAAGTGATAATTTTTTGCTAGCAACATACTTGTCGGCAAAATGTGCGGTGTATTTTGCCCCGGCAATGGACCTGGACATGTATAAGCACCCAAGTACAATAGCTTCTTTTAATACTTTAAAAGATTACGGGAATATTATGATTCCAGCTACAAGTGGAGAATTAGCAAGTGGTTTAGTTGGAGAGGGTAGAATGGCAGAGCCGGAAGATATCATTACTTTTATTGAAAATGATATTTTAGATAAACTCCCATTAAAAGGAAAAAAAATACTTATAACGGCAGGACCAACTTATGAAGCTATTGATCCGGTTCGTTTTATAGGAAACCATTCTAGTGGAAAGATGGGGTTTGAAATAGCCAAAGCATCAGCAAATTTAGGAGCCGAGGTTGTTTTAGTTACAGGTCCCACACATCAAAAAGTTTCACATGGTTTAATACAAACAATTCCGGTTGTTAGTGCACAAGAGATGTATGAATCTGTACATACGTATTTTCAAGATGTAGATATAGCTATACTTTCGGCTGCAGTAGCAGATTTTAAACCAAAAGAAGTTGCTTCTCAAAAAATAAAAAAGAAGGCACCTACGTTAACTTTAGAGTTAGAAAAAACAAAAGATATTTTAGCTTCTTTAGGAGAGATTAAGAAAAACCAATATTTAGTTGGGTTTGCATTGGAAACTAATAATGAACTTGAGAATGCAAAAGGAAAATTAAAAAGAAAGAATTTAAATTTAATTGTTTTAAATTCGTTAAACGATAAAGGAGCAGGTTTTAAAAGGGATACAAATAAAGTTACTTTTATTGACAATAAAGAAGTTATTACAGAGTTTAAATTAAAATCTAAAGCAGAAGTAGCTAAAGATTTATTAAATAAAATTATAGAACAAATACATGCGTAGTTTTTTAGTTGTTTTAATATTTTGTCTCGGAATTAAAGGATTTTCGCAAGAACTAAATTGTAATGTTGTTGTAAATGCACAACAAACAGGTAACGAAAATTTTCCAATTTTTAAAACTCTAGAAAAACAACTAAAAGAGTTCATTAATAATACAAAATGGACTAAAAAAACATTTAAAGCACAAGAACGTATAGATTGTAGCATGGTTATAAATGTTAATAACTATAGTGGCGAATCGTTTCAAGCATCAATTCAAGTACAATCATCCCGTCCGGTTTTTGGTTCATCTTTTACAACACCTATCTATAATTTCAATGATAAAGATTTTAATTTTAGGTATCTAGAATTTCAAAATCTAATTTTCAATCCCAATCAATTCGAATCCAATTTAATCTCAGTATTAGCATATCACGTCTATATGATTTTAGCGTTAGATGCGGACTCTTTTTCTAGAAAAGGAGGGGATCCTTATTATACACAAGCACGAGTGATTACAAATTATTCACAACAGGGTAATTTTAGAGGATGGAAATTAGAAGATGGCTTACAAAGTAGATTCGCTCTTATAGATAATGTGCTATCCCCAACTTTTAAAGAGTATAGAGAAGTTCTATACACTTATCATAGAAACGGTTTGGATATTATGGGAGAGAATGCAAAAGAAGGTAAGGAAAAGATAGCAGCTTCATTACAGTTATTCAAAGCTATGAATAGTCGTAGACCAAATTCTTTTATTTTGCGAACTTTTTTTGATGCCAAAGCTGATGAGATTGAACAAATCTTTACTAATGGACCTAATGTAAACATTACCAGTGTCATGGAAACACTTCAAAAAGTAGCACCAATGCATAGTAGTAAGTGGCAAAAGATTAAGTTTTAAGTTATTCCACATTTTAAAAAAGCTTTCATTATATTTATTTCCGAAAATTTAAGAACAAAAAATAACTTTGTTAACATCACTTTCAATAAAAAATTACGCTTTAATAGATACGCTTCATGTTGATTTTAACGATGGTTTATCTATAATTACAGGAGAAACCGGTGCAGGAAAGTCCATTCTTCTTGGAGGGTTATCATTGATTTTAGGGAAACGTGCCGATTTAAATAGCTTAAAGGATACTGCGCAAAAATGTATCATAGAAGCTGTTTTTAATATTTCTGATTATAAATTAAAATCAATTTTTAAAGCCGAAGATCTAGATTATGAGCCGCAAACTATTATTCGTAGAGAAATTTTGCCTTCTGGGAAATCAAGGGCATTTGTAAATGATTCACCTGTTAACTTAAGTAGTTTACAAGTGTTGGGAGCGCGTTTAATAGATATTCATTCACAGCATCAAACATTGGAGCTAACTAGTAATGAATTTCAGTTTCAAGTAATTGATGCATTAGCAAAACATGAAGATGTTTTACAAAATTATAAGGAAACATTAAAAGCCTACAAAATTCTTCAAAAAGAACTGAAAGAACTTTTAACCTTTCAAGCCGAAGCAATTAAAGAACATGATTATAATTCGTTTTTATTAAATGAATTAGTAGAAGCTAATTTAGTTGATGGCGAATTAGAAACCCTGGAAGAAGAATACGAAACCCTCAATAATATTGAAGGGATAAAAGAAAAATTAGAGGAAGCTCACCACTTGTTAAGTGATGAAGAAGTTGGAGCTTTATCTACATTAACCGCATTAAAAAATGCATTTCAAAAACTGTCTGGATATTCATCCAAATATGAAGATTTATTTAATAGAATTAATAGCAGTTTAATAGAAATGGATGATATCTTTAATGAAGTTAATACGCTGCAAGATAATTTAGAAATAGATCCAGATAGGTTACAAACGGTTGATTCGAAATTAAAAATACTTCATAATTTGATGCAAAAACATGTGGCCATTAATATTTCAGAATTGATTAAAATAAAAAATGAGCTTGAAGAGAAAGTGTTGGTAACAGAAAACTTAGAGGATACTATTCAGAAAAAACAATTGGAAATAGATTCTAAAATCTCAGAATTAAACACAATTTCTAAAGCAATCAATAAAAAGAGAACTGAAGTTATTCCAAATTTAAAAGAACAATTAGAAAATATCTTAGTAGGTTTAGGTATGCCAAACGCGCAGTTTAAAATAGAAATGAACTATAGTGATACTTTTTTCGCAAATGGGAAAGATGAATTATTGTTTTTATTTTCGGCAAATAAAGGAGGTCATTTTAACGAACTTAAAAAAGCAGCTTCAGGCGGGGAATTGTCAAGAATTATGTTGGCAATAAAATCCGTTTTATCAAAATATATAAAGCTCCCTACCATTATGTTTGATGAAATTGATACTGGTGTTTCGGGAGAAATATCAAATAAAATGGGAGATATTATGTTGCAGATGAGTAAAACCATGCAAGTGTTTTCTATCACACATTTACCACAAATTGCAGCGAAAGGGCATTCGCATTTTAAAGTTTATAAGGAAGATGTAAATAATGCCACGCAAACCAATCTTATAAAGCTAAATCATGATGAGCGGATTGTAGAAATTGCTCAAATGTTAGGTGGCTTGGAAATGTCTTCATCAGCTATTGCTCATGCTAAAGAATTGCTGAATTGAAAAAACTTTAGAGTTTAAAAAAATTAAAGTTTAAAGTTTAGTACTTTTGGGCTTTTAAAATTAATTAAGACAACAATTACCCAATTTTCCCCTTGGGGAAATGTCCGGAGGACAAAGGGGCGTAAACTAAAACGTATGTACAATTTATTAAAAGGAAAAAAGGGAATCATTTTTGGAGCATTAGATGCTAATTCAATTGCTTGGAAAACAGCAGAACGTGTGCATGAAGAAGGAGGAGCATTTGTATTAACAAATGCGCCGGTTGCTATGCGTATGGGGCAAATAAATGAGTTAGCCGAAAAAACGGGTTCTCAAATTATTCCTGCTGACGCAACTTCTGAAGAAGATTTACAAAAACTGGTTGAAAAATCAATGGAGATTCTTGGTGGTAAAATAGACTTTGTATTACATTCAATAGGGATGTCTATTAATGTTAGAAAAGGAAAACATTATACCGATCAGAATTATGCATGGACACAAAAAGGAACTGATGTTTCTGCGATGTCTTTCCATAAAGTTATGCAAACATTATACAAAGCAGATGCTATGAATGAATGGGGTAGTATTGTAGCTTTAACCTATATGGCAGCACAACGTGTTTTTCCGGATTATAATGATATGGCTGATAATAAAGCGTATTTGGAAAGTATTGCTCGTAGTTTTGGGTATTTCTTTGGACGTGATAAAAATGTACGTGTAAATACCATTTCTCAATCCCCTACGCCAACAACTGCAGGAAGTGGTGTTAAAGGTTTTGATGGATTTATAGCTTATGCCGATAAAATGTCACCATTAGGTAACGCAACAGCATTAGATTGTGCTAATTATACGGTTTCTTTATTCAGTGATTTAACCAAACGGGTTACGCTTCAAAACCTATTCCATGATGGAGGTTTTAGTAACATGGGAGTTAGTGATGCTGTTATGGATACTTTTATGAACGAAGACTAAAATATTTTAAATATTGAAAACGAGCCACCCTTTAAACGGTGGCTTTTTTGTTACATTTGTTTTATGCAATTAAAGTTTTCTTTTATCATTCCTGTTTACAATCGTCCAGACGAAATAGAGGAGCTTTTACAGAGTTTTGAAGGTTTACAAGGACACATACCTTTTGAGATAGTTATAGTTGAAGACGGTTCTGCAATAGTTTCTAAAGAGGTCGTTAATGCTTATAAGGAGAAGTTAGAGATATCTTATTTTTTTAAAGAAAATTCCGGACCAGGAGATTCCAGGAATTTTGGTATGCAAAAAGCAAAAGGGAACTATTTTATTATTTTAGATTCCGATTGTATTTTACCAAAAAACTATTTAGTAGAAGTTGTGAAAAGTTTAGAAAACAACTATGTAGATTGTTTTGGTGGACCAGATGCAGCACATAGCTCATTTACGGACCTTCAAAAAGCTATTAACTTTTCAATGACATCGTTTATTACTACCGGAGGTATAAGAGGAAATAAAAAAAGTGTGGATACGTTTCAGCCAAGAAGTTTCAATATGGGACTTTCAAAAGAAGCTTTCATTGCATCAAAAGGCTTTGGGAGAATACATCCTGGAGAAGACCCTGATTTGTCTATTAGACTTTGGGATTTAGGGTTTAAAACCAAACTAATTCCAGAAGCTTTTGTATATCATAAACGTCGCATTTCATGGAGCAAGTTTTATACTCAAGTGCATAAATTTGGTTTGGTACGTCCTATTTTAAACAAATGGCATCCATCTACAAAAAAAATTACTTATTGGTTTCCTACAATCTTTTGTATAGGGTTTCTAATGTCATTACTACTCATTTTTTTTAATTTTAAATGGACCTTAATTGGTTATATGTTGTATTTTGTAGTAGCAGTAGTATTAGCTTTAATAAAGACAAGAAGTATAAGCGTTTCTATACTTTCTTTAGTGGCTATAATTATTCAGTTTTTTGGTTATGGTTATGGGTTTTTAAAGTCAACAGTTGTAGTTTCAGTACTTAATAAAAAACCAGAGATTTATTTCCCTAAGTTATTTTTTAAACAGAAATGATAAAAAAGTTAAAGTCAGACATACTCGCTTCAATAAAAAATAAAAGAATAAATGTGTTCATTTTATTTTTATTGTTTGCCTTTATTATTTTAATATTTACTAAACTATCAAAAGAATATACAAATACTATTGTTTTTGATATTGAAAAGGTAAATGTCCCTGAAGAGAATGTAATTTTAAATGACTCAGTTGTATTAAATATTACTTTAAAAACACACGGTTTTAAGTGGCTTCGGTATTATGTTTCCAAACCAAAGATTAAGATAGATTTTATTAATGATGTTGATAAAGAAGATGGCGTCTTTTTGTGGAATAAATCTAAAGCCTATTTAGATAATACTCAGTTTGATGAGCAAGTAGAATTGCTTAATATTTCTCCGAAAAGATTAGCTTTTAGATATGATGTCAACTTGGTTAAAAAAGTACCAATAAAGATAAATGCAACTGTTAATTTCCACCCAGGTTATGATGTAGCAGATAAGTTAGTTTCAGATCCCGATTCTATAGAAATTATTGGCCCCAACGTATTAGTGTCTAAAATTCACCATTTAGAAACCGAAGACGTTATTTTTAATGATGTAAAATCAAATTTATCAGAAATTACGAATCTGAAACTCCCAGAAAACACCTCTGATTTAAAATTTTCTGCTAATAGTATTACTATAAAGGGAGATGTAGAGAAGTTTACAGAAGGGACATTAAAGATACCAGTAAGCATTATTAATGCCCCTAAAGGTGTAAAGCTAAAATACTTTCCAAAAGAAGTAAACGTTTCATATTATATAAGTTTGAGTCATTTTAATTCGGTCACAAATAAAGATTTTAAGGTTGTTTGTGATTATACAAAAGCAGTTGGTAATCAATCTCTTTTAGTTCCGGAATTAGTAAAATCTCCAAAAACAGCTAAAAACATTAAAATGAATCAACAGCGAATAGAATTTATAATTATAAAATGATTATTGTAGGACTTACAGGAGGTATTGGTAGCGGAAAGACAACAGTGGCTAAACAGTTTGAGGCGTTAGGAGTGCCAGTTTATATAGCTGATGTAGAAGCTAAAAACCTGATGCATAAATCTAAAGTCATTAAAAGAAAGCTTATTCAATTATTTGGAGATAAAGCTTATATTAATGATGTATTAAACAAATATTATATTGCCGATATTATCTTTAATAATAACACCTATTTGCAAAAAATGAATGCCATTGTTCACCCTAGAGTAGCCAGGCATTTTGAAAAATGGTCATTAAAACAAGATGCCCCTTATGTTATAAAGGAAGTAGCTGTTTTATTTGAAAACGGAGGACATATAGCATGCGATTATATTATTACAGTTACAGCTCCAAAAGAATTGCGGATAAAGCGTCTTTTAATGCGTGATAATACAACCAAAGATAAGATTAAGTCCATTATGAAAAATCAATGGACAGATACAGAAAAAATTAAATATTCGCAGTATGTTATTGATAACGTAGACCTTGAAATGACTAAAAATCAGGTTGTTGGTATTCATGAGGACATTCTTAAAAGAATTGGGAAAATCTGAAATTTTAACATTTTTGTTAATGTAAGGTTAAAAGGAGAGTGTTATAAATGTTAAAATGTTAATTTTGAATGGTGAGCAAAAGAATATTCATCCTATTAATTATACTAATGAGTTTATCACTTATAGGTATAATTTCTATTCAAGCTTATTATATAAATGATTCTGTAGAAAACGAAAAAGAAAGATTTAAGTTTAATGTTAATACGGCACTACATTATGTTTCTAATACCATTCAAAAGAAGGAATATTCGGAATATGTTTATAAACTTCAAGATTTAATATCTAAAGGAGTAACTGTAGATACAGCAGCTATTAGGAATTTATACATTATTCAAAAAGATTTCGATTCTAAGGAAACTATTTTTTATAGTAGTGGTATATATGAAGAAAACTATAAGTTTAATTCATCGCTCTTTGACATTGGTTCGGATTCTCTTAATATTAAGCGAATTTATAATGAACGTGAAACAAAAATTTTCAATAATGATGGGGGCAGTTTAGAGTCAGATTTAAGTCCAAATGATAAGTTGTTATTGTTGGATGAAATTTCTAGTACTGATGAAATTATTTTTGAAGATATTTATAATGATATCGCATATAGAAGATTAATTCATAAACGTGTGTCTCAGGACGAAATTCAAGAATTGTTATCAAAAAAACTTAAAGAATATTCTATTAATATAGATTTTGAATTTGCTATATATAGTAATGATTTGGCAACGAAAGTTCATAGTGATGGGTTTGAGAACGATCAAGGATCAACTTTTAGTGTGCCTTTTTTTTATAATGAAAAGAATCAAAATAATTATAAGTTTTTAGTGAATTTTCCAGATGATAATAAGTTTATTCTATCACCAATAATAGGAATGATTTTATTATCAATAATTTTCACATTGATTATTATTATTGCTTATTCAAGTGCATTGTATCAACTTTTAAAGCAGCGAAAAATATCTGAAATAAAAACAGATTTTATTAATAATATGACTCACGAGTTTAAAACGCCTATAGCAACTATAAATTTAGCTTTAGATGCCATTAAAAACCCAAAAGTTATAGACGATAAAGAAAGAGTTGTACGATATCTTTCTATGATAAAGGAAGAAAATAAGCGGATGCATGCTCAAGTTGAAAATGTATTAAGAATATCTAAGTTAGAGAAAAACGAACTTAATATTAGTAAGGATAGAGTGGATTTACATGATTTAGTTGATGACGCTATTACACATGTAGAGCTTTTAGTTGAAAACAGACAAGGCTATATTAAAACATTTTTTGAAGCAGAAAAATCGTCTGTTTTGGCTAATGAAACTCACTTTACCAACGTTATTGTTAATATTCTGGATAATGCTATAAAATATTCGCCAGATCCCCCAAAAATAGAAGTATATACTGAAAATGTAGGTACCAATATTTTATTAAAAGTAAAAGATCACGGTAGTGGTATGAGTAAAGCCGCTGCTAAAAAAGTATTTGAAAAATTTTATAGAGAACATACAGGAAATATTCATAATGTAAAAGGTCACGGTTTAGGTTTAGCATATGTTAAGCGTATAGTAGAAGATCATCAAGGTTATGTATCTGTAGAAAGTGAAAAAGAAAAAGGAAGCACATTTACTATAAAGCTTCCACTAATATCGTAAATTATGGAAGATCAAAAAAAGAGAATTTTATTAGTAGAAGACGACCCTAATTTTGGAACCGTTCTTAAGGATTATTTAATGATGAATGATTATGAGGTAACTCATGCTAAAAATGGTATGGAAGGTTTCGAGAAATTCAAAAAAGATGATTTCGATTTATGTATTCTAGATGTTATGATGCCTTATAAAGATGGTTTTACGTTAGCTAAAGAAATAAGAGAGAAAAATACAGATGTTCCAATTATTTTCCTAACAGCTAAAACAATGAAAGAAGATGTTTTAAGAGGCTATAAAGTTGGAGCTGATGATTACCTAAATAAACCTTTTGATAGTGAAGTGCTTTTGATGAAAATTAAAGCAATAATACAGCGTAAAGCAACCGAAACTATTTCTGATAGCAAGCAATTTGAATTTAAAATAGGAAGTTTTGATCTAAATTCTAAATTACGTTTCTTACGTTTTAATGGCGGTGAACCTGTAAAATTATCGCCTAAAGAGAATGAATTATTACGTTTATTAGCATTACACGAAAATGATTTAATGCCACGTGAATTAGCTCTTACTAAAATATGGCGTGATGATAATTATTTTACATCTCGTAGTATGGATGTTTATATAGCAAAGTTGCGTAAGTATTTAAAACTTGATGATAAAGTTGAAATACTAAACATACATGGAGAAGGCTTTAGGTTAGTAATAAACACTTAGTAAAATATTCCTGATTATGATATTAAATCCAGCTTTGTGCTGGATTTTTTGTTTAATTATTTATAAAAATTATTTTGGAGATTAAATAGAAAAATTGCTTTACGGGACTAAAAAACAAAATACACGAAGGTTTCACTAGCTGGACTTACAATGGCAATTAATTTTATAGAGTTATAAGTAGCTTTTTATTCCTATATTTTGAAGAATAGAAAATGTCGACAAGAATTTTTTATATCATTCAGAAAGTGTCGTAATAATTTATGCTCATTAACTACACATGAACAAATCTAAATTTTTCAGTCACTTTGAAGGTAATAAATGGTGGAAATATACTTTAAAATAAAGTTGTTAAACTATCACCTAGCCTGAATTTTTAATCTTTCTCAAAGTTATCTAGAGCAAAAGCATTTTTGTATAATGCTTCTGTTTCACTAATTAAGTCATTCTCAGAAGAATCATAATCGATTAATATTTTCCAAAGATTATCTTCCTTCCTTAAGATAACATGGAATTTACCGTAATATATTTTTTGATTTTCTGTTCTTGGGTTTATAGTAAACTTATAGACACCTCGTTCTGAGGCCATATCATCCTTACAAATACGTTCTAAAAATCTAAAAGAAATGGATTGACTTAAAACAGGATTTCTCCAACGACTCTTATAGCCTTCTAAATAGGCTTCTTTATTTCTAATGGATTTGTAATCGCCACCATTAACTCGAATTAAGTCTTTGCTATGCAAACTTTCGAATAATTCATAATCTAAGGTTTCGAAAGATTTGGAGAAATTACTCCAAATTTGAGTATTGATTTCTTTTAAATCATTAATGTTTTGAGAAATAGCCTTATTACTAAATAGTAGCAACAGGCTAATAATACAAGCTGATAATCGGTTCATTTTAGTCTCTTTGAGGGCTAAAAGGTACGAAAAATATTATATATTAGCTATAAGCCAATTTTTAAACTCATAAAAATTCTGAGGAGCGACACCATGTCCCACAGGAAATTCTGAATATTGATGCTTTATGTTGAGACTACTTAAAAACGGTACAGCTTGTCGTGCCCATTCAACAGGAATAACTTGATCTACACTTCCATGAGAACAATAAAAATTTAAATGCGAGTAGTCTTTAGTTTCATCTTGAGGTATTATATCTTTATAAACATAACCACTCAAAGCTATAATATTTTTAACTTTTTCAGGATATGTTAACGCGACTGCATAACTTAAAATGCTCCCCTGGCTAAACCCTAAAAGGGAAACATGCTCTTTGTTTACAGGGTATACTTCAATAACTTCATCAATAAATCTTGCAATTAAATCACGAGATTCTTCAGCTTGTTCATTATCATTCCATTTGCCTTTGTCTGCATCAAAGTTAATAGCATACCATGCGTTTCCATAAGGCTGCATAGGGTACGGAGCTTTTACTGAAATAATAAAAAGTTCTTTGGGTAATTCGCTAGCAAACGAAAACAAATCGTTTTCATCACTACCATAACCATGCATCATGATTAATAATGGTGCATTTTCGGTTAGTGAAGATTCACGTATTATGTGATGTAATGAGAGTGTATTATTAATCATTTATTTACCAAGGTTTGCAAATATTTTTTGATATAAACTTCCAACTAATGGTACTTTTTGTGCTTTTCCTGAAATAGCATTAGAAAGTCCATATATATAGAGAACACTAAAAAAAATATAAACAGATGCTCTTAACATGAAAATATCAAATTTAGATACTATAGATAAATTTATAATAATCAGGGTAAGCCACAAGCCTAAAGACTGTCTAATATGAAAACTAGCAAAAGGACTTTTCTTGTCTTTTTCATTATTTAAATAATAAGCAATTATTACTCCAAAAATTGTGATATAACTTATTATGGCATTTTTACGACCTCTTTCAACATCTTGCTCTGTCATTATTATTTATTGATTTAACGAAATTTTATTATTTGAGATAACACCATAAACTTTACCTTTTAAGGTTTCATTTTCAAAAATGGCGTTTTTAGATTTAGAAATAATATCATTTTTAGAAAAGGTATATTTCACATCTGGATTAAAAAGGGTTATATTTACCTTGTTTCCAATCTCTATAGGAGTTTGTTCTAAAGAAAATCGATTTTTACCTTTTGTTAGAAGCTCTATAGTTTTCTTAGTTGTAAAAATAGTTTGTAAGGCTCCAAAAACACTTTCTAGCCCTATGGTTCCATATTCGGCATGATCAAATTCTATCTTTTTTTGCTCAATATCAATAGGAGTATGGTCACTTGTTACCATATCTATAGTGCCATCTTTAACACCTTGTATTAAGGCATCTATATCTTCTTGAGTACGTAGCGGGGGTAATACCTTGAAGTGTGTATTGAAATCTGTTAATGCGGCATCAGTAAAGTATAAATTATGTATGGCTACACTAGAGGTAACGTTTAGCTTTTTCTTTTTGGCTTCCCTAATAAGAGCAACGGAAGTTGCAGTAGAGATGGTGGGGATATGCAATTTACCGCCTGTATATTCCAATAAAAATAAATCGCGAGCTATTTGTAATTCTTCAGCTAAAGCAGGGTTTCCTTTTAACCCAAGTTTAGTGCTTGTTATGTTTTCGTTCATAACACCATGTCCGGAAATTTTACTTTCTTGAGGAAATGAACATACTAAGCCATCAAAATTACTTGCGTATTGCAAAGCAATTTTCATAAGATTAGGGTTAGAAATAGGCTTTTTGTAATCGTAAAAGGCTACTGCTCCTGCAGAATTCATGTCGTAAAGTTCTGCTAAATCTTCTCCTTTGCTACCTACTGTGAGCGATCCAATAGGTAATAGTGTAACGGCATTATCTTGTGATTTTGCATTAACAAAAGTAATATCAGAATTAGAATCTAAAACCGGATTTGTATTTGCATTTAAGGCTACAGCTGTAAAACCTCCAGAAGCAGCCGTTTTAAGACCGTTTTTTATGGTTTCACGTTCTTCAAAACCAGGTTCTCCAAAACATACGCTGCTATCAAACCAACCTTGCGAAATATGCAGATTATTTAATTTAACTTCCTGATGGTTATTTTTGTTTTTTATACTATTTGCAACTTTCGAAATCACACCATCTTCAATTAATACATCTTGAGTTGTGTTATGAAACTTGCTTTTAGGATCTATTATAGTAGCCGATTTAATAAGTATGTTCATTTAAAGTATTTTAAGATGCCCATTTCAATAATCAATAATGCTAGTGCAAAAATAACAAACCATTTCCACAAGGCATTAACTTTTGTTTCACTTTTTAGAATGTTAAAGATATCTGTGATTGAATCACTCACCGTTATGTTTTTTGAGGAAGAAAGATCTCTGTAAGTTAAATTACTTTCATCTCTGTTATAATTGTAACTTATATTTTTAATGCTTTCGTTTTTATTTTTTATTGTATAAATATTAGCTATCGATGGGTTTTTAGAAGTGTTTATAACCACTTTGTTGTTAAAGTATTGCTGTCTTGGAATAATACTAATATCATTATTAACCAAGGATAAGATATCATCTTGCTGCAATTGTGTATCGACATCAAAAGTGTTTTCTTGCCCAATAGTATAATACAGTTTAGGTGTTTTTAGGCTCTGTTTTCCGATATTATAAAGCGTTGGAACAATTAATGGTGAATTTATAAAATTTGAATTTTCGTTATTTAAAGAAGCAGTGAAAACGAAAGCATTATTGTTTTGATATAGAAATGATTTGCCATCTTCAAATTGCAAAACAGAAGCATTGTTTGAAGAAATACTATAAAAGCTTTTCACTTTTGGATATTGAAAATTACTCACTCGTTTTTCAAACACCCCATTGTTATATAACGGATGCGCGTAATTAATAGTTGTTATACGTTTTTCACTTGAAAGTAAGTTGCTAAAACTTGAACCGTGATTGATTAATAATTGATTATAAGATTGTTTGTTTATGTTTTTTGAAGGAATTATAATTAATGATCCTCCTTGTTTAGTGAATTGCTTCAATGTGGCTACTAAAGCGTTAGGAATGATATCTAATTCGTTTAAAATTATAAGATGTTGTTGGTCTATAATATTATAATTTAATTGATTTTCTAAAGTTGCTACATAATTAAATTCATCATCGGTATAAATGCGTTTTAAGAAAGAATCGTTTATGCCATTTATAGAAAGTACATTAGTTTTTGATCTGTTGTTAATATTGAAGTATAAACTATTATCAAACTGTAAATTAACGTCATCAATAGATACTTTCCCATTAATCACTTCGTTTACAGGAAGCGAAAATGTGGTTTCAGCATACGTTTCAATAGCAACTGAAGTTTTAGCAATTAAGTTATTATTACTGAATAGAGAAATAGGTAAATTTTCAATGGTACTTCCGCTATTTTGTATAAGTACCTTCAACTCTATGGAAGATGCTGTTTTTTTAGAAATATAAACACTGTCAATAGTAATGTTATTAGTATTTATGGGCTGTAATTTTACTAAATGAAGGTTTGTAAGCGAGTCTGTTTTTTGGGTGAAATTAGATGCATCTTGTTGAAAATCAGAAATGAAAATTAAATGCCTTAAAGTGTTTTTTTGTTTACTAAATATAGTGTTACTTTTTAATAAAGCAGCTTCAGCTGTTAGTTTGTTAGATGAATATTCTAATTGTAGCAAATCATTTTTAATGGCTTTTATTGTGGTATTCTTATACGTGTTATCATTGGTCATTAATGATAGATTCTCATTTTCAGCCACATTACCAATAATATCTTGAACGGCGCGCTTTAAAAGTTCTCCTTGACTTCCTTTTGCTTGTAAACTAAAAGAGTTATCCAAATATATAACAGTTTCTTTTTTAGTTTTAAATGTATCGGACTTAGATGTAAATGGCTGTGTGAATGCCAAAACTATGGCTGCAAGGAGTAATAGTCTTGTACAGAGGATTAACCATTTTTTTATTTGAGAACTTTTGCGAGTTTGCAATGTTGCTTCTTTTAAAAATGCCACATTGGTGAAAGCAACTTTTTGAAATTTTCGTAATTGAAAAAGATGAACAATTATTGGAATGAGCAGTAAAAATAAAGCGTAAAGAAGTTCTGGGTGTTTAAACTGCATTCATTTTTATGATTTCTCAAAACTACATATTTTTTTTCATTTTTTAATAAAAGATTAAAATGAAACGCTCGTGATTTATCTATTTTATGAATTTAATGATGTTAGGATAAAGCCCTTTGGTTTTGGCACTACTTATTCTTATAGAAAAAAGTATAGGGAGAATGATATTCATACCATTAAAAGCTAACAAAAGGAAAATTAATATTTGTCAAGTACGAATCCCACCTAAACTTAAATGTAGAATTTTTATAGCTATAAAGAAGATTATATCACAAGATCAAGGGAAAATACCTTCAACTATACTTAAATGAATTCGTTTACAAGCTTAATGGAAGATATTTTGGTGATTAACTTTTTGATAGGCTTGTCATTGCTAACATTAGAGGGTTATGATTAAAAACAGATATTCAAATTTTTTTATATAAAATATTAAAAAAGTCTTTGTAGATAAAGTTTAAATCAATTACATTTGCACACGCATTACAAAATGCGTTACATGGTGGTTGTAGCTCAGTTGGTTAGAGCATTGGTTTGTGGTACCAAGGGTCGTGGGTTCGAATCCCATCATCCACCCAAAAGTAAAAGCCTTTCAAATTTTTGAAAGGCTTTTTTTGTCTGTTTTAGTGCTTTTTATGAATATTACGTGATTTATAGATTTCTAAACCTTTGTTGCAAAATAATTATGTCTTAATCCACTTTTACCCGCTCACTTCTATTTGCAATTTCCCAGGCTGTATGGAAAATTAATCGCGCTCGTGTTTCTAACAAATCGTATTGAATTTTGTCTGGAGTATCAGAAGGTTTATGATAATCGGCATGCGTGCCATTAAAATAAAATATAACAGGGATGTTATTTTTTGCAAAATTATAATGATCAGAACGATAATAAAAACGATTTGGGTCATCATCATCATTATATGTATAATCAAACGTCATATTAATATATTTCTTGTTCACCGTTTCAGATATATTATGCAATTCCTTACTTAGTTTATCCGATCCTATTAAGTATACATAGTTTCTATTATTCTCATGTTTTCGATCTACACGACCAATCATATCTATATTTAAATTTGCAACTGTATTTGTTAAAGGTATTATAGGGTCTTCATCTGTATAGTATCTAGAACCAAATAATCCTATTTCTTCACCTGTAACATGTAAAAATAAAATAGAACGTTTAGGACCATGACCTTTATCTGAAGCAGCTTTAAAAGCTTCAGCAATTTCTAAAATGGCAACGGTGCCAGATCCATCATCATCTGCGCCATTGTAAATATCGCCATTTTCAGAAATGCCAATATGATCTAAGTGTGCCGAAATTATAACCACTTCATCTGGTTTTTCTGTACCTTTTATATATGCTAAAACATTTTCAGAATCCTTTATACTACCGGAAAAATAAGACGCAGGAATTTCTTGAAAATAATCACCCTTTGCAATAGGAGACTGGATGCCTGTAGATACATAATGGTTTTTAATAAATTCTACAGCTTTTTTTTGCCCAGGTTCACCTGTTTTTCTGCCTTTAAATTCATCTGAAGCGTATGTATAAAGAGCTTCTTTTAATTCATCTGCTGTAATAGTTTTTGCATATTTTGTAACATCACCAATATTTTTTGATAGCTTCTTATTTTGTGAATTACTACATCCAACGATAGATAGTGTAGTGTATAGAAGAATTACTAAATTTTTCATTTTATAAAAATATATTTCGTACGATATTACAAAAATGAATTAATAGAATAACAATTTTTGAATCTAATTTAACAGTTCATTGTATTCGTCAATTACGATACGATGTTTCTGATTGGCAATTTGCCATGCAGTAGTAAATATAAGCTTTGTACGCCTTTGTAAAAGATCATAATCTATTTTATCAGGCGTATCTGTAGGTTCGTGGTAATCACTATGCTCTCCATTAAAATAAAAAATAACAGGAATGCCTTTTAAAGCAAAATTATAGTGATCTGAGCGCGAGTAATATTTATGCGCTTCACCTTCAACATTATATTTGTAATCTATATCTATGTTGAAATAGGACGTATTTATTTTTTCAGATAAATAATGCAGCTCCTTACTTAGTCTGTCTGATCCAATTAAATATATGTAATCTTTATTGTTTTGATGTATTTCGTCAACTCTTCCTATCATATCGATATTAAGATTAGCAATAGTATTTTCTAAAGGAAACACTGGATGTTGCGTATAGAATTCTGAACCTTGTTTACCTATTTCTTCTGCGGTTAAATGTAAAAACAAGATACTACGTTTTGGCCCATGACCATCTTTTTTAGCTAATTTAAAAGCTTGAGCCATTTCCATCATTGCTACAGTGCCAGAACCATCATCATCTGCACCATGATTTATTTGACCATTATCAGAAATACCAAGATGATCTAGATGTGCGGAAATAATAATAATTTCTTCTGGATACTTACTACCTTCTATATATGCTAAAACATTTTCTGAATCTTTAATACCTTTCGAAAAGAAAGTTTCAGGAATAACCTGATAATAATTGTCACCCCCAAAAGGAGATTCGATGTTCTCATTTTTATAGTATGATTTTAAAAATTCAGAAGCTAATTTTTGCCCTTTTTCTCCAACCTTTCTACCTTCAAATTCATCTGAAGAAAATTTATATAAATGTGTTTTTAGTTCTTTGACAGTTATGGTATTAGCGTAGTTTATTACTTGCGTACTATCTACCAATTGAATACTATCTTTAAGGTTTTGGATTCTTGTAGTATACTTTGGCGTGGAACAAGTACCCACAAGGATTACCGATAGTATATAAAAGTGTTTCATGCGTTTTTTAGTCCGATTTTTACATGTAACGAATAGCCAAATCATTTTCGAGGGCGAGAAAACTTTAGTGTGCTAGTCTTAGTCTAAGCTTTAGTTTACAAATATATACAAATATAGGAGAAATTACTTACCTGAAAAGGTGAAATTTTCATTAAAAATTTTGAAGATTTTAATATGTTTTTTTATTTAAAATCTGCTTTTTGTGATTTGTAAAGTTTCGGTATTTACCATGTCATTTTTATCAAAGATAAATTTATATGCAACTATAGCTAATACTATAGCAGTAACCAAGAATGTAAACTGAATTACTTTTTTTGCCTGACTACTTTTTTTTGAAAAGTAAAATACCACTAACCCAAATGTTAATCCAGCTATAATGGACATAATTTCTAAGTTATAAATTAGAAGTCCAATTAGCATTGTTGCTAAGATTGAAGCTAAAATAGCTAAAAAAACAAAGATTATTTTCATTTAAAATATTTATTCTTTTAAACCAGATTCTTGATTTAATTTTTGGTACGATTAATTGTACTAATTCGAGAGTTATAGTCTATTATTACTACAAAAAATCAAAATTTATATGTCCACATTGTACGATAGCATTAATTGTGCCGAAAATGAAATATTTTAAATTATTTTTAATTTTTCACTATAAATGTAAGTAATAGATCACAACTGATATTTGTCATAGTTTTTTTGGGGAGGTGATACTATATTTACTTGAAATCCTATTCAGTATTTCAATGAAAACTATATTGTTACCCACCGATTTTTCCAAGAACTCAATGAATTCTATTGATTTTGCCGTAGCATTGTTTAAGGATGTTGAGTGTGAATTTTATTTGCTAAATGTGCAAAAGGCATCATCATTTATTTCTGATGACATGATTGCTGTTGCATCGTCTACAACTATTTATAAAACCATAATCGATGCTGCTAAAAAATCCTTATCAAACATTATTTCTAAATTAAAAAAGCGTGATAAAAATGATAAACACCATTTTCACCCAATGGTTGATTATGATAACTTTATAGATTCTATCAATCAAGTTTCTGAAAAAAACCAAGTTGATTTGATAATTATGGGAACTAAAGGAGCTTCTGGATTACAAAAGGTGATCTTTGGAAGCAATACGGTACGAGTTATACAGCGATGTAAAGCGCCAGTACTTGCAATTCCTGATAATTGTGTTTTTTCTGACTTACATAAATTGCTCTTTACTACTAACAATGTGAATTCATTTGATATTACTCACTTAAAACCTTTAGTCGATTTAGTAGCTCAAAACGATTCTAAGTTACATGTTTTACACGTTGCTGACGAAAACCATTTAGTACAGAAACAAGGCAAGAATGTCGATTTTTTTAATTCACATTTCCCGAATTCTATTCATGATTATATAGATGTAAAAACTAAAGATATGTATGATGTTGTACATAAGTATATCATTAGGAATAATATAAAAATGCTATGTATGGTAGATGAGAAACATTCTTTTTTAGAACGTTTGTTTAATAAACATTTGGTTGAAACTTTTGCTTTTAGTATCGATATCCCCTTTCTGGTAATGAAAAATAATTAACTTAAAAATATGTGAAATGAAAGTATTAATCTTTTTTATGGTATCCATTTTTATGTTTACAAGCTGTAAAAAATCTAAAGATGAACATAGTAAAAATTTAACGGAATCTTTTAGTCAAAATAATCAGGGACACCCAGGTAAAAAGCTTATGGAAACACACTGTTATTTATGTCACGATGCTACCACAAGTGAAGCTGAAAGGTTGGGGCCTCCAATGATAGCAATTAAAAAACGATATATTTTTCCAGATACATCAAAAGAAGAATTTGTAAATAGTATGCAAGATTGGATAAAAAACCCAAATGAGAAAGATGCAAAAATGTATGGGGCTGTTAGACGATTTGGAGTCATGCAAAAATTACCTTATTCAGAAGAGATTATTGGGCAAATAGCAGACTATATGTTTGACAATCAAATTGAACAACCTGTATGGTTTGAGCAACATTACAAACAAATGAGAGGGAATATGAAAAGATAAATTATGCCATTTATAGAATAATCAATTTCTATATTATGCTGTAAAAAGAATTTAGCGCAAAATGGTGCTAATCTCTTTTTTTAGAGTATTATTTATGTGTTTTATAACTGAGCATTTTAAATATTTCACTTGTTAGGTAAACTTATTTCTCTAAAATGAAATTCGATAATGTTGTAACATTTTGTTAAATACTGCGTCATATAAGTATCAATCAAAAACAAATCACAATGATGAGACAAGATAATCAACTTTTAGTCATTACCCATTTAAGTCAATTAATAACTTTGGTAACTGGTTTTGGTAGTTTATTATTACCATTAGTATTATGGCTTACACAAAAAGAAAAAGTTTATCAAATGGACAAGCACGGTAAAAACATTATAAACTTTCAGTTAAGTTTAATTGTTTATTTTATAATATGTATTCCCTTAATATTGTTATTTGGCTTGGGTTTATTAGGCTTTATAATTTTAGGTGTTATTTCTATAGTTTTTCCTATTGTAAATGCTATTAAAGCTAGTAAAGGAGAAGTGCCAACATACCCTTTGTCTTTTAATTTTATAAGTTAAAATTTAAATAAAAGGGAATCATCATTATTAAAAAATAGTTTATCTCTAGATTTTTATTAGTTAGTTTATTTTAGTAGGAGATAAATAAAACGCTCACCTTTCAGTGGGCGTTTTTTATTCCTGTGAAGACAGGAATTTTTTTGAGCTATATATAATGAGGCTGTCTGAAAAGTGGTTAATCTTGTCATTCAGAGCAACGCGAAGAATCTTATTTCACTCATAATCAGAGTCATATATTTTAAAGAGATTCTTCATTCCATTCAGAATGACACTTTTTAGACAGCCTCATTATAGTAGTATTTTTTTATTATCGAGATTCCTTTCGCAGGAATTAATTTATGAATTTAGCATTACTGGCATTACAAGCATTGTAATTTGCTCACCTTCATCAAGTCCGTCTATAGGAGTTAAAATACCAGCTCTATTTGGCATACTCATTTCTAGTTGTACCTCGTCTGACCCCAGGTTGTTTAGCATCTCAGTTAGAAAACGTGAGTTGAAACCAATTTGCATGTCGTCACCCTGGTAGTCACAAGTTAAACGTTCTTCTGCCTTATTACTGTAATCGATATCTTCTGCTGAAATATTAAGCTCTGCACCGGCAATTTTTAAACGTATTTGGTGTGTTGTTTTATTCGAAAAGATACTCACACGTCTTACAGAGTTTAAAAACTGTGTTCTGTCTATAACTAATTTATTAGGGTTTTCTTTTGGTATAACGGCTTCATAATTAGGGTATTTTCCATCAATTAAACGGCAAATTAACTCAGAGTTTTCAAATGTAAATTTTGCATTCGATTCGTTATACTCAATAGTGACATCTTCTTCTTTGGCAGCTAAAATACCCTTTAAAAGATTTAAAGGTTTTTTAGGCATAATAAATTCTGCAACTTGGTTAGCCTTAATATCTTCACGTGTATATTTTACTAATTTATGAGCATCTGTAGCAACAAAGGTTAGACCTTCTGTTGAAAATTGAAAAAATACACCACTCATTACTGGGCGTAAATCGTCATTTCCAGCAGCAAAAATAGTTTTACTAATCGCTGTAGCTAGTATATCTCCAGTAACAACTGTTTTACTTGGGTCTTCAAGAGCAACTGCTTTTGGGAACTCATTACCATCAGCATAAGCCAAAGCATATTTACCATGATTTGAGCTAATTTCAATGGTATTATTGTCTTCTACAACAAACGTAAGCGGTTGTTCAGGAAATGTTTTTAAAGTATCTAATAACAAACGAGCAGGAATAGCTACACTGCCTTCACTATCACTTTCAACGTCAAGAGACGACGACATAGTGGTTTCTAAATCGCTCGCCGAAACAGTCAATTTGGTATGCTCTAATTCAAATAAAAAATTATCTAAAATAGGTAAGGTATTAGAGCTATTAATGACACCCCCTAAAACTTGTAATTGTTTTAATAAATAGGTACTGGATACTATAAATTTCATGTATTTACAATGAGTTTAAATTTTAATAAAGCTACTTACAAATATATTCGAAACGGACTAAAATTGGAAACAAACTTATTAACATTTAAGAAGCGTGTCTTTTCTTTCTGAAGTAATTAAAACCTAATCCGAAAAAGGCTAATAAGACCAGCGGTAATGCTATGTTTATAAGTTGCCACTTGCTTTTTTGCGCTGCTATTTTTTGATGATTAAGGAATGCTATGGCAATTTCTTTGGATCGAATGTTTATAAGTCCATTATCATCTAGTAAATAATTAACGGCATTGAGTAAAAATTCTTTATTACCGTAGGTCTTTCCTGTCCACCGATCAAAGCCTAATTCTTGTGGTCTATTTTTTATAACGTTATTCTTAATAATATCACCATCAGCAATAACAATCATCTTAGTGGGAATGCTTTTATTTTTTTCTTCCAAAAGTTTAAAAGCCTTTATGCGATTGTTATAAACGGATGTGAATTCACCTTCTAATAAAACCGCTAGTGTTTGATTTCCCTTATTGAAAAGTGTAGGATCTGGTTCCTGAGTCACCAAATCTAAACTTATTTCCCTTGGCATGCCTTCCAGTTTAGTTAGAGGCGCTGTTTCTAAAAGAATGGTTTTATTAATATTGTTTTTAAGCGTATCAATTTGGTTTGCAAAATCAAGTTTTACCAAATTTAAATTATTAACAATAGGGTGATTGCTATTTGAGTTAGCTAATGGGGAATAAGGCCATCGTAAATGTTGAAATTGTGATTGACTACCTTCACCCATAGCCAACGTGATAGGAGCAGAGTATAACGTGCTTACTATAACGGGATTAATGCGAACACCATATTTAAAAAAGAAATCGGTTAAATTTAAATCTCTCGTTACAGCAAAACTTCTACCTGTATCATTATACAAACTATCTTTTTCCATAGCTACAGCATCAATGAGCCATAAACTTTTACCGCCATTCATGGTGAATTGATCTAAGACTAATTTTTCTTTTTCGGTAAAAGCTTCAGTAGGTTTTGCAGAAATTATTAAATCGTATGCTTTAATGTCTTTAAGTGTTTTTTGAGGATTGCTGGCAACACTATCTAGGGTAAAAGGCGCAATAAAATAGTATTCTCCAAGTTTTTTAACAAAATCTGCAATGTATTTATCTTCTAATTGATTATTGCCTTTTAGAATGGCAATTTTTCTACGTTTAGGTGTTGTTAATTTGCTAAATCCATCCGAAAAAGCATATTCTAAATGCTGAACAGAGTTACTAACCAATTCTTGTTGTGTAGCTCCTATTTTATTTTTTATTAAAGGAATAATAACTGTTTGATCATTATAACTGGCTAAAGCCCAGGGAAAAATGACAGCCTGAGTCGCTTTTCCACTTTCTTGTACGCTTAATTGCATCGGTGTTAAACCTCGTTGCGTAAGTTGTTGGATGTTCCGTTCTCTTGTAGATTCGTCTTCTAACGGATTAATAAAATTGAAAATAATATGGCTGTTTTCTGCTGAAAATTCTTCAAGTAATTGATTGGTTTCTTTTTGAAGCCTTCTAAATTCCGAAGGAAAATCGTTTCCACTTAAAAAGATATCTACAATAACAGGAGATTCTATGTCTTTTACAATGTTTATGGCAGATTCACTTAATGTATAACGATTATCTGCAGTTAAATCAAAGCGCTTGAAAATTTTACTACCTAAAAAATTAATCGCAATTATTACAATTATAAGTACTGTTATATGTTTAATGTTTTTATTCAAAGGTCTTTTCTAATTGATATTGTCTAATACCTACTACAGTATTGTTTATAAAATCCAGCTCTATACATTCTTGCATATTATTGAAAGCACCAGGTTTAAAACCTAAATTATAATTCCATTTATTTGTCGATTCTCTTTTTAAACTATCATTCCAACCATACCATTCACTTTTCCCCAAAAGCGTTTCTACTTCTTTTTTACTTTTACCAAGAAACAAACTTTTATCAAGTATTTCTTGAGACATTTCATAGCGTAATTCGGGTTTATCTTTCCAGGCTTCTGTATTAAAATATTTTTGATGATGGTAGCTACTAAAAATATTTAACAATGGGTAAAATACATAAAAATAAACAACAGGCGTTAATAATAAACTTATTAGCAGACTTACCCATTTACGTTTATCTATAGTATTTGCAAATAACCAAACTAAAACAAAAACGAGTACTAGAAAAGTAATAAATAAGGGGGTTAAAATCATTTTTTTTCTCTGTTGATATTTATTTTGGTTAGCATTAAAAAGAAAAAGGTGATACTTAAAAAATACAAAATATCGCGTGTATCCAATACACCGCGACTCATGCTTTTATAATGTACACTCATCCCTAATTGTTCTATAAAACCACTAGAAGCGAAATTTGCAATGCCTTCAAAACCTATATAAAATAGAAAGCAAATAAAAACTGCTATAATAAATGATACAATTTGATTGTCTGATAAGGAAGATGCATAAACACCAATAGCTGTGTATGCAGCGATTAAAAATAATAATCCGAAATAAGAACCAAGTGTACTCCCCATATCTAAATTACCAATTGGGTTGCCTAATTGGTAAACGGTGTAAACATAAAGCAAGGTTGGTATAAGCGCGATTAAAATTAAAATAAAGGCTCCAAAATACTTCCCCAAAATAATATGTATATGCGATATTGGTTTTGTAAGTAGGAGTTCCAGAGTGCCTTGCTTTTTTTCATCAGAAAAACTGCGCATAGTAACAGCAGGAATTAAGAATATTAAAATCCAAGGTGTTAGTAAAAAGAAAGAAGATAAATCTGCAAACCCGTAATCCAGAATGTTAAATTCACCTTTAAACAACCATAAGAATAAGCCATTTAAAACTAGAAAAATAGCAATGACTAAATAACCAATGGGGGATGCGAAAAATGAGTTTATTTCTTTTTTTAGTATAGCTAACATCTATTTTATTTTGTGCATCATGATAAGTAGTCTTTTGACTATCGTTCAAAAGAAATTAAAGTGATGCGCTAATCTATATAAATTTATTTTTTTATTCGAAAGATCTCAGTAACAAATTTATCAATTTGTCTCACATGGACGTTTTATAATTGATTAAAATTTTAAAAAGCGCTCGATATCACTTCAAAACGCTCTACTTTAATAGTGCCTTTTGTTGGAATCATATTTTGCCAAACCCAATTGTAATGCTCAATGACTTTCTCGGCACTTAAATGCGGTCTATTGCCTGTTGTGTGTGCATCTTTTACAACTGTAATGTTATAATCTTTGGCCAAGGCTGATTGTATGGTAGCTTCTACACAAAAATCGGTAGCGCAACCTGTAATATATAACTCGTTGATATTATAAGCTTCTAATTCAGATTTAAGGTTTGAATTATAAAATACATCATTTGCATATTTACTTATTAGTATATCATCTTTAGATACTTGCAATTCTGACAATATTTCCCAGGCTTCTGTGTTAGAAATAAAATCATTATACTTAGTACCATCATGCTGAATATAAAAGACCAGATTTTCTGAAGCTCTAAATTTACCTGCTAAAGAATTAATCTTGTTTACTACACCGATTGTATCATGTCTTGGAGTTTCTGGAGTAAAGGATCCTTTTTGCATATCGATTATCAGAAGTGCTTTTTGACTCATCGTTAGCTTAAAGTTTCTAATTTATCAACGCTCCATGCCATAGGAGGTATATTAAATAATGGTTTAGCTTTTGCCCAAACGTTTTTAAAGATATCAGAGTGTCTGTAATTCTCTAAATCGTTTTCAGTTTCCCAATAGCTATAAGTGAAAAATATAGTTGGATCATTTTTGTCTCTATAGAGTTCTAAAAACTTACAGCCTTCAAAATGTCGTATTTTTTCTTTATTAGCTTCAAAATTAGCAAGAAAAGCTTCGATGTTTTGTTCTTGAAACCCCATTTTTACAATTCTAATAAGCATATTATGTTTTTATAAAGTTAACACTAATAGCATCCATTAAGCCAAGCCCCATAAGTGATGAGGCGCTTCCAACAGTACCACTATTACTTTTGTAAACCGCAATTTCTAAGAAATCGCCAGAATTAAAAACGACTAAACCTCTACCTTCGTCATTACGTTTGTTTTCTTCTATTTCAAAATTTACAAAATCACTGTACTTTTTATAAATAGTCTTAAACTTATTGTTTCTAGCTGAAATCTCAAAAGCACGCCCTTTCTGTATAGTTTCAAAAAAGTGTCTTTTAATATTGGTAATAACATTACCATAATTATCAATATAAATAACACTACCAATAATTTGTGTTTTATCGTCATTTACATAAGGCACAATATTTTTAATTGGTTTTATTTCTTTAATAGGTTTACCTATAACCTCTAAAGTACCTCCGCGGGCAATATGGCATGCTGCTTTTACAAACACATCAAGAACAGGGAAGCTGGTTTGTATTTTGTCGTGAATATTAATTTCTACGATTTTTTCGGGTGAAATCTCGGCACAAATCATGCTCATAATACCATTATTGGCACAGATGAAAAAATGATCATCAAGCTTTACAGCAATGTGCTTGTTTTCTGGATTTATTTCAGAATCAATTCCAATGATATGTATAGTGCCTTTGGGAAAACTACGGTAGGCATTTTGTATGATATATGCAGCTTCAGGAATACTAAAAGGTGAGATAGAATGAGAGATATCAACAATTTTAACATCATGAAGTTCGCTGTAAATGGCTCCTTTTGTCGCACCAGCAAAGTGATCTTTTTCACCAAAATCAGTAGTTAATGTTATTATCGCCATTGGCAAAATTGTTGATATGTTTTTAGCGTTTGGTCACCCAAATTTATGTATTTTTGAGATTTAACAAAACTAATGAAATCATTTGATCGATTAAATATTATTTTGATTTAAATCCGATGAAATAAAAAATTAAAATCGCGCCTTTGAACGAAATTATAATTGAACTTGAAGAAATTACTCCAAAAGAATTTTTTGGAGCCCAAAACGCCAATATTGTACTTCTAAAAAAGTACTTTCCTAAACTTAAAATTGTTGCAAGAGGTAATAAAATTAAAGCCTTTGGAGACGAGGAATTGTTAGAAGAATTCGATCGTAGAATTACCATGCTTTTAAAACATTTCGCAAAATATAATAAGCTGGACGAGAATGTTATTGAGCGTGTTTTAACTAGCCAAAGCAGTGACGATTATACGACTTCAAAACAAAGTGGAGAAGTTATTGTACATGGTGTAGGAGGCAAGCTTATTAAAGCGCAAACAGCAAACCAACGTAAAATGGTAGAGCTTATGCGTAAAAACGATATGGTTTTTGCTATAGGACCGGCAGGAACGGGTAAAACCTATACTGGTGTTGCATTAGCGGTTCAGGCTTTAAAAAATAAGGAAGTTAAACGTATTATTTTAACGCGTCCGGCAGTGGAGGCTGGTGAGAATTTAGGATTTCTACCTGGTGATCTAAAAGAAAAATTAGACCCATACATGCAACCATTATATGATGCGTTGCGTGATATGATTGCTCCTGAAAAATTAGCACATTATATAGAAAATGGAACCATACAAATAGCACCATTAGCTTTTATGCGTGGACGTACGTTGGATAATGCTTTCGTGATTTTAGATGAAGGGCAAAATACAACGCATGCACAAATGAAAATGTTTTTAACACGTATGGGAAAGAATGCCAAGTTTTTATTGACAGGCGATCCCGGGCAAATTGATTTACCACGTCGTACCATTTCAGGTTTAAAAGAAGCGCTTTTAATTTTGAAGAATGTAGACGGTGTAGGTATGATATTTTTAGATGATAAAGATGTCATTCGTCATAAACTGGTTAAGAAGGTTATTGAAGCATATGAAGGAATAGAGAATAGATCTTAAGTCAGTATTCAGTGTTCAGTCGCAGTATTCAGTTGTACACGTAATAAAAATAGAAACAGTATGTCACACTGAGCTTGTCGAAGTGTCTCATCAAAAAAATAAAGTAATTTTGTCACTCTTATGTTGGCAGAAACCTAAAAACAAAAGTTCTCGGTAATCCCGATTTCAAATAGGAATCACCCGGACTGACATAACAAATCAACTCATAAACATTAAACAGCATACATGAGTAATACAATAATAGACACCAATTTCAATTTTCCAAATCAAAAAAGTGTTTACAAAGGAAAAGTAAGAGAAGTATATAATATCAATGATGATGAATTGGTCATGATTGCAACAGACAGACTTTCTGCGTTTGATGTGGTGATGCCAAAAGGAATTCCGTATAAAGGGCAGATTTTAAATCAGATTGCTACTAAAATGATGGCTGCGACCGAAGATTTAGTACCTAATTGGTTAACGGCTACACCAGACCCTAATGTTGCTGTAGGGCATTTATGCGATCCTTTTAAGGTAGAAATGGTTATTCGTGGCTATATGTCTGGTCATGCAGCACGAGAGTATAAAGCGGGGAGACGTATGCTTTGTGGTGTGCTAATGCCAGAAGGTATGAAGGAAAATGACAAATTCCCTGAGCCTATTATTACACCAGCTACTAAAGCAGAAATGGGCGATCATGATGAGGATATCTCTCGCGAAGATATTTTAAAACGGGGTATTGTTTCGGAAGCCGATTATGTGGTGTTAGAAGATTATACCCGTAAATTATTCCAACGCGGAAGTGACATTGCGGCCTCTCGCGGGCTTATTTTAGTAGATACTAAATACGAGTTTGGTAAAACTAAAGACGGGCAAATTGTATTGATTGACGAAATACATACACCAGATTCCTCACGTTATTTTTATGCTGATGGCTATCAGGAACGTCAGGATAAAGGAGAAAGTCAAAAACAACTTTCTAAAGAGTTTGTACGTCAATGGCTCATAGAAAATAATTTTCAGGGGTTGGAAGGGCAAACAGTGCCTTATATGAGCGATGATTATATAGAAACTGTTAGTGAACGTTATATTGAACTTTATGAGAATATTACGGGTGAAACTTTTGTAAAGGCAGATGTAAGTAATATACAGGAACGTATTGGTGCTAATGTGTTGGCTTATTTGGGGTAATCAAAGTTTTTCCAATCATCGGAATCATCTTAATAGTGTCAATATTATTTAACAAATTTGGTTCAGGATGGTACCCATTGCTTGCAGTGGCCTTATAAAGAGTCTTTATCATAAACCCTTCTTCTTTTCCATTGTGATAAACGCATTCATCTGGAATTAAGATGACGAATAGGATAAATCGAAAAATAAAGGTCAAAAAGATTCCTATAAAAGCTGTCAATATCTTTTTGGAATATTCATTTAGCAACACAACGGTTGGTGTAAGTTTAGCAGCGGATTTACGTGCGGTTATCCATCCGATAGGAACGGATAATTGGGCGTGAATCCAACGATTGCACATCCACCGAACCCGCTATTAAATTTACACTATGTTGTATGCATGTTATTATTTATTGTATTTTTCAATAGTGTTTTTAAAGTTCTGATAGAGCATAAAATGAAGGGTCTTCGGACCAAGTTGCTCCATCATTTTTTTGAGCTCACGATGATTTAATCCTTCTATTGTAGTGAAAGAATGGTGTATTCCTAAATCTTTTAGGAAGGTTGTCCATGCCACATTGGCTTCATAATTCATGTCTTCAGTACCAACAAATACATATAATTTTATTGGAAAAACGGGATTTTCACTATATATTTTTGCTAAATCCCAAGAATTATCTGTAGGTTGATATTCACTATTGTTACCTTTGGATTCAGAATTTTTTTTCTCATGCTGATGGCCTCCAGCCATTGATACTGACACCGAAAATAAATCAGGGTATTTAAAAATATACCTTGCAGCTGCTCTTCCACCCATACTATAACCTTGAAGCCCTCTTGCCATCCTGTCAGGTATCGTCCGATAAGTGCTGTCTATATGTGGAATAAGCTCTTTAATAAACGAAGACTCTCCATATGAATTGATTTGGGGGAAATCGTAATGACTTTTATTTTTCCCTCCGTTATTCCAAACGTAAATTATGGAAGTTATTGAATCAATTTCACTGTTGGGCTTTACGTAATTGTAGTATCCAGTTCGGGTTTCATTACCAGGAGTTCCTCCATGCAGGAAGTATACTACTGGATATTTTTTGTTAGCATTTTTCTTTTCCTCATAACCTTGTGGTAAAGCAATAGTGTACCCAATTGCGGTTTGATGTATTTTACTGAAATAAGTAAGATGTATTAAGTTATTATAGTCTTTTTGGTGCATTTCATTGACCCATTTATGTTCGCGTGTTTGTGCTTTCACACCACTTAAAAACATTAAAAAAAACAGCAGTAGTAAAAGTATTTTCTTCATAATATTTAGTTTTTATAATTAAAGTTAACGGTTAGTGTAACAAAAGCGCACTAACTTTCTATTAAGCAACTAATTTAGCATTATTTTTTAGCAACAATGTTAGCTTTAGTTATTCTCATTTCTTCAAGTTATCTATAATTCTTTTTATAGCAAAAACAACATTCTGAATATCTTTTCGATCAAAAGTACCCTCTTCTATATAGAACAACATCTCGACTCCCATATCTAGGTGTTTTTCGAATTCTTCTGGAGAAAGGGAACAATTATCAACTAATTTAGAAAAATCTATTTCTTGTTTTTTTATTAAACTTGTCAAATATGGCAAATATGAAAAAGTCAGAAGTTTTAAAAATTATAGGTCAGAACATAAAAAGAATTAGACTTGAAAAAGGTTTCACTCAGGTGGATTTGGTCGGTAAAATAGAGGCGCGAATTGACACAACGAATATTTCAAGAATTGAGAAAGGAAGAACTAATGCTACTATTCATACTTTATACAAAATAAGTCAAGCTTTAGAAGTTCCATTGTCCGAAATATGCGATGTATATTTTTCTGAAAGAGTATAATTTATAGTTTTTTTACCCTGAATTTAGATGCCGCAAGGTTTATCTTTTTGTTCTTGAAAGTATTAGCTTTGATATAGTTTCTGATATTTAATGCCCCAAATTATCAAAAAGTTCTACTTTTTTGGAAACCACATTATCTATTTTAGAAATAATTTCTTTTTGAAATTGTAAATTTTCAGGGTTTACATACCCTTTTTTTATAAACCCTACAGTTTTATGAGCATATCTGCTGGGATTTGAAATGTTTCTTTAGATATTGAGAAATTATATAAATGACTTTGAAATAAATGATTACATTCTGTTTTTTCAGAGTTTAAAATTTGCAGTTATTTACTTCTGGATTTTAAAATTTTTATATAGCCTATGGCTAATTCTGTGAAATCTGCTTGTCCTAGATTTGAATTTATAAAAGCACCTAAGTAAAGATTATTAGCAGGTTTTTTAGCAGTTCCTATAACATAATATTTTAGTCCAAACCGAGCAGATATTGTACGTTTAATCTTGAAGTAAGACTCACCGACATCACCGAGTCTATAATTACCACCACTTTCTGGAATAATTTTGGGAACATCCCCCCAACCTTGATTAATGCGCCAGTCAATTTTATATGCAGGTTTAAAAATATTTATGCCAACCTGTAAATCTATTCCGAAATGATTTAATAACAATTCACTATTGACTGTTATGCCAATACTTAAAGCATTAGTAAATGGATTAGACTTCAAGTCCGAAAATTCTCTGCCGTTTTGTACAAGAGATTCATTATTTGAAATATAATCGTAATATGTTTGATAAAATCTAAAATATGCGCCTAAGCCAAGTTTTAATGTATTGTTGTATATTTTACCATATTCTCCCGAAATAGTATATACACTTTTTTTATCATCAAAAGCTTGAGAAAGTACATGTATCCCGTAACCAGAACGTATTGAGAAATAATCTGAAATAGTCTTTTTTGGTATTTTTACAGGTGATGCTGAATTTTTTAATGAATTTTTAGACGTGTTTATTTCTAATCCAAGGCTAATTAGAAAAGAGTTGTAACCTTGGTTAGGTAATCTTGTATGTCCGTTAGAATGATGGGTATATCCAGCACCAATTCGCCAATTAACTTGATTATATTTCATTAAATTATAATACATGAATAGTCTAAAAGACCAAGTTAAGTCTGTAGATATTGCTTTATTAAATTCGTTTGTAATTGGGTGATATTTTTTAGTAACATAAGAAATTCCTGTACCTACGTGGAGATTTATGTTTTTAGATTTAAAAGCATTGAATTCCAAGAAAGGTTGTATTGTGAAAATCTCTCCTAGATTAGTTTTGTTGGCTAAATCTGTATATCCTAAACTTATACCTGCTTTTGAGGTTTTTAAATATGAAACCCATTCTTGTGTGTGTGTTGTGTGATGCCAACCTAAGCTTATAAAGGCTTGTTTTTGGAGCCCTCTATCAGGAAAGCCTGTATTAGGTTCTCCTGTAATGCCAATAAGAATTTCAGGAGTGATGCTAAAAATATTGGAATTATTTTCTTGCCCCTTTGAAATTAAAACACTTAATAACATTAGGAAAGTAAGTTTATTTGTCATGAATAAAAATTATGAGAGATAGGATTGGTTAGGGTGAGGTTTAATCTATGTTTAATTTTTAATCAATCTTAATTTTAGACGAGAGTAGTTATGCAATAAATGATAATAATGAAATAATATATATCCTTATATATTTGTTAACAAATCTAGGGAGTTTTTAATAAACTAAAAACTATTTATAAGGACTTGTGTACATTTTGGTTGTTTTAGATGGCTATATTCTAATTTATTATGGATATCTCAAAACTGTTACAATCTCTAAAAAATAAGTAACAAATAATATGAATCTTTATTCCTTTACTGATATAAAAAATTCTACCTCGGAATATTTTTACAAACACAATATATTTGTTAATCTGCGGGACGATTAGGTTCTAAGAGATTATTTTTAGCTTCTAAAAAAACATCTACAATATTTTCGATGGTTTTACCATAATTGACATTGGATGAGTTGGATAAAGCAATAACGACAAGCTTCTCTTTTGGAAAAATTTCAAATTTTGTAATGCCACCAACAGAACCACCATCATGTCCAAAACCTTTTAGTTTGTGTCTTTTAATAATGCCCCAGCCTATACCGTAACCCGTTTTTTTTCCATTAGATAATTTTTGAGATTTAGTAAACGCTTTAATGGTTTCATTTGAAAGAAACGCTTCTTGAATCATGGCATTTCCAAACTTTATTAAATCATGAGTCGTAGAAATAAATCCGCCTCCAGCCCATTTATAGCTATTATCTACATATGTTGCATTTTTAATAGCGTTTGTTTCGTCTATTTGATAAAATGAGGCTCTGTTTCTAATAATAGTTTCGTTTTTATCAGCATAAGTAGAATTCATATTGAGTTTAGAAAAGATCTCATGCTTCATAAAATCTAAAAATGAACTACCACTTGCACCTTCAATGGCAGCACTCAGTAGATTAAATCCATATGAAGAATATGAATAATCCGTTCCTGGTTTAAATAATAAAGAATCGTTTTTAAAAATATCCAAACCAGATTTAACCGTGCTGTATTTTTTTGCCGAAGTATATTCTGAGTTTCTATAATGTCTAATACCTGCAATATGCCCAGCAATTTGTTTTACTGTAACGGGATATTTCTTTTTTGGGAAGTACGAAACATATGCCTGAATGGTTGAATCTAAACTTAACTTACCGTTTTCAATTAATTTACCAAGAGCTGTGGATGTTAGTGGTTTTGATACACTACCAATCCTAAAAAGAGTTTTTCCTGAGCTGACAGGTACTTGAAGTTCGATGTCCGCAAATCCAAAGCCCTCAGACCATACAATATCGTCATCTATAGAAACAGCTATGTCAATACCAGGAATGTTCTGCTTTTGTTGAAGTGAGTCAATAATACGATGTGCTTTAAATATAGCCGAAGTGTATCTAGCACTTTTAATATTTTGACTCGTACTTTTAGTTCCAATCAAAAAGGGAACGATGAATATTAAAAGCTTAAATCGAAATTTCATAAATTACTTTTTATAATAGTATTGATAAAGAATTGTCGGAAAAGAATTATTTAGCTTTCTTTTTTTTAGGTTTACTTGCTTTTGCTAATGGATTAAAATTGATACACAAATCTAACCAATAGGATAAATCATCATCATTATCAAAGCCGTCAGGTGTTACAAAAATATAGCCTTTCATAGGGCGTCCAGTAAAATCCATAGGCAAACATTCCGATTTTTTAATTTCAGTTTCATAAACAGATTCTCCAATGCGTGCCATTAATAGACTGTCTCCATATTTTTTATCAATATGAATACCGCAAAGCATTTTATTGTCTAATTTAAAGCATAAACCTCCCATCATTTTTAATTCTGCAAAGTGGGTTCGTTTTTCTTTTAATTGTTGCCGTATTCTATCGGCTAAATATTCATCATAAGCCATAATTTTAATTTTTAAAACGATTAATTAATTTTCGATTTATATTATATACAAACGTATTTGTTTTTGCATAATGAAATGATATAAAACAGACTACAATTACAAATAGAATGGCTCCAAGTATAACTTCGGTTGGATTTAAAGTTTGATTTAAAAAACGCTTCAGTCCGTAACTTGTAAAACTTCCAAATAAAATTATAAAATGTATCACATAAATTGATAGTGTTTTTTCTCCTATTCGAGCAATAATAGATTGTTTTAAAAAACGCTCCAAAGCATAAAATAAACCAAATAATACTAACACATTTCCTAAACGCGTAAAAAGATAATTATAACTGGCACTTAATTTTAATAACTCAATACTGGTCATGCTATGCAGTTTTAAAAGTAACCAAGACGAATAATTAATAAGAAAATAACCGACTATAAAGAACATAATTACAGTGTATAGTTTAAAACGGTTTCTATGTACATGTCTAAAAAATACAGTAGATATAAAAGCACCAAAAGCAGAATAACCAAACCAAGGTAAAATAGTGAAAATGGATCCATTAATTTTAGTCATATAATTAGCAATAGGAAGTGGTAAATTATCTATGACCAAGTCTCTGTATAACGGTTCGGAAACAAAACAAAGGCAACCTAATGCAAAAAGAATAATTGAAAAAATATAACTATAATACTTGAATAGGATATGTAAAGAGACTAAAATAATAAGAGATAAACCAATACACTGTAATACGTCAATTACAAAAAAGTAAGAACTAAAGGAGCCACTAAGCCAACTTATTAAATTAATACGAAGACTATAACCAATTCCAATAAGTAAAAGCCCTCTAAAAAAACCTTTTCTTATTCTTGGCTGATCATCATTTTTAGAATGTGCGCGTAATAATAAATACGTAAAAACTAAACCAGAAATGGTGAAAAAAGTTGGTGCCGTAATGCCTCTAAAATAAGACCATACATTGTAAACTATATTAGTAGAGTCTCTATAAACAGGGTCGATTAATGTATCGATAAAATGCCCTTGTAGCATCATTAATATCGCAAATGCTCTAACAGCATCAATAAAATACAAACGATTAGATTGCAAAATGACTGGAATTGGTTATGATAAATATACTTTTATTATCGTAACCTTAATATTACTAAACTACTATATCTATAATTTAATGCATCTTCCAAGCTACTCGACGATGTTTATCCTAGAAATGATAAGTCACAATTCGTTCGTTTATAGCTTGCTCGTTACGATAATTATTAATCGGCATATTACTTTTAAGTTTCAAAACTTCTTCAACAGATAAAATAATAGGCTCTTTAAATACAATCCAATTCACACTTTCTGTACAAGGCGGAGTAGTTAAAGAACCATCATAAGAATAATAATGCTTATTCTCTAAAAGTAAACTTGATAAATCAATTTCTTGATGAATATCCTTTATAGCACCTTCTTCGATAGGTAAAAAGCTTTCAAAGAATTCAAATAATTGACTTTTGTCACCCTCTTCACCTAAAAGCCCTAAAACTGTTATTTTTCCAGTTTTGCTAATATGAACCAAATGCATTTCAATGGGGTAAATAATACCATTTATTTTATGTTCCGATGGCTCATGAAAATGTATTTGCTTTAAATAATATGTTTCATTTTTGTAATTTATGGAATCACCAGCTTCAAAATCAAATTGTATGGAATGGCCATTATTTTCAACTTCACTAATAAGTGTAGTGGGTGTGTATTGTATTTTTAAATCCTCCTGAATCCTTACTGAGTCGACATTTTTATGGATAATATTAATTGGTGATTGGTACTTACCTCCACAATCGGAATTCTTTTCAATTTCTATCCAGTGTTCTGGCGATGTTTCTCCTGAATAACTCCAGTGATGTTTGTTTTCTTGATTTTTTTCGTGTGCATTCTTTTTAGAGTAGGTACAAGAAACGATTGTTAGTAAAAGAATACTTAAAAATAAAGTGATTTTCGCATTCATGATATAAAATTTAATCATTTGTATAATAAGTTCTATGCAAAATTATATTTGACAGCCTTTTAAAACCTTACATTTATCAGGTTTTGATAGTTTTAAGATTAAAGTTATTAACTATTTCGTTTTCGAAATTTAAAGCCCTATCCTCAAGTTGTTGCAACCCTGTATCTGTTATATTCATAATTAAACTTCCAACGTGTTTTAAAATATTGTTTATTAAATTGAACTTGAAGTTTATTTAATACATTTATGAGTTGAACTAATAAGCAATTATGAATCTATTAGAACAAATAGTTAAGTCCTTTTCGGATTATGCCTGGGGATTGCCTTTGGTAATATTACTTATTGGAGGAGGGTTGTACCTTTTAATTTTGTCAAGATTTTTACCATTTAGGTTTATAGGTCATGCCGTTGAGGTATTAAGAGGAAAATACGATGATCCTAATGATCCTGGGCAAATTAGCCATTTTAAAGCGTTGACCACAGCACTTTCTTCAACCATTGGTATGGGGAATATAGCAGGCGTGGCAGTTGCAATTTCTTTTGGTGGTCCTGGTGCTATGTTTTGGATGTGGGTGAGTGCTATTGTAGGGATGTCGACCAAATTTTTTACATCCACATTAGCCATCATGTATCGTGGTAAGGATAGTAAAGGTGATTTACAAGGGGGACCCATGTATTTTATTATAGAAGGCCTTGGGAAACACTGGAAACCTTTAGCAGTTATGTTTAGTTTTTTTGGTATGATTGGCGCTTTGCCTGTTGTTAATGTGAATCAATTAACACAAGCTATAAACGATATTATATTAATACCAAATGGTATTGCTGTTGGTTTAAAGACTAATCTAATTATTGCTTTTGTTTTAGTTTCTCTAACCTCGGTTATTATTCTTGGAGGATTACAACGTATTAGTAATGCGGCTTCTAAGATGGTCCCTTCAATGGTATTGTTGTATTTCGTATTGGTTTTGTATATTTTGATATCAAATTACGAGGTGGTACCTAAGTATTTAATGATGATTTTTACGGACGCTTTTGCTGCTAATCATTTTACAGGAGATCCTTTTTTAGGAGGTGTCCTTGGCGCACTTGTTTTGTTAGGAATTCGCCGTGGTGCATTTTCAAATGAAGCGGGTATAGGTACTGCTCCTATGGCGCATGGTGCAGCAAAAACAGATGAACCGGTACGTGAAGGTTTGGTAGCTATGTTAGGGCCAGCTATAGATACGCTGGTCGTCTGTACACTTACAGCTTTAGCTATTCTGGTAACGGGTGTTTGGGAAACAACGTCTGATAATGGCGTTAGTTTAACAGCTTCTGCATTTTCCTCTGCCATGCCTGGTTATGGAAAATATTTATTAATGCTTTGTGTGTTAATCTTTAGTATTTCCTCATTATTTTCATATGCCTATTATGGCACAAAATGTATGTCGTTTTTAATAGGTGCAGAGAAAAAGCATTATTATAATTATATTTATATTGTAAGTATCATATTAGCTGCTACAACGCCTTTTAGTATGATGCTAAATTTAATTGATGGCACTTTTGCTCTTATGGCAATTCCAACTATGGTAGCAACCATAATAATGGCTCCAAGAGTAGTGAAAGAAATTAAAACTTATATTAGAAGCGTTAATCGAAAATAATTCTCCGAGGCTTTGCCCTGGACCTGCCTGTTGGCACTTAATAATGTTAAGTTTAGCTTTTTTAACAGTATAAGAACATAAAAACCAACTAAACACATAAATATGACAAATAAAGATAATGCGAAAGCCTATTGGAAAGAAAACATAAGGTATGTACTTATATTATTATTGGTATGGTTCTTAGTATCGTATGGTGCAGGAATTATGTTTAAAGATGCGCTTAATAATATAAAATTAGGCGGTTTTAAATTGGGTTTTTGGTTTGCACAGCAAGGTTCTATGTATGTGTTTGTTATACTCATATTTGTATATGTTCGTCTTATGAATAAACTTGATAAAAAGTATGGCTATGACGAATAGTATCATGCTAGTTGAGTCGTTAGGAGTTCAAAATTGGACCTATATTTTAGTCGGAATTACGTTTGCGCTATATATAAGTATTGCTATTTGGTCTAGAGCAAATTCTACAAAAGAGTTTTATGTTGCCGGTGGAGGTGTATCACCGATAGCTAACGGCATGGCAACTGCTGCTGATTGGATGAGTGCCGCATCTTTTATATCTATGGCCGGTATTATATCCTTTGCAGGTTATGATGGTGCTGTTTATTTAATGGGTTGGACAGGTGGCTACGTTTTGTTAGCATTACTATTGGCACCATACTTACGAAAATTCGGAAAGTTTACAGTACCAGACTTTATAGGGGATCGGTATTATTCAAAAACAGCACGACTTGTGGCTGTGTTTTGTGCTTTATTGGTATCCTTTACTTATGTTGCAGGGCAAATGAGAGGTGTTGGTATTGTGTTTTCTCGTTTTTTAGAAGTTGATATTAATACAGGTGTTATCATTGGTATGCTAATCGTGTTATTCTATGCTGTTTTAGGAGGCATGAAGGGAATCACATATACGCAAGTAGCACAATATTGTGTGTTAATTTTTGCTTTTATGGTTCCTGCTATTTTTATATCTATTCAAATGACAGGAAATCCTATTCCACAATTAGGATTTGGTAGTGAATTAGCAGATGGATCCGGAACCTATTTGTTAGACAAATTAGATGGTTTAAGTACCGAGCTTGGTTTTGCCGAATATACTGAAGGCTCTAAATCTTTAATTGATGTTTTTGCTATAACCTTAGCTTTAATGGTAGGAACAGCAGGTTTGCCTCATGTCATTGTTCGTTTTTTCACGGTAAAACGAGTTAAAGATGCTCGTAAATCAGCAGGGATTGCTTTATTGTTAATTGTTGTTTTATATACAACAGCACCAGCAGTAGCTGTTTTTGCCAGAACCAACATGATTGAAACCGTATCGAATCAACCCTATGCTACCGTACCAGAATGGTTTAAAAAATGGGAAACTACGGGACTAATCACGTTTACGGATAAAAATAATGATGGCATTATTCAATATGTAGCAGACAATGCTAAAAATGAATTAGTAGTTGATAGAGATATTATGGTACTGGCTAACCCAGAAATTGCGAACTTACCAGAATGGGTAATAGCTTTAGTGGCAGCAGGAGGGTTGGCAGCTGCTTTATCTACTGCAGCAGGGTTATTATTAGTTATTTCTGCTTCTGTATCTCACGATTTAATTAAAAAGATTTTAAAACCTTCAATTTCGGAAAAAGGAGAATTAGTGGCTGCTCGTTTATCGGCAGTTGGAGCTGTTTGTATTGCAGGATATTTTGGGATTAATCCACCAGGTTTTGTAGCGGCGGTTGTTGCCTTGGCATTTGGATTAGCAGCAGCATCCTTTTTTCCAGCTATTATTCTGGGTATTTTTTACAAACGAATGAATAAAGAAGGCGCTATTGCAGGTATGGTGGTTGGTATTACTACTATGCTGTTGTATATGATTAAGTACAAATTGGGGTGGTTTGATGAGGTGCTTCCTGATAAAAGTGAGTGGTGGTTTGGTATTTCACCAGAAGGTTTTGGAACCATAGCAATGATTTTAAACTTTATAGTATCTATAGTTATTATGACGTTTACACCCAAACCTCCAAAAGATGTTCAGGAAATTGTTGAAACTATTAGAATTCCGAGTGGAGTAGGGCAAGCGACTCATTAAATGTATTGTATGACTATAATTCTACGTGACTCGTATGAATTATGTGTTATTTAGATATTATTTTTATTATTTTAGACAGCAAATTAATTTTTAGAATAGCAGGTAAAAGTAATATGAGTAATTATCACATTAAACATCTAGAAGAGTATTATCAAGTTTACAGAAAATCAATAAGAGAACCAGAAAATTTTTGGGAAGAAGTTGCCGAAGAGCATTTTATATGGCAACGAAAATGGGACCGTGTTTTAAATTGGGATTTTTCTAAACCAGAAGTAACATGGTTTGAAGGTGCTCAATTAAATATTACAGAAAACTGTATTGATAGACATTTATCCACTCGTGGAGATAAAACAGCTATTTTATTTGAACCTAATGATCCGAAAGACGATGCTGAACATATTACTTTCAATCAATTACACCAGCGTGTCAATCAATTTGCCAATGTCTTAAAAGACCAAGGTATTAAAAAGGGAGATCGGGTATGTATTTATTTACCAATGATTCCTGAATTGGCTATTTCTGTTTTAGCATGTGCTAGAATAGGAGCTATTCACTCGGTAGTATTTGCTGGTTTTTCAGCAACGGCATTGTCAACTAGAATTAATGATAGCGATTGTAAAATGGTTATTACCAGTGACGGATCTTACAGGGGCCCCAAAACAATTGACTTAAAAGGGATTGTTGATGAAGCTTTAAATGATTGTTCTTGTGTTGAAACGGTGTTGGTAGCGAAACGTATTCACTCTGACATACAAATGATATCTGGTCGCGACAAATGGTTACAACCGCTTTTAGATACTGCTTCAACTGATTGTAAGGCTGAGGTTATGAATGCCGAAGATCCACTATTCATATTATATACATCAGGTTCAACAGGACAACCAAAAGGTATGGTGCATACTACCGCTGGATATATGGTTTATACAGCGTATTCATTTAAAAATGCATTTCAATATAAAGAAGAAGATGTGTATTGGTGTACAGCGGATATAGGCTGGATTACAGGACATAGCTATATTGTTTATGGTCCTTTGGCTAATGGAGCAACTACAATTATGTTTGAAGGGGTGCCTAGTTATCCGGATTTTGGACGTTTTTGGGAAATTGTAGAAAAACATAAAGTCAATCAGTTTTATACAGCTCCAACAGCTATTCGTGCATTAGCCAAGCAAGGTTTAGAGTTGGTTGAAAAATACGACTTGTCGTCGCTTAAAGTTTTAGGATCTGTAGGAGAGCCCATAAACGAAGAAGCATGGCATTGGTATAATGATAATATAGGTAAAAAGAAAAGCCCGATAGTGGATACTTGGTGGCAAACCGAGACCGGAGGTATAATGATTACCCCAATTCCTTTTGTAACACCAACAAAACCTACCTATGCTACTTTACCATTTATTGGCATTCAGCCAGCTTTGATGGATGAAAATGGTGATGAATTAAAAGGCAATCAAGTAGATGGTCGCTTATGTATAAAATTCCCGTGGCCTAGTATGGCACGTACAATTTGGGGAAATCATCAACGCTATAAAGACACCTATTTTTCAGCCTTCGAAAACAAGTATTTTACTGGTGATGGTGCCTTACGTGATGAGGTAGGTTATTATCGAATTACAGGACGTGTAGACGATGTTATTATTGTATCTGGTCATAATTTAGGAACAGCACCAATAGAAGATGCCATTAATGAACATCCTGCTGTTGCAGAATCTGCAATTGTAGGTTTCCCACATGATGTAAAAGGAAATGCGTTATATGGTTACGTAATTTTAAAGGATGTTGGTGAAACGAGAGACCAGGATAATTTACGCAAAGAAATTAATCAGATTATTACCGAACATATTGGACCTATTGCTAAATTGGATAAAATTCAATTTACTCAAGGGTTACCAAAAACACGCTCTGGTAAAATTATGAGACGTATTTTAAGAAAAATTGCCCATAAAGACACTAGTAATTTAGGGGACACAAGTACGCTTTTAAACCCAGAAGTGGTTCAGGATATTATTGATAATGCTTTTTAAATGGGTTTTCGATAAAATAATCCATATGAGGTTTGTATTTATAAACAGCTAGTTTTTCAATAAATAATCCCATTCTAAATTTTTTCGTTTATCTAGTCGTGATAGAATTTTTAGAAAGACAATAGCAGTTATTAGGGCATCACCATTAGCTGTATGTCTATCTACTTTTGGCACATTAAGTTCATTGCATAAATCATCTAATGTATAATGTTCTTTTAAATTCTCACGATAAATAATATGTTTCGATTTATTGAATAAATACCCTGTGTCGATGAATCTGTTTTTTAGTTTGCCAAGCCCATTTCTAGATAGCATTTCATTCATCATGTTTTTATCAAAATTAGCATGATGTGCTATTAAAACAGCATTTTTCACATAAGCTAAAAATGCCTTGATAGCTTCTAGTTCGGTTACCTTTTCTAAAGACCCTTTTTTCATTAACCCATGAATCTTAACTGTTTCCGGGTTAAAAACTTCTTGCTCTAGATAGAGTTCTAAGCTATTATTTACTTGAATGGATTTACCGACAAAGCTCACTGCACCAATAGAGAGGATTCTATCATTTTTTTTATCAAAACCAGTTGTTTCGGTATCAAAAGCAACAAAGCGGGTTTCTTTAATTGAATTTTTATTAACATTTTTAAAGCTATCAATATAATCTAACCAAAAATCCGGATAATCCTTTTTATTTTTACGAAACCATTTAAAAATCATTTACATAAAGTTTTTTAAGTCAAATCTGATTTTTAAAACTTCCTGAATTTTTTGAATAGGCTTAAAACAACGTCTAAGTTTTAATTTTTCTTCTTTAGTTAGGGTTTCCAAATCAATAAACTTACCAGAATTTGTGCCTAACAGACCTTGTTTGGTTTTAAATTTAGATAAGGCTTTAAAGGCATAAGAGCAAGATTCGTGTAACTCTTTGTTATTAGGTTCTAGTTCTGCTAATTTTTCAAAACGTTCTGAAGTATTATTAACACCACTTATTTGTTTACTTAAAATGAGTAATCTTGCAGCGTCAATGAGAGGCATTAAAGCTCTGCTTTTAATATTGAAAAGCTCTTTTTGATCTCCATTTTGCTCCACTAAAAATTGCTTAAAAAAACCAAGAGGAGTAGGGCTTTTAACGGCGTCACGCCCTAAAAATTTATAAAACAAATCGGTTTTTTCTAAAGTAGAGAAAATAGTATTCGTAAGATCATCAACTAATTGCTTATCTCCATAAACACGGTTATAATCAAAAAATATGGAAGATAGCAAAACGGCTTTTTCATCTGGGCTTAAAATCCAATTTGTAAACTGATTTTTCCATTCGGTTAATGATTTACACCATTCTGGGTTACTTGCCATCATATCGGCTTCGCAATATTCAAATCCAATTTTATTTAAAGATTTAGTAACTAGTTTAGCTAGTTTTAAAAAATAGGTTTGTGTTTTTTCATATTGTTCTTCTGGGACATCATCAAAAACCAAGGCATTATCCTGATCGGTAAAAAGTAATTGTTCTCTACGCCCTTGACTGCCTAATGCCAGCCAGGAAAAGGTTACTGGAGGAGCTGTGGGCATTTTTTTAAGAGCTAATTCTACAGCACGTATAGTCACCGCATCGTTAATTTGAGAAATTACATTTATAATGTGTGTAATTGGTATATTTTGCTCAATATAACTTTTTAATAAAACATTTCCTTTAAGTCTGGCAGCCCGTAACTTTTTAGTACGTTTTGCCCGTTTTATTTCTTTAAGTATAACAGTTGGGTTATTACCTAAATTTACTAAAACATCATGGTGAGTTAAAACACCAATAAGTTTAGAATTATCAGTGCCATCTTTAGTAATACATAAATGCCCAATGCTGCGTTTTATCATTTGCAATTGGCCATCTGCAATTGTTAAACCTTTTTTAGCAGTTATTACAGGCGAATTCATAATATTTGTTACTGGGGTTTCAATAGGAAAGAGACCTGTCGCTATTTTATTTTTAATGTCACTATTTGTAATGATTCCAACTGGTTTTTTTTCATCATCGACTACCACAATACAACCAATTTTATGCGCACTCATTTTTTTTGCAGCGTCTTTTAGAGAAGATTCTGTAGAGCAAGTAATGGGCGATTTTGTATAATTAGCCGTTTGAAAATTCACCATATCCTGAGACGTATTGGGTAAATAATCAACAAAAATTTTACCTGCTTCTTCTTCTGTATAAGGGTCAAAAGCATTGGATGCAAATGCGGTTATTAAATATTTTTGAACTTTAGTGTTATTATCTGTTTCCGATTGAAAAACAGAAATTGGTACGGCATAAACTATAGATTCTTCATTGGCAGTGGCAGTAAGTTTATAAGGCTCTTTTGTTATAAGCGGACGTAAGCCAAAGAGATCACCCGTATCATGAATATTCATAATATCCTTAACATCGCCGTTACTGTAATAAAGACTTATGGCACCATTTCTCACAATATAAAAACTATCATGCCAAGTATCATCCTTTTTGAATATAGTGTCTCCTTTTTCTAAATAAGTTATAGTAACTTCTGTAGCTATTTTTAACAACGTTTTATTTGAAAGCATATTAAAAGGAGGGTAACCCTTTAAAAAATCACCAACCCGTTCAGCTATAGAATTCTTCATAATACGCTCTTGTTTTTGGAGCTATGGTTTTTAAATCATTTTAAAATCTAGTAATAGTTCCCCTTCAATAGAGGCTTGCAAGTGATCTCCTTTATAAATTTGACCAATACCAACAGCTGGTGTTCCAGTAAAAATTAAATCTCCTGGAACTAAAGTCATAAAATTGGAAACAAAACTGATAATCTCACTAAAATTGTAAATCATAAAATCGGTATTACCAACTTGTTTTTGTTCGCCATTAATGACTAAATCAAAATTGATATTATTAAGTTCTGGGAAGTTTGAAATAGGTTTAAAACTAGATATTGGTGAGGCACCGTCAAAACCCTTAGCCAAAGCCCACGGACCTTTATTAGCTCTACTTGCAGTAAGCACATCTTTTGCAGTATAATCTATACCAACAGCCATTTCGGAGATGTAAGATGCTGCATTTTCTATAGTAATATCTTTTCCTGTTTTACCAATTTTAACTACTAATTCGACTTCATAAATCAATTCGTTTGTAATAGATGGAAATACAACATCCTTATTATTAGTTACCAAAGAACTTTCTGGTTTTGTAAATATTAATTGAGACCCGTTTTTAATGCCCTTAATTTCAGACTTATCACTTACGTAGTTTTTACCAATGCCTATTACTTTCATCTTCTTTTCTTTTTTATTATTTGATGTTTATTAAAGACAATAAAAGTAATAAATTAAGCAGACTACTCCGAAGTTTTATAAGTAAATATTTGAGCTTTTCCAGACTAATTTTGTATCTGTTCGTATCTTAATTGAGCCAGCCCTGATTCAAGATGTTTATTTAATAATACTTTTTTAAATTTAGAGTTATACCAATTCTATTTAAATTATTTAATGTCAAAGACAATCTCATCAAAACTTATTTGGCCTGGTGGTTTATTTGTATCCTTTTGAAGGCAATATAACCCGATACGAGCTCCAATCCATGAGCCAGAACGTACTTCAAATTCAGGACCTAATCTGGTGAAGTCTTTTCCATTAGTACTAAACAAAAATTGCCCATGAATTATACCATTGCCATAATAATCTAAATCCTTTAGTTGGTAATCTTGAAGTATGGCTTTTCGTGTTTCTTTTTCCTCTTTTGATAGTTTCACTCGATACTTTAAGGGAGTAGGAAGTTCTCCATTAGTATCTAATCGTAACCAAAAATCGGTACCTGTGATCGTTGTAGAACTTAAGGTTTGTGTGCCAAAACGCATGGATACTTTCATAGTGTCTTGTATTTTTTCTAAACCAATATCGAATGATTTTCGACCTAATGAAGCTAAACCAGCTCTTATTCCTCTATATTCTGAAGGACCCATTTTTACTGTTGCAGAAAAATTGAAATCAGGAAACATTTGAGTTAATACTTGTGGTACGCGCTCCAATTTTTGGTTTGCAGAAAAAAGAGCCGGTAAAATTAACTTTCCGTCTTCAATTTTATACCATTTCTTTTGCGGGTTTGCAGGCCATTGCCATTGTAACCCAAGTGTTTCAGAACTAAAATCGTCAGAGGTTTGCAATTTAAATGGCACTATAGGGAGCGGAGTCGTGTAAGTTGCTACGGGGTTTCCAATACCATCATTATTGCTATCAACTCCTATTACTGGCCAATCGTCTTTTGTCCAATGTGCAGGTTCTAATCGTGCAATACGTCCTAAAGTACCAACAGACTGAAAATGAATAAACCACCATTCTCCTATATGAGATTCGACCAAGCCTCCCTGATGTGGGCCATTTATGCCAGTATCATCAGGTTCGCATATAGTTCGAATTTCGTACGGTCCTTTAGGGTTTTTTGAACGCAAAGCAGTTTGCCAACCAAATTCAACACCACCAGCAGGACATAATATATAAAACCATTCTCCACGTTTCATAAACTTAGTGCCTTCTATGACACTTTGATATTTTTCGGTTGGGAATTTTTCGGGATTCTTAGCGTCAAATACAGTAACAGCATCACCAATGAGTTTTGTCCCTTCCCAATTCATTTCCCATACATCAATACGTCCATTAATACCTCGCCGGGATGCAGCATGTGCATGTGTTAGATATGCTTTACCAGTGTCTTTGTCCCAAATAGGAGAAGGATCAATCCAACCAGAGGCCTTTTGGACTAGTACAGGTTTATTCCATTCGCCAGCAGGGTCTTTCGTTTTTACCCGATAAATACCTGCATCGGGATCTCCCCAAAAAATCCAAAAATAGCCATCATGATAACGAATAGCAGGTGCAAATACGCCTTTGCCTAAACGCGGTACGTTATAATCCAGTTGATCTTTACTTCTATTTTTATATTCAAAAAGAGCATCAGGTATTTGTTGAATGCCATGCCCAATTAATTTCCAATTAACCAGATCTTTAGAATGTAGGATTGGTAACCCCGGAGCCATATTGAAACTTGAAGCAGTCATATAATAATCTTCCCCAACCCTTATAACATCAGGATCGGAAAAGTCTGCAGTGATTATTGGGTTTTTATATATAGTTTGAGACGTTTCAGTATGCTTTGCTTTTGGTTCTTTTCGACATGCAGATAAGAGTACCATTAGCAAGATAAAAAGAGGTTTTAATAATCGATTAAGTTTCATCTGTTGGGGTTTTTATGCATAAGTTTAGAGGCTCTAAGATAAAAAACTATTTGTTTAATAGAAAAGAATTCTCCGAGGTTTGCCTCGGGGTTTCCGTTGAAGTTGTCATTCCCGTGAAAACCGAAATTCTTTATTAAGGACCCTAGTTATAATTTATAGGATTAATTATTTATCGTTCTTTTTTTGTTCCTAATAAATATAGTATAACGCCTGGTCCCGATTTCACTTTACCAATTTCCCAGTCATAATTTTCAGTGCCATTTAAACTTTTAACAAGCGCATTCATTTCTTTTACAGAATATGTTCTAAGTGATGAAACAAGCCCATCCCATAATACAAATAAAGGAACAATTGGAATTAAATAAGTGAATACAATCCGACCGATTTTAAATGGTTTGATGAAAGGCGTTGTAAAGAGAACACTTAATGGTGAAAATAGCATAGCTAAAAGACTTGGGAAACTTCTTTCCTGTGCTTCAAAAACAGCAATTGAACTGTTGGAATTAATAGTATTTTGTAAAATCTGTTTTGCATCATTTGGCCTAAAATGGTGTAAAGACAAAAACTGTGTTCTTAACCCTTTCAATTCTATTGGTACCTCTCTTGCATCCACAGGGTTATCTATATATTTAAAATTGTCGGCTTGTTTTTTTGTGAATTGAAATGCTGGAATATTAGGATAAAAATCTGTGAGGGTTATTTCTAGGTTAGGAATGTCTTTTTTTAATTCTGAATTTAACCAAATGAGTCCGCCGCCACCTCCAGAACCTAGATCAACTATTTGATTTGTTTTGCTTTTTTGAAGCCCTTTTTTTATAATTGGAATAATGGCTTTATACATTTTGGTCTTATTAGATAAGAATTGCAAAAAATCGGTTCCATAGTTTCTCAAAAATGTAGGAAACCATTTTTGGTCTTCAAATTCAAATAAGTGTCTTCTTCTCATTTTTTGTGATTATTATATACTATAATTGATTTTCTTTTGAAAAGCTACCAGAAATACATTTCTGCTTAACCTGTTATTGTACTTCTGTATTTAGTTTACTTAATTGATTAAAATAGGCTTGCTTCAACCATATTTCTTTATCCCCAATGGCTATAAATCTGTATTTAGCTCTGGTAATTGCTACATTTAATAAATTAGGTTTTTGTGAAGCCCAGTTAGCAGCCCCTTTGGTTATTTCATCTAAACCTAGGCATAAAATTACTCCTTCTGCTTGTTTCCCTTGGAAAGTATGAACAGTTCCAATATGACTTTTTAACCAATCACCCATCTCAGAACTATCAATTTCTTTGTGTTTTTTTACTTCATTTATTAAATGTTTAAAAAGAAACGAATTAAGTAAATAGCCTATTTCTCTAAAAGGAGTGATTACAAAAACATCAGGTAGATTTTTATTAATATTAATTTCATTTATCAATATCTCTTTTACTTTTTCTGCTTGTTCTTGCACAAAATGTCTTCCTTCTACATGTCCTTTACAATGAATAAATGATGTTTGAAAATTTATATTAACACTTTTTGGACTTGGAGTAGAGCAATACATTGTATTGTCATATGCAATGTTGTTTGATATTTCGAACATTGGACTAATACATCTTCTGTGAACTCTTAATGGAATTCCAATCCATTCTTTTTTACTGTTTATTGTCAAATAAGAACCTAAGGGATTAATTCTATCGGCCATTGATTGTACAGACAATTCAGAATTTATTTGATTGTTATCTAAATCAAAATGTTTACTAATATTATCAGTGATAGAATCGGGAATTGTTACAACTGGTTCTATTTGAAATGGGTCACCAACTACACCAACTCGTTTTGCTCGCCAAATTGAACCTGCAGCAGCTTGAGGAATTGCTTGACCTGCTTCATCAATAAATAACCAAGGAATATCTTCTTTTTATAAATCTTTGAACATTGTTTGAACTGAAGCAAATGTTGAAGAAATAACAGGAATTACAAGGAAAAATGTATTCCACATAGCTTTTATTTCTTTTTTATTGGCCTTATTTTCTCCTTTCAAGTATTCAAAAAAACCGGCAAGAGTGGTTGATATTTGACTTGAAGTTGAATTTGCAGTTAGGATAAATACTTCATTTAACTTTAATGCAATTAAAAATAATTCTGATTGTAATTTCTTTAACTTTTCAGAATACCAAGGACAGGATTCTTGTGATTTCTTGGATTCTATTTTCTCCCAATACTCTCTATCTGCATAATTATTTTTTAATTCTAATTTTGCTTGACCTATTTTGATTTTTAAATTTTCTAGCTTATCAGTTAAATTAGTTTTTTCCTTTTGGTGTTTTTTTAATAATGTTTTTAAATGGTTAAAAATTGATTGTATTTTTGATAAAACAGGGTTCTCAATATTTAATTTGTCAGAGATTTGATTGTATATGTTTAATGCATTTTCTAATGCTTTCTTGTAAGCTTTTCGCTTATTTTTATTGAACAAATAGGTAAAGAGGTTTGGTTTGCTACTTTTTATTATTGACAGTTCATTAATTATCTCTTGTTTACTTTTATTTAACTTAGAAACTTTGTTTTTTTGATTCTTGAATTTATCATTTGAACCTATATAATCTTTTTCAATATTTTCTATTTTCTGAGTTATCTTTAAAAGTGATTTTTTTGTAAAAACATAGTCATCATAATCTTTTTTTAAGGAGTTCAACCTTTCCTTTTCTGCTGAAATTTCATTTATTTTAGCATTGAATGAAGTTTTTATAATATTCCACTCAGAATTATCATAAATTTTATCTTCTTTTAGAGTATTTTGTAAGTCCTTAAAGTCCTTGTTGAACCATAAACTATTTACTAAATTATTTCTATTTTGTTTATTCCCTAAAACAGCAGAAATTAATCCCCAGTTTCCTTTATTTATACAATTTTCTGCAACTGCTTTAAAATAAGCTATATCTGAATTGTATTGTTCTGAAACTTCTTTTTTTAAAGGTAATTCTTTTGATATATTTTCAACTGCTCCGTTATTAGACGAAGCAATAACAATTCCAGCGTTAGTTATGGATTTGATAGGTTCATAAAGCCATGGAGAGTAATTCTCATTAATTTCTAATGAACCAACTTTATTAAAAGCATCTGAGGGCTTCTCGATTTTTGCCAGTTCTTTACCTCGTTTTACTATTATAGGAGCAATAATGTCTCTTAATAAAGTTGTTTTTCCAGTACCTGGAGGACCATTCACTGAAAACATACCTTCTTGGTTACTTTCAGATAGCTTATTAAAAATATTATTTACTGCGAATTGTTGCATTAAACTTAACGTGTATTCTGAAGGCCAACAACCGTCTGGATAATTATTTGGAGTTAAATTGTTTTTTAATTCTTCTGTGTTTTTAGAAATATTTATCCGTTTTGACTGTTTACCTAAGTTACCATCTAAGTATTGACTAAAAGCTTTTGGGTTTGATTTTATGTTGTAACTAGAAATTATTTTTTCTATGTCTTTTATATAAAAACTGTTCAGGATATCAATTGTAGGCTTAGTCTCTTTATTTTTTTGTGGCTTGAGTTTCTCAATCCTTTTAACGTAAATTTCTTTGGAAGGTTTGATACTCCAATTACAAAGAGATTCAATTTTATCTTGGAATTTTATTAGTTGATTATAACTAACTATGGTCGAAACTTTAATAATTTCATTTTCTGAATTAGTAATTGTTTCTTTAAAATTTAATTCTAGGTACTCTTCTAAACTGTCTTTAATTTTTTTAAAGCCTTCTTCCCAATCATTACTTTTAATTTTATTATTTTCTAATTGATTTAAAGCCCAAGGCAAGGTAGATATCCCTAGTGATTCGTTTATATATTTGCCCTCAATATCCAATTTTAAAGACGCAAAACAAATTTTTGAACTTCTAAAATTTTCATTTTTTTTGCTGTCTTTAAAATATTCTTTTACAAAATCATTTACAACAGAAGAATCAAATACGCCTAAGTAAATTGTATATTCAAGAGTTTTATTTGGGGCTTTAGATTTTAAAGGAATTTTCCAAGGTTCTTTTTTATTAAGTAGTCCAATATTTTTCCCTTTTGGAGCAGGAGCGGGACTAAAATGTTCTAATTTATGCCAACAAGACAAAAGTTTTTTATGTTCATTCATTTATATTTCAATTGTCTTTTTGTTTGATAAATTGTGATTCATGTGTATAAGCAACTGGTTTAAAAGATAAAACTATGATAGAAAATCCACGAGAATTTTTGTAAGTAAACATAGAATCAGTAATTAATTATACCCATCTTAAGTCGGCTTTTTATTTATTCTTTAATATTATCTTCTTTATCAATAAAATTTGTCCAAGATGATAATAGCTATGTTCAATCATTCCATCAATATTTCTTTGATAGGTTCCATATTTGTCATCCACAAAGTTTTGGCTCAATTTTTCGTTAGGTAATTGCTCTATTAATTCAGCTAGATTTTCCGCATCATTCCAAAATTTAGATAAGAATGCTTTCCATTCGTTTTCTGATTTTATGGTAGGAAAGTTAAAGCTGTATTTGTCTCTTATTTCAAGATTTCCTCCATTAAATACATTTTTGATTCCGTTAACATAGTAATGGATGTGTTGAGCCAGTATTGAAATGGTATTCAATGATTCAAATTTTGATATTGCAATATCCCAATCTAAATTTTCTAATTGGTCTTTATAATTAGTGTTTGCGATCCAAGTTCCATTTAGAATTACTTCCCTAAATCGATTGGCTAATTGTTCGGCTTTTTCATTCATTATAGTAGTTTGGCCATATTGCATACAACAAAGAGGTACATGTAATAGCATCTCCAATATATAACCACTAATATAATAAATCTTTTACCTCTGTAGTGTATTTAAATTAAATGTTATTAATATGAATCGTGATAAAGATTAGTTAATTTTACAAACTACCTTATTGGTTAAAATCATTTCGATGCAACACCTCAAAAATAATCCGGGAAAAAAAGTCAAAAATAAAGTAACCATGGCGCAAGCCTTTAAAACTATTATTTGGCCACGACGTAATTTAGTTTTTATTGGTTTAATTTTAATAGTTATTAGAAGTTTAGCTGGTTTAATTTTGCCATGGCAAAGTAAAGTATTGTTAGATGAGGTGGTACCAAATAGAGATATTGATCTGTTATACAATTTAATAGCTATTGTTTTAGGTGCTATTTTATTGCAATCGCTTACATCTTTTTTGCTTACACGTATTTTGAGTGTACAGGCACAGTATTTAATTAGTGAATTACGTGCACAGGTACAGAAAAAAGTACTCTCATTACCTATTAGTTTTTTTGATAATACCAAATCAGGTGCTTTGGTATCTCGTATTATGAGTGATGTTGAAGGCGTTAGAAATCTTATTGGTACAGGTCTGGTTCAGTTAGTGGGAGGAACCTTTACGGCCATAGTGTCTTTGATTATTTTAATAAAATTAAATCCATGGATGACGCTTTTTGTATTTGTACCACTTTCTATATTCGGATATATTGCACTTAGAGCCTTTAAATATATTCGCCCCATTTTTAGAAAACGAGGTAAAATAAATGCAGAAGTTAAGGGCAGGTTAACCGAAACTTTAGCAGGGGTTCGCGTAATTAAGGCGTTTAATGCCGAAGCACAAGAAAACAAGACTTTTGAAAAAGGTGTTGATAAACTATTCCAGAATGTAAAAAAGAGTTTAACAGCTACTGCTTTAATGACCAGTTCTTCAACTTTTTTAATAGGCGTTGCTACCACAGGAATTATGGCAATTGGTGGATATTATATGATACATGGTGAAATGACTTCTGGAGAATTTTTATTCTTCACGCTTATTTTAGGGTTTATGATTGCTCCCATTGTACAAATGAGTAATATAGGAAGCCAGTTAACGGAAGCTTTAGCTGGTTTAGATAGGACGGAAGAACTAATGAATATGACTGCTGAAGAGGATAATAAAGAGCGAACCATTGCGCTCGAAACTCTTAAAGGAGAAATTGTTTTTGACGATGTATCTTTTTCCTATGAAGAAGGTAAAGACGTATTGCACCATATAAATTTCAAGGCATTAGCAGGTTCTACAACTGCTTTAGTAGGAAGTTCAGGCTCCGGAAAATCTACCATTGCAGGTTTATCTGCAACGTTTTTAAATCCGAAATCGGGTAAAGTCACTATAGATGATCAAGATTTATCTAAAGTAAAATTAAATACGTATCGGCAATATTTAGGTGTGGTTTTACAAGATGAGTTTTTATTTGAAGGAACCATTAGAGAAAATATCATGTTTCCAAGACCAGATGCCACAGAGTCTGAATTAGAGAATGCGGTAAAAGCAGCATATGTAAATGAATTCACAGATCGTTTTGAGGATGGTTTAGAAACCTTAATTGGAGAAAGAGGCGTGAAATTATCTGGAGGTCAGCGACAACGATTGGCTATTGCACGTGCTATTTTAGCAGATCCAAAGATTATTATTTTAGATGAAGCGACGTCTAGTTTAGATACAGAGAGTGAAGCTTTAATACAAAAAAGTTTAGGAGAGTTAGTTAAGAACAGAACCACCATTGTAATCGCTCATAGATTGAGTACTATTAGAAAAGCAGACCAAATTTTAGTTATAGAAGCGGGACGTATTGTAGAGCGCGGTACTCATGATGAATTGATTGCTTTAAAGGGGCGATATTATGATTTATATACGTATCAGGCTAAGATTTAATCCAGATTCAAAATACATCTTTAAGCGCTGTAACATAATTTGGGTTTAAAGGTATTTTTTAAAAGAAGTAGGCTTATTCATTAAAACACATATCTTGTATTATTAAGGACATTATTATCCTACTCATTAGACATTCTTATATATTTTTGAAATAAAAAGAACTTAACTAATGAAAAAAAAACTTACTTACATTTTATTTCTGTTATTATATACAGGATCTTTTGCCCAAGTTACATTATTGTTTCCTGAAAATAATGCAGAATTAACCGATATAGCCGTGTCTTTTAAAGTTAAATCTACAACTGATGGGCCCTACGAGTTGCAGGTATCCAAAGATCCAACTTTTGCTACAGGAGTAATAAAACAAGAACAAACTATAAAATACAGACACAGAAATTTTGTTTATTTTCATACCCGATTAGGAAAAAATGTACCTGAATTAAAGTTTTTGTTAGATGCAGGTACGTGGTACTGGAGAGTCACTGACGATGGCAGTACGACCTTTAGTGAAACCCGTACCATTATTGTTAATGATGACAAGTTCTCAACACCAGTACAAACCGTAATTAGTCCGGAAAAGCCGTTTTTTCATTTTAGAATAGGCAATAGTAGAAGGGTTCTTAATTCTCCAGACCCAGCTGCATTATTAAAACAAATGGTGCCAGACCATCTTAAAGAGTATGTCATTATAGATATAGGACAGTCTTTTGATATCAATACACAAGGAGAAGATTTATTAGAATACTCCAGACTTTTTGATAATCTAGGATACAAATTTCTTTTTGATATAGGAGGTACAAGTGATGGTTTAATTGATAAAGGTAGAGTAACCATACTAGCAGAATTAGAGCAGGTATTTAAAGAGTTACCTAACTGTGTTGGTGCTGCTACATCAGAACGTTTTTATGGTTATTTTTATTTAGAACAACATAGGTCACAATTAGAAGGCGCATTAGAGCTTTGTCGTAAATATGGAAAGGTGTTTTCTTATGGTGATATGAATCATAAAGTAGCCAAATGGCAACTCTTTGCATATGAAAATTTTGATTTATATAAATCTATAAATTATGGCGATTATTTACTGGCACAATATAAAACCACAGATCCATGGGGTGCATATACCAATGTAAGTACGCTTCAGGGTATGAAACTATCAGGAATGATTAAAAACATAGGGATTTGGTCTGATGCCTGGTGTTGGGAAAAGTTTGGTCAAGTCAACGAATTTGAACTTGCCGATTGGGTATTAGGAGGTCATGCTTTAGGTAGTAAAACAAAGTACCATGCTTATATGCAAAATATAAAACAGTTTATTTATGGTATTACCTATGGTTCTACCGTGTTTACTATTGAGCAGGATGAGCAATATGATAAATTTACTGGTATGCCTACCGATCATTACTATAGGTATTTAGAGCCGTTTTTAGATTTTGTTATCGGTGAAAAATTAATACCATCAGAAGACGCGATAAAAAATAACTTTAAAGTTATCGTAGATACTGAAATTAACTCAGGAAAGCTTGATAGTACTTTGCCAAAGTTAACGTATTTGCCAGGTAATATCTGGGGTGATTTTCTTCGTTCAACCTATGGTATTACAACGCTAGCGCCTTATACAGAAACCATCTCCAATAACCAGGGTTTTTCTTTACAACAAAGTGCTTATTTAGAGATGATTCCTAATACCGATCGTTATCCATCAGGTATTCCATTTTTACCAAGATCCTCAGAGCCTGCACCAATAATTAATGGTCAGAGTTTAGATGTTGTTAAAATCTCAGACCTAGATACCCAGGCAAAGGCCAATGCCAATTTAAATATTCATTACCCTGCCAGTACAAATGAAGCCTATGCAAGAATTATTGACAAGTCTATTTTTGTATTTAACACCTTAGAAAATCACGATGTCAAACAAAGCTATAGTTTAGATATTAATCATGCTGGAATAGAAACCATGTCTGGAGATATAGACTTAATGAGCTATATTATAGGAAAGATAAAGCCCGATGCAGGAGATTCAGTATTATTTCAAGTTAATGCATATGTTCCTAATAGTCAAGTAAAAAGAGGGGGGGCATATGCTTTACCTGCTTACCCATCAATCCTTAAATTTAAATGCACCTCAAGACCCAATATTAGATGTGATGAAATTGAGGCTATAGAGCGTTATGAGTGGGATGCTACAAAAAAAGAATTGACTATAGAAATTAATCATACCGTTTCAGGAGCAGTAAACTTTACATTACAAAAAGACCCCGCAACAGAAACTATGAAGCTAGGTGCTATAGAGGATTTAGTGTTTACATCAACAAGTTTAGATTTTGATGTAGTATATCAAATAAGTAACTCAAGAGATTTTATCGTTAGCCTTTATAAGCCAGATGGATCCTTATTAACCTCAACCAAAAAAACATTGGTACCAGGTTTAGGAACAGAAACCTTTACATTAACTACTAACCCAGCACCAGAAAAAGGTGTTAATTATAAAGTAACGGCAGTTCTTAGACCAGTTGGAGGTGATGCCTCTCAAAATTTGTTAAAAGACGATTTTTTTTTTGAGCTTATTGATGAAGCCATTTGTTCAACCATAGGTGTTTATAATGAATGTTTTGAAAATGGTATAGGTTTATGGACAGGAGGCTTCGGTGCAGCTGTAAAAGAAGTCCAAAGAAATCATGCTTACCAGAGTAATTATAGTTTGATGGTTAAGGGTAATGGTTCTGCAAGTGCTAAGATTACAGGGTTATACCCAAATACGAAATACGAACTTAAGGCCTTTGCAAAAAACTTAGGTACCGATAATATTAACTTTGGAGTTAAAGATGGCGGATTTACCGCAGTATCGGTTGGAGTAAGAAATACCACTTTTGAAGAAAAAACATTAAATTTCACAACGGGAGCTACCGATACAAGTGTAGTCGTATACTTTTTTTCACCAAATAATAACTCAGAGGGGTATTTAGATGATATCTCTTTAGAAGACAAAGGCTGTGTCACTCCTAATTGCGATGACTTAGATCAAGATGGTGTGCTTAACAAAGATGATAAATGTCCTAATACACCAGCAGGGACTGTCGTAGATCAAGAAGGCTGTCCAGTATTTACATTAGCCTTTGATAACTTTTCAATAAAAGTGACAGGAGAAACCTGTGCGATTAAAAATAATGGAAGCATTGAAATCACGGCGAAAGAAACATTTAACTATACTGCAGTATTATCTGGGAATGGTGTTAGCGAATCCAAGGGTTTTACAGGTATTGTATCGTTCAATAATTTAGCAACAGGATCTTATGAGTTATATATTCAGGTTAATGATGAACCAGATTATGAATCTACTTATTATTTAATTGAAATATCAGAACCAGAAGACCTAAAAGTTACATCAAAAGTTAGTTCTTCAGGAAAGTCGGTATCACTGGCTTTAGAAGGCGGTGTTCGTTATAATATTATACTTAATGATGTGATTTATAAAACCAATCAATCAGAAGTGACCTTCCCCTTATCAGCCTCAGAAAATAGACTAGTGATAAAAACAGATAAGGATTGCCAGGGTATTTATGAGGAGAATATTATAATAGGTTCAGGATCAAGGATGAAAATTTATCCTAACCCAGTAGGAAAAGGAGATGTTACAATTAAAATAGGAGATAGATTGGTTGAAAACATTGATTTGGAGATATATACAATGAGTGGACGACAACTAAAGAATAAAAATTATAGGGTTAATAATGGTAAAGTAACTTTTAACTCAGATAATATTGCACCTGGAATTTATTTGATAAAGCTAAAAACAGCAACAGCATCTTTTAACTATAAGGTAATAAAAAGATAAAATTTATTTAATTAACGTGAGTTTCTATGTTAAAAACCAAATAAAAAGGCATTATTATGTTATTTTATTGCAATAAAAGCCTACGGAACAAATCTGAGTTCCGATTTTTTTTTGCCCTATTTCTTTAATAACCTACATCCCAGACT
>NZ_SRSO01000020.1 GCF_004791695.1 Flavivirga rizhaonensis | reverse complement strand
GAAAGATTACAGGAGAAAATTACAGAAATGGTTAACCAACTGAACCCAAAACTCATAAAATCTATCGCAGCTAATTCTTTATTCTCTAAAATGTTTTTTGAGTATTTTTAAATCAGAAATGGTATTATATAGACTTGCTTAGTTTTAGGATCTGTTTGTAATGTATTACCATAGCTTGAGGTAAATTCGTTTGGTTTCATTTTATGTCTTTATTATTTAACGAATCTAAGTTCTGCTTTTGTGATCAAAATGATAAACACATATGTGTGCTATTTGATTTTGGTAAATATCCAAGCAAAATCATATAAAAACTATTATAATACAAAAGGGCGTCTTAACATAAATTAAGACGCCCTTTCCTTTAAACTAAACTAAATATATTTAATGCTCATTCATTCTAAAATCAGAGTAAGCACTCATACCATGTTCATGACCATCTAGTCCTTCTAATTCTTCTTTTTCAGAAACTCGTATTCCAACAGTTTTCTTAAGTGTAAATATGATAAGGAATGATGTTACTATACAAAATCCTGCATAACATGCAACACCTAATAATTGTACTAAGAAACGATGCTCTGGGTTGGTTGAAAAAATACCAACAGCAAGCGTACCCCAAATACCACAAATTAAGTGAACCGCTATAGCTCCAACTGGATCATCTAATTTAATAGCGTCAATAAAGCTTACTGCAAATACTATTAAAGCACCAGCAATAGCACCAATTATAATAGCACTTTCTGGAGTCATAACATCTGCTCCTGCAGTAATACCTACTAAACCACCTAAGATACCATTTAAGAACATCGTTAAATCTAAATTCTTATATCTTAAGAATGATACAAAAGCAGCTACCACACCACCTGCCGCCGCAGCTAAACATGTGGTTACTAAAGTTAAAGACGTTAATTCCGGATCTGCAGAAAGTACAGAACCTCCATTAAATCCAAACCACCCTAACCAAAGAACTAAAACACCTGCAGTTGCTAAAGGAATGTTATGTCCAGGAATCGCCTGTGGCTTACCATCTTTAAATTTACCAATTCTAGATCCTAGCAACCAAACAGCTACTAAAGCAGCCCATCCTCCTACAGAGTGTACTAGTGTAGAACCAGCGAAATCATAAAATCCTAATTCATCTAAGAATCCACCACCCCATTTCCATGATCCGGCAATTGGATAAACCAATCCTACATATATTACCGTAAAGATCATAAATGGTCCAATTTTCATACGTTCAGCAACAGCTCCAGAAACAATAGTTGCAGCAGTTGCAGCAAACATCCCTTGGAATAAAAAGTCTGTCCACCATGTATATCCTCCATCTGCATATTCTGGAGTCATACCATTTTCTGGTGGTGAAATACCAGGAACTATAGATCCTATATATCCGTTAAATTCACCTGGATACATTAAATTAAACCCTATTATATAGTATAATAAAAGTCCAATTGTAATAATAAAAATGTTTTTAAATAAAATATTGATTGTATTTTTTTGTCTGGTCAATCCTATTTCTAAAAATGCAAAACCCGTATGCATAAAGAAAACCAGTGCTGTACAGACCATCATCCATACATTATTTGCCGTAAATAATTCCATAATATAAATTTTTTAAATGATGATTGTTATTTTAAAGTGTCTCCACCTTTTTCCCCTGTTCGTATTCTGTAACATTCATTAATATCTGATACAAATATTTTTCCATCTCCCACTTCACCTGTTCCAGCCGAATTAAGGATTGCCTGAATTGTTACTTCTTCAAAATCATCATTTACAACGATTGATAAATGTCTACGTTGAATATCACTTGTACTATACGACACCCCTCTATATACATGTCCTTCTTTTTCATTTCCTAAACCAGTAACATCCCAGTAAGAGAAAAAGTTCACTCCAACATCGTGCAATGCCTCTTTAACAACACGATATTTAGATTTTCTAATAATTGCTTCAATTTTCTTCATGATTGTATTATTTAGTTTTGTTAGAAAGAATAAATAGCAGCCAATGTGAAAGCAGCTAAGCTTTTTGTTGCCTCTAAATCTGAATCAAAATAAACCTCTTCAGAATTGCTATCTAAACGTAATTCAGGTTTTATGATTAAGTTTTCTAAAGTATAACTCCCCGTTAAAGTAACTGCAAATACATTTGGTTCGTCTGTTGCACCATCGATCATCCAGTTAAAATACTCTCCTCTTAAACCAATTGAGAAATTATCACACGTTGCAAGTTGTGGATATAAAGCAGCACCGTAAAACCCATTTCCATCATTATCTGCATAAGCCCCATTAATACCTAAGAAGAAATCATCAGACAAATCAAATCCTCCTGTATAATCAATTTCAAATCCTAATTTAATTCCAGAATCATAATAGAAATTTAAAAACTGGCCTGCATATCCTAATTGAGCTCCCAAAGCATAATCGCCAGTAGTATTGCTATCAATATCTGTAGCATTCATTACAGCTAACATTAAACTAAAGTCATCAGATAAAGCAAAATCTGCTTTTAAACCAACATGAGAGAATGGTCCATTAGAGAATAAATAAGACGTACTGTAGTTAAAGTTTGCTGCTGGCGAAATAACTTCGTATCCTAAATACGTATTAAATCTACCTAAGGTTAATGTTGTTCCTTCAGTTACATTCCAGTAAGCATATAACTGATTAATGTTATTTCCTGTAATTGCAGAATTTCCTCTTGGTCCAAAAACCACGTCTGCAACCACCCCTGTTTTTTCACCTTCATAACTAGCTATAATATTTGCCATACCTAAAGCAAATCCAGTCTCATCGGCAAAAGAAGTTCCAAAAGACTGAAATTCATCGCCTGATCCAAATATAGCTTGATCTGAAGATGTTAAGTTCGTTTTGTAATAAGTATCAACTGTACCGCTTATAGATACTTTCTTTTTAGAAGCCTCTTCTTCTTGTGCAAATAAAACTGTTGCCATAAAAAGCATCGAAAGAGTAATTAATTTTTTCATAATTGTTTTCATTTTAGTTATTGACTTTTTAGTGTTTATTTTCTAATTCGAGAGGCTAAACTATGTAAAAAACATTTATACCCCATAAAAAATAGGGGTATATGGTTTAATTTTATCAATATTTCATTTTTTACCCTATTTTTTTATAGGTATTATGTTTATAATGTAATTTTTTGGATTTTTAACAACTCATTTATTTAAGTGATTGTCAGTATTTTCCAAATTTTTATGATATTATTTACATTAATTTGATTATTTGTTAGTATTAATTCACATATCTGTATTTATTCATAAAAAATCATAGATTGAATATTTATTAAAAAACACCTTTAATATTGATATATAATTATTTTTATCTCAACTTCGTTTATATAATCGGAATAATGAAATAGGCTCTATTGTAATTCAAATCTTAGTACATATCTTAGCTCTTCAACTCGATTTTTAAACCAAAGTTTGTTGATTATGCTGAAGAAACAAGGACTGTATTTACCCGAATTTGAACACGAAAATTGTGGCGCAGGTTTTATTTGTAATCTTAATGGAGAGAAAACAAATCAAATTATTCATGACGCCTTAGAAATTCTCGTAAAGCTAGAACACCGTGGCGGTGTAAGCGCAGATGGAAAAACCGGTGATGGAGCTGGTTTATTAATTGATATCCCTCATGATTATTTTAAAAGAGTTTGCGATTTTAATATCCCAGCTCAAAGGGAATATGCCGTAGGTATGGTATTTTTACCAAAAACATCAAACCAATATCAATATTGCAAAGACACATTTGAAAATAAAATAAAGGCTCAAGGACTTTCCATCTTAGGATGGAGAGATGTTCCTGTTGATTCGACACAATTAGGGCAAATAGCCTTGGCTTCAGAGCCTAATATTGAGCAGCTTTTTGTCGGCAAAACTGAAGCTATTAGCGAAGCCGATTTTAAAGCTAAATTATACGCTGCACGTAAGATTACCGAGCACACCATTAGAAAGTCAAAAATTTCTGAAAGCACCTATTTTTATGTGCCAAGTTTATCAACCACGACCCTAATATATAAAGGTATTATAATGCCCGAAGATATTGGCCCTTATTATACCGATTTACAACAGCAGGATTTAGTAACACGTTTAGCATTAGTACATCAGCGTTTTTCTACCAATACGATGCCTACTTGGGAATTGGCACAACCATTCCGTTTTATGTGTCAGAATGGTGAAATTAATACACTTCGTGGTAATGTTAGTAGAATGCGTGTTCGCGAAGAAATCATGAAAAGTGATGTTTTCGGACATCAAATAGACAAGTTATTCCCTATCATATTACCAGGTAAGTCAGATTCTGCCTCTATGGATATGGTAGTTGAATTATTAACACACACAGGAAGATCATTACCAGAAATTATGATGATGATGATTCCTGAAGCATGGGAAAAACACAAAACCATGTCTGAGGAAAGAAAAGCATTTTATGAGTATAATGCTTGCTTAATGGAACCATGGGATGGCCCTGCTTCTGTGCCTTTTACGGATGGTGATTACATAGGCGCATTGTTAGATAGAAATGGACTAAGACCTTCTAGATACACCGTTACCAAAAGTGGTAAGCTAATTATGTCGTCAGAAATTGGTGTGGTTGAAATTGACGCTGAAGATGTAGAAAGACATGGTCGATTAGAACCTGGAAAAATGTTCCTGGTAGACATGAACAAAGGCCGCATTATTGAAGATGAAGAAATTAAGAGTAAAATTGTTTTAGAAAGACCTTATAAAGAATGGTTAGATAAAACGAGATTGCATTTAAAAGACGTTCCTTATACAAACGAAACGTGTCCAATTGAAACTATAGACATTAAAACACGCCAACGTTTATTCAATTATACGTTTGAAGACATTCAGGAGGTTATAACCCCTATGGCTGTTGTAGGTAAGGAAGCTTTAGGTTCCATGGGAATTGACACGCCATTAGCTGTTTTATCAGATAGGCCCCAGTTAATTTCAAACTACTTCAAGCAATTATTCGCACAGGTTACCAATCCTCCGTTGGATGGTATTCGTGAAGAGATTGTAACCGATATTAGTTTAAACCTTGGTAAGGACAGAAATATTTTCAGCATTACAGAAAGACAGTGTAGAAAACTTAGAATTCAAAACCCTGTTATTTCTAATGCCGATTTAGAAAAAATAAGAAGTATTTCAATTGAAAGCTTTAAAGCTGAAACCATTGAAATCTTATATCCAAAAGCACAAGGTCTTAATGGTCTTGAGGATGCTTTAGAAGATATTATCAAACAAGTTGAAAAAGCACTAGAAAGAAAAACAAATATCATAATTCTTTCAGACAGAGGTGTCAATCAAGAATTCGCTCCTATTCCTGCTTTATTAGCATGTTCTTATGTAAACCATCAAATGAACCGTTTACGTAAGCGTTCTTACTTCGATATCATTATTGAATCTGCAGAACCTCGTGAACCTCATCATTTTGCTACCCTATTTGGTTATGGTGCTAGTGCCATTAACCCATATATGGTGAACGAAATCATCAGAATGCAAGTAAAAGAAGGCTTCATTGTTGATATGGACGAGCAAAAAGCGGTTGATAATTTTAATAAAGCAATCGGGAAGGGGATTTTAAAAATCATGAACAAAATTGGAATCTCTACACTACATTCCTATAGAGGTTCACAAATTTTCGAAATTGTTGGTTTCAACTCGCAATTTGTTGAAAAATATTTCCCTTATACGGCTTCTCGAATTGAAGGTATTGGTTTATATGAAATTGAAAAAGAAATTAATGAACGTTACAAGCAAGCATATCCTGATAACACAATTGATAAACGCTTAGGTTTAAATATTGGAGGAGACTACAGATGGAGACGTAATGGCGAAAGACACTTATTTAACCCTACCACTGTTGCTAAATTACAACAAGCTGTTAGGCTGAGTGACCAGGCGAGTTATGACGTTTACTCAAAAGCAATCAATGAACAATCGGAAAACTTAATGACCATTCGAGGGTTATTTGAGTTTGATAATTTAGACCCTATTCCTCTGGAAGAGGTAGAGCCTTGGACAGACATTGTTAAGCGCTTTAAAACTGGGGCAATGTCTTACGGGTCTATTTCTAGAGAAGCTCATGAAAATTTAGCGATAGCCATGAACAGAATTGGTGGTAAATCAAATTCTGGTGAAGGTGGGGAAGATAGAAAACGTTTTCAAAAAGATATAAACGGTGATAGCCGTAACTCAGCAATAAAACAAGTAGCATCAGGCCGTTTTGGAGTGACCTCACATTATTTAACTAATGCGAAAGAAATTCAGATTAAAATGGCTCAAGGCGCAAAACCTGGAGAAGGCGGACAATTACCTGGAGAGAAAGTACTACCATGGATTGCCGCAGCTAGAAACTCGACGCCTTTTGTTGGTTTAATTTCGCCACCTCCGCATCACGATATTTATTCTATTGAAGATTTAGCACAATTAATTTTCGATTTAAAGAATGCCAATCGAGAAGCAAGGGTTAATGTTAAATTAGTATCAGAAGTAGGCGTAGGAACTATTGCTGCAGGAGTCTCAAAAGCTAAAGCCGATGTCGTTTTAATTTCAGGCTATGATGGTGGTACTGGAGCATCTCCTTTAACATCATTAAAACATGCTGGGTTACCCTGGGAGCTTGGTTTGGCAGAAGCACAACAAACACTAGTATTAAATAAATTAAGAAGTAGAATTGTTGTAGAATGTGACGGACAATTAAAAACAGGCCGTGATGTAGCAGTTGCCGCTTTATTAGGTGCCGAAGAATTTGGATTTGCTACAGCTCCGTTAGTTGCATCTGGTTGTATTATGATGCGTAAATGTCATTTAAATACGTGTCCGGTAGGCATAGCAACTCAAGATAAAGAGTTACGTAAAAACTTTAAAGGCACACCAGAACATGTTATAAACTTCTTCTTCTACATCGCTGAAGAATTAAGAGGCATTATGGCACAGTTAGGTTTCAGAACCGTAGCAGAAATGGTTGGTCAAACACATAAGATAAATGCAAACAAAGCCATCAAGCACTACAAAGCTAAGGGCTTAGATTTATCTAGCATTTTACACAGGCCTTCTGTTTACAGTCAGCTTACTATAAGAAACACAGAAATACAAGACCATAACTTAGAGAGCGTTTTAGATCATACTATATTAAAAGACTCTCATAGAGCTTTATATAGAAAAGAGAAAATGAACTTAGCATATCCAATAAAGAATGTTAATAGAACCGTTGGAGCTATTGTAAGTAATGAGATCTCAAAAATTTATGGCCATTTAGGGTTACCTGAAGATACGTTAAACATAAATTTCACAGGTTCTGCTGGTCAAAGTTTTGGCGCATTTGGAGCCCACGGATTAACATTTACTGTAGAAGGAAACACCAATGACTATTTAGGCAAAGGATTATCTGGAGGTAAATTAATCATCAAAAAACCGGCAAAAGCAGATTTCATAGCAGAAAACAATATTATTGTTGGTAATGTTTGTTTATTCGGTGCGGTTCAGGGAGAAGCTTACATCAACGGAATTGCTGGTGAACGTTTCGCAGTACGAAATTCTGGAGCAACTGCGGTTGTAGAAGGTGTTGGTGATCACTGTTGTGAATACATGACTGGTGGAAAAGTAGTTGTTCTAGGTAATACGGGACGAAACTTTGCTGCTGGTATGAGTGGTGGTATTGCTTATGTTTATGATCCGGAAAATAAATTTGCAAACGGTTTATGTAATACAGAAACTATTGAATTTGAAGATATTTCTGCGGAAGATGCTGCAGATTTAAAAGCATCTATAGAGAAGCATATACTTTATACAAACAGTAATAGAGGTAAAGATTTATTGGCAGACTGGGATACCAGTTTAGGTAACTTTGTAAAAGTAATGCCAATTGAATACAAGCGTGCCTTAAAACGTTTAGAGACTGAAGAACAAATGGTAGAAGAACTAACAACAGCATAGTGTCATGGGAAAAGTAACAGGATTTAAAGAATTTGAAAGACAAGATGAAGCATACACGCCTGTAAAAGACCGTGTAAAACATTATAAAGAATTTACAGTTCCTTTAAGCGAACCAGAAATAACAAAACAAGGATCACGTTGTATGGATTGTGGTATCCCGTTTTGTCATAGTGGTTGTCCATTAGGAAACTTAATACCGGATTTTAACCATATGGTGCACCAAGGCGAATGGCAAAAAGCTTCTTGGCTGTTACATTCAACAAATAATTTTCCTGAATTTACAGGTCGTTTGTGTCCAGCTCCTTGTGAAAAGTCATGTGTATTAGGTATTATTGAAGATCCAGTATCTATCGAAAATATTGAAAAGAATATTGTAGAGCGTGCTTTTAAAGAAGGTTGGATTAAACCACAACCACCAAAAACACGCACAGGAAAAACCATTGCTGTTGTAGGTTCAGGGCCTGCTGGTTTAGCAGCTGCTCAACAATTAAACAGAGCCGGACACACAGTAACTGTTTTTGAAAGAGATGATGAAATTGGAGGCTTATTACGCTATGGTATTCCTAATTTTAAAATGGAAAAGGAAGTTATAGACCGTCGTTTAGCTATTTTAGAGGCTGAAGGCATCACGTTTAAAACGAATGTAAATGTTGGTGTTAATTCTGATGTTAAAGAATTAAAAGCTTTTGACTCGGTTGTTCTTTGTGGAGGTGCCACTGAAAGACGAAGCCTACCTACTCCAGGTATTGATGCTGATGGTGTGGTGCAAGCTATGGATTTCTTAACACAACAGACTAAAGTATTATTTGGGAAAGACGTTAAAGATCAAGTATTAGCAACCGATAAAAACGTTATTGTTATTGGTGGTGGTGATACAGGATCAGATTGTGTAGGAACATCAAATCGTCACGGGGCGAAATCGGTAGTGAATTTTGAAATTATGCCAAAACCTCCTGGACATCGTTCACCAACCACGCCTTGGCCTTATTGGCCATTGCAGTTAAAAACATCTTCTTCTCATCAAGAAGGTGTTGAAAGAAACTGGTTGATCAATACTAAGGAATTCATAAAAGATAAAAACGGTAAATTAACAGCTTTAAAAACGGTTAACGTTGAATGGAAAATGGTTCCTGGAGAGCGCCCTCAACTCATAGAGATTGAAGGCACTGAAAAAATATGGCCTTGTGATTTAGCATTATTAGCTTTAGGATTTACTGGCCCTGAAAGTACTTTAGCTGATAAATTAGGTATCGAAAAAGATGCACGCTCTAATTATAAAGCTGAATACGGAAAATACCAAACAAACATTCCAAATATTTTTGCTGCGGGCGATATGCGTCGTGGACAGTCACTAATTGTTTGGGCTATTTCAGAAGGTAGAGAAGCTGCTCGTCAAGTAGACCTTTATTTAATGGGTAAATCAAATTTACCATCTAAAGATATGTCTGGTGACTTGGTTGCTATGTAACAATTAGAAAAAAATAGTTTAAAGAGGCTGTCTGAAAAGTCAAGACAGCCTCTTTTTTATACTTATACAATTCTTTAACCTTTCTACCTCATTTTATTGCTTCTACCGTAAATTAAGATTAATCTAATCTAACTCAAATTAGTTGATAATAATTTAACAGTACTTCTCTCTCTTTTAATATAGGTTTTATATATTTACAATCCCTTCTCAAATCTTCATTTTCTAATTTTCTTATTTTGTGCATTTTTAATCGCTATTAACCAATAAAACCAACCACCTTAATGAATACAAAAAAAGTACTTGTATTTTTTTTAGTGTTTTTACCTTGTTGCATCATCTTCTCTCAGGAAAACACTATTGACATTAAATACAAAAGAAGCTCTCTTCACACATTAATGATAACTGATGATACCAGAGAGCATAGTGCGGTAATACAAGATATATTCACAAATGCACCTTTAATAGATAAATTCAACAATCATATTGTTAATCTTAGAATGATTCCTAAAACGGACTCTGCTTTCATCTACACACCTCCACCGGTCGAAACTCCTAAGAAAAAAGGGTTTATGTCAAAAATAACTAGTGAATTAAATGTTGGAGGTAATAAAGAAGAAAAAGAATTTCAGCATTTAGCAGCTTTAAACTACTTAAACACCAACAATATTGCTAAAGCCATGGTTGCTAAATGGTTTAACAGAAGTGAATCTGGAGGGTTCAATATGAATTTGATAGCTGAACGCGGATATTATAACGCATCAGATTTAGATGTTAAAATAGCTAATAATAGTGAACGTGGTTCTGCACTATTAGCAGATGCCGGAGAAGCTCTTATAAAAAGTACATTTGTAATTGTAAATGATTTTAAATACACAAATAAAGAAGAAGTAGCAAAAAAGGCTAAAGGTATTCTTGCTAGTGTTTCTACCGCAGCCTCTAATTATGGTAATAGCGATGTGGCACTCATAGCAGATGCTACTGCTCAAGGTGCCGATACTTTTGGAAAAGGATATGTTATAAAAACAAGAGCTCATTTATATAAACTTGTTTGGAATGAAGAAACTGCTTCAATTTTCTATAATGATTTCTGGAATGAAGAAGGTAACATAGACATAGAAAAGAAAAAAGCTTTTGATGAAACGGACATCTTTAAATTAGAATATATAGGTACTGAAACTTCTTGGGCAGATATACAAAGTACTTCGTTAAGTAAAAAAACAAACGAAGAATTAATAAGCAATGCAACCATAAAGGCCATAGACCATGTTATTGCTAAACTGCAAAGAAAATATGAAGTTTTCAGAACAAAAACACCTCTTATAAGTTCAGAACCTTTGGCAGCTAAAATTGGTTTAAAAGAAGGCTTAGAAAAAGGTGATAAATATGAGGTTTTAGAGCAAATACTAGATAAGAACGGGGTGACAGTGTTTAAACGATTGGGTGTTATAAAAGTAGAAAAAGACCTTATATGGGATAATAGACACAACGCCAATGAAGAAAACCCATCTGATCTAGAATACACAACATTTAGTGGTGGTAAGAAAAAATACTATGCGGGTATGCTTATCAGACAAATAAATTAGTTCATCGAATTTTAAACAATCACAAATAATATGAAATTTAAAAACATTTTAATGCTGGCTGTATTGCTGGTCCTAGGAACGAATGTCAACGCCCAATGGAAAAAAAATAAAGCCAATGAGGACACTAAAATATGGCGATACGATTTAGAATGCGAAGGTATCGCAAAACAAGGTTCTAAACTTGTAAAGGTATGGTCGTATTCAAAAAACCCTAAACATGCTATTTCCAGAGGGATGAAAAATGCCGTTCACGGTATTATTTTTAAAGGTTATGCAGGTGGTGGCCAAGGTTGTACACCTTTAAAACCATTAGTAAAGTCTGTAGATAAAGAAGAAAAATTTAAAGCTTTTTTTGATGCTTTTTTTGCAGATGGAGGTGAATATTTAAAATATGTTTCAGCAGCAACAGACGGTAGCATTGCGCCAGGAGATCGCTTAAAAGTAAGTAAACGAGAATATAAAATAGGGGTTATAGTAAATATCCAGTTTGACCAACTTAGGAGACGTCTTGAAAGTGAAGGTATTTCTAAAGGTTTAGCATCTGGATTCTAATTAAAAAAAACAAATCATGAAAAGAATATTGCAATTAGGAGTTTCAATTACATTTTTACTAATAAGTGTTACTGTTTTTAGTCAAGCTAAAAAACCAACACTTATGGTTGTACCAAGTGATGTTTGGTGTGTTAAAAATGGATATATAATGACTTTTGACGACCAAGGTACTATTGTTAAAATACCTGATTATAAAAAAGCACTTCAGGAAAATTCAGAACTTCTACAAGTTATTAGCCATATTAATGGTATGATGGCAGAAAGAGGTTTTCCTCTTAAAAACATGGAATCTGCTATAAAAACTCTAAATTCTAACGCTGCCGAAGATAATCTACGTACATCTAAAAATTCAGGCGCAGGGATTAATGAGAGTCCTATTGATGCTTTTAAAAAAGTAGCTAAAGCAGACATCATTATACAACTTACTTGGACAGTTAATAAAACAGGCCCTAAAAAGTCAGTAACATTTAACCTTCAAGGCTTGGACTCTTATACAGATAAACAAGTAGCAACAGCTGTTGGTACTGGCGCTCCTTCTTTTTCTGCAGAATTACCAGTTTTACTTTCTGAAGCTGTTTTAGCTCACATGGATACCTTTACTGCATCTTTACAAACACATTTTGACGATATGTTTGAAAACGGAAGAGAAATTATTATTCGCATTCAAACATGGGATGATTGGGATGGCGATTTAGAGACCGAATATGACGATGAGGAACTAGGTATTATTATTGAAGATTGGTTAGCAGACAATACCGTTAAAGGTAGATTTAGTACCACAGATATCACCGAAAGCATGGCATTGTTTGAGCAAGTAAGAATCCCTCTTTACAATGAAAAGGGTAGAGCTATTGATGCAAGAAGATACACCAGTAAATTGAGTAAATTCTTAAAGAATGAACCGTATAACATTCCTAACAAATTAGTTATGAAAGGTCTGGGTAGAGCAACCATAATTTTAGGTGGTAAATAATATAAAAAAATAATCATGAAAAAAATAATATACACCTTATTCCTTATTTGTTCGCTAACATTGGTAGCTCAGGATAACACCAATTATGATGGTATTTTTATGGGTTCATATATCCCAGAACAAATGGAATACATTCCTTCGTCTGCAAAAAGAATGCTGGGAAACAAACTAACTCAAATCATCACAAATAAAGGAATTAGCGATAACAACTATAATTCACGGTTTATTATAACACCCAATATAGCCGTGTTAACTAAAAATGTGACACCTACCGCACCACCTAAAGTTGTTTTAAACCTAGAAGTTACGCTTTATATCGGTGACGGTATTGAAGGGACTATGTTTACAAATGAAACTCTAGAAGTTAAAGGAGTTGGTACGAATGAAAACAAAGCATATATCGCTGCTATAAAGCAAATAAAACCAAAGAGCCCTGTAGTACAAGCATTTGTAAAAAAAGGAAAAAAACGAATTATTGAATATTACAACGATAATTGCAATCTGGTTATTAAGAAAGTTGATGCTTTAAATGGTCAAAATAAGTTTGACGATGCTTTAGCAATTTTAGCGGGAGTACCAGAAGCAAGTTCTTGTTTTAATAAAATAAAAGCAAAAATGCTTACTACCTATAATAAAAGTATAGAGTATGATTGTAAAACTAAGTTAGCCGAAGCACAAGGTATATTGGCTGCTAATCAAGATATTGATTCAATTAATGAGGCAACAGCTTTATTAGCGTCAGTAGAACCTAATGCACCATGCTTTAGCAAAGTTAAATCGGTATTCTCAAAAATAGCTGCTAGAGTACAAGAATTAAATGATAGAGATTGGAATTATAAATTAAAAGTTTTAGATGTTGAAAAATCTAGAATTAGAGCTGCAAGAGACGTAGGGGTTGCTTATGGAAAGAACCAAAAGCAAACTACTTATAATGTAAGAGGCTGGTATTAAATTATTATTAAGATATCTACTTAATTCTTATATAGATATTTAAATTAAAAAATGCGAACTTTTCAGTTCGCATTTTATATTAATCTACATTCTTTAACTTTTTTAAAAAACCCGCTTTGTTACTTAAAGATACTTTAACACGACTTCCATTACTTAATATAAGGTAAGCTAGTTTTCCTTTTGTATATTTTTTAACATGCTCCAAGTTAACTAAATAAGATTGGTGTACTCTATAAAAATCATTTTCTAAAAGCAAGTTTTCGTATGTTTTCAAAGTTTTAGAGCTTGTTATTTTTCCACTCTTAATAGTATGGACATAGGTGTAATTAACATCGGCTTCACAGTATAAAATATCTAAAACATTCAATTAATGACTGCTATGGCTAAAAAAGTCTTTGACAAATTCTTTGGAGATAAAGGCTATATTCTAAAGCCCTTTCTGAACTTTTGTTTCAAGATGGTATCCAACTCATTATAAAAGTTAGAAAGAATATGAAAACACAAAATTTATCTGATGTGGATGCTTTCCTTTTAAGAAAAAGAGCTTTGGTGAAATCTGTCAATGATGAACTTAAAAATATGTATAAAATAGAACATACTAGGCATCGCTCTGTAAAAGGGTTTTTGGGCAATATTGTGGTAGCATTAACCACCTATTGTTTCTTTCCTAAAAAACCTTCGCTTAATATAACGCCTATAGAATCTAATCAATTATGTCTATGGGCAGCTTAAACATTATTCACGTACTTTTAACAAGATATGTCAATTAATAAAAATGATTGGATAAAATCAAAAAAGCATTATTCATCACGTTAATTAACTAAATGCGATGGGTTTATTCGTATTTACAGTGCAACTAAGAAGGTATTTATCCCTGTTTTACTAGAGATTTAGTTTTGAAACCTGCGATTTGTTTGATGTTAAAGGAATAGACTTAAGCATTAAGAATAGTATCATCTTGTCTTTTTTCAATGCTTCTCTAATTTTATTGAATGCTATACGCATTTGTGACTCTACAGTTTTTATAGATATACCCATTGAGTCTGCTATTTCGCTATATTTTTTGCCTTCAATTTTATTAAGTTGAATTATTTTTTTACATTTTGGAGGCAACAAATCAATAGTTTGCTTCATTTTTTCAATGCGTCTTTCTAAAAATTCATTATCTTCTGAAATACGAGATCTTAAAGCCCTTTCCCAAACAATATCCAAAAGTTTTTCTTTTCGCTTTATTTTTTTAATGCTGTCAATATACCTATTATAAGCTATGGCATAAAGATAGCTTCGAGGTGATTTTTTTTCATCTAGTTTTTCGCGATCCTCCCAAAGATTTATGAAAGCTAGCTGAACAACATCTTCAGCTTGCATCTTGTCATGACAGAAGGTTATTATATAAGCCACAAGGCGATCGTAATAACATTCAAATAATAATTTAAATGCCTTTTTATCTCCTTGTTTTAATTTCGATACTAAGACTAAATCGTCCATAAATTTTAAATACTTGTGTTTGAAGACTAAATGGATGTGAGGCGAAAAATAATAAAAAAATACAAATTTCTTTAAGGGTTTTTTAAGATTTAAAAGCATTAGCTATAAATGTAATAAAAAAAACACTGTCATTTTCTTAATATCATAATATGAAAAAACTTTTCTCCAAGCTTCTTACTCAGACAATTACGGATGAAGAGCTAATTGAATTACAAATTTGGTTAAACAATCCAAAAAACCAATCAACTCTTGAAGAATTTGTTCAAGATTATCATGATTTAAATTTAGCGACGATAAAAAATAGGGTGAATGAAGCCTATGGCAAAGTATTAATTAGACTTGAACATAAAGAAAGATCAGCAAAAAAGATATTTTCTCTGTGGCCTGTATATGCAGCTGCAGCATCATTAGTACTTTTTATTTCAATCTCATTTCTTTTTAGCACTGATAACAATGTAATTCATGAAATTGAAGTGCCAACAACAATTGCCGATAATGAAATTTTAATAGGCACAGATAAAGCCATTCTTACATTAGAAGATGGATCTAGTATTGCGTTGGAAAAAGGTCAAAGCTATAATTCTTCTAATGTAAAAAGTAATGGGAAAACATTAGTTTATAAACCTGAAAATACTAAAAAAGCTGAAATTACTTATAATTATTTAACAATACCTAGGGGTGGACAATACCATATAAAACTATCTGACGGAACTGAAGTTTGGTTGAATTCTGAATCGAAACTAAAATACCCTGTAACTTTTGTTAAAGGAGAAACACGTCATGTAGAATTAATATATGGAGAAGCTTATTTTGAAGTATCTCCCAGTTTTAATCATAATGGGAGTAAATTTAATGTGCTTACGAAACTTCAAGAAGTTGAAGTTTTAGGAACAGAATTTAATATTAAAGCGTATAAAGACGAAGATTATATTTATACAACTCTAGTTGAAGGTAAAGTAAATATAAATCGTAATGATAAATCACAAATGTTATCTCCAAATCAACAAGTAACTCTAAGCCTCAAAGATCATAATATGAGTGTTAATCAGGTTGATGTCTATAGTGAAACATCTTGGAGAAAAGGGCTCTTTAGTTTTAAGAGTATGCCATTAAAAGATATTATGGTTGTTTTGTCTCGCTGGTATGATGTTGATGTCGTATTTGAAAGATCTGATTTGGAGAATATTAGATTTAATGGTGTGCTGAAAAAAAATCAAAAATTAGAAGATATATTAACAATTATCCAAGAAACTAAATTTATTAATGCCTATGAAATAACAAATAAAACGATTATGATAAAGTAAAAAAGAAGGGAATAAAGTTTATACCTCCACAGTACTCCACTTTTTCCCCCTTAAGATTATTAATTAATTAAAATGTTTAATCAACTAATACACAAATTTATGAAATTTAAATTTACTAACTACCTTTTCTTCAGAAGAAAAGAACTCTTACAGTTTATTATGAGAACGTTTGTTTTCCTGTTTTGCACAACAGTTTTTAGTTTTTCTCCAATCGATATTTTTTCGCAGAATACTAATATTACAATCGAACAGGATAAGAAAGTAACAATCGACGAAATTTTTGACCTCATTAGGAGTCAAACAGACTACACATTTCTCTATCAAGAAGACTTATTTAAAGGAGTTCCTAAGGTCCTTCTTAAAAAAGGGAAGATTAGAGCTAATAGATTATTAAAAACAGTTATTTCTAAAAAAGACTATAATGTTGAACTTACCGATAAAAACACAATAATAATAAAGGAAGTCCCTGTCATTGAAACACCTCAACAATACAACATTACAGGTACTATTTTAGATGCAAATGGGCAACCATTACCAGGAGCAAATGTTCTTGAAAAAGGAACCACAAATGGAACACAATCAGATTTTGACGGGAGGTTTAAGATTACAGTTAGTGGTGAAAACGCAGTACTGGTCATTTCCTATGTTGGTTTTGGAAGTAAAGTGATTTCTATTAATGGTCAAACTACAATTTCAGTAACATTATTAGAAGACACTGCCAGATTAAATGAAGTGGTAGTAGTTGGTTATGGTATACAGAATAAAAGAGCAGTAACTTCAGCCATTGCTACTGTAACTGCTGAGGATTTGGGAGAAAACTCTAGTGATTCTTTTACAAGAGCTTTGTCTGGTAAAGTTGCTGGGGTACAAATTCAACAAACTAATGGGGCGCCCGGTGGAGCTATTAAAGTTCGTGTTAGAGGAACAGGGTCTTTAAGTGGTAATGATCCGCTTTATGTAGTGGATGGCTTCCCTATTGAAAATTCAGATATTGGTAATTCAGATCAAGGTTTTAACTCATTATCAACAATTAACCCTGATGATATTGAGTCTATTCAAATTTTAAAAGATGCCGCCGCTTCTGCTATATATGGATCCAGAGGAGCTAATGGCGTAGTAATAATTACAACAAAGCGCGGAAAAAGTGGAAAACCTCGGTTTAATTTTAGCTCGTCCATATCGACACAATCAGTACATAACAAAGTAGATTTATTAACTGGAGACCAGTTTTTAGATTTTCTAAGAGAATCTTGGACAAATGCATCGGCAACAACACAACCTGGTGTGCCACTACTAAACTTACTTAATAATGAAAGTCAATATAGAGGCGTTAATACAGACTGGCAAGATGTTATATTCCGAAACGGTTTAGTACAAAACTATCAATTATCTGCCTCTGGTGGTACAGATAAGTTTCAATACTTCGTTTCAGGTGGTTATATGGAGGAAGAAGGTATTATCATTGAATCTGGTTTAAAAAGGTATTCATTACGAGCTAATTTAGACGCACAAGTAACAGATAAATTAAAAATGGGTGTTAGCATTACACCAAGTTTTACGCAAAATGATGAAGTAAATGCCGAAGGGCACTGGGCAGGGAATGGCGTTATTCTTTCTGCTTTAATTGCATTTCCGTTCTTACCTGCAGATGCTAGTACAGAAGAATTTGTAAATAACCAATCAGATTTAGCGTGTTGTGGTACGCCCAATCCAGCATTAATTGCTAGGGAAAGAGATACAGAGAGTACAGCTCTTAGGTTATTAGCAAATAGTTATTTGGAATTTGAAATTATAGATGGATTAAAAGTAAAGACGTCTTTAGGTTTTGATTATACAGATTTTGAAAGAAACGATTTTAATCCAGCCAGAGCTATAAGAAATGGTAATAATACTAATGCAAGTTCAAGAAAGCTAGGTCAGAGAAGTTGGCTGTCGGAGAACACATTAAACTACACGAAATCTTTTGATAAACATAATCTGAATATACTCGGTGGATTTACATATCAGGAATATAGAGACCAGAATAACTTTATATCGGCTTCAGGTTTGCAGAATGAAGCGATAAGAACAATCACCGCATTTGATAAAGTAAATAGAGCTGAGTCATTTGTACAGGAATGGAGTCTGGTTTCACTTTTAGGAAGGTTAAATTATTCTTATGATGATAAGTATTTTTTAACTGCTGCCATTCGTCGTGATGGTTCCTCTAGATTTGGAGCAAACAATAAATATGCTACTTTCCCATCAATATCTGCTGGATGGTTAGTATCTGATGAGGATTTTTTACAAGATTCTGAAAAAATTAGCCTATTAAAATTAAAAGCCAGTTACGGGAAAACCGGAAACAATAGAATTGGAAATTATGCTTCTCTAGGATTGTTAGGAGGCGGTGTTAATTATGTTTTAGGTAGTGGTAATGGAACTAACATAGGAGGGTTAGTGCCTGCATCTGTTTCAAACCCAGATTTAACTTGGGAAACCACAAAACAATATAATATAGGTGTAGAATTAGGGCTATTTAAAAACAGAGTGGCTTTTACTGTAGATTATTTTAATAGTGAAACGGAAGATTTATTATTGAATGTTCCTATTCCAGTTAGTTCAGGATTTGGATCATCTTTACAAAATATAGGAAGAATAGAAAATAAAGGTTGGGAATTTTTAGTGCTAACTAAAAATTTTACAGGAGATTTTAGTTGGAGTACAGACTTTAATATAACATTCACTAAAAATAAGATATTAGAACTGGGTCCTGAAGGTGATCCTATTCGATCTGGTAGTGGACGTGGTGCTCTTTTCTTAAATGAAATTGGAGGAGAATTAGGAGCTTTTAATGTGTATAAACAGATTGGAATTTTCCAGACTCAAGATGAAGTAGATAATAGTGCTACTTTTCCAAGGCCTACATTTCCTGGTGATATAAAATATCAAGACACCAATGGAGATGGCACTATTTCTGATGCCGATAGAGTTGTGATTGGTAGTAACAGACCCGATTATATTTGGGGATTGGTAAACAATTTTTCTTATAAAAATTGGGATATGAGCATTGTTATTAATGGATCACAAGGTAATCTGGTACATAATGTACAAGGTGCTTTCGTCCTTGGTTTGCAAGGTTATATGAATCAGTTTGCCAGTACACTTGGTCGCTGGAAATCGGCTAGTGAACCAGGAGATGGCCGTACACCTCGTGCCACTTTTGATACTACAGGAAACAATTCTGTTGCAGAAACTTCAAGATTTGTTGAAGATGCTTCTTTTACGAGAATACAGAACATCACTATTGGCTATAATTTTCCTTCCACTGTTACCGATAAGTTAAAATTAAACTCGTTAAGATGTTTCTTCTCAGGAAACAATATTGCAACTTTTACAGATTATCAAGGATATAACCCTGAGGTGAGTTTTGCAGGAGGAAGTGCATTATCTGGTGGAGCAGATTATGGAACTTATCCATTAGCTACTAGATTTACTTTAGGCCTAAAGGTTGGTTTCTAATTTATTTTTTAATTTATAAATAAAGTAATTATGAAAAACATAAAATTCTATATAATGTCACTAGGTTTATTCTTAGCTTTATCCTGTGACGATAACTTGGATTTAGCTCCTCTGTCGCAGCTGAGTTCTTCTAATTTTTATCAAACCGAGGCTGATTTTGAACAAGCTATCATAGGTGTTTATAGTGGTCTTAGAAATGAATTTAATAATATATATGTATTTGGAGATATTCGTTCAGATAATACGGTTCCTGTTATTTCAGGTTCTGTTACTACCTTACAGGATTTCGATAATTTCACTATCGACCCCTCTAATAGTATAATATCCAGTCAATGGAGAAACGCATATATTAATTTAAGTAGAGCTAATATTATACTGGATAAAATTGATGGTGTAGATATTGATGAAAGTGTTAAGAATCGCATAAAAGGAGAAGCCTTGTTTGCTAGAGGGGTAGTATATTTAAACCTCGTTCGTATCTATGGTAATGTTCCTTTGGTATTAACAGAGATATCCGCGCTTGAAGCTTTGGAATTTCCGCAAAGTTCACCTGATGCAGTATATGCTCAAGTTGTTGCCGATTTAAGTGCAGCAACTGGTCTTTTACCTGTATCTTACGGAGGTAGTGATATTGGTAGAGCTACTAGTATAGCAGCCAATGCTGTTTTAGGACGTGCTCAACTAACCAATGGCAATTATGCTGCTGCAGAGACAGCATTACGCGCTGTAACCGCTATGGAAAGTGGAGGTACTGTTAGCTTGCTTCCTGATTTTGCTGATGTATTTGATACATCCAACGAATACAACGCCGAAATTATTTTTGCCACAAGATTTGCAAATGATGGTATTAATGGTAATGGTTTTAATTATGGTTTTGCCAATGCTCTAGAGCCAAATAACAAAGCGACAGGAACGACGTTGTTTGACGCATATGAAGTTGGTGATCTTAGAAGAGATCTCACTTTAAATACGACTGCTGCCCCTGGAGAAATATTGACATATAAATATGGTCCACCTGGAGATAATGGTCATGGAGAGAGTGATTGGCCCGTAATTCGTTATTCTGATGTGTTACTTATGTTGTCAGAAGCCTTAAATGAGCAAGGCTACACAGCAAATGGTGAGGCATTCACTTTATTGAATCGTATAAGAAATAGAGCTGGTTTAGCAGACTTGACTTCGGCAACTATTACTAATCAAGCTGATTTTAGACTTGCTATGGAACAGGAAAGACGTGCTGAATTGGCCTCAGAAGGGCATAGATGGTTTGATCTGGTAAGAACCGGTAGGTACGAAGCGCTTCTTGGAAGCATGGGTGCCAAATCAACTAGTAACTTGTTCCCTATACCTTTAGGCGAAATTGTTAAAATAAATGATCCAAGTATTCTAACACAGAATCCTGGTTATTAATTTGAAGCATAAAATATTTAGTTTAGTCTTTAGTTAGTTATAGTAAAACAGGAAGTCCAAAATTCAACCTGATAATTGGTTTCCTGTTTTTCTTTTAATAGAACTCTAGATCTTCACAAAAACATTTATTAATTTTTAAATTCAAATATAATATGACCTTTGGTATTAGAAAGATTTTTGTCTTTTCAATAATTTTATCTATTTCTATATATGCATCTGGACAGAAAAGTTGGAAAGAAATTACCTCGGTAAAACATTTAAATGAGAATTATCCTGATCTTATTCAAAAGATGTTGAATCAATTTAATCTTGATTATCTTGGTTTAGAACGTGTAAAAACAGCCTACGAAAATGACGATATATTAAATGCGTGTAATTTCCTCTTAGAATATTACAAAACAGCTAGCGCTTCAAAACATTTAATAAAATATAAACCTATAAAAACTAATAAAACAGATTTAGTTGCAGACACTATTTTAAAAAATATATTTACTGTACAAACTGTTAAAGGTCAAGTTCCATGGAATGAAGATGGACATCGCGATTGGTATTATAAAGGTCCCAATAACGATGCAGAATGGGCATGGTTATCAAATAGACACGAACAATTGGAACAAGTTTTTGAAGCTTATTTAGAAACAGAAAACCCTAAATATGTGAATTATATTGACCAATTTTTTAGAGATTTTATCATTAAAAGTTTGCCGTATCCCTCGAAAAGGAGTTCTGGTTCAATTTGGAGAGGTCTTGAAGTTTCTTTTAGAAATAAGAGGTGGACTCGTTTGTTCTTTGGTTTAATTAATAATGAACAGTTTTCACCAGCAACTCAACTTTTAATACTAAGCAGTCTTCCAGATCATGGAGATTATAACCGTAATTATCATGCAAGAGGAAATTGGCTTACAATGGAATTATCGGGTTTAGCGGTTGTTGCATCAAACTTCCCAGAATATAAAAAATCAAACGAATGGTTGGATTATGCTATAGACAAAATGAGTGAGAGTATAAAACACCAGGTTTATCCTGATGGTGTTCAGAAAGAGTTGGCTTCACACTATCATCATGTAGCATTAGAAAATTTTGAAGAATTCAAGAATACATGCGAAATAGTTGATAAAAAAATGCCAGATTCATATACTAAGACTTTAGAAACAATGTATGACTATTTAGCAAAATCGGTTCGTCCAAATGGTTATGGTGCGTTGACAAATGATAGTGATCTAAATAATAATAGGAATGCCTTATTAAAAGCAGCAATAAAGTACAAACGTCCTGATTGGGAATACATAGCATCAAATGGGAAGACAGGGATCAAACCTAAAGATAAGGGGTCACACTTTTACTCTTGGGGAGGTCAATTAATTTCCCGAAGTAATTATTCATATAATGCGCATTGGTCACTGTTTGATATTGGTCCATGGGGTACAGGACATGAACACAGTGATAAACTTCACCTTTCTATATCAGCTTATGGAAAGGACTTTCTTGTTGATTCGGGTAGATTTGCCTATACTGGTGAGGTTGCTAAAAAATTTCGAGCTTATGCCATAGGTAGTGCCAGTCATAATGTTATTTTGATAGATAGTAAAGGGCAAGATAGAGGGCCTTCTGAAATAAAATCGCCTTTAAGTAATGATACTTACAAAATAACGGATGAATTTGATTTTGCAACCAACTCATTCGAGTCTTATAAAGGTTTAGAAGGAAAGGCTAAGCATATTCGTTCTGTGTTTTACGTCCGTGGAAAATTCTGGGTTGTAGTAGATCGAATAGAGACCGACAGACCTAGGCAAATAGAGGCGCTATGGCATTGGCATCCTAATAGAAAAGTAGAGCATGAAGAAACTATTGTAAAAACAGGAGATCTAAACGGTAACTTGGCTATTATTCCTGTAGGTAAAAAAGATTTTAAAATTGAATTGATTAAAGGTAGAGAATTCCCTACGCCTCAAGGTTGGTATAGTTCAGAATATAACGTATTTGAGCCAAATGTAGCTAGCTCATACGTTACCACTATTAAAAATGATGCTACTTTTGTGTGGATACTTCAACCTTACGAAAAAGAAATGACTGAAATAATGACCAAAATAACCTCAGAAAACAGAGACGAAATAAAAATTGAAGTAAAATCTAAAAAGAATAGATACCAAATCAATATTCCTTATTATAATAGTAACAAAGCTACTTTAATAAAAAAGTAATTATTTAAATTTATAACACATACATAAGATGAAAAAATTAAAATTTCTTGTTGCAGTCGTACTATTAGTATCAATAAACTTATCTCAGGCTCAGAAAATAAAACCAGCTAAAGTTAAAAAAGTGATGAAAACAGTAGCCGATTGGCAAATAGATCATTATCGTGACGCATTTAGTTCTAAAGAGCCTCACCATCCCTTAGATTGGACTAATGCTGCTTTATATGTTGGTATGGTGAAATGGGCAAAAATGGCAGAAGATACCAAGTACTATGATTGGCTAAAGAAAATAGGAGATAAGCATAAATGGAAACTTTATCGATACAAATATTTTGGAGACGATCAAGCAGTGGGACAAATGTATCTGGATCTCTATAGAAAGTACCGTGATGAAAAAATGATTAAACCTACAAAAGAGCAATTTGATTTTATATTATTACATCCAGCAAAGACTTCTTTACAATGGAATACTCCTTATTGCTTAGACAGGTGGAGTTGGTGTGATGCCTTGTTTATGGCACCACCAGTATGGGCTAAATTGTATAATATTACTGGAGACAGAAAATATCTTGACTTTATGATGTCTGAATATAAAGCTACGACCGATTTTTTATTTGATAAAAAAGAAAATCTTTACTATCGTGACGAAAGCTATATGGCTAAATTGGATAACGGTACTAAAATATTCTGGTCGCGTGGTAATGGTTGGGTATTTGCTGGTTTATCTAACATAATGAACGAGTTAAACCCAGAGAGTGAAGAGTATCGGTATTTCTTAGGTATCTATAAGAACATGGCTAAAAAGTTGGTTGAAATTCAAACGCCTCAAGGACATTGGGCTATGAGCCTATTAGGGCAAGAGTTTTATCCAACTCCTGAAACTAGCGGTACCTCTTTTTATATTTACGGGTTAGCATGGGGTATAAATCAAGGCATTTTAGATGTTGAAACTTATGAGCCCTCAGTAAAAAAAGGATGGAACGCATTAGTGAGCCATGTTACTAAAGACGGTATGTTAGGATACGTTCAACCTATTGGTGCTGCTCCTGGTAAAGCTTGGCCCAATAAAAGTGAGGTGTATGGTACAGGCGCCTTTTTAAGTGCAGGTACAGAGGTATATAAAATGTACAAGGGAAAGTAATTTTCTGATTTAGAATAAAATTTTAAAAACATAGATAAAAGAAAAAGGCTGATGAAATTAGTTGCTAAAAATTAAGTGCATTAGAAGAAACTGAAAGTTGCTGTCTTATTGCAGTTGAATGCTATGTTTAATTAATGGTAATCTTCAAATGCTCCTATTGTATTTTACTACTGATTTAATTATTTAATAAACAAAGTTAGATAGAGAACGAAAACTGTTATTAATTAAAAATATTAATATTTTAGCTATGGAAGTATTTGGAACTAGTAAAGAATTTTTATTCGGAAACAAAATTGAATGGGAAACCGTTGGTGAGGGAGTACAACGCCAAATTATGGGATATGATAATAAGATTATGCTCGTTAACGTAAAATTTGAAATTGGTGCGATAGGTGCTATACATGAGCATTATCATTCACAAGTAACCTATGTTGAAAGCGGTAAATTTGAATTAACCATTGGAGAGCAAACCAAGACCGTAAAAGGTGGTGATGCATTCTATATTCCGCCACATGTTTTGCACGGCGTAGTCTGTATAGAAGAGGGGAGACTTGTAGATGTGTTCAGCCCAATTAGAGAAGATTTTATGATCAATAAATAATTTTGAAGTAGTCTATAAACAGAATAAACAAGTTAATGGTTTTCTAGCAATTATATTTTGTGACTCTCTTAAAAAAAGAATAGATAATTATAGGAATCGTACTTCCCTTTGTATAAAACACTTTTGTGAGATTCATAATTTAATTAATCTACATTCTTTAACTTTTTTAAAAAACCCGCTTTGTTACTTAAAGATACCTTAACACGACTTCCATTACTTAATATAAGGTAAGCTAGTTTTCCTTTTGTATATTTTTTAACATGCTCCAAGTTAACTAAATAAGATTGGTGTACTCTATAAAAATCATTTTCTAAAAGCAAGTTTTCGTATGTTTTCAAGGTTTTAGAGCTTGTTATTTTTCCACTCTTAATAGTATGGACATAGGTGTAATTAACATCAGCTTCACAGTATAAAATATCAGAAACATTCAATACATGAGTACCTTCTGAGGTATCAATTGTGATTCTCTTATTAGGACTTTCAACGTTTATATTACACATAAACACTCTGATTTTTTGATCTAAATTTTTTATAAAAAGATCGTTTTTCATTCGCTTCATGACTTCCTCAAAGTCATCTATTCTTTCTAAAAAAACAAACCTTATTTCATTATTGATTTCTGGGTTCATAAGCCTTTTATAATCTCCTATATCTTTTCTTGATTTATATTTAAAGCATAAAGCAAATCAATACAGGGCTGCATTTGAAGACTTAATTTGTGAGATTAAGAAATATTCTTGTGAGAGTGGTCATTTTGTTTGCAGCAACCTATGTCAAAAAAACATTTATGCCTTTTGGAATTTTTATCGAGTCTCCAAAAGCTTGTTCTTCTTTTAAATACATGGCTAAATAGTATTCTTGAAACGACTTGTGAGCAAAATAAAGTTTTAACTCTTGCTCAATAGTCCTTCTGGAAAATGAAATGAGCACTGTATTCAAGAGTATTTCTCTTATGCTAAGTGAATATCCAAGATTGGTAATTATTGATTTTAGCGTACTTTCTAAAATATGCGAATTCATTAAAAGTTCATTATTCTTTATAACCATCATTTTACTCGCAGCTATTTTTAGAACATGCTGCAAAACCTGAATTATTTCTGTTCGATCGTGTTTTTTTTCCATACGGAGTTGCCTGCCAGTTTTATAATCTTCGAAAACACCTTTTCTATCAAACGCAAATTTTTCGTTTAAATAATTCTTATAAAGCGTTTTCAAATTTTTACTCTCAATCATACCATTAAGACTATCTCTAATAATCATATTCAAAAAAAGAGGTCTTTTAGGAATGTCTCCATATAATCTCTCATAGTTATCATTTTTAATCACTTCCTTAAGTTTGATAATGTTAGACTCTGTCGATAGATCATTAACTTCCATAAAATATTCTATATATTTTAAAACCCCTTCTGAAGACCATTCTTTTAGCAATATGCCACCGTATTTAGATGAGTCCTTTAATATTGATGACAAATCTCCGGTTCTATCATCCCAAAATTCTTTTCTAACTGATACTACACAATCTGCCTCCAATGACTCTAAGCAATTTAAAATTCTCTTTAACCCTTGTAAAGAATAGGATTCTATATGCTCATCCAAACCATCAAAAAACAAGACAACACTTTGGTCTTTAAGTAAAATACCTCTGAGATATCTAAACTTTAGCTGTTCAGCAATATCTGTTTGGTTAAACTCTTTTTCATATAAAATTGAGTATATCTCTTTCACAAATAAATTCGTTGATTGAAAACAGTTTTTGCTTAGCTGGTTTGTTGGTAGATATAAAATTTTATGCTCTATTGGGACAATTGATGTCAGATACAACAATAAAGAAGTTTTTCCGAAACCAAATTCACTTATTATAAAACTAATATTGGTCTTTCTCGTCAGCTTCAAATTACCTTTTTCTATATTCAATCGGTTTCTAAGAATTCCCAATGAATGATCATTATCAAATAGTTTTCTTTTTATGAATTGGGAAGGATTATTTTCAATGCGATTTACATTAGAAAATATATCGAAATCACTTAAATTGGGAATAATATCGACCTCCTCAAAGGGAACTTTTGGGTAATAATTTTTTATATTTAAAGTCCGAAATGCTTGATTTCTATAAAATAGATTTTTTTCAAAAAAAAGATCATAAACTTTTATGGATATTGATGTTCCCACATATAAAATAAATTCTTCAATATCAAAAAAATCTAGATAATAGTCTTCCCTTTCATAGTTACTCACAATCAAATCAATTATATTCAGTTCTTCTTTTGTTAGCACTATATTGGCAATAATTTTTATGTAAGAAAGTGGAGCATCTTTTCGCCTCTCTTTATCTTTTTTTACTTTTTCTAAAATGCCTTTTAGTATAGGCTCTATTGAGTCACACTCTGCTGCTTGTTGTGAAAAGTTTAATATGATAAAAGCAGAACGCAATTCTTCTCCTTCAGTAGCTTTAGCAACATTAACGTAATCGAAAAGTTCATTATGTGCCTCTATTGATGGATAAGTAGCTTTTAACATTTTACCGACCTTGATTGAAAACAATTTTTGATCTTCTCTTAAGTAAGTAAATACTTTATATAAGTATTCATCATAAGTAAATCGAAAATCTCTAAAATTTAATTTTAACGCTTCAATAGCTTGATTACCATTTACAAAATCCTCATAATTTTTATAACCAAGAAATCTACTAATGGCACTTAAAAGATTTGAATCTGGTATTGCTACTTCAATTTCTTCGTCTTTCACATATTTATCATACAGCCGGGTCAAATTTTTAGATGAAGATCCTTTAACTTTCCCATATTCATCAGGGTCTAATCTTTTTGAAAGTTTTGTAGCCTTTGCATTTTTTGTTCCTGCTCCTGTTTCAATACGAATCTTTTCAAATGCCTGCTTAAACAGTTCTTTTAAATAAAACATATTATTTATTTAGAACTTTGAGAATTCGGTGCAAGGTCTCCTTTAAAATTCTTTTCAACATAAACATTAGATTTTCCTTTTTGATTGATCTGATGAAAGTTAATAATATTCAACTTATTTGATTCGATTCCCTCCCTTAAAGCATTTGAGACATTAATACTTGAGAGTTGATTATGGAGTTCTTCATTGACTAGAATCGAATCCGTTGAATTAATGGAGTTTAATAAGGCCTTTGTATCTTCTCTTTTCCATTTTCCTAAACTAATTAACAAAGCAGCTCTAAATGATATAGTCATTAATGAAATTATACCGTTAATTCCATTTAAAACATAATCTTCTTTTTTAGTGTTACTTAGGTAGTTTCTAAAATTAGAAAACAAACCCAAAAATGTTTTTTGACTATCTTCTAGTAACCTCAGAAATTCTTCTTGAGACATGTTCTCATCCGAGAAATAAAATAATGTTATTTTTTCGCTTGCCCGTTCTACTATTTCTATGCCTAAATTCTTTCCTGTATGCAAGATGAAAAAATTTGTATAGGCTCTTGTTATTTCATCAATTAAGAGTTGATTTCCTTCAGAAATAAATATTTCTATTTCATCTGTTTGTAATCTATATTTTATACAACCTCGTTCTATGATAATTTTTCCTGTTGATTGAAGTTGTAATATATTTTCTTTATGTTCTTTGATAATACATGAAATATTTGTGTTATCAAAACTAATATTTCCTAAAATTAATTCTTCATTAATGTTAAATTCTGTATAAGCATGAAAAATTCGGTTTTCGTTTTTTCCTGAGAAAACTAAAACCTTTTTTACAAATATATTATTGAAAAAAGATTGCTGTTCTAATTTTAAGTCTCTAAAGATTGTTTCTCCATAGAATTCGCAATCAGAAAAATCAATTATACTAGAGTTAACACTACATTTTTCGAACAATGAAAACTTATGGAAAGTAGAATGAATTTGTAATGTACTCTTTTCTTCAAAAAACACATTCTGAAAAAAAAATTGTTCCTTAAAATGACAATTTGTAAGTAATAAACTGCCTTTAAATTTAGAGTGATTAAATTCCACAAAATCGTAAAAAAAAGTATCAATTATTTCAAATGTATCAATCACTTGTATACCTGAAAAGTTTACATCTTGTTTTATTTTACAATTTTTTATAAGAAAATTCTTTATAAAAATACAATCTCTAAAGTCAAAAGATTTTTTTTCATTATTGCTAGCTACTTCTACTTCAGACATTATTACATCATCACAAAAAGTTGCATATTGCAAGTAACATGGAGCAAGCTTATCAAGGTAATCGATAGGAATATTTTCTCTTTTAGAAATAAAATGAACTCCAATAAGGTTTCCTTTTTCTTTTTTCTCTTCATAAATGTCTATAAGTAAAGAAAGTAATCTATAAAAATCACTTTCCCTTTTCCACTTTATATCCTCACTATGAAATACACACTTCCCCTTACTGTCTAAGGTATCTAGATGTTTTAATGAATTTAAATTGATTAATTCATAATAATTACAAGATTTTATGTAATCATTTTTATTATAGTTTACTTGGGGAAATGTATAATTACACATTACTTAAGAAAATTTAAGCGGTCCAGAATTATTCTCTAAATAGATATTATTTTTCCCTTGTTGATGAATTGCTCTTGTTCCAATGTTCTTATTACTCTTATCTTCTTCTGTCACCTTTCTGTTTTTAAATACATAATCTTCATAACTTTCGTAAGAACGTTCTTGATTTGAAAGTTCCTTACTTATCGCATCTAATAGCTCAACTTTTGGGTTTATTGGGTCGTCATTACCATCAATATATTTATCAAAATACCTAGTTAAATTCCTATCACTTATACCTGTAATATTATATTTCAAAAGTTGATTGGAAAGATATTTTACAATACTATTTTTTGTTGTGTACCCCTTTCTATCCTGTATATTTTTAAACACTTCTATAAATAACTCTTTTTTCATTCTGTATTAAGTTTAGTAATTCATTCAAATAGTTTCTTAATATAAGAAACTATTGACAAAAGTTGGACAAAAACTTGTCATTTTCTTCTATTTCCTGTCTAAAATTTTGAGAACTAAAGAACTTCCTTTGTACAAGAAATATTTCAAGAACGTTCAAATCTCAATTTGCAATAGAGATTTAAATCTTTTTAAAAAGTAAAGAAGAAAAAGCAAGGCAGCGTGACTGTCTGGGAGGAAGTTACAAAACCTTGCTTTGACTTCTTTAATTCTCCCAGACCAGAAATAGTCTCCCAGTATTTCAAAAAAATGAATTCAAGCAAACCTTTCGAATAATCCTCGAACAGGAACTGGTTTGCCTAATTTTTAAATACTGAAAAAATGAAAACAGTTAAATTAATAATAGTTATATATATATTAGGCTTTTTAGCATCATGTAGTGTTGATAATGTAATAATATCAGAACCTCAAAAATCAAATGTTTATGCAACTGGAGATCAAGGCGATATTGTAGGAGACCCTAACGATAAAAAGGGACATATAAAAATACAAGATTCCATTATCAATAAAATTAAAGCTACTGGAGATCAAGGCGATATTGTTGGCAACCCAGGTAATTAGAACATTGCCCAACAGCAATAAGTAATAATACCCTGCATTAATTTGTAGGGTATTATTTTTTAAATAGATTTGTAACTATATGATTCGATGGTATTTAAAGTTATTTATAACCTTGTTCCTAGTTGTTAATTGCACGACCAATTCTTCTAAATCTAGGTTGAATAAAGATATAACATTATTAAGTAAAATTGATTCGCTTATAAATCAATCTAACAATCGTTCTTTAAATGACTCTGTTCGATTTAGTCATACTATTAAAGCAAAGAAACTAGCCGAAAAACATCATATTGATAGTCTTGTTGCAAAATCATTATTCCAATTGGTAAAACTCTCGTACCCTTTGAAACCCAAAGATAGTTTCTTACACTATTATCCGTTGTCTCTCAATTTTTCAAAGCTCATTAAAGATACACTACATATTGCCCAAACACATAGTTTTACAGCATATTTCTATCAAAAACATCAAATTATAGATAGTGCATACCATCATTACTATCAAGGTTCCAAGTACTTTAAATTTTTGAAAAATAATTATCAAACTGGAAAGATGCTTTTGAATATGGCAATTATTCAAAAAAACAAGCGAGATTATAAAGGAAGTGAAGAAGTGACCAGGCAAGCATTAGAATATCTTTCGAAAACAAATAATAAATTATACATAGGGTCTGCATATAATAATCTGGGAATAACCAATAATGAGTTAAAAAAACTTTCAGTTTCCATAAAATATCATAAAAAAGCGCTAGCGTTATTAAAAACATTAAAAGATAAACCAATCCTAACTGTAGAGTCCATAAATAATATCATTGTAGCTTATAAAAATAATGGAGATTTTGATAATGCCTTTACATATTTTGACAGCATACAACCGTATAAAAAATTATTAGAAGAGCACCCAATAGTCAAAGCCAGGGTTTTAGATAATATGTCCCATACAAGATTATTGAGTGGAAATACAGAAAATGTTTTAAAAGATATGGAAGAAGCCCTTTCTATACGAAAGCGAAAAAATCATTTGACAGGAATAATGATTAGCCTTCTACATTTATCCGAATACTATCATTTTATCAATAATCCTGAAAAATCTTTCCAATATGCTTTAGAGGCAAAAAAATTATCTGGAGATTATCAAAACCAACGAGATGTATTAAATGCTTTACGCATCCTTACACTAAATAAATTTGGAAAAGGCAATGTTAGCTTTATTGAAGAGTTTTATTCTACACTCGATCAAGTAGAAAAGGTAGAAAATTCTGTAACTGATGAATTTGCCAGGATCCGACTTGAAGTCGATGAAAATCTAAAAGAAAAAACAAAAGCCCAGAAGAAAGTTCAGGAACAAGAACAGGAAATTAAAAACAATAGGATTATTATTACTCTAATTAGTGGAATTACCATTCTTATACTTATTGTTCTGTATTTAATATGGCAATCTTCCAAATACAGAAGAGAACTGTATAAAGAATTCAGCCATAGAACAAAACAAAACCTTACTTCTATCAAAAGAGGAATATCAAAATTAAAAACGAATGATAAAAGCAACTCTCATGTAAAAGAATTAGAGGCTTCAACAGAATCTCAACTAATACTTCATTCCCTCTTGGAGCAGAGTAACTATCATACACATGTTGATCTCAATGATTATTGTAGTATTTTAATTAACACTTTAATTTTTATATACCCAGATTATAAAGTATCTAGCCATTTTGAGTTAACACCGATTAAAATAACTTCAAAAAAAGCATCTTTGATTGGTAAAATCATTTCCGAATTTATTACAAATGCTTTTAAGCATGGGTTTTCAGTCAGAAAAGAAAATAATATCGATATTGTTCTAAATGTAAGTGACAAAAAAGTGATAAACATATATGTTTCAACAAATGGGAAAAGATGGGATCCTAAATCTGCTATGGGAAAAGGAGACGGAATGATATTAATGTATTCTCTTTCGAAAAAAATTCCAGCAGAGCTGTATATTATTAATGAAGACAACAAAACCAAACTTAATCTAAAACTAAAAATTGATTAAATGGAAACGGTAAAAATATTGATAGTAGAAGACGATTATGATACTGTTCTGTACTTAAAAGATTTACTTATTAATGTTGGGTATATTATTTCAGGCATTTTTCCCAAGGGAGAAGAAGCCATTGATTTTGTAAAAAAAAATACAGTTGACATTATCTTGGCTGACATTGATCTTGAAGGGAAAATTGATGGCGTTAAAACAGTTGAAGAAATAAAAAAAATTAAAGATATTTTTGTAATCTATATTACTGCCTTGAAGGATAAAAAAACATTTAGAAGAGCTAATGCGACTTTTCCGGATTTTTTTCTATCAAAGCCCTTTAATAAATTTCAACTACTAGATGTAATAGACAAGATAATTAGCTCTGATGATAATTATTTAACATCTTTTAGTGAAAATTACTTTTTTATTAAAGAAAACGGAACTTATGTCTATAAGAAATATTCCACCGAATCAGTCAATTATATTAAGGCAGATGGCAGTTATACGCATATTTTTTTCAAAGATACTCCAACACCAAAAATCACTCTAAGTAAAAATTTTAAAAAGACTTTAAGTATTTTAAAAGTAAAAAGCATTTTAAGAATACATCGTAGCTATGCTATAAATATTAACGAAATAGAAACGATTGAGGAAGGAAAACAAATAAAACTTATTGGGTGTGGAGAAACTTTTGTTGTACAAAATTGTTACAAAGAATCTTTCAATAAACTTATTAAAAAATTGTAAAACCTATACTTACAATTCAACAAAAGTGTCCATAATTATACTCAAAATTGAATTAACTTTAAGAGAAACAAAAATTTAAACTTTGTTCTCATCTTTCCAACCAAAAATAAATCTCACTGGAGCTATTAAAAGAATTCCTTTTTTTAAGCAACTGAGGTGAATAGTAAAAAACCCATATGAAATCATATTAATAGAACTCCATTTATAATGAATAATAATTAGATAATAGCAAATAATAATTCTAGATAGTTTTTAGTGCTTTTCTGAGATAGGTTTAACAAAAGTTAAACTTATAAACTCAGTAAAATGAAAAATGCTATTAAATTACTCTCATTGCTATTTATTTTAAATCTAGTGCTTTTTTCTTGTACAATACAAGATGAAACAGATGATTCTACCGAAGTCGTTACAATCGATCCAAACAAAAAAGATCCAAACCCTCCAATTGATCCTAACGACTAGTACTGGTCTATTTTAAACCAATTTCAAAGTGTTTTTTAATATACTTTGAAATTGGTTGATTAATTAATAACTAAATATATCCTTCTCTATTTCCGTTTATGTATTTAGTATAAATTGTAACTAAATGCGCTGTATTTTTTGCACCTATTCTTTTTGTTAAGTTTTTTATATGGGTCTCTACTGTACGATTACTTATAAAAAGCTGTTTAGCTATTTCTTTTTGTGTGAGTCCTTGTGATAATAAGTCCGCAATTTCTCGTTCTCTTTTTGAAATATCTAACCATTTTCCGATTTCCAGCATGGCTTTAATATTTCTATCAATATACTTTTCACCTTTCGCAACACTTGATAATGCTTCCAGGGCTTCTTCAATCCCCACGCGTTTATCTAAATAACCATCTACATTAATATCATTAAACAAGGTTTCATAGTTATCTATCTTTGCCTGTTGAGTTAGTATAATAATTTTGATTTCTGGATAAAACTCTTTCACTTTTTTTGCTATATCAAACCCTGTGTATTCTTGAGACTCAAAATTTAAATCCAATATTAACGTAGTAATTTTGCGCATAGATAAAATACGAAGTGCTTCTTGGTAATTGTGCACTATTTGCACACTATTAACTTGATTTGGATATTGTTTCAATAGAGATGACAAAGCTTGAGAAAAAATAAGAGAGTCGTCTACAATTAGTATATCAACTGTTTTAGTCATTGCATGGCTTTTTTAATGGAAAATTAACATAGACTTCTGTCCCAGATTCAACCTTTTTAATTGAACAAGAACCCTCAAGTATTTCACACCGTTGTTTTATATTCAATATGCCAATTCCTTCTTTCGAATTTTGCTCTATTCCTATGCCATTGTCCAAAAATATAAAATGCATTCTCTTATTCTCAATAAAACTATTTAAGGTAAGTTTAGTCGCATGCGAATGCTTTTCAATATTGTTAAGGACCTCCAGTAAAATACCATAGAAATTATTTTGAATTATCAAACTAGTAGTATCGAGTTCTTTTGGTAACGGCACCTCTAGTTCTACATAAACATTACCATATAATTGGAACTCAGAAAGTCTCGATTTTATAATATCAGTAAATTTCTGTTTACCGACTTGGATTTCTAAAGGATATAACCTATGCGAAACCACCCTTATTTGTTGGTTAACATTCTTTAGATCTTTAGTAATAGTATCTATAGAAGAATTAATATGTTTAGATCGTTTTAACGCCAATATTTTGAGTCGAAGTCCATCAAAATTAGTTGTAATAATGTCATGTAGATCTCTGGCTATACGTTTCTTTATTATTTCTTGTCCATTATAAATGGCTTCTAATTTTTCAATCTTTAGATGTTGCGCTATGCCTTTTTGCTTTTGGCGCAGAGCGTAATATAAAACTATCAGAGAAACAACAACGAATACCAAAATTATAAGTAAACGATTTTTATTCTCAATATCTCTATTCTTTTCAACCAATCTAAGCTCATTATTTTTATTTGTAAGTGTCAGTTTTAATATCTCATTCTCTTTGTTGGTATTATCAAACTGTATTTCTAGATTTTGAATAACTTCTGCTTGCTCCTTATTATAAATTTCTTTGTAAAGGTTGTTATAATGTAACTGATATTCGTACGCTCCTTTGTAATTCTTAATCTTATTGTAAAACTCAGATTGATTTTCATAATAATTTAGCGTCACAACTTTATCTGAAACTAATTGCGCCAAAGGAGACAAGCTATCCAAATACATTTCTGCCCTTTTGAAAGAACCTTCTTTTAAGTACAAATTAATAAGACCATTATAGCCGTACAAAAAAGATATGGTATCTGTTAAAGTCTTACTAAGCCTAATTGATCCTTTAAAATAATTCTCGGCTAACTTTGTTTCTCCAATAGTTAAATATGTATCCGCCAAATTATACATGGCCGTTGCTTTACTTTTATTTTTGGATTCAAGAAATTTTAATCCTCTTTTGTAATAGAAAATTGCAGAATCATATTTTTTTAAATTATCAGAAGTATTAGCAATATTAACATAAGTTCTACCCAAACCTTGCATATGATTAGTTTCCTTTTGATATTTAAGTGCTTTCTGATAATAATATAAAGCTTGATTGTAGTTCTTCAAATGATTTTGCACATTGCCTATAATTGAACAAACATCTGCTAGTTTTTTCTTATTATTAAAAATCTGAAAACCCTTATATGACTTAATCAAATATTTAAGTGCCTTTTCGTAGAGTTGTCTTTCCTTATAATTAATTCCGGCACTTAAATAAGCATTACAAGCCCCCTTATTAATTTCATGGTTATTAAATAAACCCAAGCTTGTTTCCAAATAAGGCATAATACTGTCATTTTGCCCCACAGCTTTTTTAATTAGTGATATATTAAAATATAAATCACCAGCAACAGTAGATATACTATCCCGTTTCAAACCTCTTCTATAATTGATTTCAGCTATACTATATTGTTGTTTTTTATGATAATAAACTCCTATTTTTTTATACAATATCGCTGCCTGTGCATGGCTATTATTATCTAAAGCCATTGCCAAACCCATTTGATAAGTATTTAAAGCCGCATCATGATCAGGGAGTTTATTTAAACTATCTCCTTTTTTAATGAATTGGTTTATCTCATAACTTTTATCATGGATGTTTGCTTTTTGAGCCTGTAAATAGTTAAAATATAAAAAGAAAAATAACAGAAATTGATGCAACTTCATTTGGTAAAAAATAACACTACTAAAGTAGGAGTTTTTTTTCTTAAATATTAGATTCTATTAAAATTACGGGAATTTACGGATTGTAATCACTCTATTTAAACTGTAATATTGACAAAAATAAAACGTAATGTTTTCTGCTTTAAATCTTTCGTTTATTCTACCTACAGATTATGATAATAATTATTAAACAATTATGAGGAAAATCTGTTTTTTAACAATTTTAGCAATTGCTTTATTGGCTTACTTATCAAATGATTCAAATAGTCCATCACAAGAAGAAACTTTCAAAAATTTAAATGATGTAGCTACCGCTAATCTTGAAGGAACGGAAATCATTATAGAAATCACTACAGAATATACTGTTACTAATAGCATATTTACGAATATATCAACCAAAACTATTATTACTCAGTAAATTTTGTAAGTGCCACTAAGGGGTAACATTCTAATTCATCTTGAGTGTTACCTCTTAAAATTTAAAATAGCTATTAATTAATCTCAAAAAAAATGAAAACAAAACAATTATTTTTAAGTGCAACTATGTTATTTGCTTTTATATGTAGCGCACAAACAACAATTACGGTAGATAACTCTATAGGTAGTAATGCCGAATATAGTGATCTACAAAGTGCCATTAGCGCTGCTAACAGTGGTGATGTTATTTATGTTCATGCTTCAGTAATTAACTATGGCATTATTACTGTAAATACACCTCTTACAATTATTGGCTTTGGGCATAGTGATTCTGATAAAGAAACTATGGTTAACGATTTAATTTTAGGAGCAAATGCATCCAATACAACCATATCTGGTTTACATATTACCGATGATCTTTATACTAGTGGCAATACAGGAATATCTAACGTAGTTATTGAAAACAATATTATTGACGGAAGTTTACTTTTCAATAATGGCGGAGTTGATAATGTTATAATTAGAGGGAATATTATATACGAAATTGGTAACACAAGTAGTCATGCAAATAACAATAACTATACAAACGCCATAATATCTAACAATATTATCACTTACTATATAGGTTTAAAAAATCACCAATCCATAACAATTAAAAACAATGTATTCTTAAGCCCATATTTTGGGTATCCAGTTTATAATGCTGACGATGATACAGGCAGTATTACATTACAAAATAACATTTTTTATTATAATACAAGTAGTACTTATGATCCAAATTCTGATGGGATCATTTTTGAAAACTGTTTAACATACAATATTGGATCGGGAAATGTAACTGCTTTAAACGGAACAAACAACCTTAACAATCAGAACCCAAACTTTGTTAGTGCGACTGATGATATTTTCAATCCCAATAGTGATGACTATCACCTCCAAGGAGGCTCTCCTGCTATTGGTTCTGGTGCAGGCGGTATAGATCTGGGCATTTATGATGGCAGTACCTTTATATTTAATAATTTCGGATATACCAATGGTATTCCAACAGTAAAAATCACCAATATTACTGATAGAATTGCTCCTGGGGCTAATTTAAGTGTTACTATTTCTACCAATGCCAATTAAGATGAAAAGATATTTATTAAGTGTATTTTCACTTTTAAGCTTTTGTTGCTTAGCTCAAACGATTACTTCTGCTGAGTATTTTTTCAATACTGACCCAGGAATAGGTAATGGAACTTCGTTATCGGTAAATAGTAATACCGGACAATTAGTACAAACATTCTCAATTGCTACAACAAGTTTAACCGATGGTTTTCATACCTTATATGTAAGGACTTTAAATAGTGATAGTAATTGGAGTTTGTATGATAAACAAAGTTTTTATTTGAAAAGTTTTAATACGTCTATCATTGCATCTGCCGAATATTTTTTCAATACTGATCCTGGTATAGGTAATGGAACTGTATTAAACACAAATAATAATTCAGGTCAATTAACTCAAGTATTTTCAATTTCAACTACTAGTTTATCAGAAGGTTTCCATAATTTTTATTTAAGAACCCAAAACAATGATGGAGACTGGAGTCTATATGACAGACAAATTATCTATATAAAAGATTTCGATTTATCTCCTGATGAAGTCTCCGCAGCAGAATATTTTATTGATAGTGATCCTGGGGTTGGTAATGGCACTTCAATTGTATTTGGGAATGCATCACTATCTTCTCAAACTTTAAATATTGATTCTACAGGTTTAGCAAATGGGGATCATCTATTTTATATTCGTGTTCAAGATACAAATGGAGATTGGTCCATATACGATACAGCACTATTTACTATTGATAGCTCATTAGGGGTAGATAATCATTTATTATCAGAAATATCATTATTGTCTAACCCTTTTGAGAATAATTTATCTTTAAAAATACCGAATAATATTCAAGTTCTAAAAACTAAAATCTATAACAATTTAGGTCAAACCGTCTATTCTAGTTTAGAAAATAAATCAACTTTAGAATTATATAACCTCGAAAGTGGACTCTATATTTTAAACTTAAAAACTAACTACGGAAATACTTCATTTAAAATTATAAAAAAATAGTTAAGTATTAATAATTCTCCTAAGCTATAATAATACAAATTAACTTAAAATTATTAATCTTTAAATCACAAGAAATGAAAAAATCATGTCTATTATTTATTCTTACTATATTAATTATTGGTTGTAGCGGTAGTGACGATTCCCCATCTGAAAATGAGTTAATTGACCCTACAGACTCAAACGCTCTTAGTCGGGTTTTAATAATGCCAGATGGAACACGATCAAATCAAGGAACCCCTCCAAGTCCTTCAGCTACCAATGAAGCTCCTTTGGTGTTAAATCAAGTTAGCTCTATAAATAGTTCAAATGGTTCAACATCTCCTCTAGCATTTTCATATTCTAATGTTAATGGCAACCTTGGAGGCTGCTATGTTCAAGTTGATGGGGCTGGCAATTACTTTACTGTACCGTATAATTCAAATTCTGCAAGTTCTGGAAACTTACAATTACCTTTAGGAATTCCAACAAATGTTGATGAAGGAACATTCTGTGTTAATTTTTGTGTTTATGACACCAATGGTTTTGTAAGTAATATTGTATATACTTGTGTAAATGTATTAAGATTAGGAACCGGTGCGCTTCAAATAAGTCTTTCTTGGAATAATAATACAGATCAAGATTTATATGTCACTGACCCTGGTGGTGAAATAATATCTTTCACAAATACTCGGTCTAGCTCAGGAGGAATATTAGATAGAGATGATATTGACGGCTATGGCCCAGAAAATATTTTTTGGCTTGAAGATGCACCAGACGGCACTTATAATGTTAAGGTAAACGATTTTGAGGACACAAATACTCCAAACATTTTTTACATTACTATTAATGGCTCAGGCCAAAGTAGAAATTTTGAAGGAACGACTCAAGGTGGAAGTACTGCAGATGTAGTTACTTTTACTAAAAATGGAGATAATTTAACCTTTATTGAATAATAATATATTAAAAAGAAATATCTACTTTCGAAGGTGTAGGTTGTTATTCCTAATTACTAGCAGAAATAATTGGGAATAACAATTAAAATTCTGATTATCAATTAAATAAAACCCAACTACCCGCTTTCAATTAAATCATCCTATTTTTAATAATACTTTACTTTCAAGAAATAAGTTTTTATATATTAGCGCTTTTTTAACAAAAACATTTATTCGCCCAAACCTTTCATCATCTAGCCTTCTTGTTTTAATGGATTGACAACCAAAAAATTGAATAAATGAAAACAAAAAAAGACTTCGTACCTTTTTAAAAGTCTTTACCTTCTTGATAACCTTATTACAAGCAAACCAATAACTAATTTAATTAATACAAGATGAAAAAAACAATGAAATTAATCATGGCTTTAGCCATAATGATGTTAGCATTTAATAACTGTTCTGAAACTAAAGACGCCATAGACACTCTTAATAATTTAGAATGCTTAGAGAAACTAACTAGATATAGCAACAATGAAGATGATTTAACTTGTTCTGAACAAATAAGTCAATTACAAAGTCTTAAGAATTCTTGTCCAGATGATGATGGCAGCATTCAAACATTAATAAATTTACTTGTAGAAACTTGTGAAGACTAAATTAAATCCTTTAAAACTTATTTCAAAAATGAAAAAATCAATTATTTGCCTATCTATTTTATCCTTATTTACAATACACTTAAGCTCTGCACAAGAATTTAATACGGGTACTAACGTTATTAATGCAGGTATAGGAATAGGTAGTAGTCTTTCGGTTTATTCGGGTGCATCAGAAAGTATTGGATATGGAATCTTTTATGAAAGAGGTATCTGGGATGTACCTGGTCCTGGTGTTGTTAGTTTAGGAGGGTATTTGGGATACAAAAGCTTTAAATATGACAGCTCTTCATATAAATTAAACTATACTATTATTGGTGTACGTGGTGCGTACCATTATAATGGTTTTAAAATTGATAATTTAGATCTTTACGCAGGTGTTATGGTATCTTATAATATTGTCTCCGACTCGTATTCTGGAAATAGTTTTAATAGCTATAATAGTGCAGCTGGTGTTTCAGGGTTTGCTGGTGCTCGCTGGTATTTCACTGAGAATATTGCAGTATTTGTTGAAGCAGGGTATGGCGTATCCATTTTAAACACTGGAGTATCTTTTAGATTTTGACCTTAGAATGGTAAAATACAAATTGCTATTCCTAATTATTTTCCATTAATAATTAGGAAATTTATAAAATGCGAACCGAAAAGTTCGCATTTTTTATTATGCATTACGCATAAACTCCTCAGCTTTTTTAACCATATTTTTACTGCCACAAATAAAAGGTACACGCTGATGTAATTCTGTAGGTTCAACATCCATAGTTCGTACAAACCCATCACTTGCTTTTCCATTGGCTTGCTCTGCTAAAAAGGCCATAGGGTTACATTCATATAACAAACGTAATTTCCCATTAGGATTTTTTGAACTCTGTGGGTATAAATAAACGCCTCCTTTAATCATATTTCGATGAAAATCAGACACTAAAGACCCTATATATCTTGACGTATAAGGCCTATCGTTCTCTTCCTCCTGACAATATTTTATATAATTCTTTATGCCTTGTGGAAAATGAATATAGTTTCCTTCATTAACAGAATAAATAGTTCCATTTTCTGGAAATTGCATATCTGGATGCGATAAATAAAATGAACCTATTGCTGGGTTCAATGTAAAACCGTTAACACCATCTCCAGTTGTATAAACCAGCATGGTAGAAGTACCATAAACTACATAACCAGCAGCTACTTGCTCACTGCCTTTTTGTAAAAAATCCTCTAATGTCACAGGAGTTCCAACTGGAGTCACACGTCTGTAAATTGAAAAAATAGTTCCTACAGAAACATTCACATCAATATTTGAAGAACCATCTAAAGGATCAATTAATACTATATACTTATTTTGGTGATTCTCATCTTGACTATTAATCGAGATGAAATCATCTTCTTCCTCACTAGCTATTCCACAAACAATATTTCTATTGGTTAGTGTTTGTATAAACTTTTCATTTGCATAAACATCCAACTTTTGTTGATCCTCTCCTTGGACATTCATATCCCCAGCTGCCCCAATAATGTCTACTAGCCCCGCTTTATTAACTTCATGATTTACTACTTTTGCAGCTAACCTAATGGAATTGATAAGACTAGATAATTCGCCAGAAGAATACTTAAAAGACGATTGGTTTTCAATAATAAATTCTCCTAGAGTTTGTTTTTTATGAGACATAAAATCAATGGTTTAATTTGTGCAAATATCCATTATTTTTTAATCAACTACAACGTTTTCGATAAAGATTAATGGTATTAAATAATGAACTTTAAACTATATTTGAAATGTCTTAAACAAAACTTGGTTATCTACCAATAATGTATTAGGACGTTATATTTGTTCTTTTTTAAAAAATTAAAATCTATACAAATAAAACAATTATTACAACCCTATGAACTATTCTATACGAAAAGCTGTAAAAGATGATATGCCCCAGGTATTTCATTTAATAAAAGAATTGGCAAGTTTTGAAAAAGAGGCTAATGCTGTTGAAGTTACTGTTGAAGATTTGCAAGCCGATGGATTTGGTGATACTCCTGCATTTAAATGCTTTGTAGCCGAAGTTAATAACACAATAGAAGGTATAGCATTGGTTTACAACAGGTACTCTACATGGAAAGGAAACGTATTGCACTTAGAAGATTTAATAGTAAGTGAAGCTATGAGAGGCTCTGGTTTAGGAACCGCACTTTTAGATGAAGTTATTAAATACGGACACAATTTAGGGGTAAAGCGTATTAATTGGGAAGTCCTTGACTGGAACGAACCTGCCATTGCTTTTTATGAAAAAAAGGGAGCCGATGTAAAACGTGATTGGTTTGTTGTTCATTTAAATGAACAAGGGATTAAAGATTATATATCAAAATTATAAAATGCAAGTATTTAAATTTGGTGGCGCATCGGTAAAAGATGCTACAGGTGTAAAAAATATAGCTTCTGTATTACAAAAAGTGGGTTATGAAAACACATTAATTATTGTTTCCGCTATGGGAAAAATGACCAATGCTTTGGAAATTGTCATTAAAAACTATTTTGAAAACAAAACGTTATTACAAAGCTCACTTCAAGCTGTAAAAAAATATCACAATGCTATTTTATTAGATTTATTTGAGAATGAAAGTCATCCCGCTTTTAAAAAAATAGCAACACTTTTTGATGAGTTAAACATTTTTTTAACAACTAATAAGTCACCAGATTATAACTTTGTTTACGATCAAGTCATAGGTTTTGGAGAACTGGTCTCAACTACAATAATAAGTGAATACTTAAACGCTATTAACATAAAGAATAATTGGATTGATGTTAGAACTCAAATTAAAACAGATAGTTATTATAGGCGTGCCAATGTAAATTGGGAAGAAACACAAAGTTTAATAACTTCAAAATTCAATAAAAATATTTTAAATATTACACAAGGTTTTTTAGGCAGCGATTCTAATAATTTCACAACAACACTAGGTAGGGAAGGAAGTGATTACACAGCCGCTATTTATGGTTATTGTTTAAATGCTGAAAGCGTTACTATTTGGAAAGACGTTCCAGGTGTTTTAAATGCAGATCCCCGCTATTTTGAAAATGCCCAACTACTTAACAAAATATCATATCGAGAAGCTATAGAGTTGGCTTTCTATGGTGCCTCAGTAATTCATCCTAAAACACTGCAACCACTACAAGGTAAAGAAATTGCATTGTATGTAAAATCATTCTTAAGTCCAGAAGCAGCGGGAACAAGGATTGGTAAAAATGTTAGTTTAGATCCTATGATTCCTTGTTTCATTGTAAAGAAAAATCAAGCTTTAATTTCATTATCTTCTTTAGATTTTTCATATGTAGTCGAAGAAAACATTAGTGATATTTTCAATTTACTGCACCAATATAAAATGAAAGTAGATGTGATTCAAAATTCCGCTATTAGCTTTTCTGTATGTGTAGATAACCTTTTTAATAATCTTGATAAATTATTACACCATTTAAGAGCAAAATTTAAAGTAACTTGCCACGAAAATGTATCTCTTTACACGATTCGCCATTACAATAAAAATGCCATTAATCAGATTGAAGAAGGTAAAACCGTGTTATTAAAACAATTAACTCAAGAAACCGTTCAAGTAGTAACTAAATAAACTATTTAGTACATTTACAGTTATGACCAAACAACAAAATACGGGACTAGTAACTGCCAAAGAAGTCGCAAAAGCTATCCAATTAGACAACTATGGGTTTATAGGTACTTTTATTGGTTGGGCATTAATGAAAGTTCTTAAAATATCTACTCTTAATAGAATATATAAGCGTAATAAACACCTTAGTGAGTTGCCTTTTTTGGATGGTATTTTAGATGACTTTCAAATTAAATTTGAAATTCCTGAAGAAGATTTAAAACGCTTACCAAAAGATGGCGCTTACATTACTATTTCTAACCACCCTCTTGGAGGTATTGATGGTATACTACTTTTAAAGCTTATGCTTGAGCAACGAAAAGACTTTAAAATAATAGCTAATTTTTTATTACATAGAATCGAACCTCTAAAACCATACATCATGCCTGTTAACCCTTTTGAGGATAGGAAAGATGTAAAATCTAGTATATCAGGGTTCAAAAATTCTATTTTACATTTAAGAGGCGGACACCCGCTAGGTATTTTCCCTGCAGGAGAAGTATCAACATATAGAGATGGCAAACTAGTTGTTGATAAACCTTGGGAAGAAGCAGCAATGAAACTTGTTAAAAAAGCCGAAGTTCCTGTAGTTCCTATTTATTTTCATGCTAAAAACAGCAAATTATTTTACAAGCTTTCCAAGATTAGCGACACTTTTAGAACTGCCAAATTACCTTCTGAGTTGTTAACTCAAAAACGGCGTACTATAAAAGTTAGAATAGGAAAACCAATCTCTGTTGCCAATCAAAAAGAATATACATCTCTTGATGATTTCTCTAGTTTTTTAAGACGTAAGACCTACATGTTATCAAATGCCTTCGAGGAAAAATCGAAGATTTTAGATAATATATCATCAACATTGAAGACTCCTAAAGCGCCTAAAAGCATTGTAACACCCGTTGACAATACGTTGATGACACAAGAAGTTGAAGCTCTTATTAAAAATAATTCCAGACTATTACAAAGTAAAAATTACCAAGTATTTTTAGCAGAACCAAAAAGCATTCCTAATATTTTGCGTGAAATTGGACGTTTACGTGAAATTACGTTTAGGGAAGTTGGTGAAGGGACAAATGAAGCCATTGATTTAGATACTTTTGATACCTATTACCACCATATGTTTCTATGGGATAATGAGAAGAAATTAATAGCTGGGGCTTACAGAATGGGCTTAGGATCTAAAATTTTTGAACGCTTCGGCATCGATGGGTTTTATTTGCAAGATCTCTTTAGGTTTGAACCTGAGTTGCATAAAATGATGAGTCAGTCTATCGAAATGGGACGTGCTTTTATTATTAAGGAATACCAACAAAAACCTATGCCTTTGTTTTTACTATGGAAAGGTATCGTACATACTACATTGCGTTTTCCTGAGCATAAATTTTTGATTGGAGGCGTTAGTATTAGTAACCAGTTTTCTAATTTCTCAAAATCGTTGATGATTGAGTTTATGAAATCGCATTACTACGACCCTTACATTGCACAATATGTACATCCTAAAAAAGAGTTTAAAGTCATCCTTAAAGATGCCGATAAAGATTTTGTTTTTGATGCTACTGAAGCCGATTTAAATAAATTTGACAAGATTATAGACGAGGTCGAACCAGGGGCTTTGCGTTTGCCCGTACTTTTAAAAAAGTACATAAAACAAAATGCTCGATTAGTTGCATTTAATGTAGACCCATTGTTTAACAATGCTGTTGATGGTTTAATGTACATTAAAATTGCCGACTTACCAGATAGTACCGTACGCCCTGTCATGGAAGAGTTTCAAGCTGAATTAGAAAGCAAACTGGAAAATAACGGAGACGCTTAAGCCAAGTTATATTGCTCCACAAACTTCTTAAAATAGGTTTTTATTTCTTCTCGTGCTTTTAAAAATGCAGCATGCTTTTCATCATCTGTTCCTACTACTTTTGATGGATCGAAAAAATTATGATGCAAACGTAATGCCTTTTTACTTGGAATATAAGGGCAGTTTTCATTGGCATGATCGCATACCGTAACAATATAATCAAAATCTATATCGGCATATTCATCTACATGATTAGAGGTATGGTGATCGATATTTAATCCATCTTCTTTCATTATGGCTAAAGCTCCTGGGTTTAAACCATGGGTTTCTATCCCTGCACTATAAACGTTTACTGTTCTATTATCTAAAAAATGATTTAAATATCCATGTGCCATCTGGCTTCTACATGAATTCCCTGTGCACAATACTAAAATGTTTTTCATTCCTCTCTGTCTTTCAGACACCTCTCCAAAGGAGAGAAATCATAATTACTAATTAAATTTTTATTTAAAAATAAGTCTTTGTTCTCAGGTCTAATAGCGAAGCGGTCTTAAACCTTTTGTACTGTCTCGACCTAACATTAATCTATCTTACTACTTCTTCTTTCCAGAAAATGGTTGTCGTACCATTTTCCATTTAATTGTCCAACTTTTTCACGAATACCAATGACTCTAAACCCGCATTTTAAATGCAAATTGATACTGGCTATGTTCTCCGAAAAAATACTTGCTTGCAAGGTCCAAAACCCACTAGCTTCACTTTCTTCGATCAGTTTTTTTAGCAAGGTTTCACCTATATGGTTTCCTTTAAATGCCTTTGAAACATACACGCTTACCTCAGCAACCCCTTTATAAACATGTCGCTTTGAAACTGGCGATAATACTGCAAACCCTACAACACTTGTTTTCACTAAAGCAACTAATCTACAAACCGAAACATACTTTGCATCCCATTGTTGCCAATTAGGAACTTTCGTTTCAAAAGTAGCTATTCCGGTATTAATACCTTCTTGATAAATTTTTGAAACGGAATTCCAATCGCTTTTTGTTAATGGTCTAACAACAATTTCCATCTGGCGAACAACAAACTTCGGTCTCTTTCGACGCTGCTTCTGTAGGCTCTGGAACACCACATAGTTCTTTAGCTTTACAATCCGTTTTTTCGATGGCTAACTTAACTAATAAATTGTTTCCCCTTATTTCGAAATCGTTAACAAATAATTGTGCTGTATGAAATGTTGCATTACTATATTCAAACTTTACCTCAGCATCTAAATCATAGGACTTCATTTTTCCAACTTTGTTTAAAATAGCCAAGGCTTTATAAACAGACATGTATTCTGTTTTCCCTAATTCGTTTGGACTTTCCCAAAGTTGAATAATGGTTTCTTTCCAAGTATCAACTTGAGCTCCGCAATCAACAGAATCGATTGCCAAATGCTTCACTTCTGTTATATGGTAATTAGCTCCAACTAATAGGTTTGGTGCATATTCGAACAATAATGATTTATCCTGATTTTGCTCCAGTACTTTAAATAATTCTTGTGTTTTCATTTTTATTTAGATTTAGATTCCGTTTTATTCATTATCTCTCATTTTTATAATACTGAATTCATGAGTCTTATGGTTTTACGGGAATGCCGATTTCAACGAAAGTCTTGAGAAAAACCCCAAGAAACTATCCTTATTATTTAACAACAGTTTGATTTTGTTGTGTTAAAAAATAAATTTAACTGATTTTGAATGGTAGTCCATCGCTCAACATTAATACAATAGCACATGCTTTTACCTTCAACCTCGCCTTTTAACAATCCAATACTTTTCAGTTCCTTTAAATGCTGAGAAATAGTGGCTTGTGCTAATCCTATTTCTTCAACTAAATCGTTACATATACACGCGTTTTGATTGCTTATGTATTGTAAAATAGCCACTCTTGCAGGATGGCCTAAGACTTTAAAGAACTGAGCCAGATCGTTTTGTTTTTCGGTAAACATTTGAGTTTTGGTAATTCCCATTATTTTATTCATTTTATTTACATATTGCAATATTACGATAATATATTTAAATAAAAAAACTATATTTGAGACTTATTAACCCCAAAATCAACTATTATCATGAATTGGTATTTAAAAGTATTGAAGCAGTACGCAGATTTTTCTGGAAGAGCCAGACGAAAAGAATATTGGATGTTTTCCTTATTCAATCTAATTATTACTTACGGAATTATCTTTATATCAATAGGTTTAGAAATGCCTTCTTTATCTATTCTTAGTTCTATTTATTCTTTAGCAGTTTTAATTCCTTCAATCGCCGTTGGCGTAAGGAGAATGCATGATGCAGGTAAAAGCGGCTGGTTTTTACTAATTCCTATTTACAATTTAATTTTAGCTTGTACAGACAGTGAAGCTGGATCAAACAAATGGGGAGCAAATCCAAAGTCTGATGCTGAAGAAATTGACTTAATCGGTCAAGAATAATTTATTCAACTTGAGTCTTCCTGAATATAGGTTGACTGATTATAATAGATTAAAAAAAGCCTTCAAATTAAATTTGAAGGCTTTTTCTGTTATATATAAAAATTAGAGTTTATTTCTTACGAAACAAACTCTAATTATAAGTTTTTTCGATTAAAACCAAGGCTTTTGCCCTACTTGATAGGTGTTATAAAATTCTTCATCAGACTTAGTTAGGTATATAATACCTTCTATCAATCCTATAAGACCTGTTAACCCAGCTCCTAATCCGCAAGTTATAAATCCAAGAACAAATGTAACAACCAACATAATAATTCCTTCTTTATTATATCCTAAAATAAATTTATGTATTCCTAAAGGACCTAAAATAATAGCTAAAATACCAGCTAATACTTTTTTGTTTTCTCCTGTTACGTTATCAAAAGTTTCTTTAGCCCCATCAGCAAACTCAGAAGCAGATTCTTTAACATCTTCAAATGTTTCTTTGGCTTTTTCTTTGGCATCTTCTGCAAATTCTCCCGCTTTATCGGCTGCTTTTTTTGCACCGTCTTTAGCATCCCCTAACATATCGTTTAGATCATCGCTTAAATTTTTTTCGTCAGACATAATGTTTAATAATTTTTGGTTATGAACTCATTTAGACTTTTTCAATTTGCTAAAAAATTGCTATTTTCAGCTCTGTTTTTGTCTTTTTTTCCTTCCGTAGCTCTGCTATGCAACTCAAAAAAGTCTTCAACAGAGGCAAAAACTTCTAATTTTCGCTTAAATCCAAAAAGTCTAAATGAGTTCTATAAGATAAAGGTAATAAAAAAATAAATTCATTTATAAAATTGTTGTTTCAACTAACAATGTGTTTGTTACTTAATTGTTGTCAAAAATCTTTTTTATAAACCCTTTTGTTTTTTTAGATACTTCTGATAATGTTTCTTTTGTCTCTTCAGCAAATCCTTCCAATTTCTCACTAGTTTCATCTACAAATACTGTCGTTTTTTCAGCAACCTTCTCTAATGTCTCTCCAGCTTCTTCTGCAAATTCTTTGGCTTTAACCTTTGCCTCTGCATATTTTTCTTTGACTTCAATAGAGAGTTTTGCGCCTTTTTCTTTGGCTACTTCAGTAAAATCTTCTAATTTTTCGTTGGCTTCTTCCAAAAAATCATTCGTCTTTTCTTTTGTTTTATGGTAAATTTCTTTGGCTTCTGCTTTTAGTTTTTCGGCTTTATCGTTTACAGAGTCTTTACTATTATACGAATCGTCTTTTATAATTTCAGCTTCATAAACTTTATCTTTGGTTTGATTTTTTTTAGGCTCTTGAGACATAACTATTCATTTTTAATGTACGCTATCTATATGTCTGTCAACCTATAATAATGTTACAAGAAAGACTATCTAAATAACATAACAGCACCTCCCAGTGCAGTGACAATTAATATAAAACGTCTATAATTTATATTAGAAATTAATTTCACAATAGCAACACCTACAAAAAAACCAATGATTATTGCTGGAATTAAAACCGTGTTTAAAACAAGTGTTTCTTTGGTAACTGTTTTCCAGACAAAAAAGTGAAAGGGCAATTTAAATACGTTTATAATAAAAAACAGCCATGCAGCTGTTCCTATAAATTCATTTTTTGGTAAACGCATCGCCAAAAAATAAATATTAGAAATGGGCCCTGCTAAATTCCCAACCATGGTTGTAAAACCTGCTAAAAATCCAGCTCCAGTAGAAAACAATTTGTTTTTTGGAATATCTTTAGATGCTCTATTTTCTGTATAAAACATAATTATAACGGACACAATTATAATAACGGCCATGATTCTTTTGAATAGCACTTCAGAGATATCATTACCTACCCAAACACCAACTAAAACACCTATAATCATCCATGGCATCAATTTTTTTATATAACCCCATTGCGCATGCCTGTTATAATAGATTACTGCAAAAATATCTGCTACGATAAGCATAGGAAGTAAAACTCCTGTAGAGGCTTTCTCTCCAAAAACAAAAGCTAGTATGATTACGATTAAAATCCCAATCCCTTTAATTCCAGACTTGGATAAGCCTAATAAAAAAACTGCAAAACAAATAGCTATCCATTGTAATGCAGTTAAATTGTATGCTTCTAGTATTGAACTCATTTTGACTTTTTCTATTTCCTAAAAAATGGCTAAAATTCGTCCATATTTCGTTACTTTTTTTATATTTAGCAATACTACACCTTGCAAAAAGTGCCTCGTCTGAACAAATTTTATCTCATTTTCGGTTAAAAACAAAAAATCAAAATGAGTTCATTTCTAAATAAGTCAATTACTTATAATTAAGTTTATTCGGATGAGCGCTAAATTACAAAAATGCTGAGTCGATTGGTTCCCAAAGTTCTATTTTATTACCTTCTGGGTCAACAATCCATCCAAATTTGCCATATTCATACGCTTCAACTTTTCCTATAATAGTAACACCTTCTTCTTTTAAAACTTTTAATAGCTCAAGTAAATCTTCTACTCTAAAATTCATCATAAATTGTTTCTCGCTTGGCTCAAAATAAGATGTGTCTTCCTTAAAAGGAGACCATTGTGTAGTCCCTTCGCCTTCTATATCGTCTTTCCACTTAAATGTCCAACCATAGCTGTCTACCGGAATTCCTAGATGTTTACCATACCATGCTTTAAGCTTATCAGGATCTTTCGATTTAAAGAAAAATCCACCTAATCCTGTGACACGTTTTTTCATTTTTTTCTATTCTTTATGGCTGTTTCGTAAATATTAATCCATTCGTCTGCTTCAATTTTACCGGTTAGCTCTCCAATGAGTTCAAAAGGAATATCATTTATTTTTTTAAAACGAATACAGCTTTTTCCCATGTCCAGCTTATACTTACATTGTTTTGCGTACTCTGAAGTAAACCAATCCATCAGTTCTTTTTTTGAATAAAGCGCCATACTATAAACAGCTATAAAATTCTTTTGTGACGCTAAATTCATGAATGGTAAAGGTAATTTAGGATCACAATGGTAGCCATCTGGATATACTGAATGTGGGATAACATAACCTAGCATGCCATAATTCATTTGTTCTTCCATACCTTTTGGGAGGTTTTCTAAAATTTGTTGTCTTAATTTATTGATCGGTTCTTTTCTCTCTTCTGGTAATTCATCTAAATATTGTTGCGGCGTAGTGGCTTTTGATTGCATATTATTAGTTTTTGCGCTGTAAAATTAAGGATGATAATAAAGATATGATGATTCCAATTGCGAATACTATTGTAAACATAATTGCCCAAGTAAATATTGGATTTGCAAATAGTTCCATTTGCTCTTCTAATGCTGCTTTTTTTAATTCGAATTCATTTGCTGACAAAGTATTTTTCATGCCTTCCAAAGCATATGTTTTGTATTCAACAACAAAGTCAGGGTTTATCACAGTGACATAAACAACATCTAAAAGGCCTATTACTATGCCGGAAATTGCTGAAATCACCAATCCAATGAGCAATGCTCTTTTAAATGAAATAATACCACTATTTATTTGATCTCTAAAATGTTTTATTCCAAAAAACACGAAAGATAATGAGACCAAAATAGCTAGGTAACCGAGAATCTCTAAGATCGTAAAATCAACATTCCAATCGAAAAAATGTCCACCAATAAAAATGAACCCTCCTGTTATAGCCGAATAACCTCCAAATTTTTTAATTGTACTTAGCATAATTTCTATATTATATTAAACATGTTGATCGATTAAAACGGTATTACCATCTGGATCCATTATAACAAAACTTGCTGGTCCTTTAGTATTTTCATCTGCTTCGTTTTCAAATTTGATGTTTTTACTTTTTAAGTGTTTTTGAATATCTCGGACATCTGTAAACTCATCTAATTTATTCGCATTTTCATCCCACCCAGGGTTAAAGGTTAAGATATTATTCTCAAACATGCCTTGAAAAAGCCCTACTAAAGCATTCCCGTTTTTCATAATGAGATAATTTCTTTCTAAATCGCCAGCGAAAACCTTAAATCCAAGATTCTCATAAAATACTTTAGATACGTTGATATCTTTAACGCTTAAACTTACCGAAAATGCTCCTAATGTCATATTGTTGATTTTAAAAATTAATATTTGATCCTACAGGTATAAAATTACCAGCGATTGCTATAATCGGCCTCATACTAAAGTACCAAACACCTTATACTTTAGTCCTAAAGCTATAAAATCTTATGGTCTTTTGCAATTTGAATAGCTTGTGTACGTCTTTTTGCATTAAGTTTTACTAATAAATTGGAAACATGAGTTTTGATTGTACTTTCTGATAAAAATAATTTTTCCGCAATTTCTTTATTAGATAAACCTTCTGAAATGGCTTGAAGCACCTCATACTCGCGAGGGGTTATCTCCAATTCTTTAATTTTTTGATAATTTATGTTTTCTGAAGTATTTTGTGGCTTGTGCAGGCTTTTTTTATTAATATAAATACCAACAATAAAAAACACAATGGCAATAGCTATTATAATAAACTCTATTGAAGTTCCTCCCAGAATTAAAGAGTATTTACTAATTCTAAAAATGGTATAGAGCGCAACAATTAAAAGTGTAAAAACTAAAATAGTTTTTTTCATATACTAAATTTAACGAGTTAGATTTAAAAAATTGCTCATATTAAATTATTTGTATCTGATGAATACTTATCGACACCTTAAGTACTTCGGTTACGCTTAGCATAAACTAAAGTCGAAAGGTCATTAAAATCTATAAATTTAAATAGGTTTCGACTGCGCTCAACCTGACACTCAGTCTAAAATTAAAAGTTATTACTATAACCCGTTAAATTTAGCAAAAATTCACTTTAATTTTATCTACGATGGTTTGTGCTAATTTCTCTTTACTTTCAATAGTCCAGCCAGCTACATGTGGTGATAAAATAACGTTTTTCGAATCAATTAAATATTGAAAGGCTTCTGGCATTTCTGTAAGGTTTGATGTAGTATCTTTTTTAAATAGATTTTCAAATGAAGCTTTTTCGTATTCTAAAACATCAAGGCCTGCTCCTAGTATTTTTCCAGATTTTAAAGCTGAAACTAAATCTTTGGTTACTACGCTTTTGCCTCGTGCTGTATTTATTAACCAAAACGATTTTTTAAATTGATTGATAAATGCATTATCAATCATATTTATAGTTAATGGTGTTTCTGGCGTGTGCAAGCTTACTACATCTACTTTGTCTTGAAATTCTGCTAGTGATGCTTGTTTTGCATTTGCATCTCCTACACGCTCTTTAATATCGTAGCAAAGCACCTCTACATCAAAACCCCGTAACTTTTTGGAAAAAGCTTTTCCCATATTCCCGTATCCAATAATCCCTACCGTTTTTCCATCGAGTTCTATACCTCGGTTATCTTCACGTAACCATTCACCCTGTCTAACTTCTAAGTCTGCTTTGTTAAGCTTGTTAAATAATGATAATAACATCCCCAATGTGTGTTCTCCAACGGCATTTCTATTTCCTTCTGGTGCCGAAATTAGAGTTATTCCTTTTTTTTCGGCATAATTACAATCAATATTTTCTAATCCTGCACCTACTCTGCCTATAAATTTAAGGTTTGTTGCTGCATCTAAAAACTGTTTGTCTATAGTAAACCTACTTCGTAAAACAATCCCATCATAATCTTTAATCTTTGCTTCAATCGCTTCTTTTGATGATGTGTAATCTTCGTGATTTACAAATCCTAGATCGGTAAGCTGGTCGATCATTAATTCGTGATTGGTGTCTAAGTGAAGTATTTTCAAAATCTATTTTTTTGAATTTATTATTTAAGTGATTTCTCTCTGTATTTGAAAAGGATACACCAATTTAATTTACCAATAATTAAATATTTACGTTTTTGAGGCTTATGTTGGAATTTTAATTATAGATATTTATTATTAATTCAGCTATCCAAAAATAAAGAAGAATTCCTAAAATATCATTACTGGTTGTTATAAATGGTCCCGTTGCAATAGCAGGATCTACACCACGTTTGTTTAAGAATAACGGTACAAAAGTTCCTATTAAACCTGCTACAATTATGACAACTATTAATGAAATCGATATTGCTAATGCTTTGTCTAATTCTCCTTTGTAAAACCAAACAAATAAAAATAAAAAAATGGCTAGTATAACGCCATTTAGCGCGGCTAAAAGCATTTCCTTTATCAACCTACTGTTAATACTTCCTCTCAAATCATCATTAGCTAATCCCTGCACAATAATCGCGCTAGATTGTACACCAACATTACCTGCCATTGCTGCTATTAAAGGTGTAAAAAAGAAAAGGATGGCTTTTTCTTTAAATGATTCTTGAAAGCCTTCCATAATTAAAAAAGCCCCTACGCCTCCAACTAAGCCTAAAACTAGCCATGGTAAGCGCGCTCTGGTAAGTTCTAAAATACTGTCATCGGCTTCTACATCTTGTGTAATACCTGCTGCTAATTGATAATCTTTATCGGCTTCTTCTTTTAAAACATCTACAATATCATCAATGGTTATTCTTCCTAATAATGTTTGATTTTCGTCAACAACCGGAATGGCTTCTAAATCGTATTTTGCCATGACTTTAGCAACATCTTCAACATCTTCGTTTACTTCTACATAATCTACATTAGATATGTAGATATCTGCAATTTTTTTCTCGTTTTTGGCAACAATAAGATCTTTTAAGGAAAGGCGGCCTATGAGTTTATCTTGTTTATCAACGACATAAATAGAATGTACTCTGGTTACTTCTTTGGCTTGTCCTCTAATACGTCGTAAACAGCCTGCAACGGTCCAGGTTTCATAAACTTTTACGAGCTCTTTAGCCATAAGTCCACCTGCGGTATCTTCATCATAAGCCAAAAGTTCTGTGATTTCCGCCTTATGTTCTTCATCTTCAATTTTCGAGATAACTTCTTGTTGGCGTTCTTCCGGTAACTCAGAAATAATATCTGCTGCATCATCGGTATCTAACTCTTCAATTTCTTCAGCAATTTCTTTAGCAGAAAGATTTTTTAATACCTTTTCTCGATTGTCCTCGTCCAGTTCCATCAAGACATCTGAAGTCGTTTCAGAATCTAGAAGCTTTATAACATATACTGCGTCTTCTAAATTTAATTCATCTAAAACTTCAGCAATATCTGCGTAGTGAAACTCTTTTAAAAGCTTTTGTAGTTCTTTATCGTTTTGGTTTTCGACTAAACGTTCTACTTGCTCAATGAGTTCATCTGTAAGCTGAAATTGTATGTTTTCTTTTTCTTCTAACAAAAAAGGAAAATTTAAAAGGTTCTACACGTCTTTTTCAATCAATTGTGTGAGTTCGATAAATTCTTGAACATTTAATTGTTCTGGACGTTTGCCAAATATAACATTTGCTTTTAAATTATCGGATAAATTGAATGTTTTTAAACTGTTACGAAGTGTTTTTCTGCGTTGTTGGAATGCGGTTTTTACGACTCTAAAAAATAATGCATCGTCACAAGGTAACGTATAATCCTTTTTTCTGATAAGTCTTAATACGCCTGATTCTACTTTTGGCGGCGGATTAAAAACATCTGGTGGCACTGTAAATAAATATTCGGCATCATAATACGCTTGTGCTAAAACGGATAGAATTCCATAAACTTTACTGCCTTCTTTAGAGCAAATGCGCTGTGCTACTTCTTTTTGAAACATCCCTGAAAATTCGGGGATTTGGTCACGCATTTCTAAAGTTTTAAAAACTATTTGCGTAGAAATATTATATGGAAAGTTACCTATGATAGCAAAGGGTTCCTGATTAAAAACAGTGTTTAAATCGTACTTTAAGAAATCCTTTTCTATGATTCTCGGAGCCAGATTTAAGTAACTGGCTTGTAAATATTCTACAGACTCGGTATCAATTTCTATCACATATGTTGTAATATCTTTTTTTAGCAAATACTTAGTTAACACCCCCATTCCTGGGCCAATCTCTAAAACATTTTTATAACCTTTTAAAGTAAGTGTATCGGCAATTTTTTGTGCAACAGATTCATCATTTAAAAAATGTTGCCCTAAATATTTTTTTGCTTTTACCTGATGTTGGTTTGGATTGTACGCCACGAATTACAGATGTTTATGAATACAAAAGTAAGTTATATAAATGGATTCTTGATTCGACTAAGCTCAGCGACTACGCACAGACTATTTAAAACTCTAGCTCATCAAGTTAGATTCACTATTTAGACCTGACAGGTTTTAAAAACCTGTCAGGTCTTTGTATTATAATTATTTAAAAGTTACTGAGTATTCATCAATAATTTCCAGTTCTGTTCTAAACGCTAACATCTTATCTGCGAATTTTTTCATCCCATCAGCTCGTAATTTTTCGGCGTCTTCTCTATAATAAGCATCTAAGGCTTCTCGCGAATACGATCGATATTGAATGGAATAGGTAACTCCTCCCATATCTTCTTCTACTAAAACCCTACTTAAAGTCGCTTTTTCAAATTTTCCTGTAGATAATACTTGTGGAATATGTTCTTTTATCCATGTTAACCATTCGTCATGAATAGATTCGTCTATGTTTGCTGTTACGTTGTATATAATCATAACTTATATATTTTTTGCAAATAACAGGAGTTCTTCATCATCTTCAAAAGGTTTTACTGTTTTTTCACAAGCAAAGCCTAACTTTTCTAATAACTTAATTGAGTTTTTATTATAGGGCACTGTTATCGCTATAAGTTTGTTTAATTTAAAAGTTTGTTTTGCTAATGTCATGACTCCTTTTGAGGCTTCATAACCAAAACCTCTACCTTCATATTCAGGAAGAAACGCAAATCCAAGATCTACATCATCCAGTTCTTTTCGTTTTGCAAGTCCGCAAGTTCCAATAGGTTTGTTCTTCTCTTCTTTTAACTCAAGCTTGTAAAATCCGAACTTAAAATCATGGTAGCTTTTAATAGTCTTGTTTGTAAGGTACTTTTCTGCATCTTCTACACTCTTTAGATTTTTATCACCAATATATTTAAGCGCATTAGGCGTATTTGTTAATTCTAAAAAAAATGATGCGTCTTCAATTGTGAATTTTGAAATAATTAAGCGCTCGGTTTCTGTTATTATCATGGCTAGTTTATAGCATCACCCCGCAGTGCTCTATAGCGTTTTCTGGCATCTACAAAATAAATACTATCGGCATGATTAAAGATTATTAACTCATATAGCGTTTTTGCTTTTTCGGGTAAATTCAGTTGTTTTTCATAAATCTCTGCTAATTTAAAGTAGGCATCATCTATTAAAATACCATCTCTATGATTAGCTATAATAGCCTCGTAATTGGATACGGCTTTCTCATATTGCTTTTTAGCTTCAAATAATTGAGCTTGTTTATATAATGCCTGAGCAATTATAGGTTCGGTTTTATGTTCATTTAAAATCTTATTTAATAATGAAATAGATTCTTCATTTCTATTTTGAAAAGCTAGCAAATCTGCTTTGGAATAAAGTTTTAGAGCTGTTTGTAACGAATCTTCATATTTATTATCAGAAATAAGTAGTTTTAAATCTAATGCATCATTAGCAATAAGTTGAGAGGTTGAAGCTTTTAAAATTTTAAGTTGCGACTCCGCCCATTTAAAATCGCCCTTATAATAGCTTGCTTTTGCCACTTTATAGCGTGCCTCTTGAGAAATGGTACTATTTTTTAAATTACGCTGAATTTGTGTATAGTAGATTAAAGCTTTGTTGAACTTTTCTTGTAATATGAGAATATCTCCTAGCTCTAATTTAACCTCTGCTTTCTGTAATTTAGTTATTGGTAATTTTAATGCATTTTCTAAAAACGCTGTTGCTTTGTTGGTTTCATTCATATAGAATGCTAAAAAGTGAGCATACGCTATTTGCAATTTTAAGGTTTGTGAAAATGTTCCAAATTCCTTAAAAAGCTCTAAATATTTAGTATTAATATTGGCATAATTTTCTTTTACACTTTCTTTAGTCTCTAATTGAAGTAAATTATAATGTGCTTTTAATTTCGTACCTGAGTCTTGTGCCGTTTCAATTATGTATGCAAAAACGTCTTTAGCGACGTCATTTTCGTTTTCATTAGAGGCTATTAATGCTAGCTCTTCTATCCTGTTTAAGTTGTCTGGTTGTCTATTAAAAATAGCCTTTTCTTGAATGAATGCTTTGTTAAAGTCTTTTTGTTGAATGAATAACCAACTTAACAACTCATTCCAAAGCAAATTAGGTTCTAACTGATTTTTTTTTAGTAAAACTTTTCGAAATATTATATTGTTTTCATTCGCACTATTCTCACTTATAAAATCACTAATAGCTCTTTTAATATTATTCAAACTTACGGGATTAGATTCTGCAAAATGAATGTAGCTATTAAACATTTTTTCTATATTTCCTTGCTCTCCATATATTTTAGCTAATTGTAGATTAAAATTAAAATCTGGGTTTAATAGCATCGCTTTTTCATAAGATACAACTGCTTCGTTTAAAAGTGTATGACTCTGAAAACTTCTTGCTACAGAGAACACGTTACTTGCTCTTTCATCTATAGCCGCTATGGCTTTATTATAATTAATTGTAGCATTTTCCAAATCATTTTTAAGCTGATAATTATAACCTAATTCTACTAAAAATGCAGGATAATTAATCCTTTCCATTAATTTTAAAAGAAATATTTCTACTTCATCATACTGCTCTAATTGCTGATGTGTAATTACAATTTGATTGATATAATTAATATTGGAGGGCGATTTGGCATATAACTTTTTATATTCATACAATGCCTTTTCAAAGTCCCCTTTTTTGAAATATTCCTTTGCAAGAATATCATTTTGAGAAAACGTGATTGTACAAACTAATAAGAATAAAGTATAGATATATCTCATAACGTAAATATAAGAAATGTAACATGTAGATATTGTAATATTCGCGAATTTTTGAACTCATATAGAAATTACAAAGTAAAAATTATAACATCACACCATATACTGGGAATTAGATCAACTTATTATTTTGAATATGTTTTAAAAACTCTTCAAAGCTGGGTTTTGTTAAAAAAAATGCCCGAATAAAAATTCGGGCACTAACCAACCAAAATAAATGTTCCATTAACTACCGTTAATATTAAAAACGATGTAATATATGATTGGGGACAGTTTTTATAAATGAAAAAAATCTCTATTTATTTACGACTGCAGTAACTTCATTTTCAGACTTAGAAATTTCGAAATCTGAAAATAAAACTTTGCTTGCAAAAAAGATTAATGTAATTAATATTACTATGCGTTTAAAGTTCTTCATGGTTAGGTAAGTTTGGTCTAGCTAACATCCAAAATATATACCTTAACACAAAAATAATCGTAGCTTAATCGTTAAACAGCATGCCAAAAATGTATTTCATCGATTTTATAATCAAAACACTTACATGATGCAGGATTTAACTTTCAATCAATAATACTGAACCCTGTATAAGCTTGTAGTACCTCTGGTATTACTATACCATCTTTGGTTTGATAATTTTCTAAAATTCCTGCAAGCACTCTAGGTAGTGCTAAAGAACTTCCGTTTAACGTATGTGCTAATTCGTTTTTACCATCACTATTTTTAAAACGTAACTTTAAGCGGTTTGCTTGAAAAGTCTCAAAATTGGATACTGAAGAAATTTCTAACCATCTGTCTTGTGCTGTAGAAAATACTTCAAAATCGTATGTTAGTGCTGATGTAAATCCTAAATCTCCTCCACAGAGTCTTAAAATTCTATATGGTAATTTTAATTCCTGAAGAATCGTCTTGACATGATTTACCATACCATCTAGAGCTTCATAAGATTTACTTGGGTGCTCTACTCGTAATATTTCAACTTTATCGAATTGATGCAATCTGTTCAGGCCTCTTACGTGGGCGCCATAACTCCCTGCTTCACGGCGAAAACATGGCGTATAACCAGTAATGCCAATAGGGAGTTCTCTCTCATTTAAGACTACGTCTCTAAAAATATTGGTTCCAGGCACCTCTGCCGTTGGTATTAAATACAAATTATCTTCGGTTACGTGATACATTTGACCCTCTTTATCTGGCAACTGCCCTGTACCGAAACCAGATGCTTCGTTTACTAAGTGTGGTAACTGATATTCTGTATAACCTGCCGCTGTATTTTTATCTAAAAAATAGGCAATCAGTGCGCGTTGTAGCCTAGCTCCTTTACCTTTAAAAACTGGAAAACCTGCCCCTGTAATTTTGTTTCCAAGTTCAAAATCTATAATGTCGTATTTCTTAGCAAGCTCCCAATGTGGCAGAGCGCCTTCGTATAAAACAGGAATGTCTCCTTCTTTAAAAACTTCTTGATTGTCTTCATCTGAATTTCCTGAAGGCACAATCTCATTTGGAACGTTAGGAATTTTATAGAGTAATTCCTTTAACGCATCTGACTTATTATTAAGGGTTTCGGCAAGTTCTTTTGAAGTTTCTCTTAACTGTGTTGCTTTTTCTTTTAAAAGATTTGCTTTTTGAGCTTCTCCAGATTTAAACAAGTTCCCTATTTCTTTAGATAATGAATTAGATTCTGCTAATGTATTATCTAATTCTGTTTGGATACGTCTTCTATCTTCATCAAAGGAAATAACATCGTTTACCATTTGAGTAGCATCTAAATTTCTTTTTGCTAATCGTTCAATTACTAAATCTTTGTTTTCTCTAATAAAAGGGACTTGTAACATGTCTTGAAAATTTAAGCGACAAATTTAGGAAATTGAATACATTTTATTGCATTTTAAGGTAGTATTTAAAGAAATAAGTGGGTGCATAGAGCTTTTAGGGTAACATAATAATAGTCACAGTCATCAGTAGCAGTTTGCAGTTACATAGATCAAACGTTAATTTATGAAAATCGACACTTAGGGTGTTTTTTAGTCTCTAAAAAACGAATCAGAAAGCCCTTCTATTTACTAAAAATTTGTGTCTTTGTGAGAAACTAATCCTCTTTTGAAGGTAAAATCCAATCGTTATGTTTAAACGTATTCCATTCAACACTTGATAAATCTACTTCTGGGTTTATTAATGTTTTATATGGTTTTCCGTTTACGCTTACTTTGCAATCAACATAAACCGCCACCTCTTGATTATCTTCTTTAAACTTTTGTTTTAAATGCTGTGCAAATTGCCAGATGACATCTGGTTTTGTACTCGCAGAACGTCTTTGCTTTGGAGCTAAATAGTCACTCAAATTAACTATAAGGTTTTTTCCGGATTCTTTATTTTCAACCCTATAATTTGTTCTACCGCTTTTCGATCTAAGCATCATACGCCACGAAAGCCTATGCCCTTCTTCTGTCCAAAGTACATCGTCTTCAATAAAATGATGCCGTAGTGGTAATCCTATTTGAGTTAAAAAATAAACGGATAAAATAACTAGTAAAGGCGTTTTCATCTTTGGAATTACAACCTTTTCTAAATTATAAAAAGGTTTCTTTTTCAAAAACAACTTTTGAATTTTTTCAGCTTCAAAAAAGAACAATGAAAAGGCTAACGACAAGTACGGGAAAATACCTATTTGAAATACAATCGAATTAAACAAATGAAAGAAAATAGAAGCCATAAAGGCATATTTTCTTGTTGGTTTAAATAATAATAATGGAACTATTAATCCATCAAACACAATACCCCCGTAAGCTAGAATATAATGTAGCCATTTCTGTTGAAGTATGTCGCCTATTAAAATATAATCTTGCTTACTTCGCATAAGTATCTCCATAACGCTGGTGTCTAACCAATCTGGATATAATTTTGCTATTGAAGCATATGTATAAACAATAAAAAGTTGTAATATAATAACCAAACGACACCATTGAGGCATTGATAAACTTTTTAATTTAGGATTTAGTTTTACATCTACTGAAGCGTATTTATGTGCTGGAAGAAAGACCATAATACTACTTAAAAGCATCAATAAATAATAGTGATTATTATAGGACGATTTCTGCATTAAATAAGTTGCAGCCCACATGAGAGCAAAACATAAAGCGCTCAACCTATATTTGTAACCCACCATAATGAATAATGCAAACAGACCCATAATGGCATAGTAGTAATACATCCCACCCCCTGGAAGAGGTTGTAACCATTCAAACCCAATAAAAGAAAAGGTGAATTCTGGTTCTACTAACGTTTTCCTTATCCAACCAGTAAAAATAGCGCCAGCCGATTCTAAAAAACAAAGTAATCCAAAAATAATTCGGAAAACTATCAATGCAGAATTATCAATATTTTTAAATAGCCATTTATTAAACATGATGTGTTGCAATATATGTAAGTGCCATTTCTTTATCTTTTTTTAATTGCATTTTTAAGGCTTCAACAGATTCAAACTTTTCTTCATCGCGAATACGATGTAGTAATTCAATTTGAATTTCTTCTCCATAAATATCCTTATTAAAATTAAAAAAGTGAACTTCAATAGTTTCTTTTTTACCATTAACAGTTGGATTTACGCCTATATTCATCATACCATAAATTGGTGTATTATCAATAACAGCCTTTACGATATAAGATCCTTGTTTTGGGATTAATTTGTAATCTTCTTCTACTTTAACATTGGCTGTTGGAAAATTTAATTGCCTCCCTAATCCTTTACCTTTTGTTACTATTCCTGTTATGGAGAAGTTATATCCTAAATAAGTATTGGCTTTAATAATATCACCCTCTTTTAACGCTTTCCTAATTTTAGTAGAACTAACTGCGACATCATTTACATCTTGTGCTGATATTTCTTCAACCTCGAATCCATAAATATCTCCAAACTTTTTTAAATCATCGATATTTGCATTTCTATTTCTTCCAAACCTATGATCGTAGCCAATAATTACCTTTTTTGCATTTAATTTATCGACCAAAATTTGTTTTACAAAATCTTCTGCAGAAAGTCGTGAAAATTCTTTGGTAAATTCTTTAACAAGTAAGTAATCCAAACCTAAATCGCCTAAAATACTTCGTCGTTCGTTAATCGTATTAATTAATTTTATATTAAAATCTTTCTGCAAAACTATTCGAGGGTGTGGAAAAAAAGTTAGAATTACAGATTTTAACCCATTTATTTTCCCACTGGTAATTAACCGCTTAACTATTTTTTGATGCCCAATATGGACGCCGTCAAAAGTACCAATTGTAACCACTGTATCTCCTACAGATTTATAAGTTTTGATGTCTTTTACCTTACCCATTTAATAAGTTAAATTGCTAATTCCACCTAAAAAAGCTAGATTTGTTCATAGATCGCTTAATAAAAACGCCCTAAATATTTTTTATGAAAACAAAACTACATTATGTTTTTTCAATAACAATGCTTTTGTTTGCATTTTCAGCTATTGCTCAAAATTCTTCATGGAAACAGGTCGAAAATTTAAAAAATCCTGAAAAACTATCTAAATTTCACTTAGATAAAAATCAAGTTCATCTATTTGAACTTGATATAAAATCGTTTAAAAAAAGTACGGCTTCAACAACTTTAAGGAGTGCTAAAAATAAAAAAGAAACGATCATTTCTTTACCTGGAATTAACGGACAAATTGAAAGCTTCAAAATTTATGAAGCGCCTGTTTTTTCACCCGAACTCGCTTCTAAATACCCAAACATTAAATCATATGTAGGTATTAGTATAAATAATTCTGGAACACGTTTAAGAATGAGTATGTCTCCTCAAGGTGTACAAACCATGATTTCTTATGTTAACAACTCTAATGTATTTATGCAACCTTTAACAAAAGGTTCTAATAAATATGTTGTTTATGATAAACGTTCTAAAAACTCTTTTGCCGATAAATTTGAATGCAAAACTCTAGATAAATTAAATAAATCATTTAATAAAAGTACAGAAACAGCAAAGGTTAATGAGGGAGGTGCTAATAACCAAACACTACAAAAATTTAGAATTGCGATTTCTACGACATCAGAATACACAGCTTATCATGATGATGGAAATGCTGGTAATGGGGATGCTATTGCTGATGCACTTGCGGCAATAAATACAACTTTAGGTAGAGTTAATGAAATCTTTGAGACGGATATGGGTGTGACGTTTGAGCTTGTTAATGCTACGCAATTAATATATAATAATGCTGCCACAGACCCTTACTCTGATGCTTCTGAGGGAACAAGTAATGATAATTCAAATAATACTAATGGGTGGAGTCTTCAATTACAAAATACGTTGACTACCGAACTTGGTAATGCTGCTTATGATATTGGACATCTCTTGGGGGCTACAGGTGGTGGTGGAAATGCTGGCTGTATTGGATGTGTTTGTAGAAATGATAACGCAGGAAACTCCTTAGACAAAAACAAAGGTAGTGGGTATACATCTCCTAGTAATTCGACTCCTGAAGGTGATACTTTTGATTTGGATTTTGTAGCTCATGAAATTGGACACCAAATGGGAGCTAATCACACTTGGGCTTTTGAAAGCGAAGGAACAGGTGTGAATTCTGAACCTGGGAGCGGGTCAACCATAATGGGATATGCTGGTATTGAAGGGGCTAATAATGTAGAACTAAATGGTGATGACTATTTCCATTATCATAGTATTAAACAAATATTAGATAATTTAAGTACTAAAAGTTGTCAAACAACTGAAGCTATCTCAAATAATCCGCCAAGTGCTGATGCTGGAAACAATTACAACATCCCTAAAGGTACTGCTTATGTTTTAAATGGTGCTGCTACCGATTTAGACGGAGGAGACAATCTAACATATTGTTGGGAACAAATCGACGACGGAATTTCCAATTTCCAGAATTTTGGTTCTACATTAACTTCTGGTTCAATGAATAGATCACTTCCTCCCTCAAACTCTCCGGATAGATATATACCTAAATTTGCCAGTGTCATTGCGGGTAATACTATACAAACCGCCCCTACATTAGGTAGTGATTGGGAAACAGTGTCAACTGTGGCAAGGACTTTAAATTGGGCATTAACAGTTAGAGATCGGGCTCCAATTGCTTCTACTGGTGGACAAAGTAGTTTTGACACCATGCAAATCATAGTTGAAGATGTGACTCCCTTTACTATGACCAATCCTGTTTCCTGGGCGCAAGGGTCTATGCAAACCATTGAATGGGAAATAGGACAAACAACTAACGCCACAATAAATTGCCAAAATGTAAACATAAAACTATCAACTGATGGAGGTGTTACATTCCCTATAACCATAGCATCAAACACGCCCAACGATGGCTCTTTTGATTATACTGTGCCTGCCATTCCCGATACTTCTGCAGCACGACTATTAATTGAAGCCGCTGACAACATTTTTTATGATGTTTCTAACTTTAATTTTTCTATTTCTCCTACTCCTAGTTTTTTCATAGTTGAAGAAACTTTAAATCCAATTGATTGTGGAGCAACTACAGCAACATTTAATTTTGATTATGTTACGGCGAATGGTTTTTCAGAAAATACTGTTTTTAGCGTTTCAGGAAACCCAGCAGGTTCTACGGTTACTTTTTTACCAACAAATTTGAGTGATTCTGGAACTGTCACAATGACTATTAATGATTTAGATGGCATTGCTCAAGCTGACTATCCTTTAATAATTACAGGAACTTCAACATCTATTACAAAAAATAATAATGTTACATTTCCTTTTTTCAATGGAATTTGTTCTTCCGCTGGAAACACAACGTATAACACAAGTACAACGTTAGTTCAATTTAATACAATTAATAATGCCTCTGCCAAACCTTCTGGCTACTCAGATTACACCTCTATAATTACAGATTTAAATAGAAATATTTCATATGATTTAACTGTGAATGTTAATACTGACGGAGATTTTATCACGGCAACTAAAGTCTGGATAGATTGGAATCAAAACTGTAGTTTTAATGATGCAGGTGAAGAATACGATTTGGGGGATGCTTCTAACATTGCCAATGGAGCAACAGCTAATTCTCCAATTTCAATCACCGTCCCTTTAAATGCTGTTCCAGGGAATACTACGATGCGAGTTTCAACAAAATTTAAAGATGATGGATTACCAACTTCTTGTGATAATGGTTTTGATGGTGAGGTTGAAGATTACACAATCAATATATTACCAGATGATTTTGAATATGATACCTCAATAACTTTAGTTCAATTTAATACTATCAATCAAATTTCTGAAAAACCTTCCAGTTATTCCGATTTCTCATCTATTATTACTGAAGTAAATAGGGATAGTTCATACGATTTAACCGTAAATGTTAATACCGAAGGAAATTTTACTACAGCAACAAAAGTATGGATGGATTGGAACCAAAATTCCAGTTTTGATGACCCAGGTGAAGCATATGATTTAGGGGATGCTACCAATGTTTCAAATGAAGCTACTAATAATTCACCACTTTCTATTAGTATTCCAATTGACGCTGTTTTAGGAAATACTATCATGAGAATAGCTACAAGATATATAGGAGACTCTGGTAATCAGGAACCAATTCCTTCGGAAAACGGTTTTGATGGAGAGGTTGAAGACTATACTATTACAATAATACCAACCCTAGCTATTGAAGAATCTGGTTACGACAACCTGATAATATACCCTAATGCCAACAACGGGAAATTCAATGTTAAACTAAACGGCGCTTTAAATAGAGGTATTACCGTTGAAGTTTTTGATGCAAGAGGACAATTTATTTATAAAAATATATTTGAAGGTACTGGTGACTTTAACCAAAGTATCGATTTAAACAATGTACAATCTGGCTTGTATATTTTAAGAATAAATGATGGTCTTAGAGAGTCTACTAAAAAAATTATTATTAAATAACATTGTCTAAAAAGCTTAGAAATTGTCATTTTGAGCGCAGTCGAAAAATCTCAAATTGATATGTTTAATTTTAAAAAGATTCTTCATTTTCATTCAGAATGACACTTTATAAACATCTTTTTTTATTTACCATTAAAAGTATTCATAGTAATATTCATTCCTGCTAAAACAAAGGATTTTATAAGCTCAACTGATTTATCTAAACGCTCTTTAAGCTTGTCTAATTCTTCTTGATTCCATTCTCCCAAAACATAATCAATTTGTCTTCCTTTAGAAAAAGCATCACTAATTCCAAATCTATAGCGATTGTATTTAGTTGTATTTAATTTTTCCTGTATGTCCTTCAACCCATTATGCCCTCCATCACTTCCTTTTGCTTTCAATCGAATACTCCCAAAGGGCAGATTTAAATCATCTGTAATTACTAATACGTTTTCTAAAGGAATTTTTTCTTTTGTTAACCAGTACAATATCGCTTTACCACTTAAATTCATATAGGTATTAGGTTTTAAAAAAATAAACGTTCTCCCTTTTAATTTATACGTAGTAATGTCTCCTAATTTTTGAGTTTCGAAAGTTAATGCTTCTTTTTTAGCAAAATAGTCTAATATTTTAAAGCCTATATTGTGGCGTGTGTTTGCATATTTCTCACCAATATTCCCTAAACCTACTATTAAATATTTCTTCATTATATCTTGGCCTTCTTTTTCCTTTTTTCTCTTAAATAGTCTGAGTAAAAACCGATACATTCTTATTATATTTCTGTAAAAATAAAAAAGCATCCTGAATAATACAGAATGCTTTTAATATTTAAGTTAAGAATAATCTATTCTTGAGCTGCTGGTGCTGCTTCTGCTCCCTCAGCTGCTGGTGCCTCTGCCCCTTCTGCTCCTTCTTCTTCTTCATCTTCTTCATCTTCAATCGCTACTCTAGAAGTCTTAATTTGACATACTACAGTGTTGTCTGTATGTAAAAACGAATACTTGTCATTTAATAAATCTCCTACTGCAACTTTATCTCCAATTTTTAGAGGTGTAATATCTATCTCTATAAAATCTGGTAAGTTCACTGGAAGTGCTTTAATACGTAACTTTCTGTTATTTCTTCTTAGAACACCACCATTTTTAACACCTTTTGAGTTCCCTACAAGCTGTACCGGAATATTTAAAGCAATTTCTTTATCTTCAAATAATTGATAAAAGTCTACATGTAAAATTCTATCTGTAACTGGGTGAAATTGAATATCTTGAAGTACCGCATTAAAAGTTTCTCCATTATCTAAAGCAATCACAACTGTATGCGCATTTGGTGTGTATACAAGTTTAGAGAATGCTAATTCTGCTGCTGCGAAATGAACTGGCTTATCTCCTCCGTATAATACGCAAGGAACCTGACCAGCATTACGTAAGGCTTTTGTCGCTTTTTTGCCCACGCTTTCTCTTTGAGATCCGTTGATTGTAATTGATTTCATTTTTCTATTTATATATTAATTAATAATTATTCTTATCTAGCACTCCTTACCTTGGGGGTTGGGAGGGATTACATTACAAATTTCGAACTAATAGATTGGTTGTTGTGAACTTTATTCATAACCTCTGCAAACAAGTCTGCACAACTTAACACTCTAATTTTATCATTGTCTTGTGATAATGGTATAGAATCGGTCACTATCAATTCTTCTAATTTTGAATTTTCTAAATTTTCATAAGCTTTTCCAGATAATATGGGGTGCGTACAAATAGCTCTAACACTTAATGCACCACGTTCTATCATTAAATCTGCAGCTTTTGTTAAAGTACCAGCTGTATCAACCATATCGTCAACTAATACTACATTTTTACCTGTAACATCTCCAATTAATTCCATATGCGAAATTATATTTGCCTTGGCACGTTGCTTGTAACAAATAACTACATCACTTCCTAATGCTTTAGAATAGGCATACGCTCTTTTTGATCCTCCCATGTCTGGAGAAGCAATCGTTAAATTATCTAAATTCAAGCTTTTTAAATAAGGCAGAAAAATAGTAGATGCAAATAAATGATCTACAGGTCTTTCAAAAAAGCCTTGTATTTGATCGGCATGTAAATCCATCGTGATAATACGAGTCGCTCCTGCGGCCTCTAACATTTTAGCAACTAATTTTGCTGCAATCGGCACACGAGGTTTATCCTTCCTGTCCTGTCTTGCCCATCCAAAATACGGCAATACTGCAGTAATATGTCTTGCTGAAGCACGCTTAGCGGCATCTATCATCAATAACATCTCCATCAAGTTTTCCGGACCTGGATTTGTCGAACCAATAATAAAAATTCTAGTTCCACGAATAGATTCTTCATACGACGGTTGAAACTCTCCATCACTGTAAGTAGAAGTAATTACATTACCCAAATCTGCTCCAAACGCCTTAGCTATTTTTTCACCAAGAACTTTACTTTGTGTACATGCAAAAATTTTAGCTTCGGTCTTTACAATTGGCATAGTTAACTTGTTGTTTTGCAGCACCAATACAGCGCTTTATTTTAAACGAGGTGCAAATTTATACATTTATTTTAACCTAAAAAGTATATTGACTAGTATTTTTATGTTTAATATCGAAAAAATCTATACTTTTGCTATCCGAAATGCTCAAGTGGCGGAATTGGTAGACCTGTCTGCCGACAGGCAGGCGCGCTGAAATTTTGAAAGATGTATTATGTTTATGCTATTTCAAGTTTGTCAAGGAATTATATTTATGTAGGAATGACTATTAATATTCCTAATAGATTAGAAAGACATAATCAGGGTCGTGAGAAAACAACTAGAGCATATTGTCCTTTTAAGCTAATATATTCTGAAACATTGGATACTAGAGTTGAAGCTAGAAAAAGAGAGAAATATTGGAAATCTGGAGTCGGAAAAGAAAAGCTCCGTTTAATTAGAGATAATTTGTAATTTTGAATTGTCTTTTTAGTTTATTAATGCTCAAGTGGCGGAATTGGTAGACGCGCTGGATTCAAAATCCAGTTTCTTCGGAAGTGTGGGTTCGATTCCCACCTTGAGTACATATAAAATCCGTAATGCAATTGATTATCAATTGTTTACGGATTTTTTGATTACTTAGCTTCTTTAATCTTTTGTGCAATCAATTCTTTGATTTTTTGTTTTGCACTCATTCATAATAGTTACGTTTATAGCAATTTGAATCTTCTATAATAAAACATTTATTATAGAAGAAAAACTATGCTCTACATACACTTTTTACATCACAAACAAGAATTTCAACTAACACCTCAATGCTCAGTATTTATTAGCAGTCTCAAAAAAATCACATAAACCAGATACGAATATGCCGTTAATGAACGTTTTAAAATTATATAAGTTAGCAGTTAAACAACAACAAGTTAATACAAATCAATTATATAGATTGATTTAAAAAATAGTGTTTTCTAGGCTAGTTAACACTATGCAAACTCTTTTTAGAGTGTTTTTGCGAATACCCCGAGATTAGTAGGTTTTCTAGGGGTATTCAAAAAAACTGTAGTCATTGAAACGACTCATTTCAAAATGTAAAACTACAGATTAGTTTAAAGTACTTATTATCTATTTCCTATCCTTTTGGTTTTAATTACCTTTGCAAAACTTAATACGTACATTATGATATATTCAATGACAGGCTATGGAAAGTCTGTATTGCAATTACCCACAAAAAAAATAACAATAGAGCTTAAATCTCTTAATAGTAAAAATTTAGATTTAAATGTAAGGATGCCCTCTATTTATAGAGAAAAGGAATTGTCTATTCGAAAACTTCTTGCCGCAAAAATACAAAGAGGTAAAGTTGATTTTTCTATTTATGTGGAAGCCACTGCTGAAGATACATCTACCCAAATAAATACACCTGTTGTTAAACAATATATAGAACAATTAAAACATGTAGTGGATGGAGACGCCATTGAACTTCTTAAAATGGCTGTTCGTTTTCCAGACGCTTTAAATACAGTTCGCGAAGAAATTGATGATGATGAATGGAACACTATCGAAGCACAAATCAATACTGCTGTAAATGATTTAATCAATCATAGGTTAGATGAAGGAAAAGTACTTGAGCAGGATTTTAATAAACGTATTATTGTAATTAGGAATACCCTTGAAGAGGTTATTGCTATGGACCCAGAACGCGTTGAAGGGGTTCGCGAACGATTACTTAAAGGTGTAGAGGATTTAAAAGAAAAGTATGACGAAAATCGCTTTGAGCAAGAGTTAGTATATTATATAGAAAAGTTTGATATTACCGAAGAAAAAGTACGTTTAAATAATCACTTAAATTACTTTATAGAATGTATAAATTCTAAAGACTCTAACGGGAAAAAATTAGGGTTTATTAGTCAGGAAATGGGTAGAGAAATAAACACCATTGGCTCTAAAAGTAATTATGCTCCAATGCAGCAATTAGTGGTTCAAATGAAAGATGAACTGGAGAAAATTAAAGAACAATTATTAAACGTACTGTAATAAACGTTAAAAACGCATTGAAATTGAACAAAGGTAAACTCATAGTATTTTCTGCGCCTTCTGGCTCTGGAAAAACAACTATTGTAAGACATTTATTGGGAATTGAAGATTTGAATTTAGAGTTCTCTATATCTGCAACTTCTCGAGAAAAACGAGGAGAAGAAATAGATGCAAAAGATTATTATTTTTTATCTGCTAAAGAATTTAAATCTAAAATTAAAAATGATGAATTTTTAGAATGGGAAGAAGTCTATCGCGATAATTTTTATGGTACTCTAAAAACTGAAGTAGAGCGTATTTGGGCCATGGGTAAACATGTTATTTTTGATATTGATGTATCTGGAGGTTTACGTATAAAGCGAAAATTTCCAGAGGAAACTTTAGCTATTTTTGTAAAGCCACCAAGCATTGATGAGTTAAAAATTAGATTAAAAAAACGTAAAACAGAAAGCGAAGACAAAATAAACATGCGTGTTGCAAAAGCATCAGCAGAATTAGCAACAGCGCCTTTATTTGATGTTATCGTTGTAAATGACGATTTAAACAAAGCACTTGAAAAGGCACATAAATTAGTCAGTGATTTTCTAAACTCCTAAAACATTCAGAATGAAAATTGGGCTATATTTTGGTTCTTTTAATCCTATTCATATTGGACATTTAGTTATTGCTAATCATTTAGCCGAACATAGTGATTTAGACCAAATTTGGTTTGTTGTGACCCCTCATAATCCATTCAAAAAAAAGCGTAGTTTACTAGATAACTACCAACGTTTAGAAATGGTATATCGCGCCACTAAAGATTATACAAAGCTTAAACCAAGCGATATAGAATTTAACTTACCACAACCAAATTACACTATAAATACGCTTGCTTACTTACAGGAAAAATATCCTGATAATGAATTCTCTTTAATAATGGGTGAAGACAATTTAAAGAGCTTTCATAAATGGAGAAATTATGAATTAATCCTTGAAAATCACCATATATACGTTTATCCCCGCATTTCTGAAAACAAGGTAGAAACGCAATTTGAAGGTCATAAAAAAATACATCACATTGACGCTCCTATTATGGAGTTATCCTCAACACTAATACGCAATGGGATTAAAGCTGGTAAAAATGTAAAACCTATGCTTCCGGAATTTGTTTGGGAGTATTTGGATGAAATGAACTTTTATAAATGAAACCCTAATATGTTATAAAAATCAGCTTGATTTTATAAGATAATAATAATAACTTCGTTTAACAACCGATATAACTCATTAAAACGCTACTATATCTAGGTACTATGAAGTTATAATCAATTTTCACTGAAAATGAGGATAACGTAAGCATTTAAAAATATCGATTCATATGCAAAAAACAGTAATAACGAAAAAAGAAATTAATACATCAAATGTATCTGATGATTATAAAGAAGCTATATTAAACGCATATGAATATGCGCAAGAAGATGAAAAAGGTTACTTTTTTGATGCTGCTTGCAAAGTATTCAAATATATACTGGAATTAACTGATGAGATTCCCAATGATAAATCTAATGGTATTGATTATAATAAACTAGTTGATAATTCTGCCCCTTGGTCTGAAATTGATACACGAATTATAAAAGTAATTATTCACCGCACAAAAAAAGATGATGATGAATATCTAGATTTGTTTAAGTTATCTTCTTGGCTTTTTCATCGACTAGAAAAAGTTTCTGGTGATGATTTTGCGTCATATATATTCAAGATTCTACAAGAACAAAAACTTATTACTTCAGAAAAAGACATGATTTTAAGTTTGATTTTAAGTTACTCTGCTATTCTAATTCGAAACAAACAAATCACCAGTTTTGGAAAAATTGCCCTGTCTTATGTAGATGATATTCTTACACTAGTCAAAAAAGAGGAAGAAAGTGAGGCTATACTTGAAATGTACAACCTTCTCAAAAAAGAAGCTCCCGAACAATTTAAAAATCGCTTTGAAACTCTTTTGGAAGATATGATAAATTCAGGAACAAATGGGCGCTATTATGCAATCAAGGCCACAGAACGGGACCATCCAGAAAGAGCATTACAATATGCCAAAGAAAAGAGTCTAGATAAATATATAAGTACAGCATACAGAGTTTGTTTTTATGCTAAAGACAAGGTTAAAGAACACTACAAAAAACTTTTATTTGACCTCTACAAAGAGTATGGAATAGATTCTGGACGCTCAAAACGTGTTATGGACATATGGGGAGAACACGAAGGTCAAAAAATACTTAAGCTTCTTAGCGAAAAAAACAATCAATAGCAAAGTGCTATTAAGACCCTTCTTTATAATTCATAAATTACATACTTCATAACACCAAATAAAAAGCATTAAACAAAACTCACAAGTATAGCCAACTAAATTTAGTTGGCTATAAAAACTATTTATGCTATTAAATAGATTCTAGCCCAGAACTGGGATACGTAATAACTGTCCTGGGTATATCTTATCTGGGTCTGAAAGCATTGGTTTATTAGCTTCAAAAATAACTGGGTATTTCATAGCATCATTATAAAATTCCTTTGCAATTTTCCCTAAAGTATCACCACTAATTACAGTGTGGAATTGCGCTTCAGGTTCTGTTTGCTCTACTTCCATTTGATCATCAACAATAGCTATGCCTTTAGAGTTTCCAACAACCAATACTACTTTTTCTTTAGTAGTCTGATCGTAAGCTAATCCTTTAATAATTGCAATATCATCGTCGATAAAAATATCCAAATTTTCTACTTGTAATTGTAAATCTACAATTGTTTCCTTAAGTTTTTCGGCGGCAGCCTTTTCTAATTTAAGTTCTTCTGCAACTGCTTCGGCGGTATCTTCTTCAGTTGTTGTACCAATCCCAAATATTTTAGCACCAGCATCTTTAATAAATGAAAACAATCCCATAATTTTTAATATGTTTTTGAGGGTTTATGTTTTTTAGACACTAAAAAAAAGAGAAAGTCACATACTATATGTTTTTTTAATAAAGAATTTCCTGAAACGAATAATTTCAGTGGAAACCTCTCTGTAAGCCTCGAGAAAATTCGTTTAGATCAAAACAAAAAAGAAACCGCCTAAAGAATAATTCTTTAAACGGTTTCTAAACTAAATAACCAACCAAAATTTTTATTTAACCCTAGTATTTTCTCTTGGGTTTTCTACTTTATTTTTTCTAAACTTACGCTTTTTATCAACCGTAGTTTTTCCTTTTGCTTTTGTATCTCCATTTTTCAGGTATTGTATATAACCTCTACCTTCAAATTCATAAACTGTTTCAGACGATGGGTGAAACAACTCTATCTTTCCATCATTTATAACGCTCAATTCAAAGTATTCATTGTTGAAGAAATCATAATCTAATGTTAAAGTTTTTAAATACATATCTCCATTAACATCTCCTACACCATATATTCCTGTATAATCCCATATAAGATTATTTGTAGAAGTCCCATTTTCATCTTGTGAACTTTGGAATGTTGAGTCGTTTCCTCCTGCTAAAAACTGTAAATAATTTTCATTATCAAATTCATTTATAGCTCCAAACTCACTCGTATATGTCTTTTCCCAGGCTTCATATTCTTGTAAGAAATAATGAATGTTATCATAGAAAACAAAATCGTAATCAAAATTACTACGTTGATAACCTTCCAGAAAATAAGACGTATCGTTATTAGGATTATAAAGCTCAATCGTATTGCTATCTATTTGAAAAACATCAAAAGTTTCAAATCCGTCAATATCATGAGAAACATCTAAAACCATATCATAAGCATCATATTCTCCAACATCAATACCAAAACCATTTCCATTTTCACCTAATCCAACGATATTATTATTTGCATATATCACACCATTTCTAAAAGATATTGTAAATGCTTTTTGTAAAAAAGGTGTTTCACCAAATCCTTTAGTGCTATTAATATCAACATACCATAATTCATGTGAATTTAATAATTGATTTATAGATATTCCTGGTTCTAGTCCGTCTTCAATATTTACTTCTGTATAGCACGATGTAAACAATGTTGCTGTTATAGCAAAGCTTAAAAGTAATTTTACTGTCCTCATAATCAAACATTTTTATGTTTTATACTTTTATGTTTTCAAAACGCGTGCCAAAAAACAATTTCTTAATCTTTTTTGACTAAGTAATGATTATTATTTTGTGTATTTTTGAACCGAAACTGATTAGTTATTTATGGATAAACCTTTAAAATATGCAGTGTTTGGAGCTGGAAGTTGGGCTACAGCAATTGTGAAAATGCTTTGCGAAAATTTAGATGAAGTTGGTTGGTATATGCGAAGTGTTTACACTAAAGAGCATTTATTAAAAGAGCAGCATAACCCTAATTATTTAAGCTCGGTTGAATTTCACTTAGAACAACTAAAAATTAGTAACGACATTAACGAGATAGCTGCTTATGCAGATGTTTTATTTTTTGTAATTCCTTCTGCTTTTATTCATGGTGAGTTAGAAAAACTAAATATCGACATTTCTAATAAAACAATAGTATCTGCCGTAAAAGGTATTATGCCCGAAACAGGACTTTTGGTTGGCGAACATTTTCATGAGGCTTATAATATTCCTTATGATAATATTGCGGTTATTGCTGGTCCTTGCCACGCAGAAGAGGTTGCTTTAGAGCGATTATCTTACCTAACTATCTCATGTTCGGATACAGGAAAAGCAAAAACGATTGCTAATAAATTATCCAGTGACTATATAAAAACTAAGGTGAGCGATGATATTATAGGTGTAGAATACGCCGTTATGTTAAAAAACATATATGCTATTGCCGCCGGAATTGCTCATGGTTTAGGTTATGGTGATAACTTCCAAAGTGTGTTAATGAGTAATGCCATACGTGAAATGAAACGTTTTATTAAAAAAATGCACAAAATGAAGCGTAACATTAATAACTCTGCTTATTTGGGTGATTTGTTAGTAACCGGCTATTCGGTTTTCTCTAGAAATCGCATGTTTGGTAATATGATTGGTAAAGGCTATACTGTAAAATCTGCTCAAATGGAAATGAATATGGTAGCTGAAGGCTATTATGCGACAAAAAGTGCTCATTTACTCAATCTGAAAAACACTAAAAAAACACAACTTCCTATTATTAATGCGGTTTACCAGATTTTATATGAAAACAAAAATCCTAAAAAAGTGTTTAAAAAATTAACTGAGAAGTTGGATTAAAAAGGTCTTTTACTGGAACTTAATATATTTCTTTAAAACTTAAAATAAAACCCGACTAAATCCTTCCCTTCTTTTAAGGAAAAACGGATTTAATTCCAACAAAAAGAATTAAAGACGGAAGGGTTTATTTCATCAAAACCCCTTTTACATCCATTAAAGGCACTGGTTGTAACGCTTTTAAATTAATGGTGTTCTTTCTAAATAAATAGGTTTTGTCAAACATAGCATTACCTTCAAAAAAAGAGACTTTAAAAGTGTTATTGAGAGCGAATAACTCTTCTTGCATCAGTTCTATTTTTGCATAACTTTTTTTTGGAAGCTTATCTAGTTTCTTTCTGAATATAGAAGTCATTTTTTTCTCAGAATAACCACTGGTAACAATAAGAATCATTTCTAAATCAATGTCTTTATCGTTGATTATGTAAGCATTCCAATCTTGAGTTTTATAAATGTCATTGTATTCATTTACAATGGCTATGTAAACACCTTCAACTTTAGGAATATGGATGTCTTTTTTCATTTCTTGTTATTACTACGAAAGCAGAAGTCCTCTTTATCGTCATTCGGTTTCTATTTTTAAGATCCTACCTTACTGAATCAAGTTCAGTATAAACAGCAGGAATGACAAAACAATTATAAAGCACTCTTAAACTGCTCCAAGAAACGCACATCATTCTCACTCAATAAACGAATGTCTCCTATTTGATGTAATAACATCGCTATACGATCTATACCTACTCCAAATGCGAACCCAGAATATTCTGTTGGGTCTATTTTGCAGTTTTCTAAAACATTAGGATCTACCATACCACAACCTCCTATTTCCAGCCAACCTGTACCTTTGGTAATCTTATAATCAGTTTCGGTTTCTAATCCCCAATACACATCTATTTCTGCGCTTGGTTCTGTAAAAGGAAAGTACGATGGACGTAATCGTATTTTAGATTTTCCAAACATTTCGGTAGTAAAGTGCTGAAGGGTTTGTTTTAAATCTGCAAAACTCACATCTTTATCTATATATAAGCCTTCTACTTGATGGAAAAAACAGTGTGATCGTGCAGATATGGCTTCATTTCTATAAACTCTACCGGGAGAAATAGTACGTATAGGCGGTTTATTATTTTCCATGTAACGCACTTGCACAGAACTTGTATGTGTACGTAATAAAATATCTGGATCTGTTTGAATAAAAAACGTATCCTGCATATCACGTGCCGGATGATACTCTGGTAAGTTTAAGGCTGTAAAATTATGCCAATCATCTTCTATTTCGGGACCTTCACTAACATTAAAACCGATACGAGAAAAGATATCTATAATTTGATTTTTCACAATAGAAATTGGATGACGTGCACCAATCTGAACAGGCTCGCCCGGACGTGATAAATCACCATAAACACCTTTTATGTCTTCTTTGCTTTCAAGCTCATCTTTTAAGGCATTTACCTTATCTTCAGCTGTCTTTTTAAGCTTATTAATAGTTTGACCAAACTCTTTTTTCTGATCGTTTGCTACATTTTTAAACTCAGCAAAAAAGTCATTTAACAATCCCTTTTTGCCTAAATATTTTATACGAAATGCTTCTACTTCTTCTTTAGATTGTGTTTTAAAGGCTTCAGCTTCAGCTATGAGTTCTTTTATTTTATCTATCATGGTGTCATTTCAAAAATGAATGCAAATTTAATCAATTTATCGAGATCTGCGTTAAGGATTCAGCCTTAGACTTCACTTAGGGTAAACTTATCCTATTTAATTTTTTGTGAAAAGCTTAATTTTTTGTTTTCTTAAAAGTAACGACTAAAAACTAATTAATATATTCAGTTTCTAAAAAATAGTTCACGATGGCTTCTTTCATTAAAACACTTTGTTCACCTGCTTTTAAATGAGGTAACGCTTCCAGGGTTTTATAATGTGGCCAACCTTCTTCATCTACAAAGTCAAGTTCGTAATACCCATAGGGCATCAGCAACTTACAGATTGCAATATGCATAAGATCTAACTTCTGATCTTTTTTAAAGCTTCTATCTAGTTGACCAAGTTCTTGAACACCTATTAAATAGATAATAGCATCTAGATCTAAGGCCTCGCCATCTGCAAATTGATCGGATAGTTTTTTTACTACCAATTGCCAACGTTCTTTTAATTGTTCGTCTCTAGACATAATAATTTACAAAGAGACAAAGTTAATAAACCTAAGTGTGACTATTATTTTATATTTGTTTAAATTCTAATTAATCATGGGTATTATAGACATTGTTTTAGGAGCTTTAATTTTATTCGGACTTATTCGCGGTTTTATGAAAGGGCTTTTTGTTGAAGTTGCCTCTTTAGTTGCCTTAATTGCCGGAGTTTATGGCGCGATACATTTTAGCAATTTTGCTGGTGAATTTTTAGAAAGTAAAGTAGATTGGAATGAAAAAACCATTAATATTGCTGCTTTTATAATAACTTTTGTAATCATTGTTTTAGCTATTGCATTAGCAGGAAAGGCTCTAACTAAACTAGCAAATTTTGCTGCCCTGGGTATTATAAATAAAATCCTTGGCGGTCTTTTTGGAGGTCTTAAAATTGCATTGATTTTAAGTGTGGTTTTAATCATTTTTGATAAAATGAATAGTGCAATACCGTTTGCAAATGAAGATGACTTAGAAGCTGCAGTATTCTATAACCCCGTAAAATCTTTGGTTCCTATGATCCTTCCAAACATTTTAGATTCTGATGAAAATGAGGAGGAGGATACTACAGAAGCAGGTAAAGTTTAAACTATTTAATTGTATTATCATTAAGTATTTTATTTAATCCCATTTGAAATAAAGTTCCTTTTACTAAATCCTGTATGTCCTTTATTTCTGTGTAAGTCATAGCGAAAGTAGTTTGCTGGTTTGGAGCCTCTACCAATATAGATTTACACGTTTTATATTCCATACAATCTATACATGAACAATTACTATTTAATGATTTATCAATGTTTTTAGAGAATACCATCAATTCATTGGACGTTAGTAATAACCCTGTGCCTCTAAAGACTAATTGAATCTTCTTAAAATCTTTAACAGCACATCTTTTCCATTGAAAAGCTATTCCAAAGTTATTATAGTAAATAGTGTTTATATCTTCCATGATAAAAATATGCTGTTAAACTGAATGAATACTAATTTAAAAACTGGTTAATAATTGCTTCAATGTCTTTTTTGTTTGCATTATTCTCTAAAGCAAATAAATATTGATACAGCTTTTTATCATCTACTTTCTCTTTTAATTTTATTTCTTTATTTTTTGCAAGAACATGATCCCATTCTTGTCTTACTTTTTTCCAAATTTTATTGTTTTTTTTCCACCAATCTTTCGCAAGTTTACATTTTTCATCCGCAATTTTCCTATAAATATTATATCCTTTTTCTTGTACTAATAACTCATCTTTTTCTCCATCAACACGAATAATCTTGTCATTATCCTGTTCATGTAACCATCCATAGCCTGTAAGCTGCACATTATTACCTCTGTTCATAATATTATAATCATCTCGTTTAGAGTATTCTCTCCTTGGTAATGGTGCATCTGTTTTGTTTGCCCAATAACTTTTTCCATCGACATGAACCCATGTTGCTGAACCTGAATAACGAGGACTATCATCTACCTGATATGCTTTTTGCGTCCATTGACCACTAACATCTTCTTTCGAAAACTTTTTTATACCCCAAGTATTTTTAGATTTATAATTAAACACATATTGGTTTTGAAATTCCCAGTCTTGACGCCAATGCTTAATAACCATCGTATCATTCACAATCAACAAATGCTGAATGCCTATTTTGTTTTCTTTATCAACTACTAATTCAGCCCATTCTAAGGCAGATGCTCTATAATCATACGCTTTTTCATAAGCAATATCTGGTGAAAATGTTTCAGCATATTTAAACTTTACTTCATAACAGCCACACATATCTTTTATAGCTTTTTGGTCTTTAGTTTTTTTCTCTTGTGTATTTCCAACTGATGAAAATGTTAAAATCAATAATGATAGTAGTGTTAATTGTTTCATTTTTAAAGGTTTGTTTTTAATAATTAAAAAAAGTTAAAAAATTAATTGTTCTTATTTAGACTAAATTAAAATAACTTATATATTTGTGGCAAATTTAATTAAGAATGATTCTAAATAAAAAATATTTTTGCATTTATTTTTCGCTTTTTTTGGGGAGCACTTTATTTTCTCAAGAATCTAAAGCGATTACAAAGGATTCTACAAAAACAGAATATTTAGATGATGTTATAATTACAGCCACACGGACCATTAGACAATTATCTTCCTTACCTCTTCCAGCTCAAATTGTTTCTAAAGAAGACATAAAACAATCTAATTCTATTCGTTTAAATGATATCCTGAATGAGCAAACAGGTCTAATTACTATCCCTGATTTTGGAGGTGGTGAAGGTATTCAACTTCAAGGCTTAGATTCTCAATACACTTTAATTCTTATAGATGGTGTTCCTCTTGTTGGGCGCTCTGCTGGTACTTTAAACCTTAGCAGGATTACGGTTGGCAATATAAAACAGATTGAAATTGTTAAAGGCGCCTCTTCTAGTCTTTACGGAAGCGAAGCTTTAGGCGGTGTTATAAATATTATAACCGAAAATATTAAAAAGGGCTTCAGTGGAAATGTGAATTATAGATTAGGATCCTTTGGCAGCCATGATTTAAGTTCGACAATACATTATAAAAAACAAAAATTAGGGATTAGTGCATTTTTTAATAGATATAGTAGTGATGGTTATGATTTAATTGATGGTGACGATCTAAACACCGTCGACCCTTTTAGCAATTACACATTCAACTCAAAAATCACCTATGATTTTTCAGAGGCAACTAATCTTTTTATTTCCAGCAAGTATTATAATCAAAATCAAGATTATGTAGCCTCAACTGAATTAAAAGGAGAAAGTGATATAAACGAATGGAATACGCATTTAAAATTAAGCCATGTTTATGATAAAAAATGGCGTAGTTATTTTGAATTTTATGCTACTCGATATATTGCAAAAGATTATTTAGACAATGAAGATGGTACTCAATTTAGTAATAGCCACTACAATCAATTATTAATTCGTCCAGAAATTAGAGCAACATATAACCCGAATGATAAAGAGGCTTTTATAGGAGGAGCTGGGTTTAATCATGAAACATTGAACAGAACATATTTTTCCTTAAAACCTATATTTAATTCTCCTTACCTCTATCTTCAATATGATAGTACACCTATTGAAAAGCTCAATATTATTTTAGGAGCTCGATTTGACAACCATAACAAATACAAATCTCAATTTAGTCCAAAGGCTGCCATCCGCTATGGATTAAATGATAAACTGGCAATAAAAGGTGCTATTGGTTATGGGTTTAAGGCTCCCGATTTTAGGCAATTATATTTCGATTTTACAAATACAACCGTTGGTTATACTGTTTTAGGATATAATGCCGTTACAACTGCTATACCCGCATTAGAATCTCAAGGGCAATTAGCTAATATTATTGTACCTGCTTCTGATTTTGAAGATGCTTTAAATCCTGAAAACTCTATCAGCATTAACATTGGAATTGATTATAGTTTATCTCCTAAATTAAAATTTGGTTTAAACTTTTTCAGAAATAGCATTAATGATCTTATTGATCTAAGAGTAATAGCTAATAAAACTAATGGTCAAAATGTATTCAGTTATTACAATGTCAATAAAGTATATACGAAAGGCTTAGAGTTTAATTCTACCTGGAATCCTACAGATCAGTTTAAAATTTCAGGCGGTTATCAACTTTTGTTTGCTAAGGATACAGATGCAGAAGAAGCTTTTGAAAACGGAAGCGTTTTTGCCAGAGAACATCCAAGTGCTCCTTCTTTTCAACTCAAAAAAAACGACTATTTCGGGTTGTATAACAGATCCCGACACATGGCTAATTTAAAAGTCTTTTATAAAATTCCTAACTGGAATCTAGACACCAATATTAGAGGAACGTATCGAAGTAAATATGGTTTATTAGACACTAATGGAAACACCTATTTAGACACGTATGATGAGTTTGTCAATGGGTATTCTATTATCGATTTTGCTGTAAATAAAACCTTTTACAAAAACTATGGATTGAGTTTCGGAATTGATAATCTATTCGGCTTCACAGACACACAAAACATCAGCAACATTGCTGGTCGTATTATATATGGAAAACTTAACATTAAATTTTAATACAACAAATACCATGAAAACAATCAATTTTTTAACATTAGTAACCTTATTTATAGCTTTCTCTTCTTGTAGCAGCGATAATGATTCTAAACCTTTATTAAATATAGAGTCTAAAACTATTTCAAATTTATACGCACCACAATCTGGAGGACAAGGACAACCAGTGTCTGGACTTTTTACAAAGTTTGATTTTATATTAGGTAAAACAACAACACATGAAACTGATTGGGATATTGCTTTTAGGGGTACTTCAATTATTGTTAATGGTGGAACTTCTTTAGGGACTACAGATGAACCAAATAGAACAGGTGATGCTGCTGTTTATATTGCTAACGGAACTATGGCTTCTATTACAAATGTTGATACGGCATTATTTGTTCAAGACTCTAGTACGGGCTACGCCATTGCTTCTGGTAGTGGAAATGGATGGTATACTTATGCTGGACCTCCAACACATTTAATTATGCCTATTCCTGGGAAAGTATTAGTGTTTAAAACGAGAGATGGTACTTATGCCAAGGTAGAAATCTTAAGCTATTATGAAAATGCTCCCTCCAACCCCGATGCCTTTACTGATGGTACACCTTATTATACATTTAATTATGTTTATCAACCAAATACGGATATTACAACATTTTAACTATTAGTAAATATTGACGTACGTTATTTATAAAGATTTTTTATAATATTGGCGTTAGAAGTTTAAAACAACTCCAAAACTTATATAATAGAGGTCTAAAAAGTCTAATTTTTGTCCGTTCGAGCCTATCGATTTCGTTCAAGACATTCAATTTTATTTACTTTTTAGACCTCTATTAACTTTAATGATAAATCTCTATAACTTTAACTTGGATGTATGTCTTTTACATTTGTTTTAATCCATTCCATACAGTGTTCAAAATCATCAAATATATGTTCTCTTGGAATTAAATCTGGTATAATATCTATTCGTTCCATCATATACTTCGGCTGTCTTAACAACCCAACAAACAAGACTTCAATACCTTTTTTATTTAAGTCCTGAAGCATATCTTCCATAGCGTATAAGCCAGATTGGTCCATATATTGCATACGCCCTAACCTTATAACAACAGTTTTAGCAGTATCAGGAATTTGTGCTGTTAATTGCTGAAAATCACTTGTTGATCCAAAGAACAATGGTCCCTTTAAGTGTTTTATAAAAACTTCTTCTTTTAAGTTATCGGGGAAGTTAGCTTCATCTGCCCAAGCTTCTTCTTTAAGTGGTTTTACATCTGAACGTTCTGCGGTTAAATCCCCTATTTTCTTCATAAACATTAAAGACGCTATTACAAGCCCAATACCAACAGCATAAATTAAGTCCCAAAAAGTAGAAAGTAACAGAACAACAAGCATAATCAATACTTCTGAGCTTAGTTTTAACGGCCCCAATTTTATATCTCTTGGTAAACTTGGAATTGCCTTTAAGCCTTTGTAATCCATAACACCGATACCAACTGTTATTAAAATACCAGCTAGGACTGCCGCAGGAATTTTTGACGCTACAGGTCCTAAGGCTAACAATATTATTAATAATAGAACGCCAGCAATCATCCCTGATAATTTTGTTTTACCACCAGAGGTAATATTTACTACCGTTCTAATAGTTGCTCCTGCTCCTGGAATACCTCCAAAGATTGCAGCAATACTATTACCTATACCTTGACCTACCAGTTCCTTATTTGGCTTATGTTTCGTTTTTGTCATATTATCGGCAACAACACTAGTTAGCAGTGAATCTATCGCTCCTAATAAAGCCAATGTTAATGCAGTAAAAACATATGGAGTTACACTACTTAACTTAAAACTTGTGAAAATTTCTAAATTTGGAATAGGTAATCCGCTCGGAATTTCTTCAATGGGTCTATAGTTTAACCCAAAACCAACCGCAATTCCAGACATAACTATTAAAGCGACTAATGTACTCGGTACTGCTTTAGTAATACGTTTAAAACCATAAATGATAAAAATAGTCCCTAAGGCTAATATTAATTCTAACCAATTAATCTTTTGTAATGCTCTTGGAAGAATCTTTATTATTCCGAAAGCTTTTTTACTTTCATTTTTAGCTAATGTTTGAGATTCCCTTAAAATATCGTCTTGCGAAATGGCTTCAGATCTGGATATCGTTTCTTTAAAATTCTCCAATACTAAAATACCTTCACTTTTTTCTTCTTCGATAATATTTCTAAGAATAACATTTTCTGCTTGTGCTTTAAATGTGTTAACAAACTCCATATCTTCTTTTGGGTAATACCCTATAGAAGGTAAAATTTGAGTTAGTAATATAATAACTCCAATAGCAGTCATAAAACCTGAAACTACAGGGTAAGGAATGTACCTTATGTACTTTCCTAAACCTAAAATGCCTAACCCAACTTGCATTAATCCTGTTAACAAAAATACAGTAAGAATTACTGGTAGTGCCTTATTAACATCGCCATCATTAGTTGCAATTATACCTGCTATAACAAGCATACTAACCGCCGTCATTGGTGCTGTTGGCCCAGAAATCTGAGTGTTAGTTCCTCCAAAAAGAGCAGCAAAAAAACTAATAAAAATAGCACCATATAATCCTGCTGTAGGACCTAACCCAGAAGACACTCCAAAAGCAAGCGCTAAGGGTAATGCGACTATGCCCGCAGTAATACCACCAAAAGCATCTCCTCTTATGTTTGAAAAAAGATTTTTCATGTTTTAAGTAAAAGTTTAGAAGTTCTAAGTTAATTCATTTTGACCCAAAAAAAAACCCAACACTCAAAGGTATTGGTTTTTTTAACTAAAATTTACTTAAAATGTAACGAAAGTGATAATATTGAATTGATCTCTGCTACTGGTTTCGAAAAATTGATTCATGTAGCCTGCTTCTAGTCTTATACTCTTATTGATATTATAACCAATACCTGCATACACCCTATTTCTATCAAAAATAGCAGTTTTGGTATTTAAAAATATTTCATTGTATGCAGAAAAATAATATTTACTATTTTGATTCTCTCTGTTAAAGAAAGGGATATTTAACGCTAAAAAATAACGAAATCGTAATTTAAAATCATCTTCAACAAAACGTTGTTCAAATCTATATCGATGATTTAATTTTACACGCCCTATCTTTTGTTTTGATGTAAACTGCTGAAAAATTCTATGTTCATTAACAGACACTTTATCATCCGAATTTCCTATATAGTTTTCCGAAAGGATATAGCCATAACCTAGTAATACGTTATTCTTGCTTTCATTAAAGGTATACCCCAAACCTGTTCTTAAAAGCAGTTGTTCAAGGTCTCCAATAGCATTATAGTTTCTGTATTGAATCTCGTTATGGATATTCCACTTCGGGTTAAGTTTTTTGTTACCTATGTATATTAGCCAATTACCAAAATCACTATCTTGACTTTGCATAAGTAAGGGAGACATTAATGCCATGATTAATGCTACCATACTTACTTTTATTTTCATAATATTGTTTTTCATCTATAAGTTTTTTACTCATAGAATGTCACGGCACCTGAATGAATATCGTACATAGCTCCAATGATCATAATCTCGCCATTATTTTGCATGTCTGCTAATACTTCACTTTCTTTCATAATTCTTTCAATAGTTAACTCAACATTTTTCTTAGAAACATTATCTACAAATTCTATGTTTTTTGAATTTCGTAAACTTGCATCTTGAGGCTCAGAAACGGCATTTACTGCTGGTGTAATTTTTTCAATAAGTTTGGTTAAGTTCCCCATTTTAGCATTGTCACAAGCTCCTTTTACAGCTCCACAACTTGTATGCCCTAACACAACTACGAGCTTGGTTCCTGCCAGTTTACAGGCAAATTCCATACTTCCTAAAATATCTTCATTTACAAAATTCCCTGCTACTCTGGCGCTAAAAATATCACCTATACCTTGATCAAAAATTAATTCTGAAGACACTCTGGAATCTATACAGCTTAAAATAGTTGCAAATGGGTATTGCCCATTGCTCGTGTCTTTAACCTGATCCAATAAATTTCTATCTGCTTTTAAATTATCCTGAAATCTTTGATTTCCTTCTTTTAAATATTCCAATGACTTGTTAGGTGTCATTGCTGCTTGTGTTTCTTTTGTATGTGCTTTCATAATTTTTTAATTAAATTTATTTTTATAAAATTATTGTACTGATAGTCTTTGTCCTCCCGTAACTAGGAATGAAACATTGAGCTTCCCTATAAAAGTCTTAATATCGGAAGCTGATGTGTTTTCGTTTTTCACGGTACTTTTCTTTTCTCTATTTACGCATAATAAGTTAATATTATTTTTTGATACATAATTAGAAAGATTATCAGTGGTATTGTCACTTGCTTCAAAGACATATTCAATCACTTTTTTATTGATATGCTTATTCGTTTTTGTACTTGTATCTGAATCGCTTTTACCAATTTTAAAAGATTTCAAAGGCTTTTGTGTTTGATTTATCAAGTCTTCAATAAACTCTAAATTAAATGATTCTTCAACCCCGTTTAGCAAACCAAGTGATATGTCTTTATTTGGTTCCAATACATTATCATTATCTGCTAGCATTATTACACCATCATGTTCTTTAAGAATAAAATTTGTAATACCATACATAAAATTAAGTGGTTTAGATTTTCTTTTACCTAAAACAATTATGTCGGGTTTATTAAGTTTAATGTATTTACGCATTTCATCCTTTACATTTCCATAGGTAAATGAATAATTTATGTTTACTCCGTAATCTTTGGAAATAGGTGTTATCAAGTCTTGTATTTCCTTTTCAATTGCAAAATGCCCCTTATTTATAGTACGCATAGCTGATAATTGGCTTTCTTTTTCTACAACGTCACTGGGCTTTTTAACATGGAAAAATTCTATGCTTCCATTTATCATTTTAGCTAAACTGACTGTGCTTTTTAATGTTGCATTTGTAGATTTTTTTAAATCTGAAAGGACTAATATCTTATATTTATTTGTATTATTTTTCATGATTTTTAGGTTTAAGTTGTTTTGGGCCTCAATTTAAAAAACTCAATAAAGCTTGATGGGTTTTCAACAATACCACGTTCTGAAATCAATTTAATATCAATGTTTCTTTCATTTGCTTTAAATGCAAAATCTTCTAAAATCTCAATAATATCATTATCTAAATATCTTGTTTTCCTAACATCTAATTCTAAATAGGTATCCCTTGGTAGGCTATCTAATTCTTTAAGGATTGCTCCTTTATTAAAAAACGTAACTTCTTCGGCAAATGTCATTTTTATTTTATGCTTTCCATTACTTTTATCTTCAATATGTAGAAAATGTGAGTTTTGATAACTTTTAATAAGGATAACAATAATACCTATTCCTAGTCCTAGTCCAATTCCGTATAGAAGATCTATAAATACAATACCTAAAACAGTTACTGTAAATGGAATGGATTGTTTCCACCCTAACTTAGCCATTTTTTTAAATAACGAAGGTTTTGCCAACTTATAACCAACAACTAATAATATAGCAGCTAGAACAGATAATGGAATCATGTTCAGTAATCTAGGGATTAAAATAACCGATATTATTAAGAAAAACCCATGAATAATTGCTGACATTTTTGATACACCTCCTGATTGAATATTTGCCGAACTCCTAACAATTACTTGTGTTATTGGTAAACCTCCAACTAGCCCAGAAAGAATATTACCTGTACCTTGAGCTAACAATTCTCTATTAGTAGGTGTTACATTTTTGTTAGGATCTAACTTATCGGTTGCTTCTACGCACAGTAAGGTTTCTAAACTTGCTACTAATGCAATAGTAAATGCAACAATCCATACATCTGGTTTAGTGATAACATTAAAATTAGGAAAACTAAATTGACCGAAAAACGATGAAGCATCTTCAGGAACTGGTACACTCACTAAATGTGATTGCGATATTGCCAACGCTTCATTTGACTGTGTCATAATAAAAAAGATAATCCCAATCACAACAGCGACTAATGGTCCTTGTACTAATTGAAATATCTTTCCTTTTTTAGATAATACTTTATCCCAAAGTATTAAAATAGCTAATCCTATTATACCAATTAAAGCAGAGCCTAGCTTTATATGGTTTATAGTACCTATTAGTTCTGAAAAAGTCCCTTTACTGTCTACTTCAAAGAAAAATAAATCACCCTCAGGATTGGCATCATATCCAAAAAAATGAGGTATTTGTTTTAAAATAATAATAATTCCAATACCTGTTAACATCCCCTTAATTACTGAAGATGGGAAATAGTATCCAATAATCCCTGCTTTTAAAACCCCAAATAACAATTGAATAATACCTCCTAATACAACAGCTACTAAAAAGTTTTGATATCCTCCTAAGGTTCCTATAGCTGTTAAAACAATTGCTGCTAAACCTGCAGCTGGTCCACTAACTCCAATTTTTGAGCCACTTAAAGATCCAACAACAACACCTCCTATAATTCCTGCTATTAATCCTGAAAAAAGGGGGGCACCACTTGCTAATGCAATACCTAAACATAATGGTAGTGCAACAAAAAATACGACTATACTCGCTGGTAAGTCATTCTTAATAGTTTTAAACATATTACAATAAATTTTTCTCCTTGATGAAAATCAAAGAGTGATTAATTTGATACAATGGCTTTTAAAGCCAACAAAATTTAAATTATAATATGTGTAATTCTGGGGGAGGAGAAATAAGATTTAAATGAGGTTTAGGATAGTTTTTGAAATAATATTCTAAATTATTTTCCGATTCGTTTGAAGCGAACTCTAATTCGTTCATATTAAGATCAAAAACCAAAATCTCTACATCTTTATCTTTTTTACCGCCTTTTTCTTCTTCTTCAGATGAAGCAAAAAAGAAAGAGACATCAATAGAATCGTCTACCATAGTAATAACCGTTGGTGCTGATAAAAACACCAAAAAGATTATTGAAAAGCATACGGAAACTATATTTCTAAACATTCTATTAAAAAAATATGAAAAACAAATATATACTATTTTTTGTTAGGGAAAAGTTAAATATTATTCAACAACTTTATGTCTTCTGATTTTACCCAACCCATTTTACCATCAGGAAGTTTAATTTTTTCCCAATTGTTATACGACTCTAACACCTGTATTTTAGTGCCTTCATGCAGTCTAAAAGACTCTTCACTTTTAGAGTTTGGGTCACTTTTTACTTTACTTTCCTGTACAAAAATAATTGCAGGATTATCTTTTTTATCTAAGTTGTATTTATGAAGTGCAAATGCAAGTGATACACATAATAAAACTAACGAGGCTAAACTTCCCATGAATGCTAAACGTTTCCTTAACGTTGAATAAGCAAAGTAATAAATGAGAAATAAAACGACAAAACAAAACACTAGACCTACAGCCGTTCTTGCCCAATTATCAAAACTCATCATATTAGTCATACTTTTTACGAGTTTAGAAAATCCAGCTTCTGGAATAACATCAATAGCATCAATGGTCATGTTTTGAGCAAATGATAGGTTGTTCTTAATATCATCGTCATTAGGTGCTAATTGTAGTGCTTTTTCGTAAAAATAGATACTTGGTGCAATGTTGTTTAATTTATAATGTGCATTTGCCAAATTAAAATACAAATCGGCTGAATGGTTCTCTGTATCTAAAATAGCATTATAATTATCTATTGCTTCGGCATATTTGCCTTCATTATATAAGGCATTGGCCTTTTCAAATAATGTTTGATTTTGAGAAAAAGCGGTTAAGCTCAACAAAAACGATACTATGTAAAAAACTTTTTTCATCTTAACGTGCTTGTTTATCTATTAAAGAAATTGTTTTTGCTGCTTTATCATAATCTTCCTGCATCGTAACAATATCTATTGGTGTATATCTAGCTAATTCACAATTTTTTACAATAGCAATAAAATCTTTTATGACTCTGTCATCAACCTGCTTTTCTTTTAGTAAACTATTAATTTTATCTTTACTTAAGTCGTTAGTTTCTATATGTAATCTGGCCTTTAAATAATTGTGTAATGCTTTCTCCAAGGCTATATAAAAGGCTTCTTTTTTGCCAAGTGATTTTTTAGCATTGCTTAAATATTTCTTTGCTAATTTATCTGCTTTTCTAATTCTATTTCCATAGACATCGGCATCTCTGCTTGCCTTTTTCCTGCGGACAATTATGGCTAAAGGGATTAGTAAAAAAGGGGATAACAACAGACTCCAAAACAAATTTGTTTTAAAGAAATAAGTTGATTTAGTGCTAACAAAATCTGTCTTGGTTTTAATAAAAGCAAATTGATCGTTGTTTAAAACCACACGTTGTTTAACATTGCTTATTGGATTTCCATCAGAAGTTCCGCTGGTGGTATTATTTGTAGGTCCATTTAAAACATCTATTATAATTTCGTCGGATGATAATCGCTTATAAGTTTCTGTTTTTAAATCGAAATATGAAAAAGAAATACTAGGTATTGGATACTTGCCTTTGTATTGCGGCACAACGGTATAACTATCTGAAATACTTCCTCTCATTCCAGATAGATTTGTTTTTACTTGCTCTTTATGCTCTGGCTCATAAACTTCTAAAGAGCTTGGCAATGATATTTTAGGCAACTTAAAAAGCTTTAGATTCCCATTTCCTTCAACAGCTACTTTCACTTGAAATGACTCCGAGGCGTCCAATACTCTTTTTGAGGCTATTACATCGAGCTTAAAATCGCCAACAGCTCCTGCAAAATCTACTGGTTTGCCTGCTTCTGGTAAAGGCTTAACATGAATCGTTTTATTACCCGCGGAAACCGTTTTATTAACACGTGTCATTAAAAGACTTCCAAAAATATCTCGTCTATTAGAAGGCACACGTAAAGAGATATCTAAAGTTAATGGCTCAATATTTAGCTTCCCTGTTTTTTGAGGATATAATACTGCTTTCCGTAAAATTAAAAAGCGATAATCTTTACCATTATAGGTACCGTTTTGAACTTTTTGTCCTTGTGTATTTATATTCTGGCTCCAAAAATCATTATACCTTGGACTATCTATTTCATTCCAATTATCAACGGCTATAGTAGGCGATACATATAACTTATAAACAACCGTAATGGCTTCATTTAAATAGGGGGTTGTTTTTGAAACTTCTGCTACTAAATGAATGTTTTCTGAAGCTATAAAATTGGCATCATTAGGATCTTTTGGTTTGTCTACTGCTGCAGTAACCTGAATATTTAAAGGTAATGTTTTATAGGTTTCACCATCAATAGTAATAGTAGCTTGTTTAATCGTGAAATTACCTCGCTTTTTTGGCGCTAAAAAATAGCTATAGGTTTTCTTATAAGTTCTTACACCATTAATCCAAGAATTACTTACTGATTGATTCGGGCCACCTACTACTGTGAAATTTGAAAAATTTGGAGGATTAAAGTTATCTCCATCTTTATTCATTTCAAAGTCAATACGCAAACGCTCGTTTATGCCTAATTTTTGTTTACTTACTTTCGCTTCAAACTTAACTTGTGCTAAAGTTATACTTGTTGTAAGTAGTAATAATATTATTGATATATGTTTGATAATTTTCATGATGATTAACGAACAACGATTAGCGATTTTTGATGTTTGAATTATTGCTTTTCGACGTTTTAATACTAATAACAAAATCAGATTTCTTTAGCTTACCAGTCTTTTTCAGTTTTTATTTTTGCACCTTTTTCTTTTACTGCATTCATTTTTTCCTGAACCTTTTGTTCTTGATTATTCATGGCTTCCAGTAAATTCTTTATTTGTTGTGGCGACATTTGTCCAGGTTGAGGCTTAGGTTTTTGCTGTTCTTTTTTCTTATCTTCATCTCCTTTACCTTTATCTTCTTTAGGGTTTCCTTTATCATCCTTTTCGTCGTCGCCCTCTTTTTTCTCCTCGTCGCCTTTATCTTTCTTATCTTCTTTATCGTCGCCCTCTTTATCTTTTTTGTCTTCGTTGTCTTTCTTATCCTTATCGTCCTTATTCTCGTCCTCTTTATTTTCGTCGTCTTTGTTTTCGTCTTCCTGCTTCTTTTGCTCTTCTGCACAAATTTTTGCTATACCTAGATTGTAACGGGTTTCATTATCTGTAGGGTCGTTTCTCAAAGCATTTTTAAAAGCTTCAACAGCTTCTTTACACTTTTTATTCTGCATTAATATATTGCCAATATTATGATATGCTTTATGCTTCTCTGACTTAGAATTAGTTGCCTTTGCGGCTTGTTCGTGACGGTAAAGCGCTTCTTCTAAATTACCTTCTTTATAATAGGCATTCCCTAAGTTATAAATTCCTGCTACCGTATTTGGTTGCTTTGAAATAGCTTGTCTATAAGCCATTTCTCCAGAAACAAAATCATCTTTTATTAAACTATTTCCTTCATAAACAAAACCATTAGCCTTTTTAAGTGCTAATACTTGCTCTTTATCTTCTTGTTGAGCAAAAGATATTGAGACGATACATGTTAATAGAATTAATGCTATACGTTTCATTTTTTTTATTTCTAAGATATAAAACCTTAACACTTTTGTTCGTTAAAAATTTTATAAAAATTTTAAATCAAATCGTTTCACTCGAAAGTTAAAGATTTTCATTAAATAGATTCAACTTCTTTAACCATGACGTTTTACGCTCTAACAAGAAAACATCTAAAAGCAAAAAGAAAATGCCAAAACCTAAAAACCATTGAAATTGATCTTTAAAATCGGCAAATTGTTTGGCTTCAAATTCTGTTTTATCCATGCTATTTAAAATTTCACGAATATTCTCAACAACATCATTGGTATTTTTTCCATTTATATAAGCTCCATTGGCTTCTTCTGCAATAGCTATAAGCGTTTCTTCATTTAAACGTGTAATAACCGTTTCTCCTTGATTATCCTTTTTGTAGTTTAAAACAATGCCATTTCGTTTTTCTGGAATGGGTCCTCCTTTTATATCTCCTACACCTATCGTAAATATTCGAATGCCTTCTTCATTAGCTTCCTCTGCTATCGCTGCTGCTTCTTCACTATGATCTTCACCATCCGAAATAATAACAAGCACACGGTTGGTTTGTTCTTCATCATCAAAATATGTTTTAGCCAGTTTAATGGCTTCGTTTATAGCCGTTCCTTGTGATGACAGCATGTCTGTATTCATGCTTTGCAAAAACATCTTAGCTGATGCATAATCTGTTGTTATAGGTAATTGCGGAAACGCTTTTCCTGCATAAGCTATGATACCTACACGGTCACTTGCCAGATTATTGATAATTTGTGTAACGAGTTGTTTTGATTTTTCTAATCTGTTTGGTGCGATGTCTTCTGCCAACATACTTTTAGATACATCGACTGCAAAAACAATATCTACACCTTCTCGTTTAACTGTTTCTAGTTTTGTTCCTATTTTAGGATTCACCAAGGCTATTGCCAGACATGCAAACGCTAAGCTCAAAACACCTATCTTTAATATTGATTTAAACAAGGATGTATTGGGGCTTAATTTTTTAAGTAATCTTTTATCAGCAAATTTACTTTGTGCTTTATATTTCCATAATTGAAGCACCAAAAAGAGTAGGATTATCACAGGGATAACGCCTAATACCCAAAACCATATTTTTTCTTCTAATTGATACATTGTGTCTATTTGTTCATCGTGAATTCGTTTATTTGTTTTGCAACAAATTCACCAATACTAATTGAAACTTCTAAAAACTGTAAAACGCAACAGTATTTCTATAAGGAGCAGTAATCCTGCAAATAATACCAATGATCGGTATTTCTCTTCGTAATTATAAAATTTAAACTCCTCTATTTCTGTTTTTTCCAGTTTATTAATTTCATCATAAATTTCTTCTAACTTTCTATTATTGGTGGCTCTAAAATATTTACCACCAGTAACGTTGGCTATTTCTTTAAGTAATTCTTCATCAATCTCTACTTGAATTCGCCCGTACTGAAATGTTCCATTTGGTAAGACTCTAACAGGAGACAGCGCCATTCCATTCGTTCCTAAACCAATTGTATAGGTTTTTATATCATATTCAACCGCTAATTCACTAGCAATTTTAGGGTCGATAAACCCTGAATTGTTTACACCATCGGTCAATAAAATAATGACTTTACTTGTTGCCTTACTATCTTTTAATCGGTTTACTGCTGTTGCTAAGCCCATACCTATAGCAGTTCCTCCTTCAATGATATTATTATATTTTATACTTTTTAAAGAACGTATTACAATTGCTTTATCGCTTGTAATTGGGGTTTTTGTGTAACTTTCTCCTGCGTATTCTACCAAACCAATTCTATCGTTTGGTCTGCCTTTAATAAATTCTGCTGCTACTTTTTTTAATGCTTCTAATCTATTTGGTGACAAATCTTTAGCCAACATACTTGCAGATACGTCTATTGCCATAACAATATCTATCCCCCTTGTGGTTTTTGTTTTTGTTGAAACATCCACTGTTCGAGGTCTGGCTAATGCTGTAATTAACAACGCCAATGCTACTAAACGCAAAACAAACAATATGTGCTTTAATTTTGGCAACCATGAATTAGTAATCTTAAAACCTTTTAAACTTGATATCTTAAGTTCGGCTGTTTGTTTTTTATGCTTAAAGACATACCAGAGTATAGCTAATGGAAGCACTAATAGCAACCAGAATAGTTCTTTATTTAAAAATTCGATTCCCTCAAACATTATTCTTCTGCTTTTTTAAGTTCTACTGAATTTAAAATCCGCTCTACCATTTGATCTGCATAAACATCATTTTGCTTCCATAAAAGAAGTACTTGCTGTACAATGTTTTCTGAAACAAATGCTAAAGTAGCATACTTACCTTTGTCAAATTTATCCGAATTTAGCACCGGCATATCCAAAGTACCGTGAACTTTTAATCCTTCAGCACCGTTTGGAGTAACAAATTCTTCATTCTTTGTTATGATATTCTGTGCGCCAGTTCCTTCAAGAATTTTGAAACTTCCTTCTATAGATTGTTTTAGATCTATTTTATTTTCACCCAAGTTTTTATACTTAGAAGTAGCAACCACAACATTGAACTTATCAATTAAACTTCCATAGCCAAACATTGTAACTTCAACCTGTTGCGCCATTTCTTCTGGCACTCCAGAATCCATTCTTTTTAAAACTTTTGGTGTAGAAATGGTTATAGGAGGAAATCCGTATTCACTAGTAACCCAATCGCCCTCTAAAAGCTCAATACTATCATGACCAATAATGGTATCTTTCACATATTTAAAACCATATTTTATTGAAAAACCTACAATAGTAGCTATTATCAAAAAGACACTTATTGCTACGGTTATAATAATTTTTTTTCGAGTCTTTTTACGTTCTAATTCTTCTCGGTATTTTTCATCTAAAAGCTTCTCTTCTTCTGTTGGCTCTGGTAACACTTCTTTTACATGATCAATCTCACTATCAATGGTATCTCTATCTAATTCAGCTAATGCGATATCTGGTGCAGACTTTGCAAACTTTACCAAATCGGCCCGTTTTAGAATACTTTCAATATTTTTAATTGTTTCCTGACTTAAATCAATTTGGTTTCCTTCTTTAAGTAATCGAAGTCTACTAATAAGCTCATCAGTCGTACTTTCTAGAGAATGATCATATACCTTTTCATCTAAATATTTTCTAATGATCCCTGTTAACTCTGAATAATATTCTTTTATTTCTGAATGCTCTAAATAATGACTTTCATCTAATTTTTTAAGAGCTAATTTAGCCCTATCATATGGTGGAAGTAATGCAATTTCCTCTTCTTCGGTTAATGGTTTTTTTCTCCAAATAAACCAGAACAACAAAAATGCTACAACACCAATAATTAGAAGTGTTATCAACAGGTATTTCCACCAATTACTTGAAGGTTTTTTAACTTCAATGATAGGTTTTATGTCATACAAACCTTGTTTTGTAGTATCTACAACGATGTTATTAACCTCAACTTTTAGAGAATCGGTAAAAAAAGTTTTATCTCCAATAATTATTTTTTGTCTGGGAATGGTATAAGCTCCTGAATCAAATTGTGTTAAACCATACTTTTTGATAAGGTTGTATTTATCACTCTTTTTTAAAGTATCTATTTCGTAGGATTCAATCATTTCTAAAGGCTGAAATGTTTGCCCTTCTGGAAAAACAACCAGACTTGTAGTATCTGCCTCTACTTGAATATGATATGTAATTTGCTCTCCTATTTTTATAGATGTAGAATCGATTGCTGAAGTAACTTGACCGAAGGAGACAAAAGAATATAGAAAAAAGATGCAAGACAAGGTCTGCTTACCAAAAAGATAAGACAGACTTGATTCTTGGTTCTTGGTTCTTGGTTCCTTAATATTTAAATAACTTTTCTTCATTTTAAAGTAGGTTTCGACTGCGCTCAACCAGACATTACATTATTTACCCTCTTCTTTTAAAATACCCAAGAAGCTTTTTTACATAGCTTTCGTCAACACGACAATCGATCGCTCCTGCCCCAGATTTTGTAAAGCTCTCTTTATAATAAGCTACTTTTTCCTGGTAGAACTTGCCATAATTTAGTCTTACTTTTTTTGATGACGTATTTACTAACATCAATTCTCCCGTTTCTTCATCTTGCATTTGAACCATTCCTAAGTTTGGTATGCTTTCTTCATGTTTATCGTAAACTCGTATGCCTGTAACATCGTGTTTCCCAGAAACAATTTTCATTGTTTGATGATAATCACCTACCATAAAATCAGACAATACAAACACAATGGCTTTTTTCTTCATAACGTTTTGCATAAACTTCAATGCTTCTGCCAAATTCGTTTGTTTACTTTCTGGTTTAAATTCTATAAGTTCACGAATAATACGAAGTACATGCGATCGTCCTTTTTTAGGTGGAATATATAGTTCTACGCTATCAGAAAACAAGATAAGTCCAATTTTGTCATTGTTTTGAGTTGCTGAAAAAGCCAAGGTCGCTGCAATTTCTGTAACGACTTCGTTTTTAAATTGCTGCTCTGTTCCGAACAATTCAGAACCAGATACATCTACCATAAGCATCATGGTAAGTTCTCGTTCTTCTTCAAAAACTTTTACAAAAGGTTCACTGTAGCGTGCCGTTACGTTCCAATCTATATTACGAACGTCATCCCCAAATTGGTATTGGCGTACTTCACTAAAAGTCATACCCCTCCCCTTAAAGGTCGAATGGTATTCGCCTCCAAATATATGATCAGACAAACGACGTGTCTTAATCTCTATTTTTCGTACTTTTTTTAGTAATTCTTTAGTATCCATTTCTTTTTAGTAAACAGTTTACAGTCTCAGTTTGCAGTAAATTATATCCAGCTTTTAGTAATTAGAAAAACTGCTTACTGCCACTGAATACTGTGAACTAGTTTTATGGTACTTCTATTTCGTTTACAATTTTGTTAATGATATCTACTGAAGTTACATTTTCGGCTTCAGCTTCATAAGTAATACCTATTCTATGTCTTAACACATCATAAACAACTGCACGAACATCTTCTGGAATTACATAGCCTCGACGCTTAATAAAAGCATAACATTTAGCTGCGGTTGCTAAATTGATACTTCCACGTGGAGATGCTCCAAAAGAAATAAGAGGTTTTAAATCTGCAAGTTTATATTTCTCCGGATATCGTGTTGCGAATATAATATCCAGAATATACTTTTCAATTTTCTCATCCATGTACACTTCACGAACTGCTTCTTGAGCTTTTAGTATTTGAGATACAGAAACCACAGGGTTTACTTTATCCCAAGCACCTTTCAAATTAGCTCTCATGATCATTTGTTCTTCATCAATCTTCGGATAATCGATAACCGTTTTTAACATAAAACGGTCAACCTGAGCTTCCGGTAACGGATACGTTCCTTCTTGCTCCACCGGATTTTGTGTTGCCATAACTAAAAACGGTTTATCTAAAACAAATGTTTCATCACCAATAGTTACTTGCTTTTCCTGCATCGCTTCCAGTAAAGCCGACTGCACTTTAGCGGGCGCTCTGTTAATCTCATCTGCTAATACAAAATTAGCAAATATAGGACCTTTCTTTATAGAAAAGTCATTAACCTTCATGTTATAAATCAATGTTCCCGTAACATCGGCGGGTAGTAAATCGGGAGTAAACTGTATTCTGCTAAAGCTTCCGTCTACCGCTTGTGCCAGAGTATTTATCGCCAACGTTTTTGCTAATCCCGGAACACCTTCAAGTAAAATATGTCCTCGACCTAACAATCCAATAAGTAACCGTTCAACCATATGTTTTTGGCCTATTATTACTTTATTCATTTCTAGCATCAGTAAATCAACAAAAGCACTTTCCTTTTCAATTTTCTCGTTAATTGTCTTAATATCAATTGTACCTGTTTCTTGCATCTTCTTTATTTTTTTAAAGCCCGAATATAATAAGCTTATTTGAGCAATGCAAATTGTTAAAATTTTTCTTCTAAACCTGTTAAGGATTGGTTAAAATATTCAACAAACCTAGTTAAGAGTTGGTTAAAAATAAAAGAGCGGTTTCTTTCAAAACTGCTCTTAATATTTATACTTACATGGAATAAATATTTACGCTTCTGGTAAGGTAATATTCCCTAAATCATTTATTTGATCTTCTTTCACCTCTTCATTATTTAATTCTGTTACAGTTAACCCGAATCCATCTGCTGGTGTTAATGTAATTTTGTAGACTCCAATCGGAATATTCTCAAGAAGAAACACACCTTCCTGATTTGTATTTACCTGTACCTCTGCACCATCCACTATAACAGAAGCAGTTACTTCAACATTTTCATTAAGTATTTTACCTGTAATTGCCCCTACTTTTAATGCTAATTGTATGGCAGGTTCTATAACTGTAATTTCTCCATTAACCACTTCTACATCAGAAACAGTTGTTACCTTGTATTTAGAATTTGAATCTACTGGAGTTAGTACAACCTCATAGGTTCCAGTAGGAACTCCCCAGAGCGCAAAATCCCCTGTATAATTAGTGTATGCCGAAATAACTTCGTCATCTTCAATTTCAGATGTTCCTTTGGTGTCTATAACAGATGCTACAGCAGATTCATCAGCAGGAAGTACAGATCCTTCTATAATTCCAGAACTCACTTCTGTTGTTACTCTCATTACTGGTTTTAGATTAATATTTCCAGATTTTCCAGCAACTATAACAGATTTATCAACATCAAAATCTAAAACAAAATCATAAGTAAAGCCTTCTTCTATTAACGCATCTACTTTTAATTTCAAACCAGATTGCTGACCACTTGGCGTCTTTAAATCATGTGTCTCCCCAACATCCAAATCATTTTTAATAACTATCGTATTATTATCACCTAATACTAGTCTTATTTGTTTTAAGGTTCCTGTGGGGATAGGAAACCTATCTACTAAAACCTCATGAACTCCACCAGTGAGATCAAGTAAGTTTATAACTTTTTTATCTGAGTTAAGTGATATCCACCCATTATCATCATCGCTATTGTCATCCATTTTAATCAAAACATCGACAACTTCAACATTCACTTCTTCAAAGTCTCCAGACTCATCTACCAGTTTAATGGAAATAGTTGGAGCTAATAAGTTTGTATTATTTGATTCCGAACTATTACATCCAAAAACGAATATTAATATCAAGGAAAAGAGTGATAACTTTAGTTTATTTAAAGTTCTCATATTATCATTCTAATTTTTAAGCTACTAGTTATTCCAATGAATTTAGATGTAATTAAAAAACATCTTTCTTACCATTCGTAACAAACTTATAGTCTAGGGATTAATTATAATTTAAACTCAATAATACGATATTAAACTTGTTTTAAGTATTTTTATACGTGAATTGCTAAAAAAGGCATATAACCTGTAAAACAGCATAAAAAATTGTCTTTAAATTATAATTAAGAAAATGAAAAAAATAGCCCTGATTACTGGAGCATCAAGTGGTATTGGTAAGGCAACTGCCTATGAATTTGCAAAACATGGTATTAATTTGATTTTATGTGGCAGACGTTTAGAACGCCTAAACACCATCAAAAAAGCATTAGAACGGTTAACCGATGTACATTTATTAAACTTCGATGTTCGTGATAAAGCAAAAACACTTCAATCTATTGAATCACTTCCAGATACTTTTAAGAACATTGACATTTTAATAAACAATGCTGGTAATGCACATGGTTTAGATTCTATAAACGAAGGAAATATTGACGATTGGGATGCTATGATGGATATTAATGTAAAGGGATTACTTTATGTAAGCAAAGCCGTTATTCCACAGATGACGGCTCGTCAATCTGGACATATTATTAACATAGGATCCTCAGCAGGCAAAGAGGTTTACCCTAAAGGGAATGTGTATTGTGCTAGTAAGCATGCTGTTTTGGCTATTACAGAAGGTATGCGTATAGATTTAAACCCTTTTGGCATAAAAGTAGGTGCCATAAACCCTGGTTTGGTAGAAACTGAATTTTCTCAAGTTCGTTTTAAAGGTGATAAAATTGCTGACTCTGTTTACAAAGGTTTTAAAGCTTTACAGGCTAAAGACATTGCTGAGATTATTTACTTTGCAATTTCACGACCTCCTCATGTAAATATTGCCGATTTATTAGTATTTCCTACAGCGCAAGCTAGTTCCACCATAGTAAAGAAATTTAATTAGACTTCTTTACTATGGTGGAACATTATTTATTGTCAATTATTTATTTTTTTATTCAAGACCAATGGCACATTACAACTCATTTGAAGATTTGGAGATTTATAAACAATCTATCATTTTTTGTGACGAAGTATGGAATATCATTATAAATACGAGCTTGAGTAAGGACTATAAGTTACGAGAACAATTAAATGGTTCATCTGGCTCTGTAATGGATAATATTTCTGAAGGTTTTGGTAGGGGTGGCAATAAAGAGTTTATAATGTTCCTTGGTTTTTCTAGAGGTTCTTGTTGTGAAAGCAAATCACAATTATTGAGATGTTATAGAAGAAAGCATATTGATAAGGACACATATCAGAAATTAAATTCTCAAGCAGAAGAGTTGATTAATCAGCTTTCAAAATTCATTAACTATTTAAAATCTTCAAAAAGGAAAGGGTCTAAATTCGATTGAGTGAGAATAAAAAATAACAATAATATTAATGATCAACAAACGCCTTCTTATAAAACACCTCTTAGCTCATAACGATGAGAACAGTTTTTATGACAAAAAGCGAAAAATAGACATTAGTCATAAAGAAGGAAAAGCCAAGTTTTTAAAACATGTTTGTGCCCTCTCCAATAGCAATCCCAAAAACAACTCTTATATCGTTATTGGTGTTGAAGATGAAGACAATAATATTATAGGTGTTGATTTTTTTGATGATAGTAAAATACAAAACCTTATCAATGCTTACTTAAGTCATCCACCCATAGTACAATATGAAAACATTCCATTCCCACATCTTCCAGAAGACAAAGTAGTTGGGTTGGTAACTATTAGACCTACAGGGAAAATTACATCACTTCGAAAAAATATCTGGAAATACTATGGAGGCTCAGTGTTTTTTAGAGATGGTAGTATGAGTATGCCCAAAGTATTTGACATAGAAATAAAAGATGTTAATTCTAAAATCGTTGAAGCGATTGAGAATAACGCACAAAACAATATAGAACATACGCTTGATGGGGTTTTCGATTTTATGAATACCCGTAAAGACTATAACGCACAGTACAAAGTTTTTAAAGAATATTTTGTAGTCTGTTGGGCAGGTCAAAAAAAAACTGTAAAAGACGAAGTTTTCTTTTCCAGAGTAGATATTGAATTAATTAATGAGCAGGTGCGATTATTCTTTTCTGCTTTAGACGAAGTCTCTATTTCATTTGATGACGAAAGCTTTAAAATTATTGAGTACGTAGATCTGGGGCTTCAAAATTCCAGTAAATATTACCAATTAGAAGAAACAACTATTCACTTCGAAAACAATGCGAGTTATAATATAGAAACAACATTATTATTCGAACCTCCTCAATTTGATAAAAAGGCATTACATCATATTTATAACGCTAATAATGCCATTTTAGAGAAACTCAAAAAAGGGCTAACACTTACAAAAAGAGAAGAGGCAGATTTAAAAAATTTACCAGGAACTTATCTTATATGTTTCCTTAATTCGTTTCAAGAAGCTATAAACAAACTTAATGAGGCTAAACCTTATTTAAAAGTACATAGTCAAGAACTATATAACCTTTACAAAGAATCATTACGTATTTTAAGAAAGGTTAAATACAGCTAATAAAGAATTTTTGAAATGAGCTATCCTCGAGGTAGAGCTATAAAGGTTTTTTGCTCATTTCATTATGGCTTTTGAGTCAAAGAAATTCTGTATTTAGATTCCCGTCTTCACGCACTGCTGTCCGGAATAAATTTATTGAAAAAAGGCATATTGGTATTTAATTTTATTTTGTTGTCGTTTTCTAATTCTATTTTGATAATCCATTCTGTTTTTGACAGGTACAAACATTAAGGAACTG
>NZ_SRSO01000001.1 GCF_004791695.1 Flavivirga rizhaonensis | reverse complement strand
TTAGGTCAAGCTCAAGTTCCCCCGGTTCTAATATAAATTCTTGTTTATATACATATTTTCCCTCGGGACTATACAATCCAAAATAGGCATTTCTAATCTGCTTGAGCGTATCTGAAATCTTAAACGTGCCATTTTTAATAATAACTTTATCTGTTACAGAATGCACACCTGCAATTGTTGTATCTCCGACAACAATATCTATGGTATGCCCCTCATATTTATCCCAATTTATGCCCGTATATCTAAAAGATAAATCTTGCTTTTCTTTTGATTGCGTGCAGCTGGCCATAAGTATGCTTAAAAAAAGTAATGTGATGATTTTTTTCATTTGCCTCTAGGTTTGTTTGAGATTATAGTTTTAATGATTTTGTTTTTGTTTCAGGAGGAAAACATTTGTATTTATCACATGTTTGGTAATACAATCCACAATTAATCTTTGATGCTTTCTCATAATCTGCGACCGAACAATATTGAACAAAAACAAGGGTGTCATGATATACATACACACCATTGTCATAAGGCTCGCTATATGGTTTTTCCCATTCTCCAATAGCTGATATGCCTTTTGGGAGCTCTAATTGTAATTCTGAAGTAATATAAGGCTGTGTTTTTGGCACATAAGCATAAATATGCCATTGATCTTCGACACTCACTTTCATTACAACAGCTATTTGTGTTTTATTTTGAGACCAAACAAGCGTTGCGTTTACAGATACTGGATCCATGTGGTTTGTTTCATTAGTTGTAAGTTCCGTTGCCACTTTTTCTGCCTTTAGCTTCAGTGTGGGTACTATTTTTGTTGTTTGTGCTCCACTTAACTGTGCGAGCAAAAACAAGATATATATAAAATTCTTCATAAGATTATATGTCAATTTTTAAAATTACAAGCTCTATTTAAACTTCAATAAAGCAATGTCTTTTTCATTTCTTGGCCTTACCTTTGGGTTAGCATTAGCATTAGCATTATAAATTAACCAAACGAATCCCCCCATTTCTGTAAAGAACATATTGTCTTTGTTACCATTATACCAAGTTCTCCATTCTTTAGCTGTTTTAAAATCTTCTAAAGTATATCGTAGTAAAATTCTATAAGCTTTATCTATTTCTACATTTGTTTCTAACATGCTTATAGCTTTGTCAAGTACTTTGATATTTGTATTAGCTATACCAAGGCTTTTAATGTCTTCGTCTACTTTTAAATCGTAAAACCCATCTGGTTCGGAATAAAAATAATCTCTATTTTCTGTAAGATATTTTCTTATAGCCAATGTATCTATACCCGTTAACTCAAACCAAGATTGTCTTCCGATATTTTTTTTGAGGTAATCTTCTCTTGTGCCAATTTCTTGAGGCTTGCTAGTGAGTATCATTTTTTCCATCTCTGTTAATGCATTACCTTTTGCTTGCTTTTTCTTGATTTTCTTTTGTTCCTCTACAGTACTTTTATTAAATCCTTTATAAGCTTCAACATAAGATACATAAGATGGTTTGGTAGTATAAAATAATAGCTCATCAATATATTCTTTGGTAGCAATGCGCTCATTATATTTTCTAACGATTAATTTATCATTTTTGTGCTTGTTGGTATATACGATCGCATTAACAAATACTATTTTGGCTTCTTCAGTCATGTAAGCAGGTGAGCCGGCAAACCCCCATAAAAAGAAGTTTCCATGCCTACCCAAAGCTACCGCTGTTTTTTGTTTTGAACTTACACCTCCAGAAATAATTTCAGAATTTGGTGAATCCTCAAAATTCCATCCACGCGCTACCATACCAATTCTAAAGCCTTTTCCATCCAGATACCCTTCCTTATCTACTTCCCACATAGGGATTTCTTTAGGAATGTTATAACCATCATAAGCTTCTAAAACACCTTTTGGAGTTTCTCTTTTTTCTAAGGTAATTTTTGTTTTAAAAGGTCCCTTAAAAATCTCATGTTCAGTTTTGATATGATGTGCATGTCTGTCTAAGCATAAACAGTACCAATCGAGTTTAGAACCCAAACTACTTCCTATAACAGATGAGGTGTGTCCAATAAAAACAGAAGCGCTGCTAAAATCATCGCTCACATATTTTGCAGGCTCCATGCTCACAAATTTTCCGGTTTCTGGATCGTTGTGAATAACACGTTCTTTTATTTGTGTTGGAGCTTGATCAAATATTGTTACGTCATGATTCCTCGACATCTTTTCATTGTAATCTCTTGGGTCAACTGTAGTTACTTTAGTGAAGTAGGTTTCTAATAAGGTTTTAAATGCTGGCATTCTTTTACCGTATTCTTCTTTATAGCGCTCGGGCGGCATACCTGCAGGAATACGTCCAGATTCTATATTTTCAGGCATTGGCTTTTCTGGGCTATAGCCAACATAGAGTACCTTTATGTCTTGTTTTTCTTGTCCGTAACTTATTAAAGACATAAAAAATACTATTCCCAAACTGTAAATTAATTTATTTTTCATTTTATAAATTTAATATATTGTTAATGTTAATATCCAAAAAGCTCTTCTAATTTAATTTCAAGCTCTTTTTTGCTAAGATTTCTCCCTATAATTTTTCTATTATTATCCAGTAAATATGTTGTTGGTAAATACGGAACTCCATAAGCATCAGCAATGTCTCCATTCTTTCCTTTACTATCTTTCGCTGTGTCAAATACATGTTTCCAGACTGTTTGATCCTTTTCTATGGCTTTTCTCCATTTATCGTCTTTATCTCCAGTGGCTACTGCCACAACCTCAAATCCATTGGTTTTATATTTATTATAGATGTCTTTAAGGTGAGGGAAAGAAGCTCTGCAAGGTATGCACCAGCTTGCCCAAAAATCTACTAAGATATAATCTCCTTTAACTTTAGAAAGCGTAAGGTCATTCCCTTCTAGCGTTTTTAATGTAAAATCAGGAACCGTGGCTCCAATGGCAAATTTTTCAATATAATCTTCATACGTTTTTTTTAGGGCTCGGAATCTATTCGCTTTTAATGCATCTCCTTGAAATAAACTATAAACGGCTTTCATCTCTTCTCTGTTCATTACAATTTCACTGAAAGTAATACCAAATATATGCACTGATACAGGAGAGCTTGGATTTTCTTTAAGAAACTGAATTTTATATTTTTTTAACTCCTCTTGTAATTCATCTTCAAGACTTTCTGAAGCAACCATATTCGCCTGTACTTGTTCCAAGAATGCTTTGTCGTTCGTCCTTTTTGCTTCTATTACATCTTGTCTTTGTTTCTTAAAGACAAGGTATTTGTTTTGGCCTCTTATACTATCTATTTTGGCACGTTGCAAATCATATAAGTCTTGAGTTTTGCTACCTGTAACTATGGGTGGAATATAACCACTCCCTTTTTCGGCATTATCAATATTAACATCAAGGGTTATAGGACTATTCTCTAAAAAAAAGTAAGCGTTTAAGCGAGGAGCAAGATTTAACTGTACATAATCTACATGATCTACTTTTCCTTTAAAGGTGAATTTTCCATTTTTTATTTCTGTACTATCCAAAACAGTAATGGTGTCAGTAAAAAAGACTCTTGGTTTAATCAGTTTTACCCACCCAGAATCCAAGCCGTTAATTGTTCCTGAAATGGTAAAGCCATCATGTTTAGGGTCTTCTTTGCAGTTTATAACAGTTAGTATGATAATAAACAAAGAAATTACTAAGTATTTTATTTTTAGGAGTGTTTTCATTTTCTTGTTTTAATGCCCGAAGAGCTCTTTTAACTTATTATCTAATTCTTCTTTTGTAGGATCTCGTAGTAGCACTTCTAGATTACCACCATCAATTAAAAATGTGGTTGGAAGATGTGGCACACCATATTGAACCGCTACGGTACCATATTCTCTCTTTTTAACCACATCGAATGCATGAATCCAAGTAGTTTGATCTTCTTCTATGGCTTTTTTAAGACTTTCTTCTTTATCGGCTGTACCAATGCCTACAATTTCAAGCCCATCCTTTTTGTATGTTTTATAAAGCTCCATTAAATGTGGAAAAGATGCACGACAAGGCACACACCAACTTGCCCAAAAATCGACCAGAACATAGTTGGCACTAACCTTAGATAAGGTGACAACTTCATTGTTTAATGATTTTAAAGTGAAATCTGGAGCTACATTTCCTGCATTTACAGTTTCAAAAGCATTTTTATAAACTTTGGAAATATGCTCTTTAAAAAATGTAGTCTTACGAGCATCTCCTGTAAACATATTGTAGTACTTTTTTAATTCTTCTTTACTCATAAGATATTCCATGTACTGATACCCTAATACATATACAGCTACTGGAGAACTAGGATTTTCATTGGCATAGGTTAATTTAATATCCATTACTTCTTGTTTTCGCTCATTTATTAAAGGTTCTAAAGTCTTCATTTGAGCCATGCCTTCATCAATCATTTTTTGGTTCTTCGCGCGCCTAGCACTTTTTATTTCTTCACTGACTTCTTTTATAGGCTTGTACTTTTCTTTTTCATATACAGCAAAGGCCTTCTCCTCATATTCACTATAAATAATATGCGACTTAGACCCAGAAACAATGGGCTTAAAAGAATTTTCATTGATTTGAACCGTGATTGGGCTGTTTTCTAAGAAAAATTGACCCATGTATTTCGAATCTATGATAATATTAACCATATCAGGAAAGTCAACTTTACCATTAAACTCAAATCTACCATCAACAAGTTGCGTGCTATCAATAACTTTTAGGTTTGTTGGTCCTTGTATACCGTATCCTATTTTAACTTCACCTGTCTCTAGACCTACAACGGTTCCTGAAATGGTAAAACCATCATGTTTTGGTTCATTTTTACAGCATGTCACTAATAATAATGTGACTATAATTAGAAATCTCGTGTTAAATATGTTTTTCATTTTATGTTTTTATTATTTCTTTATAACTAATTGACGGTGATTTTGATTAGCATTATGCACATTAATTAAGTACACGCCTACTGGTAAATAGTCCAAACTATAACCATCAGTATCAAATTGTACAACATCTTTTTTTATCATTTTACCGCTAAGAGCATATACAATAATCTCGCTTTCTTTGGCTAAATTTTTAAAATACAATGTATCATCTGCAGGGTTTGGATACACCGATATTTTTCCTTCAGAAATTGTCGAATTTAAATTAAAATAAGGGAGTGCAAAATTATAGGCTTCTACCCCTATTTGCTCGCCAATAATACGCCCAGGAATATCATCTGCCGGCGGATGAATACCACCCCAAATTCTAGATAAACTTGTTTGGTCAGACGCATCCCGATAGGTTGCCCATTGTAATTTCACATCTACTGATGGTCCTTTTTCAAACACTAAAAACTCATCTTTTTTAGCTACAAATTCTCCCATACCCCCAGGAAAATATTCATCTCCTGTAATTAAGGTCATTACTTCTGCCGCAGCTCTTGAAAATGTAGAATGCCCGGAAACAAACCCAGCAAATGGGGGTGTTACAAAACTAGGTCTTTGATAAGGCCACCAGTTTTCTGCTAAAATCCAACCAACTCCGGCGACATCAGTTGAGGCATTATTAATAAAGTCATGACCTTTCCATGCATATAATTTAATCTTTCCAACATGCTCATTGTTCGATCCACTTAAAGGGTCTCCTGCCTCAACGACTTCAATATAGCCTTGCTTTAAAGCAATACCATCTGGATTATAATTTGACAATGAATTGTTTGTACTCTGACCCAGTTCACACATATATCTAATTGCAGAAATAGGGCGTATATAATCGTGCCATCCTTTGATGCCCCAAGCTGTTATTGCTGCATCATGCATGGCGCCTCCTAAAATAAAATATGCTTTTACATCCCATTCTAATGGACTTAATTCATTTCCTTGTCCATTAAATTTTTTCTCGAAGAGCTCATGATCGGTAACATAATTAAGAATTGTAAACCAATGCCCAGGCGGTGTTTCAGAATCTGGACCATCTGCCCAAAATTCAGCTAAAACTCTGGCATAATCCGCCCGTGGAACCATTTGAGTTGCATAGGGCTGTCTAGTAACAGGATTCATGCTATGGCCAGCACTAATATCACCTCCGTTTAACTCATCATAGAAATCAGGATAATCTGAATAGGATGTTGGGAATAGGTTAATATCAATGTTCCCAATAGAGTTAGGAGAGATATCCCATAAGACGCCGTCTGATGGGTCTAAGTGAGAGCTCCATAACGAAACCAGTGAAAAATTCCATTTATACTGTTCTCTTGAGGTTTGAGTTGCTGAACTTAATTGTGGAGGTGTCTCCGGATTGTGATACACCACATAATTATTCCCATCTCTAGAAAGGGTTTGTTTATCTGAGCTTGACAAGGTAAAAGGGTGTACAGCACCCCATTCTGGGTTCAGAAATTCTGGAGTCGCTCCAGGAATTACATTACCGCTTTGATCTATAAATGTATTAAAAGTTAAAGGTTGCCAACGATTAGAAGCAACAATGTTTGTAGGTTGCCCAAATGGAGTTAAAATTAAAGAAGGATTCACCGGTTGGTAAAATGCGTTATCATAATCGGTAACTTCTCGTGAATTATCGGTTAATCCATAGTCAATAATTGTTTGGGCTATATAATTACCTAAATCTGCAGGATTCCCTGAGGTGTAATTCGTTGATGTGTAGCTCGTATCGTAACCTAATTGGTTCATAATTAAGTCAAATCTTTCTAAAGAAGTTGAAGCACTTGGAGAGTTTTTAAATCGATGCGTTAACAATCTATAAGCTGCATAACTCATCGCTTCTTTTTTAGATATTTCAATAGACTTGTTAGGCTTAAATACTTGCAAAGAACTTTGAAAATTATTTACAATATTTCCAATTAAATACGTATTAGTTCCTTCATAAATTGCCCAAGAATCATAGAGCGCAATTGAAGTGTGAAATAAGTTTCTGGCATGTACTGTAGGTCTGGCGTAGTCGCCTCGAATAGCCTCAAGCAAAGCTTCGTTCCATATTCTGGCTATGGAATATTTAGAGGAGGCTTCAGGCACTCCTAATAGTACGTGTAATGATCTTTTTTCATTCGTACAAATATCATTACTTACATTTGCAATAACTTCTCCTAAAGTTTCTATACCCCATCTTACCGTAACAGTGTTTGCTGATTTACTTATTACCTCACCACCTTTAACACTCCAAGTAACGGATTCGTTGTTTTCAATAGCATATCTATAGGTTTCAGTACTAAAATAAGTTGAGCTCTCCGCTCCTAATATATTACTAGTTGTTAAGTATACACATGAACCATTATCTACTGTAGCTTTAAAATCATAGTTACACGAATTAGGATCTGTACAACCTTGAATTTCTGTGTCGATATTTTCATTAGTAACAACAATCACTTGATTTGCATCAATATTTTCTAAAGTAGTTGTTTCTCCATCAGGCCATTCTACTCTTAATTCATCAATACTAGTAGCACTACCTAATCCAAAAAAGGCTTCTGCGGGTTCTTGTCCATAAGTACTTGTTCCTGCTGTTATTAATCTCATAGAAATGAGATTGCCCACTTTTATTTTAATTACAGCTCCAATAGCAAAACGATTGGTTTTCAACATCCTTGGCTTTACAACTACATAATTTGTTAGGTCTCCTGTATTATTATTTAATTGATTTTCATAAATAATAGCTGGTTTATTAGTACCTGTGTTTTCTTTTAGAGTTTGTATTAAATCTAAGTCACCATCTCGTTCCATGTCAAATGCTAATAAGGTTGTAGCTTGCCATGAATCATTAAAATTTGCTTCGCTAGAATCATCTGTAAACCCACCTTTTGTATCATTAATCCAAAGTCTAGATTTATCTATAGGTTCTTCAGTATCATTCCATCCATTTGTTGCCACCAAATCTAACCAACCATCATTATTGGCATCAAAAAATGTGGTGCCCCAATCCCACCCATTGTTTGCAACATCCTTAGTTAACGAAACATCTGTAAAGCCAATAAAAATTCCTTTATTAGTATTGTTGCTCAATAAAATATTGTGCTTTCCATCTCGTGTGATATTAGTAGCATATATATCCATATCGCCATCATTGTCATAATCACCTAATGCCATACCCATCTCATTGAAACTACTATCGGCATTATATGTATTTGCTACTTCATCAAAAGTATTGTCGCCATTATTAAGCCAAAGCACATTAGCATCAAAATCTATATTGCAATAAATATCAAGTAATCCATCAAAGTTAAAATCATAAAAAATGGGTTGCCAATGGAATCTGGTGTGCGTTCCTAGATGACTTGTCTTACTAATATCCTTAAAAGTTCCATTACCATTATTCAGAAAGAAAATGGATTTTCCTCCCCAAACAGTAATCAAAATATCTAAAAAGCCATCATTATTTATATCTCCAGCTGCAGATCCTGCCACAGCAATATTTGATGCATTAGGATAGTCATTAATATTAAAAACAATATTTGAAATATTGGTAATATCTTCAAAATTACCAGTTGAAGTTTGCTTATATAAGGTCATCATTATATTAGTGGTACAAATATCTGTATTAAAACAATCTCCTAATACTAATAAATCAAGTAAACCATCATTATTGTAATCAAACCATACAGAACTACGGCTTCTGGTGGAGGAAGCTAAGCCAACTGTATTTGCGATTTCTTCAAACGTTCCATCTCCCTTATTTCTATATAATCGATCTGGAATATCAAAAGCTGTAGCTAAAAAGAAGTCAATATCTCCATCATTGTCATAATCTGCTAATGATGCACCGTTCCCAGCCCAGTCTGAAACCTTTGTCACATCTTCAATCCCTATAGATACAGATAACTCTTTAAATACGGGATTTTGACCAAAAGTTAAATTAACCTCAAGTAATGCAATTACAATAAGAAAAATTTTAGTAGTTGTTTTCATCTACCTATTTAATATTTGTAACTATAGTAATTTGTTATAATTATAATGAAGAGTTTCACCTTAATTATGGTCAAGCATTAATTGTTAGTACTCAAACCTTGAATTTCTTCAATTGCGATTCTAACCTCCCAATTACCAGATTCTAAAATTTCAAATTCAATAAAATCTTGACCACTAGTTGCTCTCACCTTTATAGGGAAAGTTACATTAGTCAATTCTATAAAATCACTAAGGATATTTAAATTTTGAAATGTCCCATGATGCAAAACAACATTAAATTCAGGATAACTAACCTGACTACGATTTTTCCTAACATATAAACGTATATTATTTGTAGCTCCTTTGGTTTTTGTAAAATTTAAACCTGTAACATTTTGTGATTTATCAATTTTTTTATAGGGTTTTTCAAATAAGCCTACATAAGTATCTTTTTTCCAGAAACCTGTAACTACGCTATCTTTTAATGTATTTGTTTTATAGGTCATTTTACCTTGGCCTTCTTTTTTGCCCTTTTTAAAAATTCCTTCAAATGAGTTACCATTACTCCAAGTATAAATGCCATCTCCATTTGGCCAGCCTTTTTTAAATTGTCCTGTATAACTATCTATCCCTTTTGCTATTCCAGTGCCATCAGCTTTACCATTTTTACAATCACCAGTATAATCTTCGTTTATTGTTTTTAACATTACTTTACAGTCCTGAGCCTGTAAACTAACTATTTGCAACAAAAGGCCCATAAGAATAATTAGTCGTTTCATTTTTATTTATTTTAATTATTGGTTCAATACGCTATATTTATTTAAGATTAGCAAAAACCATCTTGAATTTTATATTATAGATCTCTTAATTGGCTAATGAGATGTAGATAAATTATTCCCTTTTGGAAATGTTATTTTCGAAAAACAACTTCGCTCAAAACATCTTTGGGACTAAAAGATTAGTCCATTACATTGAAGGCTTCAAAAAAACCAATTATAATAAATGAGCCTTTTGGACAAATTATCCAAAAGGCTCATTATTATTTATTATTCGTAGCTTGGGTTTTGTATTTCTACGTTTCCACCAGCTTGAATGGACGATAAAGGAATTGGTAAAATAAATTTATTAGGATCTGTGGCAGATGCTTTAAAATCTGACACCTGAAATCCTGAACCAAAGCCATCTATCCAATCGTAACGTACTAAATCAAACCATTCTTCACCTATCTCTCCTGCAAACTCTACCATTTTTTCTATACGTACAGCTTCTAAAAATTGATCTAAGCTTATAGTAGCAGGGTAAGTTTCAAAACCATCACCACCAGTAGTTGTAGCTCCAGCTCTTAGACGAATAGCATTCAACGCATTTAAAGCATCCGTAGTAACGCTATTAGTACTGCGTGCCTCAGCCTCGGCATAAATTAAATAGACTTCTGATAATCTTGAAAAGTAAACCAATTCATTCTCTTCAGGTACAAACGCAAAAACATCTACTCTTTTTAAGTTGAATACATTTCCAAAATTATTAAAAGTTGTACTGGTCACCCTATCTGAATCATAATTTATAGTTTGAGTACCTACAGTCATTGTTCCTGCATTAACATTATTAATAAATGCTGGATTAACAGCTACAGAAAAGTCCCATCCACCAAAAGCTAATGGTGCTTGCATATCTCCTCTAAGGCCAAATAATAATTCTGGGTTATTAAACAAATCAGTTGAAGTATTATCAAACATTTCTAAAAAAGTAGGAGACAAGCTAAATGCTCCACCAGCCTCGTCAATTAATCCTTTTGCAGTGCTTGCAGCCATAGGGTAATTTCCTTGGTACAAATACACTTTGGCTTTTGTAGCTCTAGCTGCTATTTTATTCATATAAAAGCCTTCTGTAAGATCTGGTGCGTTTGTAATGGCAAAATCAAGATCACTATGAATTTGCGCATAAGTATCAGCAACATTATTTCTAGGTAATGCGAGTCCACTTCTTATAGGTTCTAATCTTAATGCAATTCCGTAAATCGAAGATTCATCATACCATTGTCCCCAGTTGCGTAACAAGTAAAAATGTGCCAAAGCACGTAGGCCATAGGCTTCACCCAAAACTTCTTCACGGCGACCAGGAGTTGTAAACACGCCATCACCTAATTCACTTACCTTTTCAATGATCCAGTTGGCATCATTAATTACCCTGTATAATCCTGCCATACCAGCAGAAGTCACACTACCAGAAGATTCACTATTTAATGGTTGATTGATTTGCCATGATTGTAATTCAAACAAATCAAGGAAAGGATTTGAAGTAGGAACCCCAATTCCACTTAATACATTTGGTACTAATGTGAGGTTTTCTGGACCTAATTTAAAACTTGCGTAAGCACCAGCCAATGCTAAATTAACTGAGGATTCATCATTTATAGCTGTTTCAGCATCTAACTGAAATTGCAATTCTTGATCATCAATTGGTTCGGTTATTTCGCATGAAGTAAAACATACACATACCGCTACGATACTTAATATTTTTATTTTTATAATATTTTTCATGTTAAATTTTTTTAAAAGGTTACGCTTAAGCCTAAAGTGAATGTTCTTGCTTGTGGGTAAGAAAAATTACTATCACTACCATTATTTAGGGTAGTTAATTGCCCTATAGTTTCTTCACTAGTTTCTGGGTCTATGCCATCATAATTATGAATCAAAAACAGGTTATTACCAGCAAAGTTTAATTTAGCGTTACTAATACCCATTTCTGTTAGCCAGTCTCCTGAGAAGCTATAACCTATTGAGGCTGAACGTAATGATATATAAGAGGCATCTGATACTAAACGAGAGTTTGGAATATCTAAACCATTAGAACCAGCTCTGGCATATTTGGCATCTGTATTTTCTGGAGTCCAAGTCTCAAACACATCATCCAATAAATTTGGCATCCGATCAAATAAAATACCGCTTATACTTTCATCAAAACTTCTTAATTTATCTATACCTTGTACAAATTGAAAATTAAATGATAGGTCAAAATTCTTATATCTAAGCGTGTTATTCCAGCCACCAAAAAAATCAGATTCATTTCCATCAGCAAGAGCTACATCATCCAATGAAGTATATTGACCATCACCATCAACATCTCTGGAGATAAAATCACCAGGAGCATTAAGAATGACATCGTATTGACCATCTGGTGCGCTTGCATTTAAGGCATCAATCTCTGCTTGAGTCTGCGCGATACCAATAATTTCTCTACCAAAAATTGTACCTAAAGGATATCCCTCGGTTACACCAAAATTATTGAAAGTATCTGCTTGACCTCCTTTTAAATCATCTACGTTATTGCTTATAAATGAAATATTAAATGAGGAATTCCAGTTAAAATCGTCTGTTCTAATAATGTCTCCTCCTATTAGAAATTCCCAACCCTTATTACTTACATCGGCAATATTAAACCTGTAATCAGTAAAACCCGTTTGTGCCGATACAGGTGTTAGCAGGATAAGGTCAGACGTTTTCTTGTCAAACCATACAATTTCAGCATTTAAACGGTTATTAAATAATCCCAATTCTAAAGCAATATCTATCTGATCAGTTTCTTCCCAACGTATTTCTGAATTTGATACGCCTTGTAATCTAATTCCGCTAAGACCATTATAACTGGAAGCGTTAGTAAGATTTCCACTATTATCTACCCCAAAAAGTGGTTTAAATGCAAAGGCTGGTAAATTATCATTACCCGTTCTACCCATGGTAGCACGCAATTTTAACTGGCTAATGCTATTACTGTTTTCCAGAAAGGACTCATTATGTATATTCCAAGCAGCACCTACCGAAGGGAAAAAACCAGTTCGGTTATCTTCTCCAAATTGCGTAGAACGATCGGCACGACCAGTTAAGGTTAATAAATATTTATCTTTATAATTATAATTAAGTCTTGCAAAGAATGAATTTAATGCTTTTTGTGCAAAATCACTATCACCATTAAAAATGAAGGAAGAAGATGCTGGATCGACTAATTTAAAATCATCTGGAAAGCCTGCAAAAGAAGTTCCTATTGCTTCATTTTGTGAACTGTCCCAAGACAATCCTATTAAAGCATTTATATTGTGGTCTTCTGCAATTGTAGTATTATAATTTAATGTGTTTGAAAATGTGATTGAATGAGAATCATTATGTTGCGTGTCTAAAATGCTAACTGGAGCGTCTCCAAAAGAAGTTAAATTACCAGTAATACCATCTATTACTGCAGCCGTTGTAAATGAAGGGGTAAAGTTGCCCACTTTATCATTTGATATGCTTGCACTAAGCTGCGATCTGAACGTTAGATTCTTTAATATTTTTAATTCGCCATATATCGAACCAAAAATATTATTGGTAACAGTTTTATTACGTACGCGACCATCCATACCCACTGGGTTTATGTCTCGTATTACCCCAAAGACCATAGTACCATTATCAGAATAAGAACCGTCTTCATTAAATACAGGGACGTCTGGTCTAAAACTACCATCACTCTTAAGACTGATTATACCTGAGCTTTTGTCAACTGTATGACCATAACTAACCGAAGCTCCTATTTTTATTTTATCTGAAACATTTGCGTCAATATTTCCAGCATATGTATAACGCTTAAAATTACCCCCAATAAAAAGGGCATCCTGATTTTGTATATTAGCAGACATAGAATAATTTACTTTATCAGTTCCGCCTGATAAACCTATGCGGTAATCTGTCCATAAAGCATCATTATTAGTAATTTCATCTTGCCAGTCGGTATTTGCATCACCAAAAACAGGTTCAGGTTGACCATTAGCTAAAGCAAGGTCTGTATACACTTCTTTATATTGTTGAATATTTAAAAATGGCTGTCTTGCTCTTGGATTTTGAATACTCATGTTTGTTTCGAAAGTAAATCTAGGTTTTTCTCCACGTTTACCTCTTTTGGTTGTAATAATTATAACACCATTTGCAGCACGAGATCCATAAATAGCTGCTGCTGAAGCATCTTTTAGTACAGTTAAGCTCTCAATATCTGATGGATTAATAGTCAACAACGGATTAGATCGTGTACCTGAGAAACGACTATTGTTAAGTAATCCATCAGTGCCATTTCTGCTGTTGGCTGTTACATTAATTGGTATATTGTCTACAACATATAGGGGTTGATTATCACCATTAATCTGGCTAAGCCCTCTTATAATTATTGAAGACGCTGCTCCTGGACGGCCACCTGCACTTGTTACCATAACTCCTGGCACTTTACCATACAAGGCGTTTTCTACTGTTTGAGTTTTAATTTGCGCTATTTCTTTAGCACTAACAGTACCAACAGATCCTGTTAAATCTTTTTTCACGGTTGAGCCGTATCCTACAACCACTACTTCATCAAGAGCACTAGCTCGTTCATTTAATGTAATATTATAAACTGTTTGGGATGTTACTTGTTGCGTAAAATATTCATAACCTAAACCAAAAGCTACTAAATAATACCCTTCTTTTGCTTCTAAAGAAAAAGCACCATCAAAATCTGTAGAGGTTCCTCGTACAATAAAGTCATTCGAAACACGATCTCTTTCAGGTTTTCTATCTGTAACATAGACTGTAATTCCTGCAATAGGAAGCCCATTAATGTCTGTTACCTTACCAGATATATTTAACTCCTGAAATTCAGAATTTTGTTTAATGATTATGGTATTATTATCTGAAATAACAAAATTAAAATCTCCTATTGAAAGGCTTTTTTCAAGTAATTTATTGGCTTTTATAGTCCCTTTTTTAACCTTAACATTAGGGTAATTTTTAAACATATCAGATTTATAAATAAAATTATAATCTGTTTGTTGTTTAATCAGATTAAAAACTTCATCAATGGTTAAAATTTGGTCTGTTTCAATTTCAACTTTTGTATTTTGAGAAAATACACCTTCTGAAGAAAAGCTAAAAACGGTGGTGCAAAACAAGAAAATCAGTGTTCTCATAATAATGTTTAGCATGTCTTTTCTTTTAAGGGAAAGCACATGGGTTAGTTTAATTTCCATAAATTTGTGTGTTAGTTAATATTTAATTAATTAATGTTTAAGGGGAAATGATGGTTTGTTTGGTGAGATATTCGAACCTCATTCCCTTTTTTGTTATCTAAAAATCACAGTGTTGTTTTTTATTTCATAGGCTATATTATTTATGGTTTTTATTGGTTGTAAAATATCTTCCATCTTTTGATTTTTTCTTAGAATACCATTAAAGGTTACATTTTCAACTTCAGCATTAACAAAAATCACCTCTACATCATACCACCTTGATATGACTTTCATTATTTTGTTAAGTGGCATATTTTCAAAACTAAAAACACCTTTTCTCCAAGCTGTAGCATTAAATACATCAACTGTTTTGATTTGAGATTCATTAGTATTAACATTTAAAACATATTGCTGATCAGGGCTTAAAACATCCTGTTTTACCTCGTTAAAAACAGAAACTTTCCCTTCGACCAGTGTGGTATACATGCGATCTTCATCTTTATAGGCTTTTATGTTAAACTCGGTTCCCAAAACCTCAACTTCTTGATATTTATTAAATACTTTGAATGTTGCCCCTTGGTGTTCGGTACTTGGAGATACATCAAAATAAGCTTCTCCATAAACCAATTCCACTTGCCTGGGTTCTCCATCTATAAATGCTACGGGATATTTTATTTGAGATTCTGAATTTAACCAAACTTCGGTACCATCAGATAGTTTTACATGGTATTGACCACCGCGAGGAATCGTTAAATAGTTATATGCTATTTCCACTTTTTTTTCATTTAAAGCAACGTAAACTAAATCTTCACCATTACTTCTAAGGTTTTGTGATGTATATTTTTGTCCCTTTTCTAGTGTTATTGTGGTGCCGTCTTCTAAAGTTAAAATTGCTTTATTGGTACCAGGTTCAATAATGTCGTTTGCAATTATGGGAGTAACAATTTGTGAGGTATCCCTTTTATTTTTGATAAAAATGATAGAAATCAATAACACTATAGATGCAGCAACAGCATATTTCCAATAATTTTTCTTAGTATTAGATGCTGGTTTTATTTGTCTTTCAATAGCATTCCATCCTTTTTCAAGATCAATGATATCTAAATCTTTAGAATAATTTTCAGTGACATTATCAAAATAAGCTTTATGCTTAGCCGACTCATTATACCAAGTATTAAAAATAACCTCCTCCTGATTTGTGAGTTTGTTATTTAGCTTCTTTATAATTAGCTTAAATTCCATTATTTACTTTCTTTTAACAATAAGACAACAAAAAATTAATAATGGGTGACAAAAAAATAATTTATTTTTAATAAAAATGAAAAAAGCTTAATAATAAATCAAAAAAAAAGTTCTTTTATTGATTTATTTGAAGCAAAATAAGGATGGCTGTTACCATTTCTATAATTTTAACTTTTGCCCTTTTAAGCTGTGTTTTAACCGTATTTACAGAAATATTTAACTCAGTGGCAATCTCAGAATATTTATAATTATGCATAAACTTTAGTCTGACTACTTGTTGCATTTTTTCCGGTAGCGTATCTACAATTTTTAATATTTGATGATATACTATTTTTTTTTCTTCTTTGGAAGTAGAATTAAAGACGTGTTCGGTTATCAAATTTATATTAAACTCTAAAAGCTCATAACTATCGGTAATCTTTATAGATTTTAAAAAGTTTAAGCACTTGTTTCTTACCATGGCATATAGATAGCCTTTTAGTGAGCTTTCTATTTTTAATTTCCCTGCATTTTCCCAGATATAAATAAAAATGTCTTGCACAACATCTTCACTCGAATCCTTATCAAAAAGATACGTATTCGCGTAAACAACTAAATCTTTATAATGTTTATCAAAAAAGATTTTAAAGACTTTTTCATTTTTTTTACTTATTTCCTTTAGTACAAGGTTCATTAAGTTAGGTGAGGGATTAAAATTTAAACAAATCTATAAAAAGAAATTAGATTGTTAAATTATTTAAAATAAAACACACCAAAAAAATGAAACGAATTATTATTCACTAATACAATATAAACCCTCTTAATACAAACCGATAACGGATTATTAGTTGGATATTATAAAAATAATCTGATGATCGACTAATTAATGCACTGGGCTTTGTGTACATGGACAGTTACTAATACCTCGTAAAAAGTCTAATCCGATAGTTACCATATGAGTTCCTGAGTTGAACCCAGATAAGTTATTGGTTGTTATTTGATACGCATATCCTAAATAGAAAATAGATTTCTTAAATCCTACCATGGGCCCTATGTTTAAAGGTTTAAAAAATTGATCATTAAGAAAACGATAGGATATCCCAGCCCAATAATAATCTTCCTTTCTATTAAATTTTCTGAATTTAAAATTAATATCGGTACTTGATCTGCTATCACTACTGAATAATTGATAATAAATTGATGGCTCATATTCTAAACCACTCTTTTTAGGACCTCTAAATGTGTATCCTGAATAAATTTGATAATTTAAAAGTAAATTAGGCTCATCTTTTAAAGCTCTAATAGTTTCATCGAAATCTTTACCCTTACCTAATATATTATTTGCATTAAAGCTCATAAAAAACCCTTTAAATCGATACAAAGCACTAACATCAAAGTTATTATTTGTAATTGCTCTGTCATCTGTTGGAATATTAGTAACTGGGTTTTGAGAATTATTTTCAAATTTATCAACGTCAATTCTAAAACTATTCAAGTTATAAGAAATACCAAATGATAAGTACATTTTTGCATAGTAATCTAAAATAAGGTGATGTGCAAACGAAAATTTAGCACCTTTTTGAATGGTAAGCCCATTGCTATCATTATAAAGCGACACACCTACTCCAGAACGATCAGCAATTCTAAAATCAGCATAGACAGATTGATTCTGTGGTGCATCTTTTATACCTACCCACTGTGTTAATCCGTTAGCTCTAACCTTTAAATTGTCTCCAATTCCTGCATATGCTGGAGAGACTACAAAATTATTTTCTGCCAAATATTGTGTAAAAACAGGTAAGTTTAACTCTTGGCTATAGCTGTTAGCTATAACCAAGAGAAACATATATATAAATAATTTTTGTATTCGTATCATTCTAATTTTCAATATCATAATCCTTTATTTTCATTATCTATAAAGTGTAAAGTGTCCAACAAATTCGCGATCATCTTTTGGATCATTAAGTTTTAATATATACCAATAATCTCCAGTTGGAAGCTCTGCATTATTATATTTACCATCCCATGTATCTCCAACATGTAATGTTGCAATTGCTCGACCATATCTATCGAAAATATCGAAAGTAAGATCTTTGTATTGAGATGTACAACCTGGTCCCCATTCGTCTTGATCATTATCTCCATTCGGGGTAAAGTAATTAGAAATACATACATCTATATATTCAAAATATCTGGTAACAGTCGCCACACAACCATTTCTATCTGTTACAGTAACGGTATAATCTCCAGATGAATAAATAAGGAATGTGTTAGTACTGCCATAAGACTCGTCATTAAGCGTGTATTCATACGGTTCTGATCCTCCTGTTGTCACAGCAACGATTTCGTTTAATCCGCCATCTTCTAAAACAAGCGTTAATGGATCCGATTGATCAATATCAAAACCTTCCGTTCTTTGAATACATCCATTTGTATGTCTTACATCTACATAATGATCTAACCCAGCTGGCACATTTACAAATACATTGCTAGCTTGATATGGTGCACCATCTAATGAATAATCAAGATCTGTTAAGTCTGTTATACTAACATCTACAGTTACCGTAACGGTGTTTGTTGTTATATTTCCAGTACAAGCATACTCTACAGCAGTTTCAGGATTAATCCTTACTGATGACGGGAATGCGATAGTCCATTCAGATTCACAATTACGAGCATCTCTAACATACACAATATGGTCTCCTCCACCTAGATTATCAAAATCAAACTGTGTTTGAGTGGCTGTTCCAGCCACATAAGTACCATTTATATCATCTATAGCGACACTGTATGGTAAATTACCTCCTGAAATATCAATGCTAAATGATCCATCTGCATCACCCTCGCAAATCTCAGGAATTAATGAACCAGGTACTAGACTTACTAATACTGGAGTTGGCGAACCAATGGTAAAAGTATCAAACACGAAACATCCTAATTCATCCTGTGCAATGGCCTGATAAGTACCAGGAGCAAGGTTTTCAAATGTAGATGTTTCGAAAAACTGATCTAATCTTGGTGAAATGGCATATCTAATCAATCCAGTACCACCAGATGCATTTATTTGTAAAATACCATCATCAGAACCTGGACAAGTCACTTCTGTCGTTACAAAATCTGCGATTAATGGTTGTGCAGGCTCAGTAATATCAATTCTTGCAGAAGTGATTAAACAATCAAGGCTTTCTACTCTTACCTGGTAACTTCCTGCAACAAGTTCGGTGAAAACACCTGGACTATTTTGAGTTACTGGAGTTATATCATTTCCAGATGTATCCTGTAAGGTATAAACATAACTGCCTAAACCACCTTGAGCTGTTGCGGTTATAACACCCGTGTTATCACCAGCACAATTTATATTAACAGACTCCAAATCAACTGTTAAAGCTGGTAGTGGGTCTATTATAATTTCATTAGAAACATTCGCATTACAACCATTAGCATCTCTTACATAATAAACATGAGATCCTACTGATACAGGGAATGTTACCGATGAAGGGAATGATCCTAGAGTCGTAACAAAATTTTGAGTATCACTATATGTATAGGGTCCTGTTCCTCCTGTAGCGCTTAATGTTAACGTAGCACTTGTTAAACAAGTTTGTGAAGTCTCTTTTGCTAAAGTTACTTGTACTTGAGTTGGCTCATTTATAACGACGTTAGGCGAATTAAATTCACAATTATATCCATCGGTTACTGTAACGTTATAAGTTCCTGCACCCAGATTTGTAAATACTGGATCTGTTTGAGGTCCTGACGACGTTACCGCAGGTGAAACCATATTAAGCGTATATGAAAAATTACTTCCTTGTCCACCTGTAACTGCACTTACAGTTATTGTTGCATTTGTATCACCAAAACAAGATAATAAGCTTGCACTTGGAGTCACAGTCGCTGAAATTGGTGTTGGAATATCCAAAGTAATTGGATCGGAAGCTATACAGCCCCCAGCATCTCTAACATTTACTGTATAAGCACCTGCTGATAAATTTGTAAACGTTCCGTTTGGAGAATATGCTACCGTTGCCGCTCCTGTTAATTCATACTCATAAGGTATTCTTCCCCCACTAGCTACAGCCGTAATAGTACCTACATTATTATCGCAGGTTACATTTGCTGTTTCTGTTGCTACCAATGTTAATGCACTGGCAGGAGAATCTATAGTAATTACATTTGATGTTGTAGTACAGAATGGGCTTGCCGTTTCTGTTACTACCACAGTATAATTACCTCCTGTTAATCCTGTTACCAGTTCAGGGTTTGTTAATGTATTAGCTGCTGTAAGACCTCTTACTGAAGCTCCTGTGCTATCTAATATATCATAATTATAAGGTCCTGTATAACCACTTATATTAAGTTCAAATCCACCATTATTATCTGTAAAACAGGTGACTTGAGTTGGTGTATTTATTACTGCATCAATAGTATCAAAAGGCAGTACTTCATATGATGCATCTATAGTACATCCAGTATCTAAATCATTCACTTGGAAATGGTAAGTTCCTGGATTAGTTATACTAAATATATTAGATGCTTGTGGCGTTCCACTAGGCAACATTTGAAAAGTAAAGTTACCAGATCCTCCTGTTACAGTTATATCAACCGAACCTGTGCCATTACAATCAATAGGTGTAGCTACCGCTACTGTTGCAGCAGTTAGCGTTGGTAATGGTGCAATATTTACAGTATTGCTCTCAATACACCCATTATTATCTCTTACAAAAATATTAATGGTTTGCGGAACACCTGTATCAATGATATCAAATGTATTCGTTGTGAAATAATTTGTACCATCAATACTATATGTATATGGTGCGGTTCCTGTTCCTGCGCCTTCATTAATAGTTAATGTGCTTGTGTTTACAGAATTATCTGGTGCACATGTATAAGGCGTTGCGGTTCCTGAAACCGTTAAAGCTAACGGCTCATCAACTCGAACAACTGCAGTATTAGTGCACCCCTTACCAGAAGTTACTTCTACTGTGTAATCTCCAGCTACTAAATCTTCAAAAAGATTTGAGGTTTGCGAAGGTCTTAAAATAGGTCCTGCAATAATCTCATAAGTATAATTTGGATCATCATTACCAGGGCTTAGGTTTACAGTAATGGAACCATCATTACCATTAGTACAACTAACATCAACTACAGCTGTTGTAAATGTTACAGGTATTGTAGCATTGGTTGTTATTACATTTGTTTCTGTTGTACAACCATTTACATCAGTAATTTCAAACTGATATGTATCTGCCGTAGCGTTGTTATAAGTAAATGTAGTTCCTACAAATGGTATTTGTGGCCCTGCATAAGCAACACCCCCTATACTAACTCTATAAGAATACGGTCCATTTCCTCCAAGCACTTCAATATCCATAGAGGCATCAGTTGGAACTGAACATGTTAAATCTTTAGTTAAAGTGGCACTTGCTGCAAGTGGTGCAAAAACGTCTATTGGCGCCACAGTATTGGCAGTACAATTGTTTCCATCTCTAATAGTTACAGTATAACTTCCAGCTGTACTTACCGTAAATACGGGACTTGTTTGATAAGACATACCGCCATCAATACTGTAGCTTAATGGTGTTATTGCACCCGCTCCTGGTGTTGCTGTAATAGTAAATGATGCAGTTCCTGTACACTGATTATCTACAGCAGCTGTTACCGATGGTAATGGATCTGTAGCTATAGTAACATCTATTTGTTCTTGACATCCGTTAGCATCTTGTACCCAAACATCCCAATCTGTGTTTGTTGCTGGGTTTAAAAACGCAGTCGCATTACTTGTAAAATCCGCAGGCACTGGCGCAACGCCATCTTGAACAAAGGCATATGTATAACCTGGTGTTCCAAAGTTTGCTTCAACAGTTACCTGTGCATCTTCATTACAATTCGCATTTATATTTCCTGTTTCAGTAAGTGTTAATAAAGCTGGTTCATTAATCACTACTGAATCGGTTGCAGTACAGTCTGTTGTTTCGTCTGTTACAACGATTGTATAGGTTCCAGCAATTGATGGCGGCAAATTAATTGTTGTAGCTGATTGACCAACCACTGCTGCTGCTCCATTAATACTATAGCTATAAGTTCCAGCAAAATTTCCAACTGTAAAACTTCCTGCTCCAGTTGGAGTACCATTACAAGTTACATCGTTACCAAACACTCCTAAAACTGTAATGTTTGTTACATCTTCTACCGTATATGATTCTTCATATGTACATCCGTTAGCATCAGTTACTTCAAATAAATAAATATCTGGGGCTAATCCTGTAAAAATTCCAGAAGCAGCTCCTGTAGTATTTCCTGTGGCACTTGCCGGAGATAAAATAGCATAAGCTAACACGCCTACACCACCTGTTGTAGTTAAAGTAATATCGCTTGTTAAATTTGTACACGTTACTGGGGTTGAACTAAAAATTAAATCTGTTGGAGGCACTAATGCTGGAATATTTATTGGTACTACAGCACTTAAACATCCTCTACTATCTCTAACCATAGTATTTACTGAACCAGCTGTAGTGGTTGTAAAAATATTTACTGGTGTAAAATTCACACCTCCATCAAAACTATATACATACGGAGAGGTACCTCCCCCTGCATTAATCGTTATCGTAGCAGCTTGAGCAGCATTACCCGTTCCACAAGTTAATCCTTGTGTTAAAACTGGTGCTGAAGTAACCACTAAAGGTTCATCAATAACTACTGGTACCGCTGCTGAGTCACAATTTTTACTATCTCTCACAACAATGTTATATGTTGCTGGCACTAATCCATTAAATTCATTAGATGCCTGGAATGTAACTCCATTATCATTACTGTATTGATATGGTGGTATTCCATTAGATGCTGTTGCTACAATGCGCCCATCTCCCAGACCAATACAAGTTACATCAAAATGACTTTCTGTAGCGATTGGCGTTGTTCTTGGTGTTACTGTAACAGTATTAGATAAAGCTGGACATGCAGGAGGTCCCTGAGAATCAGTAACTCTAAACACATAATCTCCAGCGACACTTGTTGTAAAAGGAGAAACAGCAGGAGTAAAGCCTCCACTGTTAAAACTCACTTCAAAAGTGTACGGTCCTACTCCACCAGTTGGTGTTAACGTAATACTTGCATCAACGCCTTGACATTCTAAATCCTGTGTCATATTAGCATTAAGTAATAATTGAGGCTCTACAACATAAGATGTCGTTGCAGTACAGCCGTTACCATCACGAATACTTAAAGTATAGGTTCCAGGTGAAGCAATTGTAAAGTTAGGGCTTGCCTGGTAAGGACCAGCAACCCCATTAATACTGTATGCAGCTGTACCTACAAATACGTTTCCAGATAGCGTAATGTTAATAGGAGTTCCCGTATAACATTGTTGAGCAACTGGGTTTATAGTAGGTGGTTGATCTGTAGGTAATACCTCTGTATCAAATTGAACACATCCGTAAGCATCTCTTACATAAATACGATAAGTTGTGCTTCCTGCTAAATTAAACGTATTAGCAGCAGCCCAATTGGCTGGCACTACAGGACTTCCTGATACTACCGCTTGATATTCATATGGTCCAGTACCATTCGCTGCTGTAGCTGTAATAGTACCTAATTCATTACAATTTGCATTTTTTGAAACTGAAGCACTAATGGTTAATAAGGCCGCTGACTCTGTAATACTAAATGTAGTAGTTGAAACACTACAACCTGCATTAGTGGCTCCGGCGGACTCCGTTACTAGAACAAAATAATTACCTACTGGCAATGGGCCTAAATTAGAGACTGATAATGTCCCATTAGCAGGAACTGTTCCCGAGCCAGTCACACCCGTTGTAGCTACTGTATCGGAGTTAAAAATCTCATAAGTAACATCGGTCGTTGCTGGATAAACACTGGTAATATCAAAGCTTACATTTCCATCGTCACTTCCTGTACAAGTAATATTATTTTCAACAACTGGACTAGTTGTTAATGTTGAATTTGTTGGAATCGGAATTGTCGATGTTTCATAATAATAACAATTTGTTCCTGCATCATATATAATAAACGTATAGGTTACCCCTGGCAATAAATTAGTAAATGTTGTTTGTTGACTACCTAGTGCATCTTCATCTTGCCATGGTGGTCCTGGAGCATAAGTCATTCCAGGTCCAGTATAAATAGCAAAATGATACGGACCAACTCCTGCCAATGTAGTTCCCACTTCTACCAAAACAGATCCTCCAGTAGAACAATCTGGTGGTGGTGGTGCGCTAATACTTATATCCAGATCGTCTGGTGGTGATGCGACTAATACATCCTGAATCAAATCAGTACAACCATTAGCATCAACAATACGGATTTGATATAATCCGAAATCAACAACATCAAAACTTGTAGATGTTGTACCAGTTAGGTTATTTTCAGAATTAGAATAACCATTTATTCCTGTAACATAATAATCATAAGGAGCTGTTCCTCCTGTAACACCGTCAATTATAATAGATCCACTGGTTACTCCTGCTCCGCTACATGTAATAGGTATTTCATGATGAGTCGTAACAATAACTGATGGTTCACTAATTGCAATAGTATCAGTAGTCGTACACCCATTGGCATCTGTAACAGTTATAGTATAACTTCCCGCTGGCAGTCCACTAGTCTGCGTACCATAATTTGTGGTTGTTGTATCATTATTAACATTTATGGTATAAGGCGCTAAACCTACTGTATTATCTATAACAATATCAATAGCAGCTGTCGGGTCTCCAAAACATGAAATAAACTGTGTTTGTGTTACACTAGTAATAACTGGATTAACCGCAGTATTTGTTGTTATGATATTCGTTTCTACTGTACAACCATTGGCATCAGTAATTTCAAATCGATACGTAGTTCCAACAAGAGAAACTGGCGTATAAGTAAATACTGACCCGACAATTGGTATTTGTGGTCCTGCATAAGCAACGCCTCCTATACTAACTCTATAAGAGTAAGGGCTATTACCTCCAGATACTGTTATATCCATGGTCGCTTCTTGCGGTATTGAACATGTTAAGTCTTTTGTTAAAATAGCACCTGCTGTAACTGGTGCAAAAACTTCTGTAGTGGTAGCACTAGTTGCCGTACACCCATTACCATCTCTAATAGTTACGGTATAAGTTCCTGGTCCATTAACTGTAAACGTTGGACTAGTTTGATAAGAGGTTCCTCCATCTATACTATATGTTAGCGGTGTAATTGCACCTGCCCCTGGAGTTGCTGTAAAAGTAAATCCAGAAGTTACGCTACATTGATTAGATGCTAAAGGTGGTGTACTTACTGTTGGTAATGGATCGCTAACAATAGTAACCGTAGTCATTTCTATACAATCATTAGCATCTCTTACATATACATCCCAAACTAAATCTGCCGCCGAATTTGTATCGACTGTTATAACATTACCACTACTATATGCTCCAATTGCTGGAGCTGGAGCTCCTGTAATAACTGCGGCATAAGTATAACCTGGCGTACCATCTGTTGCTGTAACTGTAATTTGTGAATTATCATTCGTACAAAATACATTTGTTGACGTAGCGCTAAGTGCTAAAGCAGCTGCTGGTTCACTAACTGGTACAGTAAACGTGTCTGTACATCCAGTTGCTTCATCTGTTACAACAATTACCTGATCTCCTGCAGGTAATAATGTTAAAGGAATTGTTACTGCCGATTGTCCTGTTGTTGCTGGTAATACACCATTAATAGTATAACTATATGTGGTAGCAAAATTAGAAACTGTAAAAGTTACAGCACCATCTGTACCACCATTACAGCTTACATCGTTTACCAATGCTCCTGTTACTGTAATATTTACTACAGGCTCTATTCTATGTGATTCTGTATAATAACAACCATCAGCATCTGTTACTCTAAAAGTATAAGTAGTATCTGGTGCTAATCCTGGGAAAACTCCTGTTCCATTTGAAGTTACAAAAGCTGCAGGTGACGTTATTTCATAAGTCAATACTCCTACACCCGTTCCAACTGCTTGCGTTACTGTAGCTGTACTTGTTGTACTTATACATGTTATAGGTGTACTAGTAATGGTACCTGCCGTTGGCGGGTTTAGAGCTGTAATAATTACTGAACCATTAAAAATACATCCTTGATTATCTCTTACTGAATATGTAATGTTTTGGTTTGTACCATCATCATTCACATTGAATGTATTGGTAGCACTGTAACCAGATCCATTAAAGCTATATTGATAAGGTGCTGTTCCATCTGTAGCAGTTACAGTTACCGTAGCTGGTTGGCTTGCATTTGTAGCACTACAACTAAATGGTGTTACCGCATGTGTTGCTGCTAAAGCATCAGGTTCTGTTAAAGTTACCGTACCATTAAAAAGACACTCTTTACTATCCCTCACTTGGTATGTGTAAGCAATACCAGCACTTAATGTATCATAAAATGATGTTGTTGTAAAAGCGCTTCCGTTAAAACGATATTCATAAGGACCTTCACCTCCTGAGGCTATTATTTGTACCGAACCATTTGCCCCGCCATTACAAGTAGGGTTCACCGTAGTTACCGAAGCCGTTGGGTTTACTGCTGGATTTACAGTAACAACTCCAGATTCTACCTGACATCCTTGTGCATCGGTTACTCTAAATCTATAATCTCCCGGGGAAGCTACGGCTCTAACAAATGTTGTTCCCGCTATTGCTGTAGACAATGGATTATACGCCCCTCCATTAAAAGAGGTTGTATATTCATATGGTGGTGTGCCTCCCGAAATATTACCTGTAATTAAAGCATCAGGTGCAGCAGAACAATCTATGTCTTTGGTTAAAACGGCACTTAATGTTAATTGTGGTGCTATGGTTTGCGCTGGTAAAGTAACTTGACAACCGTAAGCATCCCTTACTATAATGGTATAGCTACCAGGAGTTAAACCAGTAAATGTATTGCTAGAACCAAAAGGGCCTCCATTAATATTATATTCAAAAGGAGCTTGTCCTCCAGATGTTACCGTTGCCACTAGTGTTGCTGCATTAGTCGTATCATAACATAAGTCTGATGCCACATCTATAGAAGCAACTGGTAATATTGGCAAACTTAAGGTAAATGTATCTGTCGCCGTACATCCATTTGAATCTGTAACAGTCGCTGTATAAGTTCCTGCTTGTGTTAAACCTCCAAAAGTACTACTTCCTTGTGGTCCTAAAACAGTTGTATCTGGTTGTGTTAATGTATATGAATTTCCACCCCAACCGCCTACGGCATTAAGAACAACGCTACCATCTGTAAGACAGGTAATAGGAGATTCAGTTGCTGTAATTGTTAATCCCGATGGGGGACCTGTAACAGTAACTGATGCTGTCGAAGTACAACCCGTACCTCTTTCAGTCACTGTAATAGAATAAGTACCTACTGGTAAATTATTCAATGTAATAGTTGGTGCTGTTTGTCTAGTGTCTGAACTATTTACAGGACCAGTAATATCATAATCATAAACATCGTTACCACCTGTAAAAGTTCCAATTACATTAAATTCAATTGATCCTGTTGCTGAATTAAAACAGTCAACATTGCTTAGTAATGTTCCTGTAACTTCTATTGGTGGTTCTGGTGCAAGACTATAATCTTCTTGGTAAACACAACCATTTCTGTCCGTTACCTCGAATGTATATACTCCTGCAGGTACTCCAGAATATTGTCCATCTGAATTTACTTGAGTTAAATAATTATATAGAGGAGAACCAACTGTTATATGTGGTGGGACTGCTATAATTTGGAATCTTATTGGTGGTAAACCACCACCCCATGATGGCAAATTAACATTAAAAGAAGAGGTCTCATCATCACAATCAAAACCTCCGTATGTAAATGTTAAATCCGTTGGAGGGTTTAATGGATCTATAGTTATAGGAGCTGTTACAGATGTACAATTATTTGCATCTCTTATTGTTACTGTATAATTACCATTAATTAAACCTGTAAATGTAAGCCCTGGTTGAAAATTTATGCCATCAATACTATATGAATAAGGTGCAGTTCCTCCAGAAACTCCTGAAACCGTTATTTCTCCATTAGTAGTACACGTATATGGAGTTGTTAAGGTTGCTGTTCCTGTAACCGCAGAAAGCTCTATGATATCTATAGTTTGTGGTGCCGTAACACACACATCTGTTCCTGAAGTATATTCAACTAATACCTCATAACTTCCAACTGCAAGTCCTGTGAAAACAGGTGAATTGGAATATGTCGCTCCATTATCAATACTATATCGTAATGTATTTCCGTTAGCATTCGTAACATTAATATCTATTTCTCCAACGTTTCCAGTACCTGCACATAAAATATCCGTCTTAGAAACAGTATAGGCAGGAGGTTGTATGGCATCTACATCTATTGAGATATCTACAAAACAGTTGTTAGAATCTACAACTCTAATATCATATGTTCCTGCTGCTGTAACTGGTATTTGTGGTAGTGTTTGGAATACCGTTGTACTATTTACAAAATAGAAATAAGGCGATGTTCCTCCAACAGGATACACGGTAATTTCTCCATCGGTACAAGTTAAAGGACTTGTTAAAGCCGCTGTAGCTTCCAACAATGTCGGGTTTATAATATCTATATCACCATTAAATACACAACCATCGTCTGTAGTAACGTCTATAGTATATGTTCCCGGATTTAAGTTAGGAAATGTATAATCACTTGCTACAATAGGACCTACACTATTTACTAATGTACCTCCTTGGGAAATTGAAAAATAATATTGTGGGCGCACATCATTAGCCGCTACTAAGACACTTCCCTGTCCGTTATGACATAAAGGTTGTGTGATGTCTGTTGTAACAGTAAAATTTCTTTCTCTTATTTGAATATCTGGTATTGTGAAGACACAAGGGTTAGGTGTAACACCTATCTGTCTAATATAAACGGTATAGATACCTGCCGTAGTAATAGAGAAAACATTACTAGGTTGAAAATTCACATTGTCAATACTATACTCATAGCCAGAAGGCACATCTGCTACAACTATTTCTCCTGGTGTTGTACAAATAATATCATTTGATGTTGCAGTTGGCAGCAATACATTTTCATAAACATTAAAATAATACTCATTAAAACAACCACCTGTATAATTTAACGTTAATCGGTATTGTCCAGCCGTGTCTACTAAATAATCTGGTCCGGTTTGTACTGTATTCCATGTACAAGTTGCTTCCTCATTGGCACATCTTATATCTGCAACTGCTGCACAGCTTGTTTCGTCCAGTCTTTGCCAAATTATTGAGTTGGCATCAGTAATATTTGTATCAATAAATGTTGTATCGGAGGCACCGCACATAAAAATATTAGGTAATTCTGTTCCGTCATCAGGACATTCAACGACCTGATCTGCAAATGGAATCACTGGATTTGGAACTCCTGCTCCATAAGTAATTACATTAAAAATCTGGTCGATAGATTGACAAGGTGCGGTTGCTGTATTACGAACCGTATACGTTCCTGGGGCTGTAACTGTTATGGATTGTGTTATTTCTCCCGTGGACCACAAATATGAATCGTAATCATCTCCTGCCATTAATACCACATTATCGCCACAAAGAATCACATCTTCTTCAAACGTACAATCAATATCGGCAATAAAGTTAGTAGCCCCAGGTATTAACAGACAACCTGTATTGGTGCTGAAACTTGGATCATCTGAAATAACAAACAAAGGATTTAAAGTACCTCTATAAGTTGAAAAAGCTTGGTTACTTACAATATTATCACAGGCATCATTCAGCAAACTACATTCCCTTACTACTGTAACTCTAAAACGGATTTCCAGTACAGGGTCATTTTCCTCTATTACAGAATCATCTACAGCAAAAATAAGCTCTCGCGTTGCTTGATTATAGCTTTGAACTGTAACCCCTGGAGGCAATAAACCCATATCGGCTGGGTAATCAAATTCAATATTATTAGGAAGTACATCTCTAATGGTTAGTCCCGTAGCATCATCGTTTCCTGTATTTTGAAAACCTATTACATAATTTAATTCATCTCCGAGATCTACTAATCCGCCTCCAATGTTATTTCCAAATTCATCCTCAACGGTCTTTGTAAGCACCATGTTAGGCGCAATAATATCTACCGCAAAAGCGAAGAAATATGGGAAATAGGTATCTCTACCTGTTTCCAAACGTACTGTAGCACTTGTGTCATTATTATTAATAACGCCATTTGCTGGATTAGGTACGGCCAATATACCCGTATCAAACCCTAAAGCATTACTACTATTAGGTACTCTGACAGGTGGACCTGTTACTGAACTGTTGAAAAAGTTATTTTCACCTCGATTCAGGTCAGACAACCTGGTTCCATTAATTATTAATCGGTCACCTGTAATTGGCTTATCACCTTCTAAAGCAGCAAATGCGAAATTCGCTCTAACTGGAGCTGGTGCTGGTACGGTTCTAAATCCTGAAACCGTAACATCTAATCCAGGAGTATTTCTTGTAATAGTACTAAAACCATCAAAACTAGTTATGGATTTACCTGGTAATGACGGGTTTTGATAAACTATAAATAAAGACCATCCAGCTGAGTTTCCTGTATAATTATCAAAAAGTTCTGTCTGACCTTGGGCTGATGATACATTAGCAACAGTATATGTTCCTTGATCGGTACCTAATGCCCTTATAATATTTGTTACATCTGCATAACATGCATATGGAAAACTATTACCCCCATCTACCGATGTGCTTCCTGCATTGAAAATAACGGTTCCAGTAATATCATTATATCCACCGGTTGGCCCCCTTAATTTCACAGCATCAATAGGCTCTGTACCATCTGTAACGGCACTCCAATATAAGCCGGCATGTACAATTTCATAACAATCATTAGCTGCGGGTGGGATATTAGGATTAATAGGGATTAGTAAATCCGCACTTGATGAACTAAACGTGGTTCCATCAGAATCAATGTCAATATATCGCATATTAACCTCATCGTTATATGTCGAATTATTATTGAAATCATTGTTATTTGGTCCCAAAATATTATTACCTATCAGTATGATATCACCCTTCAAATCTTGATTAAATCTAGGTGTGAAGGGCACTTGATTTTGAGCAAATAATTGTATGCTGAATAGTAATATCAGCAACACAATTAGTTCTTTTTTTAAAGTAGTAGGTTTTTTCATAATAGTTTATATTTGATGCTTCTTTATCCTCATAGGTTTAGGGGCATAGTCAGATAAAGCAAGCTGGGCTAATTTTATTACATATATATTTTTTTAATTTTCTATTTTAACCATAGACATTTCTCCGTTATATGGCTTATCTCCTTTGGACTGTAAAGCTCTTGTTGCTTGTTCTACGCTACTATATTTTTCATAATAAATGAAATATTTACTAGTGTTTTCATCGTAGAAGAAGTTTACGTTTGATTGTCCAGCAGATACTGTTTTCTTCACAAATTCGTCTCTTTTATCAACATCATCATGTACAGCAATTACTAAATAATAACCACTCTCTACATTTTTAACATCTTTTACAATCCGTATATTACCACTCTGTTTTTCACCAAAATCAAAATCTTCTTCTTTAAGAGGTACTGAACTTACAGGAGTATTTTGCTTAATTCTATTTAATGTTGCCATATCCTTAGAATATCTATCATCTGCATTATCGTAAGCCGCTCGTTTAATTCTTCGTTTTCTCTCTATTTCTGTGGCTATTTTAATTTTTTCTAATGTGGCCATTAAATTTTTTCTTGAATTTAAAGCTTGTGTTTGTTCTAATTTCAACCTTTCCAGCATTTTTAATTCTGCAGGATTTATTGAACCTTTATATGATTTTTCTAACTCTGTAATTTTTTCATTTCGGGTGTTTATAACACCATCAAGCTCTGACTTCAAAGACTCTAGTGCTGCATTTTCTGCTGATATACTTTTAAAAGGTTTTGGAGCTGTAACAATTCCTTTTTCGCCTAAATCATTTTCTTCTTTCAAATCTTTAAGGTCTTTATCTCTACTAGCTACCGTTTCATCTAGCCTTGTTAATAAATCATTCATCGATTTAGTAATATCATCAACTGGTGTTGCTGCTGCCGCTTCGGCCTCTCGTTTCAACCTGGCTTCTTCGTCTGCTTTGGCTTTTGCTGCTGCATCTGCTTCTCGTTTCAACCTGGCTTCTTCGTCTGCTTTGGCTTTTGCTGCGGCATCTGCTTCTCGTTTCAACCTGGCTTCTTCGTCAGCTCTGGCCTTGGCCGCTGCCGCGTCCGCTTCTCGTTTCAACCTGGCCTCTTCGTCAGCTCTGGCCTTGGCCGCTGCCGCGTCTGCTTCTCGTTTCAACCTGGCCTCTTCGTCTGCTCTGGCCTTGGCCGCTGCCGCGTCTGCTTCTCGTTTCAACCTGGCCTCTTCGTCTGCTCTGGCCTTGGCCGCTGCCGCGTCTGCTTCTCGTTTCAACCTGGCCTCTTCGTCTGCTTTGGCCTTGGCCGCTGCCGCGTCTGCTTCTCGTTTCAACCTGGCCTCTTCGTCTGCTTTGGCCTTGGCCGCTGCCGCGTCTGCTTCTCGTTTCAACCTGGCCTCTTCGTCTGCTCTGGCCTTGGCCGCTGCCGCGTCTGCTTCTCGTTTCAACCTGGCTTCTTCGTCCGCTCTGGCCTTGGCCGCTGCCGCGTCTGCTTCTCGTTTCAACCTGGCTTCTTCGTCCGCTCTGGCCTTGGCCGCTGCCGCGTCTGCTTCTCGTTTCAACCTGGCTTCTTCGTCTGCTCTGGCCTTGGCCGCTGCCGCGTCTGCTTCTCGTTTCAGCCTAGCCTCTTCGTCCGCCTTGGCTTCAGCTTCAGCTTTAACTCTTTCTGCTGCAGCTGCTCTTTCTTTTGCTCTTTCTTCCGCTGCTGCTACTCTGGCTTCAGCATCAGCTTTAGCTTTGGCTCTTGCCGATGCTCTATCTTGAGCTGATACTTTTGGTTTGGAAGGAACTCTTCGCTTTGCAACATAACGTCTTGATTTTTTATCTGGAATAATAACAGAACCTTCTTCATCATCACCACTATATCTATATCTGTAACGGTTTTTAAATTTATAAGCTAAAGTAATATCATGGGAACTACCAAAATTTACTAGGTCTCCCATGGCTTTTTCATAATTATACTCTATAGAGATCTGAGTGCTTATATTAAAACCTATGCCACCAAATAATCCGTACAAAGTATTATACCCTGCTTGTGCCCAAATACCTTTGGGTACTGTTAGCATGGCTATTCCAGAAATAACTGTATTATCTTTTTTGAATTCTGACTTGATTAGTCCAGAAAATTTACTTTCGTCAAAAAAACCACGGGTATTTGTATAACCAGTATACATAACATGAGCTTGTACACTTTGTTCTGGATCTTCTTCAACTATTTTAGATGCATTAAGATTATACAAAACAGCATTGTTTATTGAGAGTCCAAAATCAAGAAAGTCTGTACCGTAATTTATTCCAGGGTTTATGGTTAATAGTGAGTTTGAAGGGATATTATCTAATGATGAATCCGGGAAATTTGTCACCACTTTACCATCGTTTAAGCCACTTTTGTAAAACCCTAAATTTATACCAAAAGTTAGATTACTATCCCTATTTAAAACAACATTATATGCAAAATTTAAAAGCCCTCCAAAAGTTGTTAATACGCCATAGTTTTGTTGAAATAAACTAACGCCAACTCCTATGTCTTCTCTAAACCTACCAGAATACCCAAATAAATATGTTTGTGGGGCATCATTGAATTGAACCCATTGCCTTTTATTATTAAAACTAATATATTTATTTTGTTCTCTTACAAAACTAAAGGTAGGGTTAATAATATGTCTATTAAATTTTAAAGAATTCCTTACAGGTATAGCAAACGAAACAACTCCATCTTCTTGAGTATGGAATTGTTGCGTAAAACATAAAAATAAAACGATATGTATTAAATATTTCTTCATGCTATTTTACAACCGTAATAGAACCCTTTTTTGTTTTTTGGTCTTCAGTTGTTATAATGTAATAATAAACTGGGTTTACATCTATAAAATTTAATTCGGTTTGAGGCCAATTATTCTGATAATCATTTGTTTGAAATACAATTTCTCCTTGAGAGCTAATTAATATAATTTCTGCATTTGTTCCGCTTATATACTCTTTAGGAATTACCCAAGTATCATTTACACCGTCTCCATTAGGACTTATTAAATTGGGAATATTTTCAACATCGGGAAAGGTTTCTTGTATAACAAAAAGAAACTCTTTTGATGATATACATCCTGCCGTTTGTTTTATAACAGCCTTATAGTCACCTGTCTGCGATGCTTCAAAACTATCACCAGTAGCTCCTGGAATTAATACGTCGTTTAAATACCATTCATATTCTGGATTAGTAGCTGTATCTATTAAAGTAATTGTTAAAGTCCCACTTGCTGGCATTAAATTAACAGCTGGTATTTCCTCAACATCAATACTACTTGTAAATTGATTGGCATCTAAATTGATGGATCCACTTGTTGAACATCCTCCTAAAGAAACATTTACCTCGTATAATCCAGATTGGTCTGTTGTATATGTATCACTTGTAGCATCTGCAATCTCATTACCATCTTTAAACCACTGATAGCTAACACCACCAGAAACAGTACTTAAGGTGGTTGCCCCTAAACTAGAACAATATGGATTACCAAAACTAGAACTTATACTAGTAGAGCCTCCAGATGAGGCTTGACTAACGGTTACTCTATTTGAAAACGAATTTGAAGAACAGGACCCATAATTTGTTTCAACAAAATAGGTTCCAGGTTCACTAACAGCTAAACTAGCCCCAGAATCTACAAAAACGGATGTCGTTGGGCTTGTTTCTTTAAACCAATTAAATGTTAATGAAGGATATTGTAATGGCGAATCGTTGTCTCCTGTTCCCGGATTATCTATAGTTAGCAAATAACTTCCGCCAGCACAGTAAACACCTGTCTCATTTAAGTTATTAATAGTAAAAGGCGTGTCTTGAAATTTATAATATGCAGCAAAAGAATTAGAACCGCTACTTGTTGATGCCGGTGAAGTACTTTTTACTCGTACTTTATACGCTTCTCCTGCAATTGTAGTTGGTACAGGAAAATTAATCGTAGCTGGCGACGTTGTAATTGTTCCAGCAGCAGATGTGAAAAGTATTTCCGGGCTTGAAAAACTCCCATTTTCATCAGAAAGCTCCAATATAAATTGATTAGAGGCATTTATTAATGTAGATTCAAATGAAAACTTTACATTATAAGTGTTAAAGGAAGGACTCGCACAAGCATTTGTAAATTCTGTGCTAGGAGGATTTACAATTTGCGCCTTCATCTGATCCGCAAAAAACAGAAAAATAACAATGATAAGATTAGTTGTAATAGTAAAGTTCTTCATACGATATCATTCTCTTTAGTTAATAAAAAACTTTGGGAAACAATTATCGTTCTAACGATACCATTAGAATAATTGAAAATCACTTTTAATAATTGTTGGTTGGTTTAATAAAAAGAAAACTTATTTTAAATTTATGGAAGGTTCACATTTTTTATTTTTAGATGAGAACCTTCCCTTTAAATTTAATTTTTTCCATTGGCTGCTATTATTTTATTAATACGCAATCTATAATCAGGTCTTTTCTTATTCTTCAAATCAATAAACGTTTCTGAATTTTGAGTTTTTGAATAGACATTATAAAAAGATCTGTTACCATACCAATTTTCCAAGTCTTCATTATTAGAATTATACTCTTTAAATATGTTTCCGTTACAATTGTTGAAAAACATATCAACAAATTTAATTTTTTCTAAATTTTCTTGATTTATAATTATTTTATCATCTAATATTACTGCTGGATTAAATCCAGAAATAACACTCTTATTAATATCAAGTGAAGCATTTTCACCAATAAAAACAGCTTCTTTAATCAACCCTAATCCTATATGGGCATTTAAATCATCACTTAGATTTAACATCGTCATATTTTTAGCAATTACCGTTGTTCCTGCTTTTGTGAAATCAACTTCTTCTTTTTTATCGTATGAAGTAATTTCTAAACATCTTGCTCCATTACTACTGGTTGAATATGGAGATCGAATTGCTAATGAATTATCTAATCTAGATTGTGTTCCTAGATTAAATTTAAAATCGTTACTATTAGATCTATAAGAAACAGCTTTAAGTAAATTAACTTCCCCGCCTATTACCTCAAAAGAATCTCCAGCGCAATAACTTACCATTATATTTTCCAATATAGTTTCATTACCTACACCAGCTAATAATAAGCCGTTAAAATTTGTTCCTCCTCTTTTTCTCTTTCCTGCATATTCAATTCTAACATATTTTAATACCCCAGAATTACTTTTAATATTTTTGCCACCGTAATTTGTATGTCCATAAGAAGATTGGTCAAGATTCGCATACATAGATGCAACAGAACCATTTCCAAATTTATTAGTTGGAGCATCACCTAATAAAATAATGCCTCCCCAATCACCAGCTTTTTTGACACTTCTATTAGAAGTAAACACTATGGGGTCGGTATCTAAACCTTCAGCCATTATAGTTGCTCCTTTGGCAATAGTTAAAGATGCTTTTGATTCCCAATCACCAATGATTACGGTTCCTGGTTCTATGGTAAGCGTCGTACTATCTGTAACAAAAACATTACCCATTAATAGATAAGTATCTTTCTTATATAATTTGGTATCCTTAGTAATGTTTCCTGTAAGAATCTGATTAGGTTCTCCATAGTCAGCACTTTTAGGATAAAAATCCGTCCAATTATCTAACCAATTATCTGTACCAATTATTCCTTTTTCTTGCTGCGCTGATGCACTTCCAACCAGTAAAAGGAACACCATTATTTGTATAATTTTTTTCATAGCTGTTATTATTAACACTTGTTAAGTTCAGTATTCAAATTTACAATTATTTACAATTTAATTCCATAAAAAGCGAATAAATTCGATGAAATGCATAATTATGTAAGTTTTTACTTATTAATTTATTCGATGTAATGCATTTGCCTACTTCTTCTACTTTAATACGAATAGAAAATGTTATATAGCTAAAGTTTTAAACCTTAATAAATAAAAAAAACTTGTGTTTATTAAGGTTTAAAACTTATAGAAAATCTGTAATGTTATAATGATTTTTGTTATCCTATCTTTTGCACAAATTATTTTGTACTATAAAAATAATTTATAGAATAAAAGGAATAAGGTTTAATTATTTTATACCTTATTATATTATATAATGAAAATTTTAACTATTTGTAAATCATCATTCAGTATCAGATGAACACAAATAATGTATAAATAAATTCTTAATTATGAAATTCACTGTATTGATGCAATGATTTCATAGTATCTTCATAAAAGATAATCGCAGCAATCAAATTACTTTTATCTGAATATGGCAACATAGTCCGCTGGAAATTCAGAGTCGTTTCAAGAAAAGCATCTGAAGCTTCAAACTCATCCTCCAAAGTTTCTCTGTTATCTTTTGTATTAGGGATACCTAAAGTAGACATTGTAACACCTGGTTTTGTTGCAAATGCTATGTAAGGTAACGTTTTTACAAGAAGTTTTATTCGCTCAATATAAAGCTCTAATAATTGACCTTTTTGCATACGGTCTAATTCTTCTTTATCGTGGTATTTCTTTATACCAACTTTTTCACTAATAATACTTTTAGGTGTATCCTTTTTTTGGGCAAAGGTAGCACCAGTTATTAAAAATAAACTAAGACTAAAAAATATAATTTTCATTTTCATATTACAAAATTTTCTTGATTATGAATAGCAAAACTATGCAATTAATCTTAAAAAACAACATTTTAACCGATTTTTTTGCATTTTATCCTGAATTTTGTTAAATTTTATAGTATAATAGTGAGTTACAATTAGATAAAAATTAAAATTTTTGTTTCTAAATGCGAAATATTACTCGCTCTTAATCAATGATCTAAGAAAAATAGCAAGTAAAATACGTCAGTATTTACTGTAAATAGATTGTTTTTTCTTCACTATTTTATTTACTTATATAAAAAATGTCATGCTTTCTGAGTAGGTTGTGAATCATTTTGTTATGCCAGTGTTTATATTTTTTGCTGTAACAAATTAATAGTTTTCTAAAAATAGATGCCATATAAATTGAGAGATTAAGATTATTTATTATTAAGTATCTCAATTAATTTAACGTCAGTTTGATTTAATTTTTTAAAAAAATGATTTTCAAGTATTTGTCATTTCTACAAATCGATGTATGAGCCTTTCGACTTTAGTTTATACCGAGCGGAGTCGAAGTGCTCAAGATAAACTTTCGAGAAATCTCGTTAAGGATGGGATTCCTCTTCGTTCTTCTTCCGGAATGACATAGTTTCTTTATTAAAACAATTAAACAACAGATTTGTCAGGTTTTAATATATCGATCTCACGTTAATTTAGTAAAACTGGTTTTGAATTGAGGGGATTTTGTACTTAAAATCAATATACCTTCGACTTCGACTTATCAAGTATCTGGATGAGTACCTATAAATTTGGTAAAAGACTCTAATTACCAACAGATAAGTTAGGGCAAAAATTTAGATTAGAAACTCTGAATTTTTATACTTTTATAAAACTTATCTTTAGAGGTACTTAAGAGTAACTTAAGATTCTTAATATATTTTGCAAAATCACAATTAAAGAATAAATGAAAATATTAATCGCTGAAGATGAAATAACATTACAAGAATCTATCATTAAATTTTTAAATAGAGATGCTCACATATGTGAAACTGCTTCCGATTATTATGAAGCAATCTCCAAAGTTTCTATTTATGAATACGACCTCATTCTTTTAGATATAAATTTAATAACCGGTAATGGATTGGATTTATTAAAGCTAATAAAAAAAGAGGGCAAAAAAATTCCTGTAATTATTATTTCGGCAAATAACTCGCTTGACGACAAAGTAGAAGGATTAGATTTAGGGGCTGATGACTATTTAACGAAACCTTTTCATCTTACAGAACTAAATTCACGTATTAAAGCTGTGATGCGAAGAGGTAAATACGATGGAGATTCCAATATCTCTTTTAACGAAATAAAAATTAAAACAGATGCTATGCAAGCTTACGTTAATGAAAAACCAATACAGTTAACTAAAAAAGAGTATGATTTACTGGTTTATTTTATTACTAATAAAAACAGAGTGCTTTCAAAAGAAGTTATCGCAGAACATCTATGGGGCGATAATATTGATACTGTTGATAGTTTTGATTTCATCTATGTACACATCAATCATTTACGAAAAAAACTAACAGATGTTGCTGCTAACTATATTAGAACAGTTTACAGAATTGGGTACAAATTTATGGATGAAGACATGTAAATTATGAACCATAAAAAGAAAATAAAATTACTAAAAAAAATATCTCGAAGTTTTTTGACTTATGGTTTGCTTGCAATGATTTTGAGTGTTATTGCTTTATACTTTATTACCAAGTATATTATAAAAGACGAAACTGAAGAGTCGTTAAATTCACAAGCATTTAGAATTGAAAAATTAATTGAAAAAGAAGGAGTTCCTATTAATGTACATCCAATAATAAACACCCAAGAAGTTAAATATATAGGGACACAGAGAATAAAAGACACTATTTTATATGATCCTGCAGAGGAAGAATTAGAACCTTATATGGAGCTAATCACATATAAAAAAATAAATGAAAGGGCGTATAAAATTTCCGTTAGAACCAAGGTTGTTGAGTTATATGATATTTTACAAGCTATTATTTTGTCTTATATCGTAATTCTTCTAACAGTATTTCTGGCACAGTATTATTTAAGCAGAAAAAACACCGCATTAGTTTGGAAGCCTTTTTTTAATAACCTTAAAAAAATAAAAACGTTTTCTATACAATCTAACAAAGCTATCAATCTGGAAGAAACAGATATAGAAGAGTTTTCCGAATTAAATACAGAAATAAAAACATTAACGAATAAAGTTATTTCAGACTACCAAAATTTAAAACAATTTACAGAAGATGTCTCTCATGAAATCCAAACTCCCTTAGCTAATATTCAAGCTAAGATTGGTAATTTATTTGATGAGAATCAAATTAATGAAAAACAGTACAACCTTTTAATAGAAATATCTAATAATGCCCGCAGGCTAGCGACACTTAATAAAAAATTAATTCTATTAGCAAAAATTGAAAATCAACAATTTAAAACCTCTAATCAGATTAATTTCACCAATATTCTAAAAAAATCTATAGAATCTTTTGAAGGATTAAATAAGGTTCCTATTCTAACGAGAGAAATGGAGCCCCTTGAAATTAATGGTGATCCATATTTAGCAGGAATAATTGCTGATAATTTATTATCAAATGCTATAAAATACACGTCTTCTGAAGGAGAGATTATTATAAAAACCACTACTAATGAATTTATAGTTTCAAACTCTGGAGAAGCGGCTATTAAAAATCCTGAAAAATTATACGATCGATTTTATAAAGAGAATACAACCAAAAAATCTCTTGGCCTTGGACTGGCTATCGTTAAGAAAATTTGTGATAATTATGGTTATACCATTAGCTACACATTTAGCAATAATATGCATGTTTTTAAATTAACTTTTAACTAATGATGCCTATACTATTAGAAACAACTATTTCTTGTCCTTATTGTAATCATAAAATGAATATAAAAATGTCCGAAACCAGTATTCATTTTATACACGAATGCAATAATTGCAAAAAAATATTGAGACCGCTTGAGGGTAGCTGTTGTATTTTCTGTTCTTATGGTAATACTACATGCCCTAGTTCTCAAAAGATCTTAGAAGGTTAATCATTTCTACCAACATTTAACTATAGATCTTCTTAAACTTCTCTTAAGAGTAATTTAAGATTCTGCATCTACTTTGGCGATTCATTAGAAAAACCAGATGCTGCCAGTCTTAAAACATACGTATGATTCTTTCACAACAATTTGGCTATTAATAACTCTACTTGTTAATTGTTTCTATTCGTTTTCACAAAACAAAACTATAGAAACTACAGGAGATGTTATACTATTTACTGCTCCTGTTGCTACAGTTGCAGCAACTTTGTTATTTGATGATAGCGAAGGAAGTTGTCAATTCACCAAAAGTGTCACCCTTTCAAGTATCATTACTTATGGCCTAAAGTTAACGATTAACAAATCAAGACCAGACGCCAGCAACGAAAACTCATTTCCTTCGGGTCATACATCTGTTACTTTCCAAGCAGCTTCATTTATTCATAAAAGATACGGCTTTAAAAAAAGTATCCCTTTTTATGCTTTAGCTGGATTCACAGCTTTTAGCAGGATACATGCTAAAAAACATGACTTCTGGGATATACTTGTTGGTGCTTTTATTGGTATTGGTAGTTCTTACTTGTTTACAACACCTTATCAAAAGAAAAAACTCAACCTCTCTTTTTTAAATAATAACAATAATTACCTCATAGGTTTCAAATATAAATTTTAATGAATCAGCGTAAAAAGTTTTTAAAAAGAATAAATGTTTACAAGAGGAAATTCATGCATGCTATCACCAAAAACATTTCTAACACTAAGGTTTCAAAAAAAGGTGACAGCATAAATGTAAATGAAATAAAAAACATACTAATTTGTAGACCAAACCATAGGTTAGGCAATCAACTACTTACTTCTCCTTTGGTAAAGGAAGTTATTTCAACATTTCCAAATTGTAAAGTTGATTTAATTGTAAATGGTGATTTATCTCCTATTATTTTTAAAAATTACAATAATGTAGATAAGATTATCCAACTACCAAAAAGACCTTTTAAATACCCATTACAATATATAAAAAGGTGTATGTCTTTAAGAAAAAAAAATTACGATATAGCTATTAATGGGGTAAGCGATTCATCCTCAGGGAGGTTATTCACTCTATTATCATCCTCAAGGCATAAAATAATAGGTAATCCTGATGAAAATAAGCGCCTTATACATAAAACTGAAAATCATATTGCAAAAGAACAGATCTATTTGTTAAGGGAATACCTAACCCTTTTTGGTAATAAAAGTAAAGAAGTTATTCCTTCATTAGATATAAAGCTTGATCCTGCAGAAATAAATCATGGAAAAAAAATTGTAGACAAATTGGCTACTAACAAAAAAAATAAAAGCATTAGCATATTTACTTATGCTACTGATGAAAAGTGCTACAGTGAATCTTGGTGGCTTCCTTTTTATGAAAAATTAAAAGCCGAATTTAATGAATATAATATTCTTGAAATTTTACCTGTAGAAAATGTCTCCCAGATTCAATTTAAGGCACCTTCATTTTACAGTAAGGATATCCGAGAAATAGCTGCTGTAATTGCTAACACAGAAATTTTTATTGGTGCAGATAGCGGTATTATGCATTTAGCATCTGCATCACAAACCACAACCATTGGTTTGTTCTCTGTTTCTGATATAAAAAGATACTATCCTTATAGTAATAATAGTACTGCTGTCAATACAAACATTGAATCAACAGAAGATATTATTAAAAAAATAAAAAATAGTTTAAATCCAGTAAAAAAACTAGCCGTTTAACTATTTTATGAATCATTATAATCATACAAATTTTTCTTTGTTACTAGTTATTCCTTGTTATAATGAATTTGGAAGGCTACAAACGGAGGTATTCCATTCTTTCTTACAGGAGAATAATAATGTAGCTATTGTTTTTTCTAATGATGGCTCTCGCGATAATACACTTAAAGTACTTCAAAAAATAAAAGCGGGAGCTACTAACCATGTTTTTATTAATAACTTAAAAACAAATAGAGGGAAGGCAGCAGCAGTTCGTTCGGGGTTTCTATTTGCAGAAAAGCACTTAAGGTTTAGTAAAATTGCTTATTTGGATGCGGATTTATCGACAACTTTAGATGAATGCTTAAAATTAAGTAAACTTATAGACACCAAGGTTTTATTTGTTTTTGGGTCAAGAATATCTAAAATAGATAATATTATTAATAGAAAGTTGTTTAGGTTTTTTATTGGACGGCTTATTGCTACCTTAATTTCTATGCAATTAGAACTTTCTATTTATGACTCACAGTGTGGTTGTAAGGTATTTAGAGCAGATTTAGCCAGGCAATTGTTTAAAGAAAGATTTCTTTCAAAATGGTTATTTGATGTTGAGCTATTTCATCGTTTAATTCAGCTAATAGGCAAAAATAGTATTAAACACACTGTAAAAGAAATCCCTTTAGAGTCATGGATAGACACTAGCAATTCTAAAGTCAAGATATCTTATTTCTTTACACTTTGGTACGACCTTATATTAATCTCAAAAAAGTATAAAACACAAACAAAAACCTCATGGAAGGCAGTTCTTCAAAGCATGCTTTAAACAAGCCTATATTTTATTTGTTAAGCATATTGGTTTTATTAATAATAAGGGTTTTTATAAATACTGCTCTTCCTCTAATGGATAAAACCGAGGCTCGATATGCCGAGATTGCCCGAATAATGTCCGAGACTAATCATTGGGTAACGTTACAAATCGATTATAACATTCCTTTTTGGGCTAAACCGCCTCTATCAACCTGGCTATCTGCTTTTAGTATAAATCTTTTTGGGGTAACAGAATTTGCGGTCAGGTTACCTTCTTTAATATTTGCCATTTTAATATTTTTTGTGATTGGTAAATATTCTAGGCAGCAAGGGCTACCTTTCTTTTTACCTGCCTTTATTCTATTAACTATTCCTGAGTTTTTATTACACACTGGTGTTGTCTCTACAGACATGTCACTTTGTTTTTGCATTGTGCTAACTATGCTTTCTTTTTGGGAAAGTAGTAACACTGAAAAAAGAACTGCTTGGAATTATTTATTCTTTATAGGAATAGGATTAGGACTACTGGCAAAAGGTCCTATCATCATAATTTTAACTTTGCCTCCACTGTTTCTCTGGCTGTTGTTTTTTAAAGATCATATAAAAGTAATAACTAAAATGCCTTGGTTAATAGGAATACTTATTATAGGCATAATAAGTGTTCCCTGGTATTATCTTGCAGAAAAAGCTACTCCTGGTTTTTGGGACTATTTCATAGTGGGAGAGCACTTTAAACGTTTTTTAGATTCTAGCTGGAGCGGTGATAAATACGGTTTTCCAAAATCTCAACCTATAGGTATGATTTGGGTATTCCTTATTTTATTTACACTTCCGTGGATTACCTTAGTTATTAAAAAAGTATGGAATGTGCGACTTAATCTAAAAACAAACAAATGGTTATTGTTCCTCATTTTATGGCTCTTATGGACACCCTTTTTCTTTACCCTTTCCAAAAGTTTAATCCATCCATACATTATGCCTGTTATGATCCCGTTAGCATTGTTGATTGTTTTCTGGTGGAGATCCATAAAATGGCAAAAAACTTATTTAATAACCAGTTTAATGATACCAGTAATTGCAGTTATTTTATTTTCTATCTCTCTTCAGAATAAAAGTCTAGAGTTTTATAGTAAAACCGACAAATATTTGTTGAAAAATAAAACCATTGAAGGTATTCCAATTTATCATTTGCATAAGAAAAGTTATTCTAGCGGATTTTATTCAAATGGTAAAATTAAATTAATGACTTCAAATCAATTCAATGAAGCATTGCAAATAAGAACTCCTTTTTTAATACTTATTTCGCACCGTGACACACTTACATTAAAAAATGAGCAAAAAACTAAGTTAAAAAAAATACAGTCTAATAAATACAAAAGTATCTATTCTCATCAATAAATTATTTTTGTTTTTTAAAGAGGTCATATTTTAACCCAAAAGCAAACCTTCTATCATAATACTCAGCTTGTGCTGTTCTTGCGGATGTCCCCTGATATAATCGAAGCGGTTGATTTGTTATATTATTTACTGCAACATAAATGCTTAAATGTTTTTTTAATACATAATTTATGTTAAAATCTAAAAATAGTTGTTTGTCATAATAAATATCTTCAAAGCTATTGCCTCCTATATTTTCAATATATCTGTCAGAAAAGTTTAAAGCTAATCGGGTACTTAAATTCTTATCATCATAACCTAAAGCTGTATTTAAAGTATGTCTGGCAGTATTAGGAAGGTTTAAATCATCTCGCTCCTCCCCTTTGGAATTTCTTATTCCATTTGCATTAGAATCTATGTAAGTATAATTAATATTGACATTAAAGTTTTTGGCAAATCCAGGCAAAAAAGAAAGTCCTTTTTGAAAAGCAATTTCTGTACCAAAAAGAGATGCGCTATCACCATTAAGTGGCTTAAATGTTGTAAACCCACTGGTTCCTGCACCAAATCTATCATCTGTGGTTTCACTTTTAAAAGTATAGATAAAACCCTTAATATTTTTGTAAAAAAGACCTGCAGAAATAATTCCAAAAGATTTAAAATAATGTTCTACCGAAATATCAAAATTCATAGAGGTCGTTGCATCTAAAGCTGGGTTACCAAGTATAATTTCTTCATCTGCCAACACAATCTCTAATGTTGGAACTAAATCGACATAATTAGGCCTTGCCAAAGTATTAGTCCAAGCAAATTTTATAATTGATTGTTTATAAAAATTATATTTTAAATGAATTCCAGGCAATATGTTTGTGTACGATTTCTCATTAGTAATCCTATTAAAGTTATCTGGATTCTCAATATTATTTGCTTTCGCTTTAATATTTGTATGTTCCAACCTAACTCCAGCAACCACATGTAGTTTATCTTTTATTTTTTCATTAAGCATCATATAACTGGCAAAGACATTTTCTTTAATCGAATAATGTTGTCTTAAAAACTCTTCTCCTATGGTTTCACCATTAATCAAATTCAAACCACTCAACCACTTCTTATCTGTAAAAAAGCCAGATTTATATTTTTCACCAACTAAAAAATCGGGATCTGAATAATTCGTTACAGGAACATCGCCTAAGGTTGGGTATTCGTCTTCAAAATTAAAAAACGTAAAATCATTATTTCTTGCTTTATACTTAAATCTATTTTTAAGACCAAATTTTATGGTACCATTATTAAACCCCAATATATTTGATGGTATTTCAGTATTGATCAAGAAATTAAAGTCCTCTTCTTCATTAAATAGTACTTCTTCTACTATTTCTTCAAATTCAAAATTTGATAAATTATTTGCATCATCTAAGTCCAGTGGTCTTAAAAAAGGAAATCGAGTATTTGAAATATCGTTAAATACATTGTATTCAGATTTATATTCAGCTAATCGTTCGTTAACTTTTTCTGAAGCATCAGCAAATGAAGCTAACCAATCTGTTTTTACATTTTTAAATAAATGAGTCCCTCCTATACTAAAGTTTTGCAGTCTTTTAACTTCTAAACGCCCATTTTTGCTACTACTACTATTTGCTCCTCCAATGGTTTGCCTGCTAATTTCAACTGGAAAATCTATAAGATTGGTTCCGTTTAAAGTAAAATTTTCCTGTGCTATATCAATTGGATTCAATATTTCGCTCTCAAAGACAAACCTATTTTCTCTGTCATCTCTCCAATTTAAAAAAGACTTTAAAAATATGGTGTGGTTATTATTAAACATATACTCAAAGTTTGCAGCAAGACTACGGCGAACTCTTTGTAAAAAAAATGTTTGTTCTAATAGTGTATTTGTATATGGGGAAACATCTACTTCTTCTATAATTGCTTCGCCCTGCATATTTGTACTTCCGGTATTATACTCAAAAATATTGCTCCATTCAGCTTCAATACTATGCGATCCATAATCATTATCATTCACAGTAGCCGAAATCATCCAACCAAATTTTTTATTTTTAGATCGGTTACCTATTAAGAAATTAGTATTCCAAATACGTTTGTTAGAAATTAAATTAATTCCTGAGCCTAATGTCGTAGAAAGCCTAAATCCTTGTGGTGCCGTTCTGGTAATTAAATTTACAGATCCGCCCAATGCATCAGCTTCCATATCGGGCGTAAGAGCTTTAGTCACTTCTATAGACTCAATCATATCTGTAGGAATAACATCTAATTGAACACTTCTATTATCACCATTTGTAGAAGGAGCTCTACTACCATTTATAGTAACAGAATTTAGCTCGGGTGCGAGTCCTCTTATTATTATGTCCTGTGCTTCTCCCTCTTTTACCTGCATGCTAATTCCCGAAATTCTTTTTAAAGCATCTCCTATATTCGCATCAGGAAATTTACCTGTTTGGTCTATTGATACAACATTTGTGATATTCGCTTTATTCTTTTGTGAATTAATGTCTCTTAAACGATTATCATTTAAATAAACATTTAAAACTACATCTTCCAACAAAACACTATTTGTAGTTAATGTGAAAATTTCAATATTTCTATGATTCTCTTCAAGCTTTATTTCTTTTTCTAGTGTTTTATATCCTGAATAATAGATTTTTAGTATATAGTTTCCCTCATGTAAATCTAAAAGAAAAAAGTTTCCTTGAATGTCTGTTGAAGTTTGCCTATTAATACTTTCTATAACCACTATAGCTCCAGAAATGTTAATTCCGTTATCATCAATAACCCGACCTTGTATCATACTTCCTTGCGCCATGGAAGCCGAACGTATTAACAATACTATAATAATTAAAATGTTTTTCATTAATATTTATAAGTTTCTAAATATAAACTTATGCCTAAATTTAATGAAACTTTTATGGTTTTAGATTTACTTAAAAGTAATTTTAGAATTAGTGATTAGGTTTGATAAAATTTAATGTGTGAAAAATTATATACTTTTTATTATTCTTAGTTTGCTATTTTGTTGTCAAAAACAAAAAGATATACCAGAACTAGTAAAAAAAGCTTTTGCAACAAAGTTTTCTGAAGCAAAAAATCTAAAATGGGCATATGAAAATGGTATATGGGAAGTTGACTTTAATAAAAATTACCAAAAATATTCATCAACCTTTGATGAACAAGGAAGTTGGATAGAAACTGAACATGAAATTGACAGGAACAATCTACCTCTAATTATTCTGAAAAATTTGCAAACTTGCTATGATAAATATGATGTTAATGAAGTGGAGTTTATCGAGCCAAATGAACGAGAATTTTACGAAATTGAGTTAGAACAGAAATTGAAGGTCTCTATGACAAAGAAGGTCATGTTGTTAAAGAATATATAAATGGGGCTGAAGATTAGTTTAACCCAAATTTAAAAACGAATATTAAAATATAAGCCATAGTTTTCTTTACCAAAATCGTCTCTTCCTATTTTTGGTACAAAGGTAATATTTTCCTTCTTTTTAAAAGGATTCCACTTAATAGGCTCAAAATGATATATAAGTTCTGTGACCAAAATTGCAATTCCAGCTCCTACTAACACATCAGAAAGATAATGTGCATTATTAAGCATTCTAAAAGAACCTGTTGTTATAGCAAAGGCATAGCCACTATATGCCAAGATTTTATTAGAGTCTTTAAATTCCTGATATAGTACTGAAGCATTTGCAAAAGCAAAAGATGTATGCCCAGAAGGAAAAGATTCGTATGAAGGATGTGTTATAGTACTGCCTGGTCTTTCCTTTTTTATTCCTCTTTTTAATTTATAAGTTATAAAATCTGTTATTAAGATAGACATGGTTAAATTTTTTGTTTGATCAAACCAGTGATTCTTAGCTTTTATATTAAGAATATCTGCTGCGTACAATTCAATAATAGGTGCGTAACGCGTGTAGTCTTCTATTGATGAGTGAAAATTATTACCTGCAAATTTTCTAATATCCTTTTGTAGGTTTTTTTCAAAAAAACTCTTACTTAATGCCGCTCCACTTATTATAATGCTTACAGGTAAAATACTTTTTTGCAATAAGCTTTTCTCTTTTTTTAAGTGTTTTTTATCTAATAAAATTATTTGACTATTTAAAGCAGGAAAAGTAAATACACTTATAACTAAAGTAATTATTCTTATATAACTCATAACATTCGATTTTAAAACGAATGTATAAGTGCATTCTAAGATTATTCTTTAGCAATATTGAAGCTAATCTTAAATGCTTCTAAAGCAATTCTTAACCAATAGCATCCTATGGTAATTGAGGTATTCGGTTACTTTTATTTTGTTAACCTATTTTTGATATAGAAAGTAATTATTTAGTTAAAACTGCTATTTTGGTAAGAAAGGCACAAATACAGAACCAATAATTTCAATATTAAAACAAGTTTCACTTATAACCTTTAATTCAAATCAAAGTTAAATTAAACATCACAAAGCAGAACCTTATTTGTTAAAACCCAAAGAAAGTTTATGCTTTTCGTCATGATAGCCATAGTCAAGTTGAAATCCATAAAGTTCACATATTTTTTTATTGATAGCTAAACCTAACCCTAATGATTCTTTTGTTTTATCTCCTCTTTGGAAGCGATTAAATAACTGTGCAGTTTCTACTTTAGAAACCTTACCTGTGTTTACAATTTCGAATTTCTTTTCATTCAACAAGATTTTAATAGAGCCTCTTTCATGGTTATGTTGTATAGCATTTTTAATTAAGTTAGTTAAGAGGATGTTTATCAAAATGAGATCACATTTCATCGTAACGGGATTTAATTTAACATCCATTTTGAGATCTTTGAATGCAATCATTTCTTCCATATTACTAACAATATTTTCTACAACAGCTCGAACATCAACATTATCCAATCTCGTAAATTCTTGATTTTCTATTCTAGAAATCAAGGTCAAAGACTTCCCAATTTTTGATAGCTTATTGGCTTCTTGATAAACGGTCTGTACCCATTGAAGTTCTTTTTTATTAAGATTTTGACTTTCTAGAAGAAGCACCATTTTGTTGCGTATAATGGCAAGAGGGGTTTGGATTTCATGAGAAATATTCTCGTTGAATTCTTTAAGGTTCTGAAAATCTTTCCTCACTTGATCCATTAAAACTGTAACAATTTGATTAAGCTCTTGAAATTCAGCAATACTGGAATTTTCAAGTTGCACTGGGCTTTTTTTAGTAACGTCGTAATTAGTAAGTTTTGATAAGTTTTCAAAAAAAGGTTTCCAAGCCCATTTATATATGCCTTGATTGATAAGAAACAGTCCCACTACAAGTAATAAAATAATCAATGTAGTTGTAACAAAAAGCCATATAATCAATTTATTCATCTCTAAAAGAGCATGCTTTAACGATATCTTTACTTTTTTCGAATTTATTTTAGCCCCAAAATCATAAGTACGATGCGGTACTAGTTTATCTTTATAGGCTTGATAAATCAGCGTGTCTCTCGATTTATTATTTAAAACAGGAAAGTCCTTATCAATGGGAGTTATGGACAATAAATAGCTAGAAGATGGGAGTTCTCCATTTTCATTTAAACTAAAAGTAATACGTTCACTTTCGTGTATCAATATCTCATCTACCTCCTTGTTTACAACATACTTGATGAGGTAATAATCTACCGCAACCATGAGTGGAAAAAGAAATATGAAAAATATTAAGTAGTACTTATTGGTTCTGTTTACTAAATTCATTTTAGTCACTGAATTTATATCCTACACTGTAAATAGACTTAATATAGTCTTTCCCTCCAAACTTGGTTATTTTTTTTCTCAAATTAGCCAAATGTGTATAAATAAAATTAAAAGAATCAGCCATTTCGATATGGTCACCCCAAAGATGTTCGGCGATAGCTTCTTTTGTTAATAATCTGTTTCTGTTCGCTACAAAAAAATGAATGATGTCAAACTCTTTTTTGGTGAGGCTCATCAAACGATCGTTTACAAAAATTTCATGATTTTCTGGTCTTATTTTAATTTCATTAAAGATTATTTCTTTGCTACCTTTATAAGCTTTCCTTCTGTAAAGTGCCTTAATTCTAGCGTTAAGTTCTGCAAGATAAAACGGTTTAGTCAAATAATCATCAGCTCCTATTTCTAATCCGTTCACTTTATCTCCAACGGCATTTTTAGCGGAAATGATAATTATGCCTACATCAATATTCTCTTTCTTAACTTCCTTAATTATATCAAGTCCCGTTCCGTCGGGTAACATAATATCAACAACTAAAATATCATAAGGAAAGATAACAGCCTTCATTAAAGCCGATTGGTAGTCTGAAGCAATCTCGCAGATGTTACCTTGATCTTCTAAAAAGTTCTTGATATCTTTAAGTAGTTCTACGTTATCTTCTATAACCAGTATTTTCATAATACTATTTAGTTTTACAAAGTTTTACAGAAAACAGCTATTAAACTATGACTTTTATCAAGTCACTTCCTTAATTCTATGTAGGATCAAAAAACATGGCATCATTTTTTATTGAACTATTGGTAACCCAGTCATTGTAAATATCATCACAAAAAGGGCAACGGTTTCTACCACGCCAATAATCATGATATATTTGGCTGTATCGTTAGCACCAGAAGCAATGGCATCACAAGCTCTTGCCCCAGCTTTCCCTTGAAAAATGGCTGAACCTGCCATAGCAGCACCAGCAAAAAGACCAATGATTATTTGCCATACATAGGAATCTGGACTAAGATTAGCATCAGCAATGGCATTTTTAAGTATCATACCATATATAACTTGAGATAGGGGTGCTCCAACAAAAATAAGTAGTGCGGTTGCTGCTTTCTGTCCGCTAGTTATCATTTTTTTCCAGGCACCAATGGCGGCCATTCCTGCAATTCCTGTTCCTATTGCAGAACCAATAGCGGCAATACTCAAAGACATTCCCATATCTCCCAAACCTTGTACTGTTGTTTCAATAAATGCTAAAAATCCCATAGTTATATTGTTTTTGAAATGTTCTTGTTTTTATTATTATATTCTTTTTACTATTCTTTAAAATTGTTTTCAGAAACCATTAATTTGAATGGCTTATAGGCTTCGCCTGAAAATTGTACACCTAAATGCCCTGCAAATTCAAGCATATTTAATCGTATACCGTGAACCATTACTGCCATTAGAGCCAATGCTATATTTAAAGTATGTCCTAAAAGTAAAGCTATAGCTGCCATCACCAAATCTAAAATCCCCATACCTACAACACCATCTGGCAATGCCATATTGTTAAAACTAGAAGCTACAGCAGCAGTTGCCATTCCTACAGCAAACAATCGTACATACGAAACAATATCTGAAAACCCACTGATTAAACTCAAGGGTAAATTGGCAACAGATGCGCCCATACTCTTTAAGAAATTTGTACTTTCATTAGAAAATAAAATAACAAAGGCAGCACCAACTATAAATAACCAGTTGTACCAATTTGGTGCAGGATTTCCTAAAACGAGCTGTTCTGTAATAAAAAATAAACCCCAAATGAGGCATATCCACCCAACTTCACTTAATGCTTTGATTGAGTTTATAAATTGAACCACTCGAATACCATGTGCTACGGTAAGGTGAATTGCACCTATAAGAAACGATAAGTGCATCATAAATGAAATATTGTCTACGCCAAAGCTTGCAATATTTGGAATGACCAAGTTCTTAAGGAGTGGTAGTTGTGCAATTTGTTCAGCACCAAAATACGTACCACTCAATATACCCCAAACTATAGTAGAACTGCTAAGCACATAAATAAGTGTGCGTAGCTTTGATGCCATTTTTTTTCTGAATAAAATGGTTAGCATTAAAAAAATAAGACCATAACCAGCATCTCCAACCAACATAGCAAAAAACAATGCAAAGGCAATGAGAAAGTATATAGATACATCTATTTCCTTATATCCTGGAACAATATCTATAAACTTCATCATGGGCTTGATGATGTTAATCCACCTTGGATTTTTGATATATACAGGCACTTCATCAACATTATTTGGCTCAGAAATTGAATAACCCCAATGTTGTGCTTTAGCGGTGGCTGAAAAGCCACCTACAGCATCTTTAGGCAAATAACCTTTTAGATATTTTACCTTACCTTCAATATCTCCCATACCTTCAAGCGCTGTTTCAGAATTCAAACGATCTTCCAATACCTTAAGATAACTTTCTAAAACCGATTGGTGCTCTTTTTGATTATTTAAAAACACATTAACCTGAGCTAGCTGTCGCTCTTTTCGTTTTCTAATTTCTTCCAATACTATATAAGATAATTCAGGAATTACTTCTTCCTTAAAGTCTAGCTTATCAGAAACGCTCTGTGAAAATAAAGCAACTGGTACTTTCCCTTCTTTTTCAGGAAATGTTATTATGGTATTATCTTTTGAAAGGGTCTTGACCAACGATTTATCTATACAATATAATGGTACATAAATTCCTTTCCGTTCTATATGTTTAAGGTCATTTTTATTGAAATTTTCTCCCCAAGTCTTATAAAATTCTAATTGTCCATCTAATTCTTCTAGTGCTTTTTGAATATTTTGACTAATGATTTTAGATTTCAACAATCTCCCAACAATGCGTTTAGGGTCTTTACCATTAGTATACAAACCATTAATTGAAGGTGTATCTTTAGTTATATTATGGCTTTCTAAAATTGAAATCGCTCTTTTAGTGTCTTCAATGTCACTTAAACAACGTTCCAGAACTTCACCCGACGGTTTACTGATTTCCTTAATATCTATAACACCAAGTTCACCAAGCTTCTGTATGGCAGCATCCACAGTAAGAGCACTGGTAAAAAGCAGTATTTCTTTCATCCGCACAATCATACTACTTCACTTTTTACTTGTTTTTTCTTTTTTACCAATTTGGCACAGCCTATTGCCAAGCGTTCTACATCTCCCAAATAAATCTCAATCTTTCGGATATTATTCTTGGTTTCTGGGATAAAGACTTCTTTCAGTGCATTTTTCATTCGTCGTGCCTCTGCCAATTCTTCTTTAACACTTTCCAAATTTTTTAATTCCAATTGTAGCATCAACTGATTGGTCTTTTGGTCTTTGATGGCTTCGATAGCAGCATCAACCCAAAGTGGTGTGGTGAGATAATCAATGTCTTGTTCTTCAAAACTGAGATCTACAAACTGTTCAATGATAACACCAGCGATTTCTTTTGTTTTAGTTTTGAGTTCATTTACTAATACAAAATGAGATAAATTGATAGTGTCCTCTGCCATAACTGCAGCCCAAGTTTTGGTATCTTTATTAGTTTTGGCTATAGCACCTTCTAATCGGTCTACGGCAGTCTCTATAACTTGAATCACTTCCTTTAATTGCTGTTCTTTCATTTCAAAAACAGGTAAGGCTGTATGGTAACCTTTAAGTTCATTCTTTAAGGTCGTCAATGTGTTTTTATTCATTAGAATCTTATCCGCCATATCATTCTACATTTAAGGTTTGTTGAAAAATTTCAAAACCTATTTCGGTATCAAAACACCACCAACGTAATAATAACTCTAATTTAAACTTATAAAGAATTAGAGAGGAAAAATCAGAATAATGACCAATAGATAATGCTTCTAACTTTTGCCACTGTAGTTCCAGTAACTGCTGTTCAGCTTCCAAAGGGTTTTCATACAAGACCTCTATAATTTCGTAGTTTATCTTGCTTATAGTTTTATCGGATTTTTTAGCTATTCTGTATGTTCGTAGTTCTTGTTTCAGTTGAAACATAAAATTTGAAAATTCAGCTATTACTGCATTTTTAGAATTCTGAAACTTTGCTAAATGAATGGTTTTTAACTGAATTTGTTGAAAGTGTTCAAACTCACGAGAGGACAAGAATTTCTTTGTTTCTGTATTTAGAATTGAAATTAAATCACTTGAAGCTTCAGTAACTAAAGCATATTTATGGAATATTGAGGATACCTCATGCTGCAATGCCTCCGAATCATTAAAAGATAGATTCGGAAGACTACTTATTACATATTCTAGGTTTCCTGCAAGCATTCTATTTTCCCTTTAAAATTTCCACCCACTTTTGGCTCAAGTGGTGACTTAATAGCTCTGACACTTCTTCTGCTGTAATCTGATAGCTCCAGCCTTCATCTATTTTAGTAACTGACAGACCTGAGAATAATTGCTCTCTTTTTAGTATTTTAAAATTACGCTTTGAATCCGCCACTTTTTGTCGAATAGCATCTACCATTTGGTCTTCAACATTTGCAGGAAGCACAATGTCTACATTATTACCTATAGTATCTATAATCTTGGTAATTACTAAGGTATAGAGCTCTGGCGTAAATGCAGTTTCTACTTCAGCCTCTAATACAGCTTTAAATAGCTTGAGTAAATCGTTCTTAACAGAAATATGAACATCTCGTGCGGCCTGTTTCAGAGCAATTTTACCTTTATCAAGTGTAGCATCAGCTTCTTTTTTAGCTTCATTTAAAATTTGTAGCCTCTCTTCTTCTGTATTTTTTAATAATTGCTCCGCCTTTTGTTTAGCATCATTAATAATTTGCTGCGATTCTTTTTCTGCACTATCAATGGCTTCAGATTTAACCTTGGCAATTAACTCATCTAAGGTGTTATTACTCATTCGTACTGTTTTTTAAAATCTTAAATTTTTGGTTTTCTGGCCAATACATATTTACAAGTTCTGACGATAATACAACTTCTTCTTTTTTGAAATGATTAGCTAAAATATCCCAGCATAAATCCAAAGCATCTTCTAATTCTAGATAGCGGAACGGATCCATCAATTCCTTTTGAAACGTTTTACGATAATCTAGCAAGCGTAAAGAATATTCGTCCTTAACCGAGCCAAATTTTTGTGCTTTTACACGTTCTTCAGCTTCAGAAAATAAGCGTGCCATGGCATTCATAATACTTCTGTGGTCATCACGCGTTTTATCATTAACCTGTTGTTTTAATCGACTTAGCGACCCAAACAATTCTAGATAACCATCTTTCATAAAAAATTGTCCCTCAGTAATATATCCTGTGTTATCTGGTACTGGATGCGTTACGTCGTCCATAGTGGTTACACCCAAAATAGTTAAACTACCCGCACCATCAATATCGGCAGCCTTTTCGTAACGACTCGCTAATTGTGAGTACAAATCACCTGGATATCCTTGATTGGCAGGAATTTGGTCTTGTGCATTAGCAACTTGTCTCAGATAATCCGACCATTGTGTCATATCTGATAGTAGCACAAACACATTTTTACCTTGTAATGCAAAACGTTCACCTACTGCTAATGCCAAATCTGGCACCATTAAACCTTCAACGATAGAATCTCTATGCGTGTGGATGAACATAATAGTTTTGCTCTTACTCCCCGCTTCTTCAATACGTTCCTTAAAATAATGGTACTCATCATACTTTAACCCTACACCACCAATAATGATAACATCTGCATCGGTTTGTGTAGCAACATTGGCAAGCAGCCTGTTATACGGCTCGCCTGCCCTAGCAAAAATTGGGATTTTTTGTGAGCGTACTAGCGTATTAAATACATCAATCATGGGTACACCTGTACGAATCATATTCTTAGGAATGAGTCGTTTTACTGGATTTATTGATGGTCCTGCAACACGTGTCATGTCTGATACTAATTGAGGCCCACCATCTATAGGCTGTCCATTACCAGCATACACACGACCTAACATCTCATCTGAAAAACCAACCTGAACTGGATTTCCCAAGAAGCGTACTTTACAGTTCGTTGATACACCAAAACCACCAGCAAACAACTGTAACGTAACTTTAGAACCATTGAGAGCAATGACCTGAGCAAATGCCTTTCTACCATCAGGGTAAATGACTTCAGCCAACTCCTTATTGTGCACATCTTTAGCTTGAATGGTAAGAATGGCTCTACCAATACTATCTATATTCTCATACGTTTTCTTTAACATGTGCTTTTTGTTTAACCAGATTTAAGATTTTAGATTTTTGGTTATCGAAATTTGAGTCATCCATTTTCATGTAATTCCAGTCAATAAAAGCTTGACGAAGAAAATTGAAATGCGACCTGATATCTTCTTTAGTTTCAATATGAACAGATGTATCAATAATCTTCTTAACCATATTGAACATTAAACGCAATCGTTCAGGGTTTGTAACACCATCTACATCTTGAAAACTGTTTTGCTGTAAAAACACAGCATCCAATAATTCGGATTTTTGGTATGTGGTATAAGCTTCATTGGTGATGCCGCGTTCACCCATCAATACTAAATTGGATGCAATGGTCTTTCCTTCTCGAAGTAAATCTTTTAAAAAACGTACTTCGCCATCTGAAATGAGTGATGAATATTTTGAGTTACTATCAATACGGTCTATGGCAGGATATTTTCGGGCATCAGATAGTTCTCGTGACAATCCTAAAAAGGCTCCTGTACTTAGTAAAGTAGCTTGAGTTACGGGTTCATCAAAATTTCCACCAGCTGGTGATACTGTACCAATAATACTCAACGAGCTCTTGGAACCATCAGGTAGAATTTCCACACCAGCCCGATCATAAAAAGCAGAAATCAATGTTGAAATATACATCGGAAAAGCCTCTGGGCCTGGGATCTCTTCTTTTCTACCAGAAGTCTCTCTAAGTGCTTGTGCCCAACGCGACGTAGAGTCTGCAAGAATTAACACATCTAGCCCTTGTTTACGATAGTACTCTCCTACTGCAGTTGCCATATAAACAGATGCTTCACGAGCAGCAACAGGCATTGATGAGGTGTTACCAACAATATAAGTTCTGTCCATTAAAGATTTTCCTGTTCTTGGGTCAATAAGTTCTGGGAAATCCTTAAAAACCTCAACAGCCTCACCTGCACGTTCGCCACATGCTGCTATAATTACCACATCTGCTCTTGAGTGTTTAGCTATACTATGTTGAAGTACTGTTTTTCCTGCTCCAAATGGTCCAGGGCTACAAGCCGTACCACCATAAGCTATTGGAAAAAGTGCATCTAAAATCCGCATTCCTGTAGGAAGTGTTTCCGTAGGCACTGAACGCTCGTGAAAGGGCATCGGTTTTTTAACAGGCCAATCAAATGCCATAGTTAAATCCATAGTATTACCTAAACTATCTTTAATAGTGCTAATGGTATCTTTTATGGTGTAATCACCTTCTGCCACAATATGTTCAACTGTATAATCCCCTTGAACAGAAAATGGCACAAAAATTTTATGTTGAAACATTTTTTCGGGTACTGTACCTAGAATAGAACTTCCGCTAACGACATCACCCTTTTTTATTTGGGGTGTAAAATGCCATTTTACATTAGTGTCTAAAGGCTCTACTACCATTCCTCGCTCTAAAAACCACTCTTTCTCTGCCAGTTTATACAAAGGGTTTTGAAGCCCATCGGTTACAGTACCTAAAATACCAGGACCTAATTTTACGGCTAAAGGAAGCCCAGTGAATTCTACAATGTCACCGACTTTCATCCATGAGGTATCTTCAAAGACTTGTAAATACACTAATTTACCAGGCTTAACATCAATAACTTCAGCTTTTAAGCGTTTACCATCTTCTAAGATAATGTAAGCTACTTCACCATTCATTATAGCTCCTTGAGTGTTTTCTGCACCTACCAAGGATTCGTTAACACTAACGACTTTTCCTTTTGCTTTTTCCAAGTGATTTGAATTTCTTAAGTGTTATTATTTAACTACCTCTCAATTTTCGAACTTCTTCTTCAATTTTTGAATACCAGATTCTATCTTTTATTTCCCTACCATTATTCCTGTATCGTTTTGCTTTTTCAGGTTCGTTGGTTTTATCGTACACTTTGGCTATTGCAAAATAAGCTGGCACATGCATATTGCTTATGCTCAGGCAAGACTTAAACTGTTCTATAGAGTCTTCATAAAATCCGTCTTCCATAAGTTGAGTTCCTGTTTTGTATAACATTTCAATATCTTTGATATCATTTTCGAGTTGCAAACTGATAACATCTTCGGATTTTAGAGTTAAAAACGAGCATGGTACTTCTCTTACTACTTTTTCGGTAACGCTACCCATAATTAAACGGTTCAAACCTGTTCTTCCTGCTGTGCCCATTACAAGTAAGTCTACCATTTTTCTTGAAATTGCGCTAAGTATCTCTTCAGCTGGATTTCCTTTTGGAGTTTCTTTAGACCAATTCAGTTCTGTTAGATTGAACTCTTCCAGAAACGCATTGAATTGAGCTTTGTGTTGGGCACACCTGATATAGTTTTCTTCAGCTCTTTCTGTTTCTGACGCAAACCAAGTAGATCCTTGTAATTCGCAAACACCAAGAATAGTTAATTCTGCCCTAAACCTACGAGCCATTGTAATGGCATTTTTAAGAGCACGTTTTGATGATTCAGAAAAATCAACTGGACAAAGAATGTTTTGAACATTAAGAAGTATACCTTCTTTTACTACGAAAACAGGTTTTTCACTTTTTTGAATGATCCGTTCAGCTGTAGTTCCTAATTGAAATTTATTTCCTCTTTGCCCTTCTCCAGAACCAATTAAAATGAGATTAGTTTTAACATCGATTGCAGATCGGACAACACTATCGCTAATTGAGCCAAATTCAAGTATTGGTTCTCCAACCTCTACACCAGCGTTTTCTATAATTTTCATGGTCTCGTTTAGCTTCACTAATGCCGTTTCGTTTAGCAATGTCTTTACCTTTTCATTAACAATATCGTCAGGGAGTATATGAATAGGGGTAATCTTCGATTGCATTACTTTTGCAAGTTCAATTGCAGTTTGTAAAACATTATCAGAAGATTTGCTAAAATCATCTGCCAATAAAATATTTTCTAATAGTTTCATCTGTTTAAATTTTATTATTTCTTAATCTCATACTTTGATTTTTAAGAATCAGTTTAACTATAGCATATTTCATTAAAAACCATAAATCAAAAGATTTTGTATTTAATGCTAATTAATAATTCTTTCGATATTAGATTAGAAGCATACACAACTAGTAATTTGTTATAAAACTATTATTTGATTCTTTAGAAAAACTTAAGAACAAGCAAATACTATTGATGAATTAAGGAAGTATTAATTAAGATATAGTCTACTACAAAATGCTTGTATTTAAGAAAATATTTAATCTTAGTTAGCCATTTCTTATTCTCTAAAGTTTGTCTAAAGATTTTGTTTATAGGTTTGTAATAAGCGAAAATGAAGTACTGTTTTTTTAGATAATAAAACTGCAAGGGTATTTATAATCTTAGACAAGTAAATAAAAGCTTCACATCAAAGAATATACTCACATTAAATATTTTGAAAAATGAATAAAATTCTTGTTCCTGTCGATTTTTCAGACACATCCTTAAATGCTTTGTCTTATGCTATTAAACTATTTGGGTCGTCATCTGTAGAGATTACAATCTTACATATTTATGGGATAAAATCAACCGCTCTCCTTATGAAATCAATAGATGGTCTATTAGAAAAAGATGCACAACGTAGTATGGATGAGCTCATTGAAAAGGTTCAGAAAGAGTTCCCAAAAATTGCTATGAAAACCAAAATAGTTCTGAACGATACCGTTACTGCTATTACCTCACTGGGAAATAGCGGAAAATACGACTATATTGTTATGGGCACCAAAGGTGCTAGTGGCTTAAAAGAAGTTTTTATAGGAAGCATTGCAGGTGGTGTTATTTCTAAAACTAAAAAAGCTCCCGTAATTGTTGTTCCTAGATTCTACTATTACAATTCACTCGATGAAATTGTTTTTGCTATTAGTGATAACCCATTATCTAATACAACTGTAATTGAACCTTTACGCAAGATCGCTAAGATGCATAAAAGCAAGATTAAAGTCCTACATATCACGGAAAAACAAACATCAGATATACAAGAGACCTTAAACCAACTTAAAGACTTAAATCCTTCTGTGACTTATGCATTTGGAACTGGTAATACCAATGCAGACCTGAACGATTATCTGAAGAAAAATGATTCTAAATTACTGTGTTTAATTCGTGGTAAGAAAGATTTTTTCGACCGTTTATTTGGAGAAAGTGTTACTTTAAAGCAAACATTTAGCAGTCCTGTTCCATTGCTTATTCTACACGATTAATCTTCTACATGATTAAATCTTTAAGACATGAAAAAATTATTTATTATACCTCTAATAGTTTCAATATTTACCATTTTTAGTTGTGGTTCAACAAAAAATGCTCCAAATCAGTCTGCTTTTGAATCTGAGACTAATAAAATTGAATTACCTCCAAATGTCGCTTCTAACAAATATTCGAAGAAACGAAATAGTACTAGATAGTTTTAAAAAAGATAAATAACCAATGTTTTTCAAAAAATCCATTATCGCTCTCACAGGTTTATTTCTTTGTATTTTCCTAATTGTACATTTATCTGCTAATTGTATTTTATTACTTCCCAAAGACATTGCCAGAGATCTTTATAACTCATATTCTACAACTCTAAGAGAAAGTCTGTTTATCAAAATAATAGCGTATGTTCTATATCTATCCATTCTCCTGCATGTAGTTTATGCTTTATTAATTACTTTAAGAAACAGAAAAGCCAAATCACAACACTACTCAATAAACAATTTTAGAGAAAACAGTAGTTGGGCATCACAAAACATGGGGCTTTTAGGTGTTATAATTCTTTTATTTATTTTAGTACACTTGGCTAATTTCTGGGCTCGTATTAAACTAGGTATTGGAGAAAACATAGGTTTAGATGCAAATGGGCATGTGAATGTCTATGAAGTTACCTATGGTCTTTTTCAAAATATCTATTTCGTAATGTTTTACACGGTTTTAATGATTCCACTTGGGCTACATCTTAACCATGGTCTAAAGAGTGCTTTTATGACTTTAGGTTTTTACCATAAAAAAGGATTACGAATATTAGCCAAAACCTCATTAATATATGCGACCATTATGACCGTAGGCTTTGGTATCATTCCATTTATTTTATTCTTTAAATAGCCGAAACATGCTTGATTCAAAAATTCCAGAAGGACCTATAGAGAACAAATGGCTTAATTACCAGATAAAAGCAAAATTAATAAATCCTGCTAACAAGAAAGCGCTGAGTATTATTGTTGTGGGCTCTGGGTTGTCAGGCGCTGGATCTGCTGCTACACTTGCCGAATTGGGATATCATGTAAAATGCTTTTACTATCAGGATTCTGCTCGCAGAGCACATTCCATTGCTGCACAAGGAGGAATTAATGCTGCAAAAAATTACCAACACGATGGTGATAGTGTATGGCGCATGTTTTATGACACTTTAAAAGGTGGAGATTTTAGATCTCGTGAAGCTAATGTATACAGATTAGCAGAATTATCGGCTCCACTCATTGACCATTTTGTACAACAAGGTGTCCCATTTGCCCGTGAATATGGAGGCGTACTCGCAAATCGTAGTTTTGGAGGCGTCCAAGTGCAACGTACATTCTATACTCGGGGACAGACAGGACAACAACTTTTGTTGGCTGCTTACTCGCAGTTATATAAAATGAAAAAGGCTAAAAAAGTGGAACTATTTCCTCGCCATGAAATGCTAGACCTGGTTGTTATTGACGGAAAAGCTAAGGGTATTATTGCACGAAATTTGGTAACAGGGCAATTAAAACGTTTTGTAGCCGATGCAGTAGTATTGGCTACAGGAGGATATTCAAGAGTGTTCCGACTTTCTACCCTAGCGATTGGCTGCAACGCCAGTGCTATATGGAAGGCTCATAAACGAGGGGCTTATTTTGCTGCACCAAGTTTTACTCAAATACACCCTACTGCCTTACCTCAAACCAGTGAAGCACAATCAAAACTAACCTTAATGTCAGAGTCGCTGAGAAATGATGGGAGGATTTGGGTGCCAAAAAAGAAAGGTGACAACCGAAACACAAATGATATTCCTGAAGAAGAAAGAGACTATTATCTTGAACGTCGTTACCCTAATTTTGGAAACCTTGCTCCAAGGGATATTGCCTCAAGAGCAGCAAAAGAGCGTATTGATAAAGGGTATGGCGTTGGGCAACTTAAAAATGCCGTTTATTTAGATTTTAGACACGCCATTAAACAATTTGGCATGCACACAATAAAAGACAGATACAGTAATCTTTTTGAAATGTACAAGAAAATTACTGGAGTTGATGCCTACCAAGAACCTATGCAAATATCGCCTGCAGCACACTTCTCTATGGGAGGTCTTTGGGTAGATTATGAATTGATGACTACCATACAAGGACTATATGCCATTGGCGAATGTAATTTTTCTGATCATGGCGCAAACCGTCTTGGAGCAAATTCTTTACTACAGGCAAGCATTGATGGGTATTTCATTCTACCAAATACCATCAATAACTATTTAGCGAATACATTAAATGAAATGCGTCCTACTCTAGAACATCCCGAATTTGATAATGTACAAAAAGAAATAGAACAACAAATTGCTAAGCTTCTTTCTATAAATGGTAACAAAACTGTTGATCATTTTCATCGTGAATTAGGTAAAATTATGTGGCAAGAATGTGCAATGAGCAGAAATAAACAAGGACTTGAAAAAGCTATTGTTCAAATCAAAGATTTAAAGAGAGATTTTTGGAAAAATGTTAAAGTGACTGGTAGTGATAAGGAAATGAACACTGAATTGGAAAAAGCTTTACGATTAGCAGATTTCATTGAGTTAGGCATTCTAATGTGTACAGATGCTTTACAACGGGAGGAGTCATGTGGTGCTCATTTTAGAGAAGAATACCAAACAAAAGATGGAGAAGCCATGCGTGTTGATCATAGATTTTCGTACGTGTCTGCTTGGGAGTATAATAATGGAAACTTTAAACTCCATAAAGAGCAATTGGAATTTGAATATGTCAAGCCCTCTGTTCGAAGTTACAAATGAACGTTATAAAATTTTGGAAACTCTAATACTTCCTCTACAACTAAACAAAACGCATGAAAGTAACATTCAAAATCTGGAGGCAAGAAAACGCTAAAACTAAAGGAGATTTTAAATCTTATGAAGTTTACGACTTAACAAAAGATATGTCTTTTCTTGAAGCTTTAGATCATCTTAATGAACTTCTAGTTGAACGAGATGAAAAAACCATTGCATTTGAATATGACTGTCGAGAAGGTATCTGTGGCCAATGTTGTTTATTTATAAATGGTAGGGCTCATGGTCCTCACAGTAACATGACCACATGCCAATTACATATGCGAAGTTTTAAAGATGGTGAAACTATTGTTGTTGAACCTTGGAGAGCTACAGCTTTCCCTGTAATCAAAGACCTAGTTATTGATCGTTCTTCGTTAGACAGAATTATAGAGCAAGGTGGTTACATTAATGCAAAAACTGGTACAGCGCCAGAAGCAAATGCCATACTCATTAGTAAATCTATTGCAGATAAAGCTATGGATGCCGCTGCTTGTATTGGTTGTGGTGCTTGTGTAGCTACATGTAAGAACTCATCTGCTGCACTATTTACCTCCGCAAAAATTAATCACCTAAATAGTTTACCTCAAGGACATCAGGAAGCCTCCACAAGGGTTTTGAAGATGGCACGACAAATGGAACTTGAAGGGTTTGGAAGTTGTACTTTCACTGGTGCGTGTGAAGTAGAATGCCCCGAACATATTTCAATAATAAATATTGCAGAAATGAATGTTAGAAGGCTTAAAGCTAAATGGTTCGAATAATTAATTACGAATTTGAAATTACGTTTGTCATAAATCTTTGATTATCAATAATATTATTTAAAATAGCTTGCGATATTTTAAATGCACCTTATTCTAAGGATGGTGCTAATAATTCTATTTAAGTTTCAAACTTAAAACTAGCTTTATTTGAATCCTGTAATAAATAAAAAACTTTTTGATTGTGATTTTTGATTTTTTCTATTTTTATATAATTTTATTTTTCTATTTGTACTCTAATACCTTTAGAGTGATTGGCAAATTTTGGTGCATACATACTTTGAATAGTCGTAATACCATTTGAAAAATCACCAATGTTGCTAGCTCTTAAATTATACTCAAAAACATAAGTGCCTTTTGGTAGTTCATCAAAAAAGAAATGTGTAGCGACGTCCTTTGTACTTTGATAATAGCCAAGTCCATCTTGCCATTTATATTCTGATAGTACATCAATCGGTTCTAATCCAGACGCTCTCAAATCTTTAAGGTGGACAAATTCCATATCATCCTTAGATATTATCTCTACACGAATGGTAATCAAATCTCCTAATTTTATAGGAACTTCTGAAGTTACAGAAATTAACTCTTCACTCCTATCTGTTACTTTCTTGATAAATACATTCTTTTTAATGTGTAACGGCGTATTTTCTGAAGAGGTGATTTTATCTAAATCTTCAAAGTATTGCCAATATACCCCACCAAATCCAGTAACATTACTTTTGTTTTTTATTGAAACCGAAGCCATTTCTGGAACTATTTCATTTTCATTCCAATTCACTTTCAAATACCCAGTTCCAGCTTCTTTCATTATTGGTTCGAGTTTACTTGTTTTTATTTTTTCATTACCTATTGTAATTACTGTATTATCTGAAACATCCAACCAATCATTTCCATGCATTAATAACGCATAAATAGCTTCTGTGGTTGCTTTAGTTGTAGACCACTGATTAGTTTGTTTATTTTTAATCAACCATTGTTTCATTTGATCAACCTTTTTTATATCTCCTTTAATTTCAGCGAAGGCTTCAATCAATAAAGCTTGTGTTTCTATAGGCGCTTTATCCCAGTACCAACTATTATTATTTTCCTTCCAATACATCCCATTATCTTCACTATAAACCGCTTGTTCGTTCAACGCCTCTAATATCTTTTTAGCTGTTTCGATTTCTTTCATTCTATATAGAACAATAGCAATTAGCCCTTTACTGTATATCGATTGTGTTAGCCAATTTTCTTTGCTCTTACTCAAATAAACATCCACGATTCGCTTTGTTTTACTAGATAACGGATATGTATCCATAAAAAAGCTTCTTGAATACAAATAATGTAATGTATGATTACTTATGGAAACATTGGTTGAATCCTTGGACAACCTAACGCTATCATAATAATCCTTTGAAAATTCTGAATCAAGATAAGCAATTGCCTTTTTTACAATAGGGTCGATTTTATAATTATTTTCGATTTGGACGTTTAATTTTTGTAAGTGCCCAATACCAGCAACAATATGCCGTGTTATAAAGGTATTTTCCTTGCCTCCAGAAAACCAAGGAAACCCTCCTGATGTATGTTGTAACTCCTTTAATTTACTTATTGTCTGTAATTGTTGCTCTTTTAGCTTTTCTTTATCAAATAAATTAGCAATTCTAGTCTTATTTTCTTGATCTGTTTTTAAATCTCTAATCCACGGAGATTCTGAAATAAGAATAGATTTTAAAGTTTCATTCTTTTCTAGTGGAGACTCTAATTCATTGCTTTTTCTCCAACTTTCAAAAACTGACTCAATTTGAGGGTTTTTTATAATAATATCTTCTGCTAATGCATTTGCATAAAACCGAGAGAATGTTTGCTCAGCACATTCATAAGGAAACTCCATTAGATATGGCAATGATTTTATAGCAAGCCAAGCTGGATTAGAGGTATATTCTAGGGTAAACTTATGATTTGTTTGAGAATCTGACACAGGAAGCTTTAATTTATTAAATTCAACTTCTTTTGTTTTCCCAGGCGGTATCCATAAAGGTCTAGCTTCAGTCACCAAAGTTCTGTTAGATAATACTGGTAAAATACTAGACTCTCCATCTGTATGTTTTCCAGATTTAGCAACTATCTTATATTGCAAAGCCTGTATACCTTCAGGAATCTTAAAGCTCCATACCACTGAAGTATTTCCTTTAGGCGTAATATTAAAGTTTTTAGTAGGTTTTATGGTAATTAGATTATTATCTATTGGTTCCATGGTCACAGCATCGAACAATTGTAACACGGAAATACCTGTCAATGATTCATCAGTTAGGTTACTAATTTTAGCACTTAAATTTATTATATCGTTTTCTCTTAAAAAGCGTGGTGCATTTGGAATGACACTAATATCCTTTTGCGTTATTGCAGTTTTTTCCAGTGTACCAACCTCTAATGCCTTGTTATGAGCTAAAAGCATCAATCTCCATTTAGTTAAAGCCTGAGGTGAATCAAAGCTAAACTGGACTTCTCCATTCTTATCGGTTTTTAAATGGGGAAAGAAAAAAGCCGTCTCTTTTAAATTACTTCTGGCCTCCACTTGAGTCAGTGCTTTCAATCCTTTTTTAGTAGTGATTACAACCACACCATTGGCAGCTCTTGCTCCATAAATAACCGTTGCGCTTGATCCCTTTAAAACAGTAATATCCTCAATATCATTTGGAGAAAATTGAGCATCTAATTCTGAATTCATAGGCACTCCATCTATTATAAAAAGTGTCTGTTCATTATTGGGTATTGAATTATTTCCTCTTATAGTAATTTGAGTATTCACCCCTGGAGCTCCTGTAGACTGAACAATATTTACTCCTGTAATTTTACCACCTAGTTTACTTATAAAATCTTGAGAAATATCCTTTGCTGTCACATATGATATAGATCCCGTTAGACTGGCTTTCTTTTGAACTCCATAACCAACCACAACCACCTCATCCAGATGTGCAACATCTTCAGTCATGGTCATGTTATAAGTTCCTGATTTTGTTATGGCTATTTCTTTACTCGTAAATCCAATATAATTAATTACCAATTCGGAACCTGCAGGTGCATTTATAGAATAAAATCCATCAAAATCAGTCTGTGATCCTATAGTCGTTCCCTTAACTATTACATTTACACCAGGAAGAGGCATTCCACTTTCATCAACTATAATTCCACTGATATTCCCCTCAACATATTTTGGATTATCTTGCCTTATAGAAAGCGTATTTAGGTACTTTTTATTTTCATAATCTATAGCCCCAAAATTAAATCCAAACCAATTGATGCGGTGATAATTTTTAATAAAAGAATTTAAGTTGTAATGCTTGGAATAATTGAAATCATCAAACGTGATTGTGCTGAAAAAATTACCTCTTTGAACTCTAGGTGCATAAGAATAATTATAATTTCTCCACCCAATATTAGTTTTCCATGAATGTTCCTTGAATTGATCTAAAGAAGTATCATACATTGAAGCTAGCACTTCAGCTTCTGCTCTTTCATTATCGGAGTTGGTAATCTTAAAACTCCATGTTTCCTTTTGATCAGGCATTAAGTTATTTCTAAAACTTATTGTTTCTATTTTCAATTCTTTTTCAATTTCTGGAAAGTTTACCGAAAATTGATCACTATGCAAACTATTGAACTTTGCAAAGTACACATTGAAATCTAGTTTATTTTTGTAGTTTTTAAATACAGGTATTTTAACTAAACTATGACCATTCTCTATGGATACGATCTCATTAAAAATAGATTTTCCTCTATAATATGCTTCTAAAACAACATTTAGGTTTTTAGAAGCCGTTTTTAACTTTACTCCAACATATCCGTCTTTTTTGAAATCTGAATTAATAATTTCATATTCAAACATTCTATAATCCGATAAATAATTATCGTTTGGATGGTACACCTCTAATTGTTTTTTGACTATAACCGTATCTTTGAATATATCAATAGCTTTTGCCTCTAATAGGTACGTCCCCGACTCCCAATTGGAAATATCTTCCAATATGACATCTTTATTATCTGCAGCACTCAACATCTTTGAGAACACTAGTTTTTCATTTTTCCAGTGCTTTTTTAAATCAATGCTGTCATAAACTTCATTTGGAAATAGTTCAATATATCTATTTCTTTGGAGGAATGGCAAGTCAACTACACCCCAAGGTTTTGGGCGAAGTACACGTTTAGAACCCGATAATTTGTTGATTGAAAGTTCAACCCTTGCCTGAATAGGATGGTCATTCAAATTTTTTGTGCTTAACTTAAACTGTTGGGAAATATTACTATTGAGTTTACTTCCTATAAACAAATCCATTTTTAAATTATGAAAACCAACCTTTACAGTCTTATTGGCACTCCTTGTTTCCCCATTAATATCAGTAACATCAGCTTCAATAGTATATATAAAAATAGGCTTATCTTTTTTAGTAACTGTTGAATCTGGAATTGCAAGAAAGTCAATATAGAATTCACCTTTTTTATTGGTTTTTGTAGCTCCTGTTTTTATGACTTGTGACTTCCCTCCATAATAATTATGACTCCAATTTGGTATGGTCTTTCGTGAAATTGAAAATTTAACTTTAGCATCGGAAATATTAGAACCGAAAAACGCCTTTGCGAAGCCTGAAACCTCAATACTATCTCCTACTTTATAGCTTTTGGTTACATCATCAAACAAAACTTCAAACTTTGGACGTTTATATTCTTCTACAGAAAAATATACTTCAGCATATTCTAAATCATCAATTTTCTCATAATATGGATCCTCATCCTCGTCATCAGTTCCATAATCTTCATCCATTTCAATATAGAACTCTCCGGTAAGCACATTACTTGGGATTTTAAATTCTCCACTTACGGAACCATATTCATTGGTTTTCAACCTATACTCTTTAAGCTCTTCATCATTTGTATCATATACAATAACCGATGTATAAACATTTGGTACGACTTTAGATTTCCCTTTCTTCTTTTCAACTAGTACGCCTTTAAAATGAACAGTTTGTCCAGGCCGATAGATACTTCTATCTAGGTATAGAAACATCTTGCTTAAATGCTCTTCATCTTCATCATCACTACTATAATGATGATATAAATAAAGATTCTCTTTTATTAATGTATCACCTTCATGACTCGCAATAAGTCTTAGGTTTTCTTGATAATCTTTATTTTTTTTAAGGTAAAATTCGCCTTGATCATTGGTTTTACCCTGAGGGTAAATATTCTTTGACCCAGATATTGATAGATTTACATCTTTGACAAGACTACCGTTTTCTCTATTTAAAACTTTAATTACAAAGTTTTTACCCTTGTCAATAGTTAACATGGATAAATTACTAGCAGTAATAACATCGTAACTATAAACTTCTTTAATTGATGATATTTCTGCCCTTTTAGAGGCAACAATTAGATAACTACCTTTAGATAGTTTGGGTAAATCAACCTCTGTTGAATATTTATAGAAGTTTTTTTGCGGTTGCAACTTATAAAATCGGGTTTGAATAGGTTCATTTCTTTGTATAAGCTCAAGTACCAAACTATCTTTTCTATGTGAATACATGTTCTTAAAATAGTTGTGAGAAACTCTATATGCAGACACAAATAGACTATCCGCACTTTTAAATGTTACTTTAGCTAGAAATGGCTTTTCTGGAACAATATATCTTTCAGCCTCAATAGTTAGTGATTGTTCTTCAATTTTGTTTTTTAATACGGTACATAACAAACCTCCATTTGAATTGGGAAACTTATTTAAAACGCTATCACATATAGCTAAGGCTTTAATTCTATATTCCTTTAAAACTGGATCTTTTTTTGCATTAGATTTTTTACTTGATTCAAAATAAAAATCTGCAATATTATAATCAATAATTGATGAGATATCATGTTCCTTAAATTTATTTGATAAGTTATATAAAGCCTTAATATAGAAAGCTTCTTTATTCTCTATGGTAGTGTGTTTTCTTGAAAATTTCAATCGAGATAAAACAACATCTATATATGCTACCGTGTCCGATTTTTGATGAAAACGCTCTAAATTTTGATATAATTTTAAAGCATTTCTATTGGAATAAATACTATCAATAGTATAAAAAGGCTCTTGTGTAAATTGCTCAGTAGCTTGAAAAACAACAGGGTTATTAACATAAAAACGATCTTTTGGTCTTTTTACATACCATTTATTCAATTCATAAAACTGTAATGCCCGATGGGCTAGGAAATCATAAAGTGTCGGTCTATATTTATATGAGGTTTTACTATCCGTTAAAATAGCCTTAAAATTCTTGATCGAAACTTGTTTTAACACATCTTGTTCTAGTAAAGATTGCTCATAATGCCTTGCAATTTGATAGACAAATGTATTCACATCCCATGTCTCAAAATCACTAGATTCATTAGGAAAATAGGCCTTTGTTCTTTTACGAATTTTATAACGATTCTTTTGTAAATATTGATTTAGGTATCCTGCATAAATAGATTCTAAAAGTGCAGTAGTAGGAAAACTAGAGTCCTCAATGGTGGTTTCTAATTCATTGATAATGCTTTTCTGTGCGTCTTCTTCTAGAAGTAAGGTGAATTTTGATTTATATATAAATCCTTTTACTACTTGACTACTCTTATTAGACCGCTTAGCCTTTTTTAAAATTTTGTTGACTACGTCGTTAGCGCTCTTAAACTTTCCTTCTAATTCTAAGGTTTCAACTTCCGACCATAACTTATTGTACTTCTCTTGTGCATAAATAATCTGAATTCCAAAAGTCAGTATGGCTATAAGTAGTATTTTTTTCATGTGGTTAATTTTTCACTAAATAAGTACATGATCTAACAAAAGTAAAATCATAATGCGTAAAACCCAATTTTCAATGAGTAAACTAACCCAACTAGTTAGTCTGTCATGAATTAAATTCATACCCTTTTCATGACTTCATATTCTGCTTTTACCATTTTTTGCACCTCAAGTGTAAAAACCTTATTTGAGGTGTCAATCTGGTGTAATAATACCAATTCTCATTTGAAATAACCGTAATAAAACACCCTTTTTCGCCTTCTACTTCAATAGAAAAAGAAACCGTAACTTAGGCTATGCTTTATTTTTATATTTTGTATAAAGCAAAAAATCATTATTTTATTTTACTGTAATTCCAAACAAGAAATGGTATAAAAGTACAAGAATAGTTAAGGCAAGAGAAAGAAAGGTTTCAAAAGATACTAACAACTATTTGATTTATAGTCATTTGCGTTCAAATGACATCAAATAAAATTACTGTCTATTTGCTGATACAGAAAGTAATTATTACCATATTCATTGGGGTTGAAGACTTCAAGGTGTAACACTTTAGTTGCTTTTAGTTGGATGTTGTTTGAAAAGTTTACGAAATCAAAATGATGTTGAGTAATGTCATTACCATTTAAAAAAGAAGAACAGACGGTAATGACAAAAAAGAACTTCTCTACAGAGGAAAACGAGGTGTAAACTTTCTAAATATCTTCAATATGATTAAAGCTTCCCTTAATGGAGAAGCTAGACGAAAAAATATTAAATTTGGATTCTCAAAAAGCTATTCCTCCTATGGAAATTTAATACTTTAAAAGTGGTTGCCTTTTTTATTCGCATAAAATCATCAATAAAACACTAGTTAAATGTTTCAATATCATTTATTTTTGTTTTAAATAATTTCACCCGAGATGAAAATAAGTTATACATTTTTATTATATATACTTATAATTCAATTTGCTTTTTCAAAATCAAACAGAAACTATAACACTTTAGATTCTTGTATACCTCCAGCTGTAAATGGTTTAATGACTAATGTTATTTCTAGTGCAGTCCTTTTTAATTTAAACCAAAATAAAAATATTGATGAGTTAGTTTCTACTAATTCTTCAGTGATAATTTTAATTGAAAAAGCAAAGGAATTTATAGAAAAAACAAGCTATAGAGAGTCAAATGAATTACTTTTTAAAGCTGTAGAGATACTTGAAACAGAAGATGCTATTTTAGATTTAGGATATTGCTATAATTTAATCGGAAAAAATTACGAATCATTAAGCGATGAAAAGAAAGCTTTAGAATATTATTCTTTAGGTAATTTTGTATATCAGAAAACAAAAACTGTCACAAGATCAAAAATACTAAACTTAACAAATTTAGCTACTCTTTACACAATTAGATCAAGATTTTCAGAATCTTTACAGTTTTTAAATACAGCACAAGACTTAGCAAATTCTCTGAAAGACAAAAAACCTCTAGCTCAAGTATATAGTTGTATTGCAGAGATTTATATGAGGCAAAATGATTATAAAAAAGCGATCACTTATTTAAAAGATGTTGAGGGTATACTTGAAAATATTAGTGATCATAAAGGTATCGTTTCTAACCAGTTAAATATGATTGCGCTCAATTCAGAATTTGGAAAATATGAATTGGCCCAATCGCTTTTAAATAAATTACCAGATACTCTAAATGAACCAGAACATTTGTTCTATATAAATTACTATACTAGTGGAATACACTTAAATAATAGTGACTATAAAAACGCTTTATTATATGTAAATAAAGCGATAACGTCTGTAAAAAACAGTAGTATAGATAGTATTCCCTTCATTTTAAGCGCTGAGCATCAAAAAGCAATCATTTTTAATAAGTTAGGTGAAACTAAAAAAGCAATTAATATACTAGAAAAAACAATTAATAACATAGACAAATACGAACGATTAGGTCATAAAAGCACTGTATTACTTATGTTATCTGACTTGTATGTCGATTTAAAAGATTATAAAAAATCCAATGAAATTTTAAATGATTACATAATTATAAAAGATAGTATCCTAGCAATAGAAAATTCTAACAATGCAGAATTTTTTAAAACCATGTTTAATTTAGAAAAAGTAAAAGTAGATTTAGAAAAGAAGGAAACCGAATATCAATACTTATCCGAAAAAAATAAAACAAAAAATACGTATAATACCATCTTAATCATTTGCATTATTTTATTATTATTTCTAGCAGTTATTGTTTTTATTAAACAACGCCGACTTTATACAAATGAAAAGAGAACACAAAAAATAGAACAAGATAAGTTAAAACAGAATTTAGAATTTAATAAAAGACAGATCACAACTTTTTCTATTCACATAAAAGAGAAGAATCTGCTTCTAGAAAATATAAAAAATAAAATTTCAGAAGTATACAAGGTAGATCCAAAATTAAAAGCACTTTTATCTAATATCCATACCTATATAAATAACGATATCAAGTATAATAAGACAAAAATAGAGATGTATTCTAAGGTTCAAGAGAATAATAGTGAGTTTTTAATAAATCTAAAAAACGATTATCCAAATCTGTCGCCTAAAGAAGTGGATATTGTTCAAATGCTACTTTTAAATTTATCTTCAAAACAAATAGCAGCTCAATTAAACTTGTCAGTATATAGTGTAGACACCTATAGATCTAAAATACGATCTAAAATGAAAGTTCCTAAAAATGTAAAACTAAGTGATTATATAAATAAAATTTAATCTAGAAAATGTTCCATTAGTTTTTACACTTCTCAAAAATCAAATTTATAATACCATATTTAAAGTTTTTTATTCATATAACTAGACATCTGTAAGTTTAATAAGTTTAAAACAGATATACTAGAGTACTATTCTTACAGTAAAGTTTAATAAGTAATTAAATAATGTTACTGTATACTTAGGAAAGTAAAAATGCTAGATAACCGAAAAAAACAAGACAATACAGAATATATCTATATAAATAGAGAAATATTACAGTTTTTTTAAGGTGTATTTACTCAACAGGAATTTAAGTTAAAGACTACTTTTGAGCAAATTAAATTATTTAATTCTAAACCTTAAAAAATGAAAAAAATGAAAACAAGATTACTTAGCAAAAAAATTAGTCAAATAAGTAAAGCCTTAATCTTAGTATTAGCTTTTTATGCTACTAATATTCAAGCACAAAATAGTTGCGAGTCTTTTGGGCAATCGTTAAGCTTAGTAAAATCAATAAACGATTGTGGTAATGGTGGTCGTGTTAATACTACAATAGAAGGAGGACAAACACCATTTAATTTTAGTATTAAAAATATATTTACAAATCAACAAGCCTCAACTGTTACAAGCAATAGGTCTCTAAATATTGGTGTTTTTCCAGGTACATTTGAGATAAATATCATAGATGCTAATGGATGTAAGATCACATCTAAATTTACTGTATTTGCAGATAACTTTATTGTAAAAGATTTGGGATGTAATGACAATGGAACTAGAAAAATACGATTCTCAAATAAAAGTACAAGCTTAATCCCTATTGAGGTAGAAATTTTAGGTTTTACATTTAATCTTAACAGCGGAACCTCTTTATCTGCCAATTTGCCAGAAGACATATATACTGCAACTATTTCTAGACCAACATGCGCTCCTTATGAAGTGTCTTTTGGAGTGACAGCCTGTAAAAATGAAACAAACAAAACTAAAGTTAAAGCTGCGAAAACAAAAAAACGAGCGACTCAAAGTATATCCATAGAAGAGGTAGCTACTAAAGTAAAAGGATTAATATACCCTAACCCGACTTCAGATAAGATTACTATAGACTTAGGAACTACTATTAAAAAAGATAGTAAAGCAAGTATTATAGTTTATGATAATTCAGGTACTGTAGTTCTAAAAGAAAATTTTAAAGGAAAAAGTACACTTAATTTAAGAAACTTCGGTACAGGTCTTTATTTTCTAAACGTAATAGATGAGAACGGTAATGTTTTATATAACAATAAAGTAATCAAAAAGTAATTCATTGAATTAGTGACTTGAGATTATTATTTTAAATAAACAAATTATGAAAAGATTTTTAATTTTAATACTATGCCTACCTTTAACTCTCTTGGGGCAAGTACAAATAGGTAATGATATTAACGGTGCAGTTGGAGAGCTCTCAGGGTTTGCTGTAAGCACTTCTGCTAACGGTAATTTTGTAGCTGTTGGGGCACTGGGCGTTTTAAATGATAGTGGTGTAGAAACTGGAGCGGTACGTGTTTACGAAAACATAGCTAATGTATGGACTCAAGTGGGACAAAATATAACTGGTGATCAGCAATTAGAAAATGCTGGAACTGATGTTGCTATATCTGCTAATGGAAATATTGTTGTTGTAGCAAGTCCTGATTATGACATAGATAGTGCTTCAGATTCAACAGAAGGTCGTGTAAGAGTATTTGAAAATATATCAGGAACTTGGGTACAAGTTGGAGGAGATATTCTGGGTTCTACACCTAATGAATCTTTTGGTAATCATGTTGATATATCTAGCGACGGTAGTATTATTTCTGTAGGCGCTTTATTTAATAGTGATGCGGGTACAAACGCAGGTCAAGTAAGAGTATTCGAAAATTTATCAGGATCTTGGATACAAATTGGCCAGTCTATTAATGGATTAGCTGAAAATGATAGAACATCTAATCATGCAATTACTCCTGATGGCACTAGATTAGCAGTAACTTCTTTTGGAAATGATGGAGATAGTAAAGGAAGATTGCGAGTGTTTGATTACGACTTCTTTGCTGATAGCTGGGAACAAGTAGGACAAGATGTGCTTGGAATGGAATCACAAGAACAGTTAGGATCTGGAGGTTTTAGCATTTCTGATGATGGAACGGTAATAGGAATAGGAATTCCTTTAGCACCAGTGGTGAATGCACTAGGAAGGGCAAGATTTTACGGTTTTGACAACACAACAAATCAGTGGATTCAAATAGGCAATGATATTAATGGTGATATAGAGTTAGGCCAATTAGGAAACGGATCAGGTTTAGACCTTTCACCAGATGGAAACTTTGCTGTAATAGGTATCCCAAATGGTTTTATAGATTCTAATGGTTTAGAAACTGGAAATTTAGCTAGAGTTTATAAGAATCAGTCAGGTAATTGGGTACAGGTAGGATCAGATATTGAAGGTGATGTTTTAGGAGATAATTTTGGATTTAGTGTTTCTTTATCAAACAATGGAATAGTAGCAATAGGTGGTTTTACTAATGAATCAGCTGGTTCAATTGCTGGTCATGTAGAAATATATGATATTAACAATACTCTTTTGAGCACTGAAGAGTTTGCCATTTCTTCTGAGATTAGTTTATATCCAAATCCAACATCAAATGCTTTTTACATTAAAATTAAAGATGGAGTAATCTTAGAGAATGTAACCGTTTACAATAGCCTAGGACAAAAAATCAAATCTTCACTGGGTCAACAAAACAAGGTAGACCTGTCTGAAGTAAATACAGATGTTTATTTTGTAGAAATCACCACTAACAAAGGAAATACTTCAAAAAGAATTGTAGTTCAATAATAAAAACAGAAAACTATTTAGCTTTAATGGTTAAGTAAAAAAGTGCTCATAGCTAACTTAAAAAAGTTTTCGATGACAAAAAACGAGTTCCTCTTTTATAAGAAGATCTCGTTTTTAATTTAGTAAGAGATATCTAAGAGGAAAAATATGAATAGTTGAATAAGAAGACTTAAAATATTCACTAGTTTGCCTAAGCTAGTTCTCTCTTTTCTAATTGTACTTTCATAAGAGGTGTAAGTTTGGTGTAAAGAAAATATAAGTAAAGATAAATTAAAAGCCCTATAATTATAATCTCAAGCAAAGGAAGACATTCTACAACTAAAAGAAAACAAATCTATTTCCCGATACAGAAAGTAAATAAATAGTATTCATAAGACCTAATATATTTTTGGTACAAATTTGATACAAATATTATCATAATAATTAAAAATAAATCAAAATACTTCCTTAAATTACATAAATAATTATAATTGATATAAAATGGTTTAGTATAAATTAAAAAGGTACTATCTCATTAATTAGAGTTTACAGAACAAAGTATCCTCGTGCCTAAAAGTAGGGCTCCCAATAAGGCTTCTGTTTCAAATTTAAATACGCATGAATAACTTCATAACTATTTTCATTTTGAGAACTCCCATAAGTTGCTATATTGAAAGCTTGGGAGATATCAAAAAAACAAGGTAAATGTGATCCCTTTTAAACATTCATTTCTTGAATAATGACTTTTTCTAAGTACTGATTACTTGTAAATAATATTGAACTAATGCCTCGACTATCCCTTCCAGAACACGGAAATGGCATTTTGGAGTGAAAACAATGTGGTAAGTCACATTTGAAATACACATGTGTTAATTTTCCATATTTGCTCATCTTCAAAGTCTTAGATGAGCAAACCTACATATCGGTAAAGTCTTTAAGATATGACCAACTTCAAAGACAGTGATTTTCTATGAGTAAATAAATAGTTATAAAAATTAACACAAATTATAAGATATTACTTGTTAAATCTATGAAAATGAATAACTTTAACATGCTATTAATAAATTTTTTATAAAAAATCAAAATATCCTATTTACCGTGATTTCCTTCTTATCACTAATTCACAAGATAAAGTTATTATTTAATATCTATTTAGTAAGTTAGGTTTAGAATCAACAAAATCTCTTTGGTGATAATAACCAAATTGAAATTAAAGACGTAGAGGATTAGAATTATTGTGGTGTATCTAAAGACAATATTTACTAGAAAATTGAACAGTAAAAAAATTAAAATTATGAAAACAAATTACATTAAAACAATTTCTATACTTGTATTTACATTATTATTATCTCAAGCCATTATGGCTCAACAACGATATAGAGTAACATACGATTACCAAACTGAAGAGGTTAATTACTTGAAATTGGATAAAAATGGGACGGTTACTGACTCCTTAGATAATGCTAAAATAAAACGGAATAGCTTAATTGAACTTAAGTTGAGAAATGTAAATCCTTTTGCAGTTCAAGTACAAACGGATGTAAAAGAAGAAGACTTATTAGTAGCAGGACAAGGTTTTAATTTCAGTTCTCTTTTAAGTGGTATCAAATCCTTTACTAATGATGACATTAATTTAAACACATCTAACCTTCCTGACACTAAAATTTTCAAATCAGAGAATGGTACTAGAGGTAGTGCCTCTGCAAGTAGTAATTTTGAAGATTTAAATAACACCATGACTAATGTATCTGCGTTAAAAACAACGTTGGTTTCAAATCTGCTTAATCCAAATTTAGATAAAGAAACTATTCTTAAAAATTTACTAAAGACAGCAGATAAAGAAGTAGATGTGCGCTTGCCTAGTGCAAAAGACAATTTCTATGTATACCTTGCGAAGGTTGAAAAATTAATAAAAGATAGCCGATCACAATTAGAAGGAAACATCAACGCAATGTCTAATGATATTGAGAAGTCATTTGAAAATGAAGAAATATCTAGAGGAGAATTGGTCTCACGCAATATTTCACTTTCAGATTTACAACGATTGATGTCTAATTTAAATCAATCAACATCACAAAGTCTTGAGAATCTAGAAGAACTACGTTCATTGTACGCGACGCTTGAAGCTTCAAACTTTGAACAAACATATGATTATGAATTATCTGCAGATAAAGTAAATATTGAATTAAAATTTGTCCAAAGTGAGTTCTCCAATAATCTAGATATAGACGATTCGCAGACAACCTTAAAAACAAGAAATATAAAATTAATTTCTAAGGGAGGGTTTAAAATCAATACAAGTGTTGCCATGACGCTAAATAATTTTGGTTCTAACTCCAACAAATTCTATTTAGACAATGGTATAATAGGAGCAGATAAAAACGATTTCTTTGTACCAAATCTAAGTACCATGATTAATTTTTACCCATTCATGGGAGAAAACTTTAACCTTGGTGGAAGCTTTGGTCTATCTATCCCTATATCGTCAAATGATAGCATAGAAGGTGTTAATTTCCTTTTTGGACCATCTATGTTTTTTGGTAGTAAGAGCCGTTTATCACTATCTGGTGGTTTAGCCTACGGACCGGTACAACAATTGACCAATGGGCTGTCTGTTGGTGACTCAACATCATTTACTAATGTAGAAAACTTCACCAGAAGTGTGTATGATTTCGGATACTACTTTGGTATCTCCTTCAGCTTATTTGACTTAAACTAATTTTAAAAAACATTCAAAAATGAAAAAAGTAATATTACTTACGCTAATGCTGCTATTTAGTTTAAATGCTATTGCAGAAAAATATAGTCTCATAATAGCTGTTGGTGATTATCCTACAAAAACGGGGTGGTCTTCTATTAGTTCTGTTAACGATATACCACTAATTAAAAATGTCTTATTAAACCAGGGTTTTAAAGAAGATAATATCATGGTTTTGAAGAATGAACAAGCAACTAGATCAGGAATATTAAAAGCGATTGTAGATTTACAATCTAAAATTAAACTAGGAGATATAGTGGTAATTCACTATTCAGCTCATGGTCAACAGATATTTGACGACAATGGAGAAGAAATAGATGGTAAAGATGAATCTATAATTCCTTATGATGCTTTTGCAGAATATCTTCCTGGAAGATATGAAGGTCAAAACCATATTAGAGATGACGAATTAGGTAATATCATTGCTAATTTTAGAAATACTTTGGGTAAAAGCGGTCAATTATTAATCTTGTTAGATAGCTGCCATTCTGGTTCTGCAACAAGAGGTGGAAAAGCACGTGGTGGCAGAGCAACTTTTGCACCACCTGGCTGGATGCCAAATTCTAAAACAAATAAATCAGGGAGCGGACTTATGGAACCCACTAAAGCTAGTCCTAACGCCTCTCCATTTGTTATGATTTCTGGAGCATCAGCAGATGAGCTTAACTACGAATACGAAGGCTATGGATCTTTAAGCTTTGCTTTTAATAAAGCCATGAGCGAATTAGGCTCTAATGTCACTTATAGAAAGTTATTCTCATCTATTGCTGCTAATATGAATGTGATTTCTCCAAATCAAACACCTACTATAGAAGGAGATGTGGATTATAAACTATTTGGAGGAGAGTATGTAAAACAACAACCCTATTTCCAAGTGTCAAAGGTGTCTAGACCAGACATTATTAGAATTAATGCAGGTAAATTACAACGACTGTTTGAAGAGACCACCATTAAAATATTGCCAGCAGGAACTACCAAAGTGGATGAGAGTAAAATAATCACCAAAGGTAAAATCACAAAAGCCTATTTTAATGAAGCTATTATAAAATTAGATTCACCTTTAAAAACAACAAATGAAAAGGGATATTGGGTGTTTATAGATGAATTATCATATGGAGATATTAAAATGAATCTTTATATCGATAAGTCTGTAAAATCAAAATCCGTAAAAAAGGAACTTGAGGCCTTCTTAAATGAGAAGAAAGTTGGAGCCATCGTTAAGGATACATTAGAAGCAAATCTCATAATCGCAGAATCTGACAATACAATTGCTATTCTTACTATTAGTGGGCAAAAAACGTCTTTGAATAGTGAAGAGACCATTTATAAGCAAACTAAAATAGATGGTGATTATAATTTCAAGGATATTACCAATACGATATTTAATTACGCACAAGGATCATACCTTAAAAATTTAAGTCTTAAGAATTATGATTATGAGTTTGAATTTCGTTTACTACCAGGTAAATATAATGCTGAAACCGATGAAATAGATTTTGTAGAAGAGAACGCTTTTACTGATGAAGCAGGAAAATTTAAAGTAAATACAGAAGATGATGTGGTATTCTTAGAAGTTACCAATAAAAGTGAAAAACCTATCTATTTTAGTATCATTGAGATTAACTCCAAAGGTGAAATCGTCCCATTTATGCCAAATTCGGAATGTTCCTTAAATGATAATGAACGCTTGATCCCACCTGGTAAAATCATGGTTTTTGAAACCTGTTATTTTCAGTTTGGAGAGCCTTACGAAACCCTTATTCTAAAAGGTTTCGCCACATCAAAACCTATTAATTTCACTCCTACAATAAAAACCAGAGGACCAGTTGTAACTCGAGGTCCAGGTAGTAATAATCCCTTAGAAGATTTTCTCGGAGAATCTTATACACAAACTCGTGGAAACACTGGGAATAGAAGAACAGGGAAAATTGATGGCTATAGTACTGAATTTGTATATGAGATTGTAAGTAGTAAAGAGTAAGATTATGAAAAAGGTTATGGTATTATTAATATTTATGTCGCTTACAAGTTTGGTTCTAAAGGAAAAGAAGTAAGGGAAGCTTTTAGAAATACCCAATTAGAAATGTCAACTAAATATAAAGACCACCCAGAAAAATGGGCAGCTTTTGTGTTATTTGAGTAATCCTATTTTATGAAAAGATTTTCATTCACCATATTGTCTTTTTTATTTTTTGTTACTAGTTATAGTCAACAAATAGAGATAGATGAAAATACTGAAGAATTCCAAGAGATTCTAAGTCTATATAATAAGGCAAAAGAATATAAGGAAAAAGAAAGTTATGATTTAGCCATAACAACCTATAAGGAAGTTATCAGACAATTTAAAGGTTACTACAGTGATACTCATCAATATTATTGTGTTTTTTTAAGCAATTTAGCTTCTTTATACGAATCTACTGATAAATATAATTTAGCATTGCCATTACATCTAAAATCGTTAGAAAAAACTGAACAAATATTTGGAAAAGAGCATTCAAAATATGGAATTTGCTTAAATGACTTGGCACTTTTTTATATGTCAAGAGGACAACTTAACAAAGCTTTGTTCTATTCTAAACAAGCGTTAACAAATATTAGTAAAAGTCTTGGTAAAGAAAATTCCGCTTATGGCATCTTCTTAAACAACTTAGCTCTATTGTATGAAAAAACTGGGCAATTTGACAAAGCTATGCCTCTTTACAAGGAATCATTAGAAAACACGGAAAAAACACTTGGTAAAGATCATTCTTCTTATGGAACATCATTAAATAATTTAGCCAACTTGTATCAAATTATAGGGGAATATGATAAAGCCTTATCATTATATCTAGAAGCGTTGAAAATTACCGAAATTACTATTGGAAAAGACCACTCTTCTTATGGTATTAGCCTAAATAATTTGGCAAATTTGTATCAATATATTGGGGAATATAGCAAGGCTTTACCCTTACTTCTTGAGGCATTAGAAAATATAAAAAAAACTCTTGGCAAAAACCATTCCTCATATGGAAAGAGATTAAATAACCTAGCTAACTTTTATCAAGAAATTGGACAATATGAAAAAGCGATGCCTTTATATCAAAAAGCTTTGGAAAATCAACAAAAAACCTTGGGTAAAAATCATCCTACTTACATAATAACAATAAATAACTTAGCATTATTATATAAGTCAATAGGGCAATTTAATAAAGCTTTAACTTTATATCATGAATCACTAGAGGTTTCCGAGAAGACACTTGGAAAAGAACATCCATCCTATGGAATCAGATTAAATAATCTAGCTCTAGCATATGAATCTATTGAACAATACTCAATTGCTTTATCCATGTTGCAAGAAGGATTAAAAAACTCTAAAAAGTCTTTGGGAAAAGAACATCCGTCATATGGAAAAAGTTTAAATAACTTGGCATTAGTATATGAGTCCATGGAGCAAAACGATAAAGCATTGTCTATGTACATTGAAGTATTGGAAAACACAAAAAGGTCTCTTGGCAAAGAACATTCAAATTATATAATTTCTTTAAATAACTTAATTAGTTTGTATCAAAAAAAGAGACAATACAGTAAAGTTTTACCTTTATTAATAGAAGCAAATATTCACACCCAAAGCCAAATCAAAAAAAATTTCGCCTATCAAACAAGAGAGGAGAAAGAAAAATTTATTAGAAATAAATTAGATTACAACTTAAGCATTACTTCAAATTTTAATTATCTAACAAACAATAGCTACCCAGAAACTATAAGTTTAGCCACTAATAATATATTAACAACTAAAAACTTGCTACTGAATGCTACCAAAAACATACTCAATCAACTTGAAAAGTTAAATGATACAACCATTAATAAAAAAGTAACTGCATTTAGAAGTAAGGAAACCTATTTAAATAAACAATTACAGCTTCCAATAGCAAGTAGAGTAACAAGTTTTAATAAAGAGCAAAGCAATTTAGAAACTTTAGAACGTGAAATCGTTAACCTATATACTCAAAATTTTGGTGAAGACGTTAATTACGTAAAAGATTACAAACAAACAAAACTGAAAGGTGATGAACTTGCCATAGAGTTTACATATTTTGATATTTACAATAAAACACGAACAGATAGTACCATTTACGTGGCATACCTTTATAAAAAAGATTGGGAGACTCCAAAAGTGATTGATTTATTTGAAGAGCAACAACTCACAAAATACTTTAACTCAATAACCTCAGCTAATCAACTCTATAAAACTAGAGGTTCAAAAAGCAGTAGGATAACTTCGATTGCTGATAGTATTTACCAATTAGTTTGGCAACCCTTAGAAAAGTTTACCAAAGACTCCAAAACCATCTATTATTCACCAGATGGTTTCTTACATAAAATACCTTTTGCGGCATTACCTAATGAAGAGAATAAACTACTGGGCGAGGTCTATGAATTAAACCAAATGGGTAATACGGCAGATATTAAAAAATATAATAAGCAACCTAATTTAAAGGACATTGTTTTAATTGGTGGTGTGGATTACACCTACACACCAGATAGTAATAAAAACGTCAATGAGGCTCAACAATTTTCTATTTTGGAGTCTGAACTACTCTTAGGTAATGAAGACAATATAAAAAGAAGTTCTGGTTCTGGTTCATGGTCTTATTTAAATGGCACAAAACAAGAAGTAAACAGAATAAAAGAGCTAATTCCTCAGAGTAAGGTTTTAAATGGTAAAGAGGCTACTGAAACAGCTTTTAAAAACTTAAGTGGCAATAGTCCTTCTGTGCTTCATATCGCAACACATGGGTATTTCTTTCCAGATTTAGAGAAGAAAAAAGACAAGAGAATCCTAGGTGAAGAGAAACCTTATGTTCATGCTGAAAATCCCTTATTACGTTCTGGTCTTATATTAGCTAATGCCAATTATGCATGGAAGCATGGTAATAATCCTTATGAGGAAGAAGACGGTATCTTAACTGCTTTAGAAATTTCTAACCTAGATTTAAAGAAAACAGATATTGTTATTCTATCAGCTTGTGAAACTGGTTTGGGTGATATTCCAAGCTCTGAGGGTGTTTATGGCCTGCAACGCGCCTTTAAAATGGCAGGAGTAAATATCATAATTATGACTTTATGGGAAGTATCAGATAAAGAAACTGCTGAGTTTATGGATTTGTTTTACACCAAATGGAAAGCAATTAATAATCCTAAAAAAGCATTTAAAGAAGCCCAATCTGTAATGATGGAAAAATATAGAAAATATCCTGAAAAATGGGCCGCTTTTGTGTTGTTTGAATAGAATAAAGAAAAACTATGAAAAACAATGTTTTAATTATTATCTCATTAACCTTTTTTGCCTTAAATGGACAAGAACTTAAGTTGGGTTTACCTGTAGGCCATACCGCTGGTGTAAATAAAGCTTTTTTTAGCCCTGACGACAAATATGTTCTTACAATAGCACTTGATAAAAACGCTAAAGTTTGGGACTCAGAGACTGGTAAATATCTATTCAGTTTAAAAGAAAATAACAACTACAGAGATGCTATATACAGTCCTAATGGCAACAAAATAGCTACACTCAGTGGTTACACATTACCCAAACCACGCAGATATACAACTAAAATTTGGGATGCAAAGACTGGTAAATTAATCTGTAATCTTGAGGCAAATTATGAGTTTTCAATGCCTTATACCCAACAAGGCTATATTTCCAATCCATTTAATCCAGATGGAACAAGAATAGTTTCTTTTATAAAAAATGATTCCATAATTAAAATTTTGGATACTAGTACAGGTGAAATGATTCATCGACTAGTCGGTCATAAAAATAGTATTAAATCAGCATTTTATAATACTGATGGAAGTAAAATAATAACAACAACAGAGTTAATGGCAAAAATCTGGGATGCTAACTCCGGAAAATTATTGCACGACCTTATGGGCCATACAGAGAGCATCAACTCAGCACTATTCAGTTTAGATGGTAAAAAAATAATCACTACATCAAAAAAGTCGATGAAGATATGGAATGCTGAGACTGGAGAACTAATAAAAAGCATAAGCATGAATTATGATATCCCAGGATATCCTTTATTTAGCCCTGAAGAAGAACTACTAATAACAATATCTGACAATGATGTTAAACTAAAAACAAGATTTATTAACCTCAAAACGGGAGAATATAAACCTGACTTTAAAAGGTGTACGAAATCCCTCAATTTTAGCCCTAATGGCAAAAAAATTATTGCTACTTATCGAAATAAAGACGTCGCTCATATTATAGACGCTAAAAGTGGAAAATTATTAGATAGTCTAAAAATAAATAAAAGATATTTTTATTATGATTATGCTGAGTTTAGTCCTAATGGAAAAAAAATAGTTACAGTATCTGCACAAACAGCAAAAATATGGAATGCAGAATCAGGTAAATTAATATGTAATTTAGAAAACCATGCTCGTTTTATAAGTGATATTGCACTTAGCCCAAATGAGAAATATGTAGCAGTAGCACAAGGAAGTAGTTCTATTAGGATTCTAGATTTTCAATCAGGTAAATTAATTCACACTCTAGAAAATCAGCATTATGTCCGATCGATAAAATTCAATAATGACAATAATAAATTATTATCGGTTTCAAATAAGATAGTCAAAATTTGGAATGTTAAAACCGGTCAATTATCTAAAACATTAAATGAACCCGATTTTCGGTTTAAGTGCGCCAGTTTTAGTCCTGATGGCAATAAAATAGTTACAGGATCATATCATAAATCTGTTAAAATTTGGGACACTAATTCTGGTGATTTACTTAAAAGCACACCACGACTACCTGATACAAGTTTAGATGAAATGCAGGAAACTGAAATTATTGCAGCAAGTTTTAATCCCGAAGGAAATAAAGTCATTACAACGTCAAGAAAAGCGACAACTATAAGGGATGCAAAAACAATGGCTTTACTCGACAGCCTTTATATGCCTAATTCTTGGATTCAGGATATAAAATTTATCCCCAATGGAGAAGAAATAGGTATATTAATTGGAAAGTATGTAAAAATATGGAATCCCAAAACCAATGAGGTTTCGCAAATTTTTAAAGAAGACACTACTAATATTGGGAGTTCATCATTTAGTACAGGAGGCAAAAAAATAGTCTCTTGGTTTAGAGAAGGTACGATACAAATTTGGAATGCAGAAACGGGCAAACTATTGTTCAACAAAAATGGCCACTCAGATATGGTTAGGGCGGTCTCATTGGGCACAAATGACACAAAATTAATTTCAGGCTCAAGAAATGGCTCTTTGATATTTTGGGATATTAGGTCAGGTAATCAACTAATTAAATCTTATTTTTTTGGCAATAACAAATGGGTGCATATACACCCTACTGGTTTATTTGACGCCTCACCTGAAGCTATGGAATTGATGTATTGGACAAAGGGACTGGAGGTGATAGAATTCAGTCAACTAAAAAATAAGTATTATACACCTGGTTTATGGAAAAAGGTGATGAATGATGAATATTTAGGGAATGCTGACATTAAAAAAGACGGGGTAGAACTGTATCCTGAAGTCGTAGTAGGTGAAATAGAAAATAACATGTTACCCATTTATTTAACCAAACGTGAGGGCGGTTATGGAGATGTAAATATCTATTTAAACGGTAAGGAAATTATACAAGACGCAAGACCTAAAAACTTTGATGAAACCTTAAACAAACAAACTATTTATTTTGATATCACAAATTATGAAAACCAAACTATAAATGGCGAAAACACATACGAGGTTAAAGTTAAAAACAAAAAAGGTGATGTTACCAGTAGAGGAGCTAAAGCTAAAGCTATTAGAACGAAGAAAACTAAAACACCTAGTTTTCATGCTCTCTTAATAGGTGTAAGTGATTATGTAGGTGATGATATTGATTTAAAATATCCTGTAATCGATATCGATGCTATGGAAAATGCATTGCAATTAACCACAAAAAACCTCTTTAAAGAAACACATATTATCAAATTAGCTACAAATATAGACCAACGACCAAGAAAAGAAATCATTAAAGAAGCTGTAGAGAAAATTGCTAAGAAATCTAAAGCAGAAGATGTTTTTATGGTATATATGAGTGGGCATGGAATTAACTGGTCAGATAACAACAACATTTCAGATTTCTACTTCCTTACAGAAGATGCCCGTTTCACCAATAAAGAAGCTTATAATGATGAAGCTTTGAGAAAAAGTACCACCATATCTACCAACGAATGGGTAGAACTTATTAAAAAAATACCTGCTAATAAAATAGTAATGGTTATAGATGCCTGTGGCTCAGGACAAGCGGTAGAAAATTTAGTGACAAAGCGGGATATAGACTCTGACCAGATAAAAGCTATAGATAGGATGAAAGACAGGACGGGTATGTTTGTAATTTCTGGTTCCGCTGCTAATCAAGTTAGTTACGAAGCCAGCAAATATGGCCAAGGATTATTAACCTATACATTGTTAAAAGGCATGTCTGGCGTAGCTTTAAAAGAAAATTCAAAAGTAGACGTTAGCACTCTATTCAACTATGCTAAAGATGAAGTTCCTAGATTAGCAGAAGATATCGGCGGCATACAAGAGCCTTTGGTTTTATTTCCAAAATCAGGTTCTTTTGATATCGGCATCTTAAATTCTGACGACCAAGGTAAAATAGTTATTAATGAGCCAAAACAAGTTTATGTGAGAAGTAATCTATTAAATACTTACGAGTTGGAAGACAATTTAGAATTATCTGTTTTATTAGATAAAGAATTAAATTCATTATCTACTAAAGATTATGAAGTTATTTGGGTGGACGCAAACAAATACTCAAACGGTTGTAAAATAACTGGCACCTACAAGCAAGAGGAAACCCAAATTACTTTGAGCTATAAAACCAAATGCAAGGGCAAGGAATTAAGATATAAAGTCTCAGCCAAAACGAGAGAGGAATTGATAAAAAAAATAATGCGAAATTTATAAACTCACATTACTACTCCAAAACCCAATCCCATTCTAAATTTTCTGCCCTAGATGTTGGCCGTTGTTGATTGTTGGTCAATTCTACAACACTTTTATAAACATAGTCTTTTAACTTTGATATTCTAATACCTTGTTCGCCTTTCCAAGTGTCGTAGCTTAATTCATATAAAGCATTAATGAAACTGTAAGTAAAAACCCCATTTTTCCATTTTTCATTTTCGTATGCAAACTCTGAGCCACCAGCTGCAGATATTACATAAGAGCCATTACCTCTATCAATATCATAAAACAAAGTTTGCATTAACTTAAATGATTCTTCATTTTTAGCGGTTTTATTTTTTGCCTTACTCCCTTTTGCACCTTTAGGAACATGCTTAACCACTTTAGTCTCTGGAGTCATTTTATCATTAGTTGTATCTAGTTCTCCACTATGACAAGCATCTATTAACAATAACTTTCTGCGCGCCGGAATATCGGTTAAAAGACTCTGTATGTCTGTATAAGAAATTCCTTTCTCCTCTGGATTGTTAAAATCTATATCGTATGAGGCAAAGTAAAAATCTTTGTCTTTTCCTATAAGACCATGGCCTGAGAATGAAACAATTACTGTGTCATCAATATCTGTACTTTGTAATATGGTCTTTAACTCAGAGACAGAAGTCTTGTTTACCCCTTCGTTGAGCAAGGTTTTTATATAAGATCTATTCTCATACTTAGAAGTTAATACCTTACTTATTCTTTCTACATCTTTATCTGCATACCTCAGATTCATTGTACTATCTTGGTATTTAGAAACGCCTATACCTATATAATACAGTTTAGATTCAGTTCGCGGTGCAGTACTTGTAACTTCAAAAGAAACTGGTTCTGATTCCTTGCCACTTTCATTCTTAGTTAAAATAGAAATTCGATTAATACCACTGTTTAATTCAATTAAGGTGTTTAATTTATGTTTATCCTTAACAACTTCTTTATTAGTAGGAACACCATTGATATAAACTATCAATTCCTCAGCATTTGATGTGTTTTCAATAGCTAAATTTAATTGTTTCTGTTCGGACAGAATTGGGATTTGAGCCCTATTCCGAAGTTTTAATTTTGGTCTATCTAGATTAAAAATATCAGTATTTTCGTCGTATCCATTTCTAGTAAGGCGCTTTAAATATGCATTTTTATATAGCTCGTATGATTTAGAAGATGTAAAACCGAGCTTTTGCATTATGATATCTGGGCGATTGAGGTATATTTCATAATCAATTAGAGGAAATGCCTTGCCATTTTTTACAAAATGAAAATTTCTTATATCAGATTTGTTCGCTTTAAAATAACCCTCTGGTGTTAACCAAGCTATTCTTATTTGTTTATCATTTTCAAAGATCTTACATGACACTTCTAAGCTTAAATTATCGAGATTAACGACACTAATCTCTGAGTCTTTACTTAGTACATATAACGAATTATTTACTTCAACAATTTTTATTATCTCTGAGTCAGAAACCTTTTCTATATGCTTTGGTGAGCTATTATCAATATTCCAAAACACCAGAGAACCTTTGTCGGTACCAGCGACCAACAAGTTCTTCTCTTTTAAGTATTTTGATGTTCTTAATCGACGTCTGGCATAATAGGATTTCTCTTTTTCAATCTTATCATCAACCAGACTGTAATGAAGAAGAAATTCAAAATCAGTAAAGATATAGTTGTTTGAATCTACCTCATCATCATAATCTGTATTTATTTCTCTTATCTTCTTTAGACCTTCAATACTATAAAAAACGCTATTACTATTCTTTTGCATGATATCTGAATGCGAAGTCAATACAACTTGACGAGCATCTTCTGCAAAACAGGCTTTCTTAATTTTAAAATTGATTTTTTTACTGTTTAATTCTCTATTTTTTACATCTAATAAATAGATGGTTTGACTGTCTGTGGTTTGGAATGAATTGTAAAAAAGAACAAAATTCTTGTCTTTTGTCCACACTCTAGAGCTTGGTCTATCTCCAAAATCCATTCGAACTGTTTTACTTTTCCAAAGAATGGAATCGGTGTTTTTTGTATTTACAATTCTAAATTTATAATCTTTAGCACCGTATTTATCAGTATTTAACAATACGATTTCATCATTTTCTAACAAGGTGTTTTTTGTATAACTCAATAGTTGTTGTTCTACTTCCAAATCTTTTAAATTAATTAACCACTCATCTCTATAGAGAAGTTTTCCATCGCTATTAATATTTAAATCGTGTGATTGTGTATACTTAGGTTTTTGGCTATTCCATTCTACTTTGGCTCTTAACTTATGATTATAAGTATAATAAGAATCGTAACTGTAATAATTTAAGCCCTCAAAGTTTTTGAATAAGCCTTTGGAGCTTGGTATTTTATAGTTTGCAATAACTTTTTTAGTGCCGTAATCGTAAGATAATATTTGTAAACTATCTACGAGACTATCTTTCTTGTCCATTACAATCTCCGCTTTATTGTCTAGTAAAAGTACATCAGCAATTCTATTATTATCTGCAATCTTTGTTATTGGTGTAACATTATTTGTAGTCACATCATATAGCTTCAAACTAGTACCATTTTTAAAAACTATTTTATTCTTATTTAATGGAAATACATCTGTTGCTTTGTTCAGCGCAGGTAAATCTTGAACCAATAAATTATTAGGATTGAATATTTTATAACCTTCAAAATGAGATTCAGTGACACTATGATTTGGAGCTACGTTTACACTGTTTAGCGCAATAAGAACTTTGTCACTATCAGGTATAGGTCTAAAAGATTCAACATCAGCCCTATAGTATTTGTCATTTGATAAATCATTCAGTAACTGAATTGTAAAGTCTTTTATATCCACTCTCCAAAACTTGGAGCGTCCATCACTGCATATCCATTCATTAGATTTAGATCTTAAATTATGGCATTTTGCACTTAAACCATCGAATTCTGAATCTTCAAACAACTTGACTTTGGCTATTCCTGTCTTTATATCCAACACCTTCATCTTAAATTCTCGAAAACCTGTACCTTCATATTCTTCGAATATTAAACACGTTTCTCCTTCATTATCCATGAACGGATTTACCTTCTTAGGAAATTCAACATCATAAAACTTTTTCTTATCTAATGCAGACCAAATCTGAAATCCCGATAACTCATAACTAGGCTGATCTTTTATTAAGAGTAAATTACTTTTAGAGTTATAGGTTACTCCATAAACAGAAGTTTTGTTATCCATTATTCTTACATCCAATGGATTATATAAAGTATCTCTTTCACTAACGTTCTTAATCTCAGAAAAAACAGCTTCATTCTTTAACCCATACTTTATGATTCCATTTTTCTCACCAGAATAACCATATCCCATATTACCATACAATAATATAATTTCATCATCTATTACTTTAAAGCCATCTATTATGGAAAAAGGAGTAAGGTTAGGCCAAATTTTATGGATTCTTTGCTTTGAATTAAAATCCACATTTATCACCTCGGTTTTAATACGCTTCCAAACAGTTCCATTTCTTACAGCTTCTTTTACTTTTAAATCCTTAGGTATTTCAGAAACTTCTTCTAGCGTTGAAGTAAAATAAATTTTAAAGTATTCTTCTTCTGATAATGAAAAATCAGTATACGTAGAATTTGCATCTTTCTTAAGAACAACATGTTCATCATTGCTAGAAAAGCTAATACTAATTGTTTTATCCTTTATTTTTTTCGAAGTGACTATATCTAAACTTGGTAAATCTCTTATTTCCAGTATATGATCATAAGGGTCACCTTTTCCAAAATATTTTTGATAAATAATAGCAACTCTTGTACCACTATTACTCACCTGAATCTTTCGTATTGTTCCGCTCGATTCCACCACAACACGATTTGGAAAAGACTCTAATTTCCCAATTAAAGGTGATTTGTTTACATTGCCATAATCATCCTTATAATCATTGTATTCATTGTAGCCAACAACCGCAATAGAAGGATTTTCCTCATTAAATGAAGCATAAATATTTCCTGAAAATTTATTAATTATTTTATTCTGTGTACGACTAAAAAAGTAAGTTGAATCCTCTGGATACTCAAAATAATTTTGATAGTATTTCTGCTTTGTTTTTGTTTTAATTATGATAAGAGGTTGAGGAGTATCCAAGTATTGAAAACTGCTAATAAACTTGGTTTTATTATTAATAAGTGCAATAGAATCTTTGATCTTTAAAGTCTTATAGTCCACAAAATAGAGTGTTGTATCATTTGCATACACTATCTCGCCATTTTTTGAACAAAAATGAAGATCATTTATGGCATATTGTGTTTCTAAAAATTTCTTTTGAGCATTTAATTTTATTACTAGAATTAAAACAATACATGCGACAAAATTAGTTTTGGACATAGTAATTAGTTTTTACAAACCCCATAGTTCTCACAGAGCGTGTCTTCAATTTCTGTAATAGATAGTCCAACAGCTTTCAAATCTTCTATTAGATCTTTATAATTAGATTTAAGTTTTTCGTATTCTGACCTATCAATCCATACAAAAGCATAAAACGGAATATTTTTAAAGTTTGGAAATTCGGATGTAGATACTGACCATTCGAATCCATTTCCTTCAAAAAAAATAGGATTATCTTTATATAGTGTTAATTCATTACCATTGGTAGCAAACTTATATACTTCATCAAAGTTTTTACTTTTTATAAATACAAAGTATTGAGAAGCATCAGTCTGAGTTTTCCAACTAAAAGTTAATTTAGAACTCGCTGTTTTGGTACTATCAATAGGAAATTCCATAAGTATGTCTCCTCTGAACACACCTCCAACAATGGTTTTACCAGACTTGCGGCTTAATAATTCATCCCATATAAGCTCAAAATATTTTGAGGTCAATGATTTTTGACCCTCAATAGCTTTATGATTTAATATACTTTCATAGGTATAAGAAGCAACATCCTCTAAATTGAAGGCCTCTCCTTTAGAATCTATAAGAATAATATCTGAAGGCGAAGTTATATATACAGTGCTTTTTTTATTTAAAAAATCTCCTTTGTTTAATGGTCTTTTTTTACCATCAAATTTAGCTAATACGCCTGAACTTGTTTTAAACACACAAAGGCTGTCTTGAGCACATAGCATTGATGTAAAAAAGGAGATTATTATTATTATGATAAACGACTTTTCCATTTAAACTTTTTATTAAGATATTTAACTAAACGCTCATAGTAACCTATCATCCCTATTCCTAATACAGATAAGAGAATCATAGGTACCACGCTTAGATATATATTAGCTTGTAGTAATAATAAAGACAAGTAAACCAAAATTATTGAAAGTAGTAATTGAATAATCTTTTCTAACATAGAAAAAACAAAACCATTTTTTATATGCAGTTTCATAGAAAATAATATCGTAAAAAAGCAAACGATGAATGATAATAAATAGATGGTGAATTTAGAGACTCTATGGATTAAATTCTGTTTGGAGAGCATGTTTAGAATATTAGCGTGGATAATTACACCAAATGTATCTGGTACAGCCCTACCTACCCATTCTTCATTTAAAGGTGTGTAATGTTTATCTTCAATATCATAATCTTTATTACCATCTCCCAAATAGCCAAGGATAACAACTGCATCTTTAAAAGATGGTATTTTATCTGTATTTAAGACTTCTTCAATATCAAAACTGAGAAAAACATCTTTATTACCTGTATAGTTAATTGGAATCGGTTTTTTTAATTCTTTTCTGGCATAACTCTCATCCATATATCCAGCTTTTATAGACAGTTGAGTCGCAAAAGCAAACTCATCATTATTATTCCCTTTTACACCTTGAAAGTCACGAATAACAGAATTCTGCCCCTTTAAATCTAAATTTATATAACCCTTGAATTCTCCATCAAATTGGAAATACTGGTGATTGTTAACTATGGAATCTTTATCATGAAAGTAAGCTGTTACAATGCGCTCATTCGATACAAAGGCTGACTTTAAAATAGAATCCATAAATTCTGATTTTCTGTCTTTAAATATGATATCTAAACCGATGACACTTGGATCTTGAGCATTAATTTTATCAATAACCTGAGCAATTTGAAAACGGTCAGCATGTTTTATGTTTACAATGACTATTTTATTGTTACGTTGTTCTTTATTCATACGTTCTGAATAAAATATATCCGTAAACTTAAAGTCTTTAAATGCTTTTTCAAAAGGATCTAAAATAGAAAGATTTACAAATGCAAAATACAGAATACCAGCAACTATAAATGTTATTATAGTACACAATAATGCATCTCTGTACAAGACTTTATCAACTCGTATCTTCATTAACTAGTTTGTAATTTTTTCTATTGCTGAAACACCATCAGAAATTATAGCATCTTTATTATCACTTAACATGCTCGGTAGTTTATTAACATACTTGCTTTTATTACCCTCATACTCTTCTAATCTTACATTTATTTTCACTACTCCATAATTATCATTGTCCTCCAATTGAGTAGTAATTGGAATATCATAATACCAAGGTGACACTATAGGTGTATCTATTAAGTTTTCTACTCCATATTTAAGGTTCTTAAAATCATATTCCTGCTCTATCAATATAGCATTTTTAGGAGTACCATCTTCACCTCTCCATTGCCCTTCAATTGCAACTGAAATTTTTGCGTTAAGATCTTCATCTGTATATACTTTAGTTTTAGAAAAGAAAACCCTAAGCTCATTAAAACTCAATCTTGTTATGCCTGGATTTTGCGGGTCACTTATTAACTCAATTACTGCATAAAAATTTAACAAATCATCTTCTTCAATTCTTATAACATCATCAATGCTTAAAGCAGCTGTATTCTCCCTTGACTTTGGCATAGCACTGATCTCATCTTTAACGATAGAGGTAATTTGAGCTTTCTTCTCTGGACTATTGGGTTTTGAGTATTTTTTAATATGAATCTGTTTGTAGGTCTTCTCAACGTCACCCAAATCTGTATTGTAATAATTATTTATTGAAAGTGATTGCGAATAGGTACTTACTAATGATTCTGAAGTTTTGTCCGCCAGATAAGAAGCTCCAAAAAACACTCCTTGAAGTATGGTTTCTATAAGACCACCTCTGGTATCTGCTCTTTTCATTTCTACAACGAACTCTTCGTTAGATTGAATATTTGATCTTTGGTGCACTTTGCACGAGCAAATTACTAACAGTGATAGTGTAGAAATTACTTTTTTCATGTTTTACAACTTTAGGTTTTGTAATTTATAAATTTAATTTTAACAAATTGCTATAATTCTAATCTATAACTATGAATAACAAAAAGGTAGTCAGATTTATTCGTCTCGATTAAAATAAATATTTAACAAAATCCTCAAAAAGGTATTCTTTTTGTTAAATTTAATTAGAAAATCTTTCAGATGAAGTTTCACTATATTTTTTTCATATTGGTATTTCTTAACTCTTCTTTATTAGTTGGACAGGAGAGCTACATTGAAACAAATGGCCCTGTATCTAATTCAACATTGAGTGCAGACGGAAAGTTCCTTGCCTATTCTCCTATGTTTGGCGGAAAACATCTCTATGGCGACACCGTATATCTTGTAAATCTTGATAAATTTAATATAGTTGATTCCATACAAGTATTTAATGATGAAGACAGAGAAATTAAATCTATACAATTTAAAGGAAGTAGCAACACAGAAATTATGGTAAAAACCGAATTAGGCGGATACTACTATTATAAAGCGCTTTATGAGCACCCATTAGATAGTATATTTATAATTGATTTTAATAATAAACAAAAGCCAAAAGAAGTTTATCCTGGTCATATTCGTTTGGATTTTTCACTTAAAACTAATGACGCTGTCATTGCTACTAACTTACACAAAGCTAAACCCGTAAATAAAGAAACACCACCTTATTATGAATTAAAAAAAAATGCAGAAATTTCATTTAAGGAAAATACAGTCAAAACATTTAGTGGAATTAGACAAATAAAACTTTCCCCTAACAACAAATACCTTGCGGTAATATATTTTATTAAGGAACAAAATGACAGTCTTTTCTATGGACTTGAAACAAGAAGGCTTCCCGATTTAGAGGTCTTAGCGCGAAAAGAAATAATACATCGGCCTGAAAAAATTGAATTCTCTAGCAATGGCAAATATTTAGCCTTAACTAAAAACCAAAATCCAATTTATAGTACAAATGCTTATGAAATAATTGAAATACTTAAAACCGAAAATCTGTCACATCCAAAATCAGAGAAAGACATCTTTATTGGCAATAAAATAATCAATGGAAATGCATGGGTAATGCGTTTTGGTATAACATTATATGACTACTTTAATTTTGATGACGATTTCAATTCTGATGTTAAAAAACGCATTGAGAATATTGATAATGTGACACTGTTCGAAAAAATAGAGGACACCCTCCTCATATTTTCAGATAAATCTTTTCGCAAACCTAATCAGTCTATAGACTCAACTAAGTATAAAAATATTCTATACAAGTATCCAGTAAGAGATAATTCTTTGTTCGATGATCAGCCTTCAGTTAATTTGATTGACACACTGTACAAAAAGGAGAGTGTTAAAATTTTAAACAATACATTATCTAGTAGAATGCAAATGCAGCTAGGCCAAAATGGAGAATATATCCTAACTCATAATAAATATCAAATCCAAATATGGTCTGTTAAAGAACGTAAAAAGCTCTGTGATTATAAATTTAAAAGACCTATTAAAGTTTTTCTTAACAATGATAGTAATTCTTGTCTCTTTTTTGAGGAAAGTAGCATGAATGAATATGACGATTTTAACCAAGACATAAATAGTACAATAGGTATAATTGACTTTAAAACTGGATTAGTTAAACGGCGAAAACTTAACTATTATGAAGATAATATGATAAAATTTAAGCCAAATGAAAACCTAGAATGTGTAAATCTGAAAATCAACAATAATTCCTGGTACTGCTATGAAAACCAATTTTATAAAACAACTGAAAAGCTTTTTTATGTAAATCAAGATAGTTTGTTTGTAGATATTGAATTGTCTCAGAAAAAGGCTATTAAGCACTTAAAATCACTCCTGGCTTCTAATCAGGTAATTTTTCAATCAGTTTCTGAGAAAGATAATATTAATTATCTTTATCTATACGACGTATTCAAAAAAAAACGGACTAAAGTTCCAAATTCTGGAGATATACTTTTAAGACCATTAAACACGTATCATTTTTTTTCTGAAAGTAAAATTATTTACAAACAAAATAATGAGCTAGTTGTTCTTGATATATTCGACGGTTCAAAAACTATTATACAACGAGAATATAAAGATTATATTTCTGGTGTAGTTTTAGACAAAGATCATACAACGATTTTCTCACAATCAAAAGACACTATAAACTACCACTTAAAAGTCAAAAATCTCATCTTTAACAATAAGACTAATAGACTATTAAAAGATAATCACATCAATAATCTTGAATCTACATCCAATCGATCTGTTCATGATAACGACATCATTTCAAGAGATTATAATAGTTTAATAAGTGTTAACCCAATTAATGACTCCATTTATGAATGGAATTCGAAAACTACACTTAATACTTGGGATAAGCCACAAGTATTAGCTAATGGTATTTTAAAGTACGATGACTTCGTCATAAACCTTAATAATCTTAGAACAATTGATAATAAACTAAAAAATATTTCTTCGACTAGCATTTTTAAAAATTCAGAAAACAATTCCTTAGTATTGTACGTAAAGTATAATGCTGACGATAAAAACTTTACTTTCAGGATTTCTAAACTCTCAAATCTAAACGATTTTATATGGGAAAGTAAAAGTTTTGATTTGGAGTACATGCCTTATCATAAAATCATCATTTCCCAGGACTATAAAATAGCAGCCACAATAGCAACAGTTAATGACGGAAGTGATAAGCTTTTTATTATTGATTTAGAAAATTTTAAAATAAAGGAAAAGACTTTGGATATTGGCTCTCTCACATTCTACTATCAAAAAGCTACAACTTTTTTCTCCGATGATGGTAAATATTTATGCCTAAAGTCTAAGAATTATGATAATAATAGTAGAGAAAAGTATTATAATGATAAAACTCATTTCATCAACATTGAGACATTAGAAATAGAGAAATCTACTTATAATAACATCTTTAAACTTTATAATGATGGCAGTATATTAGCAAGTGATGGTTATAGCGATTATGCAAAAGGGCGGTTAGAAAAAGATACATTGAAAATTGACACAAAGTTTTATGGAATATGGAATAAATCTATTATTAAGTATTTAAAATCAGAAAATAAGTACGTATCTGCAAATGAAAATGGAGAATTATACGTTTGGAACGAAAACGGAAAATCACCTCTTATGATAATAGATCTAAAATCTTCGGCAGAATGTAAAGATATTATTCAAAGTAGAAGAAGACTTTTCGTGTTTTTAGATAATAGTGAAATTAAGGTTATTAATCTAGATACATTTGCACTAGAACTAACTATTGTACTATCTGAAAAACGAAGCAAAAAGGGTGTTGAAAGATCAGTTTTATACGTTACACCAGAGGGCTATTTTAGTTCCACAAAAAATAATATTAGAGATTATCATTTTGTGAAAAACCTTAAAGCCTATCCTCTTATTAACTATTCAGTCTTTTTAAACCGTCCTGACATCATTTTAAATCGATTAGGTTATGCCAATAAAAAGGTCATTAAACTATATAAAAACTATTATTTAAAACGCTTAGCAAAAAACGGACTAAGTGAGCAAATTGATTTATTATCTATCGAAGCACCAAAAATTAGTATTATTAATAAAGAAAATATTCAATCTACAGTAAGGCTAGAAAAAATTCCAATGTCTTTTAATGTATCAAACAATTCGGAAAAAATCAATATTTATGTTAATGGTGTTGGTGTTTTTTCAAAGGACTCGATCTTTGAAAGTATCATAAATTATGAAATCGAATTAAATAATGGCAAAAATGTAATTACTGCAATAACAACTAATAAGGAAGGAGTGGAAAGTGATCCTGAAATTATAACAATTAATAATACATTAAAGCGCACACACACTAAAGTGCACTACTTTGGAATAGGTGTCTCTAAGTATAAAGACTCTAACTGGAACTTAAAATATGCCGTAAATGATGTAAATAAACTTGAGGAATACTTAAAATCTAGATTCGGTTCGGGTATCAAAATTAACACATATTTCAATGAGTCTGTCACAAGTTCTAATCTTATGTCCATTAAAGAAAAACTTCTACAAACTAATGTGGATGACATTGTTATTATTTCATTCTCTGGACATGGTTTATTGGACCAAGAAGATAATTTTTACTTCGCTACACATAACACAGATTTTGAAAACCCAAAATCCAAGGGATTTTCTTATGAGGAAATATATAACCTATTGAATTATATTCCAGCACGAAAAAAACTTTTACTTCTTGATACTTGCTATAGCGGTGAGAAAAATGACACCGACTTAGAAAGCTTTATTTCAACATCAAATAAACTTAAGGAGTATGATGTTAATACCAGAGGAAGTAAAGGAATACTAAGAAAAAGTTACAAAGAGCTACAAACCCTTAGAGATTTATTCTATGATCTAAATCGCGGTAATGGGTCATATATTATTGCTGCAACAGGTGGCAAACAATTCGCTTTAGAAAGTGAAAAATGGAATAATGGTGTCTTTACTTATAGTTTTATAAAAGCCATGGAAGATCTTGAAACCCTCAAAATATCAGAACTAAAAGACCTAACATACAAGAATGTATTGGAATTAACTGATGGGTTTCAAAAACCTACTACACGAACTGACAATATTGAATGGGATTGGGTTTTAGAATAAAGATTACCCCTAATATCGCATTTCTAATTACTATCATTTTATAAAGTGATCAGAGATTTTGAAGAACAGTTATATTGGTTATCTATCATACATATGAGTAGTAGTAAACCTTATATGTAGCCTATCCCATTTTGTAGCCTATCCCATTTTGTAGCCTATCCCATTTTAGGACACCTCTAAATTCGACAAAAATTTGTTATTAAGGTCAGATTTGGAGATTAAATTTATTTCATAGATTTAGATATAGGGAACATTACATCATCAAAGACACACTTGCATATTGACTAAGTAGAATTTTATCATAAATTATCAATTATGAAGTCGTGCACATCTTTAAAAGACTTACAACAAGCCACGTCATTTTTTATTTCATCTTCACTAAATGGACTTTCTATAGGTACAAATATTGAATTTGAGATTTTTGCTCCGTTTTTATCAGACATACGATCTCCAACAAGAAAAGACTTGTATGGGGTTTCTAAATCTAAAATGGATTGAATCATTTCTCCTTTATTTTTTGGAAGCCTCCCATTTCCAAATTTATCTTTCCATTTATCTGGATACAAAACAAAGTCATCAATAAAAAACTTTTCTAAATCTAAACATTTTGCTACCTGTTCATAATATCCTTCACGAGTATTTGTACAAATACCTAACTTATAACCATCTTGTTTTAATTTTTCTAAATATTTTGAGGTGTCCCTGTACAAAACACCACTCTTTAACATTAAAGCAAACTCTTTAGCTTGTAAGGTTTTTAAAAAGTTTAAGTAACTACCAGTAAATTCTTGTTCTTTTATTTTCTTTTCTAAAGTATCATAGTCTTTTCCAACTACGTCAAGCCAATAATCTCTTTTATCCTCAAAATCAGTTATACCAAATTTATCTAAAGTAGTCCTAATAGCAGGTTCAAATGTTCTTGTTGTGTCAAATAATGTCCCATCTACATCAAAGAAAACAATTGTATTTTGCTCTTTGTTTACAATTTTTTTTATGTTCCTAATGAATGGCAAAACTTTGTTCTTTGAATCGCTAACTGCCTTGTCTTTACTTTCAACTATCTTATTGCTAAATGAGATAGTTTTTTTAAATACATTACTTAGTATCTGCCCATAATTATTAAAGAATGATATATATTCTTCTCTTGGTGCTAACTTTGATACTACATTCTTACTAGCAGATAATTGATCATATCCAACTGTAAATATTGATTTTAAAGAAGAATAAAAAATTTCCATTTTATTTTTAATCTTTTCATAATCAGGTAACTTAATTTCACCTGATTTTTCTTCAATTAAAATTTTTAAAACACGTGTTATCGCATCATCTTTAGAGTTTTTAAATCGTTCTTTTACATCCGAAGCATAATTGAGTAGCTCCTTGTGAAGGAAAGTATAATTTTCGTCATCAATTGGAAACTGAAAGTAATCTTTTGTAAAATCGTTGCTTTCAGGTAATTTATTGATTATATGAATTGAAAGAATATTAATAAATGTATCTATCAATAGTTTATAATGCGCGTCTTCATTAATTGCAGATTGTAAGATAGTTACATATTGCTGTTTCCAATTATCTATATTTCTATCACGTAATAAATCATAGGCAATAAGAGCCAAATAGAAATGTAAACCATTTACAAAATATTTTTTACGGTCAGAGAAGAAATTAAACTCTGTTTCAGAATTACAAATCATTAAACTCTTATCTCTCTCGGGTAACTGAGTGGAAAAAGTTGATTTTATTTTATCTCTTATTTCTTCACTATCGTGATATAGAACTATTTCATAATTATTCTCAATATCTACATTAACTGTTGTTAGAGAATCTTTTTTAAAAACTCTATTAGGACAAATCCTATCAATTTTGCTCGATTTAACGAAGTTTTTAGGATATTCATTTACCCATATTTCACTGTCCTTTTTTTCTACTTCGTTAGGAACAATGCTGTTTTCAAAAGGAATAATGATTCCCTTATAGTTAATATCTTGTAAATATTCAATAAGCTCTTTTTGAGCATCATAAGAACCAAAAGAAAATGTAACTACATCAGCACTCTTAATTTGATCCTTAAATTCAGAATAGTTATTAACTAAAGCTATCTGTGGGTTAGTTTTTTTAAATAAAGAAATTATTTGTTTAAAACCGTTATCACCGTTGATACTAATCTTGACTTCATTGTCTTCAGTTATTTTACTCCATTCAGAGCCCTTTCTCACCTTTTGAATAGCATATACGGTTTTCCTTGTGGCATCATTGCTATCCTCAATGTCATAGTATATAGAAGGCAGGACCAAACCTAGGCCTATTCTGCCTAAACCGAAATGACAAACAGTGATCTTATTTTCATAATCCTCTATTTTTCCTTTTACAGTTAGCTCATTATTAACATATACAGATTCATTTCCATTTTTATGGTGTAGACTTATGCATTCAGCAAAAGAATCAGGTGAATAGAAATATGAAGGATGTCTTCTTATTGCCGCAATTCTATTATATGCCTCTCTAATATTGTTGAGAACATAACCTGTTCTATCATTTGCAGCTGTACAAAAAAGGTATTTAAAATAAGACGATAGAGATACTTTAATCTCTTTAATTTTACTTCTTTTGTGATTTTTGTTGTAATGAATATATAGATATGTTTTAGCTCCAGTAGTTGTTTTACTATTAAATATTGGAACAAATCTACTACCATGCTTGGCTCTGTCGAGAAAAAACATTGTAGCTGGAGCACCATAAAAATAAATACGAAATGATTTATTCTTCTTTGTTGGATTTAGAAAACGTAATGAACTCTCAACAACATTATCTACTTTAAAATTAGGAAAGGCCTCAAAATATGCTTTTGCTTCATCTGGAATGTCCGTGTAAATTTCATATTCAATTTCATCGTTTGCTGCAAGAAATTCTATTAAAACACTATCATCAAGACCCACAGTATATTTTCTTAACAAATCTTCAAAATCCGAATTTCTTTTTAAAACAGTTTCCTCATATTTTTGAACTAAGGAAGTAGCAATATTCGAATGATCTATAAAAAAGAATCGTTGCTGGTATTCAGAGAAATCAACACAATCTATACGCTCGCCAGTACTCCGACTTCCTCTTTTGTTCTTAAGTCTTATCTTAAATTCATTAAGTTCTTTGTTAGAGTAGAAGACATTAATATTTTCTGGCAACTGATAATCACTTAACTTCAAACTGTCTATTGCCACACTATCAGTAACAGCCTTTGAAGGAAAATCATCGGTCCAAGAGTATTCAATTATTTTATCATTTATAAATCCTGTTTCATTCTTATCTCGTAACAATTGTGAATAATGAAATGCTAATGGAAACGTATTGGCGTAAAACGGATAATAAACCTTTACTTGATGCTTTTGTAAGGGTTCTAAAATTTTATATATTTCCTCTTCCGATAAAAACTCCATCAGTTCAAATTATTCTATTTTCACAAAATCAGGTGCTTGATATTTTTCTTTTATTACCTCATTTGCTTTGAGGTAGTCAATAACCTCAGTCTGTATTTGCTTGTAGTAAAAAAGACCTCCTTCATTTAATATTTCAGTATCAGCCTCATTAATTGATTTTGGAAAGTATTCCTGACTTAAAGCGGTCTTGTATTGGTCAAAGGTGTATTTAGTTGCTGCTTTTTCATCAAGATATTTTAAACTACGTACAGAGTTTGCTTCTAAGTCTTTAAATACATAATCAACACATTCAAACCACATTTTAATTAAGTTGTCAATATCCTCCTTTCGTTTGTCGTAAGTACTTTTTTTACAAATAAATCCAGTTATATCTGCAAAACCTAAATCCTCCATAGTAAGAATAACTTTTCCTCCATTTTTGTTAGCTTCTGTTATTTGCGTAAGACCTGCGGCGGCAATATCCAAACTTCCATTTTGAGTGGCGAGAATTGCATCATTTAAAGGCGAGTCAAATATTTGAGCACCGGCTATGTCATAATTGCTTCTATTCGCCAAAGAATATAGCATCATTTCAAAAACAGAATTTTTTTGTGCCCCTATTTTTTTTCCAAAAAAAGAATTTACCAAGTAAAGGGAGTCTATATTACTTCTATTGAAAGGCTGTATTGAGTCATAAGTTATAAACCCACCTCCTTTAAAGATATATGCTGGATAAATAAAAAGAACAGGGTCCTTGGTGTCTTTATTCAGTTTAGGATATTTAGTTAGATATTCAATATAACTTCCAAATCCAATATCTGCAGTTTTCCCTGCACTACTTAATGCTGGAAGAATGTCTTCCCAATTCATAGTCATAAGGTTCACATTTATATTGTATTTCTCTTCAAGCTTTAGATTATCTATATTAACTATCATAGCAATATCTTGATAAGGTGAAATAGCGACATTTAAGACCTCTTTATCATTCTTACACCCTGTAAGAAGTAGTAATACTATTAGGCTTGCAAAAGCTGTTCTTTTAATTATTTCCATAAAATTAATTTTGACCATATGAATTGAATAGTTTTATCTAAAATGTAATTGATAACTCCCCAAATTATTGCTATTAAGAACACAACATCAAGTGAGAAAGTGGATTTTGCTGTTTGAATCAAGTAACCTAATCCTACTTGCGAACCTAACATTTCTGAAACTACTGCTAAACCTACAGCCATAGATAATGAGAATCTTATGGTAGGAAGTAGTTTGCTTAGTGAATAAGGTAGCGCAAATTTAAGTGTCTGTTTTCTTGTAGAAGATTTAATAGAACGAAAGAAAACTTTGTATCTCTCTGGGGTGTCTTCAAGTATTTGATATGTAGCAATAGCAAGATTGAAAGCAATCCCCGTTACTATTATTAGGAATTTACCTGTTTCACTAAAGCCGAACCAAAGTAGAAAGAATGGAATAGTAGCAAATGGTGGAACTGAACGTAATGATTGGAAAATTGGATTAAGAATATAGTAATAGATTCTGCTCTTATATAATAAGAGACCAAAATAAATGCCCAATGCTATGCCAAATAATAATCCAATAAGTAAGCGAAATACAGAATATGTAGTATGGAATAGAATGGAAGGTTTAATTTCATTCACTGAAGTTAAGACATCTACTGGATCGGGTAAAAATCTATCTTCAATAGAGAAAATATATTTTACCGAAACCCATATTATGGGAATTGCAATTGTTCCGATTAATATATAGATGCTCTTATTCTTCATCGGCTATTAAAGAATTATAAGGCTGAGCACCTTTAAATAGGTATGTTTTAGGCGATAAGTATTCACTTTGTTCAAGTAAATGACTTGACATTACAATTGCTGAGTCTATGTTGGTCTCTAAGTAACCACTAATTGCTTTGGAGACGACTTCTCTGCTTCTCTCATCTAAATAATTAAATGGTTCATCTAACAGAAGTAGTTCAGGACAATATAATAATGCTCTGTATAGCTCTATCAATCTTCTTTGACCAAAAGACATTTGATAAGCTTTCTTTTTTATAAATGGTGATAAATAGGTTTGATATTCATTTAAGAATGAGGGAACATCATTTATTTCTGAAATAAACTTAATGTTTTCTTCTCCAGTTAGCCAAGGAAGAAGGGCATCATCTTGCAGAATCAAATAGCAATTATCTGGCTTGATAAAACTTGCTTGATCATCACTTATTTCAATTTGCCCAAAAATAATTTTTAATAATGTAGTTTTACCACAACCTGAATGACCCTTCAACAAATTAAATCTGTCTGAAGGGACAAAACTAAAATCTGAAAAAAGATTTAAGTCATTATACTGAAAGCTCAAGTTCTTTATTTCGAGATTGGTCATAGTTATTAATTAACATTGAAAATGCTTCATTTAAGTTTATTTCTGAAGTCGTTAATTTGGACTCCTTATATGTTGTTGGGTGCAAAGATTCTTGAGGTGTTAAAATAAAATCATCATAAGAAACTCTTATTATCCCGTGGAATAATGGGTCAAGTTCAAAAAACAATACTTTATTAATTAAATTAGGATATAGACTTAGCTTATCTTTAAAATCTTGTACAGACAATCCTTGTTGCCATAAGTGGAATAAATCAACCATCAAAAATGAATTTTTGCTCTTCACAAAAGCATTACTCTTTGCTAATTTGTATATAATTTTAAATAGCTCTAAGGCACTTACGGAATTACTACCGTCATTTTTTGTGATTAAATATGGTGAATATAAAATCTTATCAAAGTCAAAATAATTCTGAACTTTAACCATATCATCTATATCCTTAATATTTAAAGTATTTAATGTATGTAAAGCATTTATTTTCTTTAATCCACTTGAGAACGCATAATCAATTCCATCAATAACTTTATCGAATTTAGCCATCCGATAATTCTGATACGTTTCAGGGCCACCGTCAAAACTTACATCTATATAATCTATAAATGAGAAATAAACAGCTTTAAGTCTTGATAAATTAAGACCATTTGTTATTACACTTACTGTTTTATTATGCTTCTTAGCATCTTTTATTAGACGTTCGAGTACAAAAATTGAGTCCTTATTCAAAAATGGTTCTTGACCTACTATCGCTAAATGTTTAAAATCTGCCTTGAAAATATTCTCGATTGTGGACTCTTCGATAGTTGTTTTGTTCGAATTGTATTGTAGATAACAATGAGGGCATTTCAAATTGCACTTATTGTTGATAGTTACTGTGATAGTGTGAAGACTATCTGTCTGTTTATTTGCGTTGAGTATTGCTGCCCCTGCTATTGCTCCTGCCATATTTCTATTTATTTAATTTTGCTTGATGACGAATAAATTTCATTTTGATTGTTCTCATAATCTATGCCAGTTTAAAAGAATTTAATTCATAAAATTAAATAATTATTTAAGATTTACGCAAAACAACAATATATTCACATTTTTGGCAAACTCAAACTATTAATTTACTTTTTTCATGAATCACAAAAAAAACCACTCGATTAGAGCGGTTTCTAAATAAAAACACCAAGCATTAATTAGTTGTACCAGAGCCTAAATATGTACTGTTTGATACGGATACATAAAGTACTTCTCTCCTATTAATAGGTATCTCAAGGAAAATGGTACAAATACGGGACAAAATTAAAAGTAATGTGATACTTTATTGTCAACATTTAAAATAAAGCTATTCTCCCCAAATGATACTAAGAGCTCTATTTTTATAGGTGATACAATGCTCAAAGAACTTATTATTTACATGATTATCTTTAACATACTTGAACATATCAACTGCCCAAATTTCCTCTGTTTTAAAAATGTCATCAGTAATATCTTTAAAGAATTCTCCCATTACAGTATTCGGAGCTACAGTCTTTTCGTGAAGAAGATATTTATAAGGAAAATCCTCACTGCAATTGTACCACTTAACAGTTCCACCCTCGGCATAAACTATCATAATTGAATGATTCCCAATATCAGCAAATCTAAATGCACAAGCCGTTCGGCTAACGTTATATTCATCTTTCAAAAAATCAATCAACTTTATATCAAAAGACTTCCTGTAAAAATCTTTGGAGAACCTTTCTTCTGGCATTAATAAGCAAGATGCAAAAAAATCAGCCTCTCTTTCGATTTGATTAAATTGCTTTCGATTGGTTCGCGAAGGGTGAGGTTCTAACAACCCTTTTTTAAGTCCTAATCGATGGAAGTCTATGTAGTAATGACCAAGCTCATGGGCAAGTGTAAATCGCCCTCTTGGAGAATCTTTCTTGTTACCTAAATCTGTATTTATATGAATATAAAACTGTCCGTTCTCATAAATAGTCATTCCATCGAAAGTATCTCTCCCATAACTATCATAAAATACTGATAAACCTTCATCTTCAACAATTTTATCCAAAGGAGTAATTTTTTCCTCATATTCTAATGCTATTGCTTCAGCTAACTTTTTTATACTATTTCTATTCCTCGTCACTAGAATCTTGATTGTGCTTTCTCCTCATTTTATCAATGATATGTTGTGGCAAATCTTTTTTACCTTTTCGTGCTACCATTCTTAAGCTTTCCATTTCCTCAGTGATATCGTTTTCAAACATCGTAAGGACTTTAGGCTCTTTATGAAATGTATTATTGATAATAGCAATAGGGTCAATCGATACATTGTCTAACTTATAATCATAATCTACATATAACTTATTAAACCTGTCAAGTTCAATTTCATTACTAGGAAATAAGAAACCTGTTGAACCTAACCAACTGTCTAAATCTCCAACTTCAATCAGTTCTATTTTTTTAGGCTTGGCCATTCATAATGTTTAAATAGTTAGTAACGTGTCTATGCGCATCACCATAGTAGGTGTTAACTGATTTTTGTGTTAATCCCAGTTTTTCTCTTAGCAGTTTAGTGATGGTACGGGGTACTTTTTTACCTTCTTTCTGATACGCGCGATAGGTAAAATAAATAACCTTGTGCTTTTCTGATAATTGTGTCAAAGCCTTTTCTATAGTTAGCAGTTTAGCCCTAACCTCCCTTTTTGCTTCAACATCTGGAGCATCAAATCTATCTAAAAGTTCATCTGCATCATTGACGAGGCTTAAATCCTCTTCTTTAGTAGGCTCTGCACAGGTATTTAACTCACCGTATTTTATTAACTGTGTGTATAGAATACGACACATCCAAATAAATATACCCTTGTCCAAATCTTTAGACTTAGATTTCTCCTTTTTAAAAGTTGGATACTTCCATACTCTTGAAAAGGTACAATTTGTGATTTCCAAAGCTACCACCTCGCTATATCCATACTTGTTACAATAAATCTCCGACTTACGTTTCAAATCTTTCTCAAAACGATAACAGAACTCTACAAAAGCTTTCTGCGCCTCGGCAGGGAATTCATCTTTAAAAGATATGTACTCTAGTAGCTCAATACTAGGTGTTTTTGCAAATTCTATGTCCTGTTTTGTGTTTGTATTCATCTATATACCAAAACGGATATATCTATTATGGTATATGAGTGAAAGGTACTCACAAACCTTTGGATTAAACAATAAAATTATGTGCTAATAACTAAAGGAGTATCCAAATATAGAAAATTCTCTTAAAATTAAAAATGAAATTATGGCAAAAGATTCATCAGGAAAAAAGTTCAACAGAATACCTGAACACAAAAGAAAAGTAAGTGGAAAAACAATTACTGTCAAAGAACATATAAGAAGTAATAGGAAAGACAGTAAAGGAAAGTAACGAGCGGAACTCCACAGCTCTGAATGGAGAATGTATAATCTAAATAATTCATTGTATGAATAGTATTAACTTCTCCAAGGGAGAGCTTAGTGTATGTCATAAGAACAATTGTGTAAACGTTAGAGGCGATATAGCAAAAGCTATTGTCTTTGGTATTGCCACTCTTTTTGTTATAAGTGGCATAGCTTCAATGTTGGAACAATCTAATTAGAAGCTTAATTATGGTGACTTCTAAATGTAGGTCACCATAATTAAAAAAATAATCCGCCAGTTTGTCATAAATAACTGAAATAACAAAGTGGTGCAATAATTGTAAATAAAATGTTAAAAAAATAAGAATATGGGAAAGAAAAAAGTAAAATATTATCCTGTTGGAAACGGTGACACCTCACTCCTGAAGACAAAGAATGCAAACATAATTACAGACTGTAACATTCGCGAGGTTAAAGAAGATATATACGATGTGAAAAAAGACTTAGTAGAAGAATTAGATAAAAGAGATGACAAACCTTATACAGATTTGTTCATACTGACTCATCACGATAAAGATCATTGTCTTAATTTTAAAAAACACTTTCACACTGGAAAAGTTAGTTCTTATGATACCGACGATGAAAAAATAATTATTGACGAATTATGGGTTAATGAGTACATTCTAGGAGACGAAAATATTTCAGATGACAGTGATGCGGATGTTATAAGAAAAGAAGTAAAACGAAGAAGAAATCTGTACAAAAATAACGATAGTTCAAAAGACGAACGTGGAAACAGATTGGTATTGATTGGTTACGATGACAATAATAATTTTACAAATGTACCACAACACATACCAGGGCAGATTGTCAATGAAATCAATGGTAATACACTTGAAAAATTCGAGTTCTTTATTCACGCTCCATTCAAGGCTGATGTTATTGAATCCAATGCGGTTGCAGATAGAAATATGTCGAGCATTGTTTATCAAGCTAGGTTTTCCAAAACCAACGGAACCGATTTTGCCTGCAGAATTCTGCACGGTGGAGACGCCGACCATTATAGATGGGCCACAATCAAAGAAAAATCAGAAAAGAATGATAACAAAGATGCTTTAGAATGGGACATTTTTCAAACACCACATCATTGCTCTTGGACCTTTTTTAACGACACTCCTTATAAAGATGATGACAAGGGCATTGATAACTCCGAACCAAAGCAAACTTCTTTGGATATTTTGAACTATAAATTAACTGGAGCAAAAGTTGTTGCTACCTCTAAGTTAGTTGTTGATGACGAAGATAATCCACCACACTATTCCGCAAGAAATGAGTATGTTTCAGTTGTAGGGAAAACTAACTTTGAGAACACGCAAAAGTTTTATGATGATCACAAAAAGCCCATAGTTTTTGAAGTTAATGATTACGGCGCAACCTTAAAAAGAGCAGCAACAGCGGCAATAGGTGCTGGAATTAAAAAACCATCTAGAGCAGGTTAAAAATATGGAGCAAGATTATAAAGAACCTTCTGGTGAAAAATTAAATGTAGATAAATTAAAAAACGAACATTCAAGACAAATCATTTCATCAATTTCTGCTTTTGATAATACTATTAAGTTATTAGAAATATCAAATAGTGACGATGGGTATCGAGAATTTATTTACATAAATATTCTTCCTGATATTCCCAACAATCCAATAAATGATATACGTCAGGAAGAAAATTTAGTAATAATTACATCTGTAAACAACCAGAACTTACCAAAGGTTTATGCTCTAAGAAAAGATTTCCCTGTAGGGTTGCCCCATACAAATATTACAAAAGATGAGCGACCAGTTAGCCTTTGCCTTTTTGAAGAAACTTTTGAAGAGTTAAAGCACAATTGGTCTGGTTCGTTTTTTTTAGAATCAATAAAGAATTGGTTAGAATTGACTGCTATTGATGCATTGCATCAAGAAGACCAGCATTTAGAACCTTTTATTATCGGTAATGGAGGAATGATTATGGGTAATAACACCCATAAATTTTTTGATAAATTATCTGGGAACTTCTATAAGAGTACAGATAATCCTGTAAAAAAGAGTTTTCATAAAATCTTTATTTCTATTTCTCCTCTAGAAAATGGTGTCGTACATCAAAGGGTAGATAATCTATTTGACTTGATTGAATTATTTAGTTCAAAGGGAGTAGATTTTAAGGATTTTTTAAAGCAAAGAATATTAGAATTGGGAGAGTTTGGGTTAAGCTTAAATAAAGGCCATGATTTTTGGGAAGCAATACTTTTCATAAATGTCCAAATTCCTATTATTAGATATGAAGACCTAACCGAACCGACTCTAGTTTGTTTTAAGGTAGATTGCACCTTAGGCGAAATGTTAAATATGTATGGGTTCACAATCTTAGGAGCTAAAGATATTCATCATACTGATGAAAAGTTTTCCGAAGAAAACTTGAAAGCAATCGAGGTTGAAATACTAAACCCAATTCCAAACCTAGACGTGGAGTGGGCAAGAAAATATAGCGATACAGAAAATGGTAAAGGTATCGACAATAAAATATCATTGGTAGGTGTAGGTGCTTTAGGTTCTCAATTTTTTATGAATTTAGCCAGGAATGGCTTTGGAAACTGGAACCTAATTGACAAAGATGTTCTACTTCCTCATAACTTTATTAGACACGCGTCAACAAATATTGAGAAACACACTTCACTAAATAAAGCAGAGGCCTTGTCCAAACAAGCCAATGAACTTTTGAGCGACAACGACTTTTCTAAATCATTCCCTATACCAGTTTCTAGTTTAGACAAAACTACACTAGAAGAATCAGACATAATAGTAGATATGTCCACTTCTATTGGAGCTGAAAGATATTTAGTAAACGAGATTGAAGGTCCTAGAAAATTATCCTCCTTTCTAAATCCTAGCGGTACTGATTTGATAATGCTTACTGAAGACAATGAAGGAGTTTTTCCGCTCGACACTCTGGAAGTTCAGTATTATAAGGAGTTAATACAAAATCCTAATTTAGCTAATCACTTAGTATTCGAACAAAGTGGTAAAATAAGGTATGCCAGAGGTTGCAGAGATATAACCTCAAAGATACCACAGGAAAACTTGTCTATTTTCTCTGGTATTTCTGCAAAAAATTTCAAAAAAAAGTTATCGAGTAATAATGCAGATATTGAAATTTGGCGACTTGATGAATTACAATCTGTAAGGCACTTCAATTTTGCCATTGATAATTGGCATAAAGTTTCTATTAGTGATTGGACAATATTAATAAATGAAGACAATCTTCTGAAGATAATTTCAAGCCACAGAAAAAACAAATTACCTAATGAGACAGGTGGTATTTTAATTGGAACTGTCGATACTTATTATAAGAAAATATACGTCGCTCACACTATTTTGTCGCCTAAGGATAGTATTGAAAGACCTACTTTATTTATAAGGGGCATTGATGGTGTTTCTAATGAATTGATAAGAATAAGTCAAATTACAAATCAGAATCTTAAATATCTGGGCGAATGGCACAGCCACCCTAGATATTGTAGTTTGAACATGAGTGAGGACGATAAAATACAATTCGCTGAGCTTACAAGAGAAGCTGAACTTAATGGACAACCAGCACTAATGCTAATTCTTGGAGATAATAGTGAGTTCCAGATATATCTCAATAACTTTAAAATTTAATTCAAAAAAGATGAAACCAACAGAATATTATATAAAGGCAAGGTTATTTCCTACTATAATTTGTGCTATTCCAATATTAACACTGTATTATTTTGGTTTTAGCGAGAAAGTAATTGACTTTATAGCCTTCCTTAAAGGGTACAAATGGGTAAGTGATATTACTATTTCAGTAGCCATAATTTATCTGATGACCCAGATAAACAGATTTGTGTCTAAAGAGTTATTTCAAAAAATATTTTTTAAAGATGAAATAAATATGCCTACGACCAATTTCATACTTCATTCAGGGACTTTCTTTGCAGAAAGTATAAAAAGAAATATTCGTGAAAAAATTAAAGAAAAATTTGACATTCAACTTCTTACTAAAAGTGAAGAAGATGAAAATGAGTTAGAAGCTCGTAAGACCATTATAGGAGCCGTTGCTCAAATTAGAAATGCTACAAGGGATAATAATTTGTTGTTACAACATAATATAGAATATGGCTTTACCAGAAACTTGATTGGTGGTTGCTCAATAGCAGTATTTATTTCATTATTAAACCTTTACTTTTTTAATAGTGTTATTCCAAATGCATTAGCATTCAATATTAGTATTGGATTTGGTATTCTTTACTCATTACCAATTTTATTCAGTAAGTACTTAGTAAATCGGTATGGAAGATATTACGCAAAAGTTTTATTTGAACAATTTTTAAAAGTCTAAAATAATCAGTAGTAAATTTAAATAACTTAATGGGATTTGCGTTGATTTAGATTAGTCTAATCAACTTGAGTTGACTTAACTCAAATACATATTAATTTAAATTAATTTGCTTTCATCTAAATGTATTTACTCTCAATACAGATTAAATTGTCTAAAACTAAATACTAAAGTTATATATTTGCTTGACATATAAAGTATAGCGTTAGCTATTTAACTTGTATCTGAAAACCGCCAATTTTCCAAAAAGATATTCCGCAAGTTTAGTAGTACTAATGCTCACGTTATGGCGTGGGCTTAGTCTATTTGTGGAATGGGTGCTTGGCGGTACCTCAGATACGATAGGCTACAGTTCCACGCTTATTGTTTTAACTAACTTCACTTTGGAACTGGGTGATTATAATATTAAATATTATGAGAAACCAAATTTTCAAATTGATACTCTTATCAATTTTAACTGCAACCTACTCCGGTTGTTCTTCAAAATCAAATGATTGTGAAACCGTTACCTGCCTAAATGAAGGAGTGTTTATTGATTGCGCATGTGAATGCCCACAAGGCTATACTGGGATTGACTGTTCTGCCCAAGTAACACCAAAAAAAGTTATTATAACTAAAGCCATAGTAAAGGTGTTCCCCAACACCAATAATGGTGAATTTTGGGATTTGGGCGTACCAACAGTTGATGATGCTTTACCTGATGTTTATATCACTTTTCAGGACGCTGATTTGAATACGATTTATGATAGCCCAACATTTCACGAAAATGTTATTTCTGATGCAGTCACGTTTTTTGAGTTTTCATTGTCTCCTTCAATTGAGCTTACCAAATTTGATAAACCCTTTTTAGTAAATATTTGGGATTATGATACAGCTAGTGAAGATGATTTCATGACAAGCTACGGATTTTTCGCTTATACATCAACTAATAATTTTCCTGATGTAATTACCGTGGTTAGTCAACCTGATGAGATATTGGTTGATTTGGAAGTAACATATGAGTGGTAATAAGCCAACATAATACGCATGGGTGTTTCCATGCGTATTATTTTTGAGGTTCTTCTTTAACTGGTCTTTGAACTATTTGGCTAAATACAAAAGAAACTAGTAACCCAAGACCAACAATTATTAAAGCAGTTGCAAGAACTTCATTAGTACGCTTTAATGATTTACACTCTTCTTGAGCAACCCTTAAGCCTTCAGGAAAATCCTGCTTAATATCTAATTGATAACAATTAATAATTTCCTCTTTCATAGCTAAGGTGTTAATTTTATTATTTTAAACGTATTTGTATCAATCATTGAATAGGCGTAATCATAAATGCATACCCATTTGCTCCCGTCTCTGTTTATAGTATGTGTAGAACAACCAAAATGAAAGCCAGCACCATGTAAATAGTCAAGAGATTTAACAATTTCATTATTAGTACCTAAGACGTCCATTAATACTTGTCTATTTTTATCTAAAATTTTATCTATCTCATTTTTTGCTTTTCGCTTATTATAAGCCTTTAAGTTGTTATGCTTAACCTGGTTTTCTCTAGATGCGAAAACTTGGTTACTACGGCTTTTTATAAATGTTTCTCCTGTAAATGGATCTGTAGCAGTCCTTGTATCTTCCTTATTCATATTTAATTTATTTAAATTAGTGTGATTATTTTGGTTAAGATTAACGCAAAGCGATGTAGATTAATTCATTGATTAACAACATTAGATTAAATTAATCTGGTTCGTTTTGAATGCAATTGGTTATAAGTTTAAGTCTTCCTTAAATAGTCATTGGCTTCTTGGTCTATTACAGTTGGCTTTCCTTCTTTCAACCAATTAATAATTTCCTTGCGTGAAAACGTTAATGGCCGCCTTTTCGAAATAACTGGCATTTCGAAACGACATACTTTGGAATAGATTGTTGATTTTTTATAGCCTGTAAGTTCTTTAACTTCATCTATAAATATGATGTCGTTATTTGAACTATTACCTCCCGAATTCTTTTGGTAATTATTAATTATTTTTTCTGCCTCACTTGCGAAGGCTTTTTTATTAAGCTGCATATACTCCCCTACTGTGAGAGAATATATTGGTTTTGATAAATCACTCATTTTCGTTTTTTTTAAATTAACAATGAGCATTGCGCAATACATTGATTGAAATTTCTAGTATCAAAGAACCTAATTATATCAAGGTTCTGCAATAATCAAACATGGAATCACGGAGTGAATACAGGGTAGTTAATTAACAATCCCTTAAAGACACTATAAGTTTGAATCTAAATTAAACTAGACTCCGTAATAAGGAATCACGGAGTGAACATTATAGGAGGGAAAGAATACTTTCTAATAATAGTTTTCTATGAGTTGCTTTTCCTTTGGCATCCCTTAGTTGCTCAACAGTGAATTCTTTATTTTCACTTTTTACAAAACATCTGATTGTAACCAACCAAATATCTTTTTTTAAGTCTACTACTTTTTTAGAGTCCCTAACTAAGTATTTCATAAACCATTGAAGTTCTTTATTTGTTCCAATCCATACTATTCTTTTGTTTTTAGAAATCTCTTTACTTCTGAAGATCTCCTTGAAATTATCTAATGAAGTGTTACCAGATATAAATTTTTCTTTTTTAAGTTTATTGAATGCTTCATAATAACTTTTTATAGTGTCTGGTTTTCGAAAAAATTTTGGATCAGTCTTAAGTATTCTAAGATAAAGGGAATAAATGTTACCTGAAATTTTACGTTTATTCTTATTACTAGACAGTTTCTTATCATCTCTACTATCAATGTAGTCATTGACTGTTTCAACAACTCTTTTTTCATGAAACTCATCTTGATATTGTCGAATACTTATTTTTAGAAAATTAACAAATTCACTTACTTCATTTGTAAAATTGGTCTCTAATTGAAAGTCCAAGAATTTCTTTATTTCAGAAAGTTTAGAATCGTATTGTTTAAGCTTTAAAATAAACCAAAAGTCAAAACCGTCACAACTTCTATCAATAATAATAGATCTACCATAATGAAAACAATAATCATTAGTAAAAAAGTAACTTAGGCTATATCTACTCTTAAAATCACCAATGGTTTCTCTAAAATCTTTAATGTATGAATTGAAAATTCGTCTATATTCATCATCTCGATTGTCATAATCTTCTGTAGTGAGAAAAGGTTCGCCTTTGATTATAATTAGATCCTCAATTCGCTGAAATAATTCTCTTGCATATTTCTCAGAACTCTTGCCCTTTAGAAATGAGAATTGTTCAAATTTCCATATATCAGCAATATCAATCTTATAATAATCGTAGTTAGCTTCCATTATTATAAGTTAATATCAGGGATAGCATTCGCTGCATCAACCTTTTTCTGATTAATAATTTGAGCATAAACTTGTGTTGTTTTTAGCTCTTTATGTCCTAGCAATTTTGACACTGTATAAATATCAGTCCCAAATGTAAGTTGCAAAGTTGCATAGGTATGCCTCGCACAATGAAACGTTATAGTCTTACTTATTCCAGCTTTCATAACCCATTGCTGCAATTTTAAATTGCTCCAAGCACTATACCGTAAACCTTTAAATACACGTTCCTCATCTTCTTCTCTTTCACCTAGCAATTTATAGGCTTGCTCAGGAATTGGATGTGTTTGATAACCATTTGTTTTCTTTTGCTTAAATCGAATGTAATGACCTTGCTCCTCAGAAAACTGAACTTCCTTCCAAACTAGTTTTTGTATATCTGACCATCTCAAACCCGTTAATGCGCTAAATATAAAAGCCTGCTTAAGAATAGGTATTTCACACTCGGTTTTCGAAACCTTCTTTAGTTCATCTAAAGTAAGAAATTCTTTTTCTGATTCTCCTTGTTTAAACCCCTTAACTTCAACTGCAGGATTATAAGTAATAATACCTTCTCTTACTGCTTCTCTTAAACACGCTTTCACTTTATTAAAATAAGAATAACATGAATTTTGAGATAATGGCTGATTACTTTTTGTTCTGGCCGTATGTTTTAAATAATATTTAAAGTCTTCTAGCCATTTAGAATTAACATCTTTAAAAAGGACAACATCTCCATTAAATTTAATTAAATGTTTTAGTACACTATCCCAATTACCATAGTTTCCGGAGGATTCGTTATATTTTTTATCAGTTTGCTCTGAAAAGTATGTGATGAAATTCTTATCTAAATTATCCTTTATCAGGTGAGAAAAACCATGCTCTTCATGCTGAATCTCTAAAAACTTTTTTGACTTAATACTTTCTGCTAATAATAAAGTCTTTTTATTATGTGATTTCTCCTTAGCAGTTTTTGGAGAAGAGTAGATATAAAGATCAAGTTTCTCTCTTATACGTTTTTTACCAGCTTTAGGAAAGTAATAATCCAAAATTAAGCTTTCCATTCCGTCTTTACATTTTCGCTTTCTTAATGTTATAGTCATTGTGAAATTTTTGTCACGTTTTGTCACGCGAGTTAAAAATGGTACAAATACGTGACAAAAATAGCTAAAAAAAGACAAACAAGCAAAAGCTATATTTATAAATTATTAATTAATTAACTGGTTATCAATGTATTATATTAATATAATTTGATGTAGTTTGTGCTAGTTACTTTCCGATGCAGAAATTGGCAAAAATATTACCCAATAAATCATCATTAGTTATTTCTCCAGTAATCTCTCCAAAGTGATATAAGGCTTGTCTTATATCAATAGCCAATAAATCTCCTGATAAACCAGAATCTAACCCATGTTTAACTTTACTAATTTCCTCAAACGCTTTTAAAAGAGAATCGTAATGACGTGAATTAGTAACTATGGTATCGTTATTTCTTAAAGCTCCTGTGTTAACAAAACTCAACAAGCATTCTTTAAGCTCCTCAACTCCTACCCCCTGCTTTGCTGATAGTAACAGACTATGGGATTTCTCGCTAGCGCTCGAAATGACAGAGAGCTCCTTATTTAAAACAGCAACTGCATTTTCTGAAAGTTTATCAATTTTATTAGCAACTATTATTAAAGGTTTTTGTGGGTGTTTATTTTTTATTTTTTCTATCTCTATCTTAATACTTTGAGATTTCTCACTAGCGTTCAAAATGATATTCGATTCAAAAAGATAAACAACAACTTGTGCTTGTTCTATTTTTTCAAAGGTCTTTTTAATTCCTATGCTTTCCACTACATCTTTAGTATCTCTTATACCCGCAGTATCTATAAACCTAAAACCTACGCCGCCTATAGATATTTCGTCTTCAATCGTATCTCTGGTTGTCCCGGCTATCTCACTTACAATGGCACGTTCTTCGTTTAAAAGCGCATTTAAAAGTGTAGATTTTCCAACATTAGGTTCGCCTACAATAGCTACAGGAATCCCATTTTTTATAACATTACCAACAGCAAAAGAATCTATTAAGCGCTTTAACACAAATATAATGCGTTCAATTAAATCTTTAAATTGCGTCCTATCTGCAAATTCAACATCCTCTTCTGCAAAATCAAGCTCTAACTCTATTAAAGATGCAAAATTTAAAAGCTCTTCACGCAGCTTTGCTATTTCAGATGAAAACCCACCACGCATTTGTTGCATCGCTATTTGATGCGACGCTTCATTATCACTAGAAATTAAATCTGCTACTGCTTCTGCCTGGCTTAAATCTAACTTCCCGTTTAAAAATGCTCTTAAAGTAAATTCTCCTGCTGTTGCCATTCTACAACCTTGACGCAAAAACAATTGAATAATTTCTTGTTGAATATAATTAGAACCATGACATGAGATCTCAACTACATTTTCACCGGTATAAGAATTAGGGTTTTTAAAAACGGATACTAATACTTCATCTATGATACGATGCTCATCTATTATGTGACCTAAATGGATGGTATGGGTAGCTTGTTTGCTTAATTCTTTTCCTGAAACCGATTTAAATTGACTTTCTACAAAAGTTATGGCATCTTTTCCAGATAGTCTTATTACTGCAATTGCACCTGCTCCAGATGGTGTAGCTAAAGCCACTATAGTGTCTTGATCAATCATCTGGCAAAAATACTAAATTTGAAATGCTAATACTTATAAATTAATCTGCAAAAAATTAATCCTTAAAAGAAATTAAACACTTTACCTTATAAGTATTTTCGTATTAAAAAGACAAAGTGAGGTTTAAACGGTTGATTATATAATAATGAAATCATATTAAATATAAATATTAAGCAATATTTACGTGAAAAACTCATATAATATATAATTTATTACATATTAAATAGGATTATATGCAATTATATGGTTAACAAGTATTTAGACTTGTATATATTATGCATACATAGTATATTTGCCATCCATTTTTATAACCATATAATAATTTAACAGAGTTTATAACTTCCAACCACAACCCAAATAAATTTTGAAGTGTATAATAAAAGAGTAGTATATGAAAATTATTGAATCAGATTTTTCTAATCATGTTATAAAATCAACACAAAAAGAATTGGGAGTCATATTCTTTTTTAATCACATAGCCGTTATAGAGTTTAACGAAGGAGTACATATTGACATTAATAATTCATCAGAAATTTTTGATGAGCTAAAAGTCTACTTTGGTGATTCCAGACCGTTTGGCGTAGTTGCTAATAGAGTAAATTCTTATTCTGTAAAATTATTGGATATAGATTTATTTAGAAAGAAGGTTAAAAATTTACGTAGTTACGCGGTTGTTGGACATAATAGTGCGAGTAGAATGAATGCTGAAATTGAGAACAATTTCTGTATCTCAGATAAAATCAATTACGATAGTATTTACGAAGCGATAGATAATGTTTACAGCAAAGTAAAAAAAGATATTTTATTCTCATTAAACTAAAAAGTTTATAGCATCTCTTTCAGATAATCTTTATTATAGCAATAACACCTGCCCCCAGAGGTTTTAAAAGCTACTGTAGTATCTTGATTAACCGTTTATGTATTATGCCGTAGTTGGTCATAACAGTGCCAGTAAAATGAATGCAGAAATTGAGAATAGATTCTGCGATGCGAATAAAATCAATTATAACACTATTCATGAAGCTATGAATAGTATATACAGTAAAGTAAAAAAATAGCAATTTATTTTTGAGTAGAAGGTTTTATTGTAATAAAATCTGGTAATGCATTAGGATTTATTTCTTGTTTTTTTTCTTTTTGAATATTCTCTTCTTTTTTAGATTTTTTAAAGAATTTTTGAAGTAATTCTTTAAAGGTGTCAAAATCGACATTATATGAAAGTCCAATTCCTTGTGTGTATCCTATATCTTCACCAAAATTCCTAATACTATTTTCTCTATTAAACACTTTCGCTGTTAGGGTGCCTTCTTCATTTAAAAGAAAATCAATTTCTACATCTCCAGCAATAACGGTTTCGGTTGCTCCCGCCCCGCCCACAGGCACACCTACTTTCCCATTTATAAGTACACGGTCACTAATTTGTGTTTGTATGGTGGCAACAACTCTATCATCTGTTTGATAATCTGGTCGGTTTTGACCAGCTTCATAATTTACACCTAGATTAAGTTTACTATCACCATTTCCAAAAATGCCACTAATAATACCATTAAGTCGCTCTGCTATGGTTCCTGAGAAATTCAATTCATTTAATCCTCTGGAAAATGACCCTGTGGATATTAAATACAGGGCTTGATTTTGTTTATCGTCTGCAGATTCTAATCGATATTGAAGCTCTGATTTAATTGTTGAGTTTACATTAGGAAATTCAAAACTAAAATCTGGATCCGGTTTTTCTAAATTACCTTTTAAGCTAATATTTAATTCAACAGGAATGCTTCTATTAATTGGATTATCTAATAGTGGCGAAGGGTTAGCTTGTGTTTTGTAAATAGCATTCATATCCATTATAGCGTCTAATGGATCACCATTCCATGCTAATGTTCCACCAGGTTGTACAATGAATTCTTTTTGAATTAACCCTCCATAAGCAAAATTATATACGCCTTCAAATACAGAGAAATCACCCCACATATTAAATTTGCCATTTGTATTAATTTCAACTAATAAACCACCTCTACCACGTCCTTTTAATGAATGACCGGTGTTTTTATCAATAATAATTTCTACTTCGGCTTCTTCTGTAAGATCTAAATCGAAATCTAACTCCAGTCCTTTAATTTCATTAAAAATAACTTCTTCTCCTTTTTTTCTAGCCTCTTTTTCATCTTTTGTTATAAAATGAATAAAAGAATTATCCCCAAAAGACTCAGCGTCACTAAGTGGTATTTTAAATACTGTTCCGCGTTTGGTTGCTCCTACTACATCTATAACTAATTCTTCTGTAGGTCCAATAATACTTGCTCTCCCTCCTACAAAACCAGTACCGTAATATAAAGCATCTTCAGTTTCTTTAGTATCTAGCACCAACAATCGAGGGGTTTTCAGGTTTAAACCTAAACTCCACTTAGAAAAATTCACATGGTTTAACGAACCGTTAAGTTCTCCTTTTGAATTAAATTTAGTATCTCTTATTTGAATCTTGTTAAAAATGAAACTCTGATTTTTTAAAGTCACTGACGCATTACGCTTAAAATCATAGTCTACGTTGAGATATGGAATACCAAGCCCTGCATCATTTAAAGTGAGACTTCCATTAATATTTGGATGCTTAAGCCTACCTATTACGTTTACATCACCAGAAACTTTTCCTCGTATATCAGTTAAAACGCCTTCCAATAACGGATTTAAAGGCACCAAATTAAAGTTGTCAAAGTTTAAATCTGCATCTATTTTTGCATCGTCTCCTAAAACGCTTATATCACCTTTCGCACTAAATGATCTTGAAGTATCATTTTTAATTGTAACATCCAACTTATAATTCGTAAGCGTTTTGTTACCTGTAATAGTTGCGTCAAAAGATCCTAATAGAAAGTCATTAACCTTTAAGTCATCAATGATAACAGAAGAGTTTGGTAAATAATTACCATTTTTTTGAAGTATATCTAATTTTCCGTTTACATTACCAGCTAATGACAAACTATCTATATCTGGAGTTATTTTAGCTAAATCAACGTTTTTAAAGTTTAGCTTCAGATCTTTTTCTGTAGAATCTCTTAGAATACCGGAAAGTTTAATCTCTTCATTGTTATGATTAATTCTGAGTCTATCAATATCAAACTTAGTAAAACCTTTGTTGAATGCTATTTTATTAAATCTATCTTTATTCTCATTAATAAACCACTTATTGTTTTTAATAGTGACATCTGATTTTTTAAAGCCTATAACGGATTCTTTTTCTTCATTAATAGTATGATAAAAACTTAAATTATAACTATCATTATTTCGTTTACCTCCTTTAAACTCAGAACGCATAAACAAAGTATCATTAACAGTTACATTAATTAAATTGAATTTAGAAACATTGTAATACTTTGTTTTTAAACTATCTACTTCTATATAAGTATTGAAAAGCGGATTACTATTATCTACTTGCAATTCAATATGATTAGCAAAATTATCCAGCAATCTGATTTTTGGAGATTTAAATGTAAGCTTGAATTTTTTCTCATCACTTTCTACTCTACCTCGTATAAAGGTATTTTTACCAAGTTCGATTTCTGGATATACCACTTCAATAATCTTATTATAAATTTTGAAATTAAAATCTATACTTTGATTTGTCGCTACTTCGTGCGGTTCATAATTGGTATAAATATGTCCTAACGAATTTTCGAATAGCTTCCTTAAATCTTTAAATACAAAACGTCCTTTTAAATTACCTTCAACAATATCTGGTGAATTAAATTCTATAAATCTCGTGGGTCCTTCAAATCGAGAAAGTACATCTAGCTTATTAAAGTAATAATTATCATTCTGATTTTTATAAGATGTATTCCTAAACGAGATTTTCCCATAAGCATCATCATAATTACTGGCATTCATATTCATTCTTACACGACTTCTAAATATGGAAAGACTATCTTTTTTCACAAAGTTTAGTGCTTTTAAATTCGCGTAATCAACATTAGCCTCAAAATCATACTTCTTAATAACTTCAGAAAAATCCACAAGTCCAGCAAAACTCATTTTTAAGTTTCTATCGTTTACAGTTAGGTTTCCATCAAAAATTTTGTTTCTAACATTTCCAGCAACCTTTACCCCTTTATAGTTGTAATTGTTATAATCAACATCAAAAACATCTCCTTTTACTTGTGTATTAATATTCTCTGCTATAAACCCTTTACCGTTTACATCAAAATTTAGAGACCCATTTCCAACTGCTGGATCATTAAGAAATGTACCAAAATCAAATTCTTCAAAAATGATGTTTCCTTTATAGGAAGCGTTATCAATATCATTAATTTTTGTTATTTCTAAATTAGAGTCAACAAAACCTAATTCGGTCACTATTTCTATATCTGCAATAACCGTAGAACTTGTTACTTGAGAATTACCTACTATAATAAACATACCAAGTCTATTAAACGACGAGGGTATGGCGTCTCCCAGAACGTTTGGCAACAACCCTTTTAAATCTCTATATGTAGAAGACAGGTTTCGAAAATACCCATTCATATAAAAATTGTCCTTTTCTTTATTAAACAAATTTTTAAAATTGATGTCTCCATAAACCCTTGTATTCCTACTAGTATTCAATTTTAAATTTGTTGTTTGTAGGTCGTTTAAAGTACCTGATAAATCGACACTAAACCTGGCAGATTGATTTGCGCCAAATTCATTGTAGAATGTATTAAGTTCATCTAATTGAACATTAGAGTCTTTAAAACTCGCAGAAACCAAAACTTTATCTGTAAAGAACTGCAGATCTTTTCTATCATAAGAAAACTTTAAATCCCCATTTAAAACAGACTTAGGTGTTTTTATTTGAAGATTTGCAAACGTCATATCTTTTAATGTATATGCAAAATCCGTCATTAAATTTTCCATAACCAAGCCTCGGCTATCAATAAGAGACAATGTATTAATTCTAGCACTTACATCACTTCCTTTAATCAAAAAATTGGTTGCATTAATGTTTAGGTTATTAAAATGAAGCACATTAGTGGTTTCTCTATTTTCATCAGATAGCTTAAAAATGCCATTATAAATAGAAACATCGCTAGAGGATAGTAGAAAACTGCCATCTCCTTTTGTTGGGTTGTCTCCTTCTAACTTTGCAACAAAAATATCTAGATTGGTGTCTCTTGAACCTTTATAGGTTTTAATATTAAAAACCAAACCTATAATATCTATATCTCCGAATTCTAATTTGCCATTAGATAAATTTCCATAATTTAAAATAGATGTATTTAATTCGGTTATGTTTATAAGGGTATCTTTCTTATAATCTTCTATGTAAATATTTTTTAGTTCGACATCGCCATTAAACTGTAAACCAACCTTATCGATATTTATATTCGTTCCAAAATCATTATTGATTCTTTTCGTAGCATAATTCCCTAAACTGGTTTGAATTGCGGGTATAGAAAGTACAAGCACCAAAATGATGAAAAGCAGCAAAATAATGCCAGCTAATTTTAATACTATTTTTAAGAGTTTTTTGATGTCTTTTTTAATTATAATTTAAATTAAGAATACCCTATTTTTGTACTTACGAATAAAAACTATAGGTTAGATTTTTATTTTGTTTCAAAATTAACAATTATTGTGCCTAATATTTACTAATGTCTCCACAAAATATTTACATTCTGGGAATTGAGTCATCATGCGATGATACAGCTGCAGCTATAATACACAACGGGAAAATTTTAAGCAATGTTGTGGCAAGTCAAAAAATACATGAAGAGTTTGGTGGTGTGGTGCCAGAATTAGCATCCAGAGCACACCAACAAAATATTGTTCCTGTAGTACACCAAGCATTGAAAAAAGCAGGTATATCTAAAGATCAGCTACACGCTATTGCATTTACTCGTGGTCCAGGTTTAATGGGGTCTTTATTAGTAGGAACCTCCTTTGCTAAATCTTTAGCTTATGGTTTGAATATTCCACTAATAGATGTGAATCATATGCAAGCACATATTTTAGCGCATTTTATAGATGAAGAAGGTTTTGAAAAACCCTCGTTTCCTTTTATCGCAATGACTATTTCGGGCGGACACACCCAGATTGTTGAAGTAAAAAGTCATTTTGATATGACCGTTATCGGTGAAACCATAGATGATGCTGTGGGAGAAGCTTATGATAAAAGTGGAAAAATTCTTGGTTTAGGATATCCAGCGGGACCAGAAATTGATAAGCGTGCACAAAAAGGAAACCCAAAAGCGTATCAATTTACAAAACCAAAAGTTGATGGCTTAAACTTTAGCTTTTCTGGCTTAAAAACGGCGATTCTTTATTTTGTTCAGCGGAAAGTAAAAGCAAATCCTAATTTTATTGAAGAAAACCTAAACGATATTTGTGCTTCCATTCAATATACCATCATTGGCATTCTAATTGAGAAATTAAAACTTGCCACAAAACAAACGGGCATTAAACAAATTGCTATTGGTGGCGGGGTTTCTGCAAATTCTGGTATCCGTCAAGCTTTAAAAGATGGGGAACAAAAATTTGGATGGACTACCTACGTACCAAAATTTGAATTTACCACAGATAATGCTGCTATGATAGCTATTGTTGGTTACTTAAAATACTTAGAAGGAGATTTTGCTGAACAAGATGTTATGGCTTCTGCTAGGCTTAAAATATAGTTGGCAGTGTTCAGTTTAAGTTGGCAGTACTTGGTATTGTTGTTCTCGATTTTTTCTTTGCGCCTTTGCGTCTTTGTGAGAAATTAGTATTCGGTGTTCAGTCTCAATTGGCTTTGTATGGTAATCAGTATAGTTTGCTATATAAATAGCTCAAAAAATCAAAAATCCGTAATTGTAAATCGTAAATCCTTTTCTATCTTAGCTTTATGCAATTATTTTACAATTCAGAGATTACAGACAGTACTACGCAGTTTTCTTTTCCTAAAGAAGAAAGCAAACATATCGTAAAAGTCTTACGAAAGAATGTTGGAGATATATTGCATATTACAAATGGTTGTGGGTGGTTGTTTACAGCTGAAGTTACCATACCAAATACCAATAAGTGTATAGCTACTATTGTTTCTAAATCTCAACAATCAAAAAGGGGTTATCACTTACATTTAGCAGTAGCACCAACAAAAATGAACGATCGTTACGAATGGTTTTTAGAAAAAGCTACCGAAATAGGTATCGATAGCATTACACCTATTTTTTGTGATCATAGTGAGCGTAAAGTCATTAAACCAGAACGTTTTGAACGTATTTTACAATCAGCAATGAAACAGTCTCTAAATTGTTATTTACCAACATTAAATGAGGCTATTCCTTTTAAAACCTTTATAAAACAAGATTTTAAAGGTGATTTATTCATTGCACATTGTGAAGAAACCCATAGAACATCTTTAAAAGAAGCGTTAAAACCAAAACAAGACATTACTATTTTAATTGGACCTGAAGGCGATTTTAGCATTAAAGAAATCGAACAAGCTCTTCAAAAAAACTTCTCACCTGTAACTCTAGGGGAAACCCGATTACGTACAGAAACAGCTGCTATTGTTGCTTGTCATTCGGTAGCCTTTATTAACGAATTATAATCTTTGCTGACTACCTCCTGTAATATCTAAATTTTCAGTTTGGACTAATTTCTTCTAATCATAAATTGATCACATAATTGTGAAAACAATATTTCAATACGTTTTGATGGTCTTTATTTTAATTTAAACAGGCTACGCTTCTTCAACTGTATTTCCCTTTTCATCTAAAGGTAAATAAGGGTTAAAAGCAATTTCCCATAGATTCCCGTCTGGATCTGAAATATAACTACTATAACCTCCCCAAAAAACACTTTCTGGTTGTTTTACAATATTCACTCCTTTCGCCTCCAATGTTTGAATTAATTCATCTACTTCTCCCTTGGTTCTGGTATTAAAAGCTAAAGAAAATGCTTTAAAGCCATTTCCTTCATGACTAACCCCAGCATCTTCTGCTAATTTCTCTCTTGGATAAAGCGACAGTAAAAGCCCATTTAATTGAAAAAAAGAAATATCGTTGTTACTCGATTTCATTTTTTTCCAACCAAATTTATTTTCATAAAAATCATTTGAGACCTCTAAATCGTTCACTCCCAATCCGACTATTGTTAATCTTTGTTCCATGTTGTTTTATTCTTTTTTAAGAAATTCTAATCCTGTATTTAAAACTGAAATAATCTTTTTAATTGGTAAATCTTCATTTGGGTTTATTCTAAAAATTTCAATTTGTTTATGTTTTGTTTTTTCTAAATCCAGATGATTAAGTTTTTTTCCTTCCTGCATAAGAATACAAGGCTTATTTGTTTCTTTATCAATCCATAAATAGCAAAATACCTTACCCCCATATTCAAAGCAAGGTATTTTATGTTTTAAAAACTCAATAATCGTTTCATCCAGATCTAAAATAACATCTCTTAGTGCCAGCAAAGTACATCTATTAGGCTCACTTATATTTAGATAATATGTATCTGTTTCCTTTACCATAAACCATAAAGCTCCTAACAAGCAATAATTTGCTAGACTTTAACTGTTTTCCAATGTCCTTTTTTAAACCAAACAATAGCAACTACTGCTATTAATATCTCGGCTAAAGTAATAGCCCAAAATACCCCCGATGGTCCAAAATCTAAAGTAATGGCCATCACATAAGCAAAAGGTAATTGTAACAACCAAAAACATACAAAATTGATATATGTTGGTGTTTTGGTATCTCCTGCTCCGTTAAAAGCATTAATCACTACCATTCCATAACCATAAAAAATATAGCCCGCTGCAATGACTCGTAAGCACAAGCTTCCATATTTAACCACATCTGGAGTGGCATTAAATAGTACGATTATTTGAGGAGCAAACACTAAATAAATAATGGATACTATTCCCATAAAAATAGCACTATATTTTCCTGTTTTCCAAACCGATAATTCAGCACGCTTGGGTTCTTGAGCTCCTAAATTTTGTCCAACTAAAGTCGCAGCAGCATTACTCATTCCCCATGCTGGCATTAAAGTAAACATCATCACACGAATGGCAATAGTATAGCCTGCTAACACCTCACTACCAAACTCACTCATGATACGCATTAAAAACACCCATGAAGATGTTCCTATTAAAAACTGACCAATACCGCCAAGCGATACTTTAATTAAATTAAACATGACCTCAACACGAAGTACCAGATCTTTAATCTCTATTTTAATTTTACTGTATCCGAAAAATAAAATAGCTAGTTGAAATATAACAGCGGTACCACGACCAATCGTCGTTGCTATGGCTGCTCCTTCAACGCCGTAAGCAGGAATAGGACCAAAACCAAAAATAAACATGGGATCTAAAATAATATTAAGCCCGTTTGATAAAATTAACGTCCACATCGCCACTGAAGCATCACCAGCACCTCGAAAAATAGCATTAATTAAAAATAATAGCATAATAGTTATGTTCCCGCCTAAAAGCACTTGAGTATATCCATAACCTTCGGCAATAAGATCTGGTTCGCCTCCCATAAGCCCTAAGATTTCTTTAGGGTATAATATTCCTATTACACTAATAATAGCAGCTACAAATACCCCTAAAAAAATCACTTGAACCGCTGCATTAGAAGCGCCTTTTATATCTTTTTCTCCTACACGCCTTGCTACGATGGCGGTTGCAGCCATACTTAGTCCTATAGCGACTGCATATATTAAAGTAATAACAGATTCTGTTAGGCCAATAGTAGCCACTGCATTGACACTAACTTTAGATACGTATAGGATATCTACAATGGCGAAAATAGATTCCATGAGCATTTCTAAAATCATAGGAATAGATAGCATAAATACGGCACGACGAATGCTACCTGAAGTAAAGTTTTGTTCTTTACCTGTTACAGCTATTTTAAAATATTGAAAAAATTGTTTTAAAGAAATTTTATTTGATTGCATTTTGATTGTATTAAATATAATTAATTACCAAATACATAAAATGTATTTAGTAGATTTTTGCTCGAGAGAACCTCGTTGCGAGTACGAAAGTGAATTTAAACAATCATACTACAAAGATTACAAAATTATTTAAAACTACAAAATAGATTCCTAGGCTATATTAAGTGATTCTTATATATTCGTAAAAAAAATTGAAGATGTTAAAAGCCGTTATTTTTGATATGGATGGGGTCATTATTGATAGTGAACCCATGCATAATAAAGCATATAATGATATGTTTAATGAAGTAGGCATTGATGTTTCTGATGAGCTATATCAATCGTTTACAGGCCAATCTACTATTAATATTTGCAAACTCTTATGCGATCATTTTAATTTAAAAGAAACTCCTGAATCCTTAGTTGCTCTAAAACGAAAATATTACAAACGTTTTTTTGAAAGTAATTCGGATTTAACTTTAATTGATGGGGTTTTAGATTTAATCAAAGACTACCATAGTAATGGATTAACTTTGGTTTTGGCATCGTCTGCAGCTATGACAAGTATTAATCAAATTTTTGAACGTTTTGATTTAGACCAATATTTTGTTGCTAAACTAAGTGGCGGTGATTTAAAAGCATCTAAACCGCATCCAGAAATTTTTATTAAAGCTACAGAAGCTTCAGGGTTTAATAAAGACGAATGCATCGTTATTGAAGATTCTACTAATGGTATGAAAGCTGCAAAAGCTGCCAATATTTTTTGCGTAGGCTTTGATAGTTTTCATTCTAAAAACCAAGATTATAGTATCGCTGACATGATAATAAAAGATTTTAAGGACATTGCATTTAACAAAATAAACGCATTAGTCCTCTCCTATTAATCTTTATTATTTTGTGAATTCGCTTTCTGAATGATCGCTTTTAAGCGATCTTTTCTTAATGCTTCTTCAGATTTCTTTTTGTTTTTCTTCCGAGTCATTAATTTAGAATGCTTAGACTTATTCTTGGTGTTCTTCTCGCGTCCTGTTTTTGCCATGGCACAAACTACTTCTTATAATATTTAGCATAGCCTCTGTAAGCAAAAACTCCTAAAACAGCAACTATAACACAAGCAATAGCAATAAATTTCACACTCACAATTTGGTCTCCACTGGCATAACTATGCAACCCTGCTAAATAGAAATTAACTCCAAAATAGGTCATTAGAATACTAGCAAATGCTATGATTGACATTAAGTTAAAAAACCAACGTCCGCGAAGTCCAGGGACTAATCGCATGTGAATAACAAAGGCATAAACCATGATGCTAATAAGTGCCCATGTTTCCTTAGGATCCCATCCCCAGTAACGTCCCCAACTTTCATTTGCCCACATACCTCCTAAAAAGTTACCAATGGTAAGCATGACTAAACCAACAGTTAAAGACATTTCATTTATAATAGTAAGCTCCTTAATATTTAGAAGCATTTTTTCTTTGTTTTCTTTAGTCGTAAAGATCATTAATAATAATGATACAACTCCTAAAATCATCCCTAAAGTAAAAGGACCGTAACTTGCCACAATAACGGCAACGTGTATCATAAGCCAGTAACTATTTAATACAGGTTGCAAGTTTGCAATAGCTGGATCCATCCAATTCCAATGAGCAATCATTAAAATCATAGACGTCACAAATGCAGTAGACGCAATAGTTAAATCACTTTTACGTCCAAATGCCAATCCAAAAAACATGGTTGCCCAAGCTACGTAAATCATAGATTCATAAGCATCACTCCAAGGGGCATGCCCTGATATGTACCAACGAACAATTAGCCCAGCTGTATGTAAAAGAAACAACCCTAGAATGATGAATTTAAAAACAGTCACAGAGATCTTTAGGGCTTTACTTTTATCTTTAAAAATTTGAACAATGAGTAATATAAAAAGTAAACTACCTGCATACATATACCAGCTAAATAGTTTCTTAAAAATATCATATTTGTTATATAAAATCTCTGTATGTACTTTATCATCACTCAACATAACCTCAGCACCATATTGGTGTTGTGTTTTTTTGAACGCTCTTAATAGCTTAGAGGCTTCGGAGAAATCTCCTGTTTGTTTTGCTTGATTTAATGTATATAGATAAACACTAAACCCATTCTTTATAAAATTACCATACAGGGAATCTTTTATTTTATGAGTACCATGTCTATAATCGTAAGTAGAAATCCATTTATTATTTTCATCATCAGGAACCGGAAAAATTTTTAAAGACATGCCCTCTACAGAATTGTACAACAATGTAACACGTTGATCGGCTTCTTTAAATTCTTTTTGAAACCCGTTAGGTACTTGTGCTCTATAAGCTTCTTCTAAATAAGGTGCTAATTTATACTCGCCTCGTTCAGTAAAAAAATCTGCTAATGTGGCATATTTATCTTCTTTAGGAATACCTATCATTTTTCGAATGGAATCCGCTTTCTTTGGTTTCAAATAAATGATAGGCACATTATACCAAAGCATTGGACTTTCTTGTATAGATAGGAACACTTGATTAGCTTCAAAATCTTCGTAAGCATCATGTTTACTTAACTTACGTAACATTTCTGATGCATAAGTATTTAATGGCATCATACGCCCACTAAGGTCCTGAATTACCAAATGGCCAAATTCATCGGCATGTGTTTTAGGTACTATATTTGCAGCTAAAATAGAATCGATTTGTGCTTTAGTTGGCTTTGAGTGATTATGCCCATCGTTTGCAGAATGTTCCTGAGAAAACATATTCAAACCAAAACATAATAACAATATGGTAAGTAATTTTGCCTTCTTTGCTTTTACTTTATTTAATTGATTTTTTAAATCTCCAAAACGAGACCCTTTTACAAACAGAATAGCCATCATTCCAAAATACAGCATGAAATAACCTATGTAAGTAAGTAAAGTCCCCCAGTAATCATGGTTTACAGATAAAATAGTCCCTTTTTCATCTGGATCAAACCCAGATTGAAAGAAACGATAACCACGATGATCTAAGATATTATTCATAAAGATTTTATAATCGAAATCGCCTTCCTTTTCATCTAAAACCGTTATTTGACTAGAATATGCAGAATATCCTTTTTCTGTTCCTGGGTAACGTTCTGCCTCAAAATCATTTAGTTTTATATTGAATGGTAATTCCAATACTTTAGAGCCATATTTTAATGCAAAATCTAAACCACCTACCTGAATTTGTTTATAGTTTCCATTAATACCTTTACCTCCTATTAATCCAACACGTTTTGTTTCGCCATTAGCAGTCACTTTAAATACCGCTCCATCTGCATCATTCTTTAAAAGTTTTGATTTTTGAACGACATCAAAAACACCTTTAACAACTGGTTTAGGGAATACCATCTGCATATTGCCAATAATGTAACGTGAACGCAATATTAAGGGCTGTAAACTATCTTTTACTAATTTTCCTTGTGCTCTAGTAGCCATGGTCATATATTCACCTTCAAAAGGAGATTGGATGGTAAGCTCATCGTTATTGTAAGTAATATTTATAGCACCGTCTGTAGGCTTATTTAATGCAAATAAAATATTATGAATACTCTGTACTTGTCCTGTTTTTAAGAAGTGGTTATGTGGTCCGTTTCCTCCTGCCTCAACTATTTTTAAATATTCCTCTCCATTCTCGTCTGGTACAATATCTTCTTCGGCACTAACTATGAATTTTTCTAATTCAATAGCAACGGGTTGTTTATTATAATCGGTTTCAATTTTAAACTCGTTTTCCAATCTACCAGAAAAATCAACCTTACTTTCTAAATAGCGTTGCTGTAGTTGCCCATTAATTTTATAATCACCAACAATTTGCCCAATTATATAAGTATCACTAGATAGGAACGTGTTTTCTGTAGCGCCTTCCCGAATAGCCATCATACCTTCAAAACTGGCATATCTTGTAATGAAAGCTCCTAACAATATAAAAATGAAGGCTAAATGCAAAATAAAAGTCGCCCACTTTTCTTTTTTATACAATCGAAATCTAAAAACATTACCTGTAAAATTTATGAGAAAAAACACCATAATGGCTTCAAACCACCAAGCATTATAAATTAAATTTCTGGTGTATGGTGTTGGCGATGTCTCCTGACCAGCATCTAAAAATGTTCCTGTAGCCATAGCTGCTGCAAAGGCAATAAATAAAATAGCTGTAAGACGTGTTGAGAAGAGAATATTGGTTAGCTTATTTTGCATAATTGAAACCCTTTTTAAGGTTGTGCAAATTTACGTATTTATACTAAATATGCATCACAACGAATTCACTAATATTATGTTAATTAAATGACGTGTATTTTGAATTGTGGATTTTTTATAACGCAATGTATTTATTAAAATGAACGCTATGCTATAAGACCTTCTCCTCTATTTCTTTAAGAAAATAATGATTATATACTCGCAAAGACGCGGAGACGCAAAGCCAAAGTATTTGCTTCTTTTATTGTCCTAAACTTGCTAACTGAATAATATTAACTGATTACTGGTTACTGAACACTGAACACTGAACACTGAACACTAAATACTGCCTACTAAACCCCTCTTGCTTCAAAAATTTTGAGATATAAAAATGTACTCATTTTTCTAGCGCGTCTTTTTGCGTTTTCAGCATAGTCTCCTTCAAAAAGTTCGTCGACAGTTTCAAACCATAAGTTCATCCATAATCCAAAGTGTGTTTCAGAAATACGATGTTTATTTTCTTTATCCACCTTAATATGTGCTTCCAAAGGATTTCCTAAATACTTCTCTTTTAGTTTTCGTGTCATAAAAAGACTCGATTCCCAAAAGGTTGTTAAACGTTCTAAATGTGCATCCCAATCTTTTATAGTCTCATTAAAAAAAGGCGCTAAGACTTTGTCCTTTCTCACTTTGTTATAAAATGATGATACTAATAAAAACACATCGTCTCTGGTTTCAATATCTTTTTTATTCATAGTATAAAGTTAGTGTATTTTTTTCTCACAAAGTCGCAAAGTCAATGTCATTAAGTTAAGAAAATTCATTCTATTTTGTCACATTAACATTATCAAAATATAAAATGTATTTTATATTGAAGATACCTAACGAAGCTTAACGAAATACTATTTTCAATAATGTCTTCGACTCTAGCCTGTCTTGAGCGAAGTCGAAAGGCTCAGACTGACATTGTAACCTTAACTTAATGACATTAAACGCTAAAGTCTCAAAGGATTGAAGATAAATACAGAAAAAACTACAAGTAAAAGCATTATATAGAATTCAATTTAGACTAAAACCAACTCTTTAAATACTACTCAATATCTTTCAGTTAAAAAATCGTAATTCATAATTCGTAATTCGTAATTCGTTAGTATTTTAGCAACATGATTTCAGTAGTAATTCTAGGTTCAGGGAATGTTGCAACACATTTATTTAAGGCTTTTAAAAAAGCGGAAAATATTAATATAAATCACTGGTATAGTAGACGTATAGACGCTATATCTTCTTATAAAAATGATGTAGAAACCATAGATGACTTATCATTAATCAATGATGCCGATGTTTATGTTTTGGCTGTAAGTGATGATGCTATTGCTGGGCTTTCGTCTCAACTTCCTTTTGAAAACAAATTAGTATTGCATACATCTGGAAGTGTAAGTGTGTATGATATTGATAAAAAACATAAACGAGGTGTATTCTACCCGTTGCAAACATTTAGTAAAGAAGCTCAAATAGATTTTGAAAATGTTCCGATTTGCATTGAAACTATTGATAAAAAAAGTTACCCTACTATAAAAAGTCTAGCTTTAGCTATTAGTAACGTTGTGAAAAAGGTTAATAGCGACCAACGCAAAGTATTGCATTTGGCTGCTGTTTTTGTGAATAACTTCACCAATCAACTATATAGGATAGGACACGAAATAACTGAAAGTCAAGGTGCCGAATTCGATCTTTTAAAACCGCTTATTCTTGAAACTGCTAAAAAAGTACAGGATTTATCGCCTTTTAAAGCGCAAACGGGACCTGCAAAACGCGATGATAAAAAAACAATTCGTAAGCATTTAAAGCTTTTAGAAGATCAACATCATAAAGACATATACCAACTATTAACCAACTCTATACAACGCACACATGGAAGAAAAAAATTATAAAGAATACTTAGAGCATATTACAACCTTTATATTTGATGTAGATGGTGTTTTAACAGATGGTACTGTTACTGTAACATCTTCTGGTGACATGTTACGAAAAATGAACATAAAAGATGGTTATGCGTTAAAAACGGCTGTCGATATGGGTTATAATGTTTGTATTATTTCTGGTGGTTCTAACGAAGGGGTTCGAGTTCGTTTAAAAGGATTAGGGATTTCTAATATTTATTTAGGCGCTCATAACAAAATTGAACAGCTAGACACTTATCTTAATGGTAATAATATTAAATCTGAAAATGTGCTTTACATGGGGGATGATATTCCTGATTTCCCAGTCATGAAACGCATTGGTTTACCTTGTTGTCCGCAAGATGCTGTTCCAGAGATAAAAAATATTTCCAAATACATTTCACATAAAAAAGGTGGTGAAGGTGCTGTACGCGATGTTATTGAACAAGTACTAAAGGTACAGGAAAAATGGCATGGTAATTTTGGGGCTAAGTATGATTAGATGTTAGATGTTAGATGTTAGATGTTAGATGTTAGATGTTAGATGTTAGATGTTAGATGTTAGATGTTAGATGTTAGATGTTAGATGTTAGATGTTAGATGTTAGATGTTAGATGTTAGATGTTAGAAAAATAAATATTCTAAAATTTGTGATAGTATTTTTAATTAAACTTTTGAGTTTATAAATCTTAAAAAGGATAATAGTTTGCTCGCAAAAATATCAATACTCAAAAACTCCATGTAATGGCAAGAAACAAAAGGAGACACAGTACTGGTTTCGGTTATATTGGATTTGGCAACAATCAGAATGTTTTCAATCAATATGCTAACAAGCCTTTTTCTTCTCTTAAAGAAAAATTAAATAGTGAGACGCATTTACATTATCAGCTAAATTTTTCGAATAAAAAATTAACTAAATCAGAAAAAGAAGTAATAAAAAACAAGATTAGAAAGGCTGAAAAAATTAGAATGAGAAAAATAATTTTTATATTCGTTTTCGTATTTATTTTAATTCTTTTCGTCATTAAATTACTAATTGACAGTTTCATGTCAAACTTATAAATCAAAAGTATATTCTCATATTGAACTTCCTAAACCTCATCCGCTGGAAAAACTTACTTATGATTGCCCTTGTGCAATTACTGATTAAATATGCTTTCCTGGAACCATTTGGAGCACAAACAAGCTTAACGTCTATAGGAATCATACTTCTAATTCTTGCAACTATATCCATTGCTGCCGCTGGAAACATTATCAATGATATTTATGATGTTGATACGGATTTAGTAAATAAACCCAATAAGTTAATTATTGGTAAATCTATTTCAGAAAAAACAGCCTATAATTTATTTATTGCGTTTAATGTTATTGGAGTTGGTTTAGGGTTTTATGTATCACATCTGGTTGGCAAAAGTCCCTTCTTTTCTATTTTTGTAATTATTTCGGCATTGCTTTATGTATATGCTACTTACCTGAAACGCACCCTTTTAATAGGCAATATTATTATTTCTGTACTCGTAGCTCTAAGCGTCATTATTGTTGGTGTGTTTGAATTGCTTCCTCCCATAACACCTCAAAATCAGCAAATTCAATTAGCTTTTTTTAAAGTTATTTTCAATTATGCTGTATTCGCTTTTATTATCAATTTACTTAGAGAAATAGCCAAAGATATTGAGGATATTGATGGCGACCATAAAGCAGGTATGAATACATTACCCATTGCTATTGGAAGAGAACGTGCCACTAAAGTCCTTTTTGTTTTGTCGCTTGTTCCGCTTTTTATTATCACCTTATATACAATTAACGAACTTTATAAGAACCAAATAGCCGTTTTATATGCTATATTACTTATAATTGGCCCATTACTCTACATAAGTATTAAGACTTTTAGCGCTACAACAAAAAAAGATCATCATCATATTAGTAACATCCTTAAATTAGTGATGCTTTTCGGAATGCTTTCCTTACTTTTATACAAGTATATCTTTTTACACAATGCTTAACGACAAACTTAAAAATCATCGTATTATCTTAGCTTCTGGTTCTCCCAGAAGACAAGAGTTTTTTAAAGATTTAGGTTTAGATTTTGATATTATTTTAAAACCAGTAAAAGAGGAATATCCACCTCGCTTAACGCATTTTGAAATCAGTAACTATCTTGCTCAGTTAAAAGCGCTTCCTTTTAAGGAAGCATTAAAAGATAATGATATTCTCATTACCAGCGATACCATTGTTTGGCATAATAACATAGCTTTAGGAAAACCCAGGGATCAAGATGAGGCTTTTAGCATAATAAAATCTTTAAGTAATAACACTCATGAAGTCATTACATCGGTTTGTTTTACCACTAAAACTTATGAAAAAACGTTACACGCTATTACTAAAGTAACTTTTAAAGATTTAACCGATGATGAGATTACATACTACATAAGCACCTGCAAACCTTTCGATAAAGCAGGTGCCTATGGTATTCAAGAATGGATAGGGCAAATAGGTGTTACCAAATTAGAAGGTTCCTATTTTAACGTTATGGGGCTACCCACGCATCTTGTTTATAAAACGTTAAATGATATTGTAATGTATCTTAAGTTATAACTAGTTACAAGTATTCCCAGTCATAATAGTTACATCTGGGTTATCTGCATCATTATTAATACATTCATATCTGGCAGCTCCGGTGGGTTCTGTTATAGTATTATTTAAAACAGAAAAAGATGTATTTGTACCAAACGTACGAATACCATCACTTTCGTTAGGTTTAATAGTATTGGCAGACACTTCAACATCAGATACATCTCCAACACCTATACCGCCATTCACCTCATTGTTTTTAAAAGTAATACCTCTAGCATTAGAAATAGTCACATTCTTAGTACTCAAAAACTTATTGCCATCGAGTACAATTTTATAATCTTTGTGTTCCTCTTCAATATTCAAATTAGCTAAATAAGCATTGAAATTACCAGATGTTGTCACTTCATTTCCCTTGATTTCTATATCATTACTATGCGTGTTTGTTGCCTGTATCCCATTTCCTGATACATTAATGGTATTATTATGAATTCGGGCTTTGAAGGCTTTGCTTATCTGAATACCTGCACCACAATCTTTTATAACATTATCATGCACAAAAGCCTCATTGGAACCAACAACAACTCCAAGACTATAACCTTCTATAGTATTGCCAGCAACCTCATTATCGAATACAGTAACACCACTTCCTGCTGCAAAAATAGCCCAACTATCCGTAGCAGTTCCTGTTGCCTCAAACCTGTTATTAATCACTTTGCTCTCAGAAACCAATGAATAAACAACTCTGGTACCTATGTCATTATTTTCTACTGTTAAGTTTTGTCCGATAGTCAACGTCACGAAACCTCCTCTACTTCCTGTTTCAGTATTTCCTTTAATGAGTACATCAAAAACACGTTGTCTTTCCTTAAGTACACCATTCTCATCTCGGTATCGGTCTGGTTCAATATTAATGGCATAACCTACTTCCCCTCCACTGGAGTTAGGAGAAGGCAAACCTGTATCAGTAAATGTATTATTTTCAATGAGTACATCACGACCATCTGTAAGTGCTATAGCCATTCTTCTGGACTTTAAGAATTCACAATTTTTAATAACAACACCTGTTGTAGGCTCATAGTTAGGATTAAAAGAGAATCCTGTAGAGTAAATAGTTATGGAACCTACCGAACCTTCTACAAACTTAATACCATCTAAAGTCACATTTTTTCCCGAATGGATATGAAACAGGTGACTACCTTCCTGACCATCATCCACAGAATATTGACGCTCTTCTCTATCACCGTGTAAAACACCTCCTGTTATTGTTACATTAGATTCATGTCTAACTGCCAGTAAGGCCGCCCCTTCTCTACTTACTCCTAGTTGAGCAGGGAATACGCGTAAATGCGTATTATCTGTCATTACTAAATTAAAATCTGAAGGAATATTTACAGCTTCTTGTGATGGATACCAGTTTGCATTAGTGGTTGTACTAGTAACTTTAGTAACCTCAAAATAAGCGTCAAGTTTATCTATGTTAAACGTTGTGGCTCCCAACGATTTCGTAAAAAACATGACATCTTCTAAATTGCTATTATTCTTTAAAGCGATATCAGAATTTGTTTCACCTTCAACAATATTCCATCTTACGGCATAAAATTTAAATGTAGGGTCTATTAATGTAACACCCCCTTCTAGTTTCAATTTAGAACTAAGGAGTCTACCATCAATCTTACCACCGCTTGAGAAATTTAACTTTCCATTTATAATGTCACCACCTCCAAATTCAACAATAACATTTTCAGGTAAAGTAACTGTTTTATCTTTAAGATCTAAAACACAATCTATTTTTATTGTAGAATTAGCCGTAACATTAGATAAATCGAACTCGCAAGGTGTGGTAATTACGTTTGGAGGAACATCTTCATTGATGTCGTTTACAGAATCATCTTTGCTACATGATATAGCCATACAACTCATAAATATGAGTAAGTAATAAAGTAAGTTTTTCATTTGGGGTCTTCTGTTTGTTATACGAGGTTATTAACGTATCAAGTATGAATTAATTATAAAAAAGTAGGTCTTCATAACTTAAATACTGATTAGTTTTTGTGAAAGATAATTCATATTACCATACTAACAAATATTTACATTATCTATGTCCTTCTAAAAGAATAACATTATAAAAAAACACTCGACGAACTACACACTTTTACCTTGTTTACAAAACGTTAAATGGCATGGTTAACACATGATTAGTTTGTAACTTTATCATATTAAATATCCTTACCATGATACAATCACTCAAAAAAATCATTAAAGTAGAGATCGCTTTTTACGTAATCGTTGCAATTTTAAGCATACTTACTTCGTGCAAAAAGGATAAGCCATCAAAAGATTTAGCTCTTAACACAACTACCAACATTCTGTTAAATAATAATTCAGAAGAAACAAAGCAATTATCTCAAGAATTTAAAAATTATTGGTATGCGAGCGAAGCGGAAATATCATCATATAAATTAGAGCAAGCACGGTATGGTGAAATAAGAAACGGACAAGCTGTTTTAATATACGTCACTGAAGATTTCTTACCAGATGTTCAAGTAAAGGCAGATAGACAGAATGCAAACAATGTTCCTGTTTTAAAATTAAATGCTACTAAAAATTTTAATACGGGCATATATCCTTATTCTATAATGCAGAGCACCTTCTACCCTGTTTCTAATAATAAGCATGCCATAAAAATATCTAGTTCTATGCAAGAATGGTGTGGACATGTATACTCTCAACTTAATAATAAAAAGCAATTTGAGGTGATGTCGCATTCCTATTTTGAAGGAGAAGCTGATAAAAGTTTTAACTTGGATAAAGCTATTTTAGAAAATGAATTATGGACACAATTACGTATCGACCCTAAGTCGCTTCCCACTGGAGATTTGGAAATCATACCTTCTTTTGAATATAGCAGGTTAAGACATGTTCCGATAAAGGCATACAAAGCCACGGCTATCTTAGGAGATGGCACTTACACCTTAAGCTACCCTGACTTAAATAGAACATTAATTATTAATTTTAACCCTGATTTTCCTTTTGGTATACAAGGTTGGGAAGAAACATTTAAAAGCGGTTTCGGTTCTAAAGCTAAAGCGCTAACGACTAAAGCAACAAAATTAAAAACTATCAAATCAGCTTACTGGGGAAAGAACCATAATAAAGATGAAATTTTAAGGAAAGAGCTTCAATTGAAATAGTTGTTTTATCTTTGAGAGATATTTAAAACTGTTAAAATGTTAGACTATTTCTCTCTACACCAAGATAAAATTATAAATACTGTTATTGTATTTGCAGTATTTTTTATTCTTCAGCTTATTACAGGGTTAATAGTTCGTGCTATTGGAAAATCAAAAAAAATACTAGTAAGTCGCGCAAAAATAGTGGCACGCTATTTTTCGGTGAGTCTTTTCCTTATCACATTACTTATCATTGCTTTTATTTTTGGAATTGAAGTTGAAGATTTAGTCGTTATTTTTTCATCTGTTTTTGCCATTATAGGGCTTGCTTTATTTGCCAGTTGGTCTATATTGAGTAATGTCACATCAGGTATTATTCTGTTTTTCTCTTTTCCATATAAAATTGGTGATAAAATTAAAATTCATGATAAAGAATTTGAAATAGTCGCTATTATTGAAGACATAAGATCCTTTCAAATTCATTTAAGAAGAGATAATGGTGATTTAGTAACTTATCCTAACAGCTTGCTCCTACAAAAAGCTGTAACTATAATAGAAAAAGATGCTTTCGATAAATAAAAGTTGAAAAACATATGCTTTTAACCCAAAGTGATCAAGATTTAGTAGCCTGTTCAAATAATTTAATGTTTTAAAAAACAGTAATTCTTATTGAAAAAGAGGGTTTAAATAAAGGCGCGATACTATTTAAATATTCCATATATTTAAATAGATTTTATTCCAAATGGCAAAAAATACTAATTACAAGAAAAAAACCGGACAAGCTCCGGGTACTCTTATATATACAGGTGAAAAAGAATCTCAGGATCTTTTTATTGAAGCATTCGATTATAATAAAGAGCAATACACCGAAAACCATTTATCTGATGTTGAAGACGGTTTTAAATTTAAATCTACAAACTCAACTACTTGGATTAATCTAAATGGTTTAAGACATGTAAAAGAGATTGAAAAATTAGGAATACATTATAAATTACATCCGCTAGTACTTGAAGATATTGTAAACATTTCTCAGCGCCCCAAAATTGATGAATACTCAGATTATTTATTTGTTGTACTTAAAATGCTATACTATGATAAAGAAGATAACATCGTTTCTGAACAAGTTAGCTTTGTTTTGGGTAAAAACTATGTCTTGTCTTTTCAAGAATCAGAAGGAGATGTCTTTGATACTGTAAGAAATCGAATTAGAAATGCAAAGGGACGCATACGTAACATGGAATCCGATTATTTATTATACGTTTTAATTGACGCCGTAGTAGATTATTATTTTAATATCATTGAAGTTTTAGGAGACAAAATTGAAGATTTTGAAACTGAAATATTTTCAGGTAACACCAATGAAGATGTCAGTAAAAATATTCAAGAGTTAAAACGTGAAATTTTAAGAATTCGCCGTGCTATTTTTCCGCTTCGAGAAGTCCTTAACAGAATTGAAAAGAATGAAAGTGAACTCATTCAACCAAAGACCATTACTTATTTTAGAGATGTCTATGATCATTTAATTCAAGTATCTGAAAATATGGACATTTACCGAGAGATGACCTGGAGTTTAATGGATATGTATATGACCACCATTAGTAACAAAATGAATGAGGTGATGAAAGTATTAACCATAATGGCTTCTATTTTTATCCCACTTACTTTTATTGCTGGCATATACGGAATGAATTTCGATAATATCCCAGAGTTACATTACAAATACTCTTACTTTATTTTATGGGGTGTTATGCTCGTTCTCTTTGTTGGTATGCTTATATATTTTAAACGTAAAAAGTGGCTTTAGTTTTAAATAATGAATGGCTCTAGCTTAATACAAGAAATTGATATCAATTTTAATTTACACGTTTGTAAGAGTAATGAAATAACCCAGGGGATAACAGTGCATAACAATGAAAATTCTAAATTTCATTTTTTATTTGAAATCCAAATACTAAAAATAAAATATGCCTTAACTCATCTCCAATTAGCTTACGTAATATGGTATAAGCTTTAGTAATCTGCACCTCTACAGTTTTTATAGAAACATTCATATACTCCACAATTTCTATATTAGTAAGTCCTTCTTTTTTACTTAGTATAACGGGAGCGCAGTCGAAACCTACTTTAAACATCTAGATTTTTATGCTCTTTCGACTGCGCTCAAGGCGACATGTAACACTATTAGTGAGGTTATCGTTAGAAAAATGCTTGCGTTAGAAACTCACGTTAATATAAATGTTTCTTTACATCTTACAGGTAGTTTTTCTATCCCTTCATATATAATAGCAATTTTACGTTTTAAAATGTCATTATAATCTTCAGTAATCGTTTCATTTACCCCTTCTAAATAAGCTTCTTCTAATTTTGAAAGGGCTCTTTTTTATGGTAATGACTTACAAACTCATTATAAGTGGTTTTATATAAAAAGTTTTTTATAGAATAAGTAGTATTTAAACGCTTGTGGTATTTCCAAACGGTTAGAAAAACATTTTGAACAATGTCTTGCGCATCAGCATGATCTTTTGTGAGACTTAATGCATAAATAAAAAGTTTCTTATGGTATTTGGTAGCTAAATAAACGTAAACAGCTTCATTACCCTTCTTTAGGTGTTTTATAAAAGCATCTACTTTAAAAAGCCTAGAAGGGAACGATTTAAAACTTTCAAGAATTAAAGGGAAATATATTTTTGTAGACTTTTGGGCAAGTTGGTGTAGGCCTTGTAGAGCATCCTTTCCGCATTTAAAAGAACTAGATAAAAAATTGAAGGCATTATTTGGTTATTGATTTTCACCAAATAGATGTAATAAAGTTTCAGCGTTTTAAGTTAGTTAAGAAGGAGATACAACATTATTATGTATCTCTCTTTTTATTTACCAACCTCCTGAAGCACCGACTCCGACTCCGAATCCAACACCGCAACCGTAGGTAACAAACTTACCTAAGTATGTAAAAGCCCTTACAAACGTTTTTTAGAAGAAAAATTACGTGAACATTCTGATTTTAAAGGTGTTGAGATTAGTGTGTATATCCGAAAAAAATAACATTTCATTAGGAATCATTTATATTTTTTTTAAGAAAAACCATATCATGCTACAGTACTTTCGTTATAGTAAACAGTTATTATATTTTCCAATAAATTATTATGAATGAATAAAATCTACTTTTCCTTAATATGCTTATGCTCATTACTTTCTTTTTCTCAATCTAAGAAATTTCAAATTTCAGGTACTTTAATTTCTGAAGACGAAAAAACACCTTTAGAAGCGGCAACTATTCATGTTGAAAGAATTAAAGATAGTACTTTAATTACGTACTCTATTTCAGATAAAAATGGAAAATTCAAGCTAGAAGATAAAACTTATAGTGCTTCAGTAAACTTATTTATATCGTATGTTGGATATGAAACATTTAAGAAAAAAATTGACTTAAATAATCCAAATATTAATTTAGGAGAAATAGTTCTTAAAACAGACACTAATGCTTTAGACGAAGTTTTAATAACAGTAGCGCCAATAACTATTAAAAAAGATACACTTGAGTTTAATGTAAGTTCATTTAAAACCAAAAAAGATGCTAACGTTGAAGACTTATTAAAAAAACTTCCAGGTGTAGAGGTCGATACTGAAGGTAAAATAACAGTTAATGGAAAGGAGGTAAACAAGGTTTTAGTAAATGGAAAAACTTTTTTTGGAGATGACCCCACCATTACAACAAGAAATTTAAAAAAAGAGATAATTAAAAAAGTTCAAATTACTGATACCAAAACTAAAACCCAAGCATTTACTGGTGAAGAAGGAAGTCAATTAAATAAAACCATAAATTTTACAATAAAAGATGATGATAATAAAGGCGTTTTTGGGTCAGTAGCTGTAGGAGCTGGTACCGATAATAGATATGAGTTTTCGGGGATGTTAAACTCCTTTAATAAAGAAAGACAAATAAGTGTTTTAGGAGGAGGAAACAATATTAATTCTCCAGGATTTAGCTTTGGAGGCTTACAAAATTTTAGTAACATACAAATAGGTGGAAGCCGTGGTATTGTAACATCAAAAAATGCAGGAGTTAATTTTAGCAATTCTATAGGCAAGTATATGGATGTGTCTGGAGATTATTTTTATTCTGAAAGTAATACAGATAATAAAACTATTACAGAGAGAGAAAACATTTTACCAGATTCTAGGTTTTTTTCTAACTCGGAATCAATCTCATTAAATGATAATAATAATCATGATGTTAACCTTGATTTTGAAATAAAAATAGATTCAACATTATTTATTAATGTGGCACCATCATTTAGTTCTTCTGAAACATTGAGTAATTCATCAACAGATGAAAAATCACTTGATGAACAAAATATTTTAACTAATACATCTAATGCCTTAACACTAAATAATGCTACAAATAAATCATTTAATAATAGATTTGGTATTACTAAACGTTTTGGTTCACAAGGCGCTTTTTTAAAATTTAATATGTCTAACGCTATAAGTTCTAATAAATCTGACAGAACCCTTAACTCTGAAACTTATTTTTATGAGGTTGACCAAATTAATATGGAAAACACAATTAGAGATAGTATTATAAGAAATCAAAAAGGAGATGGAAATTTAAAAACAGATAATTTAGGACTGGGATTAACTTATAGGTTTCCAATAAAGGGTAAGGAGTTGTTTTTAGATGTGTCTTATAATTATAATAGGAATACTCAAAAAAATAAAAGAAATACTTTTGATTTTGATGAAGACCAACAAGATTACAATAATTTTATAAATGAAGATTTAAGTTCAGATTTTAAATATGTAAATACTACCAGTACTCCTGGTATTGCCCTTACTTATAAAAAAGAAAAATTTATCACTACATTAAGATCTAGCTATATACTAAGAACCTTAGAAAATACAGATAAATTAAGAACTCAGCTAAGTGATAAGCAAGATTTTGAAGCATTAGAATTGGGTGCTAATCTTAATTATCGTTTTAGTGAAACATCGTCGGCAAGGCTTCAGTATAACTTGAATAATAATTCTCCACAGCTCTCACAATTACAAACCTTTGAAGATGTTACTAATCCTTTAAATATTACTGTAGGTAACCCAGAGTTAGAACCAGCAAACAATCATTCGTTTAATCTAAGTATTCATGATTTTAATTTTCAAAAGAAGTCAGGTTTGTTTGTTTATTTTGATGCCAGATTTATAAATAATCAAATTGTTAGTAAAACGAGTATTGATGAAGATTTAATAAGGAGAACTAGTTATGCCAATATAAATGGTAATTATAATTTAAGTAATTATATAGGTTTAAATAAATCTATAAAAATAGATAGTACTAAAGCTTTTAAATATGGTTTAAACTTAAGAACTAGTTTGAATAAGACAATTAATTTTAATAATGATGTTAAATATGCATCTAGTAATTTCTCATTAAACCCTAGAATACAAACTACCTTTTCTTGGAATAACGTATTAGAATTCACACCTAATTATGGGTTAGCTTATAACAAAACAAGTTTTGATATTGATACTTTTCAAAATCAAGAATTTTTAACACACTCTGTAGGTTTAAGAACCTCTACTTTAACATTAAAAAGAATTGATTGGAGAAATGACATTAGTTATAATTATAATCCAAATGTAGCTTCTGGATTTCAAAAAAGTTCTTGGTTTTGGAATTCAACCGTTTCTTATTCGATGTTTGAAGAACGGGCTACTTTAACTTTAAAAGTATATGATTTACTTAATCAAAACACAAATGCCAGAAGAATAGCAAGTGTAGACTATATTCAAGATTCTCAAAGCAATATTTTAAAGCGTTATTTTATGTTGAATTTTAGTTGGGAATTAAACAAAATGGGAGGAAAAAGAGGAAGTATGGGTAGGCGTAGAGTTATCAGGCATTTTACAGGTTGATAGATTGAAATTCAATTTTATTAACTTTAAGGAGAGAGGGTCTCCTACTCATAGATATACTGGGTTTGTAAAAGAGCAAGAATTAAAAAATACTTATAGATTATCGACTGATGATTATAATTATTTAAGGCAATTATTCAAGTTTAATGGTATTCCTAAGTATGTCGTTATAGATAAAAATGGAGATGTTATAAGTGATGATTTTCCAATGCATAATTTTGATTATGAAATTAAGAAAATATTAGCAGCCAATAAATAAGTAAAGGGCTTGTAGGGTAAAGCGTTAAATCATTTCTATTTTAACGTGAACTCACATTATTTTAGTAAAAAATTCTAATTCTCGATACAAATTTCACTCATTTCAATCGTAAAATTCACTAGAATTGACAAACTTCATCAAAATGCAAAACAGGTATGGGTAAGTATTTCAAGTTTGCATAAATCCTACAAAATATTTTATTAATAAGGAAAGCGTTAAAGAAACATTAAAAGCAACTCAATGAGCTTGTAACTTTGTTATATTTGGACTTTAGCTAACGATTCAATCATGCAAAAATCCATACTATATCTACTTATAACAGTATTCACTTTTTCAATTTCAACAGCCCAAAAACCTAAAACACCTTCATCCTCAGAAATATATGAATCTATTCAAAAACTTAATTTTTTAGGTTCTGTTTTATATATCGCCGCACATCCTGATGATGAGAATACGCGCTTAATATCTTACATGTCTAATCATGTAAAAGCAAGAACGGCTTATTTATCGCTTACACGAGGTGATGGCGGACAAAACCTTATCGGGACAGAAATCAGAGAATTATTAGGTGTTATACGTACTCAGGAACTATTAGCAGCCAGACGAGTTGATGGTGGTGAGCAACTTTTTAGTAGAGCTAACGATTTTGGTTACTCAAAACACCCAAATGAAACGCTTAATATTTGGGATAAAGAAACCGTTTTAGGCGATGTCGTTTTAGCAATCAGAAAATTTAAACCAGACATTATTATTAATCGATTTGATCATAGAACACCAGGAAGTACACATGGTCATCATACAAGTTCTGCCATGCTAAGTTTTGAAGCTTTTGATTTGGCAAATTCTTCATCTGCATATTCAAATCAATTAAAACAAGTTAGCCTATGGCAACCTAAACGCTTATTTTTCAATACAAGCTGGTGGTTTTATGGCAGCCAGAAAAAATTTGAAAAGGCAGATAAAAGCAATATGATAAATTTTGATATTGGTGTTTATTATCCACTAAAAGGACTATCAAATAATGAAGTCGCAGCTTTGGCTAGTAGCCAACATTTATGCCAAGGGTTTGGGCGTTTGGCACAACGTGGATCGCAACAAGAATATATCGAATTTTTAAAAGGAGAGCCTTTAACAGATAACAAAAACATTTTTGATGGTGTTGATACATCTTGGAATCGTATTAAAGGAGGAAAAACGATTGGGGCTATTCTATACAAAGTTGAAAATGAATTTGATTTTGTAACCCCTGCTAATCACATTCCCAAGTTAATTGAAGCTTATAAATTACTTCAAAACATTGAAGATGAACATTGGAAAGTTCAAAAAACGAAAGAACTAAAAGCCATTATAGAAATGTGTGCTGGTCTATATTTAGAAGCTTCGGCTGAAACAAATTGGGCAACACAAGGTGAATCTGTAAACTTAACCATAGAAGCCCTAAATAGAAGTAAAACAGACATTACTTTAGTAAGTTTCAATAACGCTAAAGATTTAAATGTTTCGAAAAACATAGCTTTAAAAGACAATATAAAGTTCTCTTTTAAAGAAGCCCTAAAAATTGATGATGACGTAAAGCCTACGACGCCATATTGGCTTAACGAAAAAGGCTCTTTAGGCATGTATAAAGCTGATGAAAAATATATTGGCTTACCAGAAACGCCTAGAATATTTAATATTGATTTTAATTTGCTTATCAACAACGTTCCAATAACGTTTACCAAGCATATTATTCAACGGTTTTCAAAACCAGATAAGGGAGAATTATACCGTCCGTTTGAAATAATACCAGAAGCTTCAGCAAAAATAACCGAAAAAGTGATCGTTTTTGAAAATGATCTTCAACGGGATGTAACAGTGATTGTTAAAGCTGGACGTGATAATCTGGAAGGTTACATAGAGCTGTGTCACCCAAAGGACTGGAACGTATATCCAGAAAAGCAAAAAGTAAACATTCCCCATAAAGGAGAAGAACAAACACTAGTTTTTACCATAGTGCCACCTAAAAATCAAAGTGAAGGCTACATGGGTCCTATAGTTCATGTTAATGATAAAGAGTACACAAAGGAACTCATTGAAATAGATTATGAACATATTCCGTTTCAAACCGTTCTACTTCCTAGCGAAAGCAAGGTTGTACGTTTAGATATAAAAAAGAAGGGTGAAAATATTGCTTATATAGCTGGTGCTGGAGATGTAGTCCCAGAAAGCTTAGAACAGATTGGTTATAATGTGCGAACTATTTCGCCTGAAGACATTAGCCCTGAAACTCTTAGTCGTTTTGATGCCGTAGTGGTTGGTATAAGAGCTTATAACACTGTAGAAGCGTTACAGTTTAAGCAACAAATACTATTTGATTTTGTGACAGATGGTGGTAATATGATTGTACAATACAATACCAATCATAGACTTAAAGCAGACAAGCTTGCTCCTTATGATTTAAAATTATCAAGAGATCGTGTGACCGATGAAAATGCTGAAGTACGATTTTTAAACCCACAACATGAGCTACTAAATTATCCGAATAAAATCACGCAACAAGATTTTAAAGGTTGGACACAAGAACGTGGTTTGTATTTTCCTAATAAATGGTCTAATGAATTCACACCTATTTTGTCTATGAACGATAAAAATGAATCACCAAAAGATGGTAGCTTATTAGTTGCCAAACATGGAAAAGGCCATTATATCTATACAGGACTGAGTTTTTTTAGAGAGTTTCCAGAAGGTGTTTCTGGTGCTTATCGCTTATTCGCCAATATGCTTTCTATAGGAAAAGAAGATTTAAAATTAGAAACCAAACTAAACGACTAAATATGTTGGATAAAAACCAACCTAAACAGACTTGGCTTAAGCTCTACTCTATAGTTTTAATAGTGAACATACTGTATTTCATCATCTTTTACATAATTACCAAATCTTTTTAATTATGCAGACTTTAGATTGGATTGATTGGGTTGTTCTAATTTCTACATTATTAGCCATTGTTGGATATGGCACATGGAAAACAAAAGGCAGTACTAGTGTACAAGATTATGTACGCGGAGGTAATACATCAAAATGGTGGACTATCGGACTTTCTGTAATGGCAACTCAAGCGAGTGCCATTACGTTTTTATCTACCACAGGTCAAGCGTTTTCAGATGGTATGGGTTTTGTGCAATTTTATTTTGGACTTCCTATAGCCATGGTCATCATTTGTATTGTTTTTATACCATTATATCATCGTTTAAAAGTATACACTGCTTATGAATTCTTGGAAAACAGATTCGATTTAAAAACCAGAAGTCTAGCAGCCATTTTATTTTTAATTCAACGTGGTCTGGCAGCAGGAATAACAATTTTTGCTCCAGCAATAATACTATCCGTTGTTTTGGGCTGGAATATTACTTACTTAAATATCGTCATTGGTATTTTAGTTATAATTTATACAGTAACTGGTGGTACAAAAGCTGTTACAGTAACACAAAAACAGCAGATGTTTGTCATTTTTGCCGGAATGTTAGCTGCGCTATTTATAATCTTAAATTTAATTCCTGACGATGTTTCATTTACAGAAGCAGTAGACATTGCTGGAGCTACTGGAAGAATGGAAGTTCTTGATTTTTCATTTGACTTAGAAAATAGATATACCGTTTGGTCTGGGTTAATTGGTGGGACATTTTTAATGCTTTCCTATTTTGGAACCGATCAAAGTCAAGTACAACGCTATTTATCAGGTAAATCCATGAAAGAAATGCAAATGGGGCTTATATTCAATGGTTTATTAAAAGTTCCTATGCAATTCTTTATTTTACTTGTGGGAATTATGGTTTTTGTCTTCTACCAATTTAATCCTGCTCCATTAAATTTTATTGATGCATCAACAAAAACAGTTCTAGCGTCTGAATATTCTCAACAGTATAAGGAACTCCAACAAAAGCAAAATCAACTTTTCAATAGAAAAAAAGAATTAAGTGTATTATTCTCAAAAAATAATGAAACCTCTATAAAAACTGATTTGTCACGTTTAGATAGTATTGAAAAAACATATCGATTAGAATCAAAATATCTAATAAAAAGGGCAGTTGATACAGTATATTCGTCTAAATATGACAATTTAAAAAATGAATTGCAAGCTATAAAGAATAAAGATGGAGATGTCTATACATTAAAGAAAGAAGAATTAAAAGACTTGTACAAAGCAGCTGCAAAAGACACCCAAACAAACGATAGAGATTACATGTTTATCTCCTTTATTCTTAAATACTTACCAAAAGGATTAATTGGGTTGCTCTTAGCTGTTATTCTATCTGCTGCCATGTCGTCAACAGCTTCAGAAATTAATGCGTTAGCTACAATTACTTCTATAGATTTATATCGCAGAAACCTGAAAGATGAAAAAGATGAAAAACACATGGTTAAAGCGACTAAACTTTTCACTCTCATTTGGGGTATAGTAGCTATAATAATAGCCTGTTTTGCTAATCTCGCTGAGAATTTAATTCAATTGGTAAATATTATTGGATCCATTTTTTATGGCAATGTACTTGGTATATTTTTACTAGCTTTTTTCTTCAAATTTGTAAAAGCAAATGCTGTTTTCATTGCTGCTTTAATTACTCAAGCAATAGTCATAATTGGATGGTGGTTTGATTGGATGCCATATTTATGGCTAAATTTATTTGGATGTGCATTGGTTATATTAATTGCCTTTACAATTCAATTTTTCACTGTAAATAATGATAAAAAAATCTCAACATAATATAAATTGGTTTAAGAAAACTATCAAAAGCTGACTAACTTATATTAGTCATTTTTATAATTATAATTTTATATTTCGCATATAAAATAATTTAACTAAATGAAAATGGAAACCATCAATTGGGGCATTATAGGGCTAGGAAATATCGCTAATAAATTCGCACAAGATTTATTAACTATTGAAGATGCTCAACTATATGCAGTGGCATCAAGATCTCAAGAAAAAGCAGATACTTTTGCTTCTAAGTACAATGCCACTAAAGCATACGACAGTTACGAAGCATTAGTAAAAGATTCTAATATCGATGCTGTTTATATAGCAACACCACATGCATTACATAAAGAAAACACATTGTTATGCTTAGAACATGGCATTGCCGTATTATGTGAAAAACCTTTTGCTATGAATGCTGAAGAAGTCAACACGATGATTTCTAAAGCTAAAGAGAAAAATGTACCTCTTATGGAAGCCCTTTGGACTTATTTTCTTCCGCATTATCAATATGTATTAAAAGAATTAGAGAATAAAACCTATGGTAATATTTTAAAACTTGAAGCTGATTTTGGATTTTATCGTGAGTTTGATGATACTTCCAGACTTTTTAGAAAGTCTTTAGGAGGTGGAAGTCTATTAGATATTGGTATCTACCCTGTTTTTGCAGCATTATCAACTTTAGGTATTCCACAAAATATAAAGGCAAGTGCTTCTTTTTTTGAAAACGGGGCTGACTCCTCATGCCATATGGTTTTCAATTATGATAATGATGTAACAGCTCATTTAAAAAGTACACTTTTAGAAGAAACACCTACCGAAGCTATTTTCTACTGCGAAAATGGAACTATTAAGATTAATAGAGGCTTTTTTATGCCAACAACAGTCACTTTAATTTCTAATGATAAAGAAGAAGTTATTGATTTTGGCTATAAAACTATTGGTTACAACTACGAAATTCTACATTTCAATAACCTCTTACGAGAAGGAAAAGTTGAAAGTAATGTTATGACATTTGAGTTTAGTAAGCAACTTATAAAGCTTCTTGATGATGTGAGGGCAAACATTAATTTAGAGTATTAATAATATAACAAAGGTCTAAAAAGTTGAATCCTCTGTCATTGAGAAGGAGGCACGACTGTGGCAATCTGTTTAATTTTAGTTTTAATTTAAAAGATTCTCACGTCGCACTTATTGGTGCTCCTCAGAATGACAAGTTGAATTAGACTTTTTAGACCTTTAATAGAGTTAGGTAATAAATTACATAGCCCCCCATTCTTTAAGGGAATCTTTATTCATTTTTACATAATCAGCATTTCCAGCTTTTTCAGCACCAGCTAAAGATTTTTTAGCTGCAGTAATAGCGCCTTTCTTATCACCTGCTTTTGCATGAATTAAAGACTGTTGTCTTAAAAACCAAAAACGTGGTTTATCTTTAGTCATGTCTACAGCTTTATCAATCCATGTCTTTGCTTCATTTATATCTTTACCCTCTTGTAAATAATAAACAGCTGCAGAAAAATAATCACCAGCACTAGGACCATTCATGGCATTCTTTATACTAGCAACAACGGCTTTATCTGTAGGCACTTCAAATTTAACACCAACATAAACATCCTCCCACATTAAACCTAAAGTAGCATTGCTGTTACTTAAATCATCAAATGACATTGTAAAGGTTTCAATCTTCATAGGTAGCTTATAAACTTTCACATTTGTTTTAGCCGCCACTTTTGTTTCATCCCATTCACGAGGAGTTCCCCAGTTATTAGTATCTGAATAAAACACAACATCCCATGATTCTTCATTAGGTTTTACAAAAATAGCATAAGCTCCAGCTTTAAGAGTTTGTCCATCAACAGTCACATCATCGCTAAAAGTAATAGTCGTATTTTTATTAGCTCCTGTACGCCAAAATTTTCCGTAAGGCACTAAATTTCCAAAAATAGTACGCCCTCTCATGTTTGGTCTAGAATACTCTATAGTTACATCTGTTAAGCCTACTTTTTGTTCCTGTTTAGAAAACGGACTAGGCTGTGGTGTTTTCACCTGTGCACTTACATTCAAAGAAAACGTTAATACCAAGGCAATTAATAATAGTTTTTTCATTTTGATTAAGTTTAATTATAGTTCTATTAATATCTATAAAATTAAGCATACAAAATCCTATTATTGTTAACAAAAACTTAAAATAAGAGGTTGTATATTTACCCAATATTAAATGATTACGGTAATTGACCAAAGGGAAAAGTTTTCGTTATATCCTTATTGAAAGCAAAAAATAAATTTCATGAAAAAATATTACGCAGAAATCATAGGAACATTTGCCATGGTATTTTGTGGTTGTGGGGCTATGACAATAAACGAAATTACTAATGGTAGCATATCACATGCTGGTGTAGCTATTACTTGGGGACTCATCGTAATGGCCATGATATATGCTTTTGGTGAAATTTCTGGAGCGCATTTTAATCCAGCCGTAACTATAGGTTTTGCTTTTGCAAAGAAATTTTCATGGAAAGAAGTTCCAAAATATGTACTAGCTCAAGCCATAGGCGCCATATTTGCCTGTTTTATTTTATGGTTTTTATTCCCAGAAAGCCAATTTTTAGGAGAAACTGTTCCAGCAGATGGTTTTCCACCATTTAAGGCTGCTATTTTAGAGTTTTTATTAACTTTCTTCTTAATGGTTGTTATTATAAACGTATCCACTGGTAGTAAAGAAATTGGAACTATGGCTGCCATTGCCGTAGGGGGAGTTATCCTTTTAGAAGCCATGTTTGCTGGTCCTATGACCAAAGCTTCTATGAATCCTATCCGTTCTATAGCTCCTGCCCTTTTTACTGGGAATTTTCAATATTTATGGCTGTACATCTCTGCACCAATATTGGGTGCTGTGACCGCTGTTTCTAGTTGTAAACTTGTAAAAGATGATAATTGTTGTTAGTATAAATTTAACTTAATAAAATAAGATAAACAGTATATATATCTACTATGTGTTAACTCATCATAGTAAATAAGGCTTATATAGCAGAGCAAAATAGCTTATTACCAGTAACTTAAATAAGGATCTTTACGTCTAAAACAATAGTCTTTCAAGATTCAAAAGATTGAAATCATAAAGAATTCTTATAACACTATCAGTATTTATGCTTAAATTCTCTTAAAAAGCATATTCAACCTTTTGTATATTTGGCATAATTTGTATTGTATTAAACTTACTACAATATATACAGACTAACTCCCTAAAGAACGAATTAGAAAACTATTTAAAAAATTGAAATTATGGATTTAATAGATAGAGCACTAAAATTTGAACAAAGAAGCTTGAGATCTTTATCAACTAGTGACAGAGTAAAAATTTCAAGGGAAGCAAAAGCTTTAATTTTAGATTTAAATCAAATATATAAAGTAAAAAAAGACGAAAAGATAATGAATCTTATGAAGCGTCTAACTGTAATAAAAAGAAAAGTTGAAAAGCGATTAAAAGGGGCTCCTTTGACTACTTAAAATTAAAAAACTATTCGATTAGCTGTCGTAAAAAACTCAAAATATTAAATTTTACATAATTATTCTCTGCAAAAATCGAATATCTCATATATTTTATTATATTGTCAAATTCTGAAAAAGAAAAATTGTCAGACAGATATAAATTAGATTAAAATTCATGGATATTATTAACAACGCTTTAGAATTCGAACAACGCAAACAGTCTTTTAAAACGACAAGCGAACGAATAGAAGCATCAAGAGAAGTTAAAAATTTAATATTAAGCTTAAATAAAATTTACAAGGAAGAGAAAGATCCAGAAATTATGGATTTAATGAAACGCTTAACTGTAATTAAGCAAAAAATAGAGAAAAGGTTAAAAGGAAGACCATAAAATACCTGTTATTCATTGTATATAATAAAAAAAGCAATGAATATAATCACTTTATATTTAGCTTAGGTATTTTACTTAATCCTAAAAAAATTAACCCCAGAATATATATTATATTTTTCTGGGGTTTTATTATATATAGAAGCCAAATGTTCACGTTTTTATGTAACATAATTGAGATTATATAGTCTCATTAATATATTATAACATAAATAACATTAAGCAAATCTTTCATTTTTTTGAAATATTCAACTTCTCAATACACTACCATTAGCGAACATCTATGTATCAATTTCGTACATTTAAAAACAAAAAAGCCTAAAAAACACTTATTTTCAGCAATTTAAATTATGGCACAATAATAACATAGAAATAAATAAAACAACTCTTCATAATGAAAAAAGCATCAATTAAAATCAAAAATCAAGTTTCCTTAACATGTATACTATCCTTCCTAATTTCTTGTGCATTCTTAAATGCTCAGAATATGCCTGGAGAATCCTTTACTCTTCAATCAAAATATATGAAAGGAGATCGTGAAATTCAAATAGCTCTACCTCATGGTTATAATGAATGGACTGAATATGATGTACTGTATATGCTAGATCCGAAATGGAATATGGAACTTAAGAAATCGTTGCTGGACTTTATGCAAAAGAAAAGCATGTCACCAAGAACGATTCTTGTGGGGGTTGTTAGTCCAGATAGAACTTCAGATATGACACCAACAAAAATGGATAATTTCCCAACCTCAGGAAATGCTGAAAATTTTATAGATTTTATCGGAAAAGAAGTGAAACCTTTTGTAGAATCAAAATATAAAACATCGGGACATAATACATTTGCAGGACATTCTTTTGGAGGACTTTGTGTCATGCATGCATTGCTTAAATCGCCAGAATATTTTGATTCATATTTAGTAAGCGATCCATCATTTTGGTATGATAATAAGTTATTAGTAAAAATGGCTAAAGAAAAACTCTCAAAAGCAGGTGGTAAAACTTTATTTATAGGTGGTAGAAAAGGAAAAGCTTATAAAGGAATGGGTATAGAAGCTATGGGAACTGTTTTAAAAGAATATGCGCCAAATAATTTAGATTGGAAAATTATAGCTTACGAAAACGAAACTCATAACAGTGTTATTTATAAACTTAACTATGATGGTATTAAGTTTATATCTCAAGATTTTAGAAATAGTACAATTAGGTTTACACCAAACCAAGGAGAAGTCATTCCCGGAATTCCTTTAACTATTTTCATGACGCAACCTAATGACAAATTGAGGTATACTGTAGATGGAAGTGAACCAGATTTTGATTCAGAATTTATGAACGATTCTGTTACCATATTAAAAGCTACAACTTTAAAAGTAAAAATTCCTTTAAAAAGAGACCATACACTTCCTGCCGTAAGTGGTGAATTTGTTGAAGGCACAAAATTAAAAGGTATAAAAAAAGGTAAAAAACATGCAGCTGGGTTACGCTATACTTATTATGAAGGTAATTTTAATAAGCTTCCAAATTTTGACACCATAAACGTTATAAAAACAGGCTTAGTCACTAAAGGTTTTAAATTAAAATCTTTCCCTAAAAAGCAATTCTTTGCTAGTGTATACAAAGGGTATTTTGAAGCTAAAACTAGCGGATATCATTATTTTGTATTGTCTTCTAATGATGGGCTTAAGTTTTACATTCATGATAAATTAATGATTAATAATGATTTAAAGCATAACGCCCATAGTCAAAAGTCTACAGTAATATATTTAGAAAAAGGGTTACATCCCATTCGTTATGAATACTTTCAATTTGACGGAGGAGCGGAAATTAACCTTTACTATAAAGCACCAGGAGAAAAACCAGGTAGGTTAAATTTCGATAGGTTTTGGCACAAACCTTCTAGGAAATAGATTTTATGAATTATTGTTTTTAACTCTATAAAAAATTCAATTTTTAATTGAAGCTTTTTAAATTTGATAGTAGAAATAAACATGAGTATCCTATCAACTCTACGATCTAAAAAAATGTTCGGATGGATGTGAAATATGACAAAATAGGTATTGGTTATAATCTTACACGAAAAGCTGATCCGTTTTTAACAGAACAGCTACTACGCCATCTAAACCCCAAAAAAGATGGTATTTATTTAGACATTGGCTGCGGAACTGGAAATTATACAAATGAATTTCAGAAAAAAGGATTTCAATGTATCGGTATCGATCCTTCTAAAAAGATGCTAGATAAAGCAAGAATAAAAAATAAGGAAATAGATTGGAGAATTGGTTTGGCAGAAAACACTGGACTTCCAAAAAATTTTGTAGATGGAATAATAGGTTCTCTAACCATTCATCATTGGACTGATTTAAAAAAAAGCTTTTTAGAACTTAAAAAAGTTCTGAAGCCAAATGGAAAAATCGTGATTTTTACATCCACCCCAGAACAAATGAAAGGTTATTGGCTCAACCATTATTTTCCTAAAATGTTAGCAGGTTCTATAAAACAAATGCCTACTTTAAAAAGCATAGAAAGTGCTATGAAAAATGCTGGAATTGAACTTTCAGAAATAGATAAATATTTCATCAAACCAGATTTGCAGGATCAATTCCTGTATTGTGGAAAACAAAATCCCGAACTTTATTTTGATAAGCAAATCAGGCATGGGATTTCTTCATTTTCGTCATTGGCAAACCGAATGGAAGTCAAACAAGGTTTATCCAACTTAAGAAAGGATATTAATAGTGGGAAATTCGATGAAATTACTCAAAAATATAAAAACGACTTGGGTGATTATCTTTACATAATTGGAAAAAACTCAGCAAGATAATACTGTTTATTAAAACAATGCAATGAATTTGTGGTGTTATCCCATTAAACAGTCTATCTTCAATATAAGTAAATTCTAATTGAAGGCTACCTACTCTACTAATTTACTCTTTCAATTCTAGCTCCTATTGCTCGTAAACGTTCATCTATACGCTCGTAACCACGATCAATCTGTTCTATATTTTGAATTGTTGATGTACCTTTTGCCGAAAGTGCGGCTATAAGCAATGATACACCTGCTCTAATATCTGGAGAGGTCATCGTAGTTGCCTTTAATGTCGATTTATAGTCATGTCCAATAACCGTAGCTCGATGTGGATCACATAATATAATTTTAGCACCCATATCAATTAATTTATCTACAAAAAACAAACGGCTTTCAAACATTTTTTGATGTATTAAAACACTTCCTCTAGCTTGCGTTGCAACTACTAAAATAATACTTAGCAGGTCTGGGGTAAATCCAGGCCATGGCGCATCAGAAATGGTTAATATAGATCCATCAATAAAACTTTGTATTTCATAACCATCAGTATGTGCAGGAATATGAATATTATCACCTTGTTGTTCAACAGTGATACCTAATTTTCTAAAAACATTTGGAATTACTCCTAAATCATCCCAAGATACATTTGTAATAGTCAGTTCGCTTTTTGTCATTGCAGCAAGTCCTATCCAACTACCTATTTCAATCATATCAGGTAACATGGTATGATCTGTACCTCCTAAAGTTTCAACGCCGTCAATAATTAACATATTAGAACCAACACCACTTATTTTGGCACCCATTCTATTTAGCATTTTACATAACTGTTGTAAGTAAGGTTCGCATGCTGCATTGTATATAGTAGTCTTGCCTTCTGCTAAAACAGCAGCCATAACAATATTTGCTGTTCCTGTAACCGATGCTTCCTCAAGAAGCATATAAGCCCCTTTTAGTTTATCTGCTTCAACACCATAAAACTGTTCTTCCTTACTATATCTGAATTTAGCTCCTAAGTTTATAAGCCCCTCAAAGTGTGTATCTAATCGTCTTCTACCTATTTTATCACCTCCAGGCTTTGGGATATAACCTTTTCCAAAGCGTGCCAATAAAGGGCCAACAATCATAATTGATCCGCGTAAACCCCTTCCATCAACTTTAAACTCATCAGATTCTAAATAATCCAAATCAAGATTATCTGCTTGGAAAGTATATGATCCGTGTGCTATTTTTTGAATTTTAACTCCTAATTTTCTTAATAAACTAATTAGTTTATTTACATCAACAATGTCAGGAATATTATTAATTGTTACTAATTCTGGAGTTAGTAAAACTGCACACAAAATTTGTAACGCTTCATTTTTGGCCCCTTGAGGTTGTATACTTCCTTTTAGTTGATGGCCACCTTCAATTTTAAATGTTCCCATACTTAATTACTAGTGGCGTTTTCTTTGTCTGTTAGAATTCTTTTTGTGGTGGGTTTTCTTATTACTTGAAAATTTGTTCTTAGAACGCAACAAACTGGTAGCATCTGATAAATCTTCTTTAGAATCTTTCAAATTAATTTTCCCTGCAGAAAGCTCGTATAAATGACTAAAAATCACAGCATCTTCGACGGTGTCTTTATTCCAATTTAAAAAACACTTTTTCATATGATTAGCAATTGTATACACCAAAGCCTCTTTAAGTTCACCTTCTTCCCAAGTATTGGCAACATCAATCATCGTTTTAATATTGTTTCCATAAAAACGATATTTAGGAAAGTTTTGAGGGTATTTTAAAGGCTCTGGACGCTCTTCAAAAAGTTCTTTTGTAGGTTTCTCATAAGGGGAATCTACATCCAATTCGAAATTAGACATAATAAAAAGTTGATCCCAAAGTTTATGTTGAAAATCAGGAACATCTCTTAAATGTGGCTGCATATTTCCCATGACCGCAATAATAGCTTTAGCAATTTTATTACGCTCTTCTTTTACTTCTATGGTTTTAGCATAATTAATCATTTTCTGCATATGGCGACCATATTCTGGAATGATTAAATGTTCCCGCTCTGTATTGTATTCTAAATTATCTATAATCAAAATTAAATGTGTGTAGAATTAATTATTTATGCATGTAAGTTGGTATGCATGCGCAAAATACAAAAAAAAACTAAAGACTTATCACCCCTTCAACTTTTTCTGCAACTTCTTTATACTTTTCAATAACGGCATCTGGGTCTCTCATCAGTAAATTAATTGAAACACTCGTATATTTGCCATTTTTTGATTCAATCTTATTAATAACAGCACCCATGTTATTAAAAATAGCTTCTAATTTCGCTATTTTTTTAACGTCAGATTTTACTATAAATTTATATAAATATTCTGCTGGCCAACTTGTTGTTTCATATAATTGTCCTTTTAGTTTTTTATAAAACTCTTCAGAATTAGGAGGTGCGTTCATAGTCTCTTTTATATCGTGCAAATATACAGTTTCATCCGTTTAAATCATTATTTTTAACACATACTTAAGCACTTCTTCACTCAAGAAAATAACATTCGCGCAGTTATAACTCTGTGAATTAAAAACTTTAGTTATAAGTGTTTCTGTTTACATTTTTTTTATCGCAGTTTAATTCCGATTTTTACGACAAAATAATGTCGGTTTTGAACACTAAAAAGATTGTAATTACAGGGGGGCCTGGTACTGGAAAATCTACTTTAATAAATGAGTTAATAAGTAGAGGCTACAATTGTCTTGAAGAAATTTCTCGTCAAGTTACCCTAGATGCAAAAAAAGAAGGTATTGACCAACTATTTTTAACCAACCCTTTATTATTTAGCGAATTACTTTTAAAAGGTAGGCATCAGCAATTTTTAAATGCCGAAACAGGTGCTTCTGAAATTATTTTTTTTGATAGAGGTCTACCGGATGTGTTAGCTTACATGGATTTTATTGGGGACTCCTACCCTGAGAGTTTTATAAATACTTGTAAAAATGCTATATATGATATTGTTTTTATTTTAAAGCCATGGGAAGCTATATACAAAAGCGATAACGAGCGCTACGAAAATTTTGAACAAGCTTTAAATATTCACAAACACTTACTAAACACCTATCAAAATTTTAATTACCATTTAATAGATGTTCCTTTTAACACTGTTGAAAATAGAGTCGATTTTATTTTAAACTCGTTGAATATGTAATAATGGAGCATCCCATAAACATATTAGAACGTTATTGGAAGTTTACAGAATTTAGACTTAATCAAGAAGCCATTATCAATGCCGTTATTGAAGGAGAAGACACTTTTGTTTTATTACCAACTGGTGGTGGAAAATCATTATGTTTTCAAATTCCTGCCCTAGCTAAAAAAGGTATTTGTATTGTTATTTCTCCTTTAATTTCCTTGATGAAAGATCAGGTACAAGCCTTAAACAATAAAGGAATTAAAGCTATGGCAATTACAAGTGGGATAAGTTATAGCCTATTAGACACGCTTTTAGACAACTGTATTTACGGAAATTACAAGTTTTTGTATCTATCACCAGAACGCTTACAACAGGAACTGGTACAGGACCGTATTAAACAAATGCACGTAAATTTAATAGCAGTTGATGAAGCGCATTGTATCTCGCAATGGGGAAGTGATTTTAGACCTGCATACAAAAACATATCGCTATTACGCCAAATACAGCCTAGTGTAAATGTGGTAGCCTTAACCGCTTCAGCAAGACCAGAAGTCGTTGATGATATTGTAAAAGAGCTTGATTTTATTCAACCTAAAATATTTAAGCAATCTTTTGCCAGACCTAATCTGGCATACATGGTATTTCATGAAAATGATAAATACTACCGCCTTGAAACTATTTTAAAAAAACATATCGCTTCATCAATTATTTATGTTAGAAACAGGAAATTAACTATAGAAATTAGCGCTTTTTTAGAATCTAAAAACATGACTTCAACCTATTACCATGGAGGACTTTCAAATATTGAAAAGGATATTAATATGACTGCATGGACACAAAATCAAAAACAGGTTATGGTTGCGACAAATGCCTTTGGTATGGGTATTGACAAACCAGATGTTAAAACAGTTATTCATTTTAATTTACCAGAAAGTATTGAAAGTTATTTTCAAGAAGCTGGTCGTGTAGGCCGTAATGGGCAAAAGGCTTTTGCCGTAATTCTAAAAAATAATAGTGACGCTACTTTAGTAAAAAATCAGTTTTTAAGTATTTTACCAACAGTCGATTTTGTCAAACAGGTATACAGGAAACTATGCAGCTACTTTCAAATATCTTATGGCGAAGGTGAATATCTGACTTTCGATTTTAAATTTAATACCTTTTGTAAAACTTATAACTTTGGTTCTATTTTATGTTATAATACCCTGTTATTATTAGATAGAAATAGTATTATCACATTATCAAAACAGTTTAAAAATAAAGTAACTGCTCAATTTGTTGTATCAAATTCAGCACTTTTTAATTATTTAGAAACGCATCAGGATTTTAATATGATTGTAAAATCAATATTAAGAATGTATGGCGGTATTTTTGATCATATTACAAAAATTGATTTAATAAAAATTTCTAATAAGGCATCGGTAACCGAAAGTAAATTAATTCGGGTACTTCAACAATTAGAAAAGGATAAAATCATTACCCTAAACTTAGCAAAAACTGATGCTCAAATCACTTTTATAGAGCCTAGGGAAGATGATAAAACTATTAATAGAATTGCATCAATCATAGAGCAACAAAATAAATTAAAGCAACATCAAGTTAATGCCATGCTCAATTACATTGAAAATGATTCGGTTTGTAAAAGCATACAACTCCTCACCTACTTTGGTGAAAAAGACATGAAGCCATGCGGTATTTGCTCCGTTTGCATAAATTCAAAAAAAGTAGCGACACCTCCAGATATAAAAACAATAAAAAAAAATATCATAAAATTATTAGAAAATGGAGATCAATCATCTAGAGATTTAATTTCAATATTAAATTGTAAAGAGGCAGATTTAAAAGTAGTCTTAAAATTATTATTAGAGCATAACATTATAACTATTACACCAACAAACACATATAAATTAAGTCATATATGAGGGATTTAAGAATTGTATTTATGGGAACACCAGATTTTGCTGTAACCACTTTAAAAGCATTAGTAGAAAACCAGTATCACATAGTTGGGGTTATAACTGCTCCAGATAAACCTGCTGGGCGTGGACGCAAATTAAATGAAAGTGCTGTAAAAGTATATGCAAAGGAAGTCAATTTAAACATTTTACAACCTATCAATTTAAAACAGAATGACTTTTTAGATGAATTGAAGGCGCTTAAAGCAAATCTCCAAATTGTTGTAGCCTTTAGAATGTTACCAAAAGTAGTATGGCAAATGCCCGAATATGGCACTTTTAATTTGCATGCATCATTACTACCAAACTATCGTGGTGCAGCTCCTATAAATTGGGCTATTATTAATGGTGAAACCAAAACAGGGGTTTCAACGTTCTTTATTGATGAAAAAATAGACACTGGTGATATGATTCTTCAAGAAGAAATAGACATAGAAGCTGATGAAAACGTAGGAAGCTTGCATGATAAATTAATGAATATAGGGAGCTCTTTAGTTCTAAAAACAGTAAACGCAATAAAAAAGGGACGTGTTAAAACTGTACCTCAAAAAGAAACTAAAAATATTAGAACTGCTTATAAATTAAATAAAGATAATTGTAAGATTAACTGGAACGAATCTATAGACAATATATATAATAAGATACGAGGTTTAAGCCCTTATCCGGCAAGCTGGTGTACTTTTATAAATGGTGAAGATAGATTGGATGTAAAAATTTATCGTGCTGACAAAGAAAGAGCATCGCATACAAAAAGTATTGGAAGCATTATTTCTAATAAAAAAGAGTTAAAGATTGCTGTTACAAATGGTTATATCTTAATAAAGGAAATTAAGCTTCCCGGTAAACGAACTATGGATATAAAAGCGCTTTTAAACGGTTATACTTTTGAAGCAAATGCTAAAGCGCTCTAAACCCTTATTATCATTGATATTACAAATCATCGATAAAATACGCTTCCTTTATTAACAAAAGAGTCAAGTTATTAACAATACCGTGTTTTTCCCTTGCTATTACTTGCATGGTTTCATAATCCGTATAAATTTGTAGTAGGATTTAACAATAATGTTTAACCAATTTATTAATAATTAAATTTTATATTATGAACAAAACAGATTTAATCGACGCAATGGCAGAACACGCAGGAATCACTAAAGCTGCTGCAAAGAAAGCTTTAGAGTGTGCAATCATTGAAATTGAAGGAGCTTTACAAAAGGGTAACAGAGTTTCTTTAGTAGGATTTGGATCTTGGTCAGTTTCTAAAAGAGCTGCAAGAGAAGGAAGAAATCCTCAAACAGGACAAACTATAAAAATCAAAGCTAAAAACGTTGTTAAGTTTAAAGCTGGATCAGATTTATCAAATGCAGTAAACTAGTAGTTTACCTCTTTTATATTATAAAGATGCCTTCAAGTTTTGAAGGCATCTTTTTCTTTATATCAATTAAAACAGTTGCTTTTTTAATAAATAAACATTAGATTTAGTTGCTAATACCTCAAAAGCATGATAACAATAAAACCAAAGAAAGGTGATTTGTTAATCGCTGAACCTGCGATAATAGGTGATGTTTCTTTTAATCGCTCGATAGTATTAATTGCAGATCATTCGAAAGAAGGATCTATAGGCTTTATACTCAACAAACCTCTAGATTATACTATTAATGAACTGGTTCCAGAAGTTGAAGCTACTTATAAAGTTTACAACGGTGGACCTGTAGAACAGGATAATCTCTATTTTATTCATAAAATACCAAAATTAATCCCAGAAAGTATTGAAATTTCCTTAGGTATTTTTTGGGGCGGTGATTTTAGTAAAGTAGCAGAGCTAATTACTAATGGTGATATAAATGAAAATGATATTCGTTTTTTCCTAGGATACTCCGGTTGGGAAACAAATCAATTAGAAGAAGAACTTAAAGCGAATTCTTGGGTTGTTACTGAAAATATTTACAAAAACAATATTATAGAGAAAGATTACAAATCATTTTGGAAAGAAAAAATGCTAGAGTTTGGAGGTGAATATAGTATTTGGTCTAATGCACCAGAAAATCCAAACTATAATTAATTCAATCTTACTTTAACATTCAGTTTTTGTAATAAGTTTTTAGATACTTCACTGACATATACCTTCTTTCTATATTTCGTTACAGGTTGAATTCCAACAATAACATTTGTTATAAAAATTTCGTCAGCTTTTTGAAGTTCAAACGGAGAAATTGAATCTTCAACAATTTCATAATCAGGCATACTTTTAATAATATCTATAAGTTGCTTACGCATAATGCCTTTTAAACAACCGTCACTTATTGGAGCCGTTTTTATGATATTATCTTTTACAACAAAAATATTCCCGTTAAGAGCTTCTACAACATGCTTATTAGTGTTTAAAACAAAACAGTTATGTAAGTTGTTTTCTTTTGCATAAATGCTCCCAACAACGTTTAATATTTTATTATTAGTTTTTAATGTAGATAATAAGCTTGGCGACACATAATAATCTTTAAACAAATCAACTTCATAAAAACCGTCTTGAAGTAAATAAAAATCATCTTGAATAGGTTTTACTGAAATTATAAAACTTACATCATTCGAATTTGGAGTATACAGCCCACCTTCATTTCTATGTACAAACAATTTAACTCTTGCAGATGACTTTAACAAGTTATTAGATTCCAGAGTACTAAGAATCTGTTCTTCTAAATACTCCATAGTAAAACTCATTGGAATTTCCATACGCATAATACGCATAGAAGCCATGAGTCTAAAATAATGATCTTCCCAAAACAAAATTTTACCAAAGCTTACTTTAATGGTTTCAAATAAAGTATCCCCATAATTATAACCTCTGTTTTCAATTGAAAGAATTGTATTTTCTTCTAGAATATTTCCATTAAAATTTGTCATAAAAAAATCCCGCTTTATTGGTTAATAAAAGCGGGACAAATATAATTTAAAATATAGAATTAAACAGATCCAAGCACATGCTTTAAATCAGAAATTTGATTTTCCCAAAGCATTTTAGCTTCATCAATTTCATCTTCTTCTGCAAAATCGGTAACCATTAGCGATACATCTTTAGTGATTTCATCAACTTGTATTCTTATTTCAAAATACGATACCTGATCATCTTCGTCATTCAACCACCTAAATTTAACACGTTCACCACTTTTTTTACTTAACAATTTTGCCTGTTCTTCGCTATCATCCCATATAAAAGTGAATAATTCACCACGAGAATTTACGTTATCTGAAAACCATTCGGATAAACCTGAAGGTGTTGATATATATTGATACAACAGTTGAGGGGATGCATGTATTGGAAATTCAATATCAAATTTAACTTTATCGTCCATAAATAGCTTAAAAATTTTATGTTACCAATATATACATTAATTGATAAGTAAAACAACAATTTTTAATAATATTTTATCTAATATCTGTTTGCTTACAATAATATTGTTTTTATATTTGCAGCCTTAAATTATGGCGAGGTAGCTCAGTTGGTTAGAGCGTCGGATTCATAACCCGGAGGTCGGGGGATCGTGCCCCCCTCTCGCTACAAGGAAAACCTAAGATTTTAGTCTTGGGTTTTTTATTTCTGTACAACATATGTACAACAAACAAGGAAATAAAAAAACTCGTCTTCGAACTAATTTGAAATTAATTACTTTTAAGATATTTAAAAAAAATATCATTTAGTTTTGAGATTAGTATTATTTATGGTTACTTTAACTTTCTCTCTCCTAAGAAACTTAATAGCAATAAGTTTAAGTTTAATTTTAACCAACCAATTAAATGAAAAAAAAAGATTTTTTTTCCGTTTTCATTTTCTCCTTTGCCTTTTTCTTTGGATTTACTCAATCTGTTAAGATTCAATTTGATCATATATCAAATGAATATAAAGTTGAAAAAATCAGTTCTTCAAACGGAGATACAAATATTCTAATTACTGATAACAAATCTATAGGAGATCCTAAACAATTTGTTATAAACAAGACCTTCTCTCAGACAACTTTTGTGAATAAAGTTGTTGAACATATGAAAAGTGTTTCTAAGAGCTATTTTTTTCAATTTAAAGATAAAATAACCTTAGAAATACCTAAAGAAAAGTTAAAATATAAGGATTATAGCTTTATTAAACCCGAAAGACAAACTTTGGACAAAATGATAAAAGGAGCTATTGATTTGAATAATAAGGATTTTGAAGAGTACTTGACTTCTATTGCAACGGATAGTTCTAAAAATATTTTTACTAAAGAAGAACACTTTAAGTTTAAAAAGAATAGTGATAATAAAGTGGAATTTAAAAATGGAGAAAACACCTTATTTATAGTAGATAATGAAAAGAACTTTTATGACAATATTTATGAAAAATTTGAGACCATCTCAGATAGCTTGAAAAAGGTTTTAATTTCAAAAGAGGCTTTTAATAAAATCGCATCTTTAAATGTAAATGACAGCTATAAGATTAGCCTTGGAGAACTATATGATGAAATATTAAAAGATTCAGATTATACTTTTATCAGTAATGTGGTATTATCTTATCCCGATAACAAAAAAGATTCTATCTATAACATTAGCGTTAGAAACAACCATGATTTGAAATTTTATAATTTGAAATTTTGCAATGAAAATCTCGAGTGCAAAAAATCTATTAAAATTCTTTATTCCTCTGAAAAAGTGATTTTCAAGAAAATAGTTAACAGTTTTATCAAAAAAATTGATACAAATTTTGTGCACCTTAATGAAGATTATATGGCAGAATTATACCTTTTAGTAAAGGCTCACAATGAAAAAAGTATTATAAAAGATGCTCAAAAACCTTATAATAAAAAAATTGATTCTTTAGTTACAGCAATTGAAAATTTAGCGACTCAATATTCTGGTAAACTAAAATTGAATAAAACCATAAGAGTTTATAGAAAAAAGAAACCTGTACAGGATACAACTTTTAAGGTTGATTATGCTACACTTCGATTTTTTAATAATAAGGCAAAAGAAATTGTAGTGGTTGGTCAATTATCTAATAACTCAAGAGAATTTACTGTTGTCAATTATCAATTTAGTATTCCTTTAAGGTCCTTCAGAAATAGTCTGAACTTTGTACCGATATCTCCCAATGATGATGATGCCCATAGATTATATTTAAACTATAATGATTTATTTGAATATTATCCTAAAGACGAAAGTTCTAATTATTCTGCTAGAAATAAAGCATATAAGATAAAGGCAGATAGTACTGTTGTTATAGAAGAACGTAAACTAATGGACTATTTTACGGCGGTAGTCTTCTCGGATTTTTTGGGGTTAAATAATCAAAACTCTAATAGCATATTACAGGCAGAAGGAAGAATTAAAATTCCGATTTGGATTCATAATTGGAGCTATTTTTCCATTTTACATTCATTATATGCTGATATTAATGCAACTATTTATAATGGGTTTGACGATAACTCTAGGTTTATTACACCTATTTCGGTTGCTGTTGATTCCAATGATGACAACATTCTTTTATCTGCGACTATTAATAATTTTGATTATATAAAATATAATAATTTAAATGCTGGATTAGGTCTTGATTTGATTAATTTGGAATTAAAAGGATTATCCACTGAGTGGAGTTTTGGGTACGGACTAAGGTATTATAGAGCAGGATTAAAACATACGAAAGTAGAAGATGGGGTAGATGTAGTTAAAAGATATCAATTAAATGCTCTTACACATGAAATAAGTACAAACTTTGAAATTCGCCCACAATTAAACTTTGGGGCAGATTTAAACGTTGCTTTCAATTGGTTGAATGGAAGAGGGTCGGTTGAAAATTTAGATATATTGTATAATCAACAGGATGATAATGATAAAAAGGAAGTTTTAAGACTTCAATTAAATTTATACAGCAAAGTGAATCCTAATGAATCCAATGGAGGAATTTATGCTAGAATCGGAGGTTTTTATCATATTGGAGCTAAGGATTTTTACCCGCAAATACTTGTAGGATATGCTACTAACTTATCATCTTTTGTAAATAAGTTTACAAAAAAAGAATAATCGATAAAGTTGATTTTTTATAATTAATGAAGAAAAGAGATAGCTAATGTGTAGTTAAAATTATCTCTTTTCATTAAAGTATATTAACTAAATCTCTTAATCCTCTTTTATGGAATAACAAGCATATTATCATTTACTGGCGTTTTACATACACAAGAGTTATCGTTTAATGGCTTTTCAAGTATTGGAGTATTCAAATTTTTATTGGGCGCAAATATAATCTGTCCTTTTAATACATCTGCCCAACAATAAAGACTAAAGGATGAAGGTGTACGTGTACCGAATTCCCATTTACTTACTTAATCGGTCAGCCACGTTGAGGGCGTAATTAACGTCCTCCTGTGTCATTTTTAGGTCAATCCTCCTCTTGACCATTGTTTTAACAATATCATAGAGAAAATCTTCTCTTGTCTTAGGTGGATAGATAAATTCTTTATTCATAGTTTTTTTCCTTGTTTTGTTTATAGTTTATGGATATATCCATAAGCATTAATCGGGGAACGTATACGCACTATAATAATATTTCCATATAAAATATAAGTTTATAGTTGATAAACATCACTGTGTTTCAAACATAAGATTTGAGGTATTTTATAGTGCGTGTTAAAAAACATTCCTTCTAGCTATTTCTTTTTCAACCCGAAACCAAGAAAAGGAAATTTTTTAATGAAAACCATTAATAATAACGGTGTCATTCTCATTGACCCAGACATAGAAAAGGAAGTGATTATTGGCTTATTACTAGAAATGAATGCATTTGCATCCATTAAAACAGCTGAATTAGCTACGACACTTGATAAAATGACACAGTATAGAGAACGTAAAGCTGGACGTTTCCCTAGACTTCATTCTTTAACTCATCATGGACGAAGGAAAGCTTATAAGATACAAGATTTGAAAAACTGGTTACAAGACCCTGTGAATTATAGGAGTCCAGATTTTTCGGAATATCAAGATTTTGAATAGGGTTAGCAATTTTTTCTCTTAGTTCATTAAAATTTGGTACGCTCTCAACATTAGGGCTATTAATAATTTAGTTCTATAGCTCTGTTGAGGGCGTCTAAAGTCAGATTTTTCTCTTTATCATAAACATATTGGTCATATATGTCCGTAGCATCTTTGTTAGTGTGGTTTAATGCCATAGCGGCAAAATCCCTTCTACCGAAAAGACCCGCTATCATTGTTGCACCAGTGCGTCTTAAATCATGAGGATAAAATCGTTCTTTGATATTAAAACTATCAAAATGTCTTCTGATTGGTTGAGATAATGCCCAACCACACATCATATCTAGATTTTCTTTCTCAATGCCACAGGTACTTATTTTACCAGTAGAGCCAAAAACATAACCTTTGCCATCAGTATAATTTCTAGCTTTATTCAATATTTTTATTGCTAAGTCACCTAAATAGACACGGTGCATACGCCCATTTTTTGAAGTTGGCATTGTCCATATTCTTGAATTTAAATCTACATGAGACCATTTCATAGTTCGTACTTCGTTTGAACGAGCAACCGTATAAAGTAAAATATCGTAAAGCAAGACGACTAATATCTGCCATTAAAATGTCATCAAAAGTTGTAACTACAAAATTACTCCTATCTCACAAGATAATTTGCAACAAATGGTTTAATTTAATTCATGGTATAAATGCTGAATATCTTTTAAATTACCCCAAAAAACCTAGGCAACCATAAACTTAATTCTGAAAAATACGTTACTAGAAGTAACGAAATTATCATAGCCAGAAAAAGTGGCAAAAGGGGTTTAATTACTTTTTCAATTGTCGTATTTGCTATACCTACACCCACAAAAAGTACCGAGCCTACTGGAGGAGTACACAATCCTACACATAAATTTAAAATCATTATGATTCCAAACTGCACCGGATCCATTCCTAATTCTATAATGATAGGTAAGAAAATTGGTGTAAAAATTAAAACTGCTGGTGTCATATCCATAAAAACACCAACAAATAATAGCAACAAGTTTATAATTAGCAAAATGATTATAGGGTTGTTACTGAGTCCTAATAACATGGTACTGATATCCTGCGGAATATTTTCGTAAGACATCACCCAAGACATACTCATTGATGTTCCTATTAAAAGCATTACGATTGCAGTAGTCCCACAAGAATCTAATAATATTTTTGGAAGATCTTTAGTTTTTATTTCTTTATACCAAAAACCTAATACCAGTGTATAAAGTACTGCTATCGCTGAAGCTTCTGTGGCTGTAAATATTCCTGCCACAATACCTCCCATAATAACAACCAGAAGCAATAAACTAGGAAATGCGCTAACAAATGTTTTAGTGACTTCCTTTAATGAGCTCCTTTTACCAACATTGTATTTCTTCTTTTTAGCATACAGAGATGCTACAATCATTAAAAACAAACCTGTTAATATTCCTGGTATGTAACCTGCCAAAAAAAGTGCTGCTATAGATACACCTCCACTAGCCAAAGAATAAACGATTAAGACGTTACTAGGAGGAATAATCAAACCCACCGTAGAGGATGTTACATTTACTGCGGCTCCAAATTCCTTGGAATAGCCTTCCTTTTCCATTTCAGGTCCTAAGATGCTTCCCATGGCTGACGCTGAGGCCATAGCAGATCCAGCTATAGCCCCCATTAGCATTGCAGCAATTACGTTTATAAGTGCTAAACCACCCGGTAAAGCGCCTACTAGGGTTTTAGCAAAGTTTATTAAACGATGTGCGATTCCTCCTTTATTCATCAATTGTCCTGAGAGCACAAAAAATGGAATGGCAAGTAGTGCAAAACTATCAAGTCCTGTTCCTATTCTTTGAGAGACAGTTGTAAGTGCTGGAAGTGCAGAAACACTTACCATCATAGTTAATAAAGATGAAATAGCAATGCTCCAAGCAATGGGAACTCCTATAAAAAGTAGAGCAATGAAACTAAAAACTAATACGAGTATTGGTAAATATTCCATTATAATTGTTTGTTTAAAATATCTGAGATTTTATAATAGATAATTAGGATGCCACTAATAGGGATAACAAAATACACAACAGACAAAGGGATTTGCAATGCAGGCGAACTTTGTTTTAATATTGAAGTAATGTATACCAATCTAAAACCACCAACTACTAAAGCAAAAAGGCAAAAGAGGATAATAATGATATTTACAAAAATTTTAAGCTTAACTTGTCCTTCTTTATTTAGTTTTGTTGGGAGCAAATCTATGGCAACGTGCATCCGTCTTCCAGAGATGTAAGCTGCACCGAGTACACCTACCCAAATCATAAGATACCTTGCTAGTTCATCTGTAAATGAACTGGGAACTCCCATAACAAAACGCGTAAAAACCTGCCATAAAACATTAACAACCATAACCCCCATTATTATGGCAAGTACGGTTCCTAAAATTGCATCTATTTTTTTTCTTAGCTCCATATTAATATTCCTATTGGGTTACATATTTATTGTATAGTTTGAATTCTTTTTAGAAGGTTATAAACCGATTTATCATCTTTATAATCTTCATATACAGATTCAACTTTTTCCTTGAATATTGTTTTATCAGGTCTCGTAATAGTAACTCCTGCTTTTTTAACTGCTTCGAGAGCTTCTTCCTCTGAAATTGCCCATAATTTTCTTTGATATTTAACAGAGGTGTCAGCTGCTAATTGCAACCACTTTTTTTGCTGGGAGCTTAGCGCTTCCCAAACATGTGTGCTAATAATTAAAACATCTGGTATGGTTGTATGTTCATCTAAGGAAAAATATTTACAAACTTCATATTGTCTTGAAAGATAAAATGTTGGTGGATTATTTTCTGCACCATCTACTACGCCTTGTTGAAGCGCCGTGTAAAGTTCTCCAGATGAAATTGGGGTTGGTGATCCTCCCATACTTCGAATCATGTTTATGGCAGTTACACTTTCCATGACTCTAATTTTTAATCCATCCAAATTATCCGGACTAAGTATAGATTCTTTTTTTGTGTAAAAACTTCTACTGCCCGCATCATAATAGCCTAAGCCTTTTAACCAATACTGCTTTCCACCGTCCAATAATTCTTTTCCAATAACACCATCCAAAGTTTTAAATGTATGGGCTTTATCTCTAAATAAGAATGGTAACCCAAACACTTTCATATCTGGCGAAAAGTTTTCCATAACCGCTGCAGACACTTTCGTCATTTCCAAACTACCAATTTGCAATAACTCTAAACATTGACGTTCTGATCCTAATTGCTGATTTGGGTATATCTCTAACTTTAACGTACCTTTTGACAAGCTATCTAAGTTTTCAACCATTTTTAGCATCGCCTTGTGTACTGGATGATTGGTATCTAAACCATGTGCTAGTTTGATGGTTTTGTATTTAGACACTTTGCTACAACCGTAGAAACAGACTAGTAAAATAATGACTATTCTTATTTTCATTGATTCTTTGGTTTTTTAATTAATACTACCCAATCTTTTTGGTTCCTGTCTGAAAATTTTCCGAGTGCGACCCATCTGACTCCATCAATATTTTTAATTTTCGATTTTTGAAGCTCAGCTCCTAGTTACGAAGGTGATTAATGCGTTGGTGAAAATCTTCAAAACTTATTACTTGTATATTTTAAATTGCTTTTTAAAAAAAGGATTTCTCGTAACATAAAATCCTTTTTTTATGTTACGAGAAATTTTAAAAACCTTTATTTGCTATTAATTAATAATTACTTTCTTATTTAAAACACCTTTTTCAGAAGATGTTACTTTTAAAATATACATACCTTTAGCAAAATTACTTACATCTATTTGGTTCACATTTTTAGCGGTATATACGGTTTTACCCAATACATTTATAAGATTTAATTCTTTGATATTGATATTTTCAGCACTATCAATGTTTAATTCACTATTAACTGGGTTAGGATATATTTTTATTGAATTAGCTAATTCAAAAGAACTATTTGATAGTGGCACCTGATTAGATACAAACACATTGTCAATAGCATAAATTGGCGTACCTCCACTTACAAATCCTCCAGTATCTGTTTGAACTTGTAATGCACCAAAGCTTCCTGGGGTGACACCACTTAAATCAACTGTTCCAGAGATTTTAATCCACTGACCATCTACAATATCAAAAGAGGTCTGATTTGTTGGGTTTGTAGTACCATTTGTAATATCAAAAACAACGTCTCTCATAACATTAGGACCAGTATTAAAAAAACTATCAGACAAGTCAAACCCCGTACTAGAATTCCCAAAATTTAAATTAATACTCCAGCTTTGTAGAGTAGCAGGAATATCAGTATCACCCGCCACAGGAGCTCCCCAAATTTCAAACTCAAAATATAAGCTAGTTTGCCCTGTAAGATCTAGACCTGTGAAATAAATACCTGCATTAGCATTTAAATAATTTGCTCCACCATTCATACGAAGTGCTTGTTGTCCTGATACATCAGCAGCAACAAATTGAGCGCTTCCTGACCTACTGTGAATTGAAACAGAATTTGTTTTATCTGCCGTACTTGGACTATTGGCCCAATTTTCTTCACCTGCTGTTGGTGTTGCTGTATCTGCAGTGTAATTATATTTTGCAAAACCACTGGCAAGAGAAACTGTTCCTGCTGAAATATCTGTATCTTGAAAGTCTTCATTAATATAGACTGTTTGTGCCTGTGTATTCACAAATATAGCCATAAGAACTACTGATAAACAAGTAGTAATTTTTTTCATAATTTTTAAGTTTTAGAATTATTTAATTACAGTAAAATTATCAGAAACATTAGTTTAATATGAGGTACAAGTAATTCAGAAACAGGGGGACAATTCGTCTTTCTATTTTTTTATGATTATTTTTTTAGTAGAGATTATATTTTCTCTAGATTTTATTGTTAAAAAATAAATTCCATTCGAAAACGAAGCCACATTTATAGGGGTATCGTTTTTTTGACTATGAATTAATTTCCCAGTTTCATCAATCAAGCTTACTGCTACTATTTTAATAGTTTTGTTTAAGGTTTTTATGTTTATAATACTATCTGTGGGGTTAGGAAATACGATGATGTCTTTATTAAAATCTACATCTTCTATGGATAATGCTGTTTTACTTAATTCTATGTCAACTGGCAATGCGTCTTTTGTATCAATAGTAATAGTGGTTTCACTAGTTCCAGAGGTAATATTTACGGCACCACCAGAACTTGAGTTTAATGTCCATTCGCCATTTAAAACCAAATTAATTGTTTTAACTTCACTTTTTTCCGTGGTTTCATTTTTATTTAAATCTGGATTAACAACTGTCATTTTTAAATCATTTCCAGTTTCTTCAGTCATAACTAAACATGGCATATCATTACTTTTTAAGCCTGTAGTATTACCGAAATTTCCTGCCTCGAAAAGCGCATAACCCCTTATATCATTATATTTTATTATATGCGCCATGTCATCGTGTTGTAATACTTCATAAAATGCCGTCGCACTATTATTCATATCATTAGTAAATGCTATCATATCTGCGCCATTAGTCCCAGGAATTATGACATATTCGTATTTTGAATTTACAGGCGCAGTACCATGATTTATGTAAGCTGAAGCAAAATTTCCCGAAGTAGTACCACCCTTTCCATTTTCTCTTGGAGAAACTTGATTTTTTCTATCAATAACCACCGTTGCGTTTTTTACAAAATAACCTGTATTGTACGCATCAATAATCCAATGGCTTGCACTGCTGTTTAAAGTTGAATTATACGGAAAATTTGATGTGCTAACATTATTAACTTGAATTGGTGTGGAAGTTGAACTGAGTTTATTCTGAAATAAGTTTGTAGCCGTAATATTTGAAGCATCGTTATTATTGATATTGCTTCCTAAACAAATGATTTTGCCATCAAAACAAAATACCGATTTCTTAAATGCAAATGTTGGGTTATGAGTTGCTGTGATGGCTTTTTGAGTAAAATCCATACCAAACATACCATAACTGCCTTCAATTTTATCATCAATATAATAAGCGTTTTTTGTTCCGAAACGAAGGCTGTTTGCAAAATTTGAATCTGTAAACTCATCTTGCCTACTTTTACTCGCCTTTAAACTTGAAAAAGGTAAATGGATAGTGGTTGCTCCTGGTGTTTTGTTCCAATCCCATCCACCAATGGCAGTACCAGAATTTAAAGCCCCATCTGGGTAAAGTATCTCTATGGATCCGTAACTTTGATAACGCCCGTAGCGGTTATCTGAACTGTATATTTCAGTTCCCCAGAAATATTTATTAAATCCTTTAATACCTGCTAACCAATTATCTTGTCTATACGTTCCTAAATTTGCGTAATTTATTTGCCAAAATCCTATTGGGAGCGTTTCAGAACCATAAATATTGGTTTGTGAATCGCCTCCTGTTATTCTGTTGTAGGCCTCTATTAGCTGTGTATCTATAGGCGTTGACAACCCTAAATTTTTATGGGCGTTGGTAATGGAGATATCATTAAATGGACTTCTTCCTGACAATCCGTTAGGAAAATCGTTTCTAGACATATTTACTCTGGCAACCAATAGCATTTTTTTAAATACATCTTTTTTGGAGTTGCTTATGCCATATACTCCACCAGAAATAAAGTTCACAGCCGTGGACAGACTTTTATAAGCCCCAAAAGCATATTGTGGGTAATAGGTCCCATGGTGAAACCCTGTATAATCTGCCTTTACTCCATTTTTACTAACTAAAGACGTTGGTGTTAACCAATTTTCTACATATTGTTTATAGCCTTTTAAATATTGTACTTTTTCAACGTCTGTTTCTTTGTACAAACATGCACCAAGTATAGAAATTGCTCTTGTTAAAGCATCGTCCATATTGCTTTTATATGCTGTTGGATGCCAAATAATATCTGTACCTGCGTACCATTCTACCATTTTTCTGGAATCATCCCACAAACCTGCAGTTACAAGTTCGTCTTTCATCAAATGAATAGCTTTTGATACATCCCTAAAACTATAACCAATATGGTGCATAGTTTCCAATAAACTGCCATCTGCATAACCTTGATCTAAAAGATATCTAACCGTGTTTAAAAAATAGGTTAAGCTTGTTGCTGTATTTCTATGTTTATAATCTCTGGCCAGAGTATGGATAAAACCATCAACCACGTCAATATTTTGGGCATTTCCGTAATCTTTTCCATAAAGCGGTTTTCCAGTTACAATTCCTCCAGAATACACAATATTTTGATTGTTGTATGCAGAAATGGCATTGTTTAAGTTTGAATTGCTAGGCGCACTTCCTAAAATAAGGTCATCATATTTTTGTTTAACCACATTAAAATCTGCTAATTCTTGTGCCGAAGGTGTTGTAGCAGGAATTGTTTTTGGCAACGATTGAAAATACATAAAATCGAACCAATGTTTGTCATTATCTAAGGTTATAAAAGGTAATTGATAATCGGCAGATCGATCAGTATTTCGTTCCATAGTATAGTCTATAAAATCAAAATGTAAAGTACCGCTACCTGCCGCTGGAGCCTTAATTTTTAACGTCGTAATATTATTGGAGCCTTTTGGTCCTAACATTTCATTTTTATAACTAGCGGAACCAGCTCTCCATCCAGTAAAGTTTAAATAAAATGGATAATTAAATTGTTTCACGCCATTATTATCATAAAATTCAATTTCTAAATTGCCTGTGTTAATGGCATTGGTATTATAAATCCAAATTCTGAACATGTTTTGAAAAAAGCCCTGAACTTGGGCAGGCACTAATCCTTCCGCCTGTAAATTAGTAACTGTTAATTCATCGTTTGCAGACCAATCCCATTGTAACGATTTGCTTCCTAGTTTGTAATGACTTGATGAAATAGATAAGCTACCCAAAGCTGCGTTCCAGTTTGAAGGTACTGATGTGCCTTCAAAAGATTGATCTTGAGCATAAACTCTAGCTTGAAAGCAAATAAAAACAAACAGGACTAGCTTAAAGCATATTAGGCTACGCTTTATTAGCATATAAAAATAGAGGTGTATCATTTTAGAATTTTTTTTAGCAATTAATACTTCAAAAATAAGTTTCAGGGTTTGAAGAGATAGGATACATAAAATTCATTTATAGGGTTAAATTCGTCTTTTCAGACCTGCCAGGTTTTAAAAACCTGACAGGTCTTGCCCATTTTGATTATGAAAATAATATTTAGGCTTTTGTTTTGTTAGTAAACGTTCTAAATTCATGCCTACAAGGTTTTTATAACCTTTCAGGGTATTTTACAAATCATGGATTTTGAGAGATTTATTTAATTGACTTCTATGATTTCTGTTCCCTTTAAAATACCATTTTCATTGAACGTATCAATAGTGAAGTAATACTTTTGAAATTTATTTAACGTTCTAATAGTAAGAGAATTGCTTTTTAGAACCTGATAATTATGATATAATTTTTCTGGATGAATCCCGTAACGAATGTTATACCCAACTGTACCATCAACGGTATTCCATTTTAGGTTGACGATACATTTATCTTCTTCTAGCCTTGATATTTGTAATTTTGGTTTTTCAGTTGGGATATTACCTTGCGCATTCCCAAAAACCCTAAAATCTGCCAGAGCAAATGTTCCATCTGGGACAAGATAATTCGTTATTTTTAAATACCTCGCTTTAATCGAAGTTTGCAATGGTGTAAAATCGTGAGGTACATCTTCTTTATGCTTTGTTTTATCAATTAAAGTGTACCATGTGCTATTATCTTGTGAATATTCTAAAAGATATTGATGGTATATATTTGCATTTCTACCGTGTAACGTTGTGTTATGCTCTGCATAATTTATTTGAACAGCATTAATTACCACCTCTTTCTCTAAATCCATCTGAAACCACTCGCCTTGATCCCCCGTTTTGGCACTCCAATAGGTTCTTACTTCTTCATCTGAAGCTAAATTTTTAGTATGATCTTCTAACTCTGAAGACACTCTAATGGGTTTATCATACGACAATAACATCCAATTGGGAAATAATTCTTCAGGACTTGAAATTTTCTTTTGAGGTACTTCATAAGGAAAATCTCCAAAACCAGTGTACGCATATAGCATATTATCGTCATCAAAAAAAGCGGGATACATACCAATTCTCCTTTCAAACTTATGTTTTAATGTAAGAACCATGGTACCCATATGCCAATAATTCCCATAACGATCTTGAAATGTGTTACCATGTCCAGCACCATTTATAAAGCCCTCTGGTTTAATAGCCATAGGGTTGTGCTCCGCTAATTTAAAAGGTCCTAAAGGGTTATCTGCAATATAAACGCCGTCGTTATAACTTTTAAATCGTGTTCCAGGACCTGCATATTGTAAATAATATTTTCCTTGGTGTTTATTAACCCATGCACCTTCTATCCAAGGATTAAGGTCTTGGTCATTATAATCTCCCCAACGTTCCCAACCGTAATCTTCTTTTTTGCTATTTAAAATTGCAATGGGTTCTGTTATTGGGTTTAAGGTATTAACATCTAATTCTACGACTTCTAACGGGTTTTTATTAGAACAACCATAGTACAGAAATAATCTACCTTCATCATAAAACAAGGCTGGGTCTGTCATTGCTATTGGAAAATTCGGATTAGCAATCTCCCACTCCCCTGATTTCGGATTGGTTGTTTTATAAATGGTTATTGGCGCTTTATTGTTGGATGCCATAAAATACAGGGTATCTTTGATAACCACTGCAGTAGGCGCATAATCCTCAAATGGGAGTTGTTTAGATGTAATGACATCCCAAGTAACCAAATCGTTTGACGTCCAATAGCCTCCAGATTTTGATGCAAATAAGTAATAATCGTCTTTGTAAAGTACCACCGTTGGGTCGGCCGCTTCGCGTCTCGAAGGTCCGTCATCTACTGCAAATCTATAATTGAGATCTAATGGATTGCATACCATCGTTTGCTTAGTTGGTGGAGCAACTTCATCTGAAACTTTTTTTGTGTTGGTATTGCAACAAAAAAATGAGACACTTAATACTGAAATAAAAAATGAGACTGTTATTTTTTTATACATCTAATTCGTGTTTTATAACTAGAACTTCTATGGTTTTTATTTTAATTCTAACGCCTCTGTTTTAGAATAATCTTTACCTCTTATGGCTTCAAATTCGGTAATCATTTTTTTTAACTTTTCAGGCATTTTTTGAGCTAGATTATTTTTTTGACCAATATCTTCCCTTAAATTGAAAAGCATATAATCATCTGCATTACCCAATTCAATATTTACCTGCTTTTCTATTTCAGGTCCTTTATAGGGTGGTATCATAATCCAATCTCCTTTTCTAAAGGCGGTTCTGGTAGTAGCCTCAATAACAAGTTTTTCACGTCCGGTTTTACTTTTTCCTAAGAATGTGCTTAGTAAATTTTCACTGTCTAGGTTTTCAGTTTTATTATCAACTAAATGTGCTATAGATTCCATTAAATCTACCTGACACACCAAAGCATCAGAAATCGTAGGTGCTATTTTTCCTTTCCAATATGTGATAAAAGGGACTCTCGTACCAGCCTCAAACAAACTGTATTTACCACCACGAAGTGTCCCATTTGGGTCATGTTCTCCTAATTTTTCAACAGCATCATCATAATAGCCATCATTCAGCACAGGTCCGTTATCACTTGATAAAATAATTAAGGTGTTTTCTAACAGGTTTTCTTCTTCTAAAGTTTTTATAAACTCTCCTACGCACCAGTCTGCCTCAACAATCACATCGCCTCTTGGCCCTAATTTAGAAGCTCCAATAAATCTAGGATGTGGTGTACGCGGTACATGTGGTTGTTGCATGGCGTAATACAAAAAGAAGGGGGTATCTTTATGTGCTTTTACATAACTTTGTACTTTGTTTAGAAAGTGGTCTGCCATATCCACATCACTCCATTTGGCTGATTCTCCCCCTTTCATATAACCAATTCTGGGAATACCATTAATAATGCTACTATTATGACCGTGATGCCATTTCATACTAAGTAATTCTGGATTGTCTTTTCCTGTTGGCTGTCCTTCAAAATTTGTTTCATAATTTATTTCAATAGGATCGTTAGGGTTTAAACCATCTACGAATCCGTTATCTATATAAACGGTTGGGACACGATCTTGAGTAGCCGCCATAATGTATGAATAATCGAATCCTACTTCATTAGGACCTGGTGCTATCTTTTTATTCCAATCTACAATACCCTGTCCTAAGCCCAAATGCCATTTACCAATTACCGCAGTTTGGTAGCCTTCATTTTTAAGTAATTTAGGTAAAGTTTGTTGTTCTGTACTAATTAATAATGGTGCTGTGCCTGGTAAAATTTTAGCATCTTTATTTCTCCAAGGGTACATACCCGTAAGAAGTGCATACCTGCTTGGGGAACAAGTAGCTGAAGTTGCGTAGCCGTTTGTGAATTTTACACCTCCATTAACCAACCTATCTATGTTTGGTGTTTCTAAACCTTTTGCTCCGTAAGAACTCAAATCGCCATAACCCAAATCATCCAGATAAATAATAACAATGTTTGGTTTTTCTTGTAATGTTGCTTGTGGTGTTACTTGTTTTTTCTTGTTTTTTTCCTGACAACTATGAAATGTGATAAAAACAATAAATAATAATAATGTGTGAAATATGCCTTTTGAAACCCTTTTTTTGAAATTATATGTCATGTTTAGAATGCCTGTAATAATGAAACGTTGTTTCTAAATTAATTATTTTAGATAGCGCTATAAGGAATAATATCCTTGTACTTTTTCTCTTGAAACCATGGGTCGTTCGTTTTTTCTAATAGTCTAGCTAATTCTTTAAGCAACACATTTGAAACCTCTGGTTGTTCTTTTATATCAATTTTATTAAGTTGATAAGGATCTTTTAAGTTGTCGTAGAAAAAAGCTTCTTCAACTTTGGTTCCTTTATCTTTATCCCATTGTTTTTTATTTTCTCTTAAACATAGAGAATATCTGTCTGTAAAAACACCTCTAGAATTACCCAGCATAAATAAAATGGCCTCTGGTTTTTTAACAGTACTGCTTTCTTTATTCATTAATAAAGATGAAAAGTTGGTGCCTTCAATGTCGTTAGGAATTTGCTCTCCTAAACCAGCAAGCCCCATTATAGTTGGTAATACATCGGGAACACTAAATAAAACATTGGTTGTTCCTTGCTTTAAACCTTTTGGCCAATGTACAATAAACGGAATTGCCGAAGCCTCTAATTCAACTGCATTCTTTCCTTGCTTACCATGACTCCCTAACATTTCACCATGATCTGAACTAAAAACTACAATGGTATTATCTAACGCTCCCATTTTTTCTAGTTGATCCAGTACCAATCCGATATAGTAATCTGAACTTGTAACGTTGGCGTAGTAATGTCTTACATAACTACCAACTTCTTTGTCTGCGTTACCCCTAACTAATAAGGTATCGATTTCTGGAAATTTATCTGCATCGTAGTACTTTCTTAAAGTTTCCATGTCCGTATTGTCATCACTCCAAGGGTTATGAGGTGGATTCATGGACCATATCATACAAAAAGGCTTACTTGTATCTCTTTGTCCTCTGGTATTTTTTAAATAATCGATAATTATTTTAGATTCATTCTTTGGAGAAAATATTTTAGGTAAGTGCAATTCCCCATCTTTTTTACCTTCAATAGTAAAGGGATCATTAGAATATATATGTGGGTTAAAGTGAGAATCTTTAATAGATTCATAAAAATATTCAATACCATGACGTTTTCCCGGAGGCACATAAGTATCATATTTATTAACATAATTGCCTCCCGGTGGTTCTTTGGTGCCAACGTAATTACCTTTATCGTCAAATAATGGTTCTGGTTTTAACCAATGGCATTTTCCAAAATAGGCAGTGTTGTAACCTGCATTCAAAAATAAATCTGGAATGGTTGGAATATCATCTTTTAAACTATGATCTCTACCTACTTTACAGTTATTCCAAATGCCATTTTGCTCTGGGTATTTACCAGACATTAACATGCCTCTATAAGGGCTACACAACGGATAATTACTTACTGCCTGAGTAAAAACCACTCCATTTTTTGCTAATCTATCTATGGTTGGCGTTACTACAAGGTCTGGTTTACCAACAACCAAGTCTTTATAAGGTGCTTCAGACCAAAACCCTGCACTATATCTTCTAAGTTGGTCTGGAAATACAATAAGAATATTTGGTTTTTTAGGAGTTTCTGTTAGTGTATTTTGAGCTAAATCTTCTTTTTCAGAATGTGATTTACATCCAAAAACACTAAGTAGACAAAGTAATGCGGAAGCCAGATAAATTCTTTTCATACTATTTAATTACTAAATATGCTGCTGATTTTTTTGATTGTTCTTTACTTGGGCAAATGGCAGATGTTTTATTAAAATCTGTATTCAATAATGCCAATGTAATTGTAGAATCCTTACGTGAATGCATTTTAAATATTTCATATGTATTCAAAACTATTGCTTGCCATTCACTTTGTTTACCTTCGGTTTTTTTCAAATTTATGCTACCAACCTTTTTATCTACCTCTGGTTTTGTATCCCAAGTTAAGGTACTCTCACTCCAATCATCACTTTGTACTGTATAAACATCTAATTTAAATGTTTTTTCTAAATCATCTGTTTTATTAAAAACCTTAACAGGTATGTGTAGGACAACATGCCCTATACTTCTAAGTTTTTTTGGAAGCAGAAACTTTAAGTAGGTTATTCTTGCATATTTACTTTTTGCATTAGAATTGGATATTCTAAGCTGTTTTTTATATGTTTCTCCCATTGTATCTGTAGAAGTATCGCCCCCTTGAACATAAGTATCTTCTGAAACAAGAATTTTAAAATTGTCTTGTGCTTCGGTAAAAGTTGACACACAAAAAAGTGATGTGAACAGTAACCATTTCAACTTCATAGTATTTATTTTTTTTTGTTGTTTTTAATATCAATAATCCATTTAGGTAGTTTACCTAGGCGTAATTTTAATTGCTCTTCAAAAAGAGATTCGGGTTGCACAGGTTTGCCTAAGCTCTCAATTATTTGTACCTCGTCTTCTTTGAAGGTCGTACCAGCACCATGAAAACCAACTATAATTGGTGGTACTATTCTCCAGTACCAAGTATCGGTCGCAACAAAACGAAAGTCAGTTTCGGGCTCATCGGTTTCCTTAAAATTCCACAACACTAAATACTTGCCATGGTTGGGTAAGTTTTGGATAGCACCACCAGCTCTTCCTTGAAAAAAACCGCCTTCTACATTATCAAAAAGTGTACAACGTGGTTGCGATGCATGAGATTCAAAAGATGTATGAGATGCGTATTTGCTTCTCCAGATTACAGTTGCCGTAGTACTCCCGCCACCAACACCTATAGAATGGTGCATGCCCGCAGCATCATTAATATTGGCCATTAATATTCCTGTAGAACCTGACGCATGCATCGCACTATGTCCGTAGTTGCCTTCAATCGTAACGTTTAAAGCAGTACATGAGGCTGAAGACGAGAAGCTAACGCCGTTACTAACGTTTTTAAATGTACAGTCTTTAACCCACGAATCTACCGCCTTTGAAATTTTTAATATACTCCACCCGCCATCGTCTTGTGCAGATCTGTGATGCACAAATTTCTTTAACCAATTGCCTTGAAATGTTAAATTCTCAAACCCTGTGTGGTTTACGTGCTCAAAACTGGAAACCGTCCAATGATGTTTCGATTTTATATCATAATGGATTGGCGAAACCAACGAAATGGTGTTGTTATTTACTTCGGCTACTTGATGACGTTCATTAACTTTAACGCCTTTTTCTAGTAGAGATTTCCATTTCTTTTCTGGTTTTAAAGTACCTAAATCGTAATTTATAAGGTCTTCACTGTTATTTAATACTTCTAAAACGATCCAATCTCCTTTTTTAATTTTTGATGCATCTTTAACCTGAATTGTATGTGTTTCTCTTTTTGAATCGGAGACAATAGTAGTTAAAACATTATCTTTTTTACTTGTTGACACCTGAATGGCGTTAGGGCAACTCCACAGTTTATCTGGGTTTGAAGGTGGCAAATCTTTTTCAAAAAAAAGGATGGTATTTTCTTTATCTTCTCCTCGAAACACAATATTTGAAGCATTAATTTTTATAATACTTTCGTCGTCTGCCTCCGTATTAATATAATATTTACCTTTTGGAAAATAGATGACACCGTTGCCATTTTTCTTTGCCTCTAAGATGGCTTTTTTAATCGCTTCTTTATCAGATTGGGTATCGTTTGCAATAGCTCCAAAATGGGTAACATTAAATGTTTTATAGTTTACGTGCGGAATTTCTACTTCACTGTATTTGTATCCTGCATAAGAAAAATCGGGCAATATGGGTTCCGTACCATCTTTTTTTGCTGTTTTAAAATCTTTCCAAACCACACTTTCTTGTGCTTTGCAACTTAAACAAAGTAATAAAATGATAGCGCAGAAACTAAAATGTATTGTTCTTAAAAACTTTAAATTCATAATGATTCATATCTAAGCAATGCTTCAATATAATAATAATCTGCATAGTTTAAGGGAACGTCAATTTCGTTGTTATGCGGAATACTGCCAACACTATGCTTTAAAATAAAGTTATTGTTCTCACCTAATTTAGCAGTGTATTTTTCTGATGATAAAGCGCTTATTATCTTATCAATATTTAAACGATAAGATTCTTGTGCATATTTATCCAGTTCCAATAGTGCCGAAACCGTTACAGTAGCTGCAGAAACATCGCGAGGTTCATTGGGAATGTTGGGGGCATTATAATCCCAATAAGGGATGCCATCTTTTGGTGTACCTGGGTAATTTAAAATATAGTTTGCTATCTTTTTAGCTTGATTTAAATAGATACTATCTTGCGTATATCTATAGCATACTGTAAACCCATAAAGCCCCCATGCTTGACCTCGTGCCCAAGAACTTTCATCTGCAAATCCTTGCGCTGTTTGTTTGCTTCTAACAGCACCCGTTTCAGGATCATAATCTATAACATGGTACGAACTATTATCATCCCTAAAGTGGTTTTTTAAAGTTGTATTGGCATGCATTATCGCTGCATTTTTATATTTAGAATTTCCTGTTAATTTAGAAACCTCAAACAATAATTCTAAATTCATCATATTATCTATAATTACAGGGAATTTCCAATTTCTTTTAGATTGCCAACCTTTCTCGGTATCCCAACTTTTAATACAACCAACTACTGGGTTAAAACGACTAAGTAAAGAATCTGCAGCTGTAATCATAACTTGCTTAAATGCCTCGTCTTTAGTTAATCTAAAACCATTTCCGTAAGACGAATTAAAAATAAAACCTAAATCATGATTTGTGGTTAAATTCTTGTGATCTTCAAATTGAGCTTGAAACTTTTCAGCAGCATTTTTCCATTTAGCATCATTTGTAAATTCGTATAAATACCAACAACTTCCTGGAAAAAAACCTTCCGTCCAATCAAACGATTTTTTAGTCCAATGTATCTCTCCATTCTTCTGAACGGTTCTTGGATTTCTATTTTCTTTTTCAGCAATCTTTAATAAGCCTGATAATTGTTTTGTTGCAGATTCCAAATATTGCTTTTGAAAAATTTTCTCCTTATTTGGACTTGTATTCATACACGAAAGCATTAAGCTTATTATTATTAAAAATAATAATTTATTTTCTCTCATTTCCAGACTAGTCTTTACTGATTATTGAACGTTTTTATTTTTTTAGCTGTTGATTTTTTATTATTTAAAAACTACCAACCTTGTTTTTGGTTTAAACTGTTGTTCAATTCCACTTCTTGCAAAGGGTAAGGGAGAGATAAATGCTTAGATGGATCGAAAAATAAACCTGGTCTTAAATATGCTTGATGATCTGCATTTGTAGCAGAATAATTTGGATCGCCTTGAATAGTCGCATTTAATAGAGCTAGTTTTTCACCTAACAATTCCCACCTAATTAAATCGTGCTTACGTAAGGCTTCAAAACATAGTTCGCGCAAACGCTCATCAACCAATTCCCCAAAGAACGCTTCTTTACTAGCAATAGCTGCTGGTTTTTCTGAAATTGGTACTAATCCTGCTCTTGTTCTAACCTCATCTAAATATTGCATCGCTGAAGCTGATGGTCCTCCACTAACTTCATTATCTGCTTCAGCATACATCAATAATATATCTGCATAGCGTAACACGGGGAAATTAATGTTTGTAAAGTTTCTTCCAATAGTACCAGTTTCAAGAACAACATAGCCCTCTTGAGATCCCTCTGCAGGTTCAACTCCTGGAGCCACATCATCAAAATTTGCAGGTTCCCAACGTCTATATTTTCCTGGAACATAACTTCTACTTAGTGGATTGGTTACACTTCTAACATCTCCAGTACCACTGTAATCGTATCCAGGTATGTTCCAAACTCTACGTATACTATCATTATTTGAATTATAAACATCCCTTAAAATTGAAGTAGTGCTAAATCCACCAAAAGCCGATGGAAATCCGATATTACTTCCACCTCCAAAACCAAAAGGAATTCCGTTAGTTTCTCCAATTCTACCATCTACGTTTAAACCTATGTCTCTTAAATATGTGAATGAAATTTCGAAAATAGATTCTTGAGTATCGTATACACTCTGAATGTAACTTAAAAAGTGATTTCTATAGCCATCGCTTGTAACTACTATGGTTTCATCTCCATTGGTATCTGTAACCGTCGTACTTGCTGATGCGTTTAAGCTGTATTTACCTGAGTTAATTACAATTTCGCACTGTTCTTTAGCTAAGGCATAATTAGATGTATCTTTTAAAGGATAACCTGCCATTTTTAAATATACGCGTGCTAAAAGCCCATGTGCAGCCATATCTGTTGCTCTACCTTGAACGTAATTTGGATCGTCTACACTTATTAAATGCTCGGATGCAAATGTAAAATCGCTAATAATTTGTGCGTATAAATCCTCTAGAGAAGATGGTGGAATATTGTTGGCTGATTGATCTTTAGTAGAGGTTAATGGCATAGGTACTTCTTCATACCAATTGGTTAATAAAAAATATGCCTGAGCTCTTAAAAAACGTGCTTCTCCCAGTAGTCTATTGTATTCTTCCTCACTAAAACTATCTTGTTTTAACTTTTCAACAAATAAATTACTCAAATTAATGGCGGTGTATAAACTCGTCCATAAATCTTGTACATATCTATCTGCAGGAGTATGCCTGTATAAGCCTACGGTCCAGTTTTCATTAAAACGTCTGTTGTAATAGCCTTCATCTGTTCCGGATTCCATAATTATGGTCATGGCATTTCCGTATACTTCATAACTTGCAAAAACAGAATAAATTCCTGAAAGTGCTATTTCTGCTTCGGTGGTAGAAGCGTAAAAATTATCAATTCCTAAAGTGGATTCTGGCTCTACGTTTAAATATTCTTCACAACTTACTGATAATGCCAATAAGCAGAATAAACCAATATATATTTTATATTTTTTCATATTTGTAATTTTTAGCTTTTTGTATATCATCATTTTAAAATGTAACATTAATACCTGTCATGATAGTGGCACTTAAAGGGTATGCAGACCAATCTAAATTTGGTGTAAGTGCTCCAAATCTTCCTACGGAAACATCAGGGTCATACCCTTTATAATCGGTCCATGTATATAAATTTTGACCAGTTATAAATAATCTTAGCTTTTTAATCTTTAATTTTTCCAACACATCCTTAGGTAATGAATAGCCAATAGAAACCGTTTTTAATCTTAGATAAGAGCCATCGTCAACATATCTATCATCTAATAAATTTCCTGTTGGTGGCCTTCCAAATACTGAGAAGTATCTGGTGGTACCTATGTTTGTATCGGTATTAGTAGGTGTCCAAGCATCTGCCAGTTCTGTGAATCCACTAGAGTTTCTTGTTCTCGGCACTGTAAATATGGATTTGTTAGCATTTAAAATATCAAAGTCATAAGACCATTGTAATAACACTTGAACATCAAAACCACCAATTTCAAAAGAGTTGTTTAACCCTCCAAAATGCTTAGGTTGTGTATTTCCTATTACAACTCTATCTGCTTCATTTATAGTACCATCACCATTTTGATCGATAAATTTAACACTCCCTGGAGCAATTGGTAATGCTCCGTTATCTGGAATACCATCTTTTAAGGTGAAGGATTGCAATGCATTATCGAAAACAAAATCGTCGACTTGATAAATACGATCAAACTGTAATCCATAAATTTGCCCCACTGGCTGCCCAATTCTAGTGATGTATTGGTTTTCTGCATCGCCACTCCATTGTGGATCTGTAAAAATAGCATCTTGTCCACTATTTAATGCCACAACTTTATTTTTATTAAATGTAATGTTAAAAGAGGTCGACCATTTAAAATTTTTATTATCGATATTTCTAGTATTTATACTAATCTCCAATCCTTCATTTTGAGTTTTCCCCACATTTTGTTGTACACGTTCAAACCCCGTATGTAAAGCTGTTTCTGCGTTTAACAATAAATCGCTAGTTTCTTTCTTATAGTAATCTATAGTTGCTTCTATTTTATTATCTAGAAAACCTAAATCTAACCCAATATCTAATTGGTCTGTAGTTTCCCATCTTAAATCTGGCACACCTAAATTGCTTTGAAAAGCTCCAGGAACAAACGTTTGCCCTTGCCCCCAAACATAACCACTGTTCGCATTAATATCTAATTGGCTAATAGCATCAAAATCACCCACTCTATTATTTCCGGTACGCCCCCATCCTGCTCTTAGCTTCGCATCTGAAATAAACTTAATGTCTTTTACAAAGTCTTCGTTATTTATTCTCCAAGCTGCTGAGAACGATGGAAAATACCCCCATCTATTTTCTGGTTTGAATTTCGAAGAGGCATCTGCTCTATATGTGGCGGTTAAATAGTATTTATATTTATAGGAATAATTAGCCCTACCAAAGAACGAGAACAGTCTATTTTGACTCACAGCTGTTACTGGAATGGATGGTGAAATACCTATCCCTATTTTATCTATTCCGAAAATATCGGTTGGAATTTGCGAGTTTCTGGCACTAGAAAAGTCTGTAGATCTATCTTGTACCTCCATACCTGCAAGGAAATTTGTATTGTGTTTTCCAAACTTTTTCTTGTACGTTAAGGTATTTGATGTTGATATGGTTTGAATTCTTCTATTCGTTACCGTGCCATTTATTCCGTTAATTCCGTTTGTACCTTGTTGCGTTTCTTTTCCAAAAAACAAAGTTTGTTTTGTATTATTTAATTGATAATTTCCTGATAGTTTTAAAATTAAATTATCATTGAATTCATAATCTAAACTTAAATTACCTCTCACTACATCAGAGCGATTGCTTCTATCTGTATTTTCAAGATTTTTTACAGGATTAAAAAATGCGCGTTGGTTAGAATCATTTGGATCTACTCCTCCTAACAAAAGACCATCAGCATTAATTGGCTCCACTGGCCTAAATTGAACAGCATCCCTGATAACACTTACGGTATTATCTCCAGACACATTTAAACCCGTTCTATCTGAAAATGCATATTGAACTTGTCCACTAACTTTTGCTTTATCATTAATTCTATGATTAATCCTTATATTATTTATTATTTTTTTGAATCCTGTGTTTATTAAGGTACCTTCTTGATTGAGGTATTCTGAAGAAAAATATAAAGATGTATTCTCATTCCCACCACTAATACTTAGATTGTATTGATCTGTATCTGCAAGCCTAAAAATTTCGTCTTGCCAACTTGTACCTTCTATATTTCTATAAAGTTCCGGATTTCCCCAGGTGTTATAAAATTCACTTGTTTCAGATCCAGGCGTGTAATTATCTAAAGCAAAAGCAATACCTTCTTGATACTTTACATATTGAAATGGGCTCAACACTTCAAGTCTATTAGGAATCCACTGTAAACTGTGCGCTATACTAAAATTAACATCGGTTTTCCCATCTTTACGACCATTTTTGGTAGTTATGATTATAATACCATTGGCTCCTCTAGAACCGTAAATTGCCGTTGCAGAAGCGTCTTTTAAAACATCATAAGATTCAATATCGTTAGAGCTAATACTGGCTGGATCAAAATCCTCTAAAGCAATACCATCTACAACGTATAATGGTGAATTATCTCCTGTTATGGAATTACCTCCTCTTATAATAATATTTAAGGCAGCTCCAGGTGTGCCATCGACAGATGATACTTGAACACCAGAAATACGTCCTGCTAATGCTTGATCAAAATTGGTTGTAGCAGTTTTTACTATGTCTTCTGAATCAACACTACCAATAGAAGTTGTAAGGTCTCGCTTGTTTACAGAACCATACCCCACTACAACAACTTCATCTAGGGATTCTGCAGATTCTTTTAAGACTACATTTAAAACTGTTTTGCCATTTATTGAAATCTCTTGTGCCTCGAAGCCCAAATAGGTAAAAACTAAAACAGCGTTTTCATCAATATTATTAATATTATAATTACCATCAAAGTCTGAAATAACCCCTTTATTCGTATTCTTTACAAGTATAGAGACTCCTGGTAGAGATTGATTATCAGCATCTGTTACCTTTCCTTTTATGCTTTTTTGGGCAATAGCATTTAAAGAAACTGTAATGCAAACTAATGTGATTATTATTAATTTTTTCATCTTTTATTGTTTAGTTTGATATTTGGTTGGTTATTGTTCCGTAGCTTTAAAATGGACGTCTGAGATAAAGTATCTACCTGCTCTTCCCGTTGCTCCTCTAATTTCTCCTGTAAAATATGAGGCGTACTTGAACTTAAGCGTAAAACGTTTCTCATCCTTGTAGGGGTTTAAATCCAACTCACATCGCACCCATTTGCCATCTGCATTCCTAGAAGGATCTTTCAAACCATCTGGATCTGCTTTTTTCTGATCTCCCGGATATGGTGTTCCTATAAATGGTGTATCTGTATTACTATTTATTTGACAGGCAACTTGACTATTAACTTTAGTCCATGTCGCCGCGGCATTGTCTCCTGTATAATCTGTGGATATGTAAATCTCTAAATCTGTTGGTGTTCTTCCATCTGATAAATATTCTACAAATCTATTCTGAGTATAAAATACAGCTGACAAATTGAAACCGAGCCTATATTGACTCAAATCTTGTGTATTTATAATGACATCAGACTCATGTGGGACTGAAGCTCCACCAACAACAGCATTTGTAAAAATGGCTTGTTTACCATCGATAACCGGTAAGGACGTATCTAAACTGGCTAATGGCGATGGTCCTGTTTGTTTCCAAATATTTTCAGGAAGTACTGCACCTGGTGTTATTACTTCTACTGAATAACCATAAAGTCTATTATTGGCTTCTAATGATGGGTAGAAAAAGTAATTTGTTTGTTTAGGCAATATAACTGGTGTATTTGATGCAACCAAAAACAAGAAGCTTTCGCCTTGAAACTCTGTTTTCTCTCCGCTTATGTTACTAGTTACTATAACTTTCGGATAAATAGTATCATTTTCTACTGTTGCATATCCAGCTTCAAGTGAAATGATGCCCGTCTGAGAATCGATATTTAATTTATCATCATCACTTCCAAGTTCGAAAGTTACATCTGGATTTCCAGTAATTAAAAACGGTTGTGTTGTTTGAGAGCCAGCACCTACAACTAAGTTTTGAGCTAGTGGCGAATACAGTAAATTAGTCACTAATCCTGGTCCCACACTAACATGTAATGCATCTTCAAACGTTGTTGAAAGTGTTCTGTCTCCTGCTGTTGTTGTTGCTTTAATAGTGAAATAATAATTACCAATTCCAAAGTTATTTTCGTCATTAATAGTAATTACCCCATTATTTCTTGTGTCTACGGAAACGTAAGTGGTTACCGTTTCTCCATTGAACTCGTAGTAGTTTTCAGGACTTAGGTTTTCTATAGTTTCAACAGTTCCAGCGATACTCACTTGGCTCATAAAAGTATCGTCTAAAATAGTACCATCTTCTGTTCTTCCTGAAACAATTTCAAAAGTTGGTATTAGCCCACCCGTATCAATAGTTGGTACATCGGTTTTTAACAAGGAAAATTCTCTAGCATTTATAATCTCTGTATACGATAAGTTTTTAGGTTCCCCAAGACTCTCAAGCGTTGGATCTTCTATAAATGTATCTTCATTACAGCTTTCCGTAAAAAGAAATAAAAAGCTTATAGACATTAAAAGGAAACATTTTTTCATTAGTTTATAGTTTTGCTGGTTCTTAAATTGAGTTTAGTTTGAAATTTAAATTATCTAATATAGTTTTGGAAACGTACATGCATTTAAAAAGCATGAGCTATAACCAAAAAAGATTTAGATTGATTTTTTGGTAAAGGTGCTTATTTATGCACGAAGTTATGGGGTATTTTTAATTGAAAAAAAGGGGGTAAATTAAGCCTTTTTTTATGTAAAAGCCTGATTTCTATACTTATCCTGCATTTTTTTGCTTTCGGTACTGTGACGGTGTTTCGTTAAACGCCTTTTTAAAACATTTTCTAAAATACTTTAAATCATTAAACCCAACATCGTATGCTACGTTAGAAATACTCATATCTGTTTGTGAGAGTAATTGACTTGCCTTTTTTAACCTTACTGATCTAATAAATTCTGATATGGACTGCCCTGTTAATACTTTTATTTTTCTGTATAATACAGATTGACTCATAAACATTTTATCTATAAACGTATTTACATTAAAATTAGCATTAGAAAGGTTTTCTTCTATAATTTGCATTGCCTTTTTCAAGAAAACTTCGTCTGTAGATACTGCTGTAATTTCTTTGGGCTCTAAAAGAATATCTTTTTTAAACTTTTCAATTAAATGCTTTCTAGATTTTAAAATATTAAGTACTTGTAGCCTTAATGTTGGTCCATCAAATGGTTTTGTTAAATAAATATCTGCCCCAGTTTCATACCCTTCTTTTTGCACTTTTGAAGATGTTCTTGCTGTAAGCATAATAACAGGTATATGGCTTGTTCTTATATCTGTTTTAAGTTTGGCGCACATTTCTAGTCCATTCATTTCTGGCATCATAACATCACTAACAATAACGTCTATTGGATTGTATTGTGCTGAGTAAATACCTGCATGCCCATTTTCTGCTTCATAGACATTAAAGTCTTCTTCGAAAATTTCTTTTATAAATTGTCTTACTTCAGTGTTATCTTCAACTAAAAGGATAGAAGGTAATGCTTCATCAAATTTGCTTTCCTCAATTTCAATATCTTCTCTAATCCATCCAGATTTAACGTTAGCAACTTCATAATAATCTAAAATATCATTATCCTCGTAATCGTTTTCAATAATTTCATCAGGCTTTAAATGTGCTTTCCCTAAGGGTAATTCTATAGTAAAACAAGACCCTATGCCCAAATTGCTTTTTACATAGATATTACCATGATGAAGTTCTACAATATCTTTTGCAAGCGCTAAACCTACTCCTGTACCAGATCTTAATTCATTTTGTTGCCCTAATTGAAAATATCTATCAAAAACATATTCAATATCTTCTTCGGGAATTCCTTTACCACTATCTTGAATTTCAATTTTTACATAATTATAATCACCTCCATTATTTAATGCCTCCTTATTTGTTGATATGTTTATTGAAACGTTACCATGTTGCGGTGTGAACTTAAAAGCATTAGATAGAATATTCAATATTACTTTTTTCATTTCGATTTTATCAAACCAAACTTCAACAGATTCTTCTGATGAATGCAACGCATATTTTATATTTCTATCTTTTGCCATCTCATCAAAAGACAATTGAATGTCTTTTAAAAATGTTACCATATCATTTTTTGAAACATGTAAAAGCAATTTACCTGTTTCGCTTTTTCTAAAATCTAAAAGTTGGTTGATTAGTTGCAACAGTATACTGGCATTTCTGTACATGCCTGTTAATTGATTTTGAATATATGAATCTCCAACTTGATTATTAATCATCCTTTTAAGAGGTCCTACAATGAGAGTGAGTGGCGTTCTAAAATCATGGGAAATATTGGTAAATAGTTGAAGTTTTAAACGATTTACTTCTTCCATTTGCTGTTTATCGAGTCGTTCTTGTTTTAATTCATTTCTATCTTGTATTCTTAAAAGTGTGTATTTTCTAATGCCCCAAAACAAGGCAAGTAACATTAATAGATATATAATATAGGCCCACCAAGTTCTCCATAAAGGTGGGAGAATTTTTATCTTGATTGAATTTCCGTTTTCATTCCACAAACCATCATTATTGGAGGCCTTAACTTTAAAGGTATAATCTCCATTATTTAAATTGGTGTAAACCGCTGTTTTATTATTTCCAATAAAATTCCAGTACGTATCAAAACCTTCCAGCTTATAAGCATATTGATTTTTATTGGGTTGTGAGTAACTTAATGCAACAAAATCAAAACTAAAATCGTTCTGGTTGTATTTTAATGTTATAGAACTTAGAGCGTCTGTAATAGTTTTAAACGGCTTGTTTCTAACTGAAAAATCCGTTAAAACTACAGGTGGTATAAATGTATTTTCCTCTATTTGGTTAGGATTGAAAACAGTGAAACCGTCTGTACCCCCAAAAACCAGATTACCTTTTTTTGTTTTTAAATAAGCCCCATAATTAAACTCATTACCTTGAATGCCATCGGTTTCTTCAAAATTTTTAAATGTTTTTGTCTCTAAGTTTAGTCTGCTTAGTCCTTTATTCGTGCTAAGCCATACATTGCCGTAATCATCTGGTAAAATAGCATATATTACCTCGTTGGGCAATCCATCAACTAAACCATATCTTACTTTTTTACCAGTTTTTGAGTTGTAATTGTACAAACCATTGCCTTCAGTTCCAATCCAGTAATTGTTTTCAGATTCTTGATATATGCTCAATACAGGGTTTAAAGTATATGAGTTTGTGGTACCTTCCCTAAAATTAACAGGAGTTATATGTTTTGTCTTAATATCTATTTTAGCAAGTCCATTTATACTTCCAATTAATATTGAATTATCTGTTTTTGATTTCGAAATCGTATAAATAAAATTACCTAGAGTGTTACTACTGTCTTCAATTCTAATAAATGCGTTTGTATTTCTGTTATAAAAATTTAATCCGCCTTCGTTAGTTCCAATCCAAATATTGTGTTGAGCATCTTCTGTAATGGCGGTAATTTTATTATCGCTAATACTAGTACTATCATTTGGATTATTTTTAAACCTTTTAAATCTTTTATTTTTTTTATTAATGATTATCTGATTAAGACCTCCATCATGTGTTCCTACCCAAAAATCACCTTTGTAATCTTTAATTATTGCTTTAACATTGTTGGCACTTAGACTATTTAAGTTTTTAGGATCATGCTTATAATAGGCAAATGTTTTCTTTTTTTTATCATAAAAATTGATTCCTCCGCCTTCAGTACCAATCCATAAGTTTTCTTCATCATCTTCAACAATAGAACTTACTACTTTATAGTTCAAATTTTTTATACTATACCCTTCGGAAAACGTAGCAAAATCATTAGAACTTTTATCATAATAACTTATCCCCCCAGCCCAGGTACCAATCCACAAGTCTCCTCTTGAGTCCTCTACAATTTCATAAATAGAATTCTGACTTAAGCTTTTAGGGTCAGTAATATCATGCTCATATTTATAAAAAGCATCATTCTTTTGGGTTAGTTTGCATAAGCCATTATAAGTCCCAATCCATAAATAGCCTTCTCGATCTTCACATATAGTTCTAACAGAGCTTGTAATTGCTACTTCTGATTTTAATTTAAAATCTTCAAAAGCGTCTGTATCAGGATTAAAAAAGGCTAATCCGTTGTTATATCCCAACCAAATTTTACCACTAGAATCTTGAAATAAGGCAGTCACATTGTTTTTAGTAATTGTTGGTGTTGCATTATTAGGATAATCATAGTGTTTAAATCCATTTTTTTTTACATCATAGAGATCAATTTTCTCACTTGTACTTATCCATAAATCATTATTAGAAGCTATAAATATTCTTCTAACTTTATCTGAACTAATGCTATTGGGATTGTTATCATTATGCTTAAATGTAAGTATATTATTGGTTGCTATATGAAACTTGTCTAGCCCTTGATTAGTTGCAATCCATAAAAATGATGAGTCTTGTACTTTAATATCCCAAATCTCGTGGTCATAAAATTGCTTGTTTAAATTAGACTTTCTTACGCGCGAAAAATTGTCATTCTCTGGACTATACTTATTTAATCCCTTTTTAGTTCCTACCCAAATGGTACCACTATAGTCTTTAACCAGCTCTGTTATCCAGTTGTGGCTTAAACTATTTATCTCTTCCGAATTATAATTGTAATTTTTAAAGGTATCTCCATCGAATTTATTCAATCCATATCGAGTTCCAAACCACATAAATCCTTGATTATCTTGAAGAATGCTTGCTACAGAACGTTGAGATAATCCATCTTTTGTTGAATAGTTTTTAAATTTTAAATTGTTTGAAAAACTGGTATTTTCTTGTGCAGTTGAAAGTGCAATACAAAAAAAAGATAAAATAGATAATACGTTTGATACTTTCATTTGTTAGATATACGTTTCAATCAAAAAGAAATAAAATTTATACTATCGAGTTGAACAATTTTTAAAAATAGTAATTCTTTTTTTAACTATAAAAGAGGCTGTCTAAAAAGTGTCATTCTGAATGGAATGAAGAATCTCTTTAAAATATATAACCCTGATTATGAGTAAAATAAGATTCTTCGCGTTGCTCTGAATGACAAGATTAACCACTTTTCAGACAGCCTCTTTTGTTAAAAAACAAACGAACTCAAATTTTATTGAATCTTAATTCCTTCTGGGTTTTGTTAGTTCACTTATGGGTATTGAAGCAGTAGGGATTGGAGCAATATATTGAGTCTTTTTGGCATCCTTTGGGGTACTATTTACTCTGCTAGATCTCTTTTGGCAGCTATTTATTCTACTTCTTTTTAAGTTCTTACCAAATCAAATCACCTTTTATATGCTCCTGCTAATTTCCAGCCTTTCTCCTCAATAATATCATCTACTATAGCTGTAGCTACACCAAAGTACCATAACCTAAATATGTCATTGTTAATTCTGAACTATCTTTTTCAAGAGTCATTGAGAAGTCGCCATCAAAATCTGTAACTACATCATTTTGGCTTCCAGTTTCAAGAATATTAACCCCAGCAACTGCTAGCCCAGATTCATTGGTCACTATACTTATGACTTTAGTTTGACCGTAAACCGTTAAAATTGAGCACATAACAATCAAAAAAAGCTGAGTTAAATGTCTCATCAAAATTTTAAGTCTGGTTTTCTTCATAAGTTTTAGTTTTTAGTTATTTTCTATTACAAATGACAGAAACAAGCATAAAAAAGTGGGTTACAATTTAATTTTTTAAAGGGGGTGAATTAATCTTTGATAATAATTCTCTTACATAAAAACTACAGGTATTGTAGCTATGAAATGAACAATTATTCGTTATATGGGTTTAATAAAAAAACGTGTTACCTATAGTTTTATTTTTTTGAGGAGTGTCTTATAATCAATTCAGAATTCAAAAGTCTAAACTGGATTTTAGTAGTTTTAGTTTTATTATTAATTTGTTCAAATAATAGGTTAGAAGCCATTTTACCGATTTCAAGTGCTGGTTGATTGATCGTCGTAAGGCTGGGTTCTATAACTGCTGAAATAGGGTCATTGTTAAAACCAACAACAGCGATATCTTCTGGAACTCTTACCCTTTTGCTCTTAAAATATTTCATAGCACTTATGGCCGCAGTATCATTAGACGAGTACAAACCATCAATGTTTTTTAATCTAAGTATTTTTTTTGCAGCTCTAATACCATCTTCTTCTGATAGATTTGATTCAAAAATATAATGGTCGTTTATTTTAATATTGTTTTTCTCCAAAGCTGCAATATAGCCTGCTTTACGTTGTCTATAAAGTTCAATTTTTTGAGAACCCGAAAAATGTACAATATGCTTACATCCTCTTGAAATTAAATGCTGAGTAGCATCAAAACTAGCTTGAAAGTTGTCAATATTCACATTAATGCAATTAGGCAACTCACAGGGTCTATCAAAAAAAACAATTGGCTTATCAAGCTTTTTATAGGCTTCTAAATGCTCATAATTTGTTGTTTCCATTGAAATAGAAATCATAATGCCATCCACACGGTTAGAAATGAGCGTAGATATTATTTTTTTCTCTCTTTCCAGATTATCTAATGATTGACAAATAATAACATTATATCCAGCTTTATGAGCAGTTTCTTCAATCCCCGCTATGACTCTGGCAAAAAAGTGCCTAGAGATTCTAGGCAAAACAACTGCTATCGTTTGTGTTTTACTGGTACGCAAGCTAGAAGCTAAACTATTTCTTTGATACCCTAGTTCTTTCGCTTTTTTTAATATTTTTCCTTTTGTTTTTTTAGATACTCTTGGACTATCATTTAACGCTCTTGAAACCGTAGAACTATCAATACCCAATGCTTTAGAAATATCATGTATAGTAGCTTTATTTTTATTCATTAAGAAAATTTACAATAATTTAGCGCATAAATATAGTAAAAACAAATATGGTTAAATTTAAAAATACAATCGATTGTATTTTTAATATAATTTACTATTTTTACACAAAACAAATAACACTATTTAATTATGAGTACAAACTGCGAAGTAAGATATGCAGCATCTCCGAGAGAAGTAAAAAAAATGGATACCACTGAGCTTAGAAATGAGTTTTTAATAAAAGACCTTATGGTAAAAGACGGGATACATTGGATATATTCTCATTATGATAGGTTTATGGTAGCTGGTATTGTACCAATAAATAAATCTGTAATTCTAGAAACTATTGATGAATTAAAATCTCAATACTTTCTTGAAAGAAGAGAATTAGGCATTATTAATATAGGTGATACAGGAACTGTTTCAGTAGATGATACTGATTATATTTTAAATCATAAAGAAGCCTTGTATTTAGGGCAGGGAAATAAAAAAGTGTCGTTTTCAAGTAAATCTTCTGAAAATCCAGCACAGTTTTATCTAAACTCTACTCCTGCTCATAAAACGTTTCCAAATAAAAAAATTGGAACTCATGATGTTGAAGTTATAGAGTTAGGAGCTCCAGAAACTGCTAATGCCAGAACGTTAAGAAAATATATAGTAAATAGTGTGGTAGATGTATGCCAATTACAAATGGGTATGACTACTATAAAACCTGGTAGTTCTTGGAATACGATGCCAGCACATGTACATGATCGAAGAATGGAAGTCTATTTTTATTTTGAAGTCCCTGAAGATCAAGCAGTATGTCACTTTATGGGCGAGACTCAAGAAACAAGGCATATCTGGATGGCAAATAAACAAGCTGTTATTTCTCCTCCCTGGTCCGTTCACTCTGGCTCTGGTACCAGCAATTATAGTTTTATCTGGGGAATGGCTGGTGAAAATCTGGATTATGGTGATATGGATGTTTGTGCAATTAATGAATTACGATAAATTATGTCAATAAACTTATTCGATTTAAAAGGAAAAACAGCTCTTATTACGGGCGGTACACATGGCTTGGGGCAAGCTATGGCAATTGGTTTAGGTCATGCTGGAGCTACTTTGGTTATCAATGGAGCCTCTTCACAAGAAAAATTAAATAAAGCAGTTTCTGAATATAAATCTTTAGGTTTAACAACTTACGGATATCTTTTTGATGTGACTAATGAAACACAAGTCATAAATAACATAGCTAAAATAGAAGCTGAAGTAGGTGTGATCGATATTCTGGTTAACAATGCTGGAATTATAAAAAGAACCCCTTTAGAAGATATGGAAGTTGCTGATTTTGAACAAGTCCTTAAAGTAGATTTGGTAAGTCCTTTTATCATGTCAAAACATGTTGTAAAAGGAATGATTTCCAGAAAAGAAGGGAAAATTATTAATATTTGCTCAATGATGAGTGAATTAGGACGTAATACGGTAGGTGCTTACGCTGCAGCTAAAGGTGGTCTAAAAATGTTAACTCGAAATATGGCAACGGAATGGGCCAAACACAACATACAAATAAATGGCATCGGACCTGGATATTTTGCAACCAGCCAAACAGCACCAATTCGTGTTGATGGACATCCATTTAACGATTTTATTATTGGAAGAACACCGGCAGGTAGATGGGGAGATCCAGATGATTTACAGGGAGCTGCTGTTTTTTTAAGTTCAAAGGCAAGCGATTTTGTTAATGGACAAATTATTTATGTTGATGGTGGTATACTGGCTACTATAGGCAAGCCTTCAAACGAAAATTAAAATAAAAAATTTCTTGAAACCGACTATCATCGGGGCAAGCCATAAGAGTATTTCGCTAGTTTAATTTTGGCATTAGGGTCAAAAAACCGAAATTTTGTATTTACATCACCCAGAACTGCCAAAAAAGGTCGTTCTGACATCTCCTTCGGAGAGGTGAATAGGAAACCCCGACCCAAGGGTTGGAGAATTTTTAGATTAATAAAATAAATCCACATATAAAATGAAAAACTATAAGTCTTTATTTTCTGTTTTAGCAATCGTCTTTTTATCAGCTTGTTCTCCAAAAAAAACGGATAAAATAATCGTTATTAAAAACCCACTCAATGTTGAAAGAACTTTTGAAACTGTTGAACTTACAAAAGACTTTTTAAAAATAGAAGATTTATCAATTATTGGCATTCGTGATGTAGAGACTAATGAGCTACAAATCACCCAAACTATAGATTATGATGGTGACGGTGTGTTAGACAAGTTATTATTTCAACCTAAAGTTGGAGCAAATTCAGAAAAAAAATATACCATAGTTAAGGTTACTGAAGAAGAAAAATCGGAAGTTACTGATTATTGTTACTCTCGTTTTGTTCCCGAACGTACAGATGATTATGCTTGGGAAAATAATAGAGTTGCATTTCGTGTATTTGGTCCTACTGCCCAAAAAATGAAAGAAGAAGGGATTGAAGGGGGCACACTTTCAAGTGGTGTAGATGCATGGTTAAAAAAAGTTGAATACCCAATTATAAATAAATGGTATAAAGAAAATGATGAAAATATAGGCAGCTATCATATAGACCACGGTGAAGGTTTAGATAATTTCCATGTAGGTAGAAGCAGAGGCGTTGGTGGCATTGCAGTAAAACAAGATAGTACTTATTATTACTCAAAAAATTACACCAAATGGCGTACCATAGCTACTGGACCAATACGAACTAGTTTTCATCTAGAATACGCAAATTGGGATGCTGGAGGCCATCAGATTATGGAAAGCAAAATTATATGTTTAGATTATGGAAATAACTTATCTAAGTTTGAAACTAAAATTGAAGGGACTCAAACAATTTCTGTTGGTTTAACGTTGCATGAAAACGACGGCAAAGTTAGTGGTAGTGATAATGACGCTTGGGTAAGTTATTGGCAACCACATGGTGATTCAGAATTAGGGACTGCTATTGTTGTTCCAAAACAATTTTTTATAAGTTTCGAAAAATACAATACCGAAGCACCAGACGAAAGCAATGCTTATACTAACTTAAAAGTGATAGATAATACAGTAACCTATTATGCTGGTTTTGGTTGGAAAGAAAGTGGTCAGTTTGCTAACAAGCAAGAATGGGAACACTATTTGAATCTGTTTTCTAAAAAAATAAATACACCACTAGAAGTTATAGCTAAATCATTATAGTTTGACATATTTTTTGTATCTTGTAGTATGTCATCCTCACTAGATTCCAGACGGCGATTATTTAAAGTAAAAGCAAAAGAGCAGTTGACATTCCAAGAGGTCAGTGCTAGGTTTGGGATTCCAATACGCACACTGTTTAGGTGGCAAAACCGTATAGAGCCCAAGACCAAGCGAAACAAGCCTGCTACCAAATTAGATATGGATGCTCTTCGTAAAGATGTAGAAGATCACCCCGATCTTTATCAATATGAAAGAGCTAAGAAATTTGGTGTTAGCCAAAGTGCCGTATTCTATGCCTTAAAACGTTTAAAGGTCAGCAATAAAAAAAACGCTGTTCTATCCTAAAGCAGATTGGTTGTCCAGGCTTGTATTTCAACTTAAGATATTTCGATATGAGTTTGTTGAAAAAAAGCCCGTTGTCTACATTGACGAAAGTGGGTTTGCAGTGGATGCCCCCAGGGACAGGGGTATGGTCCAAAAGGGCAAAGGTGCTATGCCAGCAAAGATTGGCATGCAAAGGGCAGGGTAAATGCTATTGGAGCTGTAAGCAACTTCAAGTTATTTAATGTATGCCTGTTCGATGCGTATATAAACGCAGACATATTCCATGCATGGCTAATACAAGAGCTACTCCCCAGCACCCCAAGCAATTCGGTCATCGTACTTGACAACGCAACATTTCACAAAAGAAACGATGCCTTACGGGCAATGGAAGAACAAGGGCATACCGTAGAGTTTCTTCCTCCGTACAGCCCTGACCTGAACCCAATAGAAAAGAAGTGGGCACAGGCAAAGAGGATTAGAAGGAAATATAATTATACACCTGACCAACTGTTTTTTTACACAGAATTATGACGCTTTATTTTGATTTAACTATATATAAATAGTTCTTTTGTAATCAAATTCACCTAAGCGTGTTTTTATAACACAAGTTTTAACATTATTAATTTATATAAAGGAAATGTTGAAGATATATTACTGATCAATTGAACTGTACCAGTAATAATTATAAAGCATAAGCTTTAAGTGAGTATAAAATCTATTTAGGAAACTGCTTCTTAATATTCCGAATTAAATCTTCCAACCCATTCATTTTTAGATCATAGACCTGAGTAAGCATATCCCCTAGTTTTCCTTTCGGGAATCCTTTGTTATGATACCATACTACATAATATTCAGGCAAATCTATTAAGTAACGATCTTTATATTTACCAAAGGGCATTTTGGTATGTGCTAAATCTATAAGAAATTGTTTATCTGGGAGCATATATTTAATCTATCGATTTATATTTAGAGAACTTTTTTAATTCGTCAGCAATATATAATTTCCATTTGGTTTGAGCTTCGACATTTCTGGAATAATTGGTTTCAGAATCATATCTATTTTGCATCTGTGAAAGCTCTTTATTAATAGTATTATGAAGCGTTTTTAATTGGGCTCTAACACTATTAGACACTACAATCTGTTCTATTCGATATCTGAATTTACGTGCATATAATTCGGTAATATCAAAATGTAACTGTTCATGACCTAAAACATGATGATCTGCTTGTTCTTTTTTATACCACGATTTTTCTGGATAAAAATGAGTATGTACTTCTGAAGTAAAGTCTACAACTCTATCTTCTGTTGCGCTAACCGAAAAACCGAAGGTAATGCCAGACGCTGTTATGGCTACTGCACTGGTACTTTTATCTGGCTTGTCTTTAAAATCGGACCAAGATAATTTATACGATTCGTTCCATGATATAACTGGCTCGTCCTGTTGTACGCAAAGTAAACAACATAAAATAAAGAATACTTTAGTCACAAGGTTTAGTAAAATTTAATTTTTCGTTGCAAGTTTATTTACATCAATCATTTAGTAGATTGCCACAGTCGTTCCTCCTTCGCAATGACATATATAAAACGTCTTGCTTTTTGGCTTATTGTTTACTTCTTGCTCTCCTCTAGTTCTTGCTCTTTCTTTAGCTCTTCTTGACTTATTATTTGCTTTACTTCTACAATTTCTAAATCATCATATTTAACCAAATACACTGTATTGTTGTAATACCCTCCAAAAAGCTTCTTTTTATAGGCAAATTTATTTTCGACATATTCGGTAAGCGGCGCCTCATTAACAGACATATATATATCTTCTGAAGACACTAAACGCAAGACAACATCCATGGTTAAATCGAAACCTTTTACAGCTCTATTATTTGGCGTGATATTATAAATTTGATTATATCTTTTCACAAAGGCATTATTACCATTTTCGTTATACGCTCTAGACATGGTAGCAAAATGAAATTGTAACTCAGACAAATGTGTATTATCCACTTCATCATCTTTAAAGGCAGAATTAATATTAGTTGTAACTAATACAATCTCTATAGCCTCTTTCTTTTCTTGAATATTCTCTTCTTGAATTAAAGCTGCCAAAATACTGGTTACATTCGAAACGAATCCAGCATCTTGAGTTTCTAAAAACACGATATTTTTCCCTGGTTTTAGCTCATCTTGAATATCTCCTTTATTCACATAGTATTTATCTACCCCTTCTTTATCTTTTCTAGAGAGTATTTGCTTTGCAAAATTAAACTCGCGTTTAATATCATCTGAAACAGGTTTATTTTTAGTATCTGAGATCACAATAATATTACTGGCCAAAGTATCTGCTTTTACAAAATTTATGACCCGCTTTTTTAACAAATCATTAGATGGTCTTGATTGAAATACGTTATTATATAATTTTAAGTTTGTTCCTATTGGAGAGATAACAGGCGTATTATACTTTTTCAATTCTGAGGCTACCTCTTCAAAATTATCAGGAGTTAACGGACCAATAACCGCATCAACATTTTCAAAGTTATTGCGATCCATTATATGCTTTACTTCACCTAGTTCATATTTAGTATCGTATACATCTACTTTAAGAGAAACTCCTAATTTTTTTAAAGAATCTATAGCCATTAAAACCCCTGAGTGAAAATCTAGCGAAGCATCTAAATAAGGGTCTTTTTCAATACTTTTTTTAATGTCTGATGCAGAATCAAAATCCACGTGATTCAACCTAAAAGGCAGCATAACAACTATATGTTTTGTGTTAAAATCGGCTATGCTATCTACTAAATTAACCTTAATAGCATCTTGCCCTATAATGCTTTCTGGCAAACTAGAATATGGTATTTTTAACACCATGCCTACTTTTAATCCACCATCTTTTAAAACAGGGTTCAAAGTTTCTAATGCTTCTTGCTCCAAACCTAATTTAAGTTTTAGCCTATAAAACCCCTCTTTAGGTAATACTTTATAATAACTATATTTTTCATCTATTTCCTTCTCTTCTTCATCTCCTATATTTGGCACATTTAGTACCTGACCTTCTTGTAAAACGTCTCCCATTTCAGGATTAAGTTCTTCAAGCTCCTTAACTGTTATTCCAAATTTATAAGCAATACGCCATTTCCCTTCTTTGGGGAGTACAGTATATGTTTTGGTAAGTTTATTTGCTTCTTCTACTTCTGTTACTTTGAATATTGGAATTTGAAGTTTATCTCCTTTTCTTAAAGGTTCTGCGTATAAAAATGTATTGTGTTTTTTAATCTCCTCTATAGTCACATTATACTTTTGCGATAAACTATAAAGCGTTTGTCTTTTTTTGGTTCTATGCTTTTTATAGCCTTCTAATTCTTTAACGGTAGTTACTTTAGGGGGTAATACTTTAGATTTTGGAATAATTAAAACCGAATTAACTCTTAACTCTTTTTGAGCATCAGGATTTAAACCATAAATATCTGATGGTGTTACCAAGTATTTCTTTGCAATACTTTCAATGGTTTCTCCTTGTTTAACCTTATGAGCGCTATAATTTTGAGCTTGAGCTGTACCAAAACTAAATAATAGTAATAGGCATAAAACGAAAAGGGATTTATTCATGTAATCTATTTTTAAATTGCGTTAAAGGGGTCAGTCCCGCGATTTTAATCAGAGTAAAACCACCCTTTCTTTTTTAGAATACATATAGTATGCCAAAAAAGAAAGGACATAACAGTTTTCAACCTGACAATACTTTTTTTGAACTCTCCTAATTTATATACGGTTAGTTATAATAACCAAGATGATTTCAAAAATTAAATATAGTCTATAAATAATATAACATCCAACTTAATGATACTATTTTGAATTATTCAGACTATTCAAAATGGGGTTTTATTCCCATTCTATAGTGGCTGGTGGTTTCGAACTAATGTCATAAACTACTCTATTAACGCCTTTAACCTTATTTATTATATCGTTTGATGTTTTTTGTAGAAATTCATAAGGTAAATTCACCCAATCGGCAGTCATACCATCCGTACTTTCTACGGCTCTAAGCGCTACGCATTTTTCATACGTACGCTCGTCTCCCATTACTCCAACACTGTTAACAGGCAGCAACATAGCACCAGCTTGCCAAACATTGTCATATAAATTCCATTCTTTTAAACCATTTATAAAAATAGCATCCACTTCTTGCAAAATACGCACTTTTTCTGCGGTAATATCTCCTAGAATGCGAATCCCTAATCCCGGTCCAGGAAATGGATGACGTCCTAAAAGTTCTGGATCAATCCCTAGAGTAGCTCCTACCCGTCTTACTTCATCTTTAAAAATAGCTCTTAGTGGTTCTACGATTTTAAGTTTCATGAAATCTGGTAAACCGCCTACATTATGATGACTTTTTATAGTCGCTGAAGGACCTCCATTTACAGAAACACTTTCAATAACATCTGGGTAAATAGTACCTTGCGCTAACCATTTTACATCCTCTAGTTTGTGAGCTTCATCATCAAAGACTTCAATAAACGCATTTCCTATGGCTTTACGTTTTTTCTCAGGGTCTTCAATTCCTGCTAAAGCATCCAGAAAACGTTGTGAGGCGTCAACTCCTTTTACATTAAGCCCCATACCTTTATATTGATCTAAAACATTTTGGAATTCGTTTTTACGAAGCAATCCGTTGTTTACAAAAATGCAATACAGGTTTTTACCTATCGCTTTGTTAAGTAAAACGGCCGCTACTGTGGAATCTACACCTCCAGAAAGTCCGAGTACAACTTTACCATCTCCTACCTTCTCTTGAATAGCTTCAACGGTTTCTTCAACAAAAGAGTCCGGTGTCCAATCTTGGTTAAGTCCAGCTATTTTTACTAAAAAGTTTTCTAATATTTTTTTTCCGTCTGTTGAATGATATACTTCTGGGTGAAATTGAATCGCATACGTTTGCTCGCCTTCAATTCTATATGCTGCATTTTCAACATCATGTGTACTTGCTATTAAAACACTTCCTGTTGGTAGTTCTTTAATCGTATCACTATGACTCATCCAAACCTGACTCCCTGAGCTAACATTTTCGAAAAACTTCTCTTCAGATTTTATAAATGATAAATTAGCTCTACCATATTCTCTCGTACTTGAAGGTGCTACTTTACCACCTGAAAAGTGTGCTAAATATTGCGCACCATAGCATACTCCCAAAAGAGGTTTCTTACCTCGTATTTGCGATAAATCTGGATGTAACGCTTCTTCTCCTCTTACTGAGTATGGGCTACCAGAAAGTATAATAGCTTTATAGCTTTCTAAATTTATTGGAATCTTATTGAATGGGTGTATTTCGGAGTAAATGTTGAGTTCCCTAACTCGACGGGCAATAAGTTGTGTATATTGCGATCCGAAGTCTAAAATTAGTACCTTGTCATGTTGCATGCGCAAAAGTAATAATTGATTTTAGAATGACGAATTATGACTATCGATTTTTTTAAAATTTTATACCATAGAATCTAAAATCATTTTTATATCCTTTTCTGTTGTATCTGGATTGATAAAACAAAAACGAGAAACAGTCTCAAAAGTATCTCCTGTTTTCCATTTTGTAGGTGTTACAAGCGCAAAACCTTTTCTATGATTTTCGTAAGTCCAATTCGTATAATCTTCTGGCTTCCATCCTACTCTTCTATATAAGACACAGGACAAACTTGGCTCTCTAACCAATTCTACATTAGGATCTTCGGTAATGAGCTTCCCTGCTATCTGAGCTAACTCAATTCCTCGCTCTACAGCTTCTTTATATCGATCTGTCCCATGAGTGGCTAACGAAAACCATAAAGGTAAACCTCTTACGCGACGCGTTAATTGTATTTGGTAATCGGTTGGGTTAAAACCATCAGCGCCTTCATCTTTAAAAATATCGAGATACGATCCTTCTTGTGAATGTGCTTCCTTAGCTAATTCCGGGTTTTTATAAATAACAGCTCCACAATCATAGGGAGAAAACATCCATTTATGCGGGTCTATGGTAATACTATCTGCTTTTTCAATACCATGAAACAAATGCCTAACAGAGTCAGCCGCTAAGGCTCCTCCACCATAGGCCGCATCCACATGAAACCATAAATTCTCTTTTTCGCAAATATTGGCGATACCTTCTAAATCATCAATAATACCTGCATTTGTTGTTCCTCCTGTTGCTACCACAGAAAATAACCGCTTACGTTGTTGTTTGGTTAAGCCCTTAATAGTATGCTGTAATTCTTCTCCATGCAATCTATCTTCCGTATCTACCAACAACACATCCACATCAATAACCTTCGCCATAGCTTTAATGGAAGAATGCGCTCCTATAGAAGTAATAATAAGTCCTTTTTCTCCTTTAAAAGCATCATTTTTCCTCCAATATTCCCGAGCTGTTACCATTGCTGAAAGGTTTGCTGCCGTACCTCCACTCGTAAATACACCAAATGCACTATCTGGTAAGCCTGTTAAAGATACAATCCATTTCATGGCTTCATTTTCACAGAAAATACCACCAGCACCTTCCATCCAATATGCCCCATGAATACTAGAAGCAGAGGTTACTAAATCGAACATGATGGATGCTCTGGTTGGTGATGCAGGCACAAATGCTAAATGCCTTGGATGATCTATCGGCACCGTTGCTTTCATTAAATATTTTTTCCACAAATTAAAAGCATACTCACCTCCAATACCTTTATCGGTAATCGTTTCCCCTACCAGCTCTTTAAGTTTGGCTTCACTTTTTGGTTTCCCTATTTTACTTTGCGTTGCAGAAAGTCTATCAATAGCATATTTCATGACATCCATAGTCATTTCAACCAATTCAATATCAATTTTGTGCATTTATTAAAGATTTAGTATTAAGAATTCATCTTTTAAAGGGTCTAGATTTTTTATAAGATTAGGAATGAGTTCCTGACCATATTCTAAATAAAACTCAGAGAAATTAGTATTTCGTTCTTGTAAACTTTGACTAGGGAACAATTGCTCTTGCAACTCGGTTATTCTGGACACTTGATCTGCCAAGGTTTTCTTTTGAGCTTTAAGTAATCTTTTTTCTAAATGTTCCAAGCCTTTTAACTGTTTTGCTTCTTGTGCTTTTACAGCTCCAATAAAAGACTTATCTGTTTGCTCTGCTAAGGTGAATAGTTCTTTAAATTGTGCTTCTAAATGCGCTTTCTGAGGTGAAAAGTCAATATCTATATTCGATATCTGCCTTACTTTTTTATTGATAAAAACATCTCGTTTTAAAAAGATATCTTCATTAGAAACATTTAGTCTTTTTAGTTTATCTGCTTGCTCTTTTGTCCGTATTAAAACTGAGTTGCGCAATAACAATATAGGAAATGGAACATTAACAGTGTTAAAGAATTGTTTTAATTGAAACCAATAAGCTAACTCACCACCTCCGCCTATGTAGCATAGATTAGGTAATATTACTTCTTGATATAATGGACGCATAATCACATTTGGAGAAAATCGTTCTGGATGCTCCAAAAGTTCCTTTTGTATATCGCTTTTGCTCCAATTAATTTCTGTATTCAATACTTTATAAACGTCATCTTCAAAAACGATCCGCTCTCTTAAGTTTTCTTTTAAATAGAATACATTAATCTCCCTTGGATTCACTTGAATATTGTATTCTTTAGAAAGATTTTTATTTGTTCCTGAAACAGATTTAAAAGATGTCTGATTCAACAATTCATCTTCTATATAAGGTGCGAATTGTTTTTTTAGGTCAGTATCATTAGCATCAATAATAACTAAACCATAATCTTTAAATAGCTCATTAGCCAAATAACGTGTGGCATCTGCTAAATTAGTATGCTTTAAGTAAGCATTGTTAAATAAATCTCTTAAGTAATCAGCATTTTTACTAATTCCTAATGCTTTTGAATATAAATTAAATACGTCATCTAAGCCTTCTAGCGATAATTCCCCTACCGCACCTTGCGATTCTCTATTCCACTGTACTTTCCTGCCTTTAAAATTGAAATAATTAATCTCATCAAAATCATGATCCTCTGTTGCCATCCAATAAACGGGCACAAAATTATATTCAGGATATGTCTCCTTTAATTCCTTAGAAAGATTAATTGCAGAAACTATTTTATATAAAAAGTACAAGGGTCCTGTAAATAAATTAAGCTGATGCCCTGTGGTAATTGTAAACGTATTTTCTAGATTTAGAGTATCAATATTTTGATGTGTTAAATCTGATGTATCAACACCTTTATATTGTTGCTTTAAAGTATTTACTAAAACTGCTCTAGTCTCTACATTAACAGATGAGCTTTTTTCTTTTATCTGATTTTTAAAATTTTCAAGCTTTGGGAAATGATGAACAAACTCCTTCAGTTCATTTTTCTCTTCAAGGTAATCACAAATTAATGATGAAAAATAGCCTGTTTTTTTAAATGAGATACTCTCTACTGACATAGATGTTTTTGAAGATTAGTGGTGTAAAGATACAGATATTCAATTTCGAAATTCTAAAAAATTCGTTAAGAGTTTATTCTTAACCTTGTTTAATACATTGGTCTTTTATATATAGAAAGCATTACAATGAACCTACTCTTAATTCACTCATAACATTAATACGTTTCTATTAATATTTCTGTAACCTTATTAACCTTACAGTAACCCTAAATTAATGTAACAACATTGATGACTTAACAAACTTTAAATGGTCTAATGATAATTTTGAAAATAAATTATAACCAAAAAATATTCTAATTAAAATGAAAAAATTATTAAAACTTTTTTTACTATTAGTAGTTATAACTACTACTGGTTTAACAGTAACAAGCTGCGATATTGAAGATGGTAAAGATGGTAAAGATGGAGTAGACGGTGCGGATGGTGTGGATGGTACTGACGGAACAGATGGTGCAGACGGTAGTGATGCATCCGTTTATTTAACAGCTTCGAAATCTCCAGGCCTATTAAAAGTAACTGGTGATTTTGTGAGTTTAAAAATCACACCAATTTTATCTTCAGAAGATGTCATTCCAAACACTCCTGACTTTGTTTACGGTTCTATGGCAGACGGAGCTGGATTAATTAACAATGGAAATGGGACCTTTACTTTAATTAATAATATTGAAGCAGATTATTCTATTGCTCGTATTATGTTAAACAAAAATTTAAAACCTTACCATGGAGAGTATATCTTAAATGCTGCTGCAACTGCAGAAACTGCACAATGTTCTGGATCATTAATTAGCCCCGAAGAACATGGATTTGGTCCTTTGTACTTGTCTGGAGGAGAATGGGGAGGTGCATCCAAAGGTGTATTTTTAACAGACCCAGCAAAAGATGTTGCTGATGCTAGTACTGGAAAATTATTAAATGCTTTCGGACAGTGGTCTACTGAAAATGCTATTGTTATTGGTAAGGATGCTTACGCCGATAAAACAGTTGCTTTTATTGGAGATGACCATTCTGATAATAGCGTACCTTCTGGTCAATTAGGGATGTACGTTGGTAACAGGGGCGATCTTGAAGGTGGTAAATTATATGGACTAAAAGTTACTACTTCTGAAATCGATTTTGAAGTAGACATGGTTGAAGGTACTGAATACGATGCTGAATTTATTGAACTAACAGAAAGAGAAATTGCAGCCTTAGACGCAGAAGCAAAAGCTAAAGGTGTTATGGGCTTCTCTAGATTAGAAGATATCGATTGGAGAAGAGGTTCTGCTTCAAACCAAAAAGAAGTTTACTTTGCTGTAACTGGTAGGGACAAACCAGATTTAGTTGGAAAAGGAACTATTTTAGGTAGAATTTACAAAGTTGTATTAAACGATACCGACCCAACTGGAACTTGTAAAATTACTTGTGTATTAGATGGTGATAAAGTTGGTGGTAAAGCTGAAGGATTCCACTCGCCTGATAACATTTTAGTAACTGAGAACTACGCATATATCCAAGAAGATCCAAACGGATATTTAGACACTGCTGTTAATGGTTTTGCTAAATTATATCAATACAATTTAAACACTGGGGATATAAAGACTGTTTTAGAGTGTGACCAAAATAGAGCTGCTAGTTTAGGTTATGGTACCATTAATAGAAACTGGGAAATTACTGGCATGATAGATGTTACAGATGTTGTTAATAACGGAGATAACACATTCTTACTAATAACTCAAAATCACGGGTGGGAGCCTGCTGATGGAACTTCATTTACAGACCCAAAAGCTAATCCAGACTTAGCAAACAGAAAAGAAGGATCTATGTTATACTTAATCAAAGGCTTAGACAGATAATCTCATGAACATATATTTGAATTTTATATTCAGAGCTAAGACATATACTTTAAGTGTATGTCTTTTGCTTTTAAGTATTTCTTGTATTAATAAAGAAAAAAACAATACAGAAGAAACTATTACAAAAACAGATAAACTAGAGAAGCTATATAGTAACCACCTTGTTATGGCTTACAAATACTTAGATAGCATTGATATTACAAATAACAATGATACCAACAAGAAGTACTATATAAATTCAAGAACGTACTTTAAAAAGAGTGAACCTATACTATCATACATAGAAAAAGAAAACTACAAATCTTTAAACTCCCCAAACTTAATACGAATCCAAGAAGAAGATCCGACAGATATCAAAATAAACCAACCCATAGGATATCAAGTTATAGAAGAGAATTTATTTTCTGAATCAATGGATACTTTAGCTTTATCCAGAGCCCTAAAAGTAACAAGTAGTAGACTTAAATTAATAGAAAACAATATTGACTTAAATTTTAAAGATTATCATGTATTATGGCTTGCAAGAGACGCTATAGTTAGAATTGCTTCAACTGGCTTATCTAATTTTGATTCTCCAATATTAGGAGCTTCATTAAACGAATCTGGATATGTTTTGAGTACATTAAATGACGTTTTTACCATTTACCAAAACAATTTTAAAAATAAAGACCTCCTCCAAAAATGGAAAACAGAATTAATAAACTCCCAGAAAACACTAAATACAGATTTTGACAGCTTAGATAGATATGAGTATATTAAAAATCATACGAATAAACAATTAGAACTCTTAAAAGCAATACAAGAAGATTGGAGTATAGAATTTCCGTTCGAATTAGCTTTAAAAAACAATACAACCAGTTTATTCAGTAAGAATACTTTTAACTTAGAATACTTCTCAGACTATAAAAGTGACACCATACATTTAAACACAAAAATTGATCTAGGGAAACAACTATTTAATGATAAAAGGTTTTCTATAAAAAATGATATGTCTTGTGCTACATGCCATATTAAGGAAAAAGCCTTTACGGATGAAAAAATAACTTTTAATAAACATGTAAAAAGAAACACACCAACGCTTACGTATTCAGGTTTACAAAAATCCTTTTTTTTAGATAATCGATCTGGTAGTTTAGAAGGACAAATAGTAGGAGTTGTTACTAATCATGACGAATTTAATGCCGATCTAAAACATATTATCGAGGTCGTAAAACGTGATAAAAACTATTCAAAGGCATTCGACACTCTATATTCAAGAGGTGCAACCGATATGAATATTAGACACTCCATTGCTTCATATGTTAGATCTTTAAATAAATTTAATTCAAAATTTGATAACAACATTAATGGAAAAGAAAATACGCTTACAGAAGTAGAAAAAAAGGGGTTTAACATATTTATGGGTAAAGCTGCATGCGCTACTTGTCATTTTCCTCCATTATTCAATGGCACAGTGCCCCCTAACTTTAGTGAGTCTGAACTCGAAATTATTGGTGTTCCGGATACAAAAGAAAACAAAAAATTAGATGACGATTTAGGTCGGTATAATCTTTTTAAAACAGAGGAACGAAAAGGAGCTTTTAAAACTCCCTCCATAAGAAATATAAAACTTACAACTCCTTATATGCACAATGGTGTTTATGAAACTCTAGAACAAGTCATGGATTTTTATAATAAAGGAGGTGGCTCTGGGTTAGGTTTTAATGTACCACATCAAACATTACCATTTGATAACTTAGATCTTTCTGAAGAAGAAATACAAGCAATTATAGCTTTTATGAGAACACTTACCGATAATCATTTGGATAAAAATGAAGCTTTATAATTTTATTTTAGTTTTAATTTATAGTCCAAAAATGACTATTAATTTAAAAAAAAATCAACAATGAGAAATAAAACACTTAACGAGACAGATTTTTCTTAATTATCAATAAAAAACCAGAGATTTTACCGATTAACGGCATATATAAAGTGTTAAAAATTAATAAAACGAAAATATTTGTGCTTTTTTTTGTATCTTTTTGGTTAAAATCAATATATCATGATAAGAGCTATATCCCTGACATTAAGAGTCTTTAGTCTACTTTTAGTTTTTAGCTTTTCTACTGTAACAGCACAAGACAAGCCATTTGTAAAGGAGATTAAAGGAGAAGTTATTGACCAAAAAACTAAAGATGCTTTGGTTTTTTCAGACATCGTTATTGCTGATTCTAATATTAGTACTGTGACTAACACCGACGGTAAATTTCTATTAAAAATACCTGAAACCTTATTAAATGGTACTTTAATTATTTCTCATTTAGGTTATGAGAAACAAGAAATTAAAATTTCAACCATAGAAAACAAAATAAAAATAGCACTAACTCCTGCCATTACAGAATTAACGGCTGTAGAGATTGACACATACAGTGATGCCAAAACACTTTTAGAAGCCACACTTAAGAAAAAAAGTGAACTATATAATAACAACAATACATTAATGACGGCTTTCTATAGAGAAACTATAAAAAAGAGAAAAAGAAACGCTTCCTTATCTGAAGCTATTGTGCAAATACATAAACGTCCTTATGACACCTATAAAAGAGACGCTATAGAGCTTATTAAATCAAGAAAAAAAACAGATTATACGAGACTTGATACATTAGCCGTAAAATTACAAGGAGGCCCTTTTAGTAATTTGTATACCGATATCATTAAATATCCAGAATATATTTTCACTAATGAAAATATCCCTTTTTATGATTTTAGTTTTGACACATCAACTCGAATAAACAAAAACTTGGTTTATGTTATTAATTTTAAACAAAAACCAACAGTTGCCACGCCTCTATACTATGGTAAACTTTATATTGATGCTAAAACCTTAGCACTCACAAATGCTGTTTATAGTTTAAATGTTGAGAACAAACAACTAACCAGTGAGATGTATGTACGCAAAAAACCTGGGTCTGCTATTGTTTACCCAACCCAAGCTAATTATAGAGTTAACTACAGAACTAAAAATGGCAAATGGCATTATGCATATAGTAATATTTCATTAAGCTTTAAAGTTAAATGGCCGAGAAAATTATTTAATAATGTTTACACATTAAATAGTGAAATGGCTATTACCGATTGGAGGATTAAAGATGAAGATATTGAAAGACCTAGAAACAAAATGATACGTCCAACAACCATTTTAGCCGATGCAACTTCTGGTTTTTCCGACCCAAAATTCTGGGGAGTATATAATATTATAGAACCCGAAAAATCAATAGAATCTGCCATAAAGAAAATTCAAAAACAATTAAAAAAAGCTAAAGAAAGCAAGAGGAAAAACAACCAAGAAACAATCAAGGCATAACATTGTTCTGTTACCGTTCTATTTATAAATTCTAAAAAACCTTTTCTTAAATAAAAAGAAAGGGTTTTTATTTTATTTTGCTACAGAAAACAGATGAATAGTCGAAACCTATCCATTTACAAATGTTTGGATTCTTATGTAAGAAATAATTAATTATTGCTTTTTAAATGTATTAGGATATCTTTTCTCAAATGATTTCCATAAAGTTGGTAGATACTCTCCAGAATTCATTTTCCTAATAGTTTCAATAGGATTATTTACAATGGCCTCAACTTCTGGAAACAACTTTAAATTGACATTTCTATTTTTAAAATTCTCTTTTAATTGATTCATTGAGATTTCAAAAATGTAACCATATTCAGAGATCCATTCTTTAAATTCTGTGTCAGTTAATTTAACTGAAGTAATTGATTTAGCAGGCAATTCATCTTGAGTATCAACTAAAACTTCATTATCATCTGTATCAACAGATTCACCTTGTAGCTTTTTTAGAATAAGATTTAACTGATTCTTTATTTCTTTAATTTCTTTTTCTTGTTCTAATACTTTTAAAGCTAAATCATTGGTATTAATACCAATAGCCACATTTATATAACCAAAAGCTTCATTTCTTGAAGCCTCCCAGGCAACACCTAGAATAGATCGATAATCATTAACCTCCATATTTTTAGGTGATACTGCTATACCTGTACCATCATTATTTCCTGATGGTAAAATATAATCTCCTATATTCACTTTCCCTACAACTCGAACTGGTACTTGCCCTAAAAAAGCTACTTTTTCAAAATTATCTTCATGTTCTTTAATCATATTTCCCAATACAATAGGGTTTGTAGAAATAACCATGATATGATGAGCCTCATCTGTATTTTTACTAATCTTCCCTCCTTTTACTCCTACGATATCTCCTTTGGCAAAAATTTCTGTACGATTTTCCTTTTCTAACCATTCAGCATAATCAGCTCCTCCAGATTCGTAAGATACACCAACATTATTTTCTGCTGCTACTGTTAGTTCAATCCATTTTGCTCCCAGAACAAAATTGTTAACCAACATAACACCAGCTTCTGCAACATCCAACTGTGTTCCACAAGCTATCTGTTCTGCTAAGGTAAAAGCCTGTTCTAAACCTGCCATGGCTTCATCCCAAATAAATCTAAAGCTATTGTGTAGTTCGCTTAATGTTTGTCCTTCAATAGCACCATGAATTCCGGAAGCATCCCTAAAAGTTACAAAGTTTTTACTCGTGTTCCTTCCTCCATTTACTTGAACAACCATACCTTGGTCACTTCCTCTTACAATTAACGGGTAAGCATTATTACTGGATTGCCCTCCAGTAAGGGAAGCATCTATAATAACTTGTCCATTCAAATTACTAACTCCAGATGCTGTTAACGTATTTAGATTTGAATTTTGAGCCACATTTATATTCTGAAAATTACCGTCCTGAAACGTAGACGTTCCTTGCACTATTAAATCTCCCGAAAGGTTTGTAGGTGCGCCGTTATTAACGAATAATGCACTGTTTAAGTTCGTAATACCATCAACTGTTAAATCTGAATACAATTGTGTATCGCCACCAACTTCTAATTCGCCATCAAAAGCAACGACACCTTCTACAGTTAAATCGCCCGTTAATAAAGTCGGACTAGCATTATTTACATTTAATGAGCTATTTAAGTTAGTGTTTCCATCAACATCTAAAGTAGACGTAGCAATAATTTCACGATGCCTCACATACGGAATGTACGTTAATTCCTGATAACTGAATTCTACCATACCATTGCCATTATTCAAGTCTATTTCTACTCTTAAAAACTTTGAATTATTCCAATAAATCTGATCGAATGTTCCAATATTAGGTGTCCCTTTTCCAATAACCAAATTAATCATACCATAAGGGTCGGTTATTGTGCTATGTATTTCTTGATATTCGGAACTACCAGTATCATCAACAATTGTAAACCTAACTTGTAAATCTGTATTTGGCAAATTATTAGACGGTATATCTACACCTGGTATTTCCTGTGGATTATTATCAATAATGACGGCTTGATAAGTAATACCATCTGTTTGAGAAAAACTTAAAAAATAAAAAAAAGTTAATATGAGGGTTAAAAATATTTTTTTCATAAGTTCATTATATTTAAAAATCACAATTGCAGTTTGGCAGATTTATAATAAATCCAATTCCAAATTGGTGTGCATTTAAGTTTAATTTTTCTGCGCTAATACCGCTATTGAGCAATACCGTTTTTCCGTAAGTATAATTAGCAAAAATGGCAGTATTATTAGAAATAGGATACTGTACCCCAAAGCCACCTTTAATAAAAAATATATTGTTATTAAATTCATCTTCACCAACTAAATTATACACTTGATTGTTTATGGTTTGATTTCCTCTGATTAAAAACTCTGAAGCTATGGCCCCCTTTAAATAGAACGAGAAATCTCGTAGTTGAAACATATGTAGATCTAAACCTGCTTTAATTCCTAAATAACTAACATCCCACTCAAAATAATTATCCAACCTATTATCACTTCCTATGGCACCATAGCTAGAATACGAAGCTCCTATAGACAAAAACAATGTTTTTGCACTATTAATATTGTCTCTATATCCCATACCTATATAGGATTTAGATTGAGATAAAAGATTATCTAAAGACTCACCTTGCGAATTTTTATAATCGAAAGATGAAACAGTAGTGCCATATTCCACATATAGTTGCTGGCTGAACCCTAAAATACTTGTTGATATAAAAATGAGGCTAATTAATAATTGTCTCTGCATATTAACGCTTAATAATTTTTGATTTTAGTAATTTAGATCGCATGCTTACATGAACCGAATAACTACCTATATTTAAATGATCTAAATTCAAAACAATTGATTGCATTGGGTTATACCTTTGGTTTAAAACAATTCTACCTAGAACATCTCTAACCGTAACTTGTAATATATCTATAACAGGTTCTTTAAATTTAATTTGAACCTCTGAAGAAAATGGATTCGGAAAAATAACTGCTTTAAAATCTGCATTAAAACCATTAACAACTATAGAAGCAGAAACAGGTTGCAAATACCCCTGTCTTAGAGAATAATTATTAGCTTCATAAGTATTAATAATACTAGCTTGTCCTATACTTTCAATAATATAATAGCTTTTATTATTTGTGTAAACTACATGTGAAGACCCCTGGCTCGCCAAAGTTTGCTTTCGTAGCATTTGGGCATTACCAAAATAAAAAGCAAATACAAAAGCAATGAAAAAAATATAATTTTTTATCATATAATGTGGTTAGCGGGGCTAATCTAATTTGTAACTAATTATGAAACAAATAAATACTTCAATGTGCACATTTTTTTGACTAAAAATATTTTATGCCTCAAAATTCTTACACACATGACGTAACTAATCTAAAAAACAGCAAACTATCTAATAGAAAACAAAAACAAAAGGTTAAAAAATAGCATCTAAGGATAGCACTAATAACGTATATATGTTTTTAACACACTTATCTAATGAAAAACTTAACCTACCTAATCATTAAGAGTATATTTATTATAGCTCTGGTTTTTACTTTTTCCAATTGTTCTAAGGAGAATAATGATTCTTCAAATTCGATTCACAACCCCCTTGAAAACCCAGAAAATGGTCCTGCAGCAGGTAATCCTAATGGTAATTCATCAATTCCTACAGAAGCTGGCTTAGAAGATATTTCAAATCCTGATGTTGTTGTTGGTGATGGTACTCCAGAAAGCTGTACTTGCGAAGCCGTTGTAAATGCTGTAGCACAGGGAGGTAAAATAGTTTTTGATTGTGGACCTAACCCACACACAATAGTAATGGATAAACCTGCCAAAGTATTTAATAATGTGAATCCTGATGTTATTATTGATGGAGGGGGATTAATTACTTTAAGCGGCAATGGAAGCACACGTATTTTATATATGAATACTTGCGATCTGGATCAGGTATGGACAACAGATCATTGTCAAAATCAAGATCATCCAAGACTTACCGTACAGAATATTACTTTTGCTGATGGAAATTCTACATCTGAAACCGAGTATACTGGAGGTGGTGCTATATGGGTTCGTGGCGGACGATTTAAAGTAGTAAACTCACGTTTTTTTAATAATATATGTGCCAGCGAAGGACCAGATGTTGGTGGTGGAGCTATTCGGGTTTTTAGTCAATACAATGATCAACCAGTCTATATTGTAAATACTACTTTTGGTGGTGCTGAGGGGTATGGGAATGTTGGTGCTAATGGTGGTGGTATAAGCAGCATAGGTGTATCCTGGACGGTTATAAATAGCCTTTTTTCTCATAACAGAGCTATTGGTAATGGCGGAAACCCAGCACAAGCAGGCACTCCCGGAGGTGGCAGCGGTGGCGCTATTTACAATGATGGAAATACTATGACTTTAAGAGTATTTGGTACTCGCATTGAAGAAAACGAAGTCAACGCCTTTGGTTCCTCTATTTTCTTTGTTAGCAATGACCATTCTGGAAATATCATTATAGACAATTCCATCATACAAAATAATATTGGAGGGTCTTGGTATCCCGCTTTTCCAAGTATTTCAATGCATGCAGATACGCCTATTGCGGTAACAAATTCCACTATAGAATAGTATTTTTAGAGTTTAGAGTAAAAAATAAAGAGGCTACCTAAACACTAACTACCTGTACTGAAAATCCGCCCACCTGATGGACAGGTAAGCGAAGTAATTGAGAAACATATAAATAACTGCTACTTTATCTTTGATACTATATTATTCGTTATTCATATACTATTTTTTTTGTTTACAAATTGGATAGCTTCGGTTGTAGTATAATATTTTACGATCATATTGGGAACTTCCCACTCAGGCATAGTATTGGATTCTAAATATTCTAAAAAGTTCTTTGTTACTTGCCCAAAATGTGCCTCGTGTCCGATTTTATATTTTTCAGGTATTATAACAGCATAAGTTAGCTCATCAACAGATTTTAATTCTAGTCCTTGATATTTATCTGCCAAAGTAACCGATAATGCTTTGTTTAATTGTTTCTGAAGATTAATTTTATCTGTTTTATTCTTTAGTTTAATATAAAGTTGTGGTTTAAAATTTTCTTTTTTCCCTTGTTTAATAATTAAATTGGAAAGTGTGCCTCTCATTATACTATAGTGCGTATCTCCTGTACCTTCAGGAGCTTCAAAATTCCAAATAACAGAAGTTTTGGCTACCTTTCCTTTAATTTTATAAAGAATAGAACCATTGCAATAAATTTTAAGCTGATCACCAACCACATCTTTCTTTAAAAAGTCAGGAAAAGTGGTTGCCCCTGTAACTTTTTCAAACATTTCTTTATCTAAAGTAGTAGCCCAACGTTTGGCATCCAATATTTCTAAATCAGATTTTTTTAAGGTTTGATTTGGGAAAGCCTCCCATTGAATTAGATCTACTAAATGTGTTGAAACATCATTTAAACCTTCACCACGTTGTTTAGTATCAAAAAACCAAGTGGGCCTTGTCAATGGCTTTCCAGCAACATTTTTGGAAAAATGATGTACACTTTCTTTGGTAATAGCCGGCTTTTGTGGTGTACCCTCAATTAAAGTCCCAAAAATCTCGGGAATCATTGAAAGTTCTCTTTGCAGGATGGTAGTAATTTCAAATCGTTCGGTCATTACGTCATAAATCAATAGATTTTTAGATTCAGCTGTTTTAAAGGCTTCTTCTAAAGCTAAAAACCCTTCTGGGTTTATTACTAAAGGTTTGTCTCCATAAACATTAATTCCTGCATCAATAGCTGCCTTGATATAATCTATCTTACGATTATTTTTACCTGAGACCACCATAACGTTTCCCTTATGATCAACAATCATTTTTTGCAGAAAATCATCGCCACTATAGACCTGTTCTGTCCAATTTGTGGGATTTTTTTCTCGACTGTTAAAACCGTCAATTAATTTTAAATGATTCTTAATATCATCCCCAGCAGGAGCATAAACATAAACCGTATCATTAACCTGATTATACATAGATTTTTGAACCAGAGCAGCATGAAAATGCCCTGGATCTAGGGTAATTAAGGTAATTTTCTTATTAGTTTGCAAACTATCTACTTTAAGATCCATATCAGATTGTTTTGCACCTTTTTTATTACATGCGAGAAATAACAAACTTAAAATTAAACTATATTTAAAATTCTTCATTGATTATAAACCTTTTATATAATTTACGCCGTAAGGACTTCTTTGTGATCGTGTTAACATGCTGTTTGCTTCTTCATCATTAATAAATTTTTCTGTTTTAGGATTCCAATTTAACTTTCTTTCTAATTTCATGGAAATATGTGTAATTAAACAAATAGAACAAGCCCTGTGCCCCATTTCAACGGGAGATATCGGAGGCTTTCTGCTTTCTATGCAATCTAACCAGTTACCATGCTGTTCGTCGCTTTTATACAAATGTATTTCATCAGATCCTATAACAGAAGCCAATATTTTTGGATCGCTGGCATCTAATGCTTTTGAACTTTTGGCTGCCGCCACTGGGTCAGAAGCTGAAGCTGTATAAGCTCCTCTTGAAACAAATATCCAACCATCAGTACCTATATATTTAATACCGTTGGTGTAACCTCCACTACTAGTGTACATAGTTATGCCGTTTTCATATTCTGCTTTTGACGTAAAATCACCATGAACATTCCAAAATCCTGATTTTGGGAACTCCGCTATGGCTTGCACAGAAACAGGACCTGTTAATTCGGTATCCATACCCCAAGCGGCAGAATCGTAATGATGTTGACCCCATCCGCTAATCATGCCTGCACCAAATTGCTCTAATCTTAACCAACCAGGTCGGCTATAACCTTGTTGCGGATGCACACCAATTTCAGTATAATCCATCAAGGGGGTTTGACCTAACCACATATCATAATTCAAATTTGATGGTACTGGCATTTTAGGAGCTTCTGGACCCGACGGATCACCAGGCAATCCGATTTTTACAGTATGCAATTTACCAATTCTTCCATTTCTAACTAATTCGGCAGCAATCCTAAATTGGGCCATGGAGCGTTGTTGCGTACCAACTTGTAAGATAGTGCCTTTTTTCAGAATGATATCGCTTAAAATTCGCCCTTCTTCTACCGTTAATGAAGTAGGCTTTTGCAAATAAACATCTTTTCCTGCCAAAGCGGCTTCTATGGCAGGTTGTGAATGCCAATGATCTGGTGTGCTAATGACAACAGCATCAATGTCCTTATTCTTCAACATATCCTTATAGTCACCATACATTTTTACATCTACCGTCTTATTCCTACCCGTTTTTTTACTGTAATAGGTTTCAACTAATTTTTTAGCATCTTTCATACGGTTACTGTCTACATCACTAACTGCGATAAGACGAGCATTGTCATATTGCATAACACCAGGCATATCATGACTACGAGCAATACGACCACAACCTATTTGCCCAATGTTTATTTTTTTATTAGCCGTCGTTTTTCCAAATATTCCAGAAGGTAAAATGGTAGGAACTAAAAATGTTGCAGCACTAGCTGCCGATGTTTTTTTGATAAAGTTTCTTCTTTTCATCTTGTTTGATTTAAGATTTATGAGGTTCGATTTGCGAGTTACTATTGATAATTATGATTGAAATTTTAAACGGTTATTCTTCGATTTTCAAAACCCATAAAATACCACCTCTTAAATGTTTTCTAAAGGTGGGATCGTCATAGGTTTCGGCATCATGGCCTAAAGCCGTGTACCATTGTCTGGCTCCTTCAAATTCATGTGACCAACACAGCGGAAAATAATTACCAAAAATATTATTTGGGTATTCTACCTTTTTTTTATCCTCAACCGTTTTTAAATCAGCGGCGAGCAATATATTTATATCAGGATTCAAATTGTTTGAATAATAGCATTCATCAACAACTTTCCATACTTTATCCAAAAAATCGGTTGAAGGATGATTTTTATCAATTACAACCACATCAAATTCCTGATGAGGTGCATGGCGAATAAATTTGCCACCGACCAGCGCCCAATACCAAGGCCAATCTCTTTCTACGGCATTTGAGGAATGAATAGCCAAAAATCCTCCACCACCTTTGATGTAGTTTTGAAAGGCTACTTTTTGATCTTCTGTATCAAATACCTCATTATTGGCATTAGAAAAAATAATAGCATCGTATTTTGCCAAAGTTGCCTTTGTAAAAAGCGAAGCATCTTCACTTGTGTCAGTATCAATTTTTTCTGCTTTACAAATTTCTTTTAAAGCTTTTATACTATTAGGAATGTTTTTATGGACATAGCCTTTTTTCCCTTTTAATGATAAGCCATTCTTCGTAAATATCAATATACGTTTTTTCTTTACTACTAGTATTGGATCATTGCCTCCTGTATTATTTGCTTGTAGATTGACTGCCAAAACTAGACAGAAAATAAATAGAATCGTTTTCTTCATTTGTTTATAATATAGTGGTTTCTTATTAAATTAATTATGGTTATATAATCCAGTGTTTCCCTTATCCAAAATGGGCATTAAACTAGAAATAATCTCTGGGTTTTCATTAGCAATATTAGTTGTTTCGTATGGATCTTTAAGGAGGTCAAATAATTCTATAGTAGGTTGACTCTTCCTAAAGTATTTTGTCATTCGATACTGTTCTGTTCTTAACGATATTCCATTTTTATAGTAGCCATAACTAACATTTTTACTTTGGATTATTTTAGGTTTTTTTATAATTTTCACCAAACTGTTACCATCGGTTTTATGAGGCATATTCACATTACACAATTCCATTAAAGTAGGATATAGGTCAGTAGAACTTACAATCTGATTTGCGGTTTTACCTTTAGAAGAAACTTGTGGTGCTTTTATGATGAGGGTGCTTTTAAGAGAACGCTCAAATAATGTATGTTTTCCCCAAGTTCGATTATCTCCTAAATGCCAACCATGATCGCCCCAAATTACAACAATTGTGCTCTCAGACAAACCCAGCTCATCTAATTTTTCAAGTACTTTTCCTACCTGAGCATCAACATAGCTAACACTAGCAAAATATGCATGCTTTATTTTTCTAGCATACGAATCTGATAAAGGCTTATCTAATTTAGCTTTTTCCTCACCTAACAAATATCCGTTAAACTCACCACTATTGTGTAAACTTGATTGGTTTATGTTTTTAGGTAAATCAGGATATGGCGCTATTGCGATTTTATCTTCCTCATATAAATCCCAATATTTTTTTGGGGCATTAAATGGTAAATGAGGTTTAAAAAAACCAACACCTAAGAAAAAAGGAGTGTCTTTGTTTGCCAACTCATTTAATTTATCGATGGCAAGTTTAGCCGTTAGACCATCTGGATAACTCTCATCGTCAACATTTCCTATTTCATAAGGTTTAACCTGACGATTCATACTTTGTCTATTTTCTCCGTTAGCATATCCAAAAAAGGCATTCCATCCTGTTTTCCATTTGCCACTATCAAAAACTAACTCATTCCAACTATAAGGCAATTCTTTTTGGGTTGAAGGTTTTTCTTCATATCCATAAACTAGGCCATCAGCAGAGTGACTTATCTTGCCGATTCCTACCGTATAATATCCATTATTTTTTAAATGATGTATAAATGTTTCTGGCTGATCGGTTAAGGGTTGGGTAGAAGTATAATTTTCAAAGGCATCGTTTTTTAGATGATTTCTATTCAGGGGAAGCATACCAGTTAACATGCTAAATCTAGATGCACCACATGTAGGAACTTGTACAAAGTGATTTTTAAAGATAATTCCGCTGGATGCCAACTTATCTATATTAGGTGAATGTATATAATCTTTACCATAGCATCCCAATTCTGGACGTAGGTCATCTATACTAATAAAAAGAACATTAGGTTTTTTTAAAACTGGTTTGGTATCGATTTTACTTAAACAATCACTAGAAATGAATATTAGAAGTAGAAATAAAAATTTATACATATTATTTAATGAAATTATAACAGCAATTTTACTAAAAATATAAAGATAATAAGCTAGTTTTATTAAAAGCCCAAGTAGTATAATATTGTACAAAACTTGGGCTTAAAAAAACTAACTCAAATATCTATCTTTCTTTTTTAGTATCCAGGATTTTGCTTAAGCTCAGCCTCCTTATTGGCATCAATTTCAACTTGTGGAATCGGTAATAGCGCATTAAAATCCTGAATCGTTGGTCCTGAAACTGGGTTATGCAAGAGTGTTCTTTCTACCAGTTTACCTGTCCTGTTCAAACTAACTCTTCTATCTTCTTCTCCAAGTAACTCTCTAGCTCTTTCGTCAAGAATGTAATCAATAGTTACATCTCCAGGAGCAACCAGAGAAGCGTTAGCTCTTTCTCTTATCACATTTATATTAGCCGCTGCACTTACAAGATCTCCTTTACCCAAATAAGCCTCTGCTTTCAACAAATAAACTCCTGCCACTCTAAAAACATACCAATCTGTGTAAATGGTACCGGAGGTATCATAACCTTGCGGATGTCCATGAGGCATGGTAAACTTTTGGAAATAAGGATACATATTCCTAGCATAATTTGCTGCGGTTGGTACAATTAGTTCTCCAAAATTAGCTGATTCTGGATTGTTGATATAAAAATCTCGCTTTACATTGTATTCAGAATTCCTCATATCGTTGTCAAAGTCATCCCACATTCCTGTTTCAACCCATGGCGTAATTCTAATAAAACATACTGGTCTTCCTAAAAATTCATCTTTTAAAATGGCTTGTTTGTTGTCTGGAGTTTTTAATCTTTCTAAAAATGGACCCCAAGCACGTTCCACTCTATTTCGAGATCCTCCATCAACATTAAATTCATATTGCCAAGCAAATATATTTTCTTTATTACCTGAAGATCTGTCTTGATTACCATATCTAAATAAATCCCAATATGGATCACCTGGTTTATCTGTCATAGAACCAAATCTTTCTCTCATTAAATCATATTGAGGATCATCTAAAATTCTATCGGCTGCGGCAATAGCCATATCCCATTGCTGCGTTACAATATAGGTTTCAGCTAACAAATAGTCAGCCGCAGCTTTAGACAGGCGAGCTCCGTCAGGATTCGCTTGAGGCAAGTGCTCGGAAGCAAACTCTAAATCAGACAAAATAAAACTTATCACTTCTGATACTGGATCTCTGGTGAAATCTAATTTTGGTGCGGTTAACTCTTCTCTAATAATAGGCACATCACCATATAGCCAGACCAATAATCTATAGGCATAGGCTCTAAAAAATTTTGCTTGAGCAACAACTTCATTTTTTTCTTCTTCTGAATCCCATTTGGCATTTTCACTATCAGCTCTGGTTATAATTACATTGGCATCTTTAACAATATCATAAAATTTTTGCCAAAACTGTCTTATAGAACCGGTATTACTATTAATTGTCGAATAATCTGTTACAAAGCTTTTCTTATCTATGTGATAACCAATATCTGCTCCTTGTCCGAATAATACTTCATAAACTTTTTCGCCAATTCCATCACCTGACATATGTGTTCCACGACCACTACTATATAGCGCAGTAAGAGCTGCTTCAAATCCTTCTTTATTCACAAAAGTATTATCAGGTGCTAAAAAATCTTTTGGTACTTCTGTTAAATAATCATCATTACAAGAAACCATGACTATTAATATCACTATTGATGGTAATGTCAATTTTTTTAATTTTATCAATGTTTTCATTTTTAGTACGTTTTTAAAATGTTAAATCTAGTCCAAGTGTAAAAGTCCTATTCAATGGTGAGTTATTGATGGTTGTTCCGTAGACTGTACTGTTACCAACCCTTGTTGTTTCAGGATCATAGCCAGTCCATTTTGTCCAAGTATGTAAATTTTTTGCATTAAGATTAAGACTTAGACCGTCAATTTTTAATTTTTCAAGCACCTCTTTATCAAAGGCATAAGACAGGATAACATCTTGCAATCTCACAAAACTTCTATCCTCCAAATAGGGGTGACCTCTTGTAGGCGTATAATTGACTCTTGCTGCAGTATTTGAAGGGTTTGTAGGCGTCCAATAATCCATAGCAGGAAAACTAAATCTATCTGACCAACTCGCAAAGGGAGCATTAGGGCTATGACCTATAATATTATTTCCCACATAATGATTATCTTTACCACCACCTTGTACAGAATTAATTCTTACAAACAAAGAAACATTTTTATACTTAAATGTGTTGGTAACACTAAATTGGTAATTAGGCGTATAATAACCTAGAATATGTCTATCGTCAACATCTACTTCGCCATTATTGTTATAATCCACAATACGAAAATCGCCAGGTTCATAGCCACTGGGGATATCTGTATCACCAATTTGGTGAATACCATCAATAGCATATCCATAAATAGCACCTAATGGCTTTCCTATAAACCATCCATTCGCAATATCATCGTCTTCAACTCCATCGCCATCATCATCTACCCCAAACAAGCTCTCTATTTTATTGTTATTTTTATCAAAAACAACACCTATATCCCAACTAAAATCATCCGTCATTACAGGAGTAGCATTTAGAGCCACCTCAATACCTTTATTTGATACTTCGCCTACGTTTGTCAAGATAGTTCTAAATCCTGTTAAGCTAGGTATTTGTCTATTTAATAGCAAGTCTTTAGTTCTAGAAGAATAAACATCTATAGAACCTGACAATCTGCGATTAAAAAACCCGAAATCTAAACCTAAATTGTAAGTATCTGTTGTTTCCCAACTCAATTCATTATTAGCCAACGTACTAACTGCAACTCCATTTGAAGTTCCACCTCCATCACCAAAAACATATTTATCTGATGTATTTGCAGTAATTCTTGCTAAGGTTCTATATCGACCAATGGCTTGATTACCATTTTCTCCATAAGAAAATCGCAATTTCATTAAGTTTAACCAAGCGCTATTCTTTAAGAAATTTTCATTGGATACTGTCCATGAAATTCCTCCTGAATAAAAAGTTGCATATTTATTAGTTTGGGAAAAACCTGAATAACCATCTTTTCTAACGGTACCTGTTATGGCATATTTATTATCATAAGCATAGTTTAATCTCCCCATGATTGCATTCTGATTCTGCTCACCAAATCCAGAATTAACCGAAGGCACAGCTCCTAATTCTAGGCTATTATAACCCAGAACCTGACTGAAGAAGTCTGTTGAGGATGCATTAGTACTGGTCGCATTTTGGTATTCTCTACTCAATAAAAAAGTAGCACTTACACTATGAACATTATTAAATATTCTATCATAATTAAGGATATTATCAAAAGTCCAAGTATATTGTTCACTAATTGTTTTTGAGGCTGAACCATTATTGGTAATACTAAGCGTATTATCATTAAATATATTGCGTCTATTGTTTTCAGAACTTAAGGAATAATTCATAGTATATTTTAATCCTTTAACAAAAGGCACCTTTATTTTTGCAGAAACCAAACCAAATAAATTAAGTCGTTTATCAAAATCCTCAGTTCTTAGGTTTAATTCTGGATGTCTAAAAAATGGGTCTTCCATTGGAAAGTATTCTAATTCACCACTATCTGCTCCATCTTCGTAGTAGTTACTATAAGGACTTAGACCATATCTTAATGGCACAGCAGATCCAGAATAATCTTTATGGGTGATCGAAGTATTCAATGATACATTAAACCAGTCTGTTAAATCATTCGAAAAATTTGCTCTTGCAGTAAATCTCTTAAAATTATCATTTTCTACAATTCCTTCCTGATCAAAATAAGACCCAGATAAAAAGTAATTGGTTTTATCTGTTCTTCCAGAAACACTACCCGCATAGGTTTTAGTAATGGATGTTTTAACCAATCTATCATACCAATCTACTGTTCTACCTGCGGCCAGATTGTTTGATTCGGTAATTGTAAGATAATCTGAAATATTATTAGGATCGGCTTCTTGACCAGTCGCAATTCTGATATCTAATATTTTTTGGAGATAACCTTCAGGTGACAATACGGGAATTAGTTTTACGGGGTCTGAAAAACCATAACTGGTACTAAAATTAAAAGTAGGTTTTTTAGCAACACCTCTTTTTGTTGAGATAATGATGACTCCATTGGCCGATCTTGATCCGTAAACCGCAGCAGCACTAGCATCTTTTAGAACATCTACAGATTGAATATCATTATTACTAATATCGTTCAACGACCCGTTATAAATAATACCGTCAACTACAATTAAGGGTCGGTTACTTGCCGAGATTGAATTGGTTCCTCTAACCCTAAAGATTGGTTCTTCTCCTGGTCTATTGGGAGTACCAATGGTAAGACCTGCAACAGTACCTTTTAAAGATTGTAACACATTTGTGTTGGGCAAACTTTGTGTTGCTTGAGTATTCACTCTGGCCATACTACCTGTCACATCCGATTTTTTTCTGGTGCCATAACCAACAACTACCACTTCATCAAGTACAGCTGCATCTTCTTCCATCTGAACATTTATAATATTATTGTCTACAACTGTATTCCTAGTAGATTTCATACCTATAAAAGAAAATACCAAAACATCTCCTTTCTTAGCGGATATACTATATTTTCCGTCAAAATCGGTTTGTGTACCTATACTGGTATTTAACAATAGGACACTTACACCTGGTAAAGGTACTCCTACTTGATCTGTCACTTTACCAGTTATCTCACGTTCATTTTGGGAATGTGACACTAGTCCCACACTTAAAATTAAGAACAAAAGACCAATAAACTTGCCTTTTTTTAATCTAATTAATTGTTTCATTAGTTATTAGTTATTTAGTTATTAATTAATTTCAAATAATCTTTTATTTAGAAATTTTAAACAAACATAAAAAATTGCATTTATTTATGCAATCGATTGCATAAATAAATGCAATTTTTTTTTCTTTTAAATTAAATTATACCTTTTAATCCTTTTTGAACATTTGTTTAGATTCTTTATTCAAGAATTTAAATTTCTTAATTTTATTGCATAAATTCGCTTCTAAATTTCATAGCATGGCTAAAAAAGTTACAATTTATGATTTAGCAAAAGAATTAAATATTTCTCCAGCAACGGTAAGCAGAGGTCTTAATAACCATCCGGCAATTAGTGACATTACCAAAAAGAGAATTGCCGCCATTGCCAATAAGCTAGATTATCGCAGTAATAAATTTGCTGCTAATTTGAGCAATCAAAAGACATACTCTCTTGGAGTAATTGTCCCTAGACTTGACTCCTATTTTATGTCAACTGTTTTAGCAGGTATTGAAGAAGTTTCCAATAAAGCAGGATACAGCATCATTATCAGTCAATCTTTAGAGTCGATGGACAAAGAAATATTGAATGCTAAAACATTATTTAACAGTGGAGTAGATGGTCTTTTGGTATCTTTGGCTCGCGATACCCAGAACTACAAACATTTTACCCCCTACATCAAAGCTAATATTCCTTTGATATTTTTGGATCGCGTTCATAATCTAACAAATTGTCCAACTATTGTTATAGACAATGTTCAAGCTGGATATGAAGCTACCGATCATTTAGCTAAACAAGGTTGTAAAAACATTTTAATAATTACAGGGAGCCTCAAGCGAAATGTATATGCTGATAGATTATTAGGTTATAAAAAAGCATTAGAAAATAATAATCTTAATTTCGAAGAAGTTAATGTTTTTGAAACTACTATGGAATCTCAAAATGCAAAAGATGTTGTTGATTATATTATAAAAATGAATAAACCTATAGATGGTTTATTTGTTTTGAGTGATTCTTTTGCTGCTTATTGTATTCAAGAATTAAAAAGGAAGAACTATCTAATTCCTGAAAACATAAAAGTAGTTGGATTTAATAACGATCCCATATCTAAGTTAATAACTCCTTCATTAAGCACTATAGAATATCCTGGTTACAACATGGGACTTTTGGCAGGCGAAAGCGTGATCAATCAAATAAAAGGAAATATCCAACTACGAGAAACACACTCGATAAGTTTAAGGCACAAATTAATCATACGGGAGTCTTCAGGGAATTAATATTTTTGGCATCAAATAAAATGCCTAAAAACAGAAAACACTGAAAATCATACGATTAACAGTGTTTTGTTGTGACCTATTTCTAGGCTAGTCGGGGTGGCAGGTAGACTACTGCTCCCATTATATTTTCAAAAATCAAATAGTTATACTTTATTAGCTAAACTTGATAACCGAATGGGTAACTTATTTGATAAGAACTTTTGTTTTTCTTTACCTGTTTAAAGGTTAGTAGATATACAATTTCTATTAAAATGATATAAATAAAATTCATTTTTTAGCATAATAAATGAGTTTAAAAACATCTCTTAAACTTAAAAAAAAATTAAATTTCATCAAATTTTAAGATTACTTCAAAACAAGAAAAGCAAATGTAACACTGGCAAAAGCCCTCAATAATATACTTTTTTCTAATAATAATTTTACTCGATTCGCTATCCGTACTAGGAAATATTTATTCTAAAAGCCATTTGGGTTTTACAGTACTAAAAACAAAGGAAGTTGTATATATACAAACACCAGCAATCATTACACTTATTATACTTCAAAAAAAACATTGACTAAATAAAGTTGTTAAAGCATACTTCACTTCAATCGAGCTAGTAAATTAGGTTTAAACTGATTTCCAATAGGTATTTGAGTTTTATCAATAATTAAGGAATCAGTTTGTATCGTTGTAATTTTAGAAAAATTCACAATATAAGATTTCTGTACCTGAATGAAATTGTTGGGCAGATTACTTAAAGCTTCTGAAATGCTTTGTCTACCCATGATTCTTTTCGTTGATAAATGGTAATTGATATAATTGCCATCCTTTTGTAGATATAAGATTTCTTCCAAATCTACTTGGTGTATTTGTTGTCCGCTTTTTATAAAAATAGTATTAATTGATTGCTTAATGACAGGGGGCGTTTGTATATTTTTATGAGCCAATAGCTTAGTAATTGACTTTGAAAAACGTTCTAAACTAATTGGTTTAAGTAAATAATCTACTGTATGCACGTCATAACTTTCCAAGGCATGCTCAGAATATGCAGTAGTAAACACAATAGCGGTTTCCTTAGGCAGCATCTTAGACAGAGATAATCCACTTAAATGCGGCATGTTAATATCTAAAAAGACCACATCAACAGTGTTATTATTAAGATATTCAAGAGCCTTGAGTCCATTTCTAAATGTCTCCACTAAATTAAAATTTGAAAAATGAGCCAAATAAGAAGAAAGTAAAGCAATTGCCTTAGGTTCGTCATCAACAAGAATTACGTTCATCTGTATCAATTTTTAATGTTACGCTATAGCTTTTTTTAGTCTCTTGTATACTTAATGTATGTCCATTTGGATACGCCAATTGCAAACGGTCTTTGGTAGCTTGTAAACCATAACCTGCAAACTGAGAGCCTTCTAATGCGGGATGTACAGAGTTATTAATAACAAACAGCAACTCCTGTTTTTTAGACACATCTATACCAATGTGTATAAAAGACTTTGCTTCTGGCTGTATACCGTGTTTAAAGGCATTTTCTAAAAAACATAATAATATACTCATTTCTATAGATTGCTGATCATTCTGCCCAATTACCTCAAGTTTAAAATCGACTTCATCTTCTTCAAATCGTAATAAATTTAATTCAGCAAAATCTCGTATAAATTGAATTTCTTTTGCAATAGTTACTCGTGATTCATTGTTTTCATACACAACATAACGCAACAGGTTAGACAAAGTATCAATGCTCTTTGCTAGTTTCGGATTCTGAACCTGATTTACCATTGACAATAAGTTGTTCATCGTATTAAATAAAAAATGAGGATGTAACTGCGCACGCAATAGGTTTAATTCTGCTTGTTTATTAGCAATTTCTAATTGCCTCTTATCTTTTTCATTTCGGCTCCAAGCCACAATAAATCCATAAGCAATACTAATAACAATGTAAAAAATAAAAATACCATACCACAACGATGGAAACCATAAAATGTGAATGCTTTCAATAAAAAAGAAATAAACTACAGTCAAATAAAGTGCGTAATACAAAATAATTAAAAGCGCTGTTTTCCAAACCAATTCAACAATCTTTTTGTCATTAACTAACTTTTTGGTCAGGTAGATTTGCAGGTAAAAATATAGTGCAAAAAAAGGCTGCCCAATACTAAAAAACAAGATTAGTTCATCGCTTCTTTGAATGTTATCAGTAATAGCTCCATCATCAATATCAACAATATGCTGAACTATCGAAAAAGAAGAGATAATTAACCAAGAGGTTAGCAACCAAAATAATAAATGCAAGCTAAAAAAAATCCACTTTCTTTCCATAACACTAAAATACTATAAATAAAAGTGCAAAAATTGAAGTTGGTATAAACCCATTGAATTATGTTATGAAATGGAAAATAGGACATCACATCTCTTTTTTTCAATACTTTAAAACAAAATTTTAATGATTGATAACACACTATTAAAGAGCATGATAGAATCTTTTTTATTTGTATCTAAAACTATAAATAATTAAAACATCATGAGGAAAACAATTTTAAGCACTTTAATACTTGTACTGTTATTAGTAACCAACACTATGTATTCTCAAATTAATAAAAGCAATCAAAAAGTAATAGATAAGATTAAGAAATATTTAATAGCTAGTGAAAAAAATGGCTTAAACGGAGCCGTATTGATTGCAAAAGGAAATGACATTCTTTTAAATGAAGGTTATGGAATGGCGAATAAAGAACAACAAATAAAAAATACACCTCAAACAGTATTTAAAGTAGGTTCTGTGACTAAACAATTTACCGCGGCTGCCATTTTAAAATTAGAAGAACAAGGCAAGTTAAAAGTAGAAGATTTTATCACAAAGTACTTTAAAGATGTTCCAGAAGATAAAAAAACAATTAATATTCACCAGTTACTAACACATACTGCTGGATTTGTACATGATATTGGAGAAACTGATTTTGATAATATCCCTACTGACGAATATTTTAGACGTGCGCTAACATCTAAATTACTATTTAAAGCTGGATTAAAACACGAGTACACAAATGTAGGCTATAGTTTATTGGCTAGAATCATTGAATTGGCTTCTGGTCAAACTTATGAAGCATATTTACGAGAAAACTTATTCAAACCTGCTGGAATGTACTACACTGGCTATGTACTGCCTAACTGGAGTAATTTAAGTATCGCTAATGGATATATTTATAATGTAATTAACAAAGGAACTTCTTTAGATATACATAAAAAGGAAGGAATGGTGTCTTGGTGTTTAAAGGGTAATGGCGGAATTCATTCTACCCAAAACGACATGTATAAATGGTACCAAGCGCTTATTTCTGGAAAAGTGTTGTCAAAAAAATCGATAGAAAAATTAACCAAACCTTATGTATTAGAATATGAAGGAGAAACAAGTTATTATGCATATGGCTGGGCAATTTTTAAAACAGTTAGAGGTACTAAAACGGTAACTCATGATGGTAGTGACGGTACTTTCTTTTATGACTTCAGATGGTTTCCGGAAGAAAATATTACGATTTTGTACGCAACAAATTCATATACAAGAAGTAATGGTGAAATTCCTTGGATTGTTGATAAAATGTTATTTGATGTAGACTATACTCCGAAAGAAATAAAGGCAGACTTTATGACCGCACTTTTTGAATTTACCAAAAAATTTAATGGAAATCAATCAGATTTAACACGAGAAGTGAAAAGTAAATTTAGTAAACAACTAACGTCACCATCTTATTTAAACAGATTAAGTAGCATATATGCTAGAAATAACAGAATGGATATTGCCTTACCAATGGCAGAATTGAATACAATTCTATTTCCGAAAAATGATAATATTTGGGACACTATGGGAGAAATATATTATAAAAATAGCTATATTGACAAAGCCATTAAAGCTTATCAAAAAGCTATTAATTTAAACCCAAAAAATACCAATGCTATAGCAATGGTTAAAAAATTGCAAGAAAAAAATTAGACTAAATTTTAAATATAGATTGAAATATATTAAATAGCTATAACAGAATGAACCGCTTACAAAAACTGAGTTAAAAACGAATATAAATTGTAGCCATATTTCAAGATTAGATAACATATATGTACTAAATTAAAATCACAAAATAGGCATAAATGAATACAGAAAAAATAGCCATAATATCTGATATACATGCAAACTCTTGGGCTCTTAAAGAAGTTTTAAGAGATATAGAAACCAAAAAAATTGACACAATATTAAATCTTGGAGATAGCCTTTATGGCCCTTTAGACCCAAAAGGAACATTTGAGTTATTATTAGAGAATAATACTAAAAGTATCTCAGGAAATCAAGATAGGTTTATTATTGAAAATGTTCATAACACCACAAACATATCAACATTAGAATATGTTAAAAGTTCTTTAGGTAATGATGCTATCAATTGGTTAAAAAAATTACCATTTGACTTAACCTATAATAATATATATTGTTGCCACGGAAATCCTGTAAATGACTCCATTGCGCTATTAGAAAAAATTAATACGGATTATGTAGGTGTTCAAACAAATGATGAGATAGAAATTACGCTATCCAATATCAAAGAGAGCATTATTACTTGTGGGCATAGCCATATACCGCGAATGGTAAAAACTAAAAATAAGACTATTGTAAACCCTGGAAGCATTGGTTTACCAGCTTATAATGATGATTTACCCATTCCACATAAAATGGAAAGTCTTAGTCCACATGCAAAATATGCTATACTAAAAATTAATACCAATGAAATAAATGTTGAATTAATTTCTGTAGACTACGAATTTGAGGCAGCTGCTAGGGCTGCTGAAAAAAATAATAGAAACGATTGGGCTAAATGGATAAGAACAGGTCGTGTGTAATTAATAAAAACCCAACACGGATTTATTAGTTAACAAATTTGAAAAATTAGCGGTTGCACTTATTTTAACATTAATTTCTTGTCAACATAAAAACAATAGTCTGTACAAAAATGAAAAAGAATAACACGCTAATAATAGATTCTTTAATTTATAAAAGAAATTAAAATGGCACATACTAGGTCTCTAAAAATAGGCATCATTAAAATTTAAAACGCCCTTTGGTTAATTATAAAAATTATTTAAATTGTGAAGAAATGAAAATCCTATCTATAATTTTACTTACAACTATGATTTTTCCTTTTAATTTATTCTCTCAAAAAAAATGTAGTGAAGAAATTCAAATTGCTATAGAAAATGGTGATTTAGAATTGGTTAAAAAAATGATTGAGAATGGAGAAAATATTGATTGTATAGGCGAGTGGAAACAAACTTTACTAATGAAAGCCATTCAAGCTGGGAAAGAAGATATTGCTCTTTATTTAATCAATAAAAATGCTGACATAACAAAAGTGGATGACGATAACAGCAGTGCACTCTTCAAAACAAGTTTTTATGGGCTTACAAATATTGCCAAAATATTACTTGACAAAGGCGTTGATGTAAATCAAAAAGGTTATAGAGAAATGACAACCTTAATGATGGCTTCAAGCCGAAATCAATTAGATTTAGTTAAATTTTTGATTAAAAAAGATGCAAAAATAAACTTACAATGCAATAGTGGGTATACAGCACTAACATACGCATCAAACCCTGAAATATTCTCTTTTTTATTGAAGAATAATGCTAATGTAAGTCTAAGAAATTTTGAAGGATTAAACACTATAGAACAGTTTAAGGCAAGTCTCGAAGAAGCTAAAGGTTTTGAAAATCAAGAACTGATTGATAATTATGAAAAAATTATTTCTATCCTTGAAAAGGAAAAACACTAAGCGACCTTCAACTCTAATTTAAGAATTACTCTTAATACCGAAAACCCTACATTTATTTCATTAAATTAATCATTTCTTTTGCAACAATAGCCGCCGAAGGAAGAAACATAGTAGTAACAATTCGCTTATCAATAACCACATCATACTTATCTTTTAAATCTTTTTTAGATTGAAACAATGCACCATTTTTCCTTAATAAATCTTCTACAGTTTCAGGCAACAAAGTTCCTTGCATAGCCCAACTTTTAGTTATTTCTGTTGAATTTGGAAACCCAGTCACTTTTTTACCTTTTATCATATAAGCTCCACTACGCAATTTTACATTGGCAAAAGCCCCAGGACCATGCCCACACCCTCCTATAACACCATTATTATCATAGACAGATGCTAATATGGATAAAATCTCATCATTATTAACAACATCAAATAATGAACCATACCCGCCGCCAACAAAAACGGCTTCATACTCATTAGGATCAATTTCGTTTGGTTTAAAAGAATTGTTTGCCTTTTCTGTAAAATTTTCATATTTCATAGTATAGCTACTAATACCTATAGGTTCCATTGTAAAAGGAGCGTCCTTTCCTGTAGGCGATACAAAATCAACTTCATATCCATGAGATACAAAAATATGATAAGGGGGTGCTACTTCCCAAAGATTATTACCGGCTTCGTGTTTCTCTGAATCTCCCATATTTACAGTATTTGAAAGAACGACGAGGACTCTTTTCTTTTTATTTGCAGGAGTCCCACATGTGCATGATATTAGTATTGATGTAACTATTAGTAGAATGACTTTTTTCATTTTTTGTGCTTTTATTTAATTAATTCTTAAATTTCACCTAATTATAAATCATTCTTATAAAGATAAACAGCTGCTGCTTTAGCCATTTTTCTTTGGTTATGACCAACATTAGGAATCACTTTTAATGTCCAATTGAATTTATTTTTATGGTCTTTTGAATTTTTTAAACCATAGTGATAAAAGTATTTTCCACGTGCTAGTCTATGTAACCCCTGCTTGTCGGTTGTTTTAGACCTTAAGAGTATCCCTCCATTTTCATTAGCATTATCCAATTCTCCTAAAAACAGTACTAAACGTTTTTTAAACGCCTTTTTTAAGTCTAAATGATTCACATTTTTAATGCCGCATGGATAATTTGTTTCCATGTCTGGCAATGTATACGAACCTGCATTTGATGCTAAAATTCGGTCTGCTTTAGAGTTAGGATGCATTAAAACAAAACGATGTAATATTTGTCCACCAGCAGAATGTCCAAACATATCGTATTTCTTTTGTTGTGATTGAATTGTCTTCTTAACAAGATTGAAAATACGATCAAAATCAGGATAAATCCATTGTCTTGCATCATCATTATATTCAAATATGGCTTTTTCTTCATCCATGATAACTTGATTAGAATTTTTCACAAAAGTAAAAGCATCTTTAATATCTCTATCTTTAGCAACACCTCCCAAATGATACCCTAAATATGAATAATCTTTTTTGGCGTAGGCTGGAGAAAGAATTAAAACACAATGTTTTTCAGATGTTTTTATCCAAGAATCACGATAACTATCTCCGTTCCTTCCAGAACCAGGAATAACCATTAAAATCTTAGATTTTGAAGTGAAATTTTTAGGTTTATGGTAAAAAACAGTAATCGTATCATTTTCATGACCAATGCCGCCTTTTATTTGAAAAGAGCCAGAGCCTTCAATAATTTTCATAGTCCCAATTGGGCTGTTTTGCGCCAACAAATTAATAAAGCAAGAGCATACTAAAATTAATGTAGTCGATATTAGAAAAGTATTTTTTTTCATTTTTTTATGTTTTTAATTGAGTTGATAAATAATTATGTTTAATGAACAAACTGTCTTAGCGATTACTGCTACCACGAGTTCTGCTTTTGGAAGTTATATTTTTATTAAATCGATATAGTAAAGCTATATTTAGGCGTGTACCGTAGCGTTTTCGTTGCCCTTTATAAAAGAAGTTTTCTCCTGTTGTTGTCCATTTTTCAATTCGGGAATCAAAAACATTTTGAGCATTAAAAGTAACTTGCATTTTGTTTTTTAAAAAGCGTTTACTTAGGGCAATATCTAAATTATAGTTAGCCGCTATCCTTGTTTGTAAACTTTCATTTGGAGCATAATAACTAAAATTAGTTTGTACGGAAACATCTTTTGGAAAGTTTAATTGGGCATTAAGTTTAGTAAACCAACGACTGTCTCTAAAATCAAAATTTTGTGTTTCAGTATTACACGATTTTTCAAAAGTAAAATAGTTGAATTCTCCAGAGACATTCAGCCATTTATAAGGGGTATAGTTTGCAGATAACTCAAAACCTATTCGCTCTTCAAAATCTAAGTTAATTGGTTTTGTAATGATAATGGCTTCGTTATTTTTAGTGACCGAGAAATCAAATGCATTAGAGGTATAATTATAATACACAGAAGGATTAATGGTTATTTTATCTAATCTGGTTAACAAGCCAAGCTCCAAAACATTTGACAAAGCAGGGTTTAAATCGGGATTTCCAATTCTAATAGCACTAAAATCTGATAATCCGGCAAAGGGATTTAGCTGCCAAAACCCAGGTCTATTAATTCTTCGACTATAACTTAATTGAAGGTTTGAGCCATCCGTAAAAGCATAGTTTAAATAACTTGTTGGAAAAAATTGATTGTATTTTTTACTGTTATTAAACTCTCCTTCAGTATCTTTTATCTTTATTTCTGTGAATTCTGCTCTTAGTCCAATTTGAAAACTTAGCTTATCAAGCGTGTGTGCAAATTGTCCAAAAACACCACCAATTTTTTCGTGGTAGTCTACATTGTTTTCAATGTTATTAAAAATTTGCCATTGATTATTTACATATTCTTCAGCTGTATAATCACTAGATATTACTCTAGATTCCGCTCTAAATCCACTTTCAAATTTACTTTTAGTGGTTATAGGTGATTCATAATGCAATTGAATTAAGTAATCATTACTACTTTCAATATTACGTGTTCTAAGTAAATCTGGAGTTGTCTCTACGGGAACAATTTTTTGTGTGAACAGGTTTTCTAATTCATCATCATCCCAAAAATCATATTGAAAATCAATCATTAATTTTTTGCCCTCTTTATTAAATGTTTTTAAATAAGAAAGCTCAAATTGATTATAATCTTGAGGCTCGTAATAGTGCTCAGTTCTAACTATTGTACTATCTATGGTTTGAGACTCATCTAGATAATTATAAAGTGCTTTTGATTCATCTGTATTCTTTAAAACATCATGGTAAAAAGACATGGTAACGCTATTTCTTTCATTAAAAGAATAATCTCCACCTATGTAAATATTGGGTATTTCATCATTACTATTTTTATAAGCATCAAGCATCAAAATGGTGGTGGCATTATTGTTTATGATGTCCTGATTTGCAGTCTGCTCCCTTTTATAGTCAGAGTTTTTATACCCAATTGTTGAAAAAAGATTCAGCTTTTTTACCTTATAATTTAAGCTTGTACTAAAATTATAGTCTTTTGGAGTGCCTGCTTGAACCGTAAAAGAACCGCTAAACCCTTCTGTTTTGTTTTTCTTTAAAACCACATTAATGATGCCTCCTGTTCCTGATGCCTGATATCTAGATGACGGATTAGTTATTACTTCAATTCTCTCAATATTTTGAGATTGAATTTGGTCTAAATTATTTTGAGAGGTTAGCACCGATGGTTTACCATTTATTAAAATAGTAACATTAGGATTTCCTCGTAAATTAACAGTGCCATCAATGGCTACAGAAACTGATGGCACATTATTTAAAACTTGTGATAAAGAACCATTTTGAGAAATTAAATCTTTGCCTACATTAAACACTTTTTTATCTAGCTTAAATTCCATTACAGATTTTTTGGCGATTATTTCTACTGCATTTAAAGTTTCCATATCAAGGTTAAGAGGTATTATTCCCAAGTCGATATGTTGCTTAAGCTCTATATCAGTTTCAAATGTTGTATAGGATAGGTATTCAATTTTTAAAGCATAATTCCCATTTGGAACACTGATAGAAAAGCCCCCCTTCTCGTTAGTAATAATACCGTCTATTAGTGTTTCGTTTTTATAAATAGACACTGTTGCAAATTCTAAAGGCTGTTTTGTTTCAGCATCAATAACAATACCTTTAATGTTTTTAGCTAATGACAAATTATTTCCAAATGCACTTATTGAAAAAAGAAATAATAATGCGATGATTAGTCGATTCATAATTTTGTTTTTAGATTGATGCTTCAAAAATCATCTTAAAAACAAAGCTCTTTTTAAATTATAGACCAATACAAGGTTGCCGAATATAGATAAGGATTTGATTTTGATAAGTTTAATTTATACTTAAAAAAGTCAAATTCGTAGGTTTTTAATACAAGTTGGGCGACATTTAATATATCTAGTTATGATTCTGTGTATTTTTAAAGCATGAAAGACTATTTTTTACATATCATAGACTATGTGCAAAACCGAAGATGGTTAGAGCATGTGCTTTTTTGGTTAACCATTTATTTGCTTCAAGTTTTAGGACTCCATTCTGATTTTAGGTATTCTGACGGTGAATTTTTACATAAATTAATTATGCTGAGTACTAAAATTGTAGTAGCGTATACTTTTATCTACTACCAAGTACCAAAACTATTATATAAGAAAAAATATGTTTTATTTATAATTTCTATAGTAATTACTAGCTATATCTTTTGTGTTTTAGATAGACTTTTGGTGGTATATATTGTAGAGACTTTATTAAGAAAAGGGACGTTTGAACAAGAATCTGTTGTCGAAATTTTACTAGATATTAGAAAACTATATTCAACCTATTTTCTAAGTTTATACTTCCCTACATTAATATTTTTTACTCTAAAATTAATTAAGGAAAAGTTTATTGAAACAAGCCAAATAGAACAGCTTAAAAGAGAGAAATCTTTAGCTGAGTTAAATTTTCTAAAAGCTCAAATTCATCCACATTTTTTATTCAACACCTTAAATAATCTATATGTTTTAACACTTCAAAAATCGAAAAAAGCACCAGAAACGGTTTTAAAACTTTCCCAGATTCTAGATTATATGTTGTATCAATGCAACGACAAACATGTTACTATTGAAAAAGAATTAGAATTAATACAGAATTATATCGATTTAGAAAAACTTCGTTATGGAGAACGACTAGAATTAAAACTCAATAAAAACATTGATAATCCTCAAACCAAAATAGCACCTTTAATTCTAGTATCTATTATAGAAAACGCTTTTAAACACGGTATTAGTAGTACCATTGATAAAACGATTGTTAAAATTGACTTTAAAGTTCAAAATAAAACATTAAATTTTAATGTGTTTAATACAAAATCTAAATTAGTACAAAAAGACAATACTAAATACAGAGATGGCATTGGGCAAAAAAATATTGAAAAGCAATTGAAATTAATTTATCCTGATAAATTTCAATTTAAAATACATGAAGAAGATATATCTTATACTGTAAAACTTAATATAGATTTAAGCTAATGAAAACCAAGTGTCTTATAATCGATGACGAACCTTTAGCATGTGCTTTAATTGCTAATTATGTTTCTAAAATTCCACAATTAGAAGTTTTAGCTATTTGTCATAATGCGCTTGAAGCTTTTGAAATTTTAAAGGTTAAACGGGTAGACTTGCTTTTTCTAGACATTCAAATGCCTACACTAACAGGTATCGATTTTTTAAAATCATTAAGCAATACTCCCAAGGTTATTTTAACCACAGCTTATAGGGAATATGCGTTAGAAAGTTACGAACTGGAAGTGCTTGATTATTTACTAAAACCCATTCCGTTTGAACGTTTTTTTCAAGCCATTGACAAGTATTTTAAGTCGGTTTCAACTCAAAGTTTAAAAACATCACATATAGACCCCTCTAAAGAAGCACCTAATTATTTACAGGTAAATATGAATAAAAAGCATCATAGGGTTTTATTTAATGATATTATATATGCTGAAAGTTTAAAAGATTATGTTAGAATTCATACCTCTGAAGAAGCCATCACTACCAAAGAAAAAATAAGTGTTTTTGAAAGCATGCTTCCTCCTTTTTTCATTCGCACCCATCGTTCTTATATTGTTAATTCTAAAAAAATAACAGCCTTTACAAATCAAGATATTGAACTAGGCAATATTGAAATCCCTATTGGGATTAGCTATAAACACCGTGTTTTTGAACTGTTAAAAAGGTCTTGATTTTAGTCATAAAAAGGCAAGTATAAAACCCTTAATGAACGGTTAACCTGTAACAAATAGAAATAAGAGTCGTCATCATTCTAAACAGGTTTTTATGTCTAAATATTTTTTGGTAGCCCTTATTTTATGTTCAAATTTCTTGTTAAACGGGCAACAAGATATAATTCTTAAAAAAGAATTAGAACAAACACTTATTAGTCAAGGCTTAACTGGAGCGGTATGGTCTACAGTCTCAAACGGGGAAATTACAACAGGAGCAGTTGGTCTGAAAAATATTGTTTCTAAAGAAAAACTGAGTAGTACTGATAAAGTACAAGTTGGTTCGGTAACAAAAACACTTATTGCATTGGGTATTCTTCGATTATCTAGTCAAAACAAGTTAACTATTGACGCACCCGTAAATACTATTGTGCCTAATCTGCAGTTGAATAATCCTTGGAAAACAACAAACCCTATTACCGTAAGGGATTTACTAAATCATACTTCTGGATTGCAAGACGCAAAATTATGGCAAATATTTAGTACAAAAATAACCTCTACCACACCTCTAAAATCTATTGTTTCTGAAGATGTATCGGTATTAAAAGTCCGAACCAAACCAGGCACACGATTTTCTTACTCTAATATTGGATACACTATTTTAGGGATAATTATAGAAGAAATTACAGGAGAATCCTATGAAAGCTATTTAGATGAAAACCTTTTAACTCCCTTAGGAATGAAGCATAGTACTTTTCAATTTGTTTCTCAAACTACGGAAAATGCAGACGAGAGCTTAGCTATGGGACATTTTGAAGATGGAAGTACTCAAGAAAATGTACCTATGCATATTAGAGCAGCTGGACAGTTTACTACAACCGGACATGATATGGCTCTACTGGCTAAGTTTTTATTGGGCAATGGAAGTATAAATGAAAAACCATTTATAAAAAAAGAGCTATTAAACCAAATGGGCAAACCCACAACAACAGATGCTAATAAACATGGGTTAAATGGAGGTTATCAATTTGGATTTAATCACACAGACAGACATGGTGTTCTAGGGTATTATCATAGTGGAAACATAATTGGTTATAGAGCAACATTTCATGTGTTTCCAAAAGAGAAAAAGGCCTTTTTTATCAGTTTTAATATGGATAGCGAAATAGCTAACTATCAAAAATTCAACAAAATTTTCATTGATTATTTAAAAATTGAAAAACCCGAAAAACAAGAAGTCAAAAACAGTTTACCAAATAATATAGAAGATTATTATGGTTTTTACAGACTAAACCCTATTCGATTTGAGGTGTCTTCTTACTTTGATTTACTTTTTAATTCAATAAAAGTAAATGCGGTTGATAATAAATTAAAAATGGCATCACTTCAAAAGAAAAGCTATTACCTTTTACCACTTGGTAAAAACTTATTTAGGGTGAAAAATAAGGTAAAAGCTTCTCACGTTTTATATGAAGAAAATAAAAAACAAATAATTAGTAATGGTTTAGTAACGTATGAAAAAGTAAGTGTTCTTTATTTAAGCATGCTATGGCTGAGTTTTATACTTGGTCTTGTAGGCATCATATTAGTAATAAGCCGAGGTTTTTATCTTCTAATTCAAAACAAATTATTTAAGAAAAATCAAATACTAACAGTTCCATTTAGTGCTATAGCTTGTTTATTAATTCCAATACCTTTTCTTTTAACGCAGTCCATCCTTAATTTAGGTGACGTTACAGTTGGAAATGTTTTATTAACGGTAGTAACTGGAATAATACCTTTAGCAATGATTTTTGGGTTGATTAAAGTAAGAAAAAATAAACCATTAAAAATTGATGTAATTGCAATTCTATTTATTCTTCAATGGACAATAATATTAACCTATTGGAACTTAATTCCTCTTAAGTTATGGGCTTAAAAAACATATTTTAATTTAGCTGAAAATGATAAAATCTCATGAAACGATAACCCTGTTTGACTGCCCTTTATTTACAAAAATAAGTCTGACAACACCTATGGAAGAAACGCTTCCGTTGCCAAATGAAGCTTGTTTTGTTTACATCTTAAAAGGAGAAGGACAGCCGTTATCTGAATCTGAAAACATTGTTGCAAAACCAGAACAAGTCATTCTTTCGCTTTGCGGATTAACTGCAGGCTCAATGATTTCTAAACAACCAAAAGGGATTATAGATTCAATAATTGTACACTTTGGTAAAGATTTATTGCATCAAGTTTTTCAAGGAACTAAACCTGAACTTTGGGAGGATTTAGAAACTCCTGTAACACAGTATGTTGTTCAATCTGCTTCTAAAAGCTTTGTAAAACATTATTTTGATGGGGTTTTACAATTGTTTAAAAATAAAGAAGCCTTAACAGAAAACATTTTAAAACTGAAATTAAAAGAAATCATTCTTCTATTACTTCAAAGTGAAAATGCTGAGGATATTAAACAAATTACAAAAAGTCTTTTTTCAGAAAGAACCTTTACTTTCAAAGAATTAATAGACGCCCATATTAATACAACATCATCTATTGAAAACTTAGCAATGGTAACTAATTGCAGTATATCAACCTTCAATCGAAAATTTAAAGAAGTTTACAAAACAACGCCTAATGCTTACATCGTAGACAAAAAAATAGAAAAGGTAGCTACTCTATTAAAAGTATCTCAAGACTCTATTAGTAATATTGGATACGAGTGTGGTTTTAGTAGCCCCGAGCATTTGTCTAGAGCTTTTAAGAAAAAATATAGCGTTAGCCCTACTATTTATAGAATGAATTTTTCAGTCAAGTAATTGACTTTATTAATCAAGCCTTGTTTTTTTTATCAACTCATTTTTGTATTACAAAAACAATATAATAATGAAAACAGAAAAGAAAAATTCACCTATTGAAAGTAAAATAGTATTATCAACACTTTGGATATTTGTACTTATTAATATGATATATGCCGATATTATGGGTATGCTAAGACCTGGGTATCTAGAATTATTGGAACAAGCTAGTAAGGAACTAACCTCTGGAGCAGTGCTTACCTTTTCTATTTTATTAGAAATACCCATTATTTTAATTTTATTATCCAGAATATTATCCAGAAAATGGAATAGAATATGCAATTTTATTGCTGTTCCAATTTCTATTATTTATGTCATCTTTGGAGGGCTTACTAATCCCCCTATTTCATATATATTTTTCGCGACAATAGAAATAATCGCTCTCATAATAATACTTTATTTAGCATGCAAATGGCCTAAACAAGAAATGATTGAAGAATAAGTATCTTAAAAATATATGGATAACAAAAAATTGAGAAAAACTGCATAATTTGTTATATAAAAAAAATCATGTAATTTCCACAATCGATAAAACAATCCGTAAAATGAAAAAATCATGTTTAATCCTTATTCTATGCTTCTATTGCTTTAATATTAATGCGCAATCAAATAATGATATCAATATAGGGAAAATAGAAAGTATATATTCCAAAATATTAAATGAGGAAAGAAAAGTGTGGATTCATGTTCCTAAAGATAAGGTGGATGGTGTGTTACTAAAACAGAAATATCCTGTTATATACTTGTTGGATGGTGATGCTCATTTTTCTTCTGTTGTTGGGATGATAGAAAATTTAAGCTCAAAAAGTGATAATAATATTCTTCCTAAATGTATTATCGTGGGTATTACCAATACAAATAGAAGTAGAGATTTAACTCCCAAAAAGGAAATCAAAGATACTTCTATCGATAGCACTACAATTGCTAATTTTGGGGGAGGAGAAAAGTTCATTTCATTCATAGAAAAAGAATTAATACCTAAAATTGAATCCGAATATCCTACAGCACCTCACCGAATGTTTATAGGGCATTCCCTTGGAGGGCTCTTGGTGATGCATACGCTCATTACAAAACCTAATTTATTTAATGCTTATATAGCTATAGACCCCGCTATGTGGTGGGATAATCAAAAGCTTTTAAATGAATTAAAGAATAGCAAATTAGATGGAAAGTTTAACAATAAAACACTTTTTTTAGGGGTTGCAAATACATTACCTAAAGATATGGATATCAATAGTGTAGAGGAAGACGAGTCTGATCAAACATTCCATATACGTTCTATTTTAAAACTTAATGTCTTGCTGAGCAGTAATACTCAGAGCCAGCTAAAATTTAAAGGAAAATATTATGAAAATGACACGCATGGTTCTTCACCGCTAATTAGTACATATGATGCTTTACGATTTATATTTGATTTTTACGATTTAAAAATTGATGGGAATGTTTTTTATAACCCAGAAACGGATGTTGAAAGTTTGATTGTCAATCACTTTAAAAAAGTATCTAAAACAATTGGTTACGGTGTTAAACCCTACGGTAATTTTATTAATAAAATGGGAAATCGATTTTTAGATATGAAGCAGCTAAAAAAAGCAGAAGCGTTACTTCAATTGAATGTAACTAACTTTCCTGAAAATCATCAAGTATATAATTCGCTTGGGAATTTTTATGAAAAGAGTGGAGATAAAGAGAAGGCTATTAAAAATTACAAAAAATCCATTTCTTTAAATAAAGATTCACTTGCAAAAGATAAATTGAAAGTATTAGAGAAAGAATAAAACGAGATTAAGCCCACCTCCAATATGTCATATGGTCTACATAAAGTGAAAATAGCAAAACGAATTCTTAAATTCATAATCATAGTTATTGGAATTTTATTAATATCTATTGTTATCATGGTATTTATAGAAGTGCAAAATACAAAATACTTGAAAGTCAAAAAGAATGCGTTTGCAAATAATGATTCATATCTTATTACCAATGTGAATATTATTCCAATGACTCAAGACACTATTTTAGTTGATAAAATGGTATATATCAAAGATGGAATAATTCAAAAAATTGCAGACCGTATTGAAATTAAAGGAATTGAAATTCTTAATGCAAAAAACAAGTATCTAACACCAGGTCTTATAGATATGCATGTTCATGTATGGGATAGATATGAACTAGGGCTATATCTGTCTAATGGCGTTACGGCAATTCGAAATCTATGGGGTATGCCAATGCATTTAAGAATTAAAGAAGATGTAAATAATGATGAAATTATTTCACCACTATTTTTTACAACCGGACCTAAACTCACAGGTCCAGAATTTATTGGAGATGATAATTTACAATTAACAAATCCCAATGAAGCTAGGGAGAAAGTGGTTTCATACAAGAAGAGAGGATACGACTTTATTAAAACCTATTATGGCTTAACAGAAGATATATTCGATACTGTTATTGAACAAGCAGCAATCTCTAATATAGATATCGTTGCACATCCATCACAAAAAGTATCTTATTCTTATCATTTCAATCAACAGGTAAAATCTATAGAACATGCAGAGGAAATTATACAGCAACCATTAAACTATAGATTGGATACATTGAAATTAAATGAAGTTATTAATAGTTTCGAAAAATCAAAACACAGTGCTTTTAGTCCCACTTTAACGGGTTACAATAATATTTATCAAATGCTTATTGATGATGAAATTTTGGAATCAGAAAAACTTCAATTTATGAATCCGCTTATAAAAAAAACGGATAGTAAAGCACAATTTGAAAGATGGGATAATACTAAATTAAAGGACTCTACTATTGTTAAGACTATAAAAAAACAACATGATTTTCATTTAAAAATTGTTAAAAAACTTCATGAAGTAGGAACACCTATTATCTGTGGTACCGATGCTGGAATTGGCGTAACTATTCCTGGATTCTCAATACATCAAGAACTTGCATTTTACAAAGAAGCTGGACTTTCTAATTATGAAGTACTAAGAACAGCGACAGTGAATGCGTCAAAAACACATTCGATTATGAATAATATGGGAACCATTGAAGTTGGTAAAGTTGCAAACTTAATAGTAACAGATAATAATCCATTATTAAATTTATCTGCATTACAAAACCCTACAACTGTTTTTATAAAGGGTAGAAAACTGAACAGAGATTCTCTTGATAATTTTGAAGAAAAGGCAAGGAATCGTAAGAACTTAATAGCATCAGCTGTTAGATACTTAGAAAACTTGATATTTGAAAAGTAAACACTGTATCCAATTTAAATCTTCCTAAGAATGTAACATTTTTAAATCACATTCGTCAATATAAGAAATCAACTTACTTCAAGATGCAGATATTGAATTCTATTAAAAGTCTTTTTCACCCTTCCGCAAAACATAAAGAAGTTTGGCCAATAAAAGTGTATGTTTTGAAACTATTTTTTGCGCTTATGTTCTTTTTCGCGGCTAAAGATGCCTGGACACAATTAATCACACATAAAGGCGACTGGAATGCTACAATTGCAATCGCGTGGTGTTCTATAGCTGCTTATACAACACTATCAGGTTTGGGAATTTTTCACACTCTGAAAATGTTACCTATTATGCTCTTTATGTTCTTTTATAAAGGGCTTTGGTTATATTTTGTTGCTTACCCATTATGGGTTAACGGAAATATTGCTGGCACAAGAGTAGAAGGTTGGGCGCAAATTTTTATAATTATGCTTATTCCTCTAATTTTTACACCATGGAAATATGTTTTTAAAACATACGTATTAGGTAAAGACTAAAGCTGATTATAGTTTTGGATAAAATATTTATATTAATGCAAGAACTATCTTAAAAAACAATAGATTAATATACTATATGATGTATATGTAGTAAAAAATAAGAGAACTAGTGTGTCTATTCGTTGTTATGTGCAATTTGGAAACTCATACACTTTTATAACATTTCATAGTTTATAACGTGATATAAATCAATCAAATAATCAATTCAAATATGAAATCAAACATAAAAATTGGAAGACTCGCAGGACTATTATTTCTATTCATTTTCACAACAGGTATTATAGTCTATCAATTTTTACAAGGTCCTGTACTATTTTCAGATGATTTTCTAAACACCACTTCTGCAAACTCAAATGAAATTATTATTTCTATCTTACTTTTATTTTTAAGCGGCATAACGTCCGTTGTCATAGCTGCAATTTTATTACCAATTTTTAAAAAATATAGTATCACTTTAGCTTTTTTATATTTAGCATTTAGCATACTAGGGTTTATATCAATATCTATTGACAATATTAGTGTTCTATCTATGTTGGAATTAAGTCTAGAGTATACTAAAAATGGAACTGACAATTCTGATTTATTAAATACTCTAGGTACCATATTTTATAAAAAGCATTGGTGGTCACACCACTTGAGCCTACTCATTTCTTGCTTCCCAGTTTTTATTTTATACTATACATTGTACGTGTCCAAATTAATTCCAAATATTATTTCTATTGTTGGGGTATTAGCTGTAATTCTAATGTTTATTGAAATGTTATTTTCAATTTCAGGAAATAGTATTAGTATAAATATGCTTTTTCCAATAGGATTGATTCAACTATTTCTTCCCCTTTGGCTAATTTTCAAAGGATTTAATTCGACTGTTTTAGAAACTGAAATAAAATAAATTAGTAAAAACGACTATGAAACCAATAAGTAATAAGACTGAAATATCACTGGGTAAAGCGGCATTAATTGCTGGCTTAAGTTTGCTTGTTATGGTTTTAACAACTCCTTTTGCAGAGTTTTCAATATTCCCTAAACTTATAGATTCTAAAAATGCTACAATAACTGCTGAAAATATTATAAACAATAAACACTTATTTACTATTGCTATCTTTCTAATTCTATTAACCCTAATTGCAGACATTGTAGCATCATGGGCATTATATATATTCTAAAACCTGTAAATAAAAGTTTATCACTATTAACCGCTTGGTTTAGGTTAGTATATGTAGCCATGTATTTCATTGCATTGTATAATCTGCTTGCAATACTAAGTATTATTAAATCTATAGAACATTTAAAGAATACTGGAATTGGTCAAATAAACGATAGTATATTGCTACATATAAAAGCCTTTAGAGTTGAAGGTAGTTTTGGTTTAATAATTTTTGGAGTTTATTTAATTTTACTTGGTTATTTAGCTTATAAAGCGACTTATATACCAAAACTATTTGGAGTTATTTTATTAATTGCTGGTTTAAGTTGGGGGATTGATAATTTGAGTTCCTTTTTTTTTCCTGAAATAAATACACAATTCTTATTTGTTTTTACAATGGGAGAATTAATTTTTATGTTATGGCTTTTAATTATAAGGATCTAGAATTAAAAGTGTAGAACAATAATATCTAGAAATTAAGAAACGAACGTACAACAATAGCTATATTTAAAATGAGAATTTGTATTGCACAGACAGCACCAATTAAAGGAGATATTCTAAAGAATATTGAAAATCATAAAAAGTTGATTAACCTTTCTATTCAAAACGATTCAGATATCATAGTTTTCCCAGAACTTTCATTGACAGGATATGAACCTGAATTGGCAAAAGAATTAGCAACCACAAAGGATGACAAAAGATTTGATGGGTTTCAAAAAATTAGTGATTTAAATAAAATTATAATTGGTATTGGACTACCAACTAAAAACGAGAATGGTATTTGTATCAGTATGGTACTATTTCAACCTAATAAATCTAGAATGACTTATTCTAAAGAGTATCTACACCCAGGAGAAGAAGATTATTTTGTGTCTGGAACAAATCTAAACCCAATTACATTTAAAAATAATAAACTAGCATTTGCAATATGTTATGAAACATCCATACCTGAACATTCTGAAAAAGCGTTTAAAAATGGAGCTAATATTTATATTGCAAGCGTTCTGAATTCAACAAATGGAGTAGATAAAGATATAAACCGAATTTCAGATATTGCAAAAAAATATAAAATGGTGGCAGTAATGTCTAATCTTGTAGGAGAATCAGGTAATTATGATTGTGCAGGAAAGAGTTCTGTTTGGAATAATAAAGGTAAACTAATTGAACAATTAGATGGTAACAATGAAGGTATTTTAATTTTTGACACAGACACGGAAAAAATAATTAAAACACAATTGAAAAAACAACCGACAACAAGATAATACCTTGTTAATTTAAACTTGAATTACAAGATACTTTAATCTCCAAAGTCAATTTTTAAATCATTTACTTCGGTAAACATTTTCTTGATTTCACTATGAAATTTTTCATCAGTTACAGTATACAATTCATTTAAAAAATCTGAACTAATTGGTTTAAGATTTGGATATTTATTCTTTTCTAAAAACATTTTTAGTGCTTTATTTACGGTATCTTCTCCTATTAACTCCTTTAAATTATACATGGTTATAGCACCTTTACTATATGAAATATAGGGACTATTGTTTTTTACTTTATATAAGGGTTCTTCTGTTTTAAAGCCTCTTGAATTATTGTAAATAGTAAGATGCATTTTTAATCGATCCCATACTTTTTCTTTTCCATACATTTTTTCAAGAAGCATTATTTCTACATACATAGCTAGCGTTTCTATAAGCATAGCCCCTCCAACTCTTTCATCTATAAAAATTTGACTTGTTCCCCACCAAATATGTGCTAATTCATGACCTGCTAGTTCATTAATAACATCTTGCTGCTTATCAGCTTTTATATTCGAATGAAACATTTTATCTTCAACAGCATAAATTGTTCCTGGATAGGCTGTTGCTGCAAATCCTTTAGTGAAATTTGAAATTTCAACAAATCGTATTGTTTCAAAGGGATATTTACCAAAATTTGTTTCGCAATAATCCATTGTCAATTTTGCGTTTTTTAATAAGTGTTCTACATTTTCATGATGTGATGGATGGTAATAAATTTCATACTTCTTACCATTATAAATGTCTTTCTTAACAGCATACTTTGCTGATGCTATTGCAAAATGAAACGGAATTAAAGTTGTTGTTTTATAGTGAAAGTAATTTTGGTTATTCTCTTTCCAACTTTTAACCAGTTCTCCTACTCCAACTGCTATTTGATTTGACGATGTAGAAATAGTCATGTCTAAATTTATAAAACTATTATTTATAGATTTCGGACTATTAAAATCTATTTTTTTAGTAGCATTTCCTTTTAAATTAAACTGTTTCCTGATAGACTTTTTATGTATTTCGTGAATTTTCTGATATCCAAATTGAGGATAATATCTACTAATCCTCATAAAGGAACCATTACCTATAATCGCATTAAATGGTTCATGACCATTTACAGCTTTCCATTGGTATGAAGTCTTGAAATTAAATATTGCTTTTTCGTTAGGCTTCAATCCTTTTTTTAATACAATTACTTCTGTTGTATTTTTTACATCAATAGATGTATCGCCAATTAGTAATGTTGCTTTTTTTATGTTAAAATCATCAGGAAAATTGACTACCACCTTATGTATACTTTTCTGTGTTTTATTCTCTAAAATATATTGTCCTTGAATAGTATATCTATTTTTTGTTGGATACAGGTTAACGGTTGTCTTTACATCTGTAATTATTGGAACAGCTAAATTTTCATATGCTCTAAACTGTTTTTCATAGTCGGCTCTTACTTGCAATTCTGAATCTTCATTTTTAATTATAGAACCATTTATTAACTCAGATCCGGAATAAAAAGCAAATACACTTAAAAGCAAAAGTATAATGGTGACATGTTTTTTTACAAGCTGTTTTTTGAAAAAATGCAATAATGTAATTAAAATTAATACTGCGGAAAAACCAAAAGCTAACCTTAGCACAAATGCATTTTTATAAAACCCAAACCCATTCATATCACTATAATTAAGTTGAATAGTATTTAAAAATTTAAGTAGTGGAAATTCTATTAATATTTCGCTAATTGGTGTTGCCATTGCTAAAGCAAATAATGATGTAGCTATTAAGCCAATATGTTTTTTATGAATTACTTCTTGAATTAGTAACAAAATACCGCTCAAAAGAATTAAAGGAAGTGTGTTAAATATAAAAACATCTTTATAAACACTCCATTCAATCAAATAATATTCATAAAGTAGTTGAAACAGTATTCCTTCTGCAAGCATTAAAACACTAAATAATACAACAATAATAGAGAGTGTTAACCATTTAGAAAGAAATCTTATTTCACTATTAGCGGTAGTGTTTTCAAGGGCATTAAAATTTGCAGTAGTACTTCGCCAAAATATATCATGACTATAAAACAAAACTACAATTACGCAAATTACATGAAAATTTTGATTGATAATTTGGAGCATTAAGCCAGATGTAGCATAGTGTTCAGGAATTCTTGAACCTTTGTCAATTTCTGCGGGTATTTCCATTCCTAATACAAATAGGAGTATTAAAATGATTAATACGAAAGGAATACTTTTAACAATATAAATAAGATCAATCTTGGTAAAGGAAATGAGCGATTGCAGTTTTGTTTTTAAATTATAAACCGTTTTTATTGGACCGTACAATAAGCCTTTTTTAGAGGCTTTTAAAGTTGATTTAACTTTTATTCTTTTGGGTTTTGAAACTTTATCTAAAGAGAATTTTTTGACGCTTAAAAACAGTAGAAATACTGAAATTAAAAACACACCCAATCTGTTTATTAAAAAAACGCCAGTCAAAGAAACCATTTCTGTATTCCTCTGTAAAACTGACCAATTTACGGTTTGATGAAAAAATGCAGATAGCCCGAAAGGATCAATTAATGCTGAAATAAATTTAGCTTCATCAGATTGTGGCATTAGTTGTGATACCAAAAGGGAATTTGAATATAGCTGTAAAATGATATAAATAACGTACAGTAATAAACCGGTTATATATACAAACAATTTGTTTTTAGAAATCCATCCTATATAACTTAAAATAGCAGTTGTAAAAAAGGTATTTATAAAACCGAAAATGAATAAAGGATAGATAACGTGAATTAATGAGAACACAGTTACATTATTTGAGGTTTCTCCATAATATTGACCAAATAAGAAACTAATAGATAGTAACAATACAAATAGGTAGCTTAGCAAAAGTATAACAACATAGCGCCCTAAAACAAATGTTTTCTTTTTTAAAGGTGTGCTAAATAATAAGAATTCAAAATTTGAATCTACTTCTTTAAAAAGCAATTGAGAAGTGAATAATGTACTAAAAAAAATAGTTGTTAAACTTACAAGAGAAAGGATAAAACTTATTTGATAAGGAGAATTTCTAAAAATAGTATCACTAATCGAAAATTGAGCATTCATCCCTCCCAAAAAACCTATAACTATGATTAATAGTAAAATAAGAATGAATGCCCGTCTTTTAAAATAGCTTTTTATATCAAAAAGAAAAATAGTATTCATAACCTATTCGTTTTTAAGTAAAGTTGAGAAATAAACATCTTCTAAAGATGTATTGACAGGTTCAAAGCCATCATATGGAGGAGTATCAGATAGTATATGAATATTCATTTTTCCAGCTATAAATTGTGAAGAAATCACATTAAAATTGGCGTTAAAATCATCAAGTTCATTTTTATGAATTTGCTTCTTCCAAATTTTGCCATTTAGTTCTTTGATAAGATCTGTAGGGCTACCTTGAATTAGGATATTTCCTTTATTTATAATCGCCATTTTAGAACATAAGTTATGCACATCTTCTACCAAATGCGTAGATAGAATGATTATAATATCCTCTCCTATTTCACTTAATAAGCTATTAAAACGGTTGCGTTCTTCTGGGTCTAATCCAGCCGTAGGTTCATCTACTATTATTATTTTAGGGTTGCCCAATAAAGCTTGTGCAATTCCAAATCGTTGGCGCATTCCTCCAGAAAAGGTATGTACGTTTTTTTTACGATGTTCATATAAATTAACTTTATCAAGAAGTGCTAAGACTTGATTCTTTCTTTCATTACTGTTTAGAACCCCTTTCAGGATGGCTAAATGTGATAACAAATCAAATGCAGATACTTTGGGGTATACTCCAAAATACTGAGGAAGAAAGCCCAATTGCTTTTTTAGAAATTCTGAATCTTCAATTACATCTGCATCATTAAATAGTATACTGCCATCATCAGGTTTTTGCAAACCAACTATAGTCTTCATTAAAGACGATTTTCCGGCTCCATTTGGACCTAATAATCCAAACATACCATTTTGTATTTCTATGGATACATTGTCAATAGCTTTTACCCCATTTGAATAGGTTTTCTTTAAGTTGTGTATTTTAAGCGTATTTATCATATTTTCAATTAAAATTTGGCACTAAAAATCTATGCTCCTATTAGGTGCATTTTAAAAATCATATATTATGTGTGATGGTTATTCTTCTACATACTCAAGCAAATCCCCTGGTTGACATTCAAGTACTCTACAAATAGCTTCTAAAGTCTCAAAGCGAACTCCTTTTGCTTTCCCTGTTTTAAGAACTGATAAGTTAGCAGGTGTAATATCTAATCTTTTTGCCAGCTCTTTACTTTGCATTTTACGCTTGGCTAGCATTACGTCAATGTTTACTATAATTGGCATGATTAAATAAATAAGTCTTGTTCATTTTGTAATTGCAGTCCTTGTTTGAATATTTCATGAATAAAATATGCAAATATGCCTAGTACAAAATGGACAATTATTAATAATAAAATATAAGATTCTATTTCTATAAAAATACTTGAGAGTAAAGTAATTAGTATAGGTATCATAATATTTGAGAGGTAAAATAATTTGAGTTGAGTTATTCCATATTGTGTAAACAACTTTGGCTGATAAAAAGCTTTAAAGACTTTACTAGATAAAAAAAAGAAGAGACTATAAAGACTAAGAGGTGTAATAAACTCAAAAATCATATACGTCAAATTATTATCAATACTAAGTATTGAGTTTTGTGTAAATGGGTATAAAATATCTAATGTTTGATTAACACTATGTATAGTTGTAGATAAACCTGTACTTAGACATAGTATTGAATAGACGGTAATACAACAATAGATAATTGCTAAAAACCGAGTTGTAAAAAATAAGATTTTTGCAATAGATTTTGCTTTATTCATTTGAGTGATTTTTAATGTATAATGCAAATATAGTAATTAATTATTGTTTTACGATAATTAATTATTGTTTTGATTAATAAACAGAGATCTTAGTATTTAATCTATTCCACTCACATTATGCTTCCCTCCTACGTCGTCGCATAAAAAGTGTTCCATTAACATTGTAGAAGAAACTTTTAGAATAAATTTTTTCAAGAAACAGTAGTAACAACTTTGCCACCGCCACAACTCGCTCAAAAAATAAAAGATCTACTAGACCTTCTATTTTTATGATGTAACCAAAGCAAAGTTACATAACGCAGAATATTATAGTACATTTTTAATATTTGATTATCCAGTGGATGATTAAATATTAAAACATCTTTTTAAGTTATTAATTGAAATGTTTAGCTTATTTGTGAAATTATAGCCATGAAACTATTTTGTTTCCAAATATTAACCAATCGATGAACTGCAATAATTTCAGTACGTTCGTCGATTTTTCGACGAACGACACACAACTATGAATACTATTTACAAAATTTATCGAAACCAAATCTATTAGATTAAATAATTATGGAAAGATTAATTTTTGTTATATGCCTTATTTTTGTGTTCACTTCCTGCTCTAAAGACAATGTTGAGATGGCCGATGAAGATGATATTGACGCGGTAGATAAAGACGATAATGAGGAGAATGGCGAGGAAAGTAGTGCTACTTACTCTTTTATTGGTAATGACTTTCAAGTTAATTCCTATAAAGAGGATAATCAGAACTATCCCAAAGTAGCTATTGCTCCAGATGGTAAGGCTATCGTGGTTTGGGAAAGTGCAGGACAGGATGGAGATGGACATGCCGTAGTGGCTCAGCGATATAATTCAGATGGATCCAAATGGGGCAATGAATTTGTGGTAAACACAGAAACCAAGTTGGCTCAAAGCCAGCCAACCGTTGCGGTTGCAGATGATGGCTCACATATCATTTTATGGCGAAGCAAAGATCAAGATGGTAGTGGCTTTGGCGTGTATGCCCAACGATATGATAGCTCTGGTAATGAAGTTAGTGACGAATTTAGGATTAATGAAGAAACCAACTCCAATCAAGACCTAGCCTATGCGGCGTATCACAGCAATGGTAACTTGATGATTATTTGGGAGAGTTCGGACCAGGATGGAAAGGCAGGTGAAATATACGCTCGAGTTTACGATGATGAATTTAATGACATAAGTAACGGCGAATTTCGGGTAAATACGGTTATAGATGGATGGCAAAATACAGCCAGAATCGCAGATACCCCCAGTGGTTTTATCGTGGTATGGGAAAGTCTAAATATTGATAGCGAAAGAATTGCAATTGTTTTTAAACGTTTTAGTAGTGAAGGCACTGCATTAATGACCATGGAAGAGCAAGTGAACACGCGCGAAATCTGTGATCAAAAAAATCCAGATATTGCAACACTAGCAGACGGAAAGTTTGTGATTGTTTGGGAACACCTTGAAGATCCAGATAAATGCAGCAGCGCTAAAACTTTGGCTAGTGATATCGCGGCACGAATCTACAACAGTGATGGCACCGCATTAACTGGAGAAATTATACTTAGCCAAAATACCAGCGGAAATCAAAATCTTGGAATTGCCAATGACAATCAAGGTGGAGTTGCTGTAATTTGGCAAGGCGATGCTTCATCAAATGACAGTACTGATGAAATATATGGGAGACGTTTGTTAGCCACTGGCACACTCATTGGAGATGTGTTTATAGTAAATAGCAACTCAGATAGCTATCAAGTCTTTCCCGCTATTGCGGCTGCACCAGATGGCAATCTATTTGCAGTTTGGGGCTCATGGTCAGGCGATGGTAATGGCACCAGTATTAGAGCGCGTCGATTAAAGGTTGGTGAATAGCAATCTTTTTTGGCTGTTGGATAATAAAATTTGCTAGTACGAAAGCACTAATTTGAAACTTTAACGTGTAAGCCGTTACAAAAAAGGAGTTATGTTGAATGTATCTTATAACAAAGTTAATTCATAATTAAAGTAAGAATATTAGTCAATATTATAGTCATTCCACACATCGTCGCATAATAAGTGTTTTTATTAAAATCGTAGAAGAAACTTTAGAGAAACTGTAGTAACAACTTTCGTTTTTAATCAAAGTTCAAGTTACATAACGCGGTACGTTATAGTACAAATTTATAGTAATTCAGTATAGTCGTTTTTCGGGCTATTTACACATAATTTTAGATATAGTGCCTTTGGGTCTATATCGTCAACAGTTATGTTAAAAGAAATTACAGCTTATTAACTTCTTAGGTTTATTTGATAGCTATAATTCTATATTATGTAAAATTTCCCCAAATGTTTAGTACTTCACAAGAAGCCTTTGTACTTGGGTCATTAATCATTCGTGTTTTTACTTCTCGTTTAATTCTAATATTCAGTACTCTCGTAAAGGTTTCCGTAAGAGTATAAAATTTAAGAAAAATAAATTTCTATACTCTTGCTCTAATTGTGCTGTTATTCAACCTTTTTTGATTTGAGCTGTTTAAGAACATTTAGAACTGGAATTTGAAATCGTTACTATTAATAAATCAAGGCTGCATAAAACTTTGGAAATAATTACGGCTCAATCGCTATATTTTAGAAAACATTGTAACTCGTTAAGATTCTTGAACAAGCTTTAAATCTTATTATTGATAAGAATATGTATTGCTAGACCTCTAAAATATGTACGCTCATTGCAGCTTTTTCTCCTCGCCAACAAATCTAATCATCCACAGGATAATTAGATTTGTTACGTGTTTTGACCAAAGTTTTCTAAGGACAAGTTTCCATACTTTAAAAAGTAATTTTTCTTTTTCTAGCGGTAATATTCCAACGATCTATCTTCTTTCCTTTTGAAATTACAGAAACATCATCGTGTAAATTTATTGTTGGACAAATATGATATGGAATTCCATAGTAAACATCACCAACCTTTATATTTTCCCAATTTTTTACTTGTAAAATTCCATGTTCTTCACTTTGGGAAATTAATTCATAGTTTTTTAAATTCAAAAATTTAACTCTTTGGTTAATAAGGTTTTCTGAACCTACAGATTTATGTCCTAGGTCAATAGTTATGATGCCTCTTTTAGGCTTTGAAATAACGCGACATATTAATAAAGCTGCATATTTATATTCCTGTTCCTTTAGTTTTTCACTATAACCCCAATCCCAAAGCACACAAGTTCCTGGACTAGTAATTCGATGCTCTTCAGTTATATGTGATGTGAACGATGGTGTGCCTCCACATATTAATTTTATATCTGGATACGCTTGCTTTAGTGTATCAAATAAAACTTTGATTGGTCTAAATTCACTTTCTATGTTACTTTTTCTTTTTTGAAAATCAGTAGCTCTTAAATGCCCATCATACACATGTATGCCTCTGAAATTAAGTGAAGTATATTTTGGTATTTCTTGAATGAGTTTATCCAATTCAAAACCTATTTCAATACCAGAACGATGCATTCCGCTATTAATATCAATATAGATATCTATTTTCAGGATCTGCTTCGTTGCTTCTTTATTCAACTTTTCAATTGAATCGATGTTATCCACTATTGTAGAAAAGGTAGTAGTAGGAAAATGTCGAAATAGAGAACAAAAGCGTTCAATTTTTGGACCGACTAATTGATGTGCTATTAAAATACTATCCGCGCCTTCACTTGCAGCAATTTCTGCTTCAGCAATAGTAGCCGCTTTAAATTTTTTAATACCTAAGGAAATCATAGCATTTATTACTTTCGGCATTTTGTTTGTTTTGATATGCGGCATAAGCAATGAAGTATCTCCGTTTACCATAGAAACTATTTTATGAAGATTATACATCAAGTTTTCTTCGTATAAGACAATAGAAGGAGAATCAATTTTTTCAATACCTTCTATTTCATACCAATCTTTCATACTTATTTTAGTTTTCGCTTTTTAAATCACCATTAAATTCAAATAAAGGTAGATTTTCTGATGGTTTGGTAATATTAGGACTTTTATAATACATTGTTTTACCAGAAACAATACCATTACTTAATGAGATTTCTGTATACAATATTCCGTGGGGATGTATTAATGCGTACTTATTTTCTCTTTGCATGTAGATGAGCTTATAGGTTATCTCATTATCTATAATAAGATGGTCCTTTTTACCATCTAATAGAAGGGTTCCATGCTTTTTAATCTTCTCTCCATTACTATTCATAGTAATCTCTAATTTAACAACACCTTTAGGTTGAACTGAAGGAGAGGGGAATGTCAAAAACGGCAAAGCAAGCATATGAGCAGTTTCTTCTATACGCCTAGGCCTTTTTGCATTTCCCATAATAGAAATAGTTAATTTCTGATTTGGAAAGAGACATATTATGCTACGAGCACCGCCCATACCACCGGCGTGTTCATATACTTTTCGATTGTCCATATCCCAATTTTGACGCCAGCCTATTCCCACACCAGTTTCCTCTCCAGAATTTAGTTTTTGTGTTTCGAACATCATATCGACAATATCTTTTTTGATAAACCCATTCATATAAGAATTCGCCGTTTTCACTAAATCTGTCGGTGTGGAAATTAATCCTCCTCCAGCCCATTTGTAGCTAGGGTCTTCAGGATTGTTGATTTTTATAGGAAGTCCTCTATTAATTCCATTTTCATTAAAACTATATAGTTCTGTCATTTCTACACCAGGATTTTTACGCATATCAGGCCCCGTAGATACCATACCTAAGGAATTAAATAAATCATCCTCTAAAAGACTAAGAAAATCTTTATTTGATGCTTTTTCCATAACTCTTGATAATAAGGTGTAACTATGAGTACTATACTTGTATTTATCACCAGGTTTATGTAATAGTTGCGTATGAGAAAAAACCCCTAAAGCATCTTCAACAGTAGTATAATGGCGATTTTCAATTTTATCATTATTCGAATAATGAGGAATTCCGGATAAGTGCCCTGATAATTGTTTAATGGTTACAGAGTCAATTGTCTGAGGATATGTTGGAATATATTTACTTACTAAATCATTAAAATTTAGTTTTTCATCTTCCGCCAATTTTGCCAATGCAGTTGCAGTTATTATTTTAGATACGGATGCAGCTCTAAATTGTGTTTTGGGAGTAACCGGCTTTTTTGTTTCTAAATTTGAATATCCATATCCTTCTGAAAAGATAATTTCGTTTTTAAGACCAACAGCAACTGACATTCCTGGTGGTATATCTCGTAACTTCATGAGCTCTTCTACCATTGCTGTTACTAATCTCTCAGGTTTTTCAATAGAATCTTGTTCATGAACTTTAGAGTGTTTTTCGTCTTTATTTCCTGTTTTTAAAGCACAACTTTGTACACAAAGCACTATCAGTAGTATACTCAATAGTTTTACAGAAATAGTTAAATACTTTCCTTCTTCTTTCATAAAATTGTAATTGATTTATTTTTTAAACTATCTTTACATCAAGATAGCTTAAGCAATAATACAAAATATATCTTTATATAAAGATATATTTATTAATTTTTATTTAAATGATAGCAAACAAAAAGGACTTATTAGATAATTTAATTATTGATTGGAAAGAAGAAAGACCAGATTTAGATGCTTCAGCAATGTTAATAGTTGGTAGAATATTGAAATTAGGAAAAATTTTAGAAAAAAGTGCCAGTTTAGCGCTACAGGACAATAACATTCACTATACAGATCTAGATGTTTTAGCAACTTTAAGACGTTCTGGGAAGCCTTTTGAACTTACTCCTAAACAATTAATGAAAGATGTATTAATTACATCTGGTGCTATGACAGCTTTATTAGATAGGTTGGAAAAATTAGATTTGATATACCGTTCTCCTGATGCAAATGATGGCAGGATTAAAAATGCTAGTTTGACAAAAAAAGGAATAAAATTGATTGATAAAGCTATTGAAATTCGATTTAATGAAGCAGACGAATCTATAAGTATGTTAAATAAAATTGAAAAGGAAAAACTTTCAGAGTTATTGAAAAAAATGACATTACATTTCGATAGTGAATAGTACTATGGTTGACCATTCCATACACATTCCCACTTCGCTCCTATCGTCGCTTCGGGCAAAGAGTATTCCGTTACAGTTGCCAAAGAAATTTTTGAGAAGAAATTTTTTGAAGAAGCTTAAGAAAGACCATTCGCTTTTAACCAAATCTCAGGTTACATAATGCGGTACATTATAGTTTAAATGATTAATTAAAAATTTTCTACCGTTTAGTATTCTAAAACCTTCTTTCTAACCTCTGCATATCCTCACTCACCTTTCTTTCAATCACTTTTGCATAAATTTGGGTAGTCGTGATTTTAGAATGCCCCAATAGTTTAGAAACAGTTTCTATGGGTACACCATTGTTTAATGTTACTGTTGTTGCAAAGGTATGCCTCTCAATATGAAACGTTAAGTTCTTATTTATCCCACAAACATCAGCTATCTCTTTTAAGTATGAATTTAGTTTTTGATTTGATATGGTTGGAAACAATGTTTTTTTATTTATTGAATTTGGATGCGTTTGATACTTTTCAATAATATTCAAGGCTTTTGATAGTATTGGAATCTTAACTGGAATACTAGTCTTTTCTCTTTCAGAATATATCCATTGTTTTTTATCTATCCCTAGACATACATTATCGCTTGTCAAACGCATCACATCACCATAGGACAATCCTGTATACAACTAAACACAAATAAGTCTTTTATAAGCTGTAATCTTGGAATAGTAAATGTTTTCTTTTCTATGGATTGTAACTCTTCTAAAGTTAAAAATGTTCTTTCTTTTCTTTCATATTTGGCTTCAAACTTTATAAATGGATCTTTATCTATCCATTCCATCTTATAAGCCAGACTAACCATTTTACGAAGCCGTTCTATATGTTTCATGATGGTATATATTACCCATAGACTTTTGATGCCTTAAAAAGCGTTCAAAATCAATAATGAATTTATAATTCAGCTCAGATAAGAACATATCATTTGTTTTATGTTTTTGCTTTAGAAAAAGAAATATATACTATATGAGTAGTGAAATAATTCTTTTGAGTTTCCCAACGTAATGTTGATTTCATATGCTCATTATGATATTCAATAATATCAGTCAAAGCACACTGACTTTCTCCTTCTCCTAAAAAATAAGACTTAATAATGGTAGAGGTTACTGCCTTGTTTTCTGTTTTTAATTTCTGATAGCATTCAAAAAGTTGAGAATTGACTTGTTTGATGTAATTGTTAACTATTTTCGTTTCATCACTTAGGCCTTTTAATTTACTTTTATTAGAATCCCAATCTGAAATGGAGAGTTTTCTTTTCAGAGATAGCTCAGCTCTTTTGCCATTTACTGTGATTCTGGCATAAAGCGGTGCTTTTCCGTTTTTGGCATTGGCAAGCTTTAACCAAAACAGAACACTGTGGCAGGTAGACTGCCTTTCCCAGTATGTTTTTATGAATCAAATAGTTACATTTTTTTAGATACTCTGGGTAACCGAATAGGTAACTTAAATGATAAGAACTTTTGTTTTATTTTACCTTTATTTAAAGGCGACGCAAATATAAAATAGTATTAATTATAAAACAAGATAATTTAATATGAATATTTAGAAAACATCATCTCAACTATTAAATAGTATGTCTATTGTAAAATCATTTTCGACAAGATCAATTTTATTTTGATTTTCCAAGACCCCATATGTCGTGATAAAGGTAATGTAAACCATTTTTTTCGTTTTTGTAACAACTTTTAACCCTTGCTTTTTGGTTCTAAGATTTTTAGCATATTCAGAACTAATACTGAATTCGTCGGAGTAAAATTTCATCTCGCAAATATTTATTACATCATCTTTCCTATCTATTAGCATATCGATTTGAAATCCTTTTTCATAAGTTTCATCTTTCCTATGTAAAAAACTATTAACATTCGTTTGAACTCCTGAAATCCCAAGAGCCTTTTTGATATCATCGACATGCTTCATGCATAGATTTTCAAATGCATAACCACACCATATTTTATATTCCTGGCTCTGGCTCATTCGCATCCAATTATCTAGGCCTGATTTGCTTTTATCCTCTATAAAATTAAGATAGAATAGTGAATACTCATCTGTTAATCTATATAATGTATCTTTCTTTTTCTTTTCTAATGGCTCATAGGTTGAAATAAAACCTGATGTTCCTAATTCGTTTAGAATATTTGAAAACCAACCGCCGTCTGACATTCCAGTTATTTTTAAAATTTCTTGCCTCTCAAGACCTCTTGATTTGCTTGCAAGTGCTTTAATTATCTTAATATGATTTCCTGCATTATCAAATAGAGCTGGATAAAGGTTTTCAAATTCTGTATTTAAAATGCCATCTTTAGAAAAACACATTTCCTGAATATTATGTGCTGCACTTTTTCCTTTAGATATGTGTTCCAAATAGTGCGGTATGCCTCCCATAGCAAGGTAAAGTTGAATTATTTGATAATTGCTAATTTCAATACGCTTTTCTTCCAAAAATTCCTTTGTCTCTGATAGAGTAAATGGCATCAATGTTATTAATTTGGTAATTCGGTTATGCAATCCGCCTTTTGCATTGACTACATGTTCTAGCATCCATGATGCAGCAGAACCACATATTACTACTATAATATTTTGTTGTGACGCCCAATTATTCCACCAATGTGCAAGAGCCTCCATGAAACCAGATCTTTTACTTGCTATCCATGGTATTTCATCAAAAAATACAACTGGTTTTTGATCCGTGTTAAGATAGCTTAAGGTCTTACTCAATAAATTAAATGCTAATAACCAACTATCAGGCTTACTATATTGTTCCTCTCTAGGGAAGTACGTGTTAATTTGCAGAGTGAAATTTAAAAGCTGATTATTAAGATCAGCATTTTTTAATCCGGTCATTTCAAACGCTATTTTTTTCTTATAAACCTCACGTATCAAAAATGTCTTGCCAACTCTTCTTCTACCTATTACAGCTAGCAAATGAGCTCTTTTATTAGTTAAGAATGAGCTCATCACTTCTATCTCTTCCTTTCTACCTATAATTTTCATCTTTATATTCTATTACGCTAAATCATTTCAAATATACATACTTTCCGCGATTTAATATTATTTATTAAGCGGAATCTTGTTTTTTATTATCCATTCAGCGAAATTTTAAAGAAAATAAATATTAAAACCTCCTAAAATACATCATGGATCTAATGAAAAATAAATTAACAAAGTATTAAAATAGAATAACTAAAGTTTAGTAGGTAACTATTTCCAGAAACATTATTTCTTATAGGAATAATAGCCTGGAAAGTTTATGTTTTCAGAAATATTTATGCCATATGAGTATATTTGTTATAAATATATTATTGTAAACAATTTGAGAAATTGGAAGAAAAAGAATTTGAATACATTTTAAGCACTCATGAGAAAAAGCAAATGACTCAATTAGCTTTAGAAACTTTTACTCTTGGAAAAGAAAATATGTTCGAAAATCATGCTGATTCAATAATAAAAAAAATTTTAGATAACAAAAATATTGAATTCAAAAAATATAAAGAATTATTAAAAAAAGAGGCTAAATAGAACACTCTGAACATGTAGAATTTGCTATTTCAATCTTAATAGCGTTGATAAGAAAATTAATCGAGACGCAAAAATCGAAATTTGAATTAAGACTAATGGAATAAAATAATTACTATTTACTCTCTTAAAAATCAATTACTAATAGTTCACTTTTTGCTGGCATTATACACTGGCACATAAGGATAATTTTAAATCTCGGAGAGTTTCAACTCTCCGAGACTTTTGTTTTTATATTTCAATTACTAATGTCATGTTCATCATCATACACATTGTCCATTAATGGACATTTGTTATTTTAAAAAGAATCACAACATGCTGATATACAACATATTGTTTTTGGCATAGAGGTTGGTATTCATTTACAAAACTTGTACTAATTATATACTCAAGTTATTATTCTCATTAATATGGACAAACAAATCGCTTCAAAAGATATTAGAAATCGTCAACTCAAAAAGAATAGAGGACTTATTGTTCTTGCGATTGCAATTGTCTCTATATTTTTTCTTTTTCGGGCTACACTAAAACCAAAAGTTAAAAAAAGTGATGTTAGAATAAGCATAGCAGAAATAGGTAGTATAGAAGCCACCATTTCTGCAAGAGGTACTGTAGAGCCCAGTTTGGAGGTGGTTATAAACAGTTCTATTGACTCTAAAATAATTGATGTTTTTTATAGAACGGGCGAAGCAATAAAAAAAGGCGATTCTATTCTATTACTCGATAAGCAAAACATTTTGAACGAGTATGCAAAACTACTCGAAAACATGCAAATTAAAACAAACGATACTGAAAAGCGTCAACTTGAATTAACCCGCACTTTAAGTGAACTTAAAACCAATAAAGAAATTGAAGAACTATCCATCAAAGATTTAGAATCAGATTTAAAAGAAGCTAAAATTTTGGAGGAAATGGGAGGCGGTACCAAAGAAGCTATTAAACAAGCGGAACTTTCTTTAAAAGTGGCAAAAATTAAATATACCCAATTATTAAAAAAGATTAGACAACAAGAATCTAATATTAGTATTGAGAGAGAAAATATTAGAATAGAAGCCAGTATAGCAGATAAAAAGCTTAAAAGCTTAGAACAACAAATTGAACTAGCAGATGTAAAAGCTGATTTTGATGGTGTAGTAACATGGATAAATGAAGATATAGGAAAAAGAGTTGGTAAAGAAGAAGCCATTGCCAAATTAGCCGATTTAAGCAGATATAAAATAAACTGTAATATTTCTGACTCACATTCTGAAAAAGTCAGAGTTGGAGGTGAGGTCATTGTTAGAGTAAATGACAATAAAATAAAAGGTATTATTAATCAAGTATCGCCTAGTTTAACGCAAGGTCAAGTAAATTTTAGTGTAACTATTAACGATTCTCAAAATGACTTATTACGCCCAAATCTTGAAGTAGATATTTATGTCATAACCTCGTTTAAAGACCAAGCTATAATAGTTAAAAATGGTGGTTTCTTTAATGGTAGTAAAAATATAACTGCATTTGTAATTAAAGGAGACAAGGCCAAAAGAATAAAACTAACAACAGGCCTTAATAATTTTGAATATGTTGAAATAACTGATGGATTATCTGAAGGTGATGAAATAATAATTTCTGATATGACAAATGAGCTTGTTCACGAAGAAATCTCAATTTTAGAATGATTACTATTAACATACCATATAAAAATTTATTTTTTTGGAGTCTCTTCTTAGGTTGTATACCAATAACAGCTACTGCCCAAAAAATGCCTGACACCTTATATTTATCATTAAAACAAACCATAGAAATTGCTATAGACAATTCGCCCAGTGTTTTGCAAGCCAAAACACAAAAAGAAACCAGTTATTGGGATTGGAAAACCTTTAAATCAGACTATTTACCTCAACTCTCTTTAGATGGTAATTTACCAAACTTTTCAAAAGATAATCTCCCAATTACACAACCGGATGGTTCTATAGATTTTCTCTCGGTAAATAATATAAATTCAAGAGTGGGCTTGAGTTTAAACCAAGAAATCCCTTTAACGGGAGGTAGTATTTCAGTAAACTCTAGTCTTGCTCGATTTGATAATTTAACCAACGATTTTAGGCGCTATAACGCCACGGCAGTGAGTATTAGATTAAATCAACCACTATTTGCCTACAATAGGCTCTTATGGAATAAAAAAATTGAACCTTTAAAATTTGAAGAATCAAAGAAAAAATTTGTTGAAGACAAAGAAGCAACTTCATTAGGAACCACTATTAGGTATTTTAATTTACTTATCTCACAAAGTAATTACCAAATAGCCAAAACAAACTTCGAAAATTATAAATTACTCTTCAAAATAGATAGCACACGATATGATTTAGGAACCGTTTCTAAACAACAACTATTACAAATACAATTACAGGTTGTAAATGCAAAAAAAAGAATGTCACAAGCCAATCTTGGAAAAAAAACCGCAACACTAGACCTTTTGGAGTATATAGGTTACAACGATTTACAAAAAAATCAAGCATTGATTCTCAAAGTGCCTTCAGATATTCCACCCATACAGGTTGATGAGGAAATTGCACTTAAAGAAGCTATGGAAAACAGAGCAGATATAACGGCATATAAACGAAGATTACTAGAAGCTGAAAGCCAACTTGCTAGGGTTAAAGCTGAAAATGGTTTTAATGCCGAATTAACAATGTCGTTGGGGCTTACTAATGCTGATTCAGAATTTCAAAACTTATACACTAATACTCAAGACCAACAAACTATTTCCTTGGGATTCAGAATACCCATAGCAGATTGGGGGCGCTCTAAATCTAGATTGAAACGTGCACAATTACGTAAAGATTTGGAAAAGCAATCGGTAGATTTAGAAACCAGCAATTTTAAGCGCGAAATTATTACTGAGGTTGATCGATTTGAAATGTACAAACAACAAGTCATTATTGCGTACGAGTCTTCTAACATAGCCAAAATGAGTTATAACATTTCAAAAAACAAATTCATACTTGGCAAAGAAAGCTCTACGAATTTAAACGTAGCACTTAATGAAAAAGACCAAGCTATTCAAGACTATATTGTTTCCTTAAGTGATTTCTGGGAAGCCTATTACAGAATACGCTTACTCACTATCTATGATTTTGAAACAAGCAAATCGTTAACACAAATAAAATAATCTTTTAATCACCTATACATGATTACATTACAAAACATAGAGAAAACATATTTTACCAAAACCATTGAGACTTTGGCTTTAAGCAATATTTCCATAAATATTGACAAAGGGGAGTTCTTATCTATTATGGGGCCATCGGGGTGCGGAAAAAGTACTTTGTTAAATGTTATAGGGTTGTTGGACAAGCCATCAAAAGGAGCATACATGTTAGACAATATGGATGTTAGCGCTTTAAGCAATAACCAACAAGCACAAATAAGAAACCAAAAAATTGGTTTCATATTTCAAAGTTTTCATCTTATTCCAGATATTCCTGTAATAGATAATGTAGAGCTCCCCTTATTATACAGAAAAGGCGTGAATGGCAAAGAACGACGAGAAAGAGCCATTACCGCATTAGAAAAAGTGGGTTTAAGTGCCAGAATGAAGCACTACCCTACACAACTATCTGGTGGGCAATCGCAACGTGTAGCTATAGCAAGAGCTATTATTGGAGAACCACAAATTATTCTGGCGGACGAGCCTACAGGGAATTTGGACAGCGCTATGGGTAATGAAATCTTAGGAATTCTAAAAACCTTAAACGAAACTGAAAACACTACAGTAATTATGGTAACACATGATGAAAAACAAGCAGAAAGAACAGACCGTATCATTAGACTATTTGATGGTAGCCAAGTAGATTAATTTTAATAAAAGAAAAACATGCTTAAAAATTATATAAAAATGGCGTTCGCCGTTATGATGCGACGAAAACTTGTAACCGCATTAAGCCTTATGGGTATTAGTTTTACATTGGCTTTTATTACGGTTATGTATAGTGTTTTTGACTTAAAATACGGTAATGTATACCCCATAAAAGACACTAAAAAAATGGTTTACTTTGAAGGGTTTCCTGCAAAATCAAGATTATCTGAGCCATTTGCCAAATTCTATGGAAGAGAAGAAATGATGGAAAATATAGGTAACACCTATAAAACCTATAAACAATTACAAAATACATTAGAATCTGTAGGAAGTATGACATTTAATAATGGTAATAATATTTATGGCCAAAGAGGTAATAATGAATATGGCTTTTTACATAAAGGTAATTACACTACTATTAGTTATAAATATGTTGATGCTGGCTACTGGGATATGATGCGTTTTAAATTATTAGATGGTAGTTTTTTCTCGCATGAAGATGTAAAAAGCCATAATAATTTTGCAGTTATTAATGCTAATACTGCAACCAACTTGTTTTCTAATTCTGATGATGCTCTTTTAAGCACAATAAATGTTAATGGCAAAGCTTACACTGTTATAGGCATAGTAGAAGATGTAGGTATGAAAAGTAGGGAATTTGCAGATGTTTGGATTCCTATTACAACCAAAGAAGATCATGAAGAAGTGATTATGAAAGTAGGTATACGAGACGACATAATCGTTTTTTATTTAAAAGATGGTGCTACCATGGAGCATTTAAAAAAAGAACTTATTACATGGTATCAAAAAAATTATGAAAGTGTAATAGCAGAACCAGACCCCCGTTTAATGGGAGACATTTTACCAAACCAAGACTTTAATGATGTTAGTTTAAAAGCCTTTAAAGATTATGGCCCAGGCATTCAAAATGACATGTACCATCTTATTCCTTTAACCTTCTTAAATACTGAAGTTTTAAGAAGTAATCCTTCAGTAGAACAGCAAGAAAAAGAATACATGAGAGCGGACACTAAATTTAAAACCTTTATAATACTTATGGCAATCTTGTTTTTAAGTATTCCTATAATAAATATGGTAAATCTAAACAGTAGCCAAATAAGGGATCGCGCTTCAGAAATTGGTATTAGAAAATCGTTTGGTGCTACTACCAAACACTTGGTACGCCAATTTTTAATCGAGAACATCATACTAGCACTATTAGGCGGTGTTCTAAGTATAGTGCTTACATTGTTAGCTTTTAATATTCTGGAAGATTTATTATTAAACAGCAATCCTTTACGAGATGTGGTAGGAGCTTTTAAACTTAACTGGAGGGTACTATCTATTGGTTTTATTTCTGCCATAATATTTGGTATTATATCTGGAGTTTTACCAGCTTACAAAATGTCTAAACTAAATGTAGTAAACGCCATTAAAGGACTTATAAAATGATACAACATCTATTTAAAATCACCTGGAGCAGAAAACAGCGCAATCTCTTTTTATTATTTCAAATAAGCATTGTGTTTTTTGTACTCACCTTTTTCTTTACCATACTGGTTAATATGTATCAAGACTACTGGAAACCTTTAGAATTTTCAGATAAAGCTTCCCAGATATATTCCTTAAATGCAGACAACGATTTAATAGGGCCTAGGTACATCGAAAAAAAGGACGCCCTATTGGCAACTGCTAAACGTGTTAAACAAAATTTATTAGCTATGGAAGAAGTAGAGGGTATTAGTTTTTCTACTAACCTATCACAACCCTATTCCTTTTCAAGAAGTTTTCCACGTCCTATTTTCTTTGAAGATCAAAGAAGTGAAGGCATGGAGTTCAGTGCCGACGATGATTTTAACACCGTTATAGGCTTAAAAATGATTGAAGGCACCTGGTTTAATATGAGTCATAATAGTCTAAAGCTTCGCCCATTGGTTATCTCAAAAACATTGGCAGATAGTTTATTTAAAGAAAAACCTGCTATTGGAAAAACTGTAACTCAAAAATTTCCTGGTGGTTATGAATCTAATTATGAAGTTATTGGTATTTGTGAAGATTACCGTACAGGTGAGTTTCAAAAAGCTAACCCTTCATTTTTTTATCGTAATGACCCTAATATGGCTAAGCGACCAAGCAGTTCGGGAGAATTATTCGGCATGAATCTAGCTGGAGGTATTGAAATAACCGTGAAACTAAAATCTGAAAACCAACCTGCCAATATTGAAGAACGATTAATGAAAACAGCAGAAAAAAGCATCCCAGAAGCAGAAAAAGCAGATTGGAAATTCTTTATCAAATCATTTGAAAAAATGAAGAAAAAGGGAAATGCTGAAGAATATGAACGGACACTGCATGTATTTTTACTATTAACCTTTTTATTACTAAACATCGCCATCGGTTTTATAGGAGTTATCTATTATGGTATTGCCAAAAGGCGTTCAGAAATTGGAATACGCAGAGCTGTAGGAGCTACTAAGTCTAAAATCTATAGCATCATTTTAGGAGAAGCACTTTTAGTTGCCATATTGGGTATTATATTAGGTTTTATATTTACGGTACAATTATGGTATTTTAAAGTGATTCCGCATGGGTCAACCATTTTTATACAAGCAACATTGTTGGCTACAGCTGTTATTCTTTTAATTATATTTTTTGCTGCTATGTTTCCCGCAATAAAAGCATCAAACATAGATCCTGCAATTGCTTTAAAAGATGAATAATTTTCATCTCAATTCTATAAGAAATTGTACGTTTTAAACGATTTCGTATTTTGATGAAATTCTGTCAATTTGAGTGACTTTTACGATTGAAATGAGTAAAATTTGTGTCGAAAAAAATAATTTTAGTTTGTAAAGGTTCTCGATACAATTTTTCGCATCTTAAAATTACTCGAACTGACGTTATTGATATTATTTTAATTCAAAGAGCATATCAATTACGTTTTTAAATTTAAAATAGTTTATTTTTAACAAAGTTAATTAGCCAATTTATGTACTTAAAACAAATAGCAAAGCATGATATTAATTGTAGATGATGATGTAGCTGTTAGAACCTCCCTATTGTTTTTCTTAAAACAAGAAGGTTTTTTGGCTAATGCTGTTGCTTCACCCAAAGAAGCACTACAAGAAATAAACAAAGAACACCCAGAACTTGTTTTACTGGACATGAATTTCTCAATAGACACCAGCGGAAAAGACGGACTTAGCTTACTAAAAAAGATAAAAAAAATATCAAATCAGATTACAGTTATTTTAATATCTGGTTGGGGAAGCGTACCACTTGCCGTAGAAGGTATAAAACTTGGGGCATACGATTTTGTTACCAAACCTTGGGACAACAAAACACTTTTAAATACTATAAAATCCAGTATTGGGTCTAGCAAAGTAAAAAAGACAAAAACCAATAAATTAAAGAGGGAAGACTTAGATAAAACTTATAATTTTGAAAACATTATAGGAAAATCTCAAGGGTTTTTATCCATTCTGGAAACCGTAGGCAATATAAGTAAAACAGATGCGCCTGTACTTATCTTAGGTGAAAGTGGCACGGGTAAAGAAGTTATTGCAGAAGCCATTCATAAAAATAGCTTGAGGTTAAATCAAGCTTTTGTGAAGGTTAATATGGGGGGTATTCCAGAGACATTATTTGAAAGTGAAATGTTTGGCCATAAAAGAGGTGCTTTTACCGATGCTAAATATGATAGAGTTGGTAGGTTTGAACTTGCTAATAAAGGCAGCATTTTTCTAGACGAAATAGGCGATTTGAGTTTAAATAGTCAGGTTAAATTATTACGTGTTTTACAAGACAAAACCTATGCGGTCGTTGGAGATAGCAGAACCAAAAAATCTGATGTTAGGGTGATATGCGCAACAAATCGAGATTTAGAAGATATGCTTTCTAAAAACCTTTTTAGGGAAGACCTGTTTTACAGGTTAAACCTTATTACCATTTATCTGCCTCCTTTAAGAGAACGTACAGAAGATGTCCCTGAACTAACCACATATTTTTTAAATAAAACCAAAGAAGTATATGGATTTAATAGTATAGAAATAAGCGATAATGCATTAAAATGGTTATCAAAGCTTAAGTTTTATGGTAATATCAGGGAGCTTAAAAATCTTATAGAACGTACTGCTTTAATTTATAAAAAAGGCATACTTGAAATAGAGCACTTTAAAAATCAGTTACAAAACAATATTACAAAAACCGACAAAACCAAACTTCCAACCCCAGGAAAAATGTCTATGGATGAGATTGAAAAAAACATGATTATTAAAACACTAGAACACTTTAATCATAATATTAGTAAAGTAGCCAATGCTCTAGGGTTAAGTAGAGGCGCTTTGTATAGAAGGTTAGAAAAATATGATATTAGGGTTTTAAAAAATTAACAGAAGAAAACATTACTATTTACAAACAAGTCTTCTCAAAAGTTAGATATTAAATGAAGATAAAACATCAACTTTTTTTACTGCTCTTCGTTTTAAATCTACTTTTAGGTATCCTCATTGTTTTACTTTTTATGGAGCGCCCTTTACTACTTATTTTTGGGGAAATTGGCCTTTTAATTACTATAGTTTTTAGCATCATTGTTTACAACAAAACAAGAAAACCTATAGACCTTGTAGTTACAGGTACAGAGCTCATTAAAGACAATGATTATAGCAATACTTTTGTGCCCCTTAAGAGTAATGAATTAGATTCTATGGTTGCTGTTTACAACAACATGATAGAGAAGTTACGCGATGAACGTGTGTTACAAAAAGAGCAATACCATTTTTTAGATAAGATTATAAAAGCCTCTCCCGTTGGTATTATATTAATGGATTTAAACAAGAATATTAATTCTATTAACCCATCAGCTGAAAAGATTATTAGGCTAAAAAACGATGAGGTAGTTGGTAAAAAAGTAAATGAAATAGACCATTTAATCTTCCATGAAATAGACCAAATGGATAAGGAAGAATCTGTTATTACAATTTCTGGGATACAAAATATACGTTGCCAAAAATCACATTTTATAGACCAAGGTCATACACGTTATTTTATTTTTATTGAAGAAATTACCAACGTAACCCTAGAAACGGAAAAGAAGGCATACGAAAAAGTAATCCGGATGATGTCTCATGAAATTAACAATTCTATTGGTCCCATAAATTCTATTTTAGAGTCTACACTTAATTATGAAAAATTTCTTAATGAGGAAGATAGAAAAGAATTTAACAATGTTATTAATGTTGCTATTAAGAGAAATAAGAGTCTTAATAATTTCACGGCAAACTTCGCCAATTTTGTTAAAATACCACCTCCAGATATGTCTAGTTGTAATTTAAATGAATTGTTAATTAACCAAAAGTCTTTATTAGAAAAGCATAATAACAATAAGACTTCCACCGAATGGAAGTTATCTGAAACACCAGTAACAATATTGGCAGATGGCACTCAAATTGAACAAGTTGTTCATAACATTTATATAAATGCTGTTGAAGCCATAAAAGAAAATGGTACTATTAGTATTGAAACATCATCTTCTCCCCTACGCTTAATTATAAGTAATAACGGTAAAAAAATCCCAGATAATATTAAGAACAAATTGTTCACCCCTTTTTTTAGTACAAAAAATGACGGCCAAGGTATTGGGCTCATGCTAATACGCGAAGTATTAAGAAATCATGGTTATAAATTCTCTTTGGAAACCGACACAGACGGTATTACAAAATTCACTATTAATTTTGACACGTCAGAAACTAGGACAAATTATTGAATCACTGCCTCCTGTGTGTCAAGAAGTTTTAAAGCTTAATAAATTTGGCAGTTTAAAATTTGATGAAATTGCTAAAAAATTAAAGGCCAGCAAAGCCTCTTTATATGTTTTTGATGGATTACTGACAAGAAAGAAATGGCTGTATTTCATTTATAAGTTTCTAATTATTGTCTAAAAACAAATCGAAATGTTACAAATTGTTTAACGTCAGCAAAAAGTGAACTATTAGTTCTAGATTTTTAAGAGAGTAAATAATTCTGGTATTTCAAGTTTCTAAATTCGTTATATACCTTAAATCTGACTGCATTCATCAAATAGCCTTCAATATTATCATTCTTAATTTCAGATCTTCCTTCCCAAAGACTAATCCATATATCTTGAATAACATCTTTCGCAAGATCTTTATCACCAAGCATTGAAAACGCTTTTATATATAGCGATTCCCAAAGTCTCTCATATAACAATTTATATGCTTTGTGATCTGAACGCTTTACACGTTCCATAAGCTCTTTATTGGAGAATATTTTATTATTCATTTCAACAAATAAACCAAAATTAAATCAAATTTTATGTTAAGGTATTTAATTTTTATGTTTTTTTAAAGCCGTTTCTTATAAATAAGTATTTGTTTTATTTAGAATTCTGCCGTCAAGTTTTAGCATGTCTTCACTGACCTTTCTTTCAATCACTTTAGCATAAATTTGAGTGGTAGTTATTTTAGAATGTCCCAATAATTTTGATACGGTTTCTATAGGTACACCATTACTTAAAGTTACGGTAGTTGCAAAAGTATGTCTGGCTATATGAAAAGTGATGTTCTTTTTTATTCGACATAAGTCTACTATTTCTTTTAAGTAAGAATTTAATTTTTGATTTGATATGCTTGGAAATAATGTGTTCTTATTATATTGACTTTGGATGACCTTTATATTTCGATATGATTGCTGCGGCTTTATTGAGTAATGGTATTTTTATTGGAATGTCCGTTTTTTGCCTATATGAACTTATCCATTGTTTGCCATCTATTCCAATACACAGATTATTGTTGGTTAAATTCATTACATCGCCATAGGACAATCCTGTATAACAACTAAACACAAATAAGTCTTTGATTAGCTGCAATCTATGGATATCGAATTCTTTGTTTTCTATTCGTAGTAGTTCATCTTGAGTTAGAAAGCTTCTTTCTTTTTTTTCATATTTTGCTTCAAACTTTACAAAGGGGTCTTTATCTATCCATTCCATCTTAAAAGCTAAACTCACCATTTTTCTTAAACGTTCTATATGTTTCATAATCGTATTGTTACTCATATTATTTTGATGCCTTAAATGGCGTTCAAAATCAATAATAAATTTATAATTCAATTCTGATAAGAAAATATTACTTGTTTTGTGCTTTTGTTTTAGAAATTTAAAAATGTATTTATAAGTTGTATAATAGTTCTTTTGGGTTCCCCAGCGCAGAGTTTCTTTCATATGCTCGTTATGATACTCAATGATATCTGTTATAGCATAATGAGATCCGTCTTGTTTTAAAAAGCGGGCTTTTATTTTTTGAGAGGAGATTAGCGTATTGGAATTTTGAAGCTCCCCGTAGGCTTCAAATAATTTGTGGTGAACTTCTTTTAAATGATTATTAAGAACCTTACTGGAAGTCGTCAAGCCTTTGAGTCGATTTCTTTTGGTATCCCATTGGGAAATAACGACATTTCTTTTTAAAGATAGTTCTGCTCTTTTACCATTTACAGATATGCGAGCGTAAAGTGGTGCTTTTCCATTTTTTGTTTTTGCTAGTTTTAGCCAAAACAGAATACTGAAGGTGTTTGCATTTTTCATGTGTTTTCGTTTTTAAAAATTGAACATCAAAAACGAAAGTCAAATCAAATAATCTGGTTACCTCTTTTTGATTTTTTTAAAAAGGTAACCGAATAGGTAACTTTTTTTATCATATGAAATCAAATAAAATATTAGCTATAAAACCACAAAAACTTGATAATCATACGATTACTAAGTTTTTGTTTCTATTTGATTTTATAAAAAGTCGGGGTGGCAGGATTATACCCTTTTCAAATAAAATCTTATATATCAATTAATTACAGATTAAAAAATTAAACTGTTAGCCGATTTGTTTACGATACTATAAATGAACTTAAAGTAAAACCCTTACTTATCTGATAGTGTCAAAGATATCATTTGTATAATTCATAATTAAAAATAATATTAAGGGAAAACAAATTTTATTTACTTCAATATTTACTAGTAAATATCAGTCCTAGAAAACGTTCGCTTTAACAGACCGATGAAATAAAAATGTTAATTTAATTAATAAAGAGGACTATTTCATAACTTGTGCAAGCAGGTTTTTTTATAATAATAGGCACGGCCTAAGAATAAATGACAGTAATAAACTGAAATTTTAACTTTTTTTAACTTTTGGTATTTTTTTTGATTTCTTAATTTTAACAAAATTTAAAATAGCAATAGAATGCAATTTATTAAACGAGAAAATAGCTTTTCGCCCGTGTTTTCTGTTTGGTCAATTGGGAAAATATCAGGCAAGTTAATGCCAAATAGTATAACAAGCGGGCTTATTTCGGAATTACAATCTTTTCAAAAGACATTCCGATTAATTTTTCCTATTCTTCTTTTAGGAATTAAACTTTTTGAATTTAAGTTTTACAGATAAGTATCTAAGCGTATCGATTAAGGAATTTTTCTATTTCATATAGTCTTGCCTTTTTAGTACACAAATCATTTTTCGTTCTGTTTCTTTAGACGAATACTTACCAACATCTAAGTATAATTTAAAAAAATAGCCATGAATATACTAAACAAAATTAAAAAAGTAAATAATCAGGTTGTAACCCATTCTTTTCCTCCGTTGAGATTTAAAAAATTTCAAATGGATTTCGATACAACGGGAGTTCATATTCTTATTTCGGCGAATTTCCTTAAAAGAGGAAATTATAGGATAAGTGTACAAAACGGAAGGCTCCTTTTAAAAATAAAACAACCTAAAAACACCTTTGATTTTAAAAGGAATTCATCTTTGTTTGAAGCTAACAAAAAGTATCTGGATTTTGATATACTCCTGCCTTATAAGCAATACCAATATATAAATTCAGCTCAGTTTCAAAATAATACATTGCAAATTCATCTAACAAAAAAGGACAATGCAAAAAGTACGATGGAATTTGTTGAAGCTTCATAAAGTGTCAAAATAATTTAAAGCATCATGAAAAAGTTAAATATAACATTCTTAACAATTTTCCTAAGTTTTAATGTGGCCATTAATGCACAAAAAAAAGATTCAATAAAACAGCCTGAGGAAAAAATAGAAGTAAATAAGGAATTTGATAAAGATGGAAATCTCATCAGATATGATTCTATTTACAGGTATTCCAGTAGCAGCAATCTTAACATGGATGCTAAGAAAATGGATTCTATTATGAAACAATTCTTCCCAAATAGAGAATCAATGCTCTTTGGGGATACCTTTGATGATTTAGATTTTGGATTCCCTAACCTATTCCTCAAAAACTTTAGCAACTTCGATTCCATTTTGCAGCAAAGATTGGAAGATCATCATAAGCAATTCGACAGCATTATTAAAAAGCATCGACCCAAAAGAGAACAATCACCTCCCAATAAAATTTAAATTAATGTTTAACCAAATTAATTAAGTGATATATCAAATATGGATATACAAATAGAAAAACTGACCAAAACTTATGGGCCTCAAACGGCTGTAAACGATATCAGCTTTGATGTTAAGACCGGAGAAGTCCTTGGATTTTTAGGCCCCAATGGGGCAGGGAAATCTACCACAATGAAAATGATTACCGGATATATTGGAATTGAAAAAGGTGATATTCATATAGGTAGTAAAAGTATTATAGATCCTTCTAATGATTTAAAAAAACATATTGGCTATCTCCCAGAAAACAATCCGCTATACCTAGATATGCCTGTGATAGATTACTTGGAGTTTTGTGGGTCTCTTCAAGGAATAGACAAATCCAATATTAATAAAAGAGTTCGTGAGATGGTTGGGATTTGTGGTTTGAACAGAGAAAAACACAAAAAAATAGGAGAATTATCTAAAGGGTATCGGCAACGTGTAGGTCTTGCACAAGCTATGATTCATGATCCAGAAATTCTAGTTTTGGATGAGCCTACTACAGGGCTGGACCCAAACCAAATTATTGAGATTAGAAAGCTAATTCGTGATTTGGGGAAAGAAAAGACAGTCATTCTTAGTACTCACATTCTTCCTGAAGTAGAGGCTACTTGCGATCGTATTCTCATTATTAATAGAGGGAAGATAGTGGCAAACGGAACACCAGAAACACTAAGAAAACAGGCGCAAGGGAATGAAGTGCTAAAGCTTCGTATTGAGGATGGTGAAGCTGATGTAATTTTGAAATCCTTGAAAGAATTGGATTCCGTTCAATCTGTAGAATATGTTCAACAAAATCAAAATTTGTTTGAAGTACAAAGCCTTGCAGAACAGACTTCTAAACGGAATATATTTAATCTATGTGTTCAAAAAAAATGGGTATTGACCGAACTCACACCTTTAGAGACAAAACTAGAGGATATTTTTAGAAACTTAACAATAAACTAAATATGCAAACAATATGGATTATAGCCAAACGAGAATTGGCAACCTTTTTCGACTCACTTATAGCTTATATTATTTTAGGTCTTTTTTTAGGATTCAGCGGTTTTTTTACATGGCTTTATGGAAACGATATTTTTCTAGTAGGTCAGGCAAACTTACGTGTATTCTTTAGTATTGCTTCATGGAGTCTTTTCTTTTTCATTCCAGCCATAACCATGAAAATGCTGGCTGAAGAAAGAAAAACAGGGACATTGGAACTTTTGTTGACTAAGTCGGTATCTGACCGCCAATTGATATTAGGCAAATTTTTAGGTTCGGTTTTGTTAGTATGTATAGCTTTGTTGGCAACATTACCTTATGTTATCACAATTTCCAATATCGGAAATTTAGACAATGGAGGTACTATTTGTGGCTACTTTGGCTTATTATTAATGAGTATTACGTATACGGCTATTGGAATTTTTGCAAGTAGTATTACAACGAATCAGATTGTTGCATTTATGACCGCTCTTTTTATCGGTCTGTTTTTCCATATTATTTTTGGAGTATTGGCCCAGAATTTTACAGGCAGTATAGGTCAGATTTTCGATGCCTTGAATCTTCAATCCCATTTTGAATCTATTTCAAGAGGCGTTATAGACTCCAAAGACTTGGTTTATTTTCTTTCCATAACCGTTTTGGGTCTTTACCTTGGAGAGTGGTCCCTATCTAAAAGACATTTTTCTTAATCAATATTATATCAAATGAAACATTCATTACTAATCCGATAGCTATCGGGAAGATGATCAAATGAATGTTACATGAGACCGTTGAAAAAAATAATTATAAACAAATGAAAAAAACATACATAACTATTCTATTGGTTCTTGGTATTCTTCTATTTGTAAACTTAGTATCAGAACAGTATTTTTTTAGGATAGACTTAACCGAGGACAAGCAATACACTTTAAGTGAGGCAACAGAAGATATAATGAAGTCTTTAGAAAATCCAATAACAGTTAAAGCCTATTTTTCTGAGAATCTTCCACCCGATATTGCAAAGACTAGGAGCAATTTTGAGGAGTATTTAATAGAATATGCTCGAAATTCAGATGATAATCTGGTATTTACCTTTATTAACCCTAATGAAAATGAAGAAACAGAGCGAGAAGCTATTGAAGCGGGTATCAATCCAGTCATGATTAATGTTCGTGAGAAAGACCAAATGAAACAACAGCAGGCATTTTTAGGGGCCGTTTTAGAGTTAGAAGAGCAGAAAGAAGTAATTCCATTTATGCAGCCTGGGGCTCCTTTAGAATACTTGTTGTCATCATCAATAAAAAAGATTGCCGTAAGCGATAAACTCGAAGTCGGTTTTATGGAAGGTTACGGGCAAGCCACAATTTCGGAGCTCTCGCAAGTAAAAACAGCCTTAGATGTTTTATATGATTTTAAGTCTACTAAGGTAAACGATAGTATGCCTGTTCCTGAAAATATAAAGACTTTAGCTATAGTGCGTCCAACCGATACTATTAACGAAACTAGCCTTAACCAATTAGATAAATTTTTGGAAAATGGAGGTAACTTATTCGTTGCTTTGAATCGGGTAAACGGAGATTTAAATAATACTTACGGCAGTGCCCTTACTACAGGTGTAGAAAAGTGGCTTAAAGAAAAGGGATTAGAAGTACGAGAAGATTTTGTTGTGGATGCGCAATGTGCAACCGTAAGCGTCCAACAGCAACAAGGCTTCTTTAATTTCACGTCGAATGTTTCTTTTCCGTATATCCCGATTGTAAGCCAATTTGCAGACCATCCAATAACTAAAGGTCTAGAAGCCGTGGTGATGCAGTTTCCCAGTTCGTTAAAGTTTACGGCTAAAGATTCTCTTTCTACATTCACACCCTTAGCTTTTTCTTCAAAAAATTCAGCAACAATGCAAGCCCCTCAATTTTTTGACATTCAAAAACAATGGACAGAAAAGGATTTCAATGCACCAAATCAAGTTATAGCTGGGGTGTTGGAACAAAAGCATGCCAATGGTAATCGATCACGCATATGTGTCATTGCAGATGGGGATTTTCCCATTAATAACGGGCAACAACAGATACAATCAGGGAATGCCAATCTAATGGTTAATGCCATTGATTGGTTAAGTGATGACACAGGGTTGATAGACCTAAGAAATAAAGGGATTAGATACCGCCCAATTGATACCTTGGAAGAAGGCACTAAAACAACCTTGAAATATCTCAATTTTTTACTACCTATTTTACTTGTAATTATCTATGGTATTGTTAGAATGCAGATGAACAGGAATAAACGTAGTAGAAGAATAGAAGAAAATTATGAATAACCACTAATAATATTCTAAGTTATATTATGAAAAAAAATAGCATATTAATAGCGGTACTAATTGGATTAGTACTACTATTTGTAGCGACAAATTATTTTAAAAAGACTAGCAGTGTGAATTTTAAATCTGAAGTGATTCGGTTGGATTCATCACAAGTAAAGAAAATTATCATTCGCCCGTCATTAGCTACAAAGGAAGAACCAATTATTATTTCAAATGAGAATGATAGTTGGGAAGTTGCACAGGGGACTATTAAAACCAAAGCTAACCAATCTACGGTTAAGAATGCGTTGGGAGAGTTGGAGCAAATAAAAACCGAACAGTTAGTTGCTAAAACCAAAGATAAATGGGGAGCTTATCAACTAACGGATTCTTTAGCGCAATGTGTTGAAATCCATGAACGGGACAAAGAACAAGCCACGAAACTGTATCTTGGAAAAACAACTTATAAGCAATCCCAAAATCCAGGATATGGAGGGCGACCTTCCATGGATGCGACTACGTATTTCAGAATAAAAGACAATCCTAAAACCTATGCTACAAAAAGTGGACTTTCTAACACTTTTAAACGCAAATTTAACACATGGCGAAATTCAGAATTTATAAAAGTTGATAAAGATTTAATTACGCAATTAAAATTTGAGACTGGTGATAAGGATTTCTCCCTTGCTAAAAAAGATTCCGTTTGGACTATGGGAATGCTTTCAACAGATTCTACCAAGGTGGCTCAATATCTCAATACAGTACAAAATCAAAGTAGCTCACAATTTGTAGATGGGTTTACTCCAAAAGATAAAGCCGATTATAAGTTGACCATTCAAAGTAATTCAATGGCAGACCTTATTGTGAAGGCTTATAGAGATTCTACAGGAAATAAGTTTATCATGAATTCTTCTCAACACCCAAATGTTTTTGTTGAAAGTGATTCCACAGGGTTATTTAAGCGATTGTTTGTAAATCATGACCATTTTTCAAAATAATCACTACTAAGATACACACCTACTTTATTTAATCATCACATTTTTATTTGAACGTATTTAAAAATTATAAAATAGCTTTTTATGACAACCAATAAATCTTTATTAAACACTTTTTTATTTTCATTAGCTTTTATATTGTTTTGCAGTTTTTCAGTTAATGCTGGTAACGGAATCATTTTGTATACACCCTATACAAATATTTCTGTCCCCCCTGGAGAGTCCATTGACTATACCATTGAAGTTAAAAATTATGGAAGTCAGTTGAAAAATGTTGACATCCTTTTGTCAGGATTGCCTAAAGATTGGAATTCCACTTTAAAAGCTGGAGGATATAGTATTAACCGAATATCGGTTCTCCCAGGTGAGAAAAAAACAATCTCTTTGACTATAAATGTACCTTCAAAAGTTGATAAAGGCGCCTATAAAATTAGAGTTATTGCTAAAAATTATGATGTCCTTCCTATAGTAATCGATGTGTCCGAACAAGGTACTTTTAAGACTGAGTTTACCTCCGATCAAATTAATATGGAAGGACACTCCAAGTCGAGTTTTAATTTTTCCTCAAAATTAAAAAATCATACTGGAGAAAAACAACTGTATTCCTTACTTGCCAAAGTGCCTCGAGGTTGGAATGTGATTTTTAAGCCTAACAGCAGACAAGCAACGGCAGTTGAGATAGAACCAGGAAAGACAACCAATATTTCTATTGAAGTAAAACCTCCTTATGGTATAAAATCTGGATCTTATAAAATACCTGTACAGGCAACCAATAAATATAGTTCTGCCAATTTGGAACTAGAGGTAGTGATAAAAGGATCTTATGATTTAGAACTAACTACTCCTACAGGTTTGTTAAGTTCTAGTATAACTTCTGGTCGAGAAAAACAAATAGAGCTATTGGTAAAGAATTCTGGCTCGAGTAGGTTGAGTGATGTTACTTTTAGTACGTCAAAACCCAAAAATTGGGAAATTTCAATGAAACCAGACACCATACCTGCACTAGATGCTGGTGCTAGTGCACAGGTATATGCGACTATAAAAGCAGCTGATAAAGCAATTCCAGGAGATTATGTGTCAAAAATCACAGCTAAAACTCCAGAAATATCATCAATGGCATCTATAAGAATCTTGGTAAAAACACCTTTGTTATGGGGTTGGCTAGGTATTTTTATAATTGCAGGAACATTGGGAGCCATGTATTACCTATTTAAAAAATATGGTAGAAGATAATTATGGAAAAGCGTATAGAAGTATCTGGTTTAACTAAAAAATATGGAACCCATCTAGCGGTAGATGATTTGACGCTCTCCATAGAAAAAGGCGAAATTTTTGGTTTGCTAGGTCCCAATGGAGCAGGTAAATCAACAACCATTCTTATGCTTCTCGGTCTAACCGAAGTAGATGCTGGATGTGTTAAAGTGTGCGGTATAGATGCTACAAGAAACCCACTTGAAGTTAAAAGAAAAGTTGGATATTTACCTGAGGATGTTGGGTTTTATAATGATTATTCAGGCCTACAGAATCTAATGTATATAGCTCGTTTAAACAATATTCCCATTAAACAAGCTCAAAAAGATGCTTTAGGGATACTTGAGGAGGTAGGTTTGTTGGATGTAAAAGATAAGAAAGTTGAAAGCTACTCTAGGGGAATGCGTCAACGGCTAGGTCTTGCAGATGTACTAATAAAAGAGCCGGAAGTAATTATACTGGATGAGCCCACATTAGGACTTGACCCCGAGGGTGTTAGAAAGTTTCTTCAGCTTATAGTTCGGCTAAGTCGAAAAAAAGGAATTACTGTTCTTTTTTCGTCTCATCATATGCATCAAATACAACAGGTGTGTGATCGTGTAGGGATATTTGTAAAAGGTAAGTTATTGGCAGAAGGAAAAATTAGTGATTTAGCAGGGCAATTATTCACTAAAAACACGTTCACTATCGAAGCAGGAGTTACAAGCAATCAAGCAAATTTGAAGACACCTTTGGAAGAAGTCACAAAAAAAATAAATCAAATAAAAGGTGTTGCAAACGTAACGTTGAACAATAATCATTTTTTTGTGGAATCGAAACAGGATGTTTCTGATGAACTATCTAAACTTATTGTGAATTTAGGATATGGTCTTAGTTATTTAACTAAGAAAGAATATGGATTGGATGATATTTATCACAAATTTTTTCAAGAAGGAAAAGCGATATGAACACTAAAGTATTAAAAATAAGTCTTTCAAAATTAACTAAAATAAAAGTCTTAGAATTAATCAATTTTAATGATTTTTTTAAAAGAAGTGAATCTGGCAATACCTCTAATTTCACCTTAGCGCCTTTTAAAGTAATGGTGAAAAAGGAAATTACGGATCATATACGAAATTGGCGTTTCATTATTTTATTTGCCATTATTGCATTGGCCTGTATGGGAACATTATTTTCAACGCTTGCAGACAGTGCTAAAACACTTGCAATAAATAATTCAGAAAATGCCTTCTTTTTTTTGAATTTGTTTACCAAATCGGACGGAACCCTGCCTTCGTTTTTTGTGTTTGTGGGGTTTTTAGGCCCTCTGTTTGGAATTAGTTTAGGATTTGATGCAATTAGTTCCGAACAAAATAAAGGCACATTGAGTCGTGTTATGGCGCAACCAATTCCAAGAGACTATATTATTAATGCAAAATTTTTGGCAGGAATAATCGTAATAAGTGTCATGCTTTTTGCATTAAGCTTTTTGGTTTTAGGTGCAGGATTAGTAACCTTAGGAATACCTCCTACAGCGGAAGAATTTATGCGTATTGTTATATATACCATATTAAGCATTGTATATGTTTCCTTTTGGTTGAACCTGTCTATTATGTTTTCGATTCGTTTTAAACAATCTGCTACCTCTGCGTTGTTGGGTTTAGCTGTATGGTTGTTTTTTACAATTTTTTATCCACTAATTGTGAATATAATAGTTAAAGGTTTTGAACCCTCAAAATATGCTTCACAAAGCAAGATCTTTATATATCAAAAGTTAAAGTTTTATTTGGTTCAAATCATGCCAAATGAGCTATTCAATGAAATTACCTCTGCGCTTTTAGTACCATCTGTGCGTAGTTTAGGTCCGCTAACGATGGAACAGATGCACGGGGCTATTCCAAGTACATTGTCAATAGGACAAAGTTTATTGCTGGTTTGGCCACAAGTTACAGGTTTACTGGCATTGACTTTATTGTGTTTTTTATTTTCATATGTCATTTTTATGAAGCGAGAAATCCGTTCTAGAGGGTAGCTATAAGCCTGTTATTTATTAGATTTAAAGCGGCTATACTAAAATAACGTGAGTCGACATATTAAAAACTGACAGACAATTGTTTAATACCATTTCTTGTTTGGAATTACTGTAAAAAAATAATGATTTTTTGCTTTATAAAAAATATAAAAATAAAGCATAGCCTAAGTTACGATTTCTTTTTCTATTGAAGTAGAAGGCGAAAAAGGGTGTTTTATTTAGGTTATTTCAAATGAGAATTGGTATAACTATTTAATAAAGAAACTATGTCATTCAGAATGCTACGGAGAGTAAAATATATATTTTTATTTCTGCAATGTTCGAAATGAACATATATGTTCCTGATACCAAGTTCAACAACCGTTAATCCAATATTTAAAACAACGTTATTTGTCCTTCATCATCAGGGTCTTCCTCAGATAGTTTTACATCATCATTTAAGTTCGAAGGTGTATCATTACTAACAGGTGTATTTGCTGTAACTTCAGTTTCTCCAATAACCTCTAAGTCATCTGCATGCACTTCTTCCGGAGCCTCGTAAGGTAACGAATCTAATAAATTGACTTGATTTACTTTATCTTTTGTTAACTGATTACCTAAAGCGTTGATACCTTTAATTGAAATAAATTCTTCAAGATTCACTTCTAAATTATCTTTCCTGTCTTTACCTCGTTCTTTAGCAAAGACCACTTCCGCAATAGGCTTCCAGTCTGTAGATACAATTTCTAATTGCGAATTAGGGTGCTCTGAAATAAATGATTCCTCGCGTCCTTCGTTTTCAATTAAAAAACGTTTTACATAGTAAATCTCTTTTTCTCCATTAAAATAAATTGCAGATATAGGTTTTTTAGGAATCCATTTTTCCATGACAATCATATCATCATCAAAATGCATCGTTACTTCTGGTGTAACTGTTTTAACTATTCCAGATTGATTAATAATGAGTAGTTTATCCTCTCCTCTAAATTCTCCTATTAAGTCGCCTCTACCATCAACATTTAAACGCCTTACAGTATCATCGAACCATATTTTACGAGGTTTTAATGTAGAAACGCCTTTTTCTTTTAATTCAACGCGTTTTATAGAATACTTAGTAACGACGTTTCCTTTGGAGACTCTTCCTTTTATGAGTATATCGGCAAAATCAATATCCCACTTTAGTTTCTTAATACTTCCCGCTTGTCGTAATAATATCGTAATGACTTCTGCTTCTCCATTCGGGTTTGCAGAAAAATAAAGTACTGTAGAACCTTTATTTCCATTTGTTAAATCATATTCCTTATCTCTTGTTACACCTGTAACAGCAAATCTCTTAATGTATGATGGCCCATTTTTACCATCACGATAAATCATATTATAAATAGTACGCTTGTCCTTCTTCTTAAATACAGCAACATGTATAATATCTTTACCTATAAAGGTTTTTGTGCCTACCTTTGTAATCATCATCTTCCCTGCTTTGGTAAACACTATAATATCATCTATATCACTACAATCACCCACATACTCATCACGTCTAAGTGAGGTTCCAATAAAGCCTTCTGCTCTATTTACATAAAGTTTTGTGTTTCTTATAACGACTTTAGTAGCGTCTACATCATCAAACGCGCGAATCTCTGTTTTACGTTCTCTTCCATCTCCATAATCTTTCTTCAATCTTGTAAAATAAGCAATCGCATAATCAATAAGGTTTTCTAAATGATGCTTTATTTCTGCTATCTGCTCTTCTAAAGCATCAATTTTTTGTTGTGCCTTATCTATATCAAATTTTGATATACGTTTAATTCGTATCTCGGTTAATCTTGTAATATCATCTTCAGTTACAGCACGCTTCAAATGTTTAATATGTGGTTGTAGTCCTTTATCAATAGCACTTATAACACCTTCCCAGGTTTCTTCTTCTTCAATATCACGATAAATCCTATTTTCAATAAAAATACGTTCTAAACTTGCAAAATGCCATTGCTCTTCAAACTCGCTTAATTTAATTTCAAGTTCACTTTTAAGAAGCTGAACGGTATTATCTGTAGAACGGCGTAACATTTCGGAAACACCAATAAATAAAGGTTTATTATCTTCAATAACACAACCTAAAGGCGAAATAGATGATTCACAACTAGTAAATGCATAGAGCGCATCAATCGTTTTATCTGGCGATAATCCTGAAGGCAAATGCACTAAAATTTCAACTTCTGCCGCTGTATTATCTTCAATCTTCTTAACTCTTATTTTTCCTTTATCATTAGCTTTTAAAATAGAGTCTATAAGCGATGATGTTGTAGTTCCATATGGAATCTCTGAGATGACAAGTGTATTTTTATCCAGCTGAGAAATTTTAGCTCGTACTCTTGCTTTACCGCCTCGTAGTCCATCATTATAATTAGAAAAATCAGCAATTCCCGCTGTTGGAAAATCTGGTAATATTGTAAATCGTTTCCCTTGTAAATGCTTAATGGAAGCATCAATAAGTTCGATAAAATTATGTGGTAATATTTTTGTTGATAATCCTACAGCTATACCTTCACCACCTTGTGCCAATAGTAAAGGGAACATAACCGGTAAGTTAACTGGCTCTTTACGCCTACCGTCATAACTAGCTTGCCATTCGGTTATTTTAGGATTAAATACTACATCTAATCCAAATTTAGAAATACGGGCTTCAATATAACGTGATGCAGCTGCTCGATCTCCTGTTAAAATATTCCCCCAGTTTCCCTGTGTGTCTATGAGTAAATCTTTCTGACCAATTTGTACCATGGCATCTGCAATACTCGCATCTCCGTGCGGATGGTATTGCATGGTATGGCCGACAATATTTGCCACTTTGTTGTAACGTCCATCATCCAAATCTTTCATAGAATGCATGATACGACGTTGCACGGGTTTAAAACCATCTTCTATGGCTGGTACAGCACGTTCTAAAATAACATAAGATGCATAATCCAGAAACCAATCCTTATACATACCCGTTACTCGGGTAATGGTTTCCTGAGGTTCTTCTTGTTCGTTAATTAAATCGTCGTTAGGGTCTTCGTCTTCGGTCATGCTTTATATCAATTCTTAGTAGGAGAAATTTATGTATTATTAAATAATATGGCTTTATTTCATAACTATTTTGTGTCTTCAATTAAATCCATTTCAACTTTCAGGTTATCAATGATAAACTCTTGTCGTGTTGGCGTGTTTTTACCCATATAGAATGATAATAATTCTTCAACAGACATATTATCATCTAACATGATAGGATCTAATCGAATATCGTCACCAATAAAATGCTTAAATTCATCTGGTGAAATTTCACCTAATCCCTTAAATCGGGTTATTTCTGGTTTTGGTTTTAATTTCTCTATAGCATTTATACGTTCTTCTTCTGAATAACAATAAATGGTTTCTTTTTTATTCCTCACACGAAATAAAGGGGTTTGTAATATATACAAATGCCCTTCTTTGATTACTTCTGGGAAAAATTGAAGAAAGAATGTGATTAGTAGTAATCGTATATGCATCCCATCAACATCGGCATCTGTTGCAATAACGACATTATTATAACGCAGATCTTCTAAGGATTCTTCTATATTCAAAGCTGCTTGTAACAGATTAAATTCTTCATTCTCATAAACAATTTTCTTGGTTAATCCATAACAGTTTAATGGTTTTCCTTTTAAGCTAAAAACCGCTTGTGTATTAACATCACGAGATTTTGTTATACTTCCGGAAGCCGAATCTCCCTCGGTAATAAAAAGTGTCGTTTCTAAATTACGTTCGTTTTTGGTATCTCCAAAATGCACTCTACAATCACGTAATTTTTTATTGTGTAGACTTGCCTTTTTAGCACGATCTTTTGCTAGTTTTCGAATACCGGAAAGTTCCTTTCGTTCTCTTTCTGCTTGTAATATTTTGCGTTGAATGGCTTCTGCCGTATCTTGATTTTTATGTAGAAAGTTATCTAATTGTGTTTTTACAAAATCATTTATATAGGTTCTAACCGTAGGTAGATCACCTCCCATATCAGTAGAACCTAATTTTGTTTTAGTCTGACTTTCAAAAACAGGTTCCATTACCTTAATAGCTATGGCACTGACTACGGATTTTCTAACATCGTATGCATCATAATTTTTACCATAAAATTCACGTATGGTTTTTACTAATGCTTCTCTAAACGCATTTAAGTGCGTTCCTCCTTGAGTTGTATTTTGTCCATTTACAAACGAATGATACTCTTCGCTATACTGTGTTTTACTATGGGTTAATGCTATTTCAATATCATCGCCTCGTAAATGAATAATAGGATATAATCTATCGGATTCATTAATATTTTCGCTTAGTAAATCTTTTAATCCGTTTTCGCTATAATACTTTTCGCCGTTAAAAACGATAGTCAACCCTGGATTTAGATAGACATAGTTTTTAAGCATCTTAATGATGTACTCATTTCTATATTTATAGTTTTTAAAAATGAGATCATCTGGAATAAAAGACACCTTTGTTCCTTTTCTTCTTGCCGTAGTGTCTAATGATTCTTTATTAGTCAGATTACCCTTTTCAAATTCCGCTGAGGCTGACTTGTTATCACGTGTAGATTCTACTCTAAAATATGACGATAATGCATTTACTGCTTTGGTACCTACCCCATTTAACCCTACAGATTTTTTGAAAGCTTTTGAATCGTACTTTCCACCTGTATTCATTTTGGAAACCACATCAACGACTTTCCCTAAAGGAATCCCACGTCCGTAATCACGAACCGTTACTTTAGTCCCTTGAATAGATATTTCAATGGTTTTCCCAGCTCCCATGACATACTCATCAATAGAGTTATCTAAAACTTCTTTTAATAAGATATAAATTCCATCATCTGGAGACGAGCCATCCCCAAGTTTACCAATATACATCCCAGGACGCATACGGATATGTTCTTTCCAGTCGAGTGAGCGTATATTATCTTCAGTATAATTGGATTGTTCGGCCATAGAACTGCGCTAAATTTAATGATAGAACGCTAATATAAGACAACGTTGCAAAAAATAAAACCTCCGCCACACAAAGTAATTAACAATATAACATTGTTTTTGTTGAGAACCTTATTCTTTGGTTTTTGGCTTCTTCAAAGACACTAATAAAATGCCTATTATAACGACCAGAGCCCCAAAAAGTTGTAATAACGTTAGGACTTCATTTAAGAAAATAGATGCCAGAATGATCGTAGAAATTGGTCCGATACCTGCTACAATTGCAAAGTTCGATGAACTGATCATTTTAATAGAAGCTGATACTAAAAATGACGGTATCACAGTCGCAAAAACAGCTATTAAAAACCCCAGTAAATAAACTTCCCATGAAAAACTAAACAGATCTACTTTACTTATAATACTATAGTGAATAAATACGCAAATACATGAAACGATCATGGCATATGCTGTGAATGTTACAACCCCAAATTTAGGAATTAACCAACCACTTCCAACCAAATATGAGGCATATGTTATAGCACTAAGTAAAATAAAAAAACCGCCTATATAGGTGTCATTTCCAGAAATAGCAACCTCATCCCAAAAAGCTATAACAATACCTAAATAGGTTAATGCTATTGCTCCTCCTTGAATTTTAGTTATGGGTTGTTTTAAAAAGAACCTATTTAACAGTAGTACAATAGTGGGATACAAAAACAAAATGATACGTTCTAAACTTGCTTTTATATAAGTAAGTCCTACAAAGTCAAAATAACTGGCCAAATAATACCCAACGAATCCAAAAAATACGACCCAGGCATAATGTTTATTCTTTATGACAGCCTCCTTATTTTGATGTCGATATAAATAGGCTATGACGATATAAAAAGGAAAGGAAAATAGCATTCTAAGTAACAGAATACTAATCGTATCTACTTCGTATTGATACGCTAGTTTTACCATAACTGCTTTTGAAGAAAATAGCACAATACCAAGGATTCCTAAAAAAACACCGTAAACAAAAGTTCTTGTAGTTTGCATGAAACGAAAGTAACGTAGTGCTTTGGTGTAGTTATTTTATAAACTGAAGAATTACGATGTTCAGAACCAGTATTAGATGTTTAGTTGACAGTTGCAGTCTCAGTTTTCAGTAGGTAGTATTTAGTGTTCAGTATTCAGTATTCAGTGGCAGTAAACAGTGGAAGTGCTCAGTGATATAACTATTTAACAATAAGTAAATAACCATTGTTCCTTTTAGTCTCTAGTCTATAATCTATTCTCTATAATCTATAATCTATGGTCTATGGTCTATGGTCTATGATCTATGGTCAAAAATAATAACCCAACAAACCTAAACACAAAACAAAGAAATATTATACGTTTAGTTGACAGTCACAGTGTTCAGTGGCAGTAAACAGTGGAAGTGTTCATTGATATACAATATTTAACACTAAGTAAATAATGATTATTCCTTTTAGTCTATATTCTAGGGTCTATAGTCTATTCTCTATAATCTAGGATCATAAAACACTCAACAAACCTAAACATCAAACAAGGAATATTATACGTTTAGTCGACAGTCACAGTGTTCAATGCCAGTAAACAGTTGAAGTGCTCGTTGACATAAATATTTAACAATAAGTAAATAATAAATTCCTTTTAGTCTATAGTCTAGGATCTATATTCTATCCTCTATAATCTAGGATCATAAAACACTCAACAAACCTAAACACAAAACAAAGAAATATTATACGTTTAGTTGACAGTCACAGTGTTCAGTGGCAGTAAACAGTTGAAGTGTTCATTGATATACAATATTTAACACTAAGTAAATAATGATTATTCCTTTTAGTCTATATTCTAGGGTCTATAGTCTATTCTCTATAACCCAGGGTCTATTCTATGGTCAAAAATAATCCCCAACAAAGCTACACATTAAACAAGAAATGCATCACATCTCCATCTTTAACAATGTAATTTTTACCTTCCACGCGCATTTTTCCAGCTTCTTTTACTTTGGCTTCGCTGCCAAAAGACACATAGTCATTATAACCAATAACTTCGGCACGAATAAAACCTTTTTCAAAATCGGTGTGTATAACTCCTGCTGCTTGTGGTGCACTAGCTCCTATATCTATCGTCCAGGCACGTACTTCTTTTACACCTGCCGTAAAATAGGTTTGCTGATTTAACAGTTTGTAAGCGGAACGAATTAATTTAGCAGAACCAGGCTCTTCAAGTCCTATATCTTGTAAAAACATTTGGCGTTCTTCATAATCATCCAACTCGTTAATATCTGCCTCTGTACCTACAGCTAACACCAAAACCTCTGCATTTTCACCTTTAACAGCTTCTCTTACTTTTTCAACATAGGCATTACCAGAAACTGCTGCACCTTCATCAACATTACAAACATACATCACTGGTTTATCTGTGATAAACTGAGATGGTTTTACAAAATCTACATAATCCTCTTCACTAAATTCTAATGCACGAACGGATGTTCCAGACTCCAAACCTTCCTTTATAGCCAGTAATACAGCTTCTTCTTTTTGAGCTTCCTTATTTCCAGTTTTAGCAGCACGCTTTACTTTATCAAGTTTTTTATCGACAGTCTCTAAATCTTTAAGTTGTAGTTCCATATCGATAGTTTCTTTATCTCTTATCGGGTCTACACTACCATCAACATGCACAATATTATCATTATTGAAACAACGCAATACATGAAGAATCGCATCAGTTTCTCTAATATTCGCTAAAAACTGATTTCCTAAACCTTCTCCTTTACTCGCTCCTTTAACCAATCCTGCAATATCTACAATTTCAACAGTTGCCGGTTGTACACGCTCTGGGTTCACTAACGTTTCTAATTTTTCTAAACGATGGTCTGGCACATTCACCACACCAATATTAGGCTCTATAGTACAAAAGGGAAAGTTTGCACTTTGTGCTTTGGCATTCGATAAACAATTAAATAACGTTGATTTTCCTACATTAGGCAATCCTACAATTCCTGCTTTCATTGAAAATTTATTTTTAATTCCCGCAAAGACGGGAATCTCTTTTTTGCGAGTGCAAAGATATATTATAATTAACAGTATTTTATAATTTTTATAAAATTCAATAACTAATTTGTCTATCTACAGATTTCAAGCCTACATAGGCTTAGTAATTCGTATTCATGACTAGTCCCCATGCAACGTTAGATTCACGTAAATTTGTGCCTTTTTAAAGGTACATTCAAAATGCAGGCTATATACTTGGTTTTTTATACTTATTTTTATGAATTTATATATGAGTTTAATAATACATCTCATTGTAACATTATTCTATTTTACTCGTCGATCTTATGAAACCATCGATTATGAAAAAATCAGTCTTATTCGTAGCCATTTTATTGACTAGCTTCTATATACATTCCCAAAATATCACAGCTAAACTGATAGATAAGAAAAGTAAAACCCCCATACCATATGCTACTATTAAAACAGGTGAGTTTAGTGGTGTTATTTCTAACGAAGAAGGCTATTTTAGTTTGAATTCAGAAGATATTCAAAACAAAACTGTTACTATTTCTTGTTTAGGGTATCAAAACAAAGAACTTAGTATAGCTGCTATTGAAGCACTCAACTTTATAATTCCTTTAGAAACTGCTATTAACCAACTTAGTGAGGTTTATATTAGTAATAAGCGTCCTAATGTAGATTCTATTATCGCTAGAGTCAATGCAAAACTTGATGAGAATTATGATATCAACCTGAAGACATACAACATATTTTATAGAAGTACCGATTATGCAAAATTTAAAAGCCTAGACTTTGACATTGAAAAAGCATCCCGTGTAAAATCTAAAAACATAAAAAAGGCTAATAAAAGTTTAGATTCGCTCTCCAGACACATTAGATCTAGCAACATCATTCATTTTTCAGATTTTAAAGGCGAGTTATCAAGTTTAGATAAAGATAGCAGCAAACTCGTTGTTAATAAGGCCACGAAGCTTTTTGATCATAAGAATGATTTTTCTATTGAATCCGTGCAAGAAAAAGCACAAACTATGGCTTTGAAATATATAGATACTATGAAAACCTATAAGGTTAAAAGCGGGTTATTTAAAGTTGAGGATTCATTATCATTAAGAAATGAAGATTTTAAAGAGAAGATGAAAAATGAGTACAATGTGTACGATCTAAAAAATAAGACTGGTTCGTTATTACGTAAATCCATGTTTGTAGATGATTCTTTTTTAAAAAGTATTTTAAATCCTAAATTATACGATTACACGTTTGAAGATGTGGGTTACGATAATGGAGATCTTACTTATATTGTAAGTTATAAACCCAGAAGAAGCAAAGCAAAGTTTACTGGTAAACTATTCATTTCGGATGAAAACTATGCGGTTACCAAAGTAGATTATAAATATTACGGATCTCGCTATGGTAAAAAAGTAAACCTAAAACTACTCCTAGGCGTTAAGTTTATAGAAAATGTTAGTGAAGGCATGTATATCTACGAAAAAAATAGCGATAACAAATACCAGCCTAAATACATCAAACGAATAAAAGGTGCTTATTTTTATGTGAGTAGAGGTTTAAAACTTATTGAAAATAGTCGAGAGAAAAACAAAGTGGGGTTTGACTTTAAAATTGAAGGTGATAACCGTAATAAAGAGGAATTACTTTTCACCGACGTTAAAAATATTACTTTAAATGATTTTGCTTTAATCAAACAAGAAAAAGTGGTTCCGTTTACCTTGTTAAAAGCTTTTGAAAAATCTACATGGGAAAATGAAGAGATTTTAGAACCTTTAGAGGAAATGAAACGATTTGGGAGTGGGGAGTGATTTGGGTTGTGCTTATAAGATGTTTGGTTTTTCAAAGTTCGTAAGTATCAAGAGCCACATGTTTTATAAATGTACTCATTTTAAAACTTAGCACTATCAGCCAAATGATCTATATTTTTTTATTGTGTATAGTAATTATTTACGTCTAAGTTTTCGAATCTATATATTCCAAAATTCAATTTTAATATTCAATCTGTTATTATCTTCGTAATCATGTCTTTTCCCGTTCTCATCTAAATCTTTTACCGTTCTACCTCCAAATAATAATCGGATTAAAGATTTACATCCTTATTTTTATCAACTTCTAAATGTGAACATGGTCCGATAAAGAAATTAAAAAAAATTCACCATTTTCATACTTTCTCACTTATTTTATGCATACAGTACATCCTAGAATTTGAATAATGATTGACATAATTTACTTTGTATCAAAAATTCAAATAATTGTTTAGCCTCACTATTTATTTGCACAACAATAATTAAAAATCACTCTAAAAAGTTCTTTTGCATGATTCTTCTGAGATCCTTCCTCCAAAAAAACAAAGCTCTATAAGCTAAATACGTGATCTGATCATTTAACAGCGCGTCCACGAATTTGGGGAATAATAGGAATAAATGGGGAGTAGGAATTATAAGTTTCTAATTCCAACTTATTAAAACCAACAGATTCTAATAATTGTTTAGTGTCTCTATTGGTATGGCATCCTTCAAAAAACCAATGCCACGGCTTATGAATCAGGTTTTGGATAAACGCTAACATAGAATTATCTCTAGCTTTTACATGCTCAATGAATATAAATACGCCGGATGGTTTTAAGATGCGCTTAATTTGATTTATGCAAGCCATCGGACTACTAACTGTACAAAGTACCAAAGTAGACACTACAAAATCACATGAATTATCAGGCAAATCAATAGATTCTCCAACGACCTCTTTTATTTCTAAATGAATACCATATTTAACTGCGCTCTTTTTTAAGTTAGCATGCATATGAATATTGGGTTCTATAGCTATTAGTTTAGTTCCAACTTTCAAATAACGCATATTCGCTCCTGTTCCTGCTCCAATTTCAATAACAGTCTCTGGATGATTTTTAAAAAGCTTACGCTTTGAATTCCCAAAAAGTATATCCATATATCCAGAAATCATTTTAAAAAAGAACGCATTTATAGGTCCACGAATGGCATTATTTTGAAATTTGTTTTCCATACTTATCTGTTAGGGTTTAAGCGCATGGCTAGATAATAAAGCATGACGTCCTTCGTGATGTTCTAACACATAATGCATTCGAGCTATCTGATCGTTAGTAAACATATTCATGGTCTCATCATAAGACCAGGTCATATAATTGTTAATCATTGCAGGTTCTCCCTCACATCCTATAAAAGCAATATTATAAACAGGTTTATCAACCGCTGGAGTATCATCACAATAGTCATTATTCTCACAATCTCCTTCTCCCCAAATATGCAATACTCCTAAGTAATGCCCCATTTCATGAGTTAAGGTTCTCCCAAATCGTGCATAACATGCAATATCCGATTCTCCAAAATGCAACCAATTAATTAAAATACCTTCAGCATCACCTGGTTGCGGTAATGAAAAAAACTCTGTTCCAGGTAAATCTGTTTCCGGTCCTGTCGCAGAACCAAATACAAAACATTCTGAATCTTCTGGTAATGGTGTTGTCCAAACATTGATATATTTTTTAGGATCCCAATAAGCGTATTGTGCATAGTGATTTACATTATGTCCCAAGCTGGGTACAAGCACCTTAGTTGAATCTACTCTATTAATGCCGTTAAAAGGTTTTCCGTCTGGATCTTGCTTTGCTAAAACAAATTCTATTCTGGTATCTCCTCCATCTGGGTGATTGTTATACCCTCTTGTTCCCTTTTTTCTGCGAAAGTCTTCATTTAGTATTTCAATTTGTCTTTCAATTCGTGCAGTAGAAAGGTTTGTACCTTCTCCAACGGGTTTACCATTATGTATAATATGGATCACAACTGGTAAATAAAATATATCTTCCTCTGGATTAGAAGGATCTGGATTAGAAGGATCTGGATTACTATCTTTTGAACAAGAGCATAGTAATAAAACAATCGTTATTACGATAGCCACTTTTTTTGAAAAAATATTTTTAATTGTTTTCATTCGTCTTTTTTTATTATAAAACAACCTGATTCTATTATTTTTGGTTAGTGACATCTCTAAACATAAGCATATCCAATAGTCTGCGAGAAGCTCCCAAATAATACCCTGTTTCATGTTCATGTGTTTTTGGGTTTTTAAAAGTCCCAAACAACATATCTATAATAGCCAAATCGGTATAATTATATTTATGTATCCCTTTAGCATGATGTAACGTATGACTTTCAGGACGTTGAATGATATACCCAATCCATCTTGGTGTGTTAATATTTGCATGTTGAAAAACTCCAAAAAAAGTAGTGGATAGAATTACCGCAGTAATAGCTTTTGGAGATAATCCCATGATAACAGCAAAACTAATAGATCCTATTAGCGATATACCAATCATATCATTAATACTAAAAACAAATGTACTGGGAACGTCTAAACGTTCTGAGCTGTGGTGAACTTGGTGGGATACCCTAAATAAAAAGTTGGATTTATGCATACTAATATGCCAACCATACTGTACAAGCTCAAATAAAAATATACCTAATATAATTTGCGTCGTCAAACTTAAATAGCTTAAATCAAACAATTGAAATTTTATGAAAAAATCGTCCCATAATAATGGAATATATGTTGTTAGTAATAAAAACACAGTAAAGAATAGTAATCCGCGAAGCTTCCAAAATTTTATTTTGGGTAATTGCCTCGCGGGAAATAACGATTCCCAAATAAATAAACTCCCTAAAATAGCATAAACGATTAATGAAATAGGGTCTAATAAAACCTCTAAAGGAGTTGGTAATTGTGAAATGATAGTTTCTAAATTCATAGCTTTAAGTTTTTTTTTATAAAATTATGAACTCTAAAAAAAACTAACCAAAAATCATCCTTGATCTATGTTAGGAATTTGATTTTCAAAATGTTATTAAGGCTTAAAAAAAGAGGCTATTAAAATATTTTCTATATTAGCCTAGCTTATTATTTCTAATACTAATTTAGAAAACCCAAATTATAACCTACTTTATTATGAAATACTATACCCTGTTATTTGTATTATTCATTGCTTTTTCATGTTCAAAAAAAGAGGATGATATACCACCACAAAACGGCACACCTTCTCAAAATGAAGACAATCAGGAAGACGATCAAGACAATACAACAACTGATATTGTAGATGATTTTGATGGAACCGGAGCCTTAATTGACTTTGTAACTAATAACGCTTCGTCATTACCTGATGTTTCAAGAGTAGCTGGAAGATATCGTGCTGTTCTTACTGACAATTCCGATAACAAAACGTTACATTTTAATCAAGATCAAGGTCGGTTGGATGCTAAATTAGTGGCTTTTCCTTTTGAGTTTATCGCAAGAAACATAGGTATTGGTACTATAGACAATTCACAAATAGCACCGACATCGGCGAACAGTCCGTATAATTTTGCAGGTGTTCAGGTTCATGTAGAAGATTTCAACTCTATAAATTCATCTCATGTAGTGGTTGGACACAGAGGATCTACTGCGTTTACCATTGAAGGGAAAAACACGCTAAATGGAGGCTCTTCGGTAAATGATATTGGCGCTAATACTGTTCCTAACGGAAGAGCCGACATACGCATTGTTGGAAGTGAAAACAATACGCTCACGGTATATTGGCAACTTCCTAACTTTACTGGTGATAGCACGTCTGATAATTGGACACTTTATAATGGAACTGGAAATCTACCCGGAACGGCACCAACGTATGGCAATAATGTTTATGTTGGGCTGATCACTTATGCTTTTTATACTACTGGAGTTCCTTTTGTAGGTACCTGCGATGCTATCGAAATTAAAAAGACTAATTAAAGCATCCTAAGAATGTAATTTCTTTCTAATTCTACTTAAGCTTTCCGGGTGAATACCTAAATATTTAGCTATTTTGTTAACTGGAATATTAGAGATATAATCTGGTTTGCTTTTGAGCATTTCAACATAAATCTCTTCGGCTGTTTTTGTTAAAAGTGCTTTTTCTCTATTAGATTTTCTTATATAACCATGTTCAGTCATAATTCTTCCAAACTTATTTACATCAAATGAATCATTATAAGCTTGCATCAAATCTTCGCGTTTAATGACTTCAACATCACAATCCATTAATGCCACAACCCGAACATCTCCAGGTTTTTGGTTCAGAAAAGAAGTAAAACAACAAAAAAACTCTTTTTCAAAAAAGAAATCTATTACTTTTTCAGACATATAACTTTTTATGATAATCTCTGCTATCCCCTTGTTCATAAAATATAAAGAGTCCTCTACCTGTCCGTATTCGGTCAAGATCTCCCCTTTTTTAAAAAAGCCTTTTTTAACAGGAAAATGGAATTCTTCGTATGATGGTATAGAGGTACTTACAGTAGCATTGAAAAATTCCAGAAAAGTCATGTGCAAAATGAGTAAAATTAAACGTTAATGATTCAAATCAATATAAGTAGTTATCTAAGCTTCTTAAGCTACAAATACTAAATATATAGATGCCATTTTTAATCAATAGTTGCGTTAATATGCACTTTTTAACAAAAACCCTAGGTAAAAAAACTTAGGATTTTTGTTATACCTTAATTTATTCTTAGTAGGATAACCCCGGAGATTTATGTAAATAATGTGGATTTCCTATTTGCTTTAAGACAAAATCGGCAACATCTGCTCTAGAAATTTTAAGTTTTAATGACTTTGCTTTAGATCCAAAACCATGTCGGTAAAGTTCTGTTTTTTCACCATCGATAAAAGCACCAGGTCTTACAATAGTCCAATTCAGGTTGCTATCCTTCACATAACGTTCCTGCAATTCGTGATCTAAAAAAATTTGTTTTAAATACCATCCAAACATAATATATTTCCAAAAGAAATTGAGGTTGTTATTACTTTCATAAGTGCCTAATGTACTTTGGCAGATTAATCGATTGACACCATTATCTTCCATAGCTGCAATTATATTTTTAGTGCCTTGAGATCTAACAACACTTTTTCTGCTTTTTCCAGAACCCAGTGCTATAATAACAACTTCCTGACCTTTTACAGCTGAAGCGACATCGTTTATATTGAAAACGTCCCCTTCCTTAATTTTTAGATTTGGATTAGAGAATATGTTTAGCTTTTCTGCATCCCTACAAAAGGCCAATACTTGATGTCCTTTTTCTAAAGATTGTTCAATAAGATGTTTTCCTATAGTTCCTGTAGAACCAAATATTACTACTTTCATAATTTTCTATTTAAGATTATGAGGCAAAAGTATTTGATATACAAATCTAAAAATTGAACAAAACCGACAAAATCATCGATTAGATAAATGATTAAGATAATAAGAAGGTGTTAGTCCTGTGTAACTTTTGAAAGTTCTTATAAAATGAGATTGATCGGAAAAACCACTATCATAACCAACATCTAATAAAGAATTATAAGTAGCTTGTGTTAACTTATTTATGGAGCTTTGAAACTGAATTATCTTAGAAAACTGTTTAGGTGTTAAACCTATATAAGTCATAAAATTACGTTCAAACGTACGTTCAGTCATATAAATTTTATCTAATAAATCTTTTATTTTTATTTGACCTTTATTCTGGATTATTATAGAAATAGCTTTTTCTATGTTGTCGTTTTCAGAAACTTTATGTGTTCTAATCAATTCCCGCATTAAATCTGAAATGATACTCACTTGTTCATCCAAATTATTAGCTTGTACTAGTGACTGTCTGTAGCTCTCAACATTTAAATAGTCAATTTGTAATAGATCATAACAATCATCATTTAAAACTTTAGGATCTATACCCAATAAATATTTAGAAGCAAAAGGATATAATTGAATGACTACAAATTTATAAAGTCCTTTTACATCCAAAGAAACTGGTGCTAACGTTTGTCCAAAAAGAAAAAGCTCTGATAGTTTTTTGTTTTTTGGAAGGAGAAAGAAGTCATTTTCAGTTTGCTGAAACATAATTCCTGGATAGCCATCGGCATACAAAGGAATATTGGTATGTCCATTAACATCAAAATTTTCATCTGTATAAATACAGTTAACAAATGGGGCTAAATCATGATCTAGAATAAATGCTGCTTCTTTCAAGATAATATTAATTTAGTTTAAAGCTAAAATAATTCTTTATATGGCTGCAACAAAAAAATCCTAAGCGTAAAGCTCAGGATTTATTTTATAATTTATGATAGATTATAAACTATCCTTCTGGGTGGGGTGCATAAAGCGTTGTTTAGCTAACAACTCTTCTTCTGTTTCAACCACATCTTCATCAGGCACACAACAGTCTACAGGACAAACCGCAGCACATTGTGGTTCATCATGGAATCCTTTACACTCTGTACATTTATCTGGAACAATATAGTAAATCTCATCACTTACTGGCTCTTGAGCCTCGTCTGCATCTACTTCGTTTCCGTTAGTTAATACAACAGTACCTTCTAAACTAGTACCATCTTTATAGCGCCAGTCATCGGCACCTTCATATATTGCTGTGTTTGGGCACTCAGGTTCGCAAGCACCACAATTTATACATTCATCTGTTATTATAATAGCCATAGCCTTTTTTCTCTTGAGTTTGCTTAAATTTGCAGACGCAAAAATAACGCCAAAACCATTCATAACCAAATACAGAATGAATTTACAACAAAGAATTAACGCTTTTGTAAAATTAGGAGATTTTTTAAGTCAATTTTCTAATGAAGTTATTCGAAAAAATGATAATGTTGAACACAACGATACATTCTTCGATGGTTTTAAACATCAACTAAAACTAGCCGAAGAAAATAATGGGTGGTTTACACAAGAGAATATTCGGTTTTCAATTAAAAATTGGACAGAAGCTTTAACAACGAAGAATCTCAATAAGTGGTTAGAGCCATATCAGATTAATATCACTAAACCTAAACAAGTTGCCATTATTATGGCCGGTAATATTCCATTAGTTGGGTTTCATGATTTTTTATCAGTGCTTATCTCTGGTCATCATGTCTTAATAAAACAATCATCAAACGATAAACATATACTCCCTTATTTGGCAAAGTATTTAGAATTTGTTCAACCGGAATTTAAAGGCACTATGACCTTTACCGAAGATAAAATTGAAGGTTTTGATGCCGTAATAGCAACTGGTAGTAATAACACAGCACGTTATTTTGAGCATTATTTTAAAAACAAACCATCTATTATACGAAACAACAGAAATTCGGTAGCCGTTTTAAGCGGAAAAGAATCTAAAGAAGAACTGGTGGCGCTTTCTGAAGATATTTTTAGATATTATGGTCTAGGCTGTAGAAATGTCTCTAAATTATTTGTTCCAAAAAATTATAATTTTGATGCCTTTTTTGAAGCGATGTACCACTGGCATCCTATTATTGATAAAGCAAAATATGCCAACAATTATGATTATAATAAGGCTGTATATTTAATGAGTGAGTTTGATATGTTAGAAAATGGTTTTTTAATGATAAAAGAAGATGAAAGCCATGCTTCACCCATTGCAACAGTTTTTTATGAATACTATGAATCACCCAAGCAATTGAAAGAAAAATTAGATAAAGAAATACAGCAAATTCAATGTATTGTCTCCAATGGATTTACAGAAAATGAAATTACTTTTGGGGCCACTCAAAAACCCCAACTTTGGGATTATGCGGATAGTGTTGATTCTATTGAATTTTTATTAGCAATTTAATAAAAAAATTATTGAATTTTTAGCGGTAAATATCCAATTAATTAGCAACTTTGCATCTTAAATTTCATCCCATCCTCAATCCTTCCCATTGGGAAGGAAGGTTGGAGTTAAAAATAAATATTAACTAAAAATTCGCCCATAAAATTCCCTTTCCCCTGGAAAGGGTTAGGGATAGGAAAATGAAAAAACATAACTTTAGTGCAGGTCCATGTATTTTACCTCAAGAAGTATTACTTAAAGCTTCAGAGGCAGTCGTTGATTTAGATAACAGCGGTTTATCTTTAATTGAAATCTCACACAGAAGTAAAGCTTTTGTAGATATTATGGAAAAAGCTAGAGCATTAGCTTTAGAATTACTTGGATTAGAAGGCAAAGGTTACAAAGCTCTGTTTTTACAAGGTGGTGCCAGTACACAATTTTTAATGGTTGCTTTAAATCTTTTAGAAAAAAGAGCTGGATATTTAAATTCTGGTACTTGGGCAGATAAAGCCGTTAAAGAAGCAAAAATTTATGATGATATTTATGAATTAGGTTCTTCAAAAGATGCTAACTATAATTACATTCCTAAAGGCTACGAAATACCTACAGATTACGATTATTTTCACTGTACTTCTAACAATACTATTTTCGGAACACAAATGAAAGCATTTCCAAAATGTGATATTCCATTAGTTTGTGATATGAGTAGCGATATTTTTTCCCGTACATTGGATTTTTCTAAATTCGATTTAATCTATGCAGGTGCACAGAAAAATATGGGACCAGCTGGAACTACCCTTGTGGTAATTAAAGAAGATATTCTTGGAAAGGTGTCTCGTAAAATTCCATCAATGATGGATTATAAAGTACATATAAGTAAAGGCAGTATGTTTAATACACCTCCTGTATTTGCAGTGTATACTTCCATGTTAACTTTAGAATGGTTAAAAAATCTTGGTGGTATTTCGGCCATTGAAAAAGAAAACGAAAAGAAAGCACGATTAATGTATTCTGAAATTGATTTAAATCCATTATTTAAAGGATTTGCTGCTAAAGAAGATCGTTCTGACATGAATGCTACCTTTACCTTAGAAAACGAAAATCTAAAGGAAACTTTCGAAACCATGCTTAAAGAAGCTGGTATAAATGGTTTAAACGGTCATAGAAGTGTTGGTGGTTATAGAGCATCTATGTACAATGCATTGCCTTTAGATAGTGTAAAAGCATTGGTTGAAGTCATGAGTGAATTAGAAAGTAAAGCATAAAAACAGTTTGCAGTAAGCAGTTGCAGTATACAGTTGCCTACTCGAACTCTAGAAATAAATTTATTACAAAGTATAAAGTCTAATAGTTCTAACAACTTTAAACTTTATACTTTTCAACTTTAAACTTAAAGAATGAAAGTATTAGCAAACGACGGTATTTCACAAAGTGGTATTGATGCGCTAGAAAAAGGTGGTTTTGAAGTCATAACTACAACCGTGGCACAAGAACAATTAATTAATTATATCAACGAAAAGGACATTACTGTTTTATTAGTGCGTAGTGCTACTACGGTACGTAAAGACTTAATCGATGCGTGTCCAAATTTAAAAATCATTGGTCGTGGTGGTGTTGGTATGGATAATATTGATGTTGAATATGCCAGAGAACAAGGGCGTAGTGTTATTAATACTCCAGCAGCATCTTCTCACTCGGTTGCAGAACTAGTATTTGGACACTTATTTGGACTAGCTCGTTTTTTACATAACTCAAATAGAGACATGCCATTAGAAGGTGATTCTAACTTTAAAGGCTTGAAAAAAGCTTATGCAAAAGGCTCTGAGTTAAAAGGAAAAACCTTAGGTGTTTTAGGGTTTGGTCGTATTGGCCAAGCGACTGCAAAGGTTGCTATTGGAGCTGGTATGAAAGTGGTTGCTTTTGATCCTTTTATGGATGAAGCTAATTTAGAATTAGACTTTTTTGATGGTCAAAAATTAAATTTTAACATTAAAACTATTTCTAAAGAAGACGTTTTAAAACAAGCAGATTTCTTAACGCTACACGTTCCAGCACAAGAAAACTACGTTATTGGCAAATCTGAATTAGAAATCATGAAAGATGGAGCTATACTTGTTAATGCAGCTCGTGGTGGTGTTGTTGACGAAGTTGCCCTTGTTGAAGCTATTACTAGCGGAAAAATTGCAAGAGCAGCTTTAGATGTTTTCGAAAAAGAACCTAAACCAGAAATCCAACTATTAATGAACCCTTCGTTATCATTAACACCTCATACTGGCGCAGCAACTAATGAAGCTCAGGATAGAATTGGTACTGAATTAGCAGATCAAATTATCAGTATATTAAAATAATTATGAGTCATTATGTGACCTAAGAGATAAAATTGAGTCCTAACTTATATGTTAGGACTTTTTTTGTACATTGACCAATCAATTTCACTAACCAACTTTTTCAATTAAATAAAATAATAAAATATTATGGCAGGAATTTTAGACTTATTAAACAGCGACCTTGGAAAAACTATTATCAGTGGTGTAGCTGGTCAAACAGGACAAGACGAAAGTAAAACCGGAAGTGTCTTAACAATGGCTTTGCCTGTTTTAATGCAAGCTATGAAACGTAATTCAGCGACCCCACAAGGAGCAGAAGGTTTACTTAGTGCTTTAAATAGTAAACACGACGGAAGTATTTTAGACAATCTTGGTGGTTTATTTAGTGGTGGCGTAGATGATAATGTATTAAATGACGGAGGAAAAATATTAGGCCATGTATTGGGAGGTAAACAACAACATGTTGAAAATGCATTAAGCCAGAAATCTGGTATCGATGCTGGATCTGTGGCTCAAATATTAAAAGTAGCTGCACCCATACTAATGGGTGTTTTAGGAAAACAAAGTAGACAACAAAACGTAAGTAATTCAAGTGGTATTGAAAGCTTATTAGGTGGATTACTTGGAGGCAATTCTCCTAAACAAGAACAAAGTTTCATTGAATCTATTCTTGATGCTGATGGAGACGGAAGCGTTATTGACGATGTAGCAGGTATGGTATTAGGTGGTAATAAAAAGAAAGGTGGCCTAGGAGGGTTGCTAGGTGGGCTTTTTGGAGGAAAATAAATTATAGAGCCATAATAAAACACAAAATGCCAAATATTACTGTTTGGCGTTTTTTTTTGTTAAAACAACTCTAAAACAACATTTTAAGGTATGATTTTTGTAAATTTATTTGAAACAAAGGACGCTTAAAAGAAACTAGTTCCTCAATGAGACGATCAGTTAACTCATTCTAGTTTTTATAATATAAAATTATATAGCACTTTTGAATAACAAATAGAAATCCATTAAAGCTATGAAAAAAGTTATTTACATATTATTACTATCATCTGTATCTCTATTTATTTTTAATTGTAATACAGCAAAACCAATAGCATCCGAAAAAAACAAGTCTGAAAAAGAACTGGCGGCAATTGTTAGCGATACAGTAACTATTGCTAATGACGAGTTAGAATACGAAATTATCATTATAGAACCTGGTTTTAATACCTGGTTACTAACCACTGCTAGACCAGAAGGTTTTTATTCACAACAATATCTAGAAAACAGAAATTTTATTTATGTAACAGAATGGAATCAAAGAGTACTTCAACCACAGCGTTTTGATCCTAATCTATATGAACTACAAATTGATTATCAACATGGTATAGATTATGGATATGAAGTTAATTACAAACTCTTTAATTACTTTATTTATTTCCAATTAACCTACAAACAACGATTAGCAGGATTTGTTCCTCGAATTTAAAGTCTTTTGTTTATTTTTGCAATCAAATTGTATTTGTGAAAAAGTTAAAAGAACGTTGGGGCATTGAACATAATTGGCAAATTATAATCATTTTATGTGTATTTGCTATTACTGGATCGACTGCTTCCTATATAGGTAAACCTATTTTAAACTTTTTAAATATTACACCTGAAGCATTTGGAAGTTTTGGATATTGGACCATCCGAATTCTTTTATTATTTATTGTGTACCAATTTATGTTAGTATTTTTCGGATGGCTTTTTGGACAATACAAGTTTTTTTGGAACTTCGAAAAAAAAATGCTGCGTAGAATAGGTTTTAAGCGGTTTTTAGATTAGTGAATCAAATAAAACAACATATTATATTTAGAATAATAACCCTCTGGTTGGCTATTACCCTACTAGTGCCTACTGTTGTTAAGTTTGCTCATATTTTCACTCACCATGAACATGAAGTTTGTTTAGGGGAAGCAAAGGCACACTTACACGAAATAGATTTAGATTGTGAGTTTTATAAATTCAAACTAAGTAACCAATATTTACATTTATTTAAATATGATGATATCATAAATGTTTCATCTTATTTTAAAATTCCAATATTAACATACAAATTTCTTAATAATCATCGGCAATTATCTTTTTCTCTTAGAGGTCCACCTGTTTTAGTTTAAAATGTACATTTCTTTAAACTAAATATATTTATAATAATGAAATATTATATATTGATTGTGGCTTGTTGTTTCATCAACATAGTTCATAATCAAAACTGTGACTCCAGATTTTATGGAGAAGTTCATGATTTTCATGATGGTTCGCCTATTATAGCAGCTACCATTTATATTGAAACACTAGACAAATACACTACTACAGATATCGATGGGAAATTTTCTATTGCAAACCTCTGTGATGGAAAATTAACCGTCTCAATATCGCATTTGGGTTGTGAAACAAAACGATTAGACATTCAAATTAATGGTGATTCGTTTTATGTTATAAATTTAGAACATCATATAGAAGAACTCAACGAAGTTAAAGTTGAGGGGAAAACAATCACTAAATTAACTAAAACATCACAAGAAACACTGTTAAAAACGGATGCTATTGAACGTTTCGGTGCTTTTAGCTTAGGCGATGCATTAAAACAAATTAGTGGTGTATCTTCTATAAATACAGGCAATTCAATTGTAAAGCCTGTTATTAATGGTTTGCACAGTAGTAGAATAATAGTGATGACAAATGGTGTTCGTTTGCAAGATCAAGAGTGGGGTATTGAACACGCTCCAAATATTGATTTAAACACTGTAGGAAGTGTTAATGTAATTAAAGGAGCCGATGCTCTGGCTTACGGTGGAGATGCTATTGGCGGTGTTATTGTTTTGCAACCCTTTAATGTTAGTTTAAAAGATTCGCTTTACGGAAAAACAATTATTAGTGGTCATACTAATGGTAGAGGCTTTAGCTTAAATTCCTCATTAACAAAAACCTACAAAAAAGGTTGGTATTTAGGTGCACAGGCAACAATGAAACGTTTTGGTGATTTTGAAACGCCAGATTATAACCTTACTAATACGGGATTAAACTCAAAAGGGTTTTCAATTAAATCTGGTTATAAAACCTTTGAACGAGGTTTCAATATCTATTACAGTTATTTGAATAATGACATAGCAATATTAAAATCATCGCATATTGGGAGCATTGAAGATTTGGTAAATGCAATCAATAGTCAACAACCATTAGTGGTTGAAGATTTCAGTTATACTATCGAAGCACCACGACAAGATGTTACACATCAAATTATTAAAGCCGATTTTTATAAACGGTTTAAAAAGTTTGGACGTTTACAGGTACAATATGATTTTCAAAATAATCAACGTTTTGAGTATGATATTCGAGTTGGGGATGATAGAGATAAACCCGCAATTGACTTGACTTTAAAAACACACACCATTAGAACAAATTTAAAAGTTGATTCTAAAAGCGATAGAACTTATAAATTTGGACTGAATGTAGGGTATCAAAACAATTTTGCAAATCCTGAGACTGGTGTTAGGCGCTTGATTCCTGATTACGATAAATATGATGCTGGGGCTTTTGCTATTTCAGATTTTAGATTAAGCGAGAAAACCAATTTAAATTTTGGGCTTCGTTATGATTTTAGTCGCATAGACGCTAAAAAATTCTACCTTACGAGTCGTTGGGAAGAACGAAATTATGATGCAGATTTTAGTAATATTGTTATTGATGATTTAGGGTCCCAATTGCTTACCAATCCTGTGTTCGATTATCATAACATATCAGCTTCAGCTGGAATAGCTTATAAAATTAATGATAATAATTCATTTATTTTTAACTATGGGTTATCCAATAGAGCGCCAAATCCTTCAGAGTTATTTAGTGATGGCTTACATCATTCTGCCGCTAGGATTGAGTTGGGTGATCTACGTATGAAGCAAGAAACATCAAACAGAATTTCTGGAACATATAAATATAACAGAAATGCATTATCAATAAACCTTGAAGCATTTTACAATCATATTAACGATTATATTTTTATAGAACCAACGGGAACCGAGTTAACCATTCGTGGGGCATTTCCTGTTTGGAGTTATAATCAAACCAATGCCTCGTTATTAGGTTTGGATGTTACTGCTAATTATAAGTTCAACGAACACTGGTTGCTTAATAATAAATCATCCTTTATTAAAGGAAGAGATTTAACAAAAAAACAAGCTTTGATTGATATGCCATCATTCAAAACAGTTAATATTTTAGGCTATTCAAATAAAAAATGGTTACAGCTTAATACTGAATTACAAAGTGAATTAGTTTTAAGACAAAATGAGTTTCCAGATAACAACTTTGATGTTTATATACCCACAATAGATAGTGAGGTCTTATTAGATATTAGTTCGCCGCCACCAACCTATCATTTATTGCATTTTCAAAGTGATATAACTCTAAATTTATCAAAACAAACAAACCTGAATATAGGTTTAAATATTACTAACCTTTTTAATACTTCTTATAGAGAATATCTTAACCGATTAAGATATTTTGCCGATGATTTAGGAAGAAATATTATGTTACAAGTAAAGTTTAATTATTAAAAAAATAAACCATGGATACATTAAAAAATAATTTAAAAAGTACATTTTTAATCTTATTATCAACTTTTATACTTACTGGATGTTCAGATGATGATAACCCTGAAGTTGTTATTCAGGAAGAGGTCATAACAACATTAACAGCAACCTTAGTTCCTGATGGAGGAGGCACTTCTATAACTTTTAAAAGCCTCGATTTAGATGGTAAAGACGGGCCTAATCCTCCTGTGTTTACAGTATCAGGAGATTTACTTGCTGATACTACATATAATGGAAGTATGGAGATATTAAACGAAACCGAATCTCCAGCTGAGGATGTTACTGAGGAAATTAAAACGTTAGACGAAGAGCATCAATTTTTCTTTCAGGCAACAAATAGTATAGCTACATTTACTTATGTTGATTTTGACGGTGATAGCAACCCGTTAGGGTTAGAATTTACACTTACAACTTCTGCAACTCCTGGTTCGGGAACGATTACTATTACACTACGTCATGAACCTAATAAAAGTGCTAGCGGCGTTAGCGATGGTGATATAACTAATGCTGGTGGAGAAACAGATGCACAAGCTATCTTCCCTATTACTGTTAAGTAAATAATAAAGGTTAAATAATAATAAACGCCCCGATTTTAATAAAATCGGGGCGTTTATTATTACTCCCGCTATGCTAACATAAGTGATATATAAATACATTAAAGGCAAATATGATAATGATATCAAATCTTAGCAAAACCTTTTCAAATAAGGTATATTTAATATGGGAAGAAATATTAGTTTGGGAATCACGTATAGCATGATGTAAAAAAAATCTTATCTTTGGATGCTATTTCACAAACACAATCAGATTGAATAAATATTGTTTTTTTATAGCATGTCTTCTTGTTTCGTTTAACATAAATTCGCAAAACAGTAGTTTTGATGTGATGTTAGATAGCATCCATAGGTTACGAAGGTTGTCTGAGAACGAAAAATCAGATCTAGACGCCAAATTTAAGTATGCAAAATTTGCAAGTGAATTATCATATAAAACTAAGATAGATTCTATTATTCTCAAATCAAATACAAACCTAGCATATTTATATGTACTTAAGAACAATCTGGAGCAATCAAAAAAATTATTAGATAAAAATTTAAAACTAGCATATAAATTAAATGATTCTTCTTATCCAATATTAGATACTTACTCACTATTAGGCTACTATCACCATATAATAGAAATACAAAACGATAGTGCCTATTATTATTACAATAAAGCCCTTAAAATTACTAGAAAATTAAAAAATGTAAGCACTGAAATTGATATACTAAATAATATTTCTAACTTACAATTTAATGAACACAATTATGTTAATAGTAATGCTAATTTAATTGAAGCAATAAATAAGATAAATTTACTTCCAAAGAACAATAAAAACCTTGACAAAATATCTTACTTATATAATAGAATTGCTCTAAATGCAAAATATCTAAAACTCTATGATAAAGCTATTGAATATCATAAAAAAGCTTTATCAATTAATAATAAAATATCTGATGAACATGAGATTAGTATTTATGTAAATAAATTCAAAAACTATTTAGATATCAAAATCAATTTAGCAGAAGCATATAAAGAAAAAAAAGATTATAAGAAGACTTTATTTATATATAAAGAATTACTTGAAAACAAAAGCTTATTAAAAAAAGATCCTTTATCATATGTAGCTATTCTAAATAATAAAGCATACACTCTATTTCTAGCTAAAAATAATAACACAAAATATATTAATTCCCTTTTCAATAAAGCTTATAAAATTAGTGATAGTTTAAATGCTTTATACGAAATAGCTTCTGGCGGTAATGATATGGCTGAATTTTACTACACCGTTAATAAAAAAGATTCAGCACTTATACTTTCAAAAAGGTCGTACCGTATTGGTAAAGAAATTAAAAATCATTACGAGGTTTCCAGGTCTTTATTAATGCTTTCCAAAATTAAAAAAGGAGAAGCGGGAAAGCAGTACCTATACGAACATATAAAACTTAATGATAGCCTTCTTGACATTGAACGGGCTTCCAGAAACAAATTCGCCAGAATCCAATATGAAACAGATAATTATATTGATGAAACAAAACGTTTAACAACTCAAAACATTTTAATCGTTGTTATTGGACTTATCATCATTTTAATTTTTATACTCATTCTTATTATAAGAATCCAAATTACTAAAAACAAAATGTTGAGCTTTGAGAGTGAGCAACAAAAGGCCAATGATGAAATATATAGCCTCATGCTAAGACAACAAGCAAAAGTTGAAGAAGGCCGCCTTTTGGAACGGCATCGCATTTCGGAAGAATTGCATGATGGTATTTTAAATAAGCTTTCTGGTTCCCGATTAGGATTAGAGTTTTTGTCTATGGATGAAGACAATCCAAACAAAAAAAATTACAGTTTCTATATTAATGAAATTCAATCTATTGAAAGAGAAATAAGAGACCTTTCCCATGAATTAAAAAATACATTATTAGATGCCGATAAAAATTTCATTACCATTCTGGAAGAATACATTCATAATCAAAGCAAACTCAATACTTTCACATATAGTATAAACCAAAATAACGTCATCTTTTGGGAAGATATTAATGATTATATAAAAATCAATCTATACAGAATCATTCAAGAAGCTATTCAAAATACTATTAAGCATGCAAAGGCGACTAACATTACCATTAATTTCTCTATAAACTCTAATAACTTGCGTGTTGAGATTATAGACGATGGTATGGGTTTTGATTCAACTCAAAAAAATGATGGCATTGGGTTAGTAAATATAGAATCCAGGATATCAAAACTTAAAGGTGAACTTCAAATTATATCCAAACCTAAAAATGGAACCGTATTAAAGATACAAATACCGCTTTTTAAATCTCTATAATCTCCTCTTTATTTTTAAAAACATAGGTGTATAACCACATAAGCGTAAATGTTGGGATCACATCCAAACCAGGTAACGCTTCTTCTGTAAAAGCTATAACACCTGCAATTTTACCAGCTTTCCCTTTATATAATCTAGTCATAATATAACCCGATAAAGGCGCCCAAATAATATCCGAAAACTCACCAATTCCAGGAATTACGAAAGAAATGTATCCAATAGCATCTAAACCAATACTTAAAACTAATTTTTTGTATTTTTTCATTAAGTAATATTAATACAATAAGATACGCAAGAAGCATACCAAAACCTTTAAATATAAACTACTTCCCTATCAATTTTAAAAACTCGTTCCTCGTTTCAATTTTCTCAAATTGTCCCCTAAAACCCGAAGTTGTTGTAATAGAGTTTTGTTTTTGCACGCCACGCATCATCATACACATATGAGAGGCTTCAATAACCACGGCAACTCCTTGTGGTTTTAAAGTATGGTTTATACAATCTAAAATTTGCTCAGTTAAACGTTCTTGTACTTGCAAACGTCTTGCAAAAACATCTACAATTCTTGGCAACTTACTTAAACCGACAATTTGTCCGTTAGGGATATAGGCTATATGAACTTTCCCAAAAAAAGGCAAAATATGGTGTTCACAAAGGGAATACAGCTCAATATCTTTTACAATAACCATTTCATTATAAGACTCCTTAAACATAGCACTTTTAAGTATCTCGACAGGATCTTGATGATACCCTTGTGTTAAAAACTGCATAGCTTTTGCTGCGCGTTCTGGAGTCTTTAATAGTCCATCGCGATTGGTATCTTCTCCTAAGTCTTTAATAATATTTTCATATCTTTCCTTAACATCATCTGTCACTTGCATGTTGTACTCTTCAAATTTCTTATATGGCATAGCGGTTTAGTATCTTTTTGAGTTTAAAAACATAATGTTTAAAGTTAAGCAAATTTCAACTTTAATTAATAAAATTAAAATTTTAACGACAGATTCTAGTTATAATTTGGGTAATATTGATTTTGAAACAAAAGTTAACTTCAGTGCTTGGAATTTAGACCTCCAATGTTCACAGCAATTTTCTACTGGATCTAAATTATAGTACTTTATCGAAATTATTTATTTAATGAAAGAACCGCTTCATAGGACACCTACTTTAAAGGCCTTAACACCTTATTCAATTAGCCTATTGATTATACTTTTCAACTTCATTTTATCTGTTTTATGGCTTATAATAACCTAAAAAATGCTTTTAAAAATAAAAGTAATGGCTAAATCGTTGCTAATAAATCTATAAAGTAGTATTTTCAGCGTTCCAATTATTCAAAATGATTCAGGCAAAAAATATTCATAAATACTATAATGATTTACACGTACTAAAGGGTGTAGATATTAATATAAAGAAAAGTGAAGTTGTTTCTATTGTTGGGGCATCTGGAGCTGGAAAAACGACCTTATTACAAATTTTAGGGACTTTGGACTCAGCTTCTGCTAATAGTAAGTTTGAACTAAACATAAATGATACCAATATTAGTGATCTTAATGACAAAAAACTAGCTAAGTTTAGAAATGAACATATTGGTTTTATATTTCAATTTCATCAATTACTTCCAGAATTTACAGCTTTAGAAAATGTATGCTTACCAGCCTTCATTAAAGGTACTAAAAAAGCCGATGCAGAAAAACGAGCTATGGAACTTTTAGATTTTTTAGGCTTATCGCATCGGTACGATCATAAACCAAATGAGTTATCTGGCGGTGAACAACAACGTGTTGCAGTTGCAAGAGCATTAATAAATAATCCAGATTTAATTTTTGCAGATGAGCCTTCTGGTAATTTAGATAGTGAGTCTGCCGAAATGCTACATAGTCTATTTTTTAAATTACGTGATGAATTCGGGCAAACCTTCGTCATTGTTACACATAATAAAGAACTAGCTGATCTGGCCGATAGAAAATTAACGATGGTAGATGGTAAAATTATTAATTGATTACATTTTTCTACTATTTCAGTAATGAATTGATTGATTAGTACTTCAACATAATATAACACTTGAACAAAAAAGACCTCAAAGACTTTCTAGATGCTAAAGTCATTCAATATAACAACCCCAAGTTTATTGAAAGTGACCCCATTCAAATTCCACATCAATTCAGCAAAAAAGAAGCTATTGAGATCTCAGGTTTTTTAACCGCAACCATTGCCTGGGGAAATAGAAAAAGTATCATCAATAACGCAAAACGTCTGATGGAATTGTTAGACAATTCTCCTTATGACTTTGTTTTAAATCACTCAAAAACTGATTTAGAAAAACTAACGCCTTTTGTTCATAGAACCTTTAATGGTAATGACAGCATCCAATTTATAAAATCACTCAAGCATATTTATAAAAACCATGGTGGATTAGAATCTGTTTTTTCAAAGCATGTAAAAAAAGAGTCCCTACAAGTATCTATTTCAAAATTTAAATCAACATTCTTTGAAATTGAGCATTTACAAAGAACACAAAAACATATAAGTGATCCTTTAAAAAACTCCGCAGCAAAACGCATTAACATGTTTTTACGTTGGATGGTTAGAAATGACAACACGGGAGTTGATTTTGGTATTTGGAAAACCCTCTCGCCTTCTCAATTATCGTGTCCTTTAGACCTACACTCTGGGAATGTAGCTAGAAAATTAGGCTTATTACATCGTAAACAAAATGATGCTAAAGCCTTATTCGAATTAGATACTGCTTTAAGAGAATTAGATGCAAATGACCCTGTTAAATATGATTTCGCTCTATTTGGATTAGGCGTTTTTGAAGGTTTTTAATATCTCTTCATTCAAAGCTTTTACAAAAGATTATCATAAAAGCACAATTCTTGACTAGTGCCCATAAAAAACGATTGACAAACTTACAGTCTATCAATCGTTAATTTGAAAACATTTTTATAATGAATTATCCTTTCAACCAAGCCTTTCTCAATGCCTTTTGAGCATCAGTAGCATCGGTTTTTTCTATAATGGCCTTACCATTAGTATACGATTGTGTGGTGGTAGTTTTTATTACAACTTCTTCACCTCCTCTTTCTAATTTTACTTCAATGTCTTTTCCTGGTTTCCACATAAAAACATCTTGTAATATCTTGTTAGCGTTTTGAAATGTTAAAGCCGCACCATCAACAGATTTAATAACATCATTGGCTTGTACACCTTGTTCTACCCAAAAACTATTCTTTAATACCATATCTGTAAAAAATATGGTACCGTTTTCCGGATCTCCACTTACTATAGGTGCGCCATTCATTAATATGTAATTAGCTTTTATTTTAGCTTCTCCAAATTCCAAACCGGCTTTTTCTAAAAAATCATTATAGTTTATTGGTGTGTCTCCAATAACATGCGTATCGAAAAACTCTCTTAACGACGGGTAAGTCATGGCTACAATTTCGTCTATTAGCTTATCATCTTCAAATGGTTTGTTTTTTCCATATTTATTCGATAGCTCTTTCATTAATGATAAAATCCCTCTATTCCCATTACTTTCTTCCCGCATCAATATATCAATACACATACCAATTAATGCGCCCTTTTGATACACGTTTAAATATTGATCTTTATAAGGATCTTTTAAAATATTCTCACTCATTATGGTAAAACTCATAGTATCATTCAAGGCCTTAGACTGTTGGATTTTACTCATAATTTTATTATAAAACTCAGCCTCCTCAACAAGCCCTTGGTTTACCTGAAATAACGTTGCAAAATATTCTGTTACACCTTCATACATCCATAAGTGTTTCGAGAAAGTCGGATTATTATAATCAAAATAATGCACATCTTCAGAATGTACACTCAAAGGCGTTACTATATGAAAAAACTCGTGAGATACTACATCTATCATACTTTCTTCTAAAGCTTCTTTTGGCATAGATTCTGGCATCACAACCACTGTAGATGTATGGTGTTCTAAAGCTCCAAAACCTTTTGGAGATTCATCTTTACCTTCAGACAAATACAAATAAATATCATAACGTGGTGTTGTATTTACATTTCCTAAATACGTTTTTTGAGCTTGCATCATTTTAAAGATAGTCTCCTTTAAAGATTTAGCAGAATGTATTTTATTAGGAGAATATACGCTTAGTACAATTTTAATATCCCCAACTTGAAATTCTTCAACATCTAAATTACCATACATCATCGGGTTATCAGTAATGTCAAAATATCTGGTGGCAAAATAACTAGTCGTTATGTTTTTCCCATCCTCACTAGTTTTCGAACCTACAGTTTGTAGTGCAGAAGTACGTACAAAATCTGCTGAAGCTGTAACATCTAATTTATATTGATTGTTTTTTAAAGAATCGAAATACCCTATAAAACCATGTAAATTCAACACGTAATTATCAGGCTCTATGTTTGTTCCTGATGGCGAAAAAGGAGTGTCTTTTCCTATCCCCCCTTTAACTTCTATATCATAAGTATCATTTACTAAATAAGTAATTTTATCTAATTTCTTGGCATTACTAATAGACCAAGTATTAGTATCTACCTTATTTACCGGCATCTCATTCCCATCATAATCAATAGCCTTAAAATCATCAACATACTTACCAAAATCACTTACCGAATAGGTTCCTTGTATTACTTTTGGCAAACGGTATGTTACAGTTTCCTCTGTAAAACGTCCAGGATTAATAGTTACTGGTGCTTTATCGTTATCGATACCTGTTAGATTTATTGATGTTGCTATTGGCAAACTTGTTGCTAAATCATTTTTTGTATTCTTTGTAGAACTACAACTGGCTAGTAAAATGCCTGCAAATAGTGCAGCAAATGTCTTAGTATTCATTTAATTAAATTTAGTTTTTTTATTGACGCACAAAATACCACTATGTTACGGTCTCTATTCTTAAGGTTATGTTAAAAAGATAAATTATATTCGCCTAATGCAAACCCCTTTAGTTAGTATACTTATACCTTTCAAGAACACAGAAGCCTATATAGAAGCCTGTTTAGTTTCTATATTAAATCAAACATATACTAATTGGGAAGTACTTATAATAGATGATTCTTCCTCAGATTCTAGCTTTAGTATTGTTGAAAAATTTGCAAAAAATGAGGACAGAATAATTCTTTTAAAAAACAAAGGTACTGGTATTATTGATGCGTTACGATTAGCCTTTAAACATAGTAAAGGAGCGTTTATTACCAGAATGGATAGTGACGATATTATGCATGCTTGCAAATTAAACGTATTAGTAACTAATTTATTAAATCACGGAAAACAACATGTGGCTACCGGATTGGTTAATTATTTTTCGGAAGAAGGCATTAAAGAAGGCTACAAAAATTATGAAGTATGGTTGAATAACTTAACCAAAACAGGAAATAATTATTCTGAAATTTATAAAGAATGTGTCATTCCTTCCCCTTGCTGGATGATTCATAGAAATGATTTAATAGCATGTGATGCTTTTAACCCAGATAGATATCCAGAAGATTACGATTTAGCATTTCGGTTTTATAAACACAATTATAAATGTATCCCTTGTGACACTATTATACATGACTGGAGAGATTATAATTCCAGAACATCTAGAACGCACGAGCACTATGCAGAAAATCATTTTATTGACATAAAACTACATTACTTCTTAGAATTAGATTATAACCCTAATAAATCGCTTGTTGTTTGGGGTGCTGGCAACAAAGGAAAAATAGTCGCTAAAACGCTTATTAAAAAAGGGATTCCTTTTGAGTGGATTTGCGATAACCCAAATAAAATAGGAAGAGATATTTATGGTACCATATTAAAGCCTTTTAATGCTTTAAAAGACATTAAGAACCCTCAAAGTATTATCACTGTTGCTAATAAAGATGCACAAATAGAGATTAAGAATTATATGGATACGCTAAGTATGAAGAATATTTATGATTATGTTTTCTTTTGTTAATACCAATAAAATTAATCGTCAGACAAAAAAGTTGTAAATATACCGTTATCAAAAAGAAGGTTTCACAGTAATTTTGGCAGCAAATAAAACTAAATTAATTATGAAATATTACGGATATTCAAGAAAAATTGCTGAAAATTATAATTATTTAATATCGAATAAACTATCAACCGCAACATGCCTTTCAACAGTAAAGCCTTCTGCATGCTCCACACCTACCAGTCTTCCTAAATCTCTAGCCCTATAAATAATACTATCTGTAAAGTTCTTGCTAGAAATAGGTGTTTCTGGTTCTTTACTATTACTATCATAAAACTGCGTTTTGTAGGCTAGTACAGATGCCATTTTTTTATCTATGAACCCTGATATGTCAACAGCTAAATCTGGTTCCGAATTTTTCCATTGTATATAGTGATATACTTGCTTAGGTCTCCACGGGTCCTGCTTATCTTCCCCATTATTAGTTTCAATTTTAATTAATCCGCTTAAAAAACAGGCATCACTAACCAACTTGCTTCCTTTTCCATGATCAATATGTCTGTCATCAATAGCATTGCAAAGCACAATATCTGGTTGATATTTACGAATCATTTTTATGATTTTTAATTGATGTTCTTTATCATTAATAAAAAAACTATCTGCAAACCCCATATTAACACGAAAATCAACACCTAATATCTTGGCTGCATTATTAGCTTCAACATCCCTTATTTCTGCAGTTCCCCTGGTTCCTAACTCGCCTCTTGTTAAATCTATAATACCAACTCTTTTTCCGTTGGCTACTTCTTTTGCTATGACGCCACCACAACCTAATTCCACATCATCAGGATGTGCTCCAATAGCAAGAATATCTAATTTCATAATATATATATTTTAGGTCTTTATTTTTATTTAGCGAGTCTTAAAATTCTAAAAGCCCCCTGAATTACTAAAACAAAAACAATAGTTCCTATAATTAAATCTGGTTTGTTTGAATTTAACCAGGTTACTAAAATTCCAGCAATGATAACACCCAGATTAATAATCACATCATTTGATGTAAAAATCATACTCGCTTGTATATGTACTTCTTCTTTATTTTTTGTCTTTTGCAGCACGTATAAACAGATGCCATTTGCTATAAGTGCAAAAATAGAAACAATTATCATAGTTGAGAAATCTGGTAATACCTCTTCACTTAAAAATCGCCTTAAAACCTCAAAAAAACCAATGGTTGCTAGTATAATTTGGAAATAACCTGCAAGTTTAGCTATTTGTTTTTTCTTAATAAGTGTTCCGCCTACAGCAAAAAGGCTAATACCATAAACAAAACTATCTGCAAGCATATCTAAACTATCTGCCACAAGTCCCATTGATTTAGAAACTATACCTGTAGTCATTTCAATAATAAAAAAACAGAAATTAATACTCAGTACTGTCCAAAGCAGTTTTCTTTGATTAACTTCCACTTTAAAGTGAGTTTGATTAGTCTGTTCTGTACTTATTCTTGTAGCTCCTAAATTTAGTTCAACTATAGACTTTTCAATAATATCAATGTCTTTTATATGAAACACAAAAAGTTTTCGATTTGGTATATCAAATTCTAAATTCTTAATAGACTCTATACCTTCTAGTTTCATTCGAATTAAATTTTCTTCAGAAGGGCAATCCATTTTAGATATCTTGAATTCTGTTTTTTCCACCTATTTTATTAATTATTTACTACCCCTAAACTTATATTTATTAAATATATAATAAATCATTAAAAACTCAATACTACTCTTACGTTTTCGTATTCATTTTCTATACAAAACAGCACTAAATTTTCATAATTCTCCAAAAGCAAAGCTACTGGAAAAAGCATGACATTAATCATAATTATTAGCGATAATCAGCTGTAATTTTACTTTAAATTATTACATTACTAAAACTAAAAAACAATTACAAAATTATGATCTACTTAATGCTCGTCATTTTAGTTATTACCATTGGTTTCTTTGTTTGGGGGAAATTTACACCAGACATTGTAGCCCTCATGTCTATGATAAGTTTATTCTTAACAGGAATTTTAACTCCAACAGAAACGCTAAGTGGGTTTAGCAATCCAACCGTCATCATGATCGCTGCTCTTTTTGTTATAGGTGAAGGAATTGCCCAAACTGGATGGACTGCTTTAGCTGGTAAAAAGTTTGTGGAATGGGCCGGAAAAAGCGTTCCAAAATTATTAGTTATAGTAACACTAGGTGCAGGTGTATTATCTGGTTTCGTAAGTAATACAGGTACAGTAGCCACTTTAATGCCTCTTACAATATCATCTGCCTGGAGCATAGGTACACTACCTTCAAAAATGTTAATGCCTGTCGCTTTTGGATCTAATACTGGTGGTTTACTAACCTTAACAGGTACGCCTCCAAATATTATTGCTAGTAATGCTTTGATAGATGCTGGTTTTGATGGATTTTCGTTTTTTGAATTTGCATTAATTGGGATTCCATTATTAATAGTCGCTTTAATTTATTTTAGATACATAGGCTACAAATTATTACCAAAAAACAAAACGAACAATAAGCCAGTAAATATTGAATCTACTTTACATAACTGGATAGAAGCTTATAAAATTGATGAAGGCTATTACAGATTGCGTATAAGATCGTTATCACCGTTAATCAACACAAAAATTGAAGAATGGCAATTTGAAAAAAATTATAATATCTCAATTATTCGATTAAAAAGAAGGCATCCAAATGTTTTAAAAGGGATACATCAGTTTGAAGAATTTCCAAGTCCAAATACAGAACTATGTTATCATGATATTATTACTGTAAAAGGAGATACAGAAGCCATCAATAAACTTATGATTTCGTTTAGATTGGGTCTATTACCCCTTGAACCTATTACAGATGAGTTAAAAAACAATTTAATTAATCAAGAGGTTGGTATGACCGAAGTGATAGTAAACCCTAATTCTATTTTAGTTGGTAGAAAATATAAATTAGGAGATTACTTTAAACGATATGGTATCCAGCTTTTAGCAGCTTCAAGAAATAGCAAACCGCTGCAAGAAAAAGAAATTACCGTAAAAGCGGGTGATGCTTTTTTAATACGAGGTACCTGGGAACATATTGATGATTTAAAAAAGCAACATGAAAACCTAGTTATTATTGGTAGTCCTGAAGGTATGGCTAAAAATGTAGAAAGCCTTAATTCTAAATCTTATATCGCTTTAGGGGCTTTAGTTCTCATGATCATATTCATGGTCTTTAAAATAGTGCCAGGATCAATTGCGGCATTAATTTCTGCCGGTATTGTTTTATTAACAGGCTGCGTCCCTATTTCTAAAGCATATAAAGGCATCAGTTGGACAAGCGTTGTTATGATTGCTGCTATGATCCCTATGGGAGTAGCGCTACAAAAAACAGGAACAGCACAAGTTATAGCTAATGGCTTAGTAAATTATTTAGGATCTATTCACCCTATATTATTACTAGGTGGTGTATTTCTACTAACAACAACATTTAGCCAAGTAATTAATAACTCAGCAACAGCTGTTTTAATGGCGCCTATAGCTATACTTGCTGCAAACTCACTAAACCTGTCTCCTGCTCCATTTATGATTGTAGTTGCCATAAGTGCATCAACGGCTTTCTTAACCCCAATAGGAACTACAACCAATGCTATGGTGATGACCGCCGGTGGTTATAAATTTATGAATTATCTAAAAGTAGGAGCGCCTTTACTGCTCTTATTTTTTATCATAACACTCGTACTAGTGCCAGTAATATGGCCTTTTAAAATTTAAAGAAACTATTAGTAGTAACCTTAAAATTGAAAAAAATGAAAGATGCAACAACAGTTAAGCATACCGTTTTAGAACAGTATGGCTTGAAAGACGTGAAAGTGAATTGGAATTTATCTCCAGAGAAGCTTCAACAGATTACCGTTGACAAAGGCATGGGGAAAGAAACTTCAAATGGTACACTTGCTATTAACACAGGAAAATTTACAGGACGATCTCCTCAAGATCGTTTTCTGGTGAAAGATAATTACACTGCCGACAAGGTTTGGTGGGGAAAAACGAATAAACCAATATCCCCAAAAAATTTCGAAAAGCTTAAAAATGAAGTTACAAACTATCTTTCTGGTAAAGAAATTTATGCAAGAGATGGCTATGTATGTGCAGAACCAGAATTTAGGACAAATATTAGAACGATAACCGAATTACCTTGGTCTAATTTATTTGTTTACAACATGTTTTTAAGGCCTAGTGAAAAAGAATTAGAGAATTTTAAAGAAGATTGGTTAGTCCTTTGTGCACCTGGCTATGTTTGTCCAGACCCAAAAGCTTACGGCATACGTCAAGGGAACTTTTCAATTATCAATTTTACTCAAAAAATAGCTTTAGTAGGAGGATCTGCTTATACGGGTGAAATAAAAAAAGGAATTTTCTCTGCACTAAATATGATTTTACCTGTTGAGAAAAACGTATTACCAATGCATTGTTCTGCAAATGTTGGGAAATATGGAAATACAGCTATTTTCTTTGGGCTTTCCGGAACTGGAAAAACAACATTATCCGCAGACCCAGACAGAAAACTAATTGGTGATGATGAGCATGGATGGACAGCAGATAACACTATTTTCAATTTTGAAGGTGGCTGTTATGCAAAAGTTATTGATTTAACTGAAGAAAAAGAACCAGATATTTTTAGAGCCATTAAACCAGGAGCTTTATTAGAAAATGTAATATTTAAAGATAATGGTGAAGTAGATTATAAAGATAGTAGCATTACTCAAAATACTCGTGTTAGCTACCCTATTTATCACATTGATAACATTCAAGAAACACTTTATGCAAACAACCCAAAAAATATATTCTTTTTAACATGTGATGCTTTTGGTGTATTACCGCCAGTATCAAAATTAACACCAGGACAGGCTGCTTATCACTTTATTTCTGGCTATACGGCTAAAGTTGCAGGAACAGAAGCAGGTATTACAGAACCGGTACCTTCTTTCTCTGCCTGTTTTGGAGAGCCATTTATGCCATTACATCCAGCTGTTTATGGTGAAATGTTAAGCAAGAAAATGCAAGAAGCTGGTGTAAATGTATGGTTAATCAATACTGGATGGAGCGCAGGGCCTTACGGTGTTGGATCCCGGATAAAATTAAAATATACAAGAGCTATGATTACTGGAATACTTAATGGTGACTTGGATAATGTAGATTATGAACAAAATTTTATTTTTGGTTTATATATGCCTAAATATTGCCCAGGAGTTCCTTCTGAAATATTAGACCCTATGAACACTTGGTTACAAAAAGGAGCTTATATTGGCAAAGCTATTCAGTTAGCTCACTCATTCCACTTAAACTTTGAAAAATTTGCAGGTCAAGCATCTGAACAAATCATTGAAGGTGGCCCACTAATTGATGAACATCATCACTTACACGAACACTTTTAATAGATTCTTATTTAACCTAAAAAGGGGCTCGAAAAGAGCTCCTTTTATATTACTGATTTTTATATAGATTGAAAGTACTACAAAATGTAATACTAGAGATCTTATTTCTCAAACTCAAAATGATGAAACATTACTTAACAACATTTATTTTTTTACTTACTATTTCTTTAAGTCACTCACAAACTTCACCAGAAGACGAATTAGGTGCCTGGTACACTTACTTTGGAAACCACAGAATATCAAACAAAATAAGCATAGTTGCTGGTGGACAAATCTGGGCTTATGAGCCAACAACAAATTTTAATTTATTGCTCCTTAAAGGAGGTATAAATTATCACATAAATAATAAACTAAAAGTTGAACTAGGCTATAGTTTTTTAGACATTGATAGAAGTATTCAAGGTCTAGATGGCAGACATGTATATGAATACAGAATATCTGAGCAAATTGCCTATAAACATAAGTTAAGTAATTTACCTATAGATCATCGATTAAGACTTGAGCAGCGTTTATTTAATCTTAGGGTAGGCCACTCATCAAAAAATAGATTAAGATATCGATTAGGAACAAAAATTAATCTAAACAAAACACTTTTCATTCGTGCAAATAATGAAGTCCTTTTTCATCTTGAAAAAGACTTCTTTTCAGAAAACAGGCTTTACGGTGCTCTTGGTATAAATCTTAATAAATCTTGTAATTTACAATTAGGCTATATGTATCGTTTTATAAACGACCTAAATTTACACAGATTACAAGTAAGTTTATTTATTAAAACGGATCATAGAAAGAAAAAAGCTTAAACATTTATGCCATTACGAGGGGGTACGACGTAGTAATCTCTTCAGATTATAAAGATTACTACAGTAAATAAAAATTACATACTTCCTCGTAACTAACATTTTTCACTTAAACGTCCATGCGACAATACGGGGTATTTTATTACTCTATCTTTTTACCAGTAATCTCTCGCCCACCTTGTAAAAGATTAACACTAAATACTTTACCTTCATCATTCTTATTAAAAGTCAATTGCGCATTTACCACTTTTAAGTAAAATACATTTTCAGACTTCGGAAAAATATCAGCTATCGGTTGTCCTGTAGCTTGTGCTTTTAATTGGCTGCCTTCTTTAGTAATAGTTATAATGAAACTAGGCATGAGTTGATATTTTCCTACGTAGGTTTCCAAAATAGCATCAGGTACAACCGCTTCTTTTACTAAATCACTAACATCTACTCCCAATTTCTTTAAATAACCAATGGCATTTTGATTGTTAGGGTTTAACTCTACAGATTTCTTATAGTTCTCTATCGCTAGATCGTTCTTCTCTAAATTCATAAGCGCTTCTCCATAGCTATCATAGGCATTTGATGATTTAGGAAACGCATCGATATTTAGTTTAAATACTTTTGCTGCTGCTTCTACTTTACCAGAACTCATAAGCTGGTAACCAATTCCATTCATTTCATTTTCTCTTAAACTATAAGTTTCAGAATCTTTAATGGTATTGTAATGTGTTATTCCGGCATCAATACCTTTTTCCTCTATAACACCTAACACCTCATTGGCTACCGATTTTTTGGGCAATTTATAATCTTTGCCATACATAATACCTCTAATGGCCCTAGTCATTTGATTAAGTGGTGCTCGTCCTGTATTATTTAAAAGCACAACCAAAGATTTATCAGATGGTGCTCTGGAAATGTTGGTGTTAAATCCATTAATACCACCGCCATGGCCTATGGTATAAATACTATCGGCAGATTTACCTATTTTATTATAGCCAACACCCCACCCATATGCATAATGGCTATTACCAAAAGCAGATATATAAGGCTTAAAATACATATCCATATAGTCTTTTGATAGTATGGTATTGGTATACAAAGCCTGATCCCATTTATACAAATCTTCAACAGTTGAATACATAGACCCAGCCGCATAAGGAATAGACATATCCAAATAATTCGAATTTATAAACTTATTACCTCTGTTTTCATAGCCTGTAGCTCTGTTTTTCAAAATATCACTATGATTATCGTAACCAGATTCATTCATGTTTAATGGTATAAAGATTTTATCATGAAGCATTTGTTCATAGGTTTTTCCAGATAATTTCTCAACTATAACACCTAAAAGAAAATACCCTGAGTTACTGTAACTAAATTTTTCACCAGGTGAAAAATCTAATGCTTTATCCGCAAATTTTTTCACAAACTCATTGGGTGTGTATGGATTACGACTTTCTTCTTGGAAAAACTTAGGAAATGAGGTATAGTTTGGTATTCCAGACGTATGCGTAAGTAAATGATGTGTGGTTATCTTATCTCCGGTTTTTTTTGGATAATCTGGTAGATATTTAGTAATGGGTTCTTGTAAATCTAATTTTCCATCAGCTGCCAATTGTAATATGAGCATTGCCGTAAACTGTTTAGTGATAGAACCCAAACGATGTTTTGTATTGGGCTTGTTAGGAATATCCCATTCCATATTTGCCATACCAAATCCTTTTTTATAAATAACCTTTCCATGGTCTGATACTAACACAGACCCATTAAACTTACCATAAGCTCCATACATACTTATTAACTTGTCGATTTGCTCTACTTTGGTTTGAGCAAAACATATATTACATATTAATAATAAAGAAAGTAGTAATGTACCATTTTTAAACAATTGATAATTTGAATTTGATTTCATATGCTAACATTTTAGATGAATGGGTTTATTCTAAATTAAAAGTAAGACGTATAGAAGCCATAATAAGTTACAAAATAAATTTAATAATTGTTAAATTCATTCAATTATGGATAATAATCTAGCAAGTTTGGAAAAGTTTATATCTTGAATAGTGAATACATTTGCCATACTATTTAATATTTGTAGTTAGCGTAAAAAGAAAATGATGATTTTTTTCTTTATATGAATTAGAAAACCAAAGCATAGCCTAAGTTATGGTTTCTTTTTATAATGAAATAGAAAGGAAAAAAGGACATTTTATTACGATAAGTATAAATGTTAAATAGTATTTAATCAATACTTTAAAAATGACACTAAAACAAACCAACAAAGCTTTTTATGAACAAAAACTAAATGTTATTGTAGAATACATTCACAGTAATTTAGATAGCAAAATAGACATAAAAATGCTGGCAGAGATCTCACATTTTTCACCGTTTCATTTTCATCGTATTAGTAGAGCGCTTTTAGGAGAACCCATTGGAGCATACATTTCTAGAATACGTGTAGAAACGGCTGCAAAAATGATCCGCTATACGTCTTTAGATATTGAAAGCATTGCCTATAATGTTGGTTTTGAAACACCTTCGTCATTATCTAAAAAGTTTAAAAATCATTTTGGAGTATCTCCAACCGCGTATCGCAAAAACAAATTATTCACAATTAAAAAATCGAACATCATGGGAACAATGTCCAGTACCGAAAACAGTCAAAGTTTAAACATCAAAAAGCCTAAAATTCTAGATTTAGAAGATAAAAAATGTATCTACATTCGTATGCAGGGGCCATATAAAACATTAGATTATACAGATTCATGGCAAAAGCTTTGGGGACTGGTAAAAGAACAAAAGTTATTTACAGCAGGGATTGAACATATAGGTTTACCATATGATGATCCAAAAGTAACAGACGAAGATAAAATAAGATACGACTCTTGCTTAGTAATCCTTAAAGACGCTAAAGCTTCAGGAGACATTGGGACTAAAATCCTTAAAGGCGGTAAGTTTGCAGTATTTTTATATCAAGGTAGTTATGAATTTTTCCAAGACGTATACAATTATATTTTTAATGAATGGTTGTTAAATAACGACTACGAATTGCGTGATGAAATTGTTAGAGAAAAATACATTAGCAACCCAGAGCGTGTAAAACCTCATAAACTAAAAACAGAGTTTTATATCCCAATAAAATAGGTGTTAGTTAAAACCTAACCTCTTTTTCTAAAGCTAAAAGGTGTGTAATCGTATTATTACCATCTCTTAGTGGATAGACTTCAATACTACAATTATACATCTCTCCATTTTTTCTATAGTTTACAATACTTTCTTTAAAATGAGTGCCTCTTTTTAAATAGTTACGCATATTATTTAAAGTTGTGGGAGATGTATTTTTACCTTGCAAAAAATTAGGTGTCTTTCCTATGGTATATTTAAAGGAATACCCTGTCATTTTTGTAAAACCTTTGTTTACCCATTGAATTTCTTGTTCAAAATTGGTAAGCACTAAAGCTTCAAATTGATTATTGGTGATTAATGCTTCAATATCAAGAAACCAATTAAACTTATTCTTGAAAATCTTTAAGGTTTCAATTTCTATCTGCTTATTAAAGTTAGTAGCTTGTTTTGCTAAATGCATCGAGTAAATATCCCAGCATTTTAAAGGTCCTTGTAATGTTTGTGATTTCTTTTTCATTGCTTCTGTATTTTTTGTGCTGAGAAATAAAGAAGCAAAGACTCCAACATTTCTTAATTTAATTAAGCATGTTGTAACTATGAAAGTCTTGACTTGCCTTTTATCGCGAAAGCACGTTTGTCATTTTTTAAAGGAAAGTATCTGGCTCATAATATTTTATATTACTTACAGTTGCGCGACAGCTTGTGATTTTAACACAATTCCTTATTATTTAGCATGAGCTAAACCTTTAAATAATACTCAAATATAAAGATTTTGAAGTTAATAGACTCCACGAATATATTGTTGTATGTCTTCAGAATACAATTTAGATAGTAAACGATGTGTTTCAGTAGATAAAGGTTCTATATTAGAGACTTTTGCATTTGATAAAACTTGTTTCGTTGAACTAGCACCAGGAATAACACAACTAACTGCTTGGTGATCCAAAATCCAACGTAATGCTAATTCTACCATGGATAGACCTTCAGGTAAAATCTTATTAGAAATTGTATCAACAAATTCTAAGCCTTTTTCAAAAGGTAAACCCGCGAACGTTTCTCCTACATTAAAGGCTTCACCATTTCTATTGTAATTTCTATGGTCATCTTTTGGAAACGTCGTGTTTTTATTAAATTTTCCAGATAGCAAACCACTTGCCAATGGCAACCTTACAATAATACCTATACCTTTTTCCTCTGCCTGTGGCAATAAGTCTTTAGTTAATTTTTGTCTAAAAACATTATATATAACCTGCAACGAAAGCAACCCTTCTTGCTTTAAGCATATTAATCCTTCTTCAACCGTTTCAACACTTGCTCCAAAATTTTTAATTAAACCTTCCGCTTTTAAATCACGAAGCCAGCCAAATATATTTTCTTCCAGCAATAACTGCTTGGGAACACAGTGTAATTGGAGTAAATCTATCGCATTAACATCTAAACGTTTTAATGAACTTTCAATAGCTTTACGCAAAACATCTTTGGAATACTTATCTGGATAGACATCCCCTCCTCTACCAAACTTTGTTGCAACTCGTATTTGTTTATCTGTACTATTTAAAAATTCGCCTATGAGTTTTTCACTTTTACCATGTCCATAAATATCAGCAGTATCAAAAAAAGTAATGCCATTATTCACGGCTTCTTCTAATATAGCTAACCCATTTTCTTTATTTATTGAGGTTCCCCAATCTGCCCCTAATTGCCAACAACCTAAAGCAACTTCGCTTACCTCAAAGCCCTTATCTCCTATTTTTCTTGTTTTCATTAAATGAATTTATAAGTCTTTTTTGTAACGTTCAATCATATCCTCTCTGGATTCTGGATCTTCATCAGATCTCAACTGATCTTTTAACATTTGCCCCATTGTTGGGAATGAGTTTCTATCAATTTTTGATGCTTCATCCCATAACTTAGAACGCATAAAGGCTTTTGCACAATGCAAAAACACTTCTTCAATAGTGATAACGATACACGCTTTTGGTAACATTCTTTCCGAAGTAAATAATTCTAAATATTCAGCATCTGTACTAATAGAGGCATGACCATTAACACGAAGCGTTTCATCCACACCTGGTATTAAAAACAACAAACCTACCATACCAGTCTCTACAATGTTACTAATACTATCAACAATATTATTCCCTTTAGCGTCGGGAATTACTATTTCTGTATTACTAGTTACTTTTACAAAGCCTGGAGTACCACCTCTTGGAGACGCATCTAATTTGCTTTCACTATTACATGTAGACATAACCAAAAACGGTGATGTTTCAATAAAATGAATAGCATGTTTTTCTAAACCAGAAAGTATTTTTTCCTTGGATCTACCCTTAGGAAAACCATATAACTCACGAAGTTGTAACTCTGTTTTAATTTGCACAATAATAGGTTAAAACGCTTACCAAAAATAACTAATCTGGCGATAAAAATACCCTGTAATCAAATAAAACTGTATTTCAACAAGTATTTATTAATTCTATAGTAAATATTATATAAAATTACAATCAACAAACTAAATACCAAATATTTAATGAAAACTTTAGCTATTATTTTAACCTTCTGTTTTACAGGACTATGCAGTGCACAATTTATTTCGGCAGATGACAAGTTACATCTAGGTGCAGGTGCATTAATATCGGCAACCACCTATACTTTAGTTTACACGACTACAAAAAATAAGAAAAAAGCTTTTTGGTATAGTTTAGGAACTTCTGCATTAGCAGGTATAGCTAAAGAAGTTTACGATGGAGGCATACAAAATGAAAGGTTTGATATTGGTGAGGCTATTGCTACAACTATAGGAGGTTTAACAGTTAGTACAACACTTAGCTTATTTGTTGGAAAAAAGAAGAATAAAAGAAAAGCCAAAATCGCCTTAGTTAATTAACTAAACGATTAATAATTTCTTTAGTTGGTAAGATTTCTTTAGTATATTCAATACTAGGACCAGCAACCCAAACAGTCTTATAAGTTGCTTTAGTTGCTGCATTTTTAGTGGCATTCATCCCAATTGAAAAACGAATCATTTTCACCCATTTTTTAAGCTTTTTGTTTTTATTTAAAACCGATTCTAACCAGGTCTGTTTAGTTCCAATTTTTTTAACATAAGGTGTGTTTATTACTGTACATGGAGTTCCTGAAATGCGTTCAGTCATAACTATATCATTTGCACCATAGTCAACACAGGCTTGTTTATATTCATCGGTAACACTAGCCTCTATAGAGGCTATAAAAGGACTTCCTACAGATACACCTGCAGCGCCATAACTTAGCATGTTATCAATATCTGCTTTAATACCAACACCTCCAGCTGAAATTATAGGAATACTACAATTTGTACTTAGCTCTTTAATTAAATTTTCTGGTGATTTATCACCGCGATGACCTCCAGCTTTATTATTTACAGCTATAATAGCATCGGCCCCTAGTTCCTCTACTTTTTTTGCAAATTTTAAATCAACTACATCACAAAACACTTTAATTCCTACTTTATGTGCTTGCTTAATTGTTTCCTCTGGGCTTCCTAAAGATGTAATAATGAAATCACAACCTTCTTTGCAAAGCACCTCTAATTGACCTTTATACTTTACATTAGATTTGTTAACTATTAAGTTAAACCCAAAAGCCCCACCTTCTACCCTATTAGCCTTCAACTCTTTTATAGCTGTTCGTAATTCTTCAAGTGTTCTGTAGTTTAATGCAGGTATACAGCCCGCAATACCACCTTCCATCGCTTCTTTTACCATAGCTACATTAGATACTAAAAACATGGGAGCCTGTATTATAGGGTGTTTTATTTTAAGAAGTTCTGTTAATTTAGTTTGCATAGATATTTAAAATTAATCTATACAAATATAAGCATAAATATATTATGCATGCATAATATATTTATGCTTATGTAAAACTATTCTTTAACTATTTTCTTATTATAAAGTTTACCTTTACCATCTTTAATTTTTAAAAGATATAATCCTTTGGAAATATTTGTGATGTCTAGATCATTGTTAGCCAGATGATTACCTGTTTTAACTTGTCTTCCATTCAAGTCGTATAACTCATAGGAAATTGCATTTATACCAGCATCAATCACAATCTTGCCTTTTGTTGGGTTTGGTCTAACATTTACTACTTGATTGCTTTCATTATTAGAAACACTTAAAAGTGAATTCACAAAAACACGACTATTTCCTGAAGTATCATTAAAACGTAGTAATTCACCCCAAATAAAATCTATTGTATTCTGAAAATTATTTTCTACTAAGGCATTAACTGTATTAGGAATATTAAAACTTACTGGTGCTTTTTCTTCATAAATGGCCATATAAGTTATCAAACTAGCAAGGAAATATAGGGTTGGTCTACCATGCGGAGCATTATCTTCGTATAAATCAAGAATCGGAATTTGATTTAAAGGAGACTGACTAAGCAATTTGCTAAGTATTGGACCTACAGGAATCATCCTAACATCTTCAGTTGGTCTTTCTGCTTGCACAAAATCATGATATTCAATCCACCAATCATGAAAATCACCTTCCGTATAAGTATTATAATTTTGAAACTCCGATACACTTGGAGGAAAAGATTCCCCTGCTATAAATGGAGCCATATCAGGCCAATTTTCATATATATAGGTAATGGCATTAGGTGCTTCATTTTCTATCCAATCTAAAATAGTCAAAGTAGCAGATAACGGTGACGTATCCGGATCTCCATAATATAACATATTTGACGGTTGACCCTGAACAAAATTACCAGCTGTTAATAATATAGTATCAAAATTTGCTTCAGAGAAGTTTTGAGTATCAGAATCCCAAGCAGGAGTTACAATGTCAAAACCCCATTGTGCAATAGGTGGTAAATTATCGTGCTGAGGCAAAAAACCATATTGTCCGCTGACAGAAACTGAACTTCCAGCTTCCTCAGCTAAAAGATATACCCAATGAGGTACGGTAGTTTCATCGCTAGACGTAGCATGTACTATTAAACTATGCCCAAAAACGTACATCGTTTTGTCTTGCTGAGCAAAAACATTTATATTGAAAAAGATATATAATAAAAGTAACGGGAAGCGTAGTGATTTTTTCATAAGTAGGTATTTATTCAGATTTGTTACTTACTAAACAAGTAACTAAAAAAAAATCCTACCTTATTAATTAAAAAACAACGCTTTAAAAAGTAATGTTCGATACTAACGGATCTAAAAAAGACAGTAAATGTTTGATATTCAAATATATTAAAGAAAAAACTATTGAATTAGTAACACTTCACATTATGTCGAAAATGATTGCATTAAAAATTTGTAACAAACTAGTAAATTAGTATTGCAGCCTTAACACTAACATTCTAATAAATGAAAATCAAATTATTAGGTAATATTTAGCATAAATATTTGGCAGTATGACTTTTATCATAGTTTTATTATGCATGCATAGTTAATTTTAACTGCTTTAACTTAATATTGTTAGCCATGAAAAAAATATTATTTGGTTTTTTAATTTTTGGATTAACCACCCAAATCAATTCTCAAACAATTGAACTGTCAAACACAGTAATTTCAGTAAATTACAAATATTTGGATGCAACAGGTTTAGATCATACGCCTAAACGCGTTAAAAAATTAGAAGATGAAATTCTAAATTATGACCACAAAGAACTCTCTAAGCTTTATGATAAAATAGATGATATTTACGAAATATCTTTTTCTGTTCCAGAAGGAAGAATAATTGCTGCATATGATAAAACTGGAAAAATAATAAGAACTAACGAAAAATATAAAAATGTAAAATTACCACTAGCTGTTATGCAATCGATTTCCAAACGCTTTCCTAATTGGGGAATCATTGAAGATACCTATCTTATCAAATATCATTATAATAAAGATTCTTTAACCCAAGAATATAAAGTCAAAATAAAAAATGACGATAAGACTATTATGATAAAAACCGATGAAAAAGGGATTTTTCTTTAAAATTTATTCTTTTAAAAGCTAATTTGAAAACCTATAATATCCGCATTTTAAATAAGCTCCTTCAGGGAAGCTGATTGGATGATCTATATCGTGATACGTATTTAAAATATTATTAAACTGTCGTGATTGATTATTTAATACTTGTAGATTAATATCAAAAAATGAGTGTGCTAGAACTCTTGACGAGCAAGATGCTAAAACTAAAAGCCCTTTACTAGTAGTTAATTGAATTCCTAATTCAGCTAATTGCGCATATTTTCTTTTAGCAAGATCAATTTCAGATTGTTGTTTAGCAAAACTCGGTGGGTCAATAACCACAACATCAAAAGTTTGTTTACTTTTAATCATTTTTTTAAGCTCTACAAAAGCATCTCCAGCAATGATATCATGCTTCCCTGAATAATCATTTAGTTTTCCATTTTGATAGGCAATTTCTAATGCCTGTTTACTTATATCTAAACTTGTAACCGATTTAGCTCCATTGTATAAAGCATGTACAGAAAACCCTCCTGCATAGGAAAAAACATCCAAAACCGTTTTACCTTTACTCCACTCACCTACTTGTTTTCGGTTTGCTCTATGATCTAAAAAATAACCTGTTTTATGTCCTTTAATAACATTTGCTGAAAACTTTACATTATGCTCTATAAATTGAACAACTTCATTCTCTAAAGTTCCGAAAACGACATCACCATTTTTTATTTTATGTAATTTAGATTGCTCTAAAGCCCTACTTAAACGTATTACAACTGTTTCTGCATGACTTACTTCCTGTAAAATTGGAATAATAGTATCTAAATAAGGTAGCCAGATTTCAGAATAAATTTTCACTACTAACACAGTCGCATAGACATCGGCTATTAATCCAGGAAAACCATCATTTTCACCAAATAATAAACGATAGCTATTAGTATTCGTTTTTAGTAAATGTAATCTTTTAGAATAGGCTTCTTGGATTTGCTTTTCAAAATACAGATCATCAATAGTTACTTTTTTTGCACCATGGTGTAACATTTTAATACGTATCGGGGAATTAGCATCATAAAGACCTAAACCAATAACACGATTCTTATTTTTACCAAATATAATAGCTAAATCTCCAGACCTCGCAGTATCATTTATTTTAGAAATATTATTTGAAAACACCCAAGGATGCCCTTGAGTTACAAATTGTTCGCCTTTTGCATTAAGCTTTACTGCTAAATTTTTGGGTTTATAATTTGATTTTATTTGTGGTGAAAAAGACATATTTTGATAAAGTTTATGTCAAAAGTATTCCTTTTATAAGGATAAAAAAACTGTATACTTAAACGCTTGTACTTTGATGAAGAAATTAAATACGTTTATATAAAAAACGCAATCATTTCTGACTGCGTTTTTTTTAATCTATTAAGATCCTTCGACTCCGCTCAGGATAAGTGACTCATACAATTTTGCTATACAAAATTGATTCGCTACTTACTTGACTTCTTCGAAGTCTACCCTTCGACTTCGCTCAGGACAGGCTACTTGACTTCTTCGAAGTCTACGTCTTCTACGTCACTTCCTTCTTCAGCTTGAGCTTGTTCTCCTCCTCCAGCATCTGAACCTGGTGCGCCGCCTTGAGCTTCAGCTTGTGCTTTGTACATTTCTTCTGAAGCGACTTTCCAAGCTTCATTTATTTTATCTAAAGCAGGCGTAATAACCTCTAAATCTTTAGTTTCATAAGCTTTTTTCAATTCTTCTAAAGCGTCTTCTATTGGCTTCTTTTTATCATCTGATAATTTATCACCAAACTCTTCTAATTGCTTTTCCGTTTGGAAAATCATAGAATCTGCTTCGTTTAATTTCTGAGCACTCTCAGCTGCTTTTGCGTCTGCCTCAGCATTAGCTTCAGCATCAGCTTTCATCTTTTGGATTTCTTCTTCCGTTAAACCTGAAGATGCTTCTATACGAATATCTTGTGATTTATTAGTCGCTTTATCCGTAGCAGAAACTTTAATGATACCATTTGCATCAATATCAAATGTCACTTCAATTTGTGGTGTACCACGTCTTGCTGGTGGAATACCGTCTAAGTGGAAACGTCCAATTGTTTTATTATCTGCGGCCATAGCTCTTTCTCCTTGCAATACATGGATTTCAACCGATGGTTGATTATCTGCCGCTGTAGAGAATACTTGTGACTTCTTAGTAGGTATTGTTGTATTCGCTTCAATAAGCTTTGTAAATACATTACCCATAGTTTCAATACCAAGAGATAATGGTGTTACATCTAAAAGTAAAACATCTTTTACATCTCCTGTTAATACACCTCCTTGTATACCAGCTCCTAATGATACTACTTCATCTGGATTTACACCTTTACTTGGCGCTTTTCCAAAGAATTTCTCAACAGCTTCTTGTACAGCAGGAATACGTGTAGAACCACCTACTAAAATAACTTCATCAATATCACTTTTTGATAACCCTGCAGCTTTTAAAGCAGATTCACAAGGATCGATAGTACGCTTTACTAAATCATCAATTAACTGCTCAAATTTAGAACGCGTTAATGTACGTACTAAGTGTTTTGGTCCACTTGCAGTAGCCGTAATATATGGTAAGTTAATTTCTGTTTGTGCAGAAGAAGATAATTCAATCTTCGCTTTTTCAGCAGCTTCTTTTAAACGTTGTAAAGACATTGGATCTTTACGTAAATCCATATTTTCTTCAGCATTAAACTCATCTGCCAACCAGTTGATGATTTTCTCATCTACATCATCACCACCTAAATGTGTATCTCCATCTGTAGAAAGTACTTCAAATACACCATCTCCTAATTCTAGGATAGATACATCATGTGTTCCTCCACCAAAATCAAAAACAACTATTTTTTGGTCTTGTCCTTTTTTATCTAGACCATAAGCTAAAGCTGCTGCAGTAGGTTCATTAATAATTCTACGAACTTTTAAACCTGCAATCTCTCCTGCTTCTTTAGTAGCTTGACGTTGCGAATCATTAAAGTAAGCTGGTACTGTAATTACAGCTTCACTTACATCTGTTCCTAAATAATCTTCAGCAGTTTTCTTCATTTTTTGAAGAATCATAGCAGATAATTCTTGTGGTGTATATAAACGACCATCAATATCTACACGAGGTGTATCATTATCTCCTTTCACTACTTTATATGGTACGCGTTCTGCTTCTTTTTTAGATTCAGAATATTTATTACCCATAAAACGTTTAATAGAATAAACTGTTTTTGTTGGATTTGTTACTGCCTGACGTTTTGCTGGATCACCAACTTTAATCTCACCTCCTTCTACAAAAGCAATTACAGATGGTGTAGTACGCTTACCTTCTGCGTTTGGGATAACAACAGGTTCGTTACCTTCCATTACAGAAACGCAAGAGTTGGTTGTTCCTAAATCGATTCCAATAATTTTACTCATAATATTTTATACTTTATTTGTGTTCATTTTTAAACTCGATTTGTAATAGTCAATCATTATGCCATTTGAAAAATACTGACAAGCTGTCATTTACTCATATATATATATTAAATAATATCTCTAATTATGTAATAAAACAATCTATATTTGCTCTACTAAAACGATATAGTTATATGGAGTGTATCTCTGTTTTTGACATGTTAAAAATTGGTATAGGACCATCTAGTTCGCATACATTGGGTCCTTGGAGAGCAGCCGAAAGGTGGATTAAAGAACTAAAAGACTCAAATAACTTTGATAAGGTCAAAAAAATATCTGTAAATCTTTATGGTTCTTTATCATTAACAGGAAAAGGTCATGCAACAGATTATGCTGTCATACTTGGATTAAATGGTTCTGATCCTGAAATTATTCCTACGGAAACCATCGCTACTATTATTTCTGAAATCAAAAAAACAAAAACATTATACTTTAACAATGAGAAACCTATAGCTTTTAATATAGAAACCGATATAATTTTTAATAGGGAATTTTTACCGTTTCATTCAAACGGATTAATTTTTACTGCGATTATAAATGGAAAAAATAAAAAGTCAACTTTTTATTCTATAGGTGGAGGGTTTGTGGTTAAGGAAGCCCTTGAAAACTCTAAGAAAAATTTTGAAATTAAATGCTCTTTCCCTTATCCTATTGATAAAGGCACAGAACTTCTAGAGTTTTGTAAAATTTTAGATAAACCAATCTCTGAAGTTGTTTTAGAAAATGAAAAATCAATTCGTTCAGAAAAAGAAATAGACATAGAGTTAAAACGTATTTGGGACACCATGCTTGAATGTATATATATTGGCTGTCATACAGAAGGGAATCTTCCCGGAGGATTAAATGTAAGACGTCGTGCTTTTGATATGCATCAGAATTTAAAAGGACAAACTGCCTATAACACCCCTGTTGAATGGCTGTATGCTATAAGAGATACCAAAGTTAAATTTCGACAAATATTAAAATGGGTTAGTTGTTTTGCGCTTGCTGTAAACGAAGTCAATGCCTCTTTAGGAAGAGTGGTTACTGCTCCAACAAATGGAAGTTCTGGAGTTATTCCTGCTGTTTTACTGTACTATTTAGTAATTGAAAATCACGATGCCAATTTTGAGGACATAAAACGCTTTTTATTAGTTGCTGGCGAAATAGGTAGCATCTTTAAAAAAGGAGCAACAATTAGTGCTGCCATGGGAGGCTGTCAAGCAGAAATAGGCGTATCTTCAGCCATGGCTTCTGGTGCGCTTTGTGAGCTTTTAGGAGGGTCTCCAGAACAAGTACTAATCGCTGCCGAAATTGCTATGGAACATCATTTAGGCCTAACCTGTGACCCCATTGGTGGATTGGTGCAAATACCATGTATTGAACGTAATGCCATGGGGGCTATTAAGGCTATAAATGCCGCAGAAATGGCTCTAGATACTGATCCGAAAAACACAAAAGTTCCTCTGGATAAAGTGGTTGCTACCATGTGGGAAACAGCAAAAGATATGCACACAAAATATAAAGAAACGTCTGAAGGTGGGTTAGCTATTGGTGTTAATATGTCTGATTGTTAAACTAATTTTTTTGCGCCCCCCTGTAGGATCGGGCTCAATGTCATTAAGTTAAAACTGTGATGTCAGTCTGAGCGCAGTCGAAGACCTATTGGAGTTCTAGTTTTCATTGGCATTTCGACTGCGCTCAATGTGACAAAAAGGGAATAATTTTCCTTAACTTAATGACATTGGGGTCGGGCTATATATGATACAAATCCTCACTCATTTCTCACAGCGGGCTTTCCTCTGCTATCCCTTGCGCGTTACAATAAAGTAGTTTTACATCTCTGTACCTTAACGAGAAAACATATTTAAACAAGCTTAAACTTCATATCTTAACGTCTTTGCGTCTTCGTGAAACAAAACATTTGAAGATTAAATATCTTATTTATCACAAGTAGACTTTCTCCGAGTATCAATCAAATAAATAATTTTCCATTGACCCCCATCTTTAAACAATTGAAAAGAATTAACACCACAATGACTAAATGTACCATTAAACCAAAATTCATAAGGCGTCCAGGCATTAGCCATATTACCATCAACCTGAATACTATAGTCTAATAAACGTTCATCCCATTTCTGGTCATCAGATCTATTTGCAATAGCATTTATAAGTTTTCCTGGTTCGTCTGTTACTAAAATATCTTTTCCTTCTTTGTTTCTGTAAGCTGTTTGCATGATTATTTTATCCGCAATAACAGACTTCATAAGTGTTGTATCCCCCTTATGAAATCCTTCAAAAAAGGTATCTACTGCTTCTTTTACTTCAGCTTGCTCATCATTTTGGGCATAAATCGTAGATGTAATTAAAACGAATAAATAGAATATTGTCCGAGCCATAATATTTAAATTTTATCTAAAGTAAAATAAGATATGTAATGTTGATGTTGCTTAAAGAAAAGTTTAACATATATACTTAATTCATTACTTTTACATACTATTTAAAATCAGAAAAAAAATGTCTGTAGCTAAAAAAGAATATAAACGCATTACAGTTAAATCATTAGTTGATATGAAAGCTAATGGTGAGAAAATATCAATGTTAACGGCTTACGATTACACCATGGCAAAAATAGTTGATGGTGCCGGTATAGATGTTATACTTGTTGGAGATTCTGCTAGTAATGTGATGGCTGGACATGAAACCACATTACCAATTACTTTAGATCAAATGATATACCATGCTTCTTCTGTAATTCGTGCTATTTACCGTGCTCTTATAGTTGTAGATTTACCTTTTGGAAGCTATCAAAGTGATCCTAAAGAAGCCTTACGATCTGCTATTAGAATTATGAAAGAAAGTGGTGCGCATTCGGTTAAACTAGAAGGTGGTAAAGAAATAAAAGACTCCATTAAGCGTATATTAAATGCAGGGATTCCTGTAATGGGGCATTTAGGCTTAACACCCCAATCTATATATAAATTTGGAACTTATACAGTAAGAGCCAAAGAAGAAGAAGAAGCTCAAAGGCTTATGGAAGATGCAAAAATGCTGGAACGCATTGGATGTTTTGCAATTGTGCTTGAAAAAATACCTGCCAAACTAGCTAAGCAAGTAGCTGATAGTGTGAGTATTCCTATTATAGGTATTGGTGCTGGAAATGGTGTAGACGGTCAGGTATTGGTATTACATGATATGCTGGGAATGACTCACGAATTTAATCCTCGTTTCTTGCGTCGTTACATGAATTTATATGAAGATATGACCAATGCGATCTCTCAATATGTAGACGATGTTAAAACGCTTGATTTTCCAAATGATAGTGAGCAATATTAATTATTAATCTCAACAACCGGTTATAGACCAATGGCATGTAAGTAAAGAAATTTGTTCTATTTGTCGCATTGAGCACAGTCGAAATGCTTTAAAAAATAAAGATTTAATGTCTTCAACTACGCGCTCAGACTGACATTCTTCAATCTTTTAGCTTAATAACATAGAACTATAACTTTGGGAAAAATTATTCGTGTATTTGTGACTAAAAAAACACTTTCAAATAAAAATAATCTTCAAGTTTTATTCGAAGACAATCATATTATTATAGTTAATAAGCGTGCAGGAGACATTGTACAGGGTGACAAAACTGGTGATAAACCATTAAGCGATGTTGTAAAAGAATATATTAAAGATAAATACAACAAACCTGGAAATGTATATTTAGGAGTGGCGCATCGTTTAGACAGACCAACAACAGGGCTTGTTATATTTGCAAAAACAAGTAAAGTACTACCCAGACTTAATAAATTATTCCTTTCAAAGGATATACAAAAAACATACTGGGCTGTTGTAAAAAATATGCCTTTAAAACCTGAAAACACATTAGTAAATTGGTTGAAAAAGAATCCAAAAAACAATAAATCAACCGCGTATACTAAAGAGGTTAAAGACAGTAAAAAAGCCATTCTTCATTATAAATTATTAAAGAAACTAGACAACTATTATTTGCTTGAAGTTAATTTAGAAACTGGTAGGCATCATCAAATACGATCTCAACTATCTAATATAGGATGCCCCATCAAGGGAGACCTAAAATATGGTTTTAACAGAAGTAATAAAGACGCTAGTATTCATTTACATGCAAGACATATAGAGTTTGTTCATCCAGTAAAAAAAGAACCTATAACTATTTCTGCACCACTGCCAAAAGATGCTATTTGGGACGCTTGTTTCCCATAATTTAAATATCTTTATAAAAAACACTTTTGGATACTATACCTGAAATACTTTCAAAACAAAAAGATTTTTTTAAGTCACAAAAAACAAAGGATGTCTCTTATAGATTATCGCTTTTAAAGACCTTAAAACAGGAAATCGTTTCTAACGAACAAGCTATTTACGATGCTTTAAAAAAAGATTTCAAAAAACCAGAGTTTGAAACGTTTATTAGTGAATTTGGATTGGTTATTTCTGAACTGAATTTAGTTATTAAAAATCTCAAAAAGTGGGCAAAACCAAAACGGGTAAAATCGTCGATGCTCACATTTCCATCTCAAGATTATATTTATAAAGAACCTTACGGAAATGTATTAATCATTGCTCCGTGGAACTATCCCTTTTTATTAGCTATAGAACCTTTAATTATGGCAATTGCTAGTGGAAATACGGTTGTTTTAAAACCTAGCGAACTAACTAAACATACCTCTCAACTCATTACCGACATTATTCAAAAAGTATTTCCTAAAACAATTGTAACATCCATTGAAGGTGATGTTGAAACAGCAACACAACTACTCGCTCAAAAATGGGACTATATATTCTTTACTGGTAGCGTACCTGTTGGAAAAATTGTTGCTCGCGCAGCTGCAAAACACTTAACTCCTATTACCTTAGAATTAGGAGGTAAATCACCATGTATTATTGATGAAACAGTTAATTTAAAACTGGTTGCCAGACGTATCTCATGGGGAAAGTTTTTAAATGCTGGACAGACATGTATTTCTGCAGATTACATCATTATAAAATCTAATATTAAGGATGCTTTTGTTGAAGCTTTAAAAACCGAAATAACAAAAAGATATGGTATAGACCCAAAAGAATCTCCTGATTTACCAAGAATTATTAACAAAAGAAATGTGCTAAGAATAACAGACATGCTGGAAGATTCTCAAGTAATTTTTGGAGGGGAGATAGATGTAGAAAATTGCTATATAGCACCTACCCTTGTTGATACTCCAAATTTAGATAATAAAATAATGGGTGGCGAGATTTTCGGACCTGTTTTACCTATTCTAACTTATAATACAGAACAGGATATAGAAAATATTATTTGGAATTATGAAAAACCATTAGCCCTTTATGTGTTTTCAAACAATAGTACTTTTGTTGAGCAAACAATCAAAAAATATAATTTTGGTGGCGGTGTAGTAAACGATCTATTAATCCATTTTGGAAATCACAGATTGCCATTTGGAGGAATAGGTGCTAGTGGTATGGGAGCTTATCATGGAAAAACAGGATTCGATACATTTTCACATAATAAAGCAATCTCTAAGCGAAGAAATTGGTCTGATCCAGGTGTAAGATACGCACCATATAAAGGAAAATTAGATCTTTTAAAAAAAATGTTTAAATACTTCTCTTAATTACTGCAAGTGCAATTTAAACAGGCAAATTTAATTTACTAATAATTGTTTGTTAAACCCACGTTAATTAGGAAATCGGGTAATCTAATACTAATCGTACGCCTTCATTAGCTTTAGATGATAATTTAAATACTGCATTAATTAAAGTTGCCCTACTCTTCATATTTATTAATCCAGACCCTTTTTCTATATCACTCATATTAAAACCTTTACCATCATCAATAGCTGTGATTTTTAGGCTTTGCGTTTTATATTCTATGGTAATAACTAAGTTTTCAGCCTCAGAATATTTTACAGAATTAGATAAAAACTCTTGTATAATTCTAAAAATAATGATTTCGTGTTTCCTATTTGTAAAATCAATTTTCTTACCTACTGTTTTAAGTTCGGCAGAAGCGAATTTCATCTTTTTAAGTCGATTTAATTCATTAGTAATAGATTTTTCAAAACCTATATTTAAAACCACCTCATTATTTAATGTTTTTGAAAGTGCGCGTACTTCAGATAAACTATCTTTAAGAGCTTCACTCGTATCTTTAAATTTCTCCTTTACATCATCTGCTACCTGCATTTTTAAAATACTTAACTGCATACTAGCAAATGATAACAATTGACCCACATTATCATGCAATTCCCATCCTATATTTTTAAGTGTTTGTTCCTGTATTTCGGTTTGAGCCTGGGCTATTTCTTCTTCAAAAGCTTGTTGTTGCTTAATCCTATCTAACAACAATTTATTTTTTCTTTTTTGAAATACAATAAAAAAGATAATAACCAAGAATGTTACAACTACTAAAACAGTAATCATATATATAAGTAAATAGCGTTCTGCAGCTGTACTGACTAGTCGTTTTCCGGTTTGCACCATATTAAAGCAAAAGTATAAGTTAAATACATAAATATATTAGCAAATAAAAAAATTTCTAATTGTAAAAAAACAAAATCCCAATCTCGGTTAGGACTACCTGAATCATAAGCAAAATATACATCATAAAAGTCTATAGGTGTTATGATGAGCCACCAAATAAATATGGCAAAACTGATATAAAAATTTATGGATTTGTAAAAAGTTAAAACTTTATCACTTTGTAGAATTTCAATAAAATAGAATACTGTACATAATAATATAATGGCCGCTCCGAAGACATTCAAGATTGGGAAAAACTTATAAAAAAATGCATTCCAATTTAAAATAATGTAGATAATGGAAAAAAAGAAATATCCATAGCTAAAAAGTTTAATAATGACTCTAAACCTTTTAGTTTTTAAAATTTTACGATAATAAAAAGAGAAAAATAGAATAGCCCCTATCTGCCAATAGAGCGTTGACCACCAATGATTCTTTTCAAAAATAGTTCCTATGAGAAATCCAAAAAGTTTATCTGGATGGACATACATGGAATAAGAACTAATAAAATCACAAATAGTAAGATATATTAAAAAATATATAAAATATTTAGCAGCTGTTAATCTGTACTTATTATAAAGTAACAAACCAGTTACAGCTGCTAATGATTCTGTGATAGTTGTAAGTATATGATAATTTTCTTTTAGAAATTCTTCCACTAAGAATTAATTTGGATAACCTCCATTTCCTCCATTTCCTCTGTTTAAAGGAGACACAGGAAGATCAGTTTCATTACCTACAAAGTTAAATGGACTCATACTAGCTTCAGCATGTCTTTTTTCGCCCGTAGGTACAAGGAACATCGTACTTAAATCACATTTTTCAGGTCCAGCTTCTTGTCCATAAACACCTAAATAAACACGGTAGCCCGTAATTTTATAATTTAAACTATCTGCCTGCTTTTTTGAGTATCTCAAATAATTTTTAAGTTCTTTAGCAGACCACCATACAGAACGGTCATCTTGTTTGTGTCCTCCCATTGCAGCACAAGAATCTACTGCTGGTTTTCTATACTTAGTCCAATTCTTGTTTAATTTCTTAGCGTAAGCTTGATCAATAATCCCTTGGGGCTTTACAATTTTAGCTTCAGTATTCAATTTTGTCTCCATAGCATCCAATTCTGGATTTCTTGGACAAAAATAATACGTTAATACGGCTCCAATAATAAGCCCTAAAATAATGTAACTTAATTTCTTCATCTTTTGTTTTGTTTGGTTAATGGTTAATAAAATAAGAGGCTAAAAATAAGAAAAAGATTTAATAACGTAGTCTTTTTATTCAATTCCTAAGCCTTTAAAGAAATTATGCTGGAAATCCAAGCATACCTCCCATGCCTACTGTAAAGAGCCAACAACCATAAACAGCATGTTCTAAGGAAACTAATAATGTAGATTGCGTGTTTTTATAAGTTATAGCAAATAGCACCCCACCAAAAAATGTCAGCACGACCACTAAACTATTTTTAAAAAAAATGTGACCTAAAGAAAATATAATGGCATTTACAAAAATAAACAACACTTCGTTTTTAAATAAACCTTTGTAACGTTGAAAATAAAAAGTTCTATAGATTATTTCTTGTGGATATACCGAAAAGAAACTATAAACAAACAATATAAAAAGCCACAGTTTGGGCTTATTTATTAATATATCAAAAAGTAACTTACTATCAGTTAACCATACGAACAATGTGGTAAGTATAGCAATTACAGCTAGTTTAAAAATAGTTTGTTTCCAAAATATACACCATTTCAAGTTTGGAGCCATCTTAAATTGTTTCTCCTCAACCCATAATAAAACATAAATGATATATATAAAACCAATGATACCAATACCCATTTTTAATTTTATAGAATAGTCAATGGCAAAGCTAACTGGTAGTAGAATAAAAATAATTAAAAACTCAATACCCTTATAGATTGTTGTATTCATAATTACATATTAATTGCTGTAGTATGCTTTACTTCATTTATCACAAACATGCTATGTGTACTACCTATGTGATTGATTGTGGTTAGCTTTTTAACCATAAATTCTCTAAAAGCCTGTATATCTTTTACTAAAACTTTTAATAAATAGTCGTAATCGCCACTAATGTGATAACATTCTAACACTTCATCTATATTAGCAACCTCTTTTTCAAACTTCACGACATAATCCTGACTGTGCTGTATGAGCTTGATATGGCAAAATGCTACAAAGGCTTTATCTACAAGTTCTTTATTAACTAATGCTACATATCCATCAATATATCCCTCCCTTTCAAGTTTTTTTATACGTTCATAAACCGCTGTTACAGAAAGATTCAACTTATTAGAAAGCTCTTTATTTGTTTGTTTGCTATCTACCTGTAAATAATCTAATAGCCTCCTATCAATATCATCAAATACCATAATTGAAAATTTTTCATTAAAATATATAAAAACATGCAAACAACAATATAATTATCTAAATTATTACAATAATTTAGTTTTATTTTCTAAATAATTAATAATTCATTGTTTTATAGTCTTATAATATTGAATTTTGTTATATAATTAAATTTAAGATGTCATGGCTTTTAAACCTGCAAATAGTATACAAGACTTACAATATTTTGGTGAATTTGGAGGTGTAAATCCTTCTATTTCGGATTCCTCTACCTACACATTCTTATCTGCAAAAACCATGTTTGATACCTTTGAAGGTAACGCAGACGGTTGCTATTTATATTCGCGGCATTCTTCACCTTCAAATCTATACTTAGGAGAAGCTTTAGCGGCTATGGAAGGTACCGAAACTGCGAATGTTTCGGCATCTGGTATGGGAGCTATCACACCTGTACTACTACAGCTGTGTGATGCTGGAGACCACATTATTTCCAGCAGAACTATTTACGGTGGTACTTATGCTTTTTTGAAAAATTTTATACCACGGTTTAATATAGACACGTCTTTTGTAGATATTACAAATTTGGAAATCGTCGAAAACGCCATTACAAAAAACACAAAAGTATTGTATTGTGAATCTGTTAGTAATCCACTTTTAGAAGTTGCTGACATTAGAGGGTTAGCCAATATTGCCAAGAGACATAATTTAAAACTAATCGTAGATAATACCTTTTCTCCGCTCTCTATTTCACCAGCAATGCTAGGTGCTGATGTGGTTATTCACAGTCTAACAAAATTTATTAATGGATCTAGTGATACCGTTGGTGGTGTTGTTTGTGGTACTCAAGAATTTATAAATGATTTACGTAATGTGAATGATGGTGCATCCATGCTACTAGGCTCAACAATGGATAGCTTAAGAGCTTCATCCGTATTAAAAAACCTAAGAACATTGCATATTAGAATGCAACAACATAGCCATAATGCTATCTATTTAGCTAAACAATTCGAAGCAGACGGTCTAAAAACTGTTTATCCTGGATTAGAATCTCATCCATCACATGAATTATTTAAAAGTATGATGAATGAAAAATATGGTTTTGGAGGCATGCTAACAATTGATGTTGGCTCATTAGATAAAGCAAACGAACTTATGGAAATGATGCAAGACAAAAACTTAGGATATTTGGCAGTAAGTCTAGGGTTTTACAAAACCCTGTTTAGTGCCCCTGGAAGTTCTACATCCTCTGAAATTCCAGAGGATGAACAAAAAGAAATGGGTTTAAGTGACGGGTTAATTCGTTTTTCAATAGGTTTAGATGCAGATATTGAACGCACTTATAAAACAATGCGAGCATGTATGGAGACACTCAATATTCTCGATTCTAAACGAAAAGCAGTTAAATCCCTTTGATTCGTTCCCACAGATTGGATATAGCAGTTTGAAAATCATCAAATTGAGGTTCAAACGGCTTTATGTTTAACCGATTACCATCTTTGTATAATGTTAAACTAAAAACAGAAGAATTTGGATTGTTTTCATCTAAAATGGGATACCTCAAATCATTATATTGATACTCGTTATCTGTAACCTTATAAACACTATAATAATGATTACTAAACCATGCTAAGTTTTTAATATCACTAAACTCTGAAGGTTTTAAATCACGTTGCTTTGGTAATTCTTTAAAATTCAAAAACCTATGCTCTCTATCTAACAAAGAATAATTAGCAATAAAATATAAAGAATCCGTTTCTACTATTCCATACCATAACACATTGTTAAATATGGCTGGTTGTGTACTGTAGCGATTAAATTTAATATAATTTTCTACCATAGATTTTCTAAATATAGTATCTATATAGAACTTATTACCTATGGTTAGTAACATGTAAACAGAGCTTATTCCTAAACCTAACTTTAACCAAAACTTCCTTCTGTTTGATTTTCTATTAAAAAACATGAGAACAATTATACAGATTAGAAATGGTAGCGTATAAATAGGGTCTACAACCGCAATATTGTTAAAGGCAACGCGGTAATTACTAAACGGCGTAAATAATTGAGTCCCGTAAGGTGTAAAACAATCCAAGATAGGATGTGTGAATAAAGACCAAAAGAACAAACGCATCCAATCATTTTTGGTAGTTGTATGTAAACGTTTACCAGAATTATATAATTTATAGGTAACCCAACCAAAAAGAAATGCTGCAAGAACAGAAAACAAAATAGAATGCATAAAACCTCTGTGAAACAACATAGCATCAATTTCATTATTATAAAGCAAACTACCAATGTATACATCTAAATCTGGAATTGTACCACCAATAGCTCCAAACAATAAAGCCTTATTTCCTATTTTTTTTCCCAGAACCGCTTCTCCACAAGCTGCTCCTAAAACGATTTGAGTTAATGAATCCATGTATGCGATAAAAATACAATTTAAACCAGAACACGCATTATATACTTCAATATTTTAATTTATTTTGCAAAGACTTGTAATAATTTATTTTTTGAGTAGTCTTTATAATATGTTTTTGAATTTTAGTTTTGAATTTTAAAAGTTCCTCAAAACGATTCATTTCATGCTTTTCTTCATAATTAATTTCTATCACGTAAATATATTCTAGAGTTTTTAAACTTCTAGATAATTGCCGATTATGCTTTTTAAGTTTTACCCCCACATCTTTAACGTCAAGGTCTGCATTTTTACTTGATACAACAGTGTGTTTCATTGTTACTAAGTCTATTTAATTTAAGCCTAAGCGAGAGAGTTTACTAATAAGCTAGAAGGCAAAGCTAACTCTAAATGAAAAAATTTTAAATTGTAAATCAATTATATTAAAAACAGTAGTGTACTTGCAAAAAATCAAAATAATTAATTGCATAATTTTGTTATAAATACAAAGATTAACTATGCGTTGATTATTATGACACAAATTTTACAGAAAAGTCACGCGATTTTTTACACATTCACAATAACTCTTAATAAACATTTAAAAATCGAAGCTCAGCAATTTGCTAAAAGATAAGTATTGTTGTAACATTACGTGACTAAAACTTTTCATATGCAAGACGAAAACAATCTTTCAGAAATAAAAATAGAAGACCAAAAAATAATAGAAAACAAAGAACTTAATATCTGGGAAGCACTCATTCCTGTGTTAGCATTAGTTGGAATGCTAGCCTATAATATATATGTTTATGGTGATGATGCCTTAAGTGGAAGTAATCAATTTGTTCTATTATTAGGCGCTGCTGTTGCTGCTATTGTTGGTTTTAGAAACAAAGTGCCTTATGAAAGAATGCTTGAAGAAGTTGCAGAAAATATAAAATCTACTACGGGGGCTTTACTAATATTATTAATGGTGGGTTCATTGGCAGGAACCTGGTTAGTTAGTGGTATTATACCAACAATGATTTATTATGGTCTACAAATACTAAACCCTACAATATTTTTGGCTGCTTGCGTCATCATTTGTTCTATTATTTCGATAGCTACAGGTAGTTCCTGGACCACTTCTGCTACTGTTGGTATCGCCCTTGTTGGTATTGGAGAAACATTAGGTATTTCTATAGGTATGACTGCAGGGGCTGTTTTATCTGGAGCCTATTTTGGAGATAAGATGTCCCCTCTTAGTGATACTACAAACTTAGCACCTGCTATGGCTGGAAGCGAATTATTTAGCCATATAAAATATATGGCATTAACAACGGTACCTACTATATTAGTAACGCTCATCATTTTTATAATAATAGGATTAAATATTGATATAACAGGTACACCACAAATAGAAGATAAACTATCTGCTATCAAATATGCCTTTAATATAAGCCCATGGTTATTCATTGTTCCAATTTTAGTTATTATTATGATTGTTAAGAAAACTCCCCCGTTAATTGCTTTATTAATAGGCTCTTTACTTGGAGGTATTACTGCACTTATAGCACAACCAGATATTATAATAAAGATCGCTGGAGCAGAATCGTTATCGTTGCAATCTGCCTACCAAGGTGTTATGAATGCTTTAACCGTAGACACAGCTGTAGAAACTCCGAGTAAAGAATTAAATGATTTATTTACATCTGGAGGTATGAAAGGTATGCTAGGTACTATTTGGTTAATTATTTGTGCTATGGTTTTTGGAGGCGTTATGGACGCTATCGGTGCCTTATCAAGAATCACTAAATCTTTACTCAATTTAGCGACTACTACATTTGGCTTATTTGCAAGTACTGTTGCTAGTTGTTTAGCTTTAAACCTTACAGCATCCGATCAATATTTAGCTTTAGTAGTTCCAGGAAAAATGTTTAAACAAGCTTATAAAGATAGAGGGTTAGCTCCAGAGAATTTAAGTAGAACACTTGAAGATTCTGGTACTGTAACTTCGGTTCTAATTCCCTGGAATACTTGTGGTGCTTATCATTCAAAGGTGTTATTTGGATATGCTGGAGCTACTGCATACATTCCATATGTCTTTTTTAGTATTCTTAGTCCATTCGTTACATTATTATTCGCAGGCTTTTCAATCAAAATTAAGCAACTTGTAAAAAAATAAGATTAAGTTATTGTTATTTGTTTTTTAAATAGGCAAAATCTATAACAAAATAAATAATAAAAATTTCTATTCCTATTAAAATCACTATTCTATTTTATATTTGCATCGTTGAAAATTAATAATAATAAAAATATAAAAAACACATGGCATTAGTAGGAAAAAAATTTCCAGATTTAAACGTTGACGCAATGAACGATATGGGCGATACTTTTAAAGTAAACGTTCTTGAAGAAGCTGTAAATAACAAGAAAAAAGTAGTCTTATTTTGGTATCCAAAAGATTTTACATTTGTATGTCCAACAGAATTACATGCATTTCAAGCTGCTTTACCAGAATTTGAAAAACGCAATACTATTGTTATCGGAGCTTCTTGTGATACACCAGAAGTTCATTTTGCTTGGTTAAGTGCTGCAAAAGACAATGGAGGAATTGAAGGTGTTACCTACCCGCTTCTTGCTGACAGCAATAGAAATTTATCAAGTATTTTAGGTATTCTAGATATCACTAATGAAACTTACGATGAAGAAACTGGTACAGTTCAAGTTGAAGGAGACAATGTAACTTACAGAGCTACTTATATTATTGATGAAGATGGTATTGTACAACATGAAAGTATCAATAACATGCCTTTAGGTAGAAATGTTGGTGAATATATTCGTCTTGTTGATGCATTAACTCATGTTCAAGAAAAAGGAGAAGTTTGTCCAGCAAACTGGGAAGAAGGTAAAGAAGCTATGGCTCCTAATGCTAAAGGAACAGCTGAGTATTTAGCTGCTCATGTAAACTAGTTTGATGGTACAAGAATTGAATCAAGATAATTTAGGCGAATTAATTGCTAGTAATGACATTGTTGTTGTACAATATTCTGCAACATGGTGTGGTAACTGCCGTATTATGAAACCTAAGTTTAAGAAACTAGCTTCAGAAAACGAAGAGGTCTCTTTTGTTATCGTTGATGCGGAAAAATTTCCAGAATCAAGAAAGCTAGCAACTGTTGATAATTTACCAACCTTTGCTACTTTTAAAGGTGGTGAATTTGTAAAACAAGTTCAAACTAACAAATTTGAAGTTTTAAAAGAACTAATTAACGAAGTCATTTAAATGAGATTTCTGCTTTCGCGGAAATAAAAAAACACATTATTAAATGAAGTTACCAGTAATTAAGCACCTTACACAGTTTATTGAAGACAACGATGAGGATTTTGTAATAGAAACTATCGAAACCCTTGAAGCTTTAACAGAAGTTCCTTCTTTAAAAGACGAAGAACTCGATGTTATTGGGGAACTTATTTCTAATATGTATGGTGCCGTTGAAGTCAATAAAATGATAAAAAATGGTACAGAAAAAAAAGAAGCTTTAAATAGTTTTATGAAACGTGTTTTAGGTTCTATAGATAAATAGTTGAAAAAGAAAAATTACTAATAAAAAGCCACTTTGCAAAAACAGAGTGGTTTTTTTGTTTGAATTAAAGTTAAGTCCATAGGTTCTCTTTAACAGACTGAAAGCCTGCTTCATGAAATACCGAAGTATAAGATAATAAACATTGTAAAAATGAATTCGTGCAATTCGTGTCAAAAGTTTTTAGAATTTGAGACCAATAAATAAAAGGAAATATAATACTATTTCAAAAGCTCGATAATAATTTCAAACCCCTTTTCTTCAGCATAATCCAACGCCATATTTCCTTCATTGTCCTTAACATGTTTATCTGCCCCATGTTTCAGTAACAATTCGACAATATTTTGTTTATTATAAGTGGAAGCAAAGATTAAGGGAGTCATTCCATTTGAGTTTTTAGCATTTATATCTGCTCCGTTTTGTATTAAATATTCAACTAAAGGCTCACTGCCTTTAAAAGACACACCTATTAAAGCGGTATTTCCTGAAGCATCAGTAGCATCTACTGGTGCATTATTTTCTACTAAAGTTTTAACTATAGATTCTTTATCAAAATATGCTGCAAAAATTAATGGTGTAAAACCTCTTGCATCTCTAGTCTTAACTAAATTTGGGTTAGACCTAAGCTGCTCCTCAACCTGCCCCCTATTACCAGATTGAATTATACTGAAAAAAATATTTGTATCATTCATATGTTATTACTTTAAAATAAAATTGGGATAAGCATAATAAAATACATACCCCAATTTAAATATCAAAAACTAAAAATCAGTGTAAATCAAAACGATCTAAGTTCATAACCTTTGTCCAAGCTTTAACGAAGTCATTTACAAACTTTTCTTGAGCATCATCAGCTCCATAAACTTCTGCAACTGCTCTTAATTCAGTATTTGAGCCAAAAATCAAATCCGCTCTAGTTCCTGTGAACTTTACAACACCTGTTTTTCGATCTCTTCCTTCAAACAACGTATCATTATCTAATGTTGCTTTCCATGTATAAGTAAAATCCAGAAGATTAGTAAAGAAATCATTGGTCAGACTACCAGGTTTATCTGTAAAAACACCATGACTTGAACCATCATAATTTGTTTCCAATACTCGTAACCCACCAATTAATACGGTCATTTCTGGAATAGAAAGCGTTAATAAGTTCGCCCTATCTATTAATAAGTCTTCTGCAGATACAGATAAATTAGGTTTTATATAATTTCTGAAACCATCGGCTTGAGGTTCTAAATAGTTAAACGACTCCACGTCTGTTTGCTCTTGAGAAGCATCTCCTCTACCTCCTTGAAAAGGCACTGTAATATTGTAACCTGAATTATTAGCTGCCAATTCTATACCAACAGCTCCACCTAAAACAATTAAATCTGCTATGGAAATAGTTCCATTAAAATCTTTCTGAATACTTTCATACACTGCAAGTACTTTTGACAGTTCTATTGGATTATTCACTTCCCAATCTTTTTGAGGTGCTAAACGAATACGTCCTCCATTTGCGCCTCCTCGCATATCTGAACCTCTAAATGTAGATGCTGATGCCCAAGCTGTTGTTACCAATTGTGATATTGATAATCCAGAAGTACTAATCATATTTTTTAAAGACGATACATCATTTTTGCTTAATTTATAATCTACTGAAGGTATCGGGTCTTGCCATAATAATTCTTCATCTGGTACTTCAGGGCCTAAATAACGAGATATTGGCCCCATATCCCGATGGGTTAATTTGTACCAAGCACGAGCAAACGCATCCTCAAATGCTTTATGATCTTTATGAAAACGCTTAGAAATTTCCAGATAAGTTGGATCTATTTTTAAAGCCATATCTGCATCCGTCATCATTAAAGCTTGACGTTTTGAAGCATCTCCTGCAGTGGGAGCCATTTTAGCTTGCGATTCTTTTGTTGGAGTCCATTGACTAGCCCCTGCTGGGCTTTTGGTTAACTCCCAATCATAATTTAATAATACATCAAAAAAATCATGATCCCATTGCGACGGGTTTGGTGTCCAAGCACCTTCAAGACCACTCGTAATAGCATCATCTAAAACACCCGTTCCGAATGTATTTTTCCAACCTGTGCTCATTTCTTCAATGGAAGCTCCTGCAGGTTCAGCTCCTACATATTTATTCGGATCTGCAGCTCCATGCGCTTTTCCAAATGTATGCCCTCCAGCAGTTAGAGCTACGGTTTCTTCATCATTCATAGCCATACGTCCAAAGGTCTCCTTCATAAGCTTGGAAGTACCCAATGGATCGGGAGCTCCATTAGGTCCCTCTGGATTTACATAAATTAATCCCATATGAGCTGCTCCTAAATGACCTTCTATATTTTCTTCTTTTTCAAGTCGCTCTTTATTTCCTAACCACTCGGTTTCTGAACCCCAATATATATCTTGTTCTGGCTCCCAAACATCTTCACGGCCACCAGCAAAACCAAATGTTTTAAAACCCATTGATTCTAATGCACAATTACCAGCAAGAATTAATAAATCTGCCCAAGAAATTTTCTTTCCATATTTCTTTTTTATAGGCCAAAGTAATAAACGCGCCTTATCTAAATTCCCATTGTCAGGCCAACTATTTAATGGTGCAAAACGCTGATTTCCTGTTGCTGCACCACCACGTCCATCTCCAACACGATAGGTTCCAGCACTATGCCATGCCATTCGAATCATAAATGGTCCATAATGTCCATAATCTGCTGGCCACCAGTCCTGAGAATCTGTCATTAAATCAATAACCTCTTGTTTTAAAACTGGAAAATCAACACTATTAAAAGCTTCTGCATAATTAAAACCTTCTCCCATTGGATTAGATTTCACCCCATGTTGACGGAGGATATTTAATTTAAGTTCATTTGGCCACCAATCTCGATTTCTTGTGCCACTACCTGCTGTTTCTTTTTGAGTCCCACCCATAAATGGGCATTTGCTTATGTCTCCTCCGTTTGTATCCATTTATATTTGTAATTTATTAAGTTTCTTTGGCTTATTTATCCAAATTTACTTTTTAAATAATAAAGTTTAACCTATTTTTTATACTTATGAATTATAAAACCATAATCAAAACTTATTTAAAAAAAACAAATTATAATTTTTAATAATGATGTTAATAATTTTTATAATTAGCATTTTTAAACAATTTTATATGCTTACTTTTAAAGTTTAATTAAAAAAATAAAAATGGCAACAGTAACCTTAAAAGGAAATTCAATAGAAACATCTGGAAACTTACCACAAATAGGAAGTTTAGCTCCAGATTTCACATTAACAGCAACCGATTTATCAACTAAAACTTTAAGCGATTTTAGAGGACAAAAATTAGTATTAAATATTTTTCCTAGTATTGATACAGGGACTTGCGCACAATCAGTGAGACAGTTTAATAAAGAAGCAAGCCAACTGGAAAATACGAAAGTTTTATGTATTTCTCACGATCTACCATTTGCACATGCACGTTTTTGTGGTGCAGAAGGTTTAGAACATGTTATTACCTTATCTGATTATAAAGATGGTAGCTTTGGAAAAGCTTACGGATTGGATTTCACGACAGGCCCATTAGAAGCTTTACATTCTAGAAGTGTTATAATAGTAGATGAAAATGGTTTAGTAAAATATACAGAACAGGTTTCTGAAACTGTTGATGAACCAAATTATAAAGCTGCTCTTGAAGCATTATAAAGAAATTTTTTAAACTTCTTTTATAATATGGCAAAGAAAGACTCCTTTATAGTAAATCGGATAAAAAGTGTTGGTTATGCCTATAAAGGAGCCTTATTACTTTTAAAAACAGAAGCTAGTATTAAAATTCAGTTTGCAATTGCAGTGATACTCACAATTGCTGGGATTTATTATGAAATTTCATCTACAGAATGGATTATTCAACTATTATGTATAGGTGTAGTAATGAGCATTGAAGGTGTAAATACAGCTATAGAAGCTGTAGCTGATTTTATTCACCCAGAACACCATAGTAAAATAGGTCTAATAAAAGATATAGCTGCTGGAGCAGTTTTTATTGCTTCTACCTTTGCCACAATTATTGGTTTTATTATATATTTTCCAAAGATTTTTTAAAATACTATTACTTTAGGATAAACGTTAGTAATTTGTATTTTTGTTCAAACTAACAACGCATTAATGGCGAAGAGAAAAACTAAGACTAAAAAAACACCAAAGCAAAAAATTAAAAAACCAAGTTTTAAATTATCAAATCAACAAAAGTTGGTATATGGTACTTTACTTGTTATATGTGGTGTTTGGTTATGTATAGCCTTAGTTTCCTATTTTTTTACAGGAGAAGCAGATCAAAGCATTATCGACACATTTCCTTCTAGAACTTCAGATACTCAGAATTGGGTAAGCCAATTTGGAGCTTGGGTAGGTGAGTTATTTATTCAACGTGGTTTTGGTGTTGCTTCATTTATATACTCTGGACTAATTTTTTTATCAGGTATTTATGTTTTAATGAATCTCAATAAAACTAAACTAAGAAAACATTGGTTCTGGGGGATTTTGATATCTATCTGGTTGTCTGTTCTTTTCGGATTCTTTAAAAATAAGACTGATATTCTTGGAGGTACTATTGGTTTTGAGATAAACTCTTTCTTGCAAGATTATATTGGAAAAATAGGTACATCCCTCCTTCTTTTACTAGGACTAATCACATATTTAGCAATTCGTTTTAGAGTCACTTTTGAAAGTTTAGCGAATATTTTTAAGTCTGCGAAAAAGGATATTAAAAATGAGATTTCTGATTTAAAGGATGATTTAATTATCCCGCTAGACAATAACTTGTCTGAAGAAGCAGAAGCTTTTAAAACTGCTTATGAAATTCCTTTACAAAATGATGAACTTGCATTAAAGAAGGACACTAAACCTGTTAAAGAAATAGCACCGCTTGAAGTTAAGGTTGCTCCAAAAGAAGAGGAAGAAGAATTAGATCTTGAAATGAAAGTTGAAAAAGTTGCAGAAGAGCTTTCAGAAACAAATAATTTAGCTAATAAATTAGTTGAGGATTTTGGACAATTTGATCCTACACTCGAGTTGGCCAAATATCAATTCCCTCCTCTTGATCTTTTAAAAAAATATAACTCTGAGGGTATTACCATCAATCAAGAAGAATTAGAAGAGAACAAAAATAAAATTGTTGAAACTTTAAGCAACTACAAGATTGGTATTGCTAGTATAAAAGCTACCATAGGTCCAACGGTTACTCTATATGAAATAGTTCCTGAAGCAGGTGTTCGTATTTCAAAAATTAAAAATTTAGAGGACGATATAGCGTTATCATTATCTGCTCTTGGTATTCGTATTATCGCTCCTATTCCTGGGAAAGGTACCATTGGTATAGAAGTTCCAAATAAAAATTCTACCATCGTATCAATGCGTTCGGTAATTGCATCTAAAAAGTTTCAAACTTCAGAAATGCAACTTCCAATAGCTTTAGGAAAAACTATTAGTAATGAAACTTTTGTGGTTGACCTTGCTAAGATGCCTCACTTATTAATGGCAGGTGCAACAGGACAAGGTAAATCGGTAGGTTTAAATGCCGTTTTAACATCATTATTATATAAAAAACACCCAGCAGAAGTTAAATTTATTTTAGTCGATCCCAAAAAAGTAGAGCTAACACTTTTTAATAAAATTGAACGTCATTATTTGGCAAAATTACCAGATAGTGAAGATGCCATCATTACCGACAATACTAAAGTTATCAATACATTAAACTCTTTATGTATTGAAATGGATAATCGTTACGAGCTTCTAAAAAATGCCATGTGTAGAAACATTGCAGAATACAATGCTAAGTTTAAAGGTCGTAAATTAAACCCTAATGATGGACATCAATTTTTACCTTATATTGTCCTTGTAGTTGATGAGTTTGCTGATTTAATTATGACAGCGGGAAAAGAGGTCGAAACACCTATAGCTCGTTTAGCACAATTAGCCAGAGCAATCGGCATACACTTAATCATAGCAACACAACGTCCTTCTGTTAATGTAATTACTGGTATAATAAAAGCGAATTTTCCTGCTCGTATCGCATTTAGAGTAACTTCTAAAATTGACTCAAGAACTATTCTAGACGGCTCTGGTGCTGATCAATTAATTGGTCGTGGTGATATGCTATTTACGCAAGGTAATGATGTTATTCGTGTACAATGTGCTTTTGTTGACACACCAGAAGTTGAAAAAATAACAGATTACATAGGTTCTCAGAAAGCATATCCAGATGCCTACCTATTGCCTGAATATGTTGGTGAAGAAAGTGGCACAGGTATTGATATAGACATATCAGATAGAGACAAACTGTTTAAAGATGCTGCCATCGTTATTGTAACAGCACAACAAGGTTCTGCTTCTTTATTGCAACGGAAATTAAAATTAGGTTACAACAGAGCAGGAAGATTAATAGATCAATTAGAAGCAGCTGGAATAGTAGGTCCTTTTGAAGGTAGTAAAGCTAGACAAGTCTTAATTACAGACTTAATAGCTTTAGAGCAACATTTAGAAAATGAGATTTAATTTAAATTTGAAAATGAAACATATTATTACATACTTATTTATTGCTTTTACATTTACAGGCTTCGCTCAAAACAAAGCCAAGACATTATTAAATGAAGTTTCTAAAAAAGTAAAAAGCTATAAAAATATATCCATAGACTTTAAATACACACTTGAAAATACTTCAGAAAACATAAAACAAGAAACTCGAGGAGATGTTATTATGAAAGGTGACCAATATAAACTGAATATTCTTGGAGTTATACGTCTTTTTGATGGTAAAACACTTTATACCATAAGCCCTGAAGATGAAGAAGTAACAATTACATCTGAAAATGATAACGAAGAAGATGCTATTACACCAAGTAAAATGTTGTCTTTTTATGAAGATGGTTACATTTATTCAACAGATATCGAACAAAGTATAAAAGGTAGAAAAATACAATACATTAAATTAATACCTATAGATTCTAAATCTGAAATAAAATATATTTTACTAGGTATTGATTCTCAAACTAAGCATATATACAATTTAATTCAACTTGGAAAAAACAATACGAAAACAACACTCACTGTTAATTCTTTTAAAACAAATGAGCCTTTGTCAAAAACCTTATTTACCTTTGATGCTAATAAATATGAAGATTATTACATTAATAAATTAGATTAGGTAAATAATAATAAAACAAGTATTAACGAAGTTTTAAAAAATATTTTATCCTTTTTTTAAAAATTTTTAATATGAGAACGAAGTGCTTACATGCGTTCTTAATTTTATAATTAGCTTGTTAAACAAATGATTAATAAAATTTAAACGTGTGAAACATTTATGAATAAAAATTTAATCGCTAACGAAAATTATTATATAAATGTTACATCTGGCTATAAAAAAACAATACGTGTGAGCAGATGAAAATATTAGACCGATACATACTAACTACATATCTTAAAACTTTTATCAGTGTGTTTGTAATCCTCATGCTGATATTTATTTTACAAACTATTTGGTTATATATTAAAGAGCTTGCAGGTAAAGATTTAGATATTGTAGTTATAGCTAAGTTTTTAATTTACTTTATGCCCAAGTTAATTCCGTTGGTATTGCCTCTTACCATATTACTTGCATCTATAATGGTGTTTGGGTCTTTTGCAGAAAATTATGAGTTTGCAGCAATGAAATCGACAGGTATTTCTTTACAACGTGCCATGTCTGGCCTTAGTGTCTTTATTGTCGTACTAGGATTTGTTACATTTTTATTTTCTAACAATGTTATTCCCTGGGCCGAATATAATATACTCAATCTACGAATAAACATAAAAAACACGAAGCCTGCAATGGCAATTGCAGAAGGTCAGTTTAACCCCATAGGAGACGACTTTAATATTAAAGTGGACAAAAAAAGTGGCGATAACGATCAAATCCTTAACAATGTAACCATTCATATTAAAGGAGGTAGCCGTAATAGATTAAACTTAAAAACAATAAAATCAAAAACAGGAGAACTTGTTAGTAAAAAAAACTCTAATACTTTAAAACTTATATTATTTGATGGTAATTATTATGAGGATCTTTTACCAAAAACTCCAAAAGCAAAAAACAAAAAACCATTTGTTAAAAGCACCTTCGAAAAGTACATTATTAATATAGATTTATCAGATTTTAATAAAGTAGATTTCGACAAAAAATCACAAACAGACAAATACAGCATGCTCAACATCAGTAGTCTAAACAAAACTATTGATTCTCTTACAGAAAAAAGGCAAAATGATTATCAATCGTTTTCAAAAAACCTATTTCATCGATCAGGCGTTTCTAAAAATATTAGAACCAAAGCAACTAAAAAGTCTATTTCTAATGATTCCATTAATACTGATAATCTTTTTGAACTTTTTAGTCCTGCAAAAAAATCTGAACTTGTTGTTGAGGTTGAAAAATCAATAACCAGTGCAAAACAAATCGTCATTTCTAAAGAAAAAACAAGGAAAAATGCTAAAATTTTAGTTAACAAGCATATCATTTCATTACATGAAAAATTTGCACTAGGCTTTGCCTGTATCATCTTATTTTTTGTTGGCGCCCCCCTAGGAGCCTTAATACGTAAAGGAGGTATTGGCCTACCTATGGTAATAGCTATACTATTATTTTTAACATATCACTTTATAGGTATTTTTGCTACTAATAGTGCTAAAAGTGGAAATCTTAATCCAATTTTGGCTAGCTGGTTTTCAACATTAATGATGCTTCCATTAGGTGTGTTTTTGACTAAAAGAGCAACCGAAGATCGAGGTATATTTGAATTAGGTAATATTATCGAACCGTTAAAGAAAGTTTTGAATATCAAGGAAAAAGATGCTGTCGACTATAAGTTTCTTTCTCCTTATAAAAATGAAGAACTCTACAATCTAATTAATAACTACGAAACGCTTGGGCATGACGAAAATATCCGCTATGAAGCTATAAAATTATTAAATAGTCGAGGGCTTTCAATAAAACAAATTAGAGAGAATGGGGTTCATATAGATGATGATTATGATGTCTCAGAACACATTGCTAAAAAATATAAAAATCAAGCTAAGTTTGCTATTATTTCATATAGTATAGGAGCTGTATTACTTATTTTATACTTTATATGCAATAACAATAAATTACCATCACTAGCCTCTATATTAATTAAAATTAGTATTGGTGCATTCATTTTATTTGCTTTCTATTATGTAAGGCTTTTGATTAGCACCTTCAAGTTTTATACGCATATTAAAAAGAAAGACAAAAAACCTGATTTTTTACTTTTATTAATCGGGCTCCCTTTATATATAATTTCATTTGCTTTTTTGAATGTAAAAATCAAGGAAGACTTAAAGCTAAATTGTCTAAATTCTTTAAAATAGCAATATATTTGCACTATGATAGCAGATACGATGACAAAAAAAACTACCCCAAAATTCAAACTAAATACAATACACGAAGCCATTGATGATATTAGAAATGGAAAAGTGATCATAGTTGTTGATGATGAAAACCGTGAGAATGAAGGGGATTTTGTTGCCGCCGCCGATAAGGTAACACCACAAATGATAAACTTTATGGCAACTCATGGCAGAGGTCTTATATGTGCGCCACTAACAGAGAATAGGTGTAAAGAGCTTGAACTTAATATGATGGTACGTAATAATACCGACCCTATGGAAACAGCCTTTACTGTTTCAGTGGACTTAAGAGGCGGTGGAGTTACAACTGGTATTTCAGCAGGAGATAGAGCAAAAACGGTAAAAGCTTTAATCGACTCAAATACGAAACCATTTGAATTAGCACGGCCTGGGCATATTTTCCCTTTAGTAGCTAAAGAAGGTGGTGTTTTAAGAAGAACTGGGCATACAGAAGCTGCAATTGATTTTGCGAGACTAGCTGGTTTACAACCTGCTGGTGTTATTGTAGAAATTATGAATGAAGATGGTAGTATGGCACGTCTACCAGAACTTATAGAGGTTGCTAAAAAACTAGATCTTAAAATTGTTTCTATAGAAGATTTAGTGGCTTATAGAATGCAACATGACTCTTTAATTGATAAAAAAGAAGATTTTCAAATCGAAACTCGCTTTGGAAGTTTTAGATTAAGAGCTTATAAACAAACTACTAATAATCAAGTGCATATAGCTTTAACAAAAGGACAATGGAAAGATAATGAAGAAGTCCTTACAAGAATAAACTCAACACTAGTTAATAATGATATTCTTGGAACATTAACTAATGATGTTGACAAACAATTAGTTAATATGTTCAAAGTAATTAATGATAAAGGCAAGGGTGCTATCATATTCATTAATCAGGAATCTCAATCTATGAATATTTTAAAGCGTTTATCTGTTTTAAAAGAGAACCAAAGCTCTGGTAAAATATATAAAGCTCCTAGAATAAATATGGATGCAAGAGATTTTGGTATTGGTGCACAAATACTTCACGATTTAAATATTCATAAACTAAGACTCATTTCTAATGCTGAACAAACTAAACGTGTTGGTTTGATTGGTTATGGGCTTGAGATTATTGAATATGTAAAGTATTAAACTAAATATAAAAGAATTCTTTAACAATACTCTCCTCTTTTCAACTCATTTTGGGCATTAGCGCTTCTTTGTTGCAAAGTTTTCAGAAATAGATTTTTCAATATAAAACAGGTCTATTGGTTTATACCTACTTCAATACTTTTTGAAGATTCTTGTAATGTGTTTAATATAGTGATTGCATAACACTTCGCCATTAAATGCTACGCTCCTAAGTTTCGAAGCTTTTGTTCTTTATTCTTACGAAGTGTCGGGGTCAATCTATTTAAGTTAAGATATTCTATAACCCCACCCAGAACTACAAAAAAACCAGCTCTAACCTCTCCAAAAGAGGGGTAAAATAGGAAACCCCGACGCAAAACGTCAAGTAATTATTTTGATTAAAATTCAATAGATGAATTAAAAAAATCTATATGGTTTATTAATCGGGATCTTTCAAAAATATCTAAAGCAGAAATTATAGTATCTCATTAATAATTTTCACCATTTTAATTGCTCTTTCTTTTACCTCTTCTTCTGTCCAAGAAAGTTTTATTAAACAAGAAATATTTCTAGCGATATAACTATCTGACTGTGCAAACTCTTTTGTTTTCAAATAATCAAGTCCTTTTTTTACCTCCGAAGAAATAGGAAATAACGATTTCAAATTTGTTAAATGATCCCATTTTCTAATATAATGCCAATTATTATCATAATAATGAAAACAAGCATCAACACCATGTTGCTTAAACATTTCAGACACTTTTCTTGCCTTTTTTAAATCAGGTAAGAAAAAATTTAAAAACGCATAACTCTCTTCCCCGCCTTCAGGAACTGTTCTAAAGGTTACTTCAGGAATTTGAGATAGTGTATTTCGAATAATTGTATAGTTTTTCTTTTGAATTCCTAAAAACTCATGCAATCGCTTTATTTGTGCTAATCCCACAGCAGCATGTAATTCTGAAATTCTAAAGTTATATCCTAAAAAAGGATGAGTTTCTGCTCCTCTATCATTACCAATATGGTCATGACCATGATCACTATAATGATCTGCATGTATATAGTACTCTTTATTATTAGTGATCACTGCTCCACCTTCACCACAAGTAATTGTTTTTACAAAATCAAAAGAAAAACAACCTAAATCTCCAATACTACCTAATGGTTTACCATGATAGCTCCCTCCTATTGCTTGACAAGCATCTTCAACTAATAATAGATTATACCTATCGCAAACAGCTTGTATAGCATTCATATCCCCCATGCTGCCACACATTTGTACTACCATAACTGCTTTCGTTTTTGGAGTAATTGCAGCTTCAACAGCCTTAGGGTCTACTGCTAGCGTATCATCAATATCAACTAAAACAGGAATAGCTCCTAGCATCATAATAGCCTCAAAACTCGCTACAAAAGTGAATACTGGCATGATAACTTCATCTCCCGCCCCTACTCCTGCAGAAGCCAGTGCTACGGAAACAGCAGCTGTGCCGCTCGAAACAAGTTGTACATGATTCGTTTTAAAAGATTCTTGTAATTCTGCTTCTAATTCTTTTGATTTCCAATGTCCCTTCCGCATTCCATCAAAACCATAGCGCATTAAAACGCCATTATCTAAGACGTCATTAACTTGCGCTCGTTCTAATTCTCCAAATAATTCAAATCCAGGCATAAATAATATAGTTGTATTTTATACCAATTCTCATTTGAAATAACCGTAATAAAACACCCTTTTTCGCCTTCTACTTCAATAGAAAAAAACCGTAGCTGAGGCTATACTTTATTTTTATATTTTGTATAAAGCAAAAAATCATTATTTTATTTTACAGTAATTCCAAACAAGAAATGGCATTGTTTATAATTCAATAATTGCGTCATCAATTGACTTTCTAATTTTTTCAAATTCAGAAAACATGTCATCCTCTGCTCTATAACCAACAGGTAATAATAGTACTGATTTTAGTTTTATGTTATCTAATTCTAAAACGTCATCAAATGCTTCTGGTAAAAAACCTTCCATTGGACATGAATCGATCCCTTCTATTGCACAAACTGTCATTAAATTACCTAATGCAATATAAGCCTGGTTTTTAGACCATCGTTGACGTTCTTCAACAGACATGTTTTTCATGGTATTAATAAGATCTAATCTATAAGGATCTAAAACCTTATCTGGCGTGTCTCTAATAGACTTAATATTGTCATAATACATATTAACATCCTTCTCAGTAATATCATTTTGAATACAAATTACAAACAAATGCGACGCATCTAAAACCTGTTTCTGATTGAATGAATGTTTAACCAATGGTATTCGCGTAGCCTCATCTTCAATAATGAGTAATTTAATAGTTTGTAATCCAAAAGAAGTTGCTGTTAAATTAAAAGCTTCTTTTAAAACATCAAGCTTCTTATTCGAAAGCTTCTTACTCTTATCAAATTTCTTAGTAGCATAACGCCATTGTAACTGTTTTATAGTATCCATTTCATCTGTTTAAATTTTTATTGTTTTTATAGATGTAATTTGCCAATAATCATTTCGATTGGTATTAACTTATTTATGGCTCATTTCATATTAATATGTGTGCAAAAATAAGGTTTGAAATTTTGTTTTTTACAATAATAACAGATAAAAATAAACAGGTATAAGTGAATAAAAATTATTTTTTCCAAAAAGTTAGCTTTTTATTTGAAAGAATTAAAAAAGGGTTCTATATTTGCACCCGCCTACGGGAAAAGAATTTCCCTTCGGCGGGCAAGCCCGCTAAAAGGCAAACGCAAAAGACACTGGAGAAATGGCAGAGTGGTCGAATGCGGCAGTCTTGAAAACTGTTGAGGGTCACACCTCCGGGGGTTCGAATCCCTCTTTCTCCGCTGAAACGATGTTTCAAAAGAAACATAAAATTTCAAAACCCTTTAAACATTGATATTTAAAGGGTTTTCTGTTTTTAGCTATTCGTCAAAAAACACATAAAAGTGCATATTGTTTTAATCTATATTCTATTTATAATACTCCTAATACTCCCATCTAACAAAGGCCTCCATAGCTGCATAGTGTGATAAACCTAGTTCATCATACAAATCTGCTGTTTCTTTATTTCTATCCTCTGCTCGCTGCCAAAACTCTCTACTATCAGCCCCTTGAAACACCATTCCATCTTTTTGAGATTGATGCTTAAATATACTTTTTCGTTTTTCCAATACTTGATCTGGTCCCATTGGCACAGCCATCTCAATCTCATCAATACCCCACTCCTGCCAAGCTCCTCTATATAACCAAACCCAACAGTCTTTCATGAACTTTTTAGGTTTAAGTTCTTTCACTGCTGCAAAAACAGCATCTAAACACACTTTATGTGTACCATGTGGGTCAGCTAAATCTCCTGCGGCATATATTTGATGAGGTTTAATTTTTTCAATCAAATCCTTCGTTATTTTTATATCTGCCTCACCTACTGGATTTTTTTCGATAGTTCCTGTTTCATAAAACGGTAATTCCATAAAATGAATTTGCTCATTTGGAACACCAACAAAATGGCAAGTAGCTCGTGCTTCACCTTTTCTTATCAATCCTTTAATATGCCTAACTTCTGAAATATCAATTTCACTAGATTTTTTGTTTTTAAGAAATTCAACAGCTTTTTTATAAATAGTTTCTGCCTCATCATTTTTTATACCAAATTTATCATTATAATCACAAACAAAACTTGCAAAACGTATGGCTTCATCATCAGCTACTGCTATATTCCCAGAGGTTTGGTAGCCTACATGTACCTCGTGTCCTTGCTCTTGTAAACGTTTAAAGGTTCCTCCCATACTAATAATATCGTCATCAGGATGGGGACTAAAAATAAGTATACGTTTTCTAGCTGGTTCTGCCCGTTCTGGACGTTTAGTGTCATCGGCATCTGGTTTGCCTCCAGGCCAACCCGTAATCGTGTTTTGTAATTTATTGAATATCTTAATATTGATATTATATGCTGGTCCTGAATCTGCTAATAAATCACTCATACCATTTTCGATATAATCGGCATCTGTAAGCATTAAAATCGGTTTCTTTAAATTAAGCGCCAAACTCAATACAGCTTTTCTGATTAATTTATCTGTCCATACAATTTTTTCAACTAGCCAAGGTGTATTAATCCTTGTTAGTTTGGAAGCTGCTTCTTTATCTAAAACAAAAGTGGCATTATTGTGTTCTTGTAAATAGGATGCTGGTACACTACTAGTCTCCTCACCTTCGGTAGATGCTTTGATGATATTTGACTTACCTTCTCCCCAAGCCATAAGTATCACTCTTTTGGCTTCCATAATCTTTTTTACTCCTAATGTAATAGCTGTTCTTGGGGTGTTCTCTAAACCTAAAAAATCACCGCTTGCTGCAACTCTTGTAATATGGTCTAAGGCTACTAATCGTGTTTTTGAGTTTTTAAGCGACCCTGATTCATTAAAACCTATATGTCCATTACCTCCAATACCTAGTATTTGTAAATCGATACCTCCTAAAGCTTCAATCTTAGCTTCATATTGCTCACAATAATCAGCAATGTTTTCTTTAGACAACAAGCCATCAGGAACGTGACAGTTTTCTGGTAATATATCTACATGATTGAACAATAGTTCTTTCATAAAACGCACATAACTATTCACTGAATCTGGTTCCATGGGATAGTACTCATCCAAATTAAACGACACGACATTTTTAAAACTTAAACCTTCTTCTTTATGTAGGCGTACTAATTCAGCATACAAACCTTTTGGAGAAGAACCTGTTGCTAACCCTAATATACAAGGTTGTTTTTGAGCTTGTTTAACTCTAATAAGATCTGCTATTTCTTTGGCAACTGCCTTAGATGCAGCAGTTGAATTTTCAAAAACTACCGTCCCAATGTTTTCAAACCGTTTTTCAAATCCTGTTGCTTTGTCTATACTACTCTTTAACATGGCTTTAATTTATAATCTATTTCAAAAAATCTAATATTATTTTATGGGTATTTTTAATTGTTTTTTGACCAGCTTTTGTATTTATGTCCCCAAATAGCAAAAAAGAGTATCATTACATAACAAGGAATTAAAACCCAATAGCTATTAGTTGCCGCTGTTGCTAATGAATCAGCATCGTTTAATCCACTTGCTATAAGTTCATGTTTATTGGCATCAACCATTCTCCCATATAATGGAGGTATGATGGCACCCCCAGAAATTGCCATAATCAATAAGGCAGAAGCTGTTTTTGTAAATTTACCTAAGCCTTGTAGTGTTAATGGCCATACGGCAGGCCATACCAAAGCATTAGCAATACCTAAAGCTGCCACAAATAACACCGAGGTAAACCCCGTGGTAAATAAAATACAGATACTAAAAACAATTCCTAAAAAGGCACTGATTTTTAATGCTGTTCCTTGATTTAAATATTTTGGAATCAAAATAACACCTGATGCATAGGTTACAACCATTGCCAAAAGTGTAAACGTGGTAAAGAATTTTGCATCTGATGCTGAAAATCCTAAGGATATCCCATAAGCTATTATAGTATCTCCAGCAATCACTTCGGCTCCAACATAAACGAATAAGGTAAAAACACCCAACCATAAATGAGGGAACTGAAAAATATTTGTTTTTGTACTAGCACCATCTTTTGTTTCATTAAATTCTGAAGCTTCAACATGCGGTAATGGTGCTTTCCTAATTAACATCCCAAGCGCAAACAACACAATTGCCATAATTAAATAAGGCATAAAAATACTATCTGCCATGGTATCTAAAAGAACTCCTTTTTCCTCTATAGAAGCATTCTCTAATTTTTTCTTGACTTCATCGATTCCTGATAATAAAATGGCAGCAAAAACTAGAGAGCCTAAAGCTCCAGCAACTTTGTTTGCTATTCCCATAATAGCAATACGCTTTGCACCACTTTCTATGGGTCCCAAAATAGTAATATAAGGATTTGCTGCTGTTTGCAGTAATGTCATTCCTAGACCTTGAATAAATATTCCTGTTAAAAACACCCAATAGGTTCTTGCTTCTGCTGCTGGAATAAAAACCAGAGCACCTATAGCCATAATAAATAATCCCAGAGACATCCCCTTTCTATAACCAATCTTATTTATAATATAGGAAGCAGGTAAAGCCATGACCACAAAAGAAATATAAGATGCTGATGCTACTAAATATGATTGAGCATCTGTTAGCTCATTTATAGTTTTCATAAATGGGATTAAAGCTCCATTAATCCAAGTTACAAACCCAAAAACAAAAAAGAGTCCAGCTATAATAGCAATAGGCACTAAATTGTTTTTCTTAACTGATACATTTTTTAAATTTGGCATATTACTTAAATTACTGTTTATGAATATAAATATATTATGTTTTTCAGACAGCCCTTTTTATCCTTTGAATTGATTCTTTTAAATTATAATATCTCCTGTTGTTAGTTAAGACCGGAGCACTAGCACTATCCAGTAAAAGTACTCTTAAGTATAGGTTAAATAATTATAACCATGTATCAATTACTTATGAAATAATATCAATTATGAAGATTATGTTCTACTACTAATAATTTAAAACACATAAACGTACAAAAAACACTATCTAAATCTATCATTAGCTATCAAACAAACATGGTTCATTGGTAATAAAAAATTTCTCAAAACTAGACTATTCCGAGGCTAGCCTGATTATAGTTCAATCACTTTAAACATAAATTATTAATAAAAGTACAGAGACCATCTTAAACTTCTCTTATGAAATAGTACTAAATACTAACAAAATAATATCAAAAAAACCCTTAAACCCATTATCCCTGTCTGCTGTCAAGTCCGAGACAAGTCATAGGGGTATTTCGTCAGTTTCATACCCAATTAAGTTGAGCACAGGTTTTGACTTTAGGCTCAAAAATCGAAATTTTGTATTTTTCCTCTTCGAAGGAAAGGTGAATGGGAAACCCCGACCCAAGGGTCGGAGAATTTTTAGATTAATGAGAGTTTTTATATTCTTTTGGACTACACCCATATGCTTCCTTAAAACACCTAGAAAAGTAACTTGCTTCTTTAAATCCTGCTAGATAAGCTATTTCCGCTATTTTAAAACTTTCGTTTTCTAAAAGCTGTGCAGCATATTTGATACGAATCGATTTAATAAAATTATTAGGCGTCAACCCTGTTAAGGCCTTTATTTTTCTAAATAATTGTGCTCTACTCACATTTATTTCTTCTGCCAATACTTCAAGTGTAAGGTTTTGGTCTTGTATCCTATCTTCTACGGTCTGCTTCAATTTATAGAGTAGTTTTTCGTCAATTGACGTTACTGTAATTTTAGAGGGTTCTAATATTTGAGCATTTTGAAACATTAAGCGAAGTTTTACCCTTCCTTGAATTAAATTGTTAATTTTTGAAATTAATATATCCTTATTAAATGGTTTAGTAATATAGGCATCAGCCCCTGAATCAATTCCTTCGACAATTTGATTATCAAAGGATTTAGCTGTTAACAGGATAATTGGAATATGACTTGTTTCAAAATTTTCTTTGATTTTTTTACAGAGTTCTAATCCGTTAATTTCTGGCATTACTATATCGCTTATTATTAAATCTGGATTCTCTTCCTGTATTAACCCTAATCCATCCTGTCCATTATTCGCTGTGTAAACATTGTAATAATTGCCTAATATTAATTTCAAATATGCACGTAACTCATCATTATCTTCAACGACCACAATAGTATGATCTTTTGATTTATTGACGACAATCAAATCTTGTTCAGTTATCTGAGGAATCTGCTGTTTTTTCGTCTCTATATTTGGTGTTTCTAAATCACCCTCTTTTGCAGATTTATAAAGGTCATTATTTTTTGGTAGCACAATAATAAACGAAGTGCCTCTGTTTTTTTTACTTTTTATCAGTATAGACCCATAATGCATTTCAGTAAATTGTTTTACCATGTATAATCCAATTCCTGTTCCTGAATCTACACCATCATCTTGATAAAAACGAGTAAATATATCTTCTAAATTGACCTTATTAATCCCTATACCATTGTCAACAACTTTAATATAAACATGGTTTATAAGGTTCTTATAGTTTTTTTCTCCGCATATCAATTTGTAGCGTCTGTAATTTGATAATATGCTCTGTTCATTTAATTCGCCCATTGAAATTTTCACTTTACCACCATTGGCCGTAGCTTTAAAAGCATTAGATAAAAGATTATATACAATTTTCTCAATTCTATCTTGATCATAGAACATAAATATACCCTTTTCAGGGAATTGTATCTTAAAGTCAATGTTTTTAACCTTAGAATAGTAGGTAAATGAGGCACTAATATTTTTTAAGGTAGAAACAATATCACTTTCTGTAAAATTCAAAGACAATTTTCCATACTCAAACTTTCTAAAGTCCATTATTTGATCAATAAGCCTGCGTAACCTATCTACATTATTCTTAACAATGTCAAATAGTTCCTTATTACTTTTATAAATACGATTTTGCTTAATTAAACTGTTTATTGGATCTAATATCAAGGATAATGGTGTCCTAAATTCATGTGACAAATTCGTAAAAAACACCAACTTAGATTCATAAATCTCATGAAGTTTTTTACGCTCAATTTCTTTGATTTTTAATGCATTAATATTATCCCTATTCTTCAATAATATCCAAATAAAAGCACTTATAATTAATAATATACTTAAGTACCATAAGGTTTTCATCCACCAGGTTTCATACCAGGCAGGTAAAATTTCAATTCCAAAATTCAGTTCCTGAGCATTCCATACACCATCATTATTAGTCCCCATTAACTGAAAAGTATATTCTCCTTTAGGAAGGTTAACATAATTTACTGATCTTTTATGTCCTAGATCAATCCAATCACTATCTACTCCTAAAAGTTTACATCTATAAAAATTATTAGAGGAATAGGGTAAATGTAAAGAGGCAAACTCCAGACCAATAGTATTTTTTTTGGCGCCCAAAACTATTTTTTTTGCATACGATATATTTGATTCTAGTTCTTTTGGAGATCCATTAGGAGACAAAGGTTTCCCATTTACATAAAGTTTAGTGAGCACTAAATTAGGTTGAAATTCACTTTTCTTTAATTCAAGGGATGTATTATAAATGTTTACACCATTTGCTCCTCCAAAAAAAAGATTCCCATCTATACCTTTATAGACAGCATTCCCATTAAATTCTAAAGATTGTAGACCGTCTTTTAAGGTGTAATTATTTTCTTCACTATTATCAAAGTTATATGAAAACAAACCTTTATTAGAGCTAACCCATAATATATTATTTATATTATCATAAAGTAATCCATATACATAACTGGATTGAATCGTTCTGGAATTAAATGAGATAGGTGTATCGAAAAAAGGGGCTAATTTATTTTGTTTTAGGTCTATTTTGCCCAATCCTAAATTAGTTCCTACCAATATTCCATTATTATTAGTTTCAATAATTGAAAAAACCGAATAATTTTCGTAGAACTTTTTATATTTTGATACAACTGTAATCATATTAAAATTGACAGTTTTTAAATGATTCATCAACGATATACCTTTATTTATATAGTCTTCAGGATTTATATAGCCCAGTATCCCATTTAATGTCCCAAACCAAATGCGCTGCTCACTGTCCTGTATTAAAGTATATATCGTTTTATTATTTAGCTGTTTCCAAGCAGGGAGGTTATTTATCTTCAGTAATTGCTTATCGGGTGTATAAATATATAGTCCGCTATCCGTACTAATCCATTTGTTTTCATTACTATCTTCCAAAATAGCATATATATAATCATCGGGTAAAACTTCTGGCTTCAAAGTATTAAATTGTCTACCTAGGTTATTTAAATTATCTTTCAACTCTTTAATAACAAAAACACCCTTTTGAGTACCGATCCAAATCTGTTGTTTTTTATCTTGAGTTATCGATCTAATATGATCAAAAGAAACACTACCAGTACGTTTTATATTAATTTGATTTTTATTATTATTACTAATTACAAAAAGTCCTTTTCCCCTTGTACCAATCCATAAATTTTTATCGTGATCTTGTAAAATCGAGTGTACATTTAATATCTCCTCTTCTTTATCATTGCTATTTATACTATTAATAAGTTGAAAACCATTTTCTTGAGGGTTGAGTGTATTGATTCCGGCATCTGTACCTACAATTATCATCCCAGACCGATCTAGATAAAGTACTCTGATAAAATCATTTTTCAGAACACCTACGAGATTCATTTTACGGCTGTAGTTTTGCCAGGTGTAAGTCTTCCTATTATAAACAAACAAACCTTTTCCTTCAGTGCCAATCCATACATTATCATTGTTGTCCTCTAAAAAAACATTTGTTTTCTTTGTTTTAGGTAAATTCGGATATAACTGAGATAAGGGTTTTGCCAGATATTCATTGTTTTGTTTTAATTGATTACGGTTAAGACTAATATAATATTCTTCTTCATCAGTAGCTATTAACAATACTTTAGACCTTGTCAAGTATAAAGTATTGAAGTTTTTCAATTCTACATTGCTTTTTGATTTAAGAAATACTTTCTTGGCTAGCTGAACAGATGTTTCTAAAAAAAACACCCCTCTTGATGTACGGATTAGGTTTCCTCCTGGAATATTAAGAATTTGAAAGATCTTAATATTTTCATTCTGCCTGCGGAATCCTTCAAAATAAATCTCACGAATAGCATATTCTTTTCCTTTCTTGGGAGATATCTCTAAAAGTTTATTTCCAGTGCCTACAAGGATTTCCTTATTCTCATCAACATTAATACAGGTAATATTATTATTGTAATTAGAATTATAGTCTGAAGGAAATACATAGGTAAAAACTTGAGTCTTCTTATCTAGAAAATTCAGTCCGTTATTAGTACCAACCACTAAATAACTATCAAAATCCTTTATATCTGTTATCCAGGGATTGCTAAGTCCGGTTTCACTATCAAAAGTAGGTACAAAAATTTCATAATCATACCCATTGTATTTATATAAACCATCCGTTTTGCCAAACCACATGACTCCAATACTATCAACATAAACTGACGACACAACATTCTGCGTAATATTAGATTGGTTAGCGAGTGCCCCTATTTTATAATTGAAATTTTGTGTAAAACCTTGTTTGCAAACTACTATGAAAGTAAATAACACACAAAATGTTGTTATTTTGGTGCTACTTACATCATGAATTAAATAATTATATTTTTTTTTGAACTGAGAAAGAATCATTATATAATATTTAGGGAGCATTTTAACAATCAAACCCTCACGCATTAAATTAACGTAAAAATTTATAATTACAATTATTTAGTAACCTTGTAAATGAAACATTATTTAAATTTTCAATAAATTAAAATAATATTATTTAACGTGAGTTCGAAGTAACTATAAGCTTATTTTAAGCACTAATTTACAAATTGTCGTCGCTTGTCGCCTTGAGTAACTTCGTCTACGGTCAGTATAAACTAAAGTCGGAAGGTAATAAAAACCTACAAGTTTAAATGGGTTTCAACTTTAGCTTGTCTTGAGTGGAGCCGAAAAGCTCAACCTAACACAAAGAACGGAACCTATTGATTTTTAACAAAATAGTTTCATCATTAAAATCGAACTCCCTTTATTTACAACAAAACTAAGCTTATAAAAGCTAAAAACCAGATAATTACAATTGAAAATTAATTTAAAAATATGGATAATGCTTCGTTGTTAATTTCTATTTCTTAAATTTAATTTTTATTGAGCTTCCAGTAGATATGGTCTCATTAAAAAGTAGCACACCATCTCTTTTAATAACCTTTACTCCCATTTTCCTTCTTTTTCTGGTCACCTTAATACTAAAATCTTCACCAAAAGCTTTAATATTATTTAATTCCATAAAATTCCAACTTTCAGGTAGTCTAGGTGTAAATTTAAAGCTTTTTAATCCAGTAGGTACAATTCCAAACATACCTTCAATAAATACGCGGCAATACAAAGCACTTTCCGCTGATAAATGAGCCATCCCCCCTTCAGGGTATGCCTCAACTACATACGGAACTCTATTACCAATGAGCCTTTTCTCAGAAAACTGCACAAGTTTTTCTAATGATTGCTCAACTTCACCAGAAAAAAACGTTCCCCTTAAAGCATACAAAGTACCTCGATCCCAAAATATTTTACTGATTTCTTCATTATCACTATTCTTCTCCACATGTACACCATTATCAGTCCAAAGCCTATCAAATAAAGCCTCTATAGTTGCCTCTTTTCTTTTATTTATACCTACAACTAAAGGAAGACAAATCCAGTGTCGAAGATATTTGTGTTCTTTATAATATTTATATGTATCCAAACCTTCAACATTGGCTCCAAAATAACTTTCGACGGATTGATTTAAATTTTTAGCGTTATCTTTATATTTCTTCAAAACCGATTTAGGCTTACCTAAAGAACGTCCTAAATGCACTGCCAAATCTAATGCTCCATAATATAACGAGGACGTTGATAAATTAGCATTTCCAGTTTCAATTCGTCCTTCCATTTCGTCAGACTCAGACAATACTACGCCTTCTTCATTAAGCTGTCTATGGCAATATTCAAGGCACCATTGGATTAATGGCCACAATTCATTTGCAATCTCAATATCTCCCAAAGCCATGGCATAATGAGCTGCCCCATAGGCAATCATCGCTGCATCGCCTCTATCTTTTAAAAAGGGTTTTACCAGTCCCTCAATTTCAAAGGAATAACGTATTTTATTAAATTCAGGATTCGTTTCTTTAGCAAATGCCCTAAACGTATTCATAGCAGATTGATTGCCTATATCATATTCTAAGTAAGGGAAAAACGGGTTTATATATTCTGCCTGATCGTTTGCCCAAATGCCCACATAATATCGTCCTCCTCCTGGAGAGTGTATTAAACCAAGTTCAGACTCAAAAATACTTTCAGATGCTCGAATTTTAGAAAACTCAAATAAAGTATTTAATGCCTCATTAGGAGTTTCTAATTGCAAGGTTTTCTTCATTTCAGCTAAAAAATCATTCCGCTTTTCTAAAACCGCTTCAATTTTTTCTGAAGGAAATTCTTCATTCTCCATCTTTGCCATAATTTTTATGGCAAAACTCTTTTCTTCACCTGCTTTTAGAGTGAAATTATCTGGTGCTTCTGAAATTACCTTTCTACTGTACTTCCCTTTCGCTCCAAAGTCTTCAAAAGAAAGGCTACTATTACCTGATGTTATATTCAATGTAGAATTTGTTGTATTCTTGACAGTCCACATTTCTACAAAAAGTCTCTCATCCATTGATGGAAACAAGGCTCGAGTTAATGCTATACCATTTTTTGAGGTTTTATGTTCAAAATTTAGAATTCCATTGATAGCAATTTTACTTAACGATCCTGGTACAAATTCTTCATTATTGATATATAGTTTAGGTAATAACTCATCGGAATAGATTCCCTGCAGGTATGCACGGTAATCATGAAACCATGTGTCTTCTGAATTCTTAAACTCGTGCAATTGAGGAAAGAAAATTTCTCTTTCAAGAGTTAACTTGCCTAAAGTATCAACGGCATAAGAAACAATACCTGCAACTCTTTTTCCTGCCATTTCGATATTATCGGAATAAGGTAAATTGCCTTTTTGAGTAAAATCGAATTGAATTTCGTTTTTGTCGGTAATTTTCCAATAATTTTTCTGGCTATTTTGTCCAGCAAGTAAATATGGAAAAAGTAAAGCATTCATTATGAATGCAACAAATAGTATTAATGTTTTTCTCATAAAATTTTGACCTTTGCTTAGAATTAATGCTATAAAACTGGTATTGGTATAATAAGTTCTCAATCCGTTTTTACTATAAATTTTTCTTTAAAAAACATAAAAAAACCCTTAAACAGATTTATTTAAAGTGTATAACTACATCCTTTTTTCTGAATTCTGGAGTTACCTTTAATTTGATAAGTTCTCCATTTTTTAAAGTTGCCTCAACAGTGGTTTCATAAGGCGCATTTAATTTAAAATCAACATTCCATTCTTTAGGCCAAGCAGGGAATAAAAGAATCTGTTTTCCATTAGTTTGCATGAGCATTTCTTGCAGACCGATCATACCAGAACCACCCCAATTATGGTCAGGAACCCAATCGTGTCCTGGTCCCCAAAAGGTTGGAAATCTACGTGGGCTATCCTGCAATTTTTTTGTATTATAATCGGCAGCTTCGTTTGTCATGCCCATTCTGGCAAAAAATATTCCATCCTGATGCCAGCTTATAATAGTCCCTTTTCGATATGGTGGAGCTAATTTATAGGTGTTCTTGAACGTTTGTAATTCTTCATCACCTAACTTAAACTGATCAAAAGGAAAAAGCGGATAAAATTGTGGTAACTCCAAGTTATCTTCCTTCAACCATTTTTTTGCAGGCTTTATAATTCGCAAACCATCGACCTCATCAAATGCAAAATCAGGCACTCTTTGCAGGTATTCGGCACAATATTTTTTTTCATCAACGGAAACATATTTCTCATCTAAAACCAACATACTTTGCAAACAAGCTTTAAGTCCTGCAATTATATCCGTAGGATTATTTGCACCTCTATAAGATTCGCAAGAAGTTGATGGATAAATAACAAGCTTACCTTCTTCATCCAATGCTTTACCATTGCGCATTTTCTGACGCAATTGATAGTGTTCATCAAAAAACAACAAGGCTGCCTTTATAAATGGCATATACTGCGTTATATCTCTCCCAGAAAAGCGATGGTATTCTAAAATCATGTATGCATGTTCAACTTGTGATTCCCAATGGTATGCCACAGATTGGTTTGCCATAACACCTGCCTCAGCAAAGCTATTGTAACCACGAGCACCAGTAGCTAACGGATCACCAAAAGGGATCTCTTTTCCTCTACCGCGATGACCATTACCTTCCCATCCCCAGCCAGAACCTAGAGCAACGCCTGATGCACTCATATATTCACTAAAAACAGCTCCATCGTGTCCAAAATGTTTTTTTACTCGTGCCTCTGCTGCTGGTAATCCTTTTCTATATAATTCGAATTGTGGTAAAATTGCATCAAAATCTCCTGCTTTTAACATTGGCCAATATAGCAAACGTTGATTCTGGGCTGTATGCACAGCGCCTCCCCATTGTCTCCAATCAGGTTCGTATTTAAATTTTTCGGCTACTAATACTGGATCGAAAATCAAATTTCCACCATTAAATTTGGTCGGATATTCGCCATATACATTTCCACCAAGTTGGTATCGAAAAAGTTGATAATTACGGCTCATTTGCCAAATCGGATTCGATGGATCTGCATTTTCTGGGAAGATCATAATATGACTTCTGTCCCAAAATTGATGCCACCAAGTAATCGTTTTTTCAAATAATTTTTGACTATTCTCTAGCGAACTATTTGCCGATTTAAACAGTTGATTTTTCCATTTTTCAATAGTTTCGGTCTGATCGATATGAGTAACAATAGCTATTTGATGTTTTTTTCTAGGAGTCTTACTTTTAATCTTCCATGACTTAAAGGGAGTTATTTCATATTTTCCTTTACCATTTCCTGCGTTAACAAAGCCTTCCCCTAATAATAAACCACCAAAAGTCCTATTCTTTATATCATCATAAATTTTATCAGCACTTGCCCCTAAACCTTGTTGTTTGATAAGAATATCAGGCACTAGCTTTTCTTCAGGATTACGATGATAAAAAAGAATTCCTTTGTCGGTAAATTCAATTTCATCCTTAACTCGAAAAACTTCACCGCGGTAGCCTTCGAGATTGAATATGGTAAATCTTTCGCGCCTGCCAGGGCTATCTTTTATCTCTCTCTTTTCTGTCCTCCAGCTTTCATACGAGGCCACGACCTCAATTTCAGAATTTGCATCAACATCGACATGAACAATAGGCCGATTTACTTCTACCCAAAGTTTAAGTCTCGTATTTAGCTTTTTATCACCGTTTTCACCAATCGATACAATCTCTACAAATCCATCTTTTAGTTTAAGTTCCTGTTTAAAAGATGTATTTGATGTTAATGGATTTGGGTACAATTGTATGCGAATTCGCCCCATTTTAAGGTATTCTCCATTTTCACTCAAACTTCCACTTCGTTGCACATACATAAGTATGTCGCCATCTTCTACCCACACGTTACAACCAATATCACCTCCAACTAAAGGCATCGACTCACTTGCATTTTTACTTTGTTCGGTCCATACAATATTATATGGGTCAAGTTTAGGAGTTTGACCCTTGACTGAATTTTGTATGATAAAAACCGATAAGCACGTTAAAACAAAAATCTTGAATTTCATATTAAATATATTTTAAATCACAATTAATGATTCGTTACAATTCTTAACAAATTTAGCTCTTTGTGCCAAACTGATTTTAAATAGTACCTAGAGCATTAAGAATTAGATACCTTTTCCTCAGCCACAAAAGAGCAAAGCTGATTACTTTATTCTAGCTCCAAAAGCATCCACCTATCATTAACAACACCATCCAGTACATTTTGAATACACAAATTCCAACTGATAAAACCAACAAATTTTCCGTTCTCATCTACATACGAAGCAGCTGGAGCTAAAGGCTCACCAGTATCTGCATGATAATTTTCATGCATACTATCCCATTCTTTAATATCATTTAACAATAAATTACCCAAAGTTTCGGCTTGCCAAGTTATTTCATGATCAAACCCATAATTTTTTAAAGCTATTGAATATAGATAATTTGCAATTGGCCATACCGGTCCTTGCCAATTTGAAAAAGGTTTAATAATATTTTTATTGTTATAATCGGGATCTGATTTTGATAATGAGCGAAAACCAAATTTGGCTTTCATATGATCGGGGTTTAGCAAATAGCGATTTATCATTTCTTTACCATTTTCTTCAGAAATTATTTTTTCAATTAAAGGAATAAAAGATGAATAGCTTACTCGCTTATAAAAAGTTCCTGTCTCTCTATCCACATTATAAAAAATCTTATCTTCATCACACCATAAAACATCGTTAATTGCCTTTTTTAACTTTTCAGCTTTTTCTTGATAAAACTTTGCATCTTCAGTTTTACCAAGCTTTTCAGCTATTTTTGCCTGCGCCAAATATTCTTTCAATTGAAAAGCACTTGCATCGCAAGCTAGAAAAGAGCGGGTATCTTTTTGAAAATAATTTAAAGCTGGATTATTATCTGCGCCACTTTGCATAGCCAACTCCCAAAAGAAAAGTCCTGTTTTTTCATCCTGTTGGGTTTGTTCACGATAAGCTAAAACTTTTTTCAATGCTTCGTATTTATTATTAACCCAAGAAAAGTCATTCATACTAGTCGATGCAAAATAAACACCTTGAGATAAAAATGGTTTCATTGCAAACTTACCAAAAATTGGACGTGGACCTTTAGTAGTAGCACAACCCGAAACATAACCATCCTCATCAATACCTTCTATTAGGTTTAACGCCCAATATTTTAGATATTCAGGTTTCCCTTGACTGACAAAAAAATTGCCCATAAAAAACCCATCCCAATCCCACATTTGTTTGTAAAAACCAGCAGGAATTAAATAAGGATATTTTAAATATCCTTCAGCTGGTTGTATTACTTTAGGGCTTAACTTTGAAAATTCTGTATGAATGTCTTTATATAATATATTTAATGTTTTTTTATTTATTACAGTCTCGTTCATGATTGAATCTTTCTTATTTTTTTTTTGGTTTGACTGGTTTGAACAGCTATAAATAAATAATACTGCACATATAATTTGTATTAGTATTTTATTTTTTTTCATGATATTTTTTCACTTTTTGGTTAATTTATTTATGTTTTAATATTTGGTTTATTCTAGTATAATTCATGCACAATATCAATCTTTAGAAGCCGGTCGGTCCGCCTTAGCTACACCAAATGTTTTAGAAGGCACCGCTCCCATTTCAAACTCAAGTGTTCCACCAGCCTTTAAATCTTTAAAACTAATGTACGACTTGGTATAATCCTCTCCGTTCAAGAGGATTCCTTGAATATATTTATTATTCACACTATTGTTTTTAGCTATAATTTTTAGCGTTTTGCTATTCCCTACGTTTAAAATAGCTTCATCGATAATAGGACTCCCAAATACATAGTCTCCACCTGCAGGAGCTACTTGATACATTCCAAGAGATGATAAAATATACCATGCAGACATTTGTCCTACGTCTTCATTACCAGAAATACCAGCTGGCTTATCAGAATACAATGTGTTAAGAACCTCTCTAACTTTGTCGGCTGTCTTCCAAGGTTGTCCTACATAAGGATACATATATAATATATGGTGACTGGGTTCATTGCCATGTGCATATTGCCCAATCAATCCCGTTACATCTGGCGCATGCCCCAATTTCTCATTTACCGAGAATAAGGAATCTAATTGCGTGATAAACGCTTTTTCTGAACCAAAAAGATTAACCAAACCATTAACATTATGAGGCACCAGCCAAGTATATTGCCATGCATTGCCTTCTATGTAATCACTCAAACTCATTGGATTAAAAGGCTTTTTAAATATTTTATTGGAATCTATCGGTCTTAAAAGTTTCATTTCCGGATCGAAATAGTGTTTATAGCTTTTACTTCTTTTAATAAAATAATTGTAGTCTTCCTGTTTGCCTAGTTTTTTAGCAACTTGGGCTATGGACCAATCTGCTAGACCATATTCCAAAGCTTTTGCTACTGATGAATATTCTTTTTCATATGGGATATATCCGTATTGTTTTAACCATTTTAATCCTCTTTCATCTAACATAGCTGAAGCTTTCATTGCTTCAAATGCATCATGATTATCAACATCATATCCTTTCAGTACAATATCGGCAAGAACCACTGCTCCTGGATTACCAACCATGGCATACGTTTCATAGGACATCATATGCCATATAGGGAGTTTTCCTTGTTCATTATAAATATGCATCATGGTCTTAGCAATATCGGGTACCATCTCTGAATGAACCAAATTCATTAATGGATGTGCGGCACGATAGGTATCCCACAAGGAAAATGTACTATAACTCATAAAATCATTATTGCTGTGTACCTTTTTATCGGTACCCATATAATCTCCATTTACATCACTATATACTGACGGTGCTACCATAGTATGGTAAAACGATGTGTAAAATGAGCGCATTATATGATTATCATTGGAAGTAATCTTTATTTTATTTAATGCCTTGTTCCATGCTTCATCTGCATCTTGTTTTGTTTTATTAAAATCCCAACCAGATAGTTCGGCTTTCATATTCATTTTTGCATTCTCAATACTAATGGCAGAAATAGCTACTTTAACTAGAACAGCCTCCTTTTCCTGCGTTTTGAAATGAGCTAAACCATACACTTTCTTTGCTTTTAATGCTTTTCCTTTTTGCATACTGGTTGAATCGGAAGTATAAAAAGAAGTCATTGGTTTAGAAAATGTTGCTGTGAAATATAAACGATGATCCCGAATCCACCCCCGTGAAGAACGATACCCAGAAATAGTTGTGTCATTTTCTTGGACAATGTACGTTTCCGTAGATTCATCTCCTATACCATGTTCTAAATCAATAATTACCTTAGCTTCATCAGTTTTTGGAAACGTATATTTATGAAACCCTACACGTTGAGTGGTGGTAAGCTCCACATCAATATTAAAACGATCCAAACTAACTTTGTAGTAACCTGCTTTGGCGACTTCATTTTCATGTGAAAATTTAGAATAGATTCCCGATGTTTCATCTTCAAGATTACCCCGGGTTAATTTCACATCGCCCACAGCTGGCATCAAAGAAATATCTCCTAAATCGGGACTCCCTGTGCCACTTAAATGAGTATGAGAAAACCCAATAATGGTCGAATCACTATAGTGATAACCAGAACACCAATCCCATCCTTGAGAAAACTGAGTAGGTCCCAATTGTACCGCTCCAAAAGGCACATTAGCTCCCATAAACACATGTCCATGATCGCCTGTTCCAATGAAAGGATCTACATATTGGGTTAGATTTAATAAATCCTGGCTCTCAATGTTTTGTTTCTTTTTATTTCCTGAACAAGAAACTATGTACAAAATCAATCCAAATAAGCATATCTGATGATAAAAATGCCTTCGCATATTTAATGTTTTTTTCTATGTTTAATAATTTTCTATTACTCTTTTGGGTACTGATTCATAATAGACACTAATTCTTTTACAATTACAGGATGTTCTTCTGAAAGATCATTTTTTTCGGCTTTATCTTCTAATAAATTAAACAACTCTACTTTAGTTACTAATGGATTTCCTTTTTTTATTCTCACAGCTTTCCAATCTCCCTTGCGTACAGCTTGTCTATCTACACTGCTAATACGAAACTCCCAGTACAAATAATCATGAACAGGCTGATTTTTGTCTTCATTAAGAAGAGTAGACAGAAAAGAAATACCATCGCTACTATCTGGAAGTTGCACACCCGCTAAATCGCAAGCTGTTGGCATAAAATCCCAAAAAGCAGATATATGATTTGATTGTCTTGGAGTAATTATATCTGGCCATCGGACAATAAATGGAACTCTTATTCCTCCTTCATATAAATCACGTTTCATTCCTTTTAACCCTCCACTACTGTTAAAAAAATTTGGATTCCATCCTCCTTCACCGTGAGGGCCGTTATCTGATGAAAATATGACTATCGTTTCTTTATCAATTCCCTTTTCTAGTAACTTTTTCATGATACTTCCCACATAACCGTCTAATCTTGAAATCATAGCGGCTCCTGCTTTCTTCTCTTCTGCCCAATCTTTATTGGCATACATACCCAAATCTGGAACTTCCATGCCATGTTCTTTAATAAGCCAGCTTTCATTATTGGCATGAGGTATCGTGTATGCGAGATAAAGAAAAAATGGATTTGAATCAGTCTTATCTAAATAGTCTAAGGCCTTTTCAGTAAAAACATCATTTGAATATTGTTTCTTTTCGACTGCAGCATTACCAATACCAACAGCGTAATGTGTAGAGTCTTCGATATAGATCACCTTATTTTCTAAAGGATATTGCTTTGAATTTTCCATAAGGTAATCGGGATAATAGTTATGCGCCCTAATTTGATCATAATATCCAAATGAGTAATCAAAACCCTGATCATTAGTAAATCCTGTAGTCCCAACATTTCCTAATCCCCATTTACCTATCATCGCGGTAGAGTATCCTGCAGTTTTTAATAATTCTGCTACAGTTATATCTTCTGCCTTAATTGGTTTTTCCATAGTCTTAATAGTCGCATTCCCATTATGTTGCCCGGTCATTAAACAATTTCGAGAAGGGGCACAAACGGTCGCCCCAGCATAGTGTTGCAGAAACTGTACCCCCTGGCTTGCAAACTTATCTATATTAGGCGTTTTAATTTCCATTTGTCCATAGCATCCTAAATCTCCGTAACCTAAATCGTCTGCCAAAATGAAAATAATGTTTGGTTTAGAACCTATAGTGTTTTTATAAGGGCTCTTTTCTCCTTTACAAGCAAATAACATAAGCCCAAATACTAATAGGCTAAGAGGTGTTAATACTATTTTGCTAAGTTTCATTGTTTTATGATTTTATTTAAGAGGCACAACTAATTCTTCAAAATGATTGTAATTCCCATCTCCTTCTTTACGATACAATATGCTCAATTGATTTTGGATGTTTTTATAAAAATATTTTATTTGAAAAGGGTAATTGCCCTCCTTAAAATTGACTGTAAAAAACTCTGGTTCATTTTTAAAATTTTCGCCTTTGCATATTAATTTTCCATCAATATACAATTCAGCCAGACCGTCCCATGTTTGGAGTTGCCACTGATAGCTTCCGTCTGATGGTATCTCTAAATTACCCAACAACTCCAATCCATAAGGGTTATATAAACCTTCAAATCGGGTATCGATATGGCCTTCCTTTTTTACTTTTGCAAACAGGTCTCTATTAATTTCTTTTAAACGGACATTGTTCATCTTTCCAGTTACGCCTTCCCTTAACAATCGGCTTGTACTGAAATCAGGTATCTTGTTAGCCTCATGGGTAGATTCATAGACTTTGTAGTTATAAATGGGCTCTATCTTAGTAATGTATTGCTGCACTGGATAACCAATAGCTTTATTGCTTTCATCAAATAATTGTGCCGTAATTAATCCGCTATTTTTTATTTCAAAGGGTTCTGTGTAGGTCAAATACTCGGATGGCAGCCCCCATTGATTGGAATAAGCATATTTAATATACCCTTTTCCTTTAGCAGAAATGATGATATCGGTTTTATCTTCAAAATGAAAACCTTCTTTATTAATAAGTTGGGTTCCTTTAATTTCAATTGGCATAAATAACTTATCATAGGTACTATTTGTGCTGATAAAGCGTTTATGATAGTTGATATAATCTGTTGAGTTTTCATTGTTCCAAAGTCGCTCGGACAATACTGGAACACGGTCTTTTAACACTTCAATTACTTTGTTATAGTTTTGTTCCCAAAAACTTATTTGTGCTCCCAGGATTCCTTTTTTACTGCTAAGTTGAATATCTTCTATATCATCTTCCCAATGTGTCCAATCTCCTAAATCCCAGTCGTAAGCGATTTCAGGATTGGGTGCAAAATTCATAGCTTCTACCTGATACCAAGGAATCCATGTAGAATTGATTATTTCAAATCCGTTATTCAATAAGTTTTCAGGATGATTGTATGTGGTATTCCAAACAATAACTGTAATGTCCTTATCGATCTGAACATCTCCGGCACCTGTATTATGAAAACCTTCCCATACAATTGTTTTCTTTCCTGTTTTCTTTACCATTCCATTCAAACGATTGATAAAATGGCAAAATAATTCGTTTGCATTTCCAGCAAGAGCTGCTTTTAAACCCTGTTTTTTACAATAGGTTTTGTATTCTGGAAGCTCTTTAATTGGTTGAAGATATACTTCATCTCCACCTATATGGATGTATGGACTGGTATAAAATACTTTGGCCAATTGGTTGATAATTAATTCTACTGCCTTATACGTTTCCTCCTTAGCCATATTTATTACATACAAGGTTTTAGGCTTATTGGTTTTCGGATCGATACTTCCAAAAACTTCCGGATACTTACTCCAAAGCTGTGTAGAATGTCCTGGCAAATCAATCTCTGGAATAATAGTGACACCTCTTTTTCTGGCATATTCAACTAAATATTCTAATTCTTCGAGTGTATAATACTCACGAGACCCATCTTCGTTGACTGTTTTTAAATTAGGAAATGCATCTAAAGGAAATGTAAACCTTCTGTTATCAGACAAATGTAAATGCAAGTATTTTATCTTATAAAACCATAGAAGGTCTATAATTTCCTTTACAGTTTCCATTGGATGCCAAAAACGAGCCAAATCAAGCATTACTGATCTGTATTTATAATCTGGTTTGTCTGATATTGAAATATTAGGAAAACCCACTTGATCTTCGGTAATATTAATAAGCTGCATTAATGTTGCGGCTGCCATTGCAGCACTATTGTAATTTGAAGCTTCAATGTGGACCTTTTTCTCTATGATGAGTTTATACTCTTCTTCTCCTAAATTATTATCATAACCTAAGATTATATTATTGTTATTTTCAGTGTATTCTGCAGCTACATTTAATGTTAATCCGGATACCTTGTATATTTGATCTGTTAAGAAATGTGCTAAAGGTGTTAAAGAATTATTTAAAACAACAATTTTCGTTTTATTATTTATCTTAAACGTTCCCTTACTAACCACATATTCATGTGGCTTTGGAATAATGTTTATCTCATGAGTAGCGGTTTGTTTACATTGTATAAAGACAATAGGAATTAAAAGGGCAAGGTATATAGTGTAGAACTTCATCTTTTTTATATGCTTAATGGGCGTACCATATAGTTACTAGTTTTTTTCCTTCTTAAAATTATAACCAAGCAGTAAGCTATCCTGTCTACTATCATTGATTAGTACCGACAATTGCTTATCTGTGACTTTAAGATATTTCATAAATGCATCATAAGACACTTTTTTAGTGGTATTCCATATACGCTCATTGAGTGCGGGTAATCGCTTTCTTAAACTAGGAATTTCTAATTTGTCCTGTTGCTCCCAAGAACACATTTGAGCTCCAATTACCAAGGGTGTCTCCTTTAATTGAATAGGAACTATGGATGGAGCTTTTGCGAACCAATTTTCCCAGCGCCACATATTCCAATTGTAAATAGTTTTTGGCTCCCATTTTTTCTGGTTAACTACATACAAAGGCTTCCAAGAGGTATTCACTACAGTATAACCATCTTCAACCAAATGATTAGGCAGGTATCTATTAGTTTCAAACTCAAACACAATTATATCTTTGGGTATTTCTATATTTCCCTCTCTTCTAAAACCTTCCCAAACACACATTTGCTTATCATGTTTCTTTACTATCTCATTAAGACGTACTATAAAGTGACGATATAATTCGTGCACATCATCACCCAACTGATGTTTCTTCATATATGCTTTCACCGTTGGATCGTCTGTTACTTTATAAAAAATGGCTTCATCTCCTCCTATATGAAAATAAGGAGAGGCTTTAAAAACAGTCATAAGTTCACTTATAAGGACTTCTATAGCCTCATAAGTTTCCTCATTACCCATATTAATAATCCACGGGTTTTCTTTAACATCTTTAATTGCAAATATTTCAGGATACTTTTCCACTAGTGGACTCGAATGCCCTGGTATATCAATTTCCGGAATGATGGTCACGCCTCTAGCTTGAGAGTAAGCTTCTAGCTCTTCTAACTCTTCAAAACTATATGATCTCTCTGGAGTTGATAATTTTGAATATTTATATGAAGGCAATGTATATGATTGATAGTCTGTGAAATGTAAATGCACATAATTAGACTTATAAAATGATGCCATCTTGATAAACTTCTTAATAGAAGCCATGGGATGCCAACCTCTAGCTAAATCTATCATAAGCCCTCTATAACTAGCATCTGGATAATCTTTTATAGTTAGCATAGGAAACCCTAACAACCCATCTTGCGTTGTTGCTAATTGTAAAAGTGTTGTTCGTGCCATAGCAAGCGCTTGATAACTTCCTCCTGTAATTTCTATAATTTTATGAATATTTACATGATATTCTTCCTTAGCTAGTTTAGTATCAATTTCAAAAAGAACATCTGTATTTTTATTTTTTTCTTCAGAAATTTCTAAATTAACACCTGTAAGATCATGTATCTCTTCTTGAAATATTTCAAGTAATGGTTTCACATCGGCATTAGATGAATACATTTCACTTTGCGCTAAAAGAAATACTTGGCTCGATGTTTCTGATATTTCTTTAGGTGAAGGAAGTATTGTAATATCTCCCGAAAATGGTTTTTTTTCCGTGCTTCTATCACATGACACCGATACTATTATTATAGTAAATAGCAGCATAAACTGTTTAAATAAGTTTAGAAAGGTATTATACGTCATTTAGTTATTTTTTGCTTTTTAATTTTCAAGTGCTTCAGATAATGAAGCAGTCAAGTTTATCTATTCATTATATATTTTAAGGATTTTCTAGCTTAGTAAGTTTTGCCTTAGAGCTATTTTGATAAGGTATATCAAGTATCCATTTTTTATGTGGAGATGTTACTTTTATTTGCACTCCATTTGCTGTTTCTGATATAATTTTAACAGATAGATTCGGTATTGTTTTCTCTCCAGGTATAAGCATCCACACCAGGGTTTCATCATTGTCAATTTCGGTTGAATAGCTACTTGTAGTGCTGGCTTCGACTTTATTATATTCAGAACTATACCATCCTTGCACTGGGTCTTCCTGCCCTTTTATCAAATCAATTTTAAACGACTGACTACTAACTGGAACAACCGCCAGATTACCTAAAGCATTATCTGTTTTAACAACGGTACCATCCTTCATAACAGTGCAATCTGGATGCCAGTGCCAAAGTGCTTCAATTTTCCGTAGCTGGCTTGTTAGAACTCTATCCACAAAATAAAATTGTAACTAAAAACAGTATTCTAATAATTCTCATATCTTCATTATTAGTGTAATGCATTTCTTTATTTTAAAGAAATACCTCCATATCAATATTATTTCCCATAATACTCATGCTGCTTAGGAATATCATCTCCATCCCATACTTTTTGTTGAAACCATTTACCGGAAGGCTGTGTCCAAAACGGATCATTTGCCGGTAATCCTAAATGTGTTAATCCCATAGTGCACATGTAAAGCGCTCCTGTAACAGTATAAACGTCTCGTGCATTCAGTTGTTTACCAACAACACCCGCATTCAACCAACCATTTTCATCAAAAGTACCCGAAACTTCCATCATTCTCTTGGTTACTGCCATAAGCGCTGCTCTAGTTGATCCAGGGGCCAATATAGAGGGCAATTCATTTCTATAAGCTACATAACCCAATAATTGAAATGCTGCAATTCTATATACTCCTGATCTACCAATTACAGGAAATGTTCCTTCAGGAGAGATTAAATGCTCCTGTATTTCAGCATATCTTTTAGCTCTCCCTAATTCAACTGGAAATAATTCTTTAAGTGGGTGGTTCTTTTCCTTACAGACTTTCAATATTTCTAACAATAATGGGTGAATTACATAGCTATTATAATAATCCCAATGAAATTGATGACCGTCACCATATATACCATCACCAACATACCATTCCATATGCTTATTGATACCATATTCTAATTTTTCCATATCACATTCACCGGTAAGTTTCCAGATTGCAGCTTCTATTACAGAGGCAAATAGTAGCCAATTATTTTCGAAAGGCTTGTATTTTCTGTGTGACTTTAATGCATTTATTACATTATTTTTTTGCTGTGTGGTTAAGGGTTCCCATAATTGTTTAGTAGCAATTAACAATGGATAAGCTAAGTAGGCGTTATGTACAATGCGTTCATACGTTTCAGAATCTTTATCAAATAAATAATCGGTAGAAGTAGGGTCTGTAATATTGATCAATGCGCTCAATGACAGGTCAATGTATTTGGCTCTTAACTTACCTTCTTTTGTGTTGTCTGTTCCCAGAGATAACCAAGGCGATAGACCTGATAATGTACGTCCAACAGCTTGTATGTTTGTGGTACGAATATCGCATCTTTTATTGCTGGTTTCCCAATCCTTGCGGGGAAGTACTTCATTCAATTTCTGTTCACCTACCGCTATTAAAACAGGATCAACTATTTTTTGCATGAGCTTTATACAATACTCCCTGTCTTCGGCTCCTGTTTGCAAAACATCACCACTATCTTCTTTCTGAGCATTACACGCAACAAATAAAATCAAGAAAGAACCGTAAACAATATTTTTAAATAGTTTTATCATATTTGTGTATTCAAGATATTCTATTGGTCACCTCCCATTAATTTGTATATTTCAGAACCAGCCATTAAAAAAGCACCTGTTCCATATACATGCCAATTTTCAGGAGTGAATTTTCGAGGATCTATACCTTCTGGTTGTACATTTCCTAAACGTCCATTTTTATTTACATTAGCACATAGTGCCTCCCAACCTTTTAATACTTGTGATTTATATTTTTGATCTATCAACCCATTATTAATTCCCCATGCAATAGCACATACAAAGAAGGCACTTCCGCTTACTTCTCCAACATCATGATGCGCAGGATCTAAAAGACTTACGCGCCACATACCATCCTCGCTTTGCAAATCCAGTAATTTAGCAGCCATTTCACTATATAGCTTTATATATTTACTTCTGCTTGGGTAATCTGCGGGCATCTCTTCTAATATTCTAGTAATTCCAGCCATAACCCAACCATTACCTCTACTCCAAAATATTTTCTTTCCATTATCTGAACGCTTATCGAAGTAGCGATCATCTCTAAATATTAATGAATCCTCTTTGGAATAAAGATAATCCACAGTAATCCAAAACATGGTATCCATATAATCCAAATACTTCTTCTCTCCCGTTACTTTTGCCATTTGAGCAAAAGCAGGCGGCCCCATAAATAAGGCGTCACACCAAGTCCACCACTCAACAAAATATGGGTTGTTAGCAAAGCGAACATCAGCCATATATGCTCGTCTTGTAGACAAATGTATATCCATAGCCCACTTACCATATTCTATCATCTTAGGATCTTTGTCTAAATCATACAACCACGCCCAATTTGAGATGATTTTTAGTTGATCTGCATAAAAAATATTGTCAAGTGGTTTCCAATTAGCATGCTGTCCAATATTTACCATTTCTTGCTTATAGCGATCTTCTCCCGTGAGTTCATACAATTCTTGCACTCCAACAAAATAAGTTCCCCATTGCCATTCAAGTAGCCTTTTAAGATCATATGGATTTGCAAATTGCCAATCTGCGGTTTGACGCATAATATCAATGATCTGATTCGGCTCTAATGGGTTTGTTATTTCTGGAGATTGCAAATCCATTTTTATAGCACTATGAAAACGTTCTTCCCATGGTATTTTAGTCCAGGACGCATAGCCATAAAACTGATAACTTGTGTTTTGCATCCATAATACTTGTAAGGGATTATTTTTCTTCGCTCCTCTTACTGCAAAAGGACGAATATTATCTTTTTCAGAATTTTTGGTTATAAAATCTACTTTCCATGATTTTCCATTATTACTAGTGACCCATTTCTCTATTTCAAATACAGAATCTCGTTTTACGGAAAGGTATATTTCATTAGTATTCTCATGATCGATGTTCATACCTCCAGAATAGTGCGGTTCCATTTCTGTTTCATTCTTTGCCGTTTTAGGAAACCAGGATCCGGAATTAATAAGAGTGCGATTTATCCATTTTTTTCCGGACCACTTAGCATAACAATAGTAGTGAGAAGTATCTGAAGGAAATTTGGCATAGGCTATAACCGGATTCCCTTTTTCGTCTTCAGCAATGTCCCAATTCCATGCTTTTGCTCCACCTTTTTTTGCATCATATACCATATCAAGCTCCTCTGGTCTAAGAGGTAGATCAGCAATGTTTTTTATCTTATCACCATTCGCTTTGTAAAATGCTCCATTCTCATAGTATGTATAATAAATACTGTTATTTTTTTCATTTCTGGGATGCCCATCGGTAAATGTGAAATGTATTTTACTATCACCATTTGAATATACTTTTGTGTAAGGGCGTCTAAAACTATAAATAGGATCTGGCATCATCACTATACGACCTTTTGACCATGTATCGCCATTATCATCACTTTGTGAATAACTTGGTTTGCCGTCTATACCTCTCCAGAAAAGATAAATTCTTCCTTTTTCAGATTTTAAACGAATAGGGTGGCTATAGTCTTGGGACATTGACGCATTTGGAGCAGGCTTAAGTGCTTCATCATTTAAATATAATTCCTGAACGTCTTGCCATTCTGAAATGTCTTCTGCATGCTTGGATTTGATTAAATACCCAGGTGGTGCTACCGAAGAAGTTCCATACCCGTGGCGGTTAAAGAAAACTAATAGTTTTCCTTGGTCATCGAATAAAATTGAAGGATGATCATGGTCATCTACTTCTAGGTTTTTCTTTACTATATGGGTTGTTATTTGTTTTGTATCATGGTCATAACTTCCAACAACAATGTTTCCATAATTATCTATCCACCCTGAATATGTACGTTTGTGTTTACCTTCAAAATAAACCGCTCTTGGGTCTGTGAACCAGCACCAGGATCCGTTAAAGGTTAATGACTTATAAGATTCACTATTTATACCAGTAGTTGTTTTAATCTTAACTTGAACAGGTTTTTCCTGAGCACTTGTGGCAAAAACTACTAGTGCCAAGGTGAACAAAAGGATGCTATTTTTCAGTTCCTTTATTTTGCACAGGCCTAAGTAACTGTGAAGATTCATTTGATTTTCAGGTGTCATTGCTCGTTTAGTTAAATAATTAAAGTTATACATGGTCATACTATGTCCCTTATTAGTCTTTTCCATTAAAATATTGCTGATAATCTTTTTCCAATCTTTTTGAAACCTCTATCACATTTCCCGTTGGTTTGGTAGGGTAGGTTTCATTTGAATGTGTCCAGTTAAAATCAATTTCACGAACCGCTTTATCATAAGCACTTGGATCGAATGGGCGGTTATTTTTAAGGCTTTCTTTCAGAGTATTCAAAAATAATTCCCACCTTGGTTTATAATAGCCAGAGAACATGCCATTCCATGTTTTGCCTGCATAATCCCTTAAATACCCCTCTTTCCAAGGTTGCCATATGGTGATAATTGTGCGGGCATTCCATTCATAATATTTCTTTTCTTCTGGGGTAAGTCCCCAGTCTTTTGCATCTTCCAACCACTTTCCTAACATGAAATTTTCATTAGTACCAGTAATTGCTTCCATATCGTCAAGTAATTTTAAAAGTTGGTTTTCCGATTTCTCCAAAGCAGTCAAATCCTTGTCATGGTACGCTTTGCTTACATCGTATATAAAGCGATGAGAAAAAGCATGCATTAATTCGCGATATATATGTGTCAAATCAAAACGAAATGCTTCATTTTCTTTTAATTCTGGAGCTAATTCTAAAAACATTCGGGCAGTTTCATTAAACTTATTCACATCAAAATCCCATGCAAACGGGTCCTCCTCCGATATGCTAAAATCCTTTCTAACATGCCTAATATCTTCTTTTGTTTGGTCTACTTTCAATAAGCGTGGTGTGGTAATTAATGGAGACCACATCGTGCGGGTTCTGCCATAAACCGTATTCAATAAATTTTGCCAAGCTTTTTGAGCTTCCTGATTCTTGGTATTGTATCTGCGCTGTGCATAATCACCGATCCAGCTATTTAGATCAACATTTTCTGTTTTCCATGCTTTTTCATAAATAAACTCTTGAATTATAGGGTTGAAACCAATTCCTTCAGGGATTACTCCTATGCCTTTTAAATTATTTTTCCCTTCTCGTTGAAATGCTTCTTGAAAATTATCTTGCATAGTTTGAAGGTCTCCACTCATATTTACTTTTTGATCCTCGTTACATATAACATTCCAAACCCAAGGTTGTCCATAAAAAGCTTCTGTCTTATCCCAAGTTGGATTTTTTTCTCCATATAGATCAAGAACTATGGTCTTATTTTTAGGTATTGCATTTAAAAACGCTCGCCCTTGTTCTGGTTGCCAAAAATCCTTTCTAAAAAAGAAGAACCATCCTTGAATAACCCATGTTGCTTCTGGATCTGCTGAAGCCATGGATTGATATACTGATTGACTGACTTTTTTAAGAAACTCAGGATCATTAGATGGTGGGTCAACCTCAATAAAACAATCTGCGTCGTATAAATGATCGGTACCAAATAATGCAGTTTGTTTTTCTATAAAAAGTTTTCCTATTTTTTGAAAAAGTTCGTCTGTAGGATCCAAAAACCAAGTTCCCGAAATGCCTGCCCAATCATGAATTTGAAAAATATTTGATTCAGGGTATAGTTCTTTTAAAGATTTTGGAACGTGTCCTGTAAATCCTTGTAATACGGGTTTCATTCCTAAAGAACGCATTCTTGCTAATATCTTCTTTTGTAAGACTACCCGTTGTTTAATCCAATTTTTAGGTAATGGTCCTCCAACACCATCGATATTTCCCATCCAACCCCATGGAAGATGAGCAGAGCCTACAAAAAATTCATTTATCTGTTTTTCAGACATCCCCAGTTCGGTTAAAACTTCTAACCAAACGGCTTCCTGACCAATAATTGACAATGGCATATTTACGCCTTGTATTGCCATATAATCGATCATTTTTTCCCATTCTTCCCAGTCCCACCAGGGCATAGAATATCCGTACGTGCAATAGTTAAACAAATAGCGATATTCAAAAGGTGTTTCAATAGTGATTTTTTCTGACACTATTGGTAAAACCTCTGGTAAGTTAAGCTGATTATAATTTAATGATACTTGGGCGTTACAATAGTTTTTAAGATACCAGTAAAGACCGGAGCTCATTGAAACAGCATTATTTCCTTTGATCACAACCTTTCCATTTTCACTACTGATTTCAAAATAGTCCTTCTCCACTAAGCTATCCATACTCTCCTCGAAGTAAAAATGGTCTGTATGGTTTGGCAAAAGCCTGTTCAGCAAGTCATAAGAAGCTTTCTCATATGGTGTTTGGATTCTCTTCTCTGTGCAACCTGAAAATAATAGGATACACCATCCAATTATAACGTATTTAATTATCACGTTATTTGTATTGAAAATCATTGTATACAATTTGATTTTGTTGTTAATGGTTAATCCAAACATAAAATATACCTTAAATTATAAATCATCAGAAATGTACTTTTCTCTATCATTCTGTTGTTCTTTGTTAAAAAAGGCTTCCGCATACAACTCTAAATTACTCATATCATGTACAATTATAGCAAAGCTAATAACAAACCAATCAAAGAGAACAAGCGTATGTATACAGAATCCTTTTAATTAAAAAAACTAACTCAAATAAACTAAATTAAAAATATTAAATCACCTACTATTTAAGGAGAGACTTAACAATTATATAATACTGGACCTGTTTGTAAGTTAGGTATCATTCTAACATCTAATGTATTCTTTGCAAACCATACTTCATCTCCAAATACAAATGTTTAGAATAGTTCTGTGTTTGTTTTACAAATTAAGCTTAACAAATACAATTAAAATTATAAGGCTGTCTCAATTTCTGATAAAATAATATCAAATGAATATTAAGCAATTAAGTTAGCGCGTTTATTAGATAAAATTTTAAATCATTATTCTAACTTTATAATATGCGCTATAACTCTAAAAGCGAGGAACTTGATTTTAATAACAGCGTGAGGATGATTAAGAAATCTGGTAATTAATCTAATTTGCCGTAATAATATCTCTCTTAAATATACTTTAATACTCACTAATATAAATGATTTAGGAATAAACTTTCGAAGGAGTGTAGTTTATATGAAATCTTAAGTTTTTAAATAGCAAAGCTGAATTTTTATAGCAAAATGAAAAATATTGCTTAACTCCACTTTATAGAGTATAAAAATGAATAAGACTAACAGTATTGGAATATTTAATTGTTTCATTTCATAAGAAGATAACGTTATTCTTCAGAAACCAATTTTAACTCTTTTTTAAGCGCATCCTGCATTTTATCCTGTAGCTCCTGTCCACCGTCAATAAGCTCTTTTACGTGAATTCAACCCAAACTTTTTTGCCTCGGATTGGAATCGCAACTATCACCTTCAAGTACAAGGTTTTTAATTTGTTGTGTCTACTTTGTACTAGACATAATAAAAAAACCTTACATTACTGTTAAGACTTCAGTATACAGCCAATTTAAAAGATGATGTTTTCAAATCGAATAATTATCACAAATTGATAACTTCCATTTTCTTAAATAAATTACTATAATTGAAAAATTCACTTATAATTTCTAAAAAAACAACCTAATTGTCATCATCTGATATTATCACGTAAGAAAAGCACTAAATTATTTTTAATTCATTGATTTTTAGAATAAGTTAATTACTACAATTAAGTAAAATCCCTCATTAATTTCTCACTTTCAATAAAAACATAACAAACTCATTTACAACACATAACATATTATAAAGAAAAAACAACATGCTTTTAATCAGTTTTTTATGCATTTCATAGAATTCATAAAGTATATACTTTATATTAGCACACACGATTTTACCTAACCCAAATATTTCTTAAAAATCAATGATTCATGAAAAAAAATCTACTTTGCCTACTAATCTGTTTAATTGTATTTTATACACAGGCTCAAACACCAGGTGTTTCAATTTTTTATGAACAAAGCCCTGGAGATACTAGAGAGTATATAGAATATATTCCAGGTAATTTACCTATAATTATATCTGCACCACATGGAGGGGTAAAGCAATCTGGAAGTACTATTGGTAGTGTTTTTTATCCAGATAATGATTCTTCTTTACCAGATAGAAATTGTGGTGGAACTAATGTAAGAGATGATAATACTGAAATTTTGGTTAGAGAAATTCAAGAAGAAATTTTTAACTTAACAGGGTGTTATGCTCATGTTATTATCAATAATTTACATCGAACAAAACTAGATCCAAATCGAGCAATAGGTGAAGCGACTTGCGGGGACTCAGATGCCATAGACCATTGGAATGCCTGGCACAGTTTTATTGACCAGGCTAGTACAGCTGTCGAAGCCAATTGGGGAAAAGGCCTTTATATAGATTTACACGGGCAAAGCCATTCTATAGCAAGAATTGAATTAGGCTATAACATCTCTTCTTCTGAATTAAATAGCTCAGATTTAAATGAAGCATCTATTATTAATAATTCTACAATAAAAAACCTTGTTTCTAACAATTTGGGTTCTTTAAATCATGAGCAATTAGTAAGAGGTAGTGAAAGTCTGGGTGCTAAATTAAAAGCTACGACTGCTACATTTTACAATAATAATGTAAACCCAGGTTGTGGAGTAACATCAGGATACAGAGCCATTCCTAGTAATTTTGATAGTGGCGCATCTAATAGTTGCGATGATACAAGACCCTTTAGTAACTTTTATTTCGCTGGCGATTTTTACAATAACTTAAGACATGGTTCCGGACCAACAGCCAGCGACGGAACTGGCGGTGGTGGACACATAGATGGTATAATGAGTGAAGTAAATAGAAGTGTTAGGGATTTAGGCACTTATAAAGGCAACTTTTTTGATTCAAAACCGCAAACCTTAGTTCCTTTTGCTAAAGATTATGCTGCTGTAATACTTGATTATATTGATACACATTATAATGATTTTGCAAAGTTCACTTACAGTTCAAATAGTTATGCTACTAATGGTAGTGACCCAACCCCAAGTATTACTGGAGTTTCTGGAGGAAGTTTTTCCAGTACTTCAGGCTTAATAATAAATAGTTCTTCAGGAGTCATTGATGTTTCTGCCTCAACAGTTGGAAATTATGTTGTCACCTATGCTGTCGGTACTTGCGGTTATTATAAAGAAACTCAAAATATTGAAATTACAGGCTTTACTCCAATGGCATCGTGCCAAAATATTAATGCTCTATTAGATGGAGCTGGCAATGTTACGATTACGGCTGCCGATATTAATGATGGTAGTAGTATTGGTAATTTGTCTATAAATATAGATAGTTTTACTTGTGCTAATCTTGGTGCAAATAATGTAACATTAACTGCTACAGATCCTGGGAACCCTGGAAATACAGATTCTTGTGTTGCTATAGTAACTGTTACCCAACCTAACAAGCCTGCGGATGTTGTTACCAACGAAACCATCTGCTCGGGAGAGACTTTTACATGGTTCGGTAACGATTATACGACCAATCAAACAGGAACGACCATTGTCAATGATGGATGTACTGCCAATCAGGTATTGAACTTGACGGTAGATACAGGTCTACTGTATTATATAGATAACGATTTAGATGGATATGGTTCTACAACTAGTATCATGTTATGCAGCCCTACTGCACCGTCTGGATACTCTATAAATAGTAACGATTGTAATGATGATGCCCCCAACATTAACCCAGATGCAACTGAAATACTTAATAACGCCATTGATGAAGATTGTGATGGTATTGCTCAAACCACTTTGGAAATAGACGATATAGATTTGGACAATGTGACAATATCCCCAAACCCTTTTTACGATTTTATTAATATTGGACTGCCTTCAAGTTTGGATAATAATGAATTTAATATCGAAATATTTGACCTAAACGGAAGGAGTATATTCAATAAAATTCTTTTGAGTAACAATGGAATTATTAAAGTTTCAAAGTTGGACAATTTAGAACAAGCTGTTTATCTGATAAAAATCATTAATAAAGAAACAGGAATCAGTATTCTTAAAAGGTTAATTCGATTTTAACCTATAAACTTACACTTACAAGCACTAAATATACACCTACAAAAAGACAGGTTTGTTGAAAAATCTGTCTTTTTATTCAATTGAAAATCAATAAGTTACACCTAAAATGTATTTCATCGATTTTTTTTGCATTTCATGGAGTTAGCATATACATTTGGAACAAATTTATTAGCCCCAAGCTAAAAGTTAACCAACTATGAAAAATTTAGATTTTTCAAAAATTAAATATGTTACATGTTTGTTTTTGCTATTATCAACAACTCTCTCTCACTCTCAACATTGCTCATCAGACGGTAATAATACTTCTGATGAGTATATAGGAAGAGTGCAATTAAGCACTATTGATAATACATCAGGCGCCAGTGCTGGTTATTCAGATTTTACAGCAATATCAACTAATTTAAATACGAGTACAAATTATACTATTACTATCACGCCAACCTGGACGGGTACAATATACGACGAAGGCTATTCTGTTTGGATAGATTATAATCAAAATGATGATTTTACTGATCCTGGTGAACAAGTATGGTCTCAAGCTGCTTCTCAAACCACACCAGTATCTGGATCTTTTACAATTCCGGGTACTGCAACCACTGGAAATACCAGAATGAGAGTATCTATGAAGTACAATGGAATCCCTACATCCTGTGAATCCTTTGCCTTTGGAGAAGTAGAAGATTATACTGTTAATATTGTTGCGCCATCTGCCCCAGAAATTAATCTTGTAGGCAATGCTACAACTATTGCAAATGGGGACACAACACCTACAGTTGGAGATCATACAGAATTTGGTTCTATTGCCAATTCTACAACTTTAGATCGCACATTCACCATTCAAAATACAGGTACATCTACCTTAAATTTAACGGGAGGAACACCTATTGTAGATATTAGTGGCAATGCTGCTTTTTCTATTTTAACACAGCCAAGTGCTAATACTATTGCTAGTGGCGGGGATTTAACTTTTGTAGTTAGATTTGCCCCTACAACCGATGTGACTAATGCACAAGCTACGATCTCTATTGATAATAATGATACTACAGGCAGTGAAAACCCTTATACTTTTGTGATACAAGGCTCTTCATTTACACCAGCTCCAGAAATAAATATTCAAGGAAACTCAACTGATATTGCTTCTGGAGACACCACTCCTATAGCTGGAGATCATACAGAATTTGGTTTTATTGCTAATTCAACAACTTTCGATCGTACATTTACCATTCAAAATACAGGTACTTCTACTTTAAATTTAACAGGAGGTACACCTATAATTGATATTAGTGGTAATGCTGCTTTTTCTATTTTAACACAGCCAAGTGCTAATACTATTGCTAGTGGCGGGGATTTAACTTTTGTAGTTAGATTTGCACCAACAACCGATGTAACGAATGCACAAGCTACGATCTCTATTGATAATAATGATACTACAGGCAGTGAAAACCCTTATACTTTTGTGATACAAGGCTCTTCATTTACACCAGCTCCAGAAATAAATATTCAAGGAAACTCAACAGATATTGTTTCAGGAGATGTAACACCTATTGCTGGAGATCATACCGAATTTGGAGCTATTCTTAATGCAACAACTTTAGACCGTACATTTACTATTCAAAATACAGGTACAGCTAACTTAAATTTAACAGGAGGAACACCCATAGTTGATATTAGTGGTAATGCTGCTTTTTCTATTTTAACACAACCAAGTTCAAACACTATTGCCAGCAGCGGAAACCTAACTTTCGTAGTTAGGTTTGCTCCTTCTGTGATTGGGACTAATTTACAAGCCACTATTTCTATAGATAATGATGACAGTAATGAAAACCCTTATACTTTTACAGTACAAGGCTCTTCATTTAACACGAATCCAGAAATAAACATACAAGGAAACTCAATTGATATTGCTTCTGGAGATACAACACCAGCTTTTGGCGATGATACCGAATTTGGAGCAGCCATAACCTCAACAACAATTGATCATACATTTACCATTCAAAATACAGGCACCTCTACCTTAAATTTAACGGGAGGAACTCCTATTGTAGATATTAGTGGCAATGCTGCTTTTTCTATTTTAACGCAGCCAAGCGCTAATACTATTGCCAGTGGAGGAGATCTAACTTTTGTTGTTAGGTTTGCCCCTACTGTAGTTGGTTCTAATTTACAAGCCACAGTTTCTATTGATAATGATGATACTGATGAAAACCCATATACTTTTGTTGTACAAGGTTCTGCGCTACTAACCAATTCACCAGGAAATGTTGGTTCTAATTTACAATTGTGGTTACGTGCAGACCAGGGTATTGCTTTAACAGGAACAGATGTTGATTCCTGGACAGACCAATCTGCCAATGGGTTTACCGGAGCATCTCAAGGAAGTACAGACGCCGAATATGTTGCTTCTGGACTTAACTTTAATCCTATTTTGCGATTTTCTGGAAATTCATTTTATAATTTAGGTAATCCATCACAACTTGATTTACAACCAAACACAGATGAAATGACCATCATTACTGTTGTTGTTACTGGTGGGGCAACTACCGGAACTGTATTTGGTAAATCAAATAGTTCAACACGTAATTATCAAGTTTGGTTTGGGACAACAGATCGTGTATTACACCATACCCTAGGAAGACAAGGAGGTAATCAAGCCGTACGTTGGGGTACAATTTATGCGTTAAACGAACCTAAAATTACAACTGGTGTTGTTTCTAATACCGGTAATAGTTTAACTAGGTTATCACCATATGTTAATGGTGTAGCTGACCCTGCCGATAGAAATGACGGAACTTCTACAGGAAACTCTGTTACTGATGTTTTAGTTGGAGCAAGAAGGGATGGTACAAATTCCGGTTCGGGTTATCGTTATAATGGGGATATTGCGGAAATTATAATGTACGATAGAGACTTAAGTTCTACGGAGCGTCAAAAAGTGGAGTCTTATCTATCTATAAAATATGGTGTTACTCTTGGTTCTAATGATGCTTTTTGGGATTCTGGAACTAATACATCAACGCCATTTGGTTATGCAGGAACCAGTAATGATTATATAGCTTCTGATGGCAGTATACTTTGGAACGGTGCTCTAAATGCTGGTTACGGATATAATGTTTTTGGTATTGCAAGAGACGACAATTCAAACTTATTACAGCAAAAGTCTAAAAGCGTTAATGTTATACCAGAACCTATTTTAACAATGGAAGCTGAGACTGGCTCTTTAAATACCGATTTAAGTTATTTACTAGTTGGTAATAATGGTGATAATATAGCACTTACTACTACAAGCCTTCCTATACGATCAACAAATATTTTAGAAAGAAGATGGATCGTTAGGGAAAGTACTAATGACCCTGGAACTGTTACCTTGGAATTTGATTTAAGCACCTCTCCTATCACTGATGCACAAGGAGCAAATTTAGAATTATTAATAGCAGATAATACAAGTTTCAATAATTATAAAAATATTGTAGGTACTTATAATGCAACTACAGATATTTTAACTTTTACTGGTATAAATTTTGAAAATGCAGAATATTTCACCTTGGGTATAACCGAAGACTATCAAGATGATTATCATTTAAGTTTTAATGGTACCACAAGATATATTGATCTTGGAGACAATAATGATTTAACTGGACATTTCACAATCTCAGCATGGGTAAAAAGTAATACTAATGGTAGAACCATAGTTTCTAAAGGAAGTGCTTCCGGCTATGAGCTTAGTATTAATGGTTCAGGAAATGTGGTTATGAGTTTTAATTCCGGTACACAAACCGTAACGTCAACTAATAGTGTGCCACAAAATATTTGGCATCATGTTGCTGTGATTTATAATGGAACAACCACAAAGATTTACATAGATGGTATAGAAGATGGTACTGCTAATATTAGTACATCACCTGTTGCCAATTCAGAAAGTTTCCTTATTGGCGCATCTGGAAGTTCACCCAGCAACTTCTTCTCGGGTGAAATGGATGAATTAAGGATTTGGAATCGTGCTTTAACTGTAGATCAGCTTAGATTTATTATGAATCAAGAAATTGAAGTTTCTGGAGGCAATGTCTATGGTACACTAATTCCGCAAACTGCAACTAAACACGAGATAAACAGCATTCCTTCAGCAGATTTATTAGCATATTATCCATTCTCTCACATAAGAGGTAATTGTGCATTAAATGAATCTTCAAACACGACACAAAACGGAAGGCTTTTTAATACACCTACCAGTGCTATTGAAAATCAAACGACTCCTCTACCATTTGTATCTAATGACAATACAGGTTGGGATATATCAACCACCTGGTTAAATAATGGCGTACAATACACTCCTAATACGACAATTAATGGGACGCAAGTAGATTGGAATATTGTTGAGATTAATCATAATATCTCTGTTGACAGAGATTTAAATGTTTTAGCATTAATTTCGAATGCCAACGAACTTACCATAAATGGTGATACCGCTGCAAATACTGGACATGGGCTAACTATAACACATTATCTAAAACTTGACGGTTCTATAGATTTAGAAGGAGAGTCTCAACTCATCCAAACTACAGGTAGTGATTTTGATGCTACTAGTACAGGTACTTTAGAAAGAGATCAACAAGGAACTTCTAACACTTACATATATAATTATTGGTCTTCTCCAGTTGCCCCATCAAGTAATGGAAGTTACACCCTGGCTAATGTCTTTAATAATATTAGTTTCTTGGGCTCTGGATATAATGGTACTGCTACACCCTCTGTTGCTGTCGCAGATTATTGGATATGGAAATATGCAAATAGAGCAAGTGATAACTATTCGGAGTGGCAACATGTTAGAAGTACAGGAACTTTATTGCCAGGAGAAGGATTTACTATGAAAGGTCCTGGCGTAGCGACTCCAAATCAAAACTACGAGCTACTAGGACAACCAAATAACGGAGATATTACTTTAACATTAAGTGATAATAATGATTATCTAGTTGGAAACCCTTACCCTTCAGCTATTGATGCCAATGCATTTATTTTAGATCATATTAGTGTTACTGAAGGGGGTAATTACTCAGACCCAACCGAAAACATTATTAATGGCGCCTTATATTTTTGGGATCATTTCAGCAATAATACGCATAACTTAAAAGGATATCAAGGTGGTTATGCAACTTATACCCTCATGGGGGGGGCAGTTGCCATTTCAAATGATGCCAGAATTGATGCTACAGGAGCAATTGGAACAAAATTACCTGAAAGATATATTCCAATTGGTCAAGGATTTTTCGTGTCCGCTGTATTAGATACTGATTTAGTTGGAGATCCAAACGATCCTGGAATTACTTTACCTGTTAATGGAGGTACTATTACATTTAGTAATAGCCATCGTGTATTCCAAAGAGAAACGGTTTCTGGAACCAATACTGGATCATTATTCCTTAAAAATAACTCTAAAGGAAAATCAACTACAACTGCAACTAATAGTCAAATAGATACCAGACAAAAAATTAGATTGATGTTAGATTCACCTGATGGTTACCACCGCCAATTACTTGTTGGTGTTGATGAAAACGCATCAAAAGGATTTGACATTGGTTATGATGCATTGTTAATCGAAACCAATAGCGAAGATATGTATTGGAATGTCAATAGCTCAAACTTAATCATTCAGGCTGTAGATAACTTTAACGAAGAACAAACGCTTCCTTTGGGTGTAAAAATTCATAAAGAAGGCATAGCTACTATAAAAATTGATGATTTAAAAAATATTAGTAGTAATCAAAATATATATTTACATGATATTGAGCTAAACATATACCATGATTTAAAACAGAGCAACTATGAAGTGTTGTTAGTTCCTGGAGAATACCTAGATCGTTTTGAAATTGCATTTTCAAATCAACAACAGTCTTTAAGTTCAGAAGATGTTGAAAAAACTAATCTGCAAGTTTATTTTTCTAATGAAAAAGGTAGTATAATTATTCATAATCCCATTTTAAAACAAATTAAATCTATAGAGATATACAATATTTTAGGTCAATCTATTTATGAATTTAGTACAGAATCTAATAAGAATTATATCGAACACAAAACACCTAATATTATAGCTGGTACTTATATTATCAAAATGAAAATGGGTGTAGAAACCATTTCTAAAAAAATATTAGCCAAATAATAGTTTTTAAATGACCAGAATTTAATTCTTGTTCTTTCAACTAGTAGCAAAGAAAAAACCCAAGATTTTATTTTAATCTTGGGTTTTCTTTTTCTAATTAACTCGAGTTTCCAATTATTTTAGTTTCTCAATATTTTATTAAAACCCTGAGAAATTAAATCGCTATTTTTTAATACGTAAACGAGAAAAATGTTTAATTTCGTTTACGTACATGTATAAATTTATAGGGATATAGCTAAATAAAACGTCATAATTTTGTATAAGAAAAGAGTTCATCCGTATAGTTAAATTTCTGTCTAATACTCTTAGCTTGTGCCCATTTCTTTTCTATAGGATTCAAATCAGAGATGTATGGAGGTAAGAATTCCACAGTATGCCCTTTTTGTTCTATAGCCTCTAAAGCATCATTTCTTTTGTGAAATAAGCGTTATCAAGACAAAAATAATATGGATTTAACTATAATTAGTTAGCTGCATATAATTTGTTTTGATTGATTTTATACTCTAACCATTTTAAGTTATAAACTTGTTAAAGATCGTAGTTTTACTTTGAGAGAGCAATTAATTCTAAAACAAAACTCATTAAAATATCTATTAATATTATAATCACTCACCTAAGAATACGCTGTTCTAATCCATGATCTAATTTGAGGAATCAAAGTAGGTTGTAAAGTTTTAAAATTCATCCTTTATTACTCTCAATTTGATTGATATTTTAAGCTTTAACAATAGGTCTGTATCCTTTCCATGTATCTGTGGTTGCATTGGCATCACGACTGACATGTTTTATGATACTTTATATTATTATTAAAAATTTATAAAGCTATTTTTTAGGCTTAATTGTTTTTCAAAACCTAAATCAAAAAAAGACGCTAAGACCGTTTCAATACTAAGCCTTTTACATTTACCTTGTAATCAACAAACGTATTCCAATGACCATCACCTAACCATAATAAAACTTTATATCCTTCGCCATAAACAACTATGGGGCGAATATTTTTAAACTTAGAATTTGATGTTATAGCTTTCCATTTAATAGAAGTTATATCATCTTTTTCTTTAACTTTTGCACTGTAAATTTCATGTGTGCCGCCAAGATCTTTACCCGTATTAGGGTCTACATCTGTAGATATAAATACGTTTCTCGGATCTTCTGGATCTAAAGCCAATAACCCCGTATAACTACTTTCATTTGTATAAAGACATTTACCCGCAAAGGCGATTTCCCTATCCACCCATTTTTTACCATTCCATGAAGCTAAGCGATATCGATGATCACCATTTGATACATAACGAGTATACCCAATATGGGGTCTTGATTTTTTGTCTTTTTCAATAGCACAGGTCCACGCACTATTTTCTGCACTAGCACCGTGTCCTCCTTTTCTACGGATAGCACTACCTTGGTATATTTTTTCAGATTCTGAAGGCGTTAATGGACCTTCTGAAAGATCTTTAATCTTAGTGCCATCTACATTGTAAAATGTGCCGTTACGAAAATCCGCATAATAAAGACTATTTCCATATTTTCTAGGATGTGCCTCTGTAAAAGATACGCCTATCGTATTATCATCTCTCTGCAAATAGCGTACATACGGCCGGTTTCTACTACCTAGTCCGTCAGATATAAAATGGGTTTCATTACCCCAAGTTTCCCCATGGTCTGAAGAAGTAATAAAAGCTGGGTTATAATTAGGACCATCACGGAAAAAATTATAAAGCAGACCTTCATTTTTCATAGAATAAAGATTCATGTAAGTAACTCCTCCCTTTACTTTCGATTCATAATCATGAACAAACTGTTTTTCTTCGCCCCAGCGTAAGTAATCTTTTGATGACGAAATACGGTAATAATGAATACGTTCTTTACCGTGTTTTGCATATACTGCCAATAAACTACCATCTGGTCTTACATGAAAGGCTGGCACATCGTGATCATCAGCTTGAAAATTTTTATTAAGTACCACAGTCCCTAAATTGTTATTGGCTTCTAAATCATAAACACTTACTTTAACATCGCCACTTTCACCACTCAGTCCTCCTATAATAAGCTTTTCATTTTTAATTACTGCTCTTGGGTCTTGGTACCAACACCATCCTCCATCTTCCATATAGGTAGTGAATTCTTGAGCCTTAGAAACCCCTGTCACTAAAAACAGAATTATAAATAAACTTCTCTTCATCATAAATTATTTTAATTCTTTAGTTTACCGTTTAATAGTTTGTACACTTCGGTTCCAGCTGCCAGAAAAGCACCTGTTCCATAAACTTCGGTATAATTAGCAAAAGAATCTCCAGGAGATGCTCCAACAGGTTGTACATAGCCTAACATGCCCTCTTTAGTTACACAACCCTCCAATGCTTTCCATCCTTTTAATATAATGGGCTCAAAAGTTGAACGATCTAAAAATCCTTGGTTTACGCCCCATGCTAATCCAAAAACATAAAACGATGTTCCACTAGTTTCTTTTATAGGATAACCTTGCTCTCCTCCCAATAAACCCATAGACCAAGTACCATCTTTACGTTGTATTTTTTTTAGTTTATTAGCCATTTGTTTATAGAGCTTAATATAAAAATCCCTTTTCTCCCAATCAGTCGGTAAATCTGGAATCATAAGTGCCAGACCTCCAAAAACCCAACCATTGCCTCGTGCCCAAAAAACCTTTTTGCCATTTTCTTCACGCTTTATAAAATAACTGGAATCTCTCCAAAAAAGACCTTCTTTTTCATCCCAAAGCAAATCATATGTTGCACGATACTCTTGATCCATAAAATCTAAATACTTTTTATCCCCTGTGATTTTCGCCAATCTTGCCCACACTGGAGGTGCCATAAATAATGCATCGCACCATCCCCAACGTTTATGAGCATCCGTTCCTTTTTCCCATTTCAACGAACCTGTTTTAGGGTTATCTAAAATCCAATCAAATTGCTTTTGAGTGGGTTCAAGCATTTTAGGTTCTTTAAATTGCCTATAAAGATTAAGATAAAACTGACCTACAACATGATCATCCGCATGATAAGGCAGTCTATGTAATTTCCATTCATTTCTATCGCCTATCTCTTTTAACCATTTTACATATTTTGTATCTCCTGCTATCTTACTCCATTCATACATACCAGCATATAGTGCTCCACAATGCCACGTCAAATCATGATATTTGTCTCTATTGCGCCTACTTTCTTTTTTGGATGAAAGCGCACGGTAAGTCCCCATATCTTCAAACGTTCTGATTTGCCAATCAGCTACTTTTTGGGTTATTGCTTTCACTTCTTTAGGAGAAGATATATTAGTTGTATTTGCTATTTCTTTACTTCCAGAACAACTTATTATTACGAATACTATTAAAAAAACTACTGAAAACTTTAAAATTATTTTACTTAACATACTACAAAAGGATAAATTAGTTCAAAAATACAATCGATTGTATTTTTTGATAAATTTTTTTAAATTAACTATTTGCAATAGTAGTATTTAATTTTAAGAATTTCAAATTTAACGATTAATAAATGAATTATATTAACAAGTTAAGTTAAATAAGCGTAAATGATAGCTATTTTTCTACCTAAAAACATTCAAGAAATACACCAAAAATAATCACTCCAACAATTAAGAATATTAAAACAAATATGATGAATTTCGTACCTATTTTGATTACTTTATCTTTTTGAAAAATATAATCTCTTCTTTCTTTATTTTCTTCTTTTACAAATTTTATAATACGTATTTTTAATTATACCAATTCTCATATGAAATAACCGTAATAAAACACCCTTTTTCGCCTTCTACTTCAATAGAAAAAGAAACCGTAACTTACGGCTATGCTTTATTTTTATATTTTGTATAAAGCAAATAATCATTATTTTATTTTACAGTAATTCCAAACAAGAAATGGTATTAAACCTTTATTTAATGTACACTGTTTTCTTGTTTACAAATTTTAAAACTCCTTCTTTAGACAATTATCTACCATATCCTGAAGCTTTAGTTCCTCCAAACAGAAGCCTGGGTTCAGAATTCACTAATTCGTAGTTTCCTAACGTAGACCATGTAATAGAGTTTTTTAACTTATTCTCATACATGATTAAACAGAGCAACTATGAAGTGTTGTTAGCTCCTGGCGAATACCTAGATCGTTTTGAAATTGCATTTTCAAATCAACAACAATCTTTAAATTCAGAAGATGTTGAAAAAACAAATCTGCAAGTTTATTTTTCTAATGAAAAAGAGCGTATTATTATACATAACCCATCATTAAAAAATATAGAATCTGTAGAAATGTTTAATTTACTAGGGCAATCTTTATTAAAGTTTTGAACCAAAAACTAACAACAACTATTTAGAACATAATGCAAACCAAATTAAAATTGGTGGTTATGTATTAATGATAGAAACTGAAAATGGAAAAACTTCTAAAAAAGTATTAATTAAATAAATAGCTGGATAATAACACGAGTTCAAATCTTATTTCCAAAAACAAAGAGGCTGTCTGAAAAGTGGTTAATCTTGTCATTCAGAGCAACGCGAAGAATCTTATTTCACTCATAATCAGAGCCATATATTTTAAAGAGATTCTTCATTCCATTCAGAATGACACTTTTTAGACAGCCTCTTTAAATTTAATAAAATATTTAGGTTCCTGTCTTTACAGAAATGCTAGTTTTAACTATAGTAAACTGAAAACCTTTATCTTTTTATAACTTTCTGAGTTATTAGCTTATTGTTCACTTCCATTTGTAATAGATATACTCCCTTATCTAAATGCTCTAATGAAATGCTAAATGTTTTTTCTTTATAATTTTTAATCAAAATTGTTTTACCAAGCATATCGAATAACGTGACTTTTACATCATTTGTAAACGCTGTAATATCAACTTGCAGTTGATCCTCAAATGGATTTGGGTATATCGAAGTAACATTAGCATCCAAACCTTGGGCACTTAAAGTCCCAGAACAGGCAGAATCTGATATCTGAGTTGGTGTTAAAACGACATCGTTATACACCACAAAAGCATCCATTTTTCCAATAAAAAAAGCATCTGATGCATTTTGAAAACTATCATTTCCACTCAATTTACCACCAATGCCTCCAAAACTATAATGACTGGCTATTGGTGCCGGAGCACTACTACTAGTAGCCACCTCTACACCATCAATATATAATTTTTGAAGTGTACTAGCTTCACTATATATAAATGTGATATGATGCCAATCCCCATCATCGGGAAATGATGCACTTATTTGATCTGCAACACTAGAAGTTTCTCTTACTATGGCTTCTAAATTAGAATTATTAAGTCTTATTGCTATCCCCCTATTCTGACCTCCTTCATCAAAAATATCCTGAATACCTGTTAAAGAAGATGGTTTAATCCACGCCATAATACTTCTGGAATTCGTTATTAAATTTAAAAAGCTATCTGGCGATGTGGAATTAGTAGCATACTGAATCGCCTCTGTTCCATTGAATACCACTGATCGATCACCTTCTTTAAAATCTATATCGTCGTAAGTAATAGCTCCTGATGGCGATAAGGTAGGATTATGATTATTTCCTGATGCATCATTCAAATTGCTTGCAAGATCAAAATCCCAAAAGGCTTCGTATCCACTTGAAGGTTGACAACCAGCTGTTGAATTTGGTCCACTTCCTGTCGTACTTATTATATAAGGTAAAGAAACCGTTTGTCCATTACTTCTGTAAGTCGGTAAAGGAGCCGATATGTTTATTAAATGATTACGTAAATCGGTACTCATACCATTCCCTATAGTTAAAGTCGCTAAGTCTGGACTGCCTGCTAACAGATTAGTCGTTTCACTTATATCGTTTATTAAATGGTACAATTCATAAGATTCCGTTTCATAATTATAGATTAATTTATAATCTCCTTTTCTAATAATAGAAACGGGTCTTGCATCACGATTAGAATCAATCAGATATCCAGGATAATGCCAATATAATGCATCCCTATTTAAAGCTGTTCCATTAGTTAATAATTGCCAATGACTAACGCCATCAATATCATAACTAGCAGGTAACGTTCCTCCGGCTGCCTCAACAAATGTTGGATAGATATCAAATCCAACAATAGGCGTTGAATTAATAGTTCCCTTGTTTACTAACCATGAAGCCTCAGACCATACAATACTAACAGACCTAATACCACCTTCGTACCATTCTCCTTTCATACCTCGCAAAGGACCTGCATCGTCACTATGAACTGCACCACCGTTATCTGAGATAAAATACACTAATGTGTTCTCTGATAGCATCTTCCCAGGGTTTCTAGGGTCTGCAGTTGTTTTTAAATAATCGATTAGCCTCCCTATAGTTTGATCCATACCTTCAGCTAGTGCAGCCTGCCCTGGTTTTCTATCATGCCCCATGGAGCTAGGGTTACTAATGGCTTTAGCTTCATATTTTACTCTTAAATCCGGTCGGGCATCACTTGGATTAAATGGACCGTGAATAGCATAGTTGCTAAAATGCATAAAAAATGGACTGTTAATATGGGTATCAATAAAATCCATAGCAGCATCTGCCATGGCATCGGTTACATGTTTCGCTGTTCCTGTTAAAGAATTATCTCCAGCCAGCATTAAAGATTCGGCAGCAGTGTAAGGGTCTGCATAAGGATCTAATTCCGGACCAATATTACTTCCAAACGTATATGGAGCGCCACTATTGGAAGCAAAATAATTTCCTGGATTTCCTTTAGTCCCCCCACCATAATTAACATCAAACCCTTGATCTGTAGCGGCATTATCCGAAACGTTTGTCGCTTCGTTTTCTCCTACATGATATTTCCCTAAATGTACCGTTGCATAGCCAGCTGTCTTCATGGTTTCTGCTAAGGTAATTGCCTCCTTAGGCAATTCGTCGACACCACTAGGCAATCCATTATCTGGTCCAATTAAAAGGGTTGAGTTACCTCCCCTATTTAAATTATCTACTGCGAAAATGTTATTTGTTGGTCGTGAGGCGTATTGCCCACTTAAAAGTGCCGCCCTTGTTGGTGCACAATTTGAACCATTAACATACCCATATGGAAAGGCGATACCTTCACTGGCTAATGTTGCTAGATTTGGAGTTTCATAAAAGTCACTAGGGTTATTAAGGTTTGTCAAACCTGTACTAACTTGAGACCAGCCCATATCGTCGGCGATAATAACAATGACGTTAGGAGATTGGGAATAAACTTTATTAACTACAATAAAAAATAATAGCAATAAATAAGTACTTATTGATTTCATAGATTTTGAGTTAGTCATTTTAGTATTGATAAAAATATTGCATTTTGACGTAAATAAAAAGCGTTTTGTCGAATTTTTTATTAAAATTCAACTTTTTACAGAAAGAAATAGATTAAAAAAACAAAAAAGAGAAGGAATAAACCTTCTCTTTAAGTAATAAAAAACAATAGTTTTTATTTATTTTAATACTTTACAATTCGCCTACGAACTATGTCTCCGTCAACATTTATATTTATTAAATATTGACCACTTTCTAATTTATTAGCTGGGATCTTAATTAATCTTTCTTTGAAATAGTTCTTTTCAATAATCAATTGGCCAAGTATATTAAACACCTGAACATTAGATTGATTATAATCAGCCTGAATTTTAATCGTCAGTTGCTCTCTAAACGGGTTAGGGTAAAGTTTAACTTCAATTTCAGATAAATCGAACGCTTCATCCTCTTCTATATTTACAACTTCTGTATTTTCTTTTTTGAAATTAACTTTTGAAGTACCTCCAGAACTGCATCCATTAATAACAATATCATCAATATAGACCCAATCTGAGTTCCCTGACGCATCTGCTCTAAATCTTAATTGTGTTGTCGCAGTAAAAGGACCAGCAATGATCACCTGATCTGTGTAAAACTGATTATTTACAAATTCGTCATCTCTGTTCCACTCTTCAACGGTAATAAAACTTCCTCCTCCGTCTGTAGATATTTGTAACCAAAAATCTTCGTTACTATTATCCATACTTCTACAATAATAACCAAAGTCAACTGTAATTTCATCATATGCTGTTAAATCCAAATTATCTGTAGTTCCCACAGAACTAGAAGTATTATCTCGTAGTCGCATACTATAAGTACCTGTTGTGGCGTAAGCAGCATTTGAATCTCTAAAAGAATCTGAGCCGCCATCATTCCATATCCCCCAACCAGATTCAAACCCTTCAGAGTTTATCACAGAATATGTACAACCACCTACAGGGTTTACAGTTACTACAACATCGTCATTTGAACTACATCCATTTTGTGTAACCGTTACGGTATAAGTGGTCGTTGCTGTTGGACTTACATTAATGTTCGCTGTAGTCTCTCCTGTACTCCATAAATATGTACCACCTCCGGTAGCCGTTAATGTGGTCGAATTACCTTCATCGATAGTAACATCCGACCCTGCATCTGCAGTTGGTAATGGGTTTACCGTTACAATGACATCATCATTATCAGACGTAATGCCATCAGAAACAGTGACCGTATACGTTGTTGTTAATGTTGGACCTACATTAATACTCGCTGTAGTCTCTCCAGTACTCCATAAATAAGTGGTACCTCCAGATGCGGTTAATGTAGTTGAATCGCCTTCACAAATTGTGACGTCTGGTCCAGCATCTGCCACAACTGCTGGTGATAGCACTACACAAGCAGAATTGTTAATTTCTGTTGCATTTAAAACGGTATTATAAACTGCAAAAGCATCCATTTTCCCAGTAAAGAAAGCATCTGCTGAATTTTTAAAACTATCACTACCACTAATCTTACCGCCTATGCCTCCTTTACCTGTATGTGTACCAATAGAAGAAGCTGCGACACCAGAAGCGACCTCTACCCCATCTATATAAAGCTTTTGATTAGAGTTTATACCATCATAAATTAAAGCCACATGATGCCAATCGCCATCATTTGGAAATACTGAGCTTATTTCAATAGAAGTCGTCCCACTATCTCTAACTACAGCTTCTAAATTACTACCATTTAATCTCATAGCAATACCTATAGTTCCTCCTCCTTCATCAAATATGTTTTGCAATCCAGATAAATTTGTTGGTTTTACCCATGCCATCATCGTTCTTTCATTAAGACTACTTTCCATAAAACCTCCCAGTGACCCAGGTGAGTATTGAATACTTGAACTTCCATTAAATACAGCAGATTGATCGCCTTCTTTAAAATCTGACGTATCCGCTGTAATAGAACCAACTGTAGCAATTGGATTATGTAAATTACCTGAAGCGTCTTCTCCAATGCTTAAATTTGCCAAATCAAAATCCCAAAAAGCTTCATAACCACTAGTAGGCTGGCATCCCGCTGTTGAATTTGTTAATACTACACATGCTGCATCATTTATTTGGGTGTCACTCAATACAGCATCATACACTGCAAAGGCATCCATTTTACCTATAAAATAACTATCGGCGGCATTTGCAAAACTATCCCAACTACCTATAACACCACCTATTCCTCCTCCTGTAGTATTATGAGAACCAATAGAAGCTGGTGCAGCATTACTAGACACTGCTTCTACACCATCTATAAACAATTTATGATTGGTATTAGCGCCATCATAAATAAGTGCTATATGGTGCCAGTCGCCATCATTCGGAAATGGTGTTGATAAGCTATCTGCGACTGTTAATGAGCTTCTAACAACAGATTCCAGATTAGAACCATTTAACCGCATGGCCATACCAACGGTATTTCCTCCTTCATCAAAAATTTCCTGAATACCGCTTAAAGTTGTCGGTTTAATCCAAGCAGAAACTGTTCTGGCCGATGTAGCTAAAGACATAAATGTAGCAGAGCTATAATTAATATCTACAGTGCCATCAAACACAACCGATTGGTCGCCCTCTTTAAAATCTACAGCATCATACATTAATGTACCATTTATTGGATTCGGATCGTTACCATTTGCTGAAGCATCATTGGCATCACTGGCAATATCAAAATCCCAGTAAGCGTCATAACCACTTATAGCCTGACAACCATCTGTCGAATTAGGAGTACCTCCACTTGTGTTTATAATATATGGTAAGGCAACCGTTGTACCGTCACTTCTATAGGTAGGCAAAGGTGCCGATGTATTGATAAGATGATCACGTAAATCGATACTCATATCATTTCCTATTATTAAAGTAGCTTGATCTGGACTACCAGATAACAAGTTAGTAGCTTCACTAATATCATTTATAAGATCATACAACTCATAAGATTCACTTTCGTAATTATAAATTAATTTATAATCTCCTTTTCTTATTACGGACACTGGTCTTTGATCTCTATTCGAGTCAATAAGATACCCTGGGAAGTGCCAAAAAATAGATTCCCTGGTCATAGCAGTCCCATTTGTTAACATTTGCCATTGGCTGGCACCATCAATCTCATACCCGCCTCCAGGAAGTGTTCCTCCTCCCATTTCTACTAAAGTGGGATATAAATCGAACGCAATAATTGGAGTCGTATTAACAGTTCCTTTATTTGCTAACCAAGTAGCTTCAGACCATACTATGGTAACCGATCTAATACCCCCTTCATAATATTCACCTTTCATGCCTCTTAATGGACCGGCATCATCACTACTAATGGCTCCTCCATTATCTGAAATAAAATACACCAATGTATTCTCCGACAGCATACTACCTGGGTTTCTTGGATCTGCTGTCGTTTTTAAATAATCTATTAGTCTACCTATAGTTTGATCCATACCTTCGGCAATCGCTGCTTGTCCTTTACTATCATGCCCCATTTGACTAGGTGTTTTAGTATCGTATTTGGCATATAGATCAGGTCTGGCATTAGCCTGATTAAATGGTCCGTGAATAGCATAATTACTAAAGTGCATAAAAAACGGATTGTTTTTTTCTGCTTCCATAAAATCAATCGCTGCATCTGCCATAGCATCAGTAACATGCTTTGGCGTATTCTCTAATGAATTATCTCCGGCTAACATTAAAGATTCTGCTGCGGTATAAGGAGCCGCATATACATCCAATTCTGGACCTATATTACTACTAAAAGTATAAGGAGCACTACTTGATGCAAAATAACTTCCCGGCGCTCCAGAGGTTCCTCCTCCATAGTTATAATCAAAACCTTGATCGGTAGGTGCATTATTAGACGTATTGGAAGACTCATTTTCTCCAACATGGAATTTCCCTAGATGCGCTGTGGTATAACCAGCAGTTTTCATGGTTTCGGCAATGGTTATAGCGCTTGAAGGTATTTCGTCTATGTTATTATTAGACGCTAAACCCATATCTGGTCCAATTAATGTAGAATTTGAACTTGTATTCCCTCTGTTCAAATCATAAACATTAAAAATGTTATTAGTCGGTCTAGCTGCATACTGACCACTTAGCAATGCTGCTCGTGTAGGTGCGCAATTGGCCCCATTTACATAGGCGTATGGAAATGCTATGCCTTGTGATGCCAATGTTTCCAAGGTTGGGGTTTCGTAAAAATCACTTGGATTATTCAAATTTGTTAGTCCTGTGCTTACTTGTGACCACCCCATATCATCAGCAATTATTACTATAACATTGGGATTTTGAGAAGAGAGAAAATTAAAGAATAAAATAAATAGCAATAAACATAAACTCTTAATTGTTTTCATGTTTAAAAGAATTGGTTAGTATTTAACAAGTTAATGTTTTTTTTTAATTTAAATACGAATATTCTAATAAAAACAATAAATTTTATCTTACTTTTTAAAAAATATTATACTATTTTCTTATTATAAATGACAGATTTTCAATATACTATAAATCAAAAACAGAAAGAATAAAACAACACTTCCTACTTCGTCATTTTAATTAAAATAAAGTATCAAATACATCGACAAAAAGCATTCCAATAGAATTTAAATTATAAAAAAAAGCCACAATTAACCAATCATATAAAACTTTCATTTTGTTCAAATTAGATTGTCTTTTTTTATGAAATAACTCCAAAATATCAACCAAATATTACATAGTATCATACAAATATTACAAAAAATCAATTACGCACAACCTCTTAATAAACAGAGCATTACAAACTAACAAAAATCAAAATATACTCCAAACCCTCTGTATTTTGTCGGTTTTTTTTGCATTTCATGGAATTTTGTAGTATGTTTGCTTCAAATAATTAGTCCCAAACTAAAATTTTAACCGCTTATGAAAAAGACTCTAACTCTTTCTAAGTTTATCCTCGCATGGGTACTTTTATGCTTCTGTTTTAACGCAGCATCACAAGACTTCAAAATACAACATTTACAAGATGATATTGGAAATGGCGGAGGCAATAACACAAGTTTCACAGCCGTTTCTTCATTAAATAATGCTGTTGCTTTAGCCAACAACAATAGAAAAACACATGGTGGATCCAATGGTGTTACTGTAGCCAGAGAAGGTAATGATATGGCAGGAGGCCGTGTTTTAACAACAACAGGAACACTTACATACTATCGGGAATCTGGTTCTCAAAACGAAAATACAAGGTTCGAAACTTCAATTTGGGAGTATATTGGTACACCAGGTGGAAAAAACGAATTCATAGTTAGAGGGCGATATACTATAGACCTTAACGGAGGTACTTACACAGTAGATCAAGCCATATCGGGAATTACTAACAAAGATAACTGTATCCCATTCATTACAGGAATCATGAATGATTCTGATACAGATGATGCCGATTCAGCAACCGCAATAGCCTATTTAACAAGTGGCTCCAACTTAAGAGTAGAAAAAGGAGGAACCAATATACCCAATGTGAGGGTTTATATTACTCTGGTGGAATTTACAGGTTCAAACTGGACTGTATTGCATGGAGACTCTGGAGAAACTGCTAACGATACAGGCACTATTACTCTAAAAGATAGATCTGACGCTACTGGTTCAACAACAGATGTAAGTAATTGGACCAATGCCATTATATTTAGTCAACACAGAGGAGACACCGCTACCGGAGGCACTAACGATGCTAACGCCGATAACTGGCCCATGATGGACCCTGGAAGCAATACTAGGAGCGTCGATTGGACCTTTGATAGTTCTCATGACTCAGACGGTACCAACCGCCATTTTATACATGTACTAAATAACTCTGAAGTAGTCGTAACAAGATATAGCGATACTTCTACTGCAGCTTCATTTACTAGAGATATAACCTCAGCCGGGCTAACAGATTTAAGTCAGGCCATGGTTGTTGGTTCAACATACCATAGTGGTACAGGCGCTGGTTATGGTAGAGGTTGGAGAAATTATAAGTTAAATTCTTTAACGCAAGCCGAACACTGGGTACATCGTGCAGGGAGTGGAGCATCTACTGTAGGTACCAATATGCAAATTATAAATTTCGACTATACTAGAAGCCCTGGCGGTATAGCTGCTAACCTGGAATTATGGCTCAAAGCCGATTCTGGAGTCGAAGAATTGGCCAATGATAGTGCAGAAGATGCAGACCCTGTATTAAACTGGTTAGACAATACAGATAATAACTATGATGCCACACAAGCTGTAGCTGGTAATCAGCCTGTCTTTGATGAAGACGCTATAAATTTCAACCCAACGATTGATTTTGATGGAGATGACCTTTTACAAACTGCTGCGATAACTTCTAATCCAGACATGACTGTATTTACTGTTGGAGAAGGACAAAGTGGTGTCCAAAAACAAATACTAAATTTAAACGGTGGTGATAATATTATTATAGAATTTGAAGATGCCACACCCGCATTTAGAGCAAGAATGTTTGATGGAGCGAATACAGGAGAAATACAAACTACAACCGCAGTGACAAATGGAATAAACGTTATTGCAAATTACGATGTATATTCAGGCAGTAATTCCGAACTCTTTATTAATGGTGCTTCTGTTGGAACGGATGCCACAAACACATATGCTCCAACAAGTCCAATTGCCAATATAGGAGGACACCCTTCAGATACAGCAAAAAGATGGGATGGCGGTATAGCTGAAGTCATTGTATATACTGGTTCAATAACAAACACCGAGAGAGATCAAGTAGAATCTTATTTGGCTATTAAGTATGGGATTACATTAGGAGCTAATGGAACATCTCAGGATTATGTAGATTCAGATGGAAGAGCAATATGGGATCAATCGGATAATGTTGGATTTAATTATAATGTTACTGGTATTGGTCAGGATAACCTTTCTGGATTGAATCAAAAACAATCTAAAACAATTAATACTGCAGACGATATCACTGTTGGTATTAAAGATATAGCTGCCACAAATAGTGCAAATTCCAATTCATTTTTTGCCGATAAAACATTTTTAATATGGGGGCATGACAATGGAGCAACTACTGCAACGACAGATATTACTAAAGATTTTAGTGCAGGCACGGGAGTAACAAGTAGCGTAAGTGTTACACCTATTACCAGAAAATGGAAAATGGTTGTTACAGATTCTATACCAACTATAAAGCTTTCTATTCCAGAATCTATGGTTTCTGGAACTAATGCAGGTAGTGAAGAATATGTTATGATCGTTGCTGATGATGCCCTATTTACAACCAATGTAACATCTGCCACTATGGAAGATGTTGGTACCGAATTAGAAGTTGATTTCTATTTTGAAGGCACCAAATTTATTACATTCGGTTCTACGCCAGAAGCTGTACTAGATTCTCGTTCAGCTTATTTTGGTAATTACACAACAACAGACAGCTATTTAGATGCAGGCGATGTGAACGATCTGGATAATAAAGATTTTACTATAAGTGCCTGGGTAAAACGTGATGTAGGAGAAAATAAGTTTGACATCATTTCTAAAAGAAATTATTATCATGAAGCACCTGGTCCACCGAATGAAACTTATACACATGGCTATTCGTTTAGAATAAATTCAACCAGTCAATTCAGAATGGTATGGAGAGACCCTAACGACGGTTCTAACAATGTCATGCAAACATCGGCTACCATCCCAGAAAATGAATGGCATCATATAGCAGCAACGTATGACTCTAGTACTAATATGGTGAGCTTATATATTGATGGTTATTTAGAAGATAGTGATGATACTTTAGATCCAATTAATACACCTTCTGATTCTCATTTCTTAATAGGTGCAGCACACCATATTAAAAGACAACAAAAGATGAGAGGTAGTGTGGATGAGGTACGTGTTTGGAATGTAGCTCTTTCTGCTAACCAGATAAGATACATCATGAACCAAGAAATCGAGAATAATTCTAATTTTGCTGATGGCGTCATTTTACCTACTATGACAACTAAAAATGAAATCGTTCCCATTCCGTGGAATAACTTAATCGCCTATTACAAAATGAACACTTTAGTTTTTGGTAGTGTGAAAGATGAATCTAATAGTGGTAATGATGCTTCTATGATAAGATATGACAATCTTGATGAACAAACGGCTCCATTGCCTTACAAAACTACACAAAACGGAGACTGGGACACTTCTACGACTTGGGAAAATGGAGATGTACAATATTTACCGGGAGTTGATTCATATTTAGATGCATTGGAAACTATTGATTATAACATCGTGCAAATAGATCATAATATTACTATGGACAATTCTAACACAACACTTATTCCTGCTTCTAGAAATGGCAACAGAACTGTTTTAGGCTTAATTGTTAATAGTGGTGGTGATTTACAGGTAAATGGGAGTAATGCTTCTACCACGGGCTATGGGTTAACTGTTTCCCATTATTTAAAACTTGACGGAACCATTGATTTAGAAGGAGAATCACAGCTAATACAAATTACAGATAGTGATCTAGACACCAGTAGTTCAGGGGCATTAGAGCGAGATCAACAAGGTACGCAAGATTTATACACGTATAATTATTGGTCTTCTCCAGTTGGAAGAACTAATATATCAAACAATAATGTTAATTATACCCTTCCAGAAATACTTAATGATGGTTTAGATTCATCTAACCCACTTACTATTAATTTTTTAACATCTGGATATGATGGTACACCGGGAACTGCAGGAGTTACTCCTATTGGAATAGCAGATTACTGGATCTGGAAATACACCAATAGGCCGAGCGACAATTATCCTTCCTGGCAACATGTTAGAAGTACTGGTTTACTTAATATAGGCGAAGGTTTCACCATGAAAGGCGTTGCAGATACAGGCGGTACTATAACCCTAACCCAAAACTATGTTTTTGATGGCAAACCAAATAATGGGGATATTACTTTAAGTTTATCTGCAGGTAACGATTATTTAATTGGTAATCCCTACCCTTCTGCCATAGATGCCAATGAATTTATACTAGATAATACCAGTGACGGGCTGGGTAGAGCGGCAAGCAATATTATTAATGGAGCCTTATACTTTTGGGATCATTTCGCAAGCAGTTCTCATATTTTAAGCGAGTATCAGGGTGGTTATGCTACATACACGCTATTAGGAAGTACTGTTGCCATATCTAATGATACTAGAATTAATAACACAGGAGCATCTGGTACCAAAGTACCTGGGCAATATATCCCTGTTGGTCAGGGTTTCTTTGTTGTTGCAGATACAGGAGGTACTATCACTTTTAAAAATAGCCAACGTACTTTCGTAACCGAAGCTACAGCTTCTTCATCTTTCCTTAAAGTAGGGAATACAAAAAAGACAAGAAGCGAAACTCAAAAAGTACAGGTAGATAATAGACAAAAAATCAAACTCATGCTTGATTCTCCAAAAGGCTATCACCGTCAATTATTGGTAGGAGTTGATGAAAATACATCTAACGGATTTGATATTGGTTATGATGCACCACTAGTGGAAGATAACAAAGAAGACATGTTCTGGATTTTTTCAGATAGTGAATATATTATTCAAACAGTAAATAACTTCGATTTAGAACAAAAATTACCTTTAGGTATTAAAATTGATCAAGAAGGCATTACTTCAATTAAAATAGACGACTTAGAAAATATAAGTAATGATTTAGATATTTATTTAAATGATAAAGAATTAAACAGTTATCATAATTTAAGAGCCAGTCATTATGAAGTGTATCTAACTGCTGGAATACATTTAGAACGTTTTGAAATTACTTTCCAAAATGGGTCATTATTAAATACTAATGATACTGAAGAGAATAAATTACAAGTTTATTTCTCTAACGAAAAAGAAAGCATCATTATTCATAATCCAACGTTAAGTAATATCGTGTCTTTTGAAATGTTAAACATCCTAGGTCAATCTTTATTGCAATTTGAACTTAAAACAAATAATAACTATTTAGAATATAAAACACCTCAAATTAAAACAGGTAGTTATATATTAAAAATAGTAACTGAAAAAGGAAAAATTTCTAAAAAAGTATTAGTTAAGTAATAATTACCAGTTGTGTATTTTACAATTTTACACATAAAGTATCTTGGTTAAATGAATTTTATCAAAATGTACAACTGGTTCTTTTTTTGCGTCATCACTTCTTCGCATCTATCTGACATTTTTTACATAAAATTGCTTTTAATCGTGTTTTTAATACATTTCATCGTTTTTTTATCAAAATAAAATGTATATTTGTCCTGTAGATCATACATAACAAATATTTAGTCCCAAACTAATAACCTATTTATGAAAAATATCTCTGTAAGATATTCATTAATGCTTTTGCTATTTAGCACAGCCTCATTTACTGCTATATCGCAGACTATTGCTTCCTATGATTTTGAAAGTGGATTACAAAGCTGGACTGATGGTGGTTCAGATTCAGGTTTAAATACTAACTCTATATATGCCAGTAATGGATCTCGGTCTATTTACTCAAAAGATAATGACACATCACAAAACTATACAACATCGCCTACTTTAGACCTTTCTACATATAGTTCTGTAGACTTTTCTTTTTCGTTTATAGGCCATGGCATAGACTCTGGAGAAGGCTTTTCTCTACAGTATTTTAATGGATCGAATTGGTCTACTATTAAAACGTACATTTTAGGAATAGACTTTTCTTCAAATAATTATATTTATACGTTTTATCAAACAATAAATAGCGGACTTGCTTCTAATTCCCAATTCAGGTTTAGTAGTACTGCAAATTCTAATGGAGAATACAGTTATTTTGATGATATATTAATAAAAGTTTCAGCACCAGAAATAGATGTTACAGGTAATGGCATATCCTTTTCTAACGGTGATGTTACTCCTGCCATTTCAGATTACACTGCCTTTGGCACATCAAACTCAGGAATCCTGGTTACAAGAACATATACTATCAACAATAAAGGTGGTAGTAATCTAACTATTTCAAATATAACTTTATCGAATACCACAGACTTTTCAATTGTAGCACCATTTTATTCATCCCCAGTTGTTCCGTCTACCGGTTCTACAACATTTACTGTTCAATTTACCCCAGCTACATTAGGAACAAAAACATGTACCGTAACCATTACCAATAATGATTCAGATGAAAGTACATTCCAGTTTGATATTGATGCACGTTCTGAGCAAAATTTTTTCGATAGCGATGGTGATGGTATTCTTGATAATGTTGATATCGACGATGATAACGATGGCATACCAGATTCAGATGAAGAGTCTTCTTGTAGCGCATCTTCTATATCTTCCACAACAAATTATAAATTCTTAAATGAAACATTTGGAGAAGGAAACAGAACAACCATTAACACAACCTATGATGCCATAACAACTTATTGTTATGAAGATGGTACTAACGGAACCAATACAACGACATGCCCCAGCTTAAATAATGACGATTTAAGCGATGGCGAATACGTTGTATATTATAAAGCTGGAGACGGCGATGGAACAGATGACACTCCAAACGCAGAAGTAGCAAGTTGGGCAGATAACTATTGGTATACAGGTGAAGATCATACTCCTGGAGATACTAACGGACGAATGGCTATGTTTAATGCCTCCTACGACCCTGGAACTTTTTACACGGCAACTATTGTAGGAGCCTTACCAAATGTTCCTGTTACTTACAGTTTTTGGGTACTGAATTTAGATACAACAACAGCACCAGGTATAGCAACCAGACTAAGACCTGATATTTTAGTAGAATTTAGAGATGTAAATAATAATATACTAGCATCAATAACCACGGGAGATATCCCACCTTCTGTTAATGGAGATGCAGCGGCCAGTTGGCACCAGTTTACTGCAAACCTAACTTTTAACGTCAGTGAATTTTATGTTTATTTTATTAATAATGAAGTTGGTGGTGCTGGTAATGACCTGGCCATAGATGACATAGTCATATCACAGACTTTATGTGACACCGATAGTGATGGCGTTGCAGATGTCTTTGATTTAGATTCAGATAATGATGGTATTCCTGACGTAGTAGAAATTGGTTTAGGAAATTATAGCGATGGAAATGCTACACTAACCAATAGCGGAAGCTGGGTAGACGCTAACAATAATGGCATGCACGATCTAAGTGAAGGATACAGTCTTTTAGATTCAGATAGTGATGGTACTCCAAACTACTTAGATCTAGACTCTGATAATGATACTATTTTTGATGTAGATGAATCTGGAGCTACTAACTCAAGTAGTGCAACTTATCAAAACGGTGATGGCGATATTACCGGAGATGGTGTTGGTGATGGAACAGATACAGATGCGGTAAGAGAAACTGACATTAACTCTGATGGTGTTTCAGAATATTTCACCGATGGTATTTTAGATTTATATGATTTCTTTGAAGGAGGAACATTTGCCACTGGCTATGGTAATTCAAACCAAGGAGCAACCGGAACTGGTTGGGAAAATTATGTGGTAGATACTGATAATGACAATATTCCTGATTATATTGATGTGACATCAGATGGTTCTACTTTTGATATTTCACATACTTTATATGCCAGCCTAGACGCAAATAATGATGGTTTAATAGATGATACCAATGATGCCGAAGGAGATGGCATTATTGATTTGTTTGATACAGATGATGCCATTTTTGGTTCTCCACGAGATTTAGACAGAAAATTACAGTTGTATTTTGATGGTCGTAATGATTATGCAGCTGAAAGTTCAGTAATTAATGGTTGGGATGAAGCTACTATAATGAGTTGGATAAGAATTGATCCTTCAGCTTCCGGAAATCAAATAATAGTCGGTCAAGATGAATTTTATTTACAACTAAATACAGATAAAACAATAACTTCCTATGCTGATGGTTATACTATTTCCAGTAGTTCTAGCTTACTAACTAATCAATGGATCCATGTTGCTGCAACTTATAGTTGTGACTGTATAGATGGTGTATTCAAATTATATGTTAACGGTTCTGAAGTAGCAAGTACTGGAACTTCTTCTGGTACGCTGAATGCGGATACATCAAGCTTTACAATGGGTAGAAAACCAGATACTGATAGCAACTATTTTCATGGATATATAGATGAAGTACGAATTTTTAATAAGGCATTAAGTGAAAACGAACTTCACAAAATGATACATCAGGAGATTGAAAATAATGCAGGGATAGCCAGAGGAACTATTATTCCATTAGATATTACAGATTTTGTTGATACTTCAAATATTACACCTCTAAATTGGTCTTCATTACAGCGTTATTATAGATTAGATACTTACAAAGACAATATTATTGATGATTTAACAACAGCTTCTATAGATGTGAGTACGGGAGCCAGAATTTATAATTCTAAAATTATTGAAGGGCAAACTGCGCCACTGCCTTATGTTACTACGTCTTCTTGTAATGGCGATTGGACCAATTCTAGTAATTGGGAACAAGGTAATATATGGGATATAAGCAGTACAGCTCCAGATTGTGCTATTATACAAATAAAAGGAAATATACAGACAAGCACAGATCGTTCTACTGTAGGCTTAATTCTGGATAGTGGAAGTAAATTAGAAATAAATGGAGATTCTGGATTGTTTAACAGCTGGTATTTAAAATTAGATGGAGACATCGATTTAGAAGGGGAATCTCAGTTAATTCAAACTGATGATAGTATATTAGATGCAACCAGTTCTGGAACATTAGAAAGAGATCAACAAGGAACCGCAGACACCTTTACATATAATTATTGGTCATCTCCAGTGGGATTAGCCAATAGTTCTTCTAATAATAATAGTTACAAATTACCAGATATTTTTACTAATGTTAATTTCCTGACCTCTGGATATAATGGTGCAGCTTCCCCTATAGGAATTGCAGATTATTGGATTTGGAAGTTTAGTAATCAGCAAAGTGATAACTACTCCAAATGGCAGCATGTACGTAGTACAGGAACATTACTTGCAGGCGAAGGTTTTACTATGAAAGGCCCAGGTACTGGTACTATTAGTACGCCTCAAAATTATGTATTAAACGGTAAACCTAATAATGGAGATATAAACCTAAGCATAAGTTCTGGAAATGACTATTTAGTTGGCAACCCTTATCCATCAGCTATAGATGCTGTACAGTTTATATTAGATAATGGCCCTACCATTGCTGGTACAGGTTCTACAACAGGAACATTATATTTCTGGGAACATTGGGGAGGTGGTTCTCATATTCTTCGTGAATATCAAGGTGGCTATGCCACGTACTCACTCTCAGGAGGTGTACCAGCAGCATCAAAAGGGACTAATGATCCTGATGTAGCGACTGGAGGTATTCCTACTAAAACACCTGGAAGATATATCCCGGTAGCTCAAGGCTTCTTTGTTACTGCCGAAGCCGCAGGTACAATTAAATTTAACAACGGTCAGCGCGTGTTTCAAATTGAAGATGGTAGTAACTCATTATTTGTAAAATCATCGAATACTAAAAAAAGCAAAGCAAATTCTAGTAACAAATCCAATACTGGAGATACCAGGATGAAACTAAGAATTGGTTTTAACTCTATAAATGAAATTCATAGACAGTTATTAATTACTGTTGATGAAAATGCATCTGCTAACTATGATTGGGGTTACGATTCAAAATACATTGACACTCAGATAGATGATATGTATTGGTTAATTAATAACGAAAAATTCACCATTCAAGGTATTGATGACATTAACGATCAAACTATTATTCCATTAGGACTTCATACTAAAAAAGATGGGTTTAATAGTATTATAATTGATAAATTAGAAAATACACCTGATAATTTAGAGATTTATCTACATGATAAGGAATTGGATATGTACCAAAACTTAAAACAAGATAATTACAAAACCTATCTAGCTGCTGGAGAATATTTAAATCGTTTTGAAATCACATTCTCTAAAGCTCAAAAAACCTTAGGGGTTAATGATATTAATATCAATCAGATAGAAGTCTATTTCTCTAATGAAGAAAATCGTATTGTTATTAACAACCCAGCTTCTAAACGAATAGAATCTGTTGAAATGCTCAATATATTAGGACAATCGCTGTTCAAATTTCAAACCAGTACCAACAATAAACATTTAAAATATAATGCAAGTCAAATTAAAACTGGAAATTATGTCTTGAAAATACAAACCGAGTATGGCACCATTTCTAAAAAAGTATTAATAAAATGATATAGTTGAGTTAGTTATTTGAGTTAGTCACTTAAACCATAAACCTATTCTTATACTTAGCTATATTTCAAGTCCTGAATTGACGTTCAGGACTTTTTTTTATTTTACAAGATCGATTAACGCTTCCAAAGAGACTTTATGCTGCTCTCCAGAAATCATATTTTTCAATGTATATGTGTTAGAAGCCATCTCTTCATCACCTACTAAAACCACAAATGGAATGGCACGCTTGTTCGCATGATTCATTTGCTTTTTCATTTTAGCAGCATCTGGATACAATTCACAATTTATACCTTGTGATCTTAATTTGTTAATAGCTTTTAAGCTAAACAAAGCTTCGTTATCTCCAAAGTTTATAAAAAGTACGTCAACATTTTTATTAACTGTTTCTGGAAATAGATTCAATTCTTCAACAACTAAATAAATTCTATCTAAACCAAAGCTAATGCCTACACCACTCACGTTTTTCATACCAAAAATGCCTGTTAAGTCGTCATAACGTCCACCACCACCAACAGAACCCATTTTCACATCTTTCGGTGCAGATACTTCAAAAATAGCGCCCGTATAATAATTTAATCCACGAGCCAACGTGACATCCAATTGCAAGGTTGCAGTCAATAATCCTAATTCAGAAATCGCGGTATTTATAAAAGATAATTCTTCAATACCTTTCTGACCTTCTTCAGAAGTACTAAGAATACTTTTTAAACTTTCTATTTGAGATTCAAAAGAACCTGATAAATTAAATAACGGTTGAAGTTTAGTAATACCAGCTTCCGAAATACCTTTACTTATCATTTCTTCTTTTACCTTCTCCTCGCCTATTTTGTCCAGTTTATCTAACGCAACAGTAAAGTCTATTAACTTATCAGACGCTCCAATAACTTCGGCTATTCCAGAAAGTATTTTTCTATTATTTATTTTTATGGTAACGCCTTCAAGCTTTAAAGCTGAAAAAACAGTATCATACAATTGAATAAACTCAACCTCCTGCCACAAAGACTTAGATCCTACCACATCGGCATCACATTGATAAAACTCTCTAAAACGTCCTTTTTGTGGTCTATCAGCGCGCCATACTGGTTGTATTTGGTAACGCTTAAACGGAAACTCTATGTCGTTCTGGTGTTGGACTACATAACGCGCAAAAGGTACGGTTAAATCGTAACGAAGGGCTTTTTCCGATATACTTGGTGTTAATTTATTAGAGTTTTTTGTATCATAAGCTTCAGTATTGGCTTTAGACAAATAATCCCCAGAATTTAAAATCTTAAAAATCAAACGATCACCTTCTTCACCATATTTACCCATTAAGGTATCAGAGTTTTCAAAACTAGGTGTTTCTATAGGTTGAAATCCAAATGTTTCAAAAGCACCACGAATGGTATTAAAAATATAATGACGTTTTGCGACTTGTTCTGGGTTAAAATCTCTGGTGCCTTTTGGTATGCTTGGTTTTTGAGCCATATCTAGTACCTGCGAAGGCAGGTATCTTATTTAATGATTATTTTTTAAATGGGTTCCTCACGATACGATTACAGATATAATAGTATCATGATGAATGACAAAAATATATAATGAAATTGTTATAGCGAGCTTTTTCAATAGAAAAAAATGCTAACTTTTAAATTAAAAATGATTAGACAATTAACAGTTTACTTCGTCATAGCTCCTCGCAATGACAAAACAACCTAATGTTTAAATCAGTGACAAAATATATAATGAAAATGTCTTTATAAGTTTTTTAATAAAAAAAGCCTATCTAAATTTTAGATAGGCTTGTATATTAAACTTATTAATATTATATTTCAAATATCAACTAAGATAATTCGTCTATTCCTGTTTTTTCAATTTTCATAACTATTTTATTTAATAAAATTGATTATACTCCAACGTCCTTTTTCAAATATAGAATAATATTCAATTAAATCAAAGAATTAATTCTTAATTTATTTCTTCTCAAAACTCATACCAAAGCCTTGTTTTGGAAAGATTAAACTTTTTCTATGCTTTCTATAAATTTGATTTTCAATTTCTACATGTACTGGATCAAATTTATGAATTAAACCAATATTAAAAAATGATACGCATATATCTTTAGGGTAACTTATTGCAACATCCATGTTTTTTGTGAAATGATTAAGTCGAAATAACTTGTAATTTTCATTTTTAAGTGAATATTTTCTATTATACTTAGACTCTATTTTATGTGGTCCTTTTCCTTTTATGTCCATAAAGTATCTCGAAAAGTTCTTATTGTTAACTGTTTCTGGATCTTCTTTAGTTTTTTGTGGATTACCATTAACTGTAAAATATTCTAATTCATTTACAATAGTAGAACTTTTTGCATCATCTTCTTGCGTAATTGAAGTCTCCAAAGTTAGTGTGATTTCATCTACATTTTTAGCTACTATTACATCATAACTACATGTTTGTGTATATGAAACCTCAAAGTCTTTATTTATTTTATCGATATTAATTGTTACAAAATAATCTTTGTAATAAAACTTTGAGTTAGTCGGAAAATAGTTATCTAAAATGATTTGTTCTAAATCTTTACTAATTTTTTTAAATTTTCTGTCATAAATTATTTTAGATATTTTACTCCATAAATCAGGTAAATCTCTTCTGTTTTTTATAAAATCAGTTTCGAGCATTACTTTACCAACCTCCTCTTTAAAAATACCAGTAAATTGAATTGATTTTAAAACAGATGCAAATACTCCAGAAGACAAGATTGCAATTCCTATTTTTTCTAAAACATCTTTCCACCACAAATTTGTTATATAATTACTTCCAGCTAATAGTAATATCCCTAAAGACATGATTATCAACAACCAAAAAAGATTTTTGTAAATCCAACTCCTAGTCTTTGTCCAATTCATATTTTTATTAAATATTTAAGTTGATTCTAAAACTAATGTATTTCAAAATACATCTAACTAACGCATAGATGAACATACTAGTTTAGCATCTATATTATGTATCTAAATATAGGGAGTTTATTTGAAACAATAAGAGAATTATCTTACAAAAAATTCGATATTCTAAACTAAAGTAGCTTTAATGCTTCTCAATAGCCTTTGTTACAATGACAATTAACCTATCAACTTTTCAAAATACTTAAACAAGTCGCCTTTTGTAATAACAGCACCTTGTTCAATCATTTTAAATTTGTCCAAATTTTTATCGTCGGTATACTCTTTATCAGCTTGTAAAAATTCAACATTTTCGTCCATTAAATTTTCACGCAGCCAATTATACCCCTCTTTTGTGGTAATATCCACATCATTTTTTAAGGTAAGTGCTATAACATACATTTTATCTTCAGCCAAACGAAACAAATACATATGTTGCGGAGATATGTGCTCTAAGTATTCCGCTTTATTTAAAACACCTTCCCAAATGAGATCACTAAACACATCTAGCTCCATTTCAGCTAATTCTGGCTTGTTAGCTTTAAGGTTTGTCCACTCATCTGCAGTAATAGACTGCGTTGCTAAAAAGTTTATAAACTCCTGATGTAATTCTTCAAATTGCTCTTTTGTAAGTCTTGAATATTTCATTTAAATTAAAATCAATTACAAGGTAGCTTTACGATCTCGCTTTTCAGCGGGATTAATTCAACTTACAAGTTTTAGTTCGTTTGTTAACTCCAAAAACTTGAGTTTCATTAAAAAATGCGCTCCTAAATTAAGAGCGCAAATTTAAGAATATATATGTTATAATCTCTAGAATATATAACGCAAACCAAATTGCATTTGCCATCTGGAAGCTAAACTAGAATCAAACCCAAACGAATCCGTTAAAGTTTCATCAAAAGTATAAACTGGAGTGGCTCCAGATGTATCAACACCTATAGGAGACATATTGTTTGGTTGTTCAACCACGCCCCAATCGGAATTAATTAAGTTTCCAAAATTAAGAATATCAATACTTAACTGTAGTGTATTTGTTTTATCTCCGCTTACATTAAATTTAAAATCCTGTAAAATTTTAACATCCCATCGACTTCTCCAAGGCGATAAAGCGCCATATCTATCAAAATAACGTCCTCTGTTATCGCTTAAATAATCATCTTGCTGAATAAATCTTTCAAAAGCTTCCGCTTGTCCTGGTCCAGAGAACTGCATTTGTTGTACTTCATTTGCCGTAGGGATATAAATAAGGTCATTATTCTGAAAAGAACTATCACCATTTATATTCCCTGCATAGGTATAATTAAAACGTCCACCTTGTGCATATTCACAAAATGCAGAAATCGTAGTTGCCATTTTATCATTTGCATAGGTCCAATTTTTACTTCCAACACCTATAAAACGATGTGTGTCTCCATATTTAGAATAAGACAACACATCATTATTAGCATTACCTAAATTAGGGTTAAAATCGAAAGCATCACCTGTAATTTCAGCTTCTATAGAATTTACATCTTTAGCATTTAAATAGTTATACGCTACACTAGCGTAAATCCCATTTTCAAAAGTCTTCTGAGCTTTTAAACTAGCATTCCAAATACGCCCTTTATCTGAATTTGTAAATACATAGGCATTATTACCTCTATCGGCTGGTAAATAAATTGGTCTATTATCACCAGGCGCATTAAGCGTACCTGATGGATTTCTTAAGCCCCAGTTTTGCACATGAGCACCGTTGATGTCTTTAGTATAAGATACGTCTCCAGTTAAAATGATACCATTATCAAATTTATGATCTGCCCCAATATTAGTTCGCCATACTTGTGGCCATTTAAATTCTGGATCAACTACCTGATAAAAGAAGAAATCTAGGCCTTGTACCTGGTTTCCTAACCATACAAACGGAAAACGACCAGTAAAGACACCTGTACCACCTCGTATTTGTGTTTTACTTTCTCCATTAACATCCCAGTTAAAACCTAAACGCGGAGAAATAAGAAATTTATTGTCTGGTAATTTCCTTGAATCTATTAAAGTTTCCTGATTTGTGTTAGGATTAAAATAAGGAATTGTAGGATCGAAAGTAAAAGGCTTCCTTGCTATATTTTCATCAATTTTATCTTTGGTATCAAAATATAATGGTTTATCGAATCTAATACCATAAGTTAATTTAAAATTATCGTTTACATTCCATTCGTCTTGTACATAAAATGCTAATTGTCCAACATTCGTTTCTGCTAAAGACCATCCGTCGCCAGCAGCCAAAGCATTATTAGCGTTAAAAACATTATCAGCATTAGCTAATGCAGCTGCTAGTGTACCATCATTTACATCTGTTAAAAAAGCATTTAAGTCAGGATAAGCTGCAAATGCTCCCACTTCCTGATTAAAATCACCATCTTCATCATAACCAAAAGCTCCCAAATTAAAAGAGTTATCAAATTGAAATTTTTCAAAAGAAAATCCAATTGTAAATGTGTGACTCCCCTTAACTACGTTTAAATTATTAGTAAGTTGAATCACTTTTTGATCTAATCTATTATTAATAGAAAATGGTTCATGACCAGCAATAATATAATTAGAACCACTTCCATCTTGAATAGTAATGGCTGGTGCTGGTGCAGACAATGGGGCTCTAAAATCATCAAAATGAGTATAACCTATCTGTAATTTATTAGTCATTTCATCAGATAATGTCGAATTTAGCTCTAATTGTACTGATTGTATCCCATTATTTATTTCGTATCCTGAGTTTTCAAACTGAAGTGTTGTAAAGCTAGGCCCTCTAACCCCTAAAGCGGTAGGATGTGCTGGTTTTTCTTTAGATGCATTCAAAAAGTTATAGATAATAGCTAAACGGTTATTATCATTAATATTCCAATCTAGTTTAAAAATTCCTTTGGTAGATTCGGATCCATAAGTAAATCCTTCGTAAGCACCTGTATCATATCCTAATGTTGCCAAAGCATTTGATACACTCATTAAGTCGCTTGCAGTAACTCTAGATTCATTAACGGCTCCAGAACCTGTATTAGGTATCCATCCGTTGGTTCCTAAATCTGTTCTATCATCTTTTTCAAAATTGGCAAAAAAGAACAACTTATTTTTAATTATAGGGCCTCCAATACTAACACCATATTGTACTTGTTCTAAGTCAGGTTTTGTAACATCTTCTCCTTTTATCTTTCCACCAGTTAAATCCTGATTCCTAAAGAAACCATAAACAGTACCGTGAAATTCATTGGTACCACTCTTAGTTACTGCATTTACCGAAGCTCCTGTAAATCCAGATTGCGTAACATCGTATGGCGCCGTTGATACTGATATTTGATCTATGGCATCTAACGAAATAGGTTGTGCCCCCGTTTGTCCCCCTGGAGTAGGTGCATCTAAACCGAAAGGGTTGTTAAAAATAGCCCCATCCAAAGAGAAGTTATTATACTGATCGTTTCTACCTCCAAAAGAATTCCCACTTGCAGATGGTTCTAATCTAGTAAAATCTGCAGCCGATCTTGAAATAGTAGGTAAACGTGTTAATTCACGTCTCCCTACACTAGTTTCAGCCCCTGTACGGTCACTACCAAAAGTTCCTGTGCCTCCACTTCCCTGAATAACGACAGCATCTAACTGCTCATTGTCTTCTATAAGAACGACATTCAGGTTTTGAGTTTTCCCCAAGCTTAGGAATATATCATTATAAGTCTGATTCTGAAAACCAACAAAACTTATAGTAATTGAGTAAGGCCCTCCTACTCTTAAATTTAATAAGTTAAATCGACCGTCAAAATTTGTTGCTGCTCCATATTTAGTACCTGTAGGTGTATGGATAGCTACGACATTCGCACCAGGGAGAGGATCGGAATTTTTATCTAAAATTAGACCTTTAATGTTTGATGTTGTAACCTGCGAAAACGCAAGAAGTCCAAAAAACAAGAAAAACATTGTGAGGGTAGTTTTTTTCATTTGAGTTTAGTTTAAGTTAGTCAACTATGCATGCATAGTAATTATTCAAACAAAAATAAACAAAAAAAAGCCATTCATAAGAATGGCTTTACATTATATAAAAGTTTTATCAGCTAATTGTTAATACTTTTAGTTTGCTTGAGCAATAACTTCAAAAGGTAAATCAACAGATACCTCTCTATGTAAACGTATCATTGCATTGTATTTTCCTGTACGTTTAATAGTAGTTACTGTTATGAATTTTTTATCAATAGACTGTCCTTCTTTTTCTAGAGCTTCAGCGACATTAATATTATTCACAGAACCAAATAATTTGTCTCCAGTACCAACTTTTGCAGCTATTTTAATTTCTAATGCTTTTAAAGCTTCAGCCGTTTTATTAGCATCGTCGACTATTTTCTTCTCTTTAAAAGCTCTTTGCTTTAAATTCTCTGCTAATACTTTCTTAGCAGAAGAAGTAGCAAGTATAGCTTGTCCTTGGGGAATTAAAAAATTTCTACCATAACCGTTCTTAACTGTTACAACATCGTCTTTAAATCCTAAATTTTCAACGTCTTGTTTTAATATAAGTTCCATTGTTATCGGTATTTTATTTTAATAAATCTGCTACATATGGCATTAAAGCTAAGTGACGTGCTCTTTTTACAGCTACAGATACTTTTCTTTGATACTTTAAAGAAGTTCCTGTTAAACGTCTTGGTAAAATTTTACCTTGCTCGTTTACAAACTTTAATAAGAAATCCGGGTCTTTATAATCTATGTATTTAATACCAGATTTTTTGAAACGACAGTATTTCTTTTGTTTGTTTGTCTCAATGTTTAACGGCGTTAAATATCTAATTTCTCCGTCTTTTTTTCCTTTTGATTGTTGTTCTATCGATGACATAATTAAGCTTTTTGTTTAAGTTTAACTCTTCTTCTCTCTGCCCATGAAATAGCATGTTTATCTAATGCAACAGTTAAGTAACGCATAAAACGCTCATCACGTCTAAACTCAACTTCTAATGCATTAATAACTTCTCCTGGTACAGTGTACTCAAATAAGTGATAGAAACCACTTTTCTTGTTTTGAATTGGGTAAGCTAATTTTTTAAGCCCCCAATCTTCTTTAGCTATCATCTTAGCGCCGTTAGAAACAAGAAAATCTTCGTATTTCTTTACTGTTTCCTTTATCTGATCTTCAGATAAAACGGGATTTAAGATGAAAACAGTTTCATAATGATTCATAAAAATCTATTTAATTGTTAAAAATTGGGTGCAAAAATAGTTAATATATACATATAAAACAACAATAATTCTAGGATAATATATCTTAACAAAATATTGTTAAAATTATGTTAAAATAAACGCTTTAACGATGATTTTTGGTTTTTAGCCGAATTTTTTGTACTATTGTCGATATCTTAACCGAAATAATATAAAATGTTATGACATTAAACTGTGTAGTAGTAGACGATTCGGCAATACAACGTCTCTCTATAGTTAAGTTAGTAGAGAATCATCCTTCACTTAACTTAATTGCGGAGTACAGTAGTGCCTTAGAAACTAAAAATGGTTTAAATACGCATCAAGTAGATTTAATTTTTTTAGACATTGAAATGCCAGTGTTAAATGGATTTGAACTTTTAGACGTATTAAACAACAAACCTCAAATTATTTTTGTAACCGGTAAAACCGAATATGCTTTTAAAGCATTTAATTATGATGCTACCGATTATTTACATAAACCAATTACAAGAGAACGCTTTAACACCTCTGTTGACAAAGCTTTAGAGCAACATAGATTGACTTTAGACTTTAACGAAGAGGAAGGTGAACATATTTTTGTAAAGAGTAATCTTAAAAAACGTAAAGTTTATATTAAAGATATTAAATGGATCGAAGCACTTGGTGATTATGTAAAACTAGTTACAGAAGAAACCAGCTTAGTAGTATTATCTACAATGAAGTCTTTCGAAGCTGAATTACCTGAAGGTAAATTTTTAAGAATCCATAAATCATACATTGTTAATCTTGATAAAATAGACAGATTTAACAGTAAAAATGTTGAAGTTGGAGCTTATGAAATTCCTTTAAGTAGAAATAAAAAGACTCAGTTAGTTGACGCTTTAAATAATATTTAAGATCTACTAACTAACCTAACCAACAAACCGAATTAAATTAAAAGTTATCGACATTTAAAATTATTTTTACCGACCGAAAATCTTTTATACTTGAAAAGCTATTATTTACTTTAATGATAGCTTTTTTTGTTTTTGATAATGAATGTTCCTTTGGGATCTTGACTAGAATATTTTTATGAAATTGATTTCTTATTCTAGAAATTGGCGGTGATTCTGGGCCCAAGACATTGTCTTTAAAAAATTGTCTTAAAGACTTTGCAAACCAAACCGAAGCTGTATCTACCCTATTATAGTCTTTGTGCTTTAAAGTAATTTTTATTTGTTTGTAAACAGGTGGGTATTTATAATTATAACGCTCATTCATTTGTTCGTTAAACATCTCTATATAATTATTAGTAGACACTTGCTGCAAAATATTATGATACGGGTTATAGGTTTGTATTAATACTTTACCTCTCTTATCTGTACGTCCTGCCCTTCCAGAAACCTGTAACATCAATTGAAAACTTCGTTCGTGTGCTCTAAAATCAGGAAAATTAAGCATATTATCTGCATTCATAATACCAACCAGTTTTACATTTCTAAAATCCAGTCCTTTTGTTAGCATTTGCGTTCCTACTAAAATATCTATTTCTTGCTGCTCCAGAGCTGTAATGATCTTTTCATATCCATATTTACCTCTTGTGGTATCTAAATCCATACGTGCTACTTTATAATCTGGAAACAATAATTTCGCCTCTTCTTCAATTTGTTCGGTTCCAAACCCTTTAGTATCTAATTCGGAACTACCGCAAGCCATACAATCTTTTATCATAGCCGAATTATAACCACAATAATGACAACGTAATTGGTTTCTGTATTGGTGATAGGTTAAACTCACATCACAATTAGGGCATTGTGGTGAATTACCGCAAGTATTACACTCTACAATGGGAGAAAACCCTCGTCTGTTTTGAAATAATATAATTTGATGCCCTTCCCTTAATGTTTCTGTCATTTCTTCGATAAGTCTATCACTAAAATGCCCTTTCATTAGTTTCTTTTTGAACTTTTCTTTAATATCAACTAGCTCTATATCTGGCATTAAAACATCATTGTATCGCTTTGTTATTTCTACAAAACCATACTTATTTTGCTTAGCATTAAAATAACTTTCTAAACTTGGTGTAGCAGAGCCTAAAAGTATTTTTGCCCCGTGCATATTCGCTAATACCACAGCTGTATCGCGTGCATGGTAACGTGGTGCAGGATCAAACTGCTTAAAAGATTGCTCATGCTCTTCATCAACAACAATAAGACCTAGATTATCAAATGGTAAAAAGATAGAAGAACGCGCTCCTAAAACTATTTTCGCTTTTACGGAATTATTTAAAACATGATTCCACACCTCAACACGTTCGTGAGATGAATATTTAGAATGAAAAACAGCTACCTGTTCTCCAAAATAATTCTGTAATCGTGTAATTAATTGCGCCGTTAATGCTATTTCTGGTAATAAATAGAGTACTTGCTTCCCTTGGTTTAAAACGTCTTCAATTAACTTAACATATACTTCGGTTTTACCAGAAGAAGTCACTCCATGTAACAATGTAACTACGTGTTTAACAAAAGCGTTCTTTATTTCTTTTAGAGCTGTTTCTTGATACTCATTAAGGTTTTTAGTAGCTTCATTGTCTTCTCCAGAATATTGAACACGATCCGTTTGAATATAGTATTCCTCAAGAATCCCTTTATCAATCAATGATTTTATAATCGCCGTTGATGCGCCACTTTCTGAAGATAAATCTGAAACTTTCACCGGCTTTTTTGTAGTAGCTGAAACAGAAAACAAAGTTAAAATCACCTGTCGTTGTTTTGGCGCTCTATTTAGATCTTCTAATAATTGTTGAAGTGCCGTTTCTGAAGAAAAACTTGCACCTAGTTTTACATAACGAACCAGTTTTGGCTTATACTTTTCATAGACTTCTTCTTCTACAGAAATAGCCTCTTTTTCAATTAATCGCTTAATAACCGGTAACACATTCTTTTTATCAAGGATATTAGAAATATCATGAATTTTTAAAGACGATTGATGGTGTAATGCTTCATAAACCAAAAATTCATCATCTTTTAATATGCCTTCATCAATGTTTTTAATAGTATTTTTTAAAATAACGGTTTCGCTTTCTAAAATAAATGCACTAGGTAAAGCAGCCCGCATCACATCCCCTAGCGTACACATGTAGTAGTTAGAAATCCATTGCCACAATTGTAATTGCTTTTCATTTACAATAGGGGAATCATCTAGAATTTGCTGAATGTCTTTTGCTTCATAAGCTGTGGGAGCTTCCTGATGTATTTTATAAACTATTCCTGTATAAATTTTAGACTTTCCAAAAGGTACAGCAACACGCATACCAACTTTTAAAAAATCAGCTTCAGACGCTGTTACATTATAAGTAAATAGCTTTTTAAGCGGAACAGGAATTATAACGTCTATAAAAAAGTTCAAAGAAAATGTCTGTTTTTTTTAATTATTAATTAACACGCTCCCAATATTGGGTTGCATATAAAAAGGCAATATACCCTCTTACTTGTAAAATATTAGGATTATTGGTTAGCTTTAATCTACAATCATATTACAACTTTTTTAAATCTTAACATTGTTTGCGCAATTTATTCAAGGAGGCATTTAATTCGTAACCTAACAACAAAATATTAGCGTTAAGCCACAAATAAAATAACAGAATTAATAACGCTCCAATAGAACCATATAGTTTATTGTACTGTCCAAAATTTTCAATATAAAGCCCAAATAAATAAGACGATAAAATAATGAGTAATGTTGTAAATAATGCTCCTACAGAAAAGAATTTTGAATGTTTTCCTTCCTGAGTACCAAAATAGTATAAAGTTGCTGTTGCCAGATATACCATAAGAACGAAAAATGCATATTTAGCAATATCTGTCCACAATACATTTTGACTTTGCACCTGATAGCCCTTATTTTCTAAAACATCTAATAATTCTTGTACGACATATATTTGAAAATACCCTAAAACAGCTATAGTGACAATAAGTAAAAACGCTAGTATTAATGCTATACTTAATGCATACAAATATTGTTTAAAAAAATTCCGGTTTAATTGCTGGTGATATGAGTTTTCAAAACCAGAAAACACAGCGTTTACACCATTTGCCATCAAAGCTATCGATAATATAAAAACTGATGATAATAGACCGCCTCGTTGTGATTGATCAATATTTTCAAAAATATTTTCAAAGAAAAAATCGGATGTGTTTGGTGGTAAAAAAGATTCTAAAAAGGTTAAAAACTCAATTTTAAAATCATCTATCGGCACATATGGAATAATGATTAAAACAAATAATAAAAAAGGAAACAGTGCCATAAAAAAACTAAAGGCTATAGCACTTGCACGAGTTGTTAAAGCACCACGTACAATACCCGTAATATAAAGTTCTAATAAATCGTAAAACGATAAACCTTCAAGACCTGGTAATTTTAATTTCTTGAAAACTCGCACCAAGACATTTATTACTGGAATCTTATCAAGTTTGTCTTCAATGGGCTTGGTCATTCATTTAGTATAAACGTCTAAAAGTTTATTGTTTAATACACAAAAAACCTAAACTAATTTGAAAGTAATAAAAACTAATTTACAGCTTTTAAACTTAAATCCATGTTATGAACAGAATGTGTTAAAGCACCACACGAAATATAATTTACGCCACATTCTGCATAATGCCTAATAGTGGTTTCATTTATGTTACCAGAAGACTCTGTAAGGCATTTATTCCCAATCATTTTTACAGCTTTTCTGGTATCTTCGTAGTCAAAGTTATCTAGTAGAATTCTATAAATACCATCAATTTTTAATATTTCTTCAACCTCCATTAAATTTCTGGCTTCCACCATAATTTTTAAATCTTTATTGGTTTCTCTCAGATACGACTTAGTCATTTCAATGGCTTTTGTAATTCCTCCTGCAAAATCAATATGATTGTCTTTAAGCATAATCATATCATATAATGCAAATCTGTGATTTTCTCCGCCACCAATAACTACTGCCCATTTTTCCAATACACGAATTCCTGGAGTGGTTTTACGAGTATCAAGAATTTTAGTGTTAGTTCCTTTTAATAAATTAACAAACATTCTTGTTTTAGTAGCAATCGCACTCATACGTTGCATAGCGTTTAACACCGTTCGTTCTGCTTTTAAAATAGATTGTGAAGACCCTTCAATAAACATAACCACATCTCCATATGTAACTTCTGTACCATCTTCAATTCTAACATCCAATTTTAGGTTTTTATCTACATAAGCAAGTACTTTTTTAGCAAAATTAACCCCACCTATAACGCCTTTGTCTTTAACTAAAATCTTTGCTCTACCTTTAGCATTTTCAGGAATACAAGCCAAAGAGCTATGATCGCCATCACCCACATCTTCTCTTATAGCGTTTGAAATTATTGCTTTAACTTCTGTATCAAATTGCTCTTGTGTTATCATATAATTAGTCAGTTTGCAACAAAAATAAGAAATTGATTTACTAAATTAAATTTTACATTTATGAAATTTTTATTTTTTTCATATTTAAAATATGTTTTTCACAAATACTAAACAGTAATTTTGCTTTTATGACTATAAAACTTCTCGCCATTGGAAAAACTGATAACAAAAACCTTCAATCGCTAATTGATGAATATACAAAGCGTTTAGGTTTTTATATTAAGTTTTCGTTAGAAATCATTCCTGATATAAAAAATGCTAAAAATTTAAGTAAGAAACAGCAAAAGCAAAAAGAAGGTGAACTCATTATAAATAAACTTAATATGAGTGATGTTTTGATTTTATTAGATGAAAACGGTAAACAATTAGATTCTATTGAATTTTCCAATTATCTACAAAAACATATGAACTCTGGTATTAAGCAGCTGGTTTTAGTTATTGGCGGACCTTATGGGTTCTCTGAAGATGTTTATAACAAATCAAATGGGAAAATATCATTATCTAAAATGACATTTTCCCATCAGATGGTACGTTTATTTATTATTGAACAACTTTACAGAGGCTTTACTATTTTAAAGAATGAACCTTATCATCACAGATAATACCAATTGAATTTTAGTACATGACAAAAATTAAATAAAAAACCGTTTTCTACATAGTATATTAAAACCTTACTAAATTTCGATAATATCGAAATGTATTTACAAAAAATATTAAGATTCCTTGCCTGCCGGTTTATCAAGCCAAGGACATGACAGGCAGGTTCACTAAACTCTGATGATAAAATATATTACTTTTTAGACCTATTCGTTATCCAAAACAGTTTCCTCTTAAATATATTAATCCCTCTCAGACAAGTTTTCCTCCTTTTAAGGTAAGTTTTTTCTTCTATGTTTGAATAAAATAATATAAACCTTTGGGGTAAACATATTTAAATAGACAAGCTAACCAGATTGTTCTACCATCAAAACCGTAATCTCCATTGGTGTTTACAATATCAAAATTCAAGTTATTTAACTTTAGTGCCGAAGTATAAGAAAAAATCAAAATAGTTCAAGCACTCAAGATAAATTTATAAGATTTATTAGTGTCAATATAAACAGAAATTGTTTTAAAAATCATTTTACCCTTCAAAACTACCCCTGAATTGGACTCACGAATAGCAAATTCGAGATAAAGATATAATATATAGTCAGGGGTAAGACCGAAAACCTGTAAAAACGAGTAGGTCATTAATTTTTTAAATATTTATATTATGAAACGTCAATCTTTAAAAACAACTTTGTACGCCTTTGTTTTTACGCTGGCCATTGTAGCTTCTTTTGCTTTTAAGCCTTCTCCAAATGATGTACCGGATGATGTATATATCCAGAGAGGTAGTCCTCTTGAATGTGATCTAATCACAATGTCATTACCTTATAATTGTTCACTTGACAATTGGGGGGCAAATTGCACGATATCCGTTTTAGGGATAAGCCATGACCTGCATTCCAGAGCCTGGGGTCTTATATGTATGGAGGCATATAGATTAAAATTGTAAAGTCTTACTATGGAGGGTGTCTAAAAAGTCTTTATAATTTTTATTTGTCAGGTCGAGCCTGTCGAAACCAATTATTGATTATCAGCAATTTAAATATATTTCAACAAAGTCTGTGCTGAGCGTAGTCGAAGAACTCAATATGACATCGAACTTACTTTTTAGCCACCCTCTTATTTGCATTGTTGTAAGTATTTAAATATCAACATAGACAAATACTCAAAACCGTATTATAATAGTATGATGATATTACTAAAAAATCGACAAGGTTCATTGATAAAATGGATCTAAACATTAAGGAGTATCAGAAAACCAACTTCCAACAACATTTGTAAACATTTCTTGTACAATCAATCATCATAAAAAAACGAATTCCTAGCTATATTTTATGCCGTTAATAAATCATTTTCACCACAAATGCTATGAAAACCTATAGTAAGTATAAAAAGATTTTATTAGAATTTATTTGTATGTTGCTCATACTGTTATTTGTATATGCAGCAGTAAGTAAACTTTTGGTTTTTGACCAATTTAAGATTCAAATAGGGCAATCTCCCGTGCTTACTACTTATACTGCCTGGGTTGCTTGGGGAGTCCCTTTTATTGAGATCGTAATTTCGTTAATGTTAATCATTCCACGATTTAAGTTATTGGCCCTGTATGCTGCCTTTACACTTATGATCATGTTTACATCCTATATTCTTATCATTTTAAATTTTAGTGATTTTATTCCCTGTTCTTGTGGGGGTGTTTTGGAAAAATTAAGTTGGACCGAACATTTAATATTCAATATCATCTTTGTCGCTCTTGCCCTTATTGGCGTTATGATATTAAACCAAAAAAAGAATAACAATACTTCACATATGATACATAAAAAAGCATATACTATCCTTTCTGCTTGCATGGTATGTGGTATAGGGACAGTATCCTTATTATTTTTGCTTTCAGAACACAAACTCCACCGAGATAATAGTTTTACAAGGCGGTTTGCCGGCCATCCCGCAATAAAAGCCAAACAATTGGATTTGACTTACAATTCGTATTATATTGCTGGAGCCGACCAGGGAAAAGTATATTTGGGAAATAGTATCGCACCATTTCATATGGTTACTTTAGATACGATACTTCAGAACAAAGAAACTATTCAATTGACTTTAGACCAGGACAGTCTCCCGTACAAATCTATGCAACTTCGGGTAATTCCACCCCATTTCTTTCTTATGGATGGTGTTATGCCTTATGTTTTTAGGGGTAGTACGACTGATTGGAAAGCACGTTCTGTTATGAATAAGCCTGCTTATTTCTCACATGTCGAACCTATAGATTCCGTGAGTTTGATTATTAGAGGTATAAGCAGCGAGACCAGGGAAAGTATCTTGGGCAAGATAAACCTTTCTGGAAGAGGGAGGATAGACCTTTCCCGCAATCTGCTACAAAAACAAATTGATGGTATTTTTGACACCGACGGTATCTTACTATATAACCACCAGTTACAAAAATTGGTGTATACCTATCATTATCGTAACCAATTTATTGTTGCTGATACCGATCTCCAACTAAGTCACCTTGGAAAGACCATAGATACTATAAGCCATGCGCAAATAAAAGTAGGAACTATAGCCTCTAAGAATCAAATAAAAATGGCTGCGCCCCCACTAATGGTAAACAAAAATAGTGCGACCTATGGCAATTATCTTTTTGTAAACTCTAAATTAATAGGAAAATATGAGCCTATTCATATATGGAAAAAAGCTTCTATTATTGACGTATATAATCTTGTGGATAACACTTACGAATTCAGTTTTTATGTCCATCACCTTAAAAAAGATAAACTAAGATCATTTCGGGTACTCCATGATAAATTTATTGGGCTTATTGGCAATCATATAGTGACTTACCAACTCAATACGAATCTGTTTAAGAATCTTTCACCTAATCCGAAAGAGAACATAGATAGTACTTCAAATAAAATAAGTTCTGCCTTTGCAAAAACCGATATTGACTATTAAAAAGATTTTTGGTGTAACAAAAAAAATAACAACCTTATAAACATAATTGGCTAGTTCATTTCGAATGCAGTGAGAAATCACACCATTTTATTAATACTAAACCTGTATTAACATCAATTCGATTCACTATAAATTGATAATCAGTATTTTAAAATATTTCAAAGAAGAAACCTAGTCATTCAATTCCGAACGCTATCGAAAACAAAATATATTTTGTTTGAAGATATAAAGCGGAGCTTTCGAGGAGCCTGCCAGCAGGGAATCTCATCATAGTGAGATGTCTCGTCACTCATGCTTCGCTCTGTCGACATGACAAACATTTGTATGTCAGATATTAACTTATTTTTTTGAGTATTGTTTACGCCGAACTTGACGTTGTATTATGTGATATCTCAATCGTACCTCTTTTCGATATGACTTAGTCCATGACAAAGAGCGCAGTCTAAACCTATTTAAACTTGTTAGGTTCTATAAACCTTTTCGACTTCGCTTCTTTAGATAGACTTTCGATATATCTCAAAAGGATGAGATTCCTCCTCGTTACCTTGTTCGGAACGACACAACCCCTTTCATCGCAGCAACTAAACCATTGATTATCAATATTTAAAACATCAATACAACATTAAACGTACATTACAGCTAGTCTTTTAGTAGCCTTCATTCTGCGGTAATAAATTTGGATTAAGCGTTAACTCCAGATCTGGAACAGGTAACAATATATGAGTATCTTTCCAATTGGGTTTGATCGGTGCCAATATTTCGGCGGCTTTTCCCATACGTTTTAAATCGAACCAACGATGGCCTTGCTCTGTAAACAATTCTACACGACGCTCTTGTAAAATGGCATCCAACAATTCATCTAATGTAATAGCAGTTGTATTATTCAATCCTGCTCGGTTTCTAACAACATTTATATCGGCTTGTGCTCCAGAAATATCACCTAGATGTGCTCTCGCTTCGGCACGAATTAAATATAGTTCTGCCAAACGCAACTGTACCGAATATTCCAATGAACTATCCGTATTGCCTGATTCCTTATATTTGAAAGCATGGTACCAAGTTTCTGTATTTGTAGCATTACTAACTTCTTTTATCCAGGAGGATTGGCGCAGATCTCCAGGTTCAAATGCATCAAACAAGAGATCGTTCATAGCAACATCAAATGGAGGTACAGTAGTAAATATGAACCTTTTTCCCTCGCCAGTATTATTACCATCCGCATTTGGCTTAAACTGCCAAATCGTTCCTGAGGCCTCTTTTAAAAAGACCTTGTTCAAATCGGGTTCTAAAGACCCAAACTTAGTAACAACCCTATCGGCCATCGCCTCTGCCAGATCCCATTGTTGAGAATATAAATAGGCACGAGCAAGCACCGCTTCAGCCACTGCGGCATAGGGACGTATACGTTCTCCGCTAATATCCTCATCGGGCAACAAGTCTACAGCCAAATTTAGGTCTCTTATAATATGACTGTATACCAAAGCTCTCGGCGCACGTTTTACGTCTCTATTGACTAAATAATCTGTCTCGGTAACATAAGGGATGTCCCCAAAAAGCTCCACAAGCAATAAGTGCAGATAGGATCTTACAAACAAGGCTTCACCTTTAAATTGATTCTTATCTTCCAAAGTCAAATCTAACGAACTCTCAACATTCGTTATAACCCCATTGACCGTATAAATTTGGGTATAGGCACTGTCCCACAAATCTGCTACAATTAGGTCGTCTGACTGTACGGTATGGTTTTGGTAATTCTCTAGTGCCTCTTCCCGATCGAGTAGGTAATAATCCAACTCATCGGTGTATAGCCCCATAGAGACATTTAAACCGTCACCAGATACCAGTCCACTGGTCCTCATTTGATAATAGACAGCACGAATCGCAGAATTCGCCATAGATGCATCCTTATAAATGGACTCTGTCGATATTAAGTTTTTTGGTAGATCTACCTCTACAAAATCTGTACAGGCTGTTAAGCACCCCATCAAAATAGTTAGATACAATAGATTGTATTGTTTTATAGTCAATATAAAAAACCATCGATAAGGTACTGTTTCTCTGTGTTTAAATCTCATGACGTCTATTTTTTTAATATTAAAAACTCAGTTCCAGCCCTAGTGTAAGGTATCGTAAAACTGGAAGCGTTATCATATCGCCTGAATGTTCCGGATCTGCCTTTAAGGATTTTGTAATAGTGAACAGGTTCTGCCCTTGCACATATATACTGGCATCCAGTCCAGAAATACCCACTTTAGGAATAGCATAGTTTAAAGAAACATTTCTTAGCCGGATAAAAGAGGTATCTGTATACCGAGCATTACTATTACGATAATTGGAATAAGCAGTGACCGCTTCTGCACCCCGAACACTACTACCTATAGTATAGCGCTGTACCGAAACTTCGTCTCCTCCCTTCTGCCAGCGATTTAATACTAATGCATGTTGATTAGAAAAACCACCGGGATGATTTGAATCATAGAAAACATCGGCTCCTCTTTGTTTCTTAAACTGGAAAAAAAGCTCCAAACTTAACCTCTTGTAATTAAAAATATTGTTTAGACCTCCATGAAATTTTGGAGACGTATCCTCGATCCATTGACGATCTTCTAAGAGAGGACCGGAATCTATAACACCATTGTTATTATAATCTTCGAACTGATACATACCTGTCACTGGATTGACGCCAGTCATACGATACAGCTTTTGAATATTTAACGGCTGACCTACTACATATTGATTTGCAAAAGAAGAATATTCCAATCCATCAAATTTTACCAGCTTATTTTTGGGTATCGAAATATTAAAAGATGTAGTCCATTCAAAATCGGTGTTTTTAATATTTACAGACCGAAAGTCTATTTCAAAACCTATATTTTCCACCGTAGCATCAAAGTTGGTATTTACGAAATTAAAACCTGCCGTTCCAGGTAAAGGAATATCTAACAATTGACTTGAAGAGCGATTTCTATACCATGCCATTGTAAATAACACACGATCTTGTAAAAACCCCAACTCCAAACCTACTTCAAATTTTTTGGTTTCTTCCCAACCCAAAGTTGGATTACGTAACTTATCCGGTAATAGTATCGATCCGTCATAGCTTGCATTTTTCGGGGTCTCATAGGTGTTATAAAAGCCATAATTCCCAATATTGTCACTACCAGTTATTCCATAACTGGAACGGAGCTTCCCATAACTTAAAATTTTATGATCCTCCAAGAAGGTTTCTTCAGAAAAGAGCCAAGCAGCTCCAACTGCTCCAAAATTACCAAACTGTTTACCCGGTCCAAACCTGCTGGAGCCATCTCGCCGCCCCGTAAGGTTCAAAATATATTTTCCTGTCCAGTTAAAATTTAGCCTCCCAAATACGGCATGGTAATTATATTTGGATTCTAGATCTAATCCATCTGAGATTTTATTGGCTGCGAAAACATCCAAAATTTGATTATTATTTTGGAAACCTTCTCCCGATATTCTAAACTGGTTTGTTACACGTTGCTGGAATGTGGTCCCAACCAGGATATTAAGATTCGTATTGCCCCAACGCTTTTCCCACTTAATCTGTGGTTCTACATTCCAGGAATGGCGCGAAGCTCTATTTATAAAAATTGACGACCCTGTAATGCTTGTCAATTCTAAAACTGGATTAAATCCAGTATGTAGGGTTGCTTTATACTCTTCTCTGCGATAATCCGTATAACCTAAATTGGTTCTAAATTCCAGAGAAGGTATGGGACAATAAGAAATCACCGTACTCAATAGAAGATTCTTACTCTTTGCCCGATACTCTCCTTCTAATAGCCCCAACGGGTTATCCATTATAAATGGAACCCATCCATCCCAATTCAAATCTCCATAAACATTGTGGAGTGCTGGAGCATTAGGTGCTAGGTTATAAGCTTCTGCCGTAAGCCCACCTAACGGTAGGCGATTATCGTCTACGACATAGTTCGTTAAGACATTTATTTGAAAACGCTTGTCTGACGATTGGTGATTGATATTGCTTTGTACGGAAGCTTTCCCATATTTTGAATCTCCAGGGAATACTGTAGTTTCATTTTGATAGTTCCCACTGAACATAAACTGAGTTTGTTTACTACCTCCCGAAAAAGACAGCTGTCCCGTGTTTCGGTTAGCCGTACCTCCTATAAGCACCTTCTGCCAATCTGTATAACGATTTTGATCCCATTCAAACAAATCTGGCATGGCATCTTGTATCGGAGAAAGTATCGTTTCAAGCGCAAAGCCATCATTGGTAAGCCCTTCCAATCGCATGTCTAAATATTGCTCCGTATTTAATAATTTTATAAAGCGTGACACCCTTGCAAACCCAGTAGTAACATTAACTTTAATTTTGGTTTCCCCTGCCTTACCTCTTTTGGTTGTGATAAGTACCACGCCATTAGCACCAAGAGAACCATAAATAGCTGTGGCATCGGCATCCTTAAGCACCTCAATACTTTCAATATCAAAATAATTAATCAAACTTAACGGACCTCCTTCTGGCAAAACAGGATTAACAACAGGAGACGACAATGATTTAGAACCATAGCGGACACCGTCTATGATATACAGCGGATCTGTACCTGCATCTAGAAAGTTCTTACCACGTATCTCTATCTTAAAACCACTACCAGGAAGTCCTGTATTTTGAACAATATTGACTCCTGGAATATAACCATTCATAGCTGCCAATGGATTGGATACAGGTTGCTTTTCTATGGTTTTAGCATCTATTTTATAAACGTTCCCTGGATTCTCTCGTTGAGATCTTTTATAGTAGTATCCTACAATTTCTACAGTATCTAATTTATAAATATCTTCCTTAAGGGTTACATTAATACTACTTTGATCGCCAATGGTAATCTCCTGTGTTTTATACCCTAATGATGAGAATACTAAAACAGTTTCCGAGTGGGCAGCGATGATGTTAAACTGACCATCCAAATTGGTGATGGTTCCTTTCGCTGAGCCTTTTATTAAAACGGTGGCGCCTTGTATAGGCTGACCTTCCTGATCTAAGACGACACCAGAAAGTCTTCGCTGTTGGGTCTTGTTATCATTCATTTTCTTCTTAATTAAAATGATATTATTCTCCATGACAGCAAAATTGAAATCTTCCATTGGAAGACTCATTTTTAATAACTTTTTAACGCGAATGGCTCCTTTTTTGAGTACTATTTTAGGAAGATCTTTAAACCAAATGTCTTCATAAATGAATGAATAATCCGTCTGTGCATAAATAATATCGAATACTTCATAAACGGTTACCTCCATGGTTGAACCTATGACAACCTTGGTATTTTGAGAGTATGTATGCTTTGGTATAAAACTGAACAATGTGATACACATCAACAATATAAATCTGCGCATAATAAGTTTTGAGAGTGTTTTCTTAAATAAAAAACATGGGTTAGTTTGATTGCTTTTTTTAGTTAACTTTTTAATTAAGTAATTAACATTAAAAAAGAGGAATGTAGCCTCATACTGTTTATGTATAAGCTACGTTCCTCCTTTATGTATTTGAGTCTGCCTTATTTTATATTCATTTTTACTTGTTCAATTTTTATATTTCAAAATAGTTATGTCTTTTTCATAAGGTTAGTTTTTGTTTTTTTATTAAACTAAAGATAAACCGATTTACCTTTCATTTATATTATTCTTCATCTTTTTCTTACTATTTGACTACTTCCAAATGACTCATTAAGCACTAGTCTTTAGTTTTCTCAAAACTTTTTATAATGCTGTCCCTAATCTAAAAGGGCGAAAACGGTCTAGAATTATTAATTCTCTCACTTAATAATAAATATAAACCATTCCCGTTCCCTTTTTGAAATTGCTGCCTTATTTTATTTGTTTTTTATGTGCTTCCATACTATCACGTTAACTGGTTCGTCGTCTTCATATTTTTTTAGTTTCTATAATCTACTGAATCGTAGATATTTGAAAAAATACAAACCTTTCGTTAAATGACTTGCATCGATGCCTTTAATCTGTAACACCTTTTGCCTTAAATTATTATACACTCGTATAAACTTTAAACCCGAGACATCTTTTATATGCAACATATACGATACCGAGTTTGGATCATTATCATTAGACCATGTTTGTTGAAAAGAATTGACTGATAAATCATCATATTCAATCGCAGATTCCTTTACTGTAAAGGACATGGCATTAATACAATTTAGGCCAACAGAGGTGAGATTTGGGGCTTCACCTCTTATTGAACCTGGGGATAATTCAAGTCTAGAACAACCTGATAAGGTTACGGCAATATCATCTATTATTTTTGTGATATTATCCCTGTTGTTATTAGTATTCTGATCAAAATCGAATAGTGTAAATAAAATTATATTTGCTTTCATGGCTAGGGCTATTTAATTGTTAACTTATTATTTAATTTATGTAAAAACCAAACAGTCAGCTCATTCTTTAAAAGTGTTGCAGGTTACTTTTACATGCCGTATTCTACTTGATGGTTAATGTCTTACCTTTTATATTATAGTCATTGATACTATTTGCGTATTTAATTGATGACAGAATCTCTTCTATTGAAAAGCTTTTTTGGAATGATATCGTAAATATTTTGTCTTCAGCATTTTTGTTTTCAAATATCACTTCCATGTCGTACCAACGGGAAAGCGTTTTCATGATACCTTTTAAGGTCTTGTTTTTGAAATTAAACTCGCCTTTTTTCCAGGAAACTTCTTTATACGTATTGTCAATTTTGGTTATGTTTATGTTATTATTTTGGATATTTAGATTTAATTGTTGGTTAGGCTCAAGGGATTGTTTTTTATCTTGGTAGTTAACAACCACCTTACCTTCTACTAATGTCGTATAAATGTTTGCCTCATCTTTATAGGCTTTGATATTAAACTCAGTTCCTAAAACTTCGACTTCCTGAGATTGATTGTACACCTTAAACTTCGTACCATTATGTAATGTACTTGATGACACATCAAAATAGGCTTCGCCATAAACAAGTTCTACTTTCCTAGTTTCTAAACCATTAAATACTACTGGATATTTTAGTTGGGATTCAGAATTTAGCCAAACTTTAGTGCCATCTGATAATTTTATTTGAAATTGCCCTCCTCGAGGAACCGTTAGTGTATTATAAGCAATTTCTTTTGTTCTTGCTTCTGTATGATCTGCCTGTCTGGCTAGTAGATATATTATTTCTTCACCATTGCTAGTGATATTGTTTGCTTGGTAAATCTGGCCTTTTTCTAAACGCACTTCAGAACCATCTTCTAATGTTAAAATGGCTTTGTCCGTGCCTATTACGATATTGTTTTCTGCTACAATTGCTGTATTAATTAATTCATCATTTTTATTTGAAAGAAGCGTGATACTGAGTAAAAGGATTATAGATGCTGCTATCCCACTATACCAATAAATCATTTTTCGTTTGGTATTACTTTGCTTTTCACTACCGATTATCGCTTTCCAGGCTTTTTGCTTATTTAATTTATTTTTAAGCTGTAAACGTTCTTCTCTTTTATTTTTATTAGTAACACTAAAAAGGATATGTTTCTTATCATCTTCGGTAAGTGTATTAAATGTATCTAAATCGATGGAAGTTTCATCTTTTAATAGAGAAGTAACAATCTTCTCCGAAAGTGGTTTTATTTTATCTGAATTGTCCATAAATTAAAGAATTAATAGTCACTGTATATATTAATGACGTAAAGAAAAAGAAAGGGAGGGGTAAAAGATTAAAAAAAATCATTTACTTCTTAAGTAATTCCTAAGTAACCTGACATTTTTCGGAGTTTTTTATAGGCCACTTTCTTATGATCCTTGACCGTATTAACGGATATGTCCATTTCATCAGCTATTTCTTTGTTTGTATAACTTTCAATGCTTAATCTCATAGCCTCAGCACATTTATCAGGTAGTAATTCCAATGCTCTTTCAACAAGACTTGATGCTTCTATTATAACAGCTTCCCTTAAAAAGTAACTTTCTGTTTGTAGGGTTTCTAAATCCTCCGAAGAATAAGTTTCTACATCTTTAGCATATTTACTTCTCAAAAAATCAAGAGACTTATTCTTTACTGCTGTATAAAAGAATCCTTCAATTTTGTTTTTATTTTTAAAGGGCACCTTGTTCTCCCATGCTTTTATAAAAACATCTTGAACGATGTCTTCAGAGAGGGCTAAATCATTAACATACTTATTAGCAATAAGACATAATGATTCATACAGACGATTGAAAATATTTTCAAACTCCTTCATAGTTAACTCGTGTGTCTTGTTTTGATCCATCTATTCGTTAAAAAAAGTTCTTAAAAGGAACCTCCATTTTAAATAAGAACGGTCACTATATCTTTGGGGATATTAAAATATATCTTCCAGAAGCTTGATAATACAATTATCAGTGTTTCTAGAATAATAAAGAATTTCTTGAAACCAACTATTCTCGAAGCATAGCCATAGAGATATTTTGCTGGTTTTATACCCAATCAAATTGAGCACAGGTTTTAACCTTTTGGGTCAAAACACAAAAAATTCTGTAACAGAGCCTTGAACTTAAAAGATAAGACTTTAATAAAGCTATCAACTAAAGTTAGAGCGTGTTGATAACATCATTTCTATTTAAAAATAAACGCTATGCCAAGCTAAATGACTATAGATGCAGCTATCGCACTATATCAATAAATCATTTTTCGTTTGGCATATCTTCGCTTTTCGTTACCTATGATAATATTTCGGGCTTTCTGATTATTTAATTTATTTATAAATTATAAACGTTCTTCCCTTTTATTTTTATCTGAACTGTCCATAAATTAAAAAACAATAACGATTGTAAACAATTACATACAATTGTATACAACTATAACGTAAAGAAAAAGAAAGAGAGGGGGTGAAAAATTAAAAAAGTTTTATTTAATTCTTAAATAGCCTAAAGTTTTTCGGAATTTTTGATAAGCAATCTTTTTATACTCCTTGACCGTATAAACGGATATGTTCATTTCTTCGGCTATTTCTTTGTTTGTACAACCTCCAATACTTAATCTCATGACCTCAGCGCATTTATTAGGTAGCGATTGGATTGTTCTTTCAATAATATCTGATGTTTCTAATACAATAGCTTCCGATAAAAAGTAATTTTCCGTTTGTAGAGTTTCTATATCCTGTGGAGAATATGCCTTAACATCTTTGGCATATTTACTTCTTAAAAAATCGAGAGATCTATTTTTTACAGCAGTATAAAAAAACCCCATTAGCTTATCTTGATCTCGAAAAGAAACCTTGTCCTCCCATACTTTTATAAAGACATTCTGAACGATATCTTCAGAAAGGTCTAAATCATTAACATACTTATAAGCAAAAAGACATAGTGAGTCATATAGACGATTGAAAATATTTTCAAACTCCTTCAAAGTTAACTCGCGTGTCTTGTTTTGATCCATCTATTCGTTTTAGAAAAGGTTCTTAGAGGTATACCCTTTTTTAATAAGAACGATCACTGTGTCCTTGGGGAGGGATAAAAAATACGTCTTCAATAAACTTGCTAATATAATTAAAGTTTTTCCTGAAAATAAAGGATTTCTTAAAACGAATTACCTCCGAGGCTTTACCTCGGAGGCAACTATTTTTTTGTGTTGTCATTCCTTAAATGACAACAAAATTGCTTTATGTAATAACACTAAGCCCTAGTCACGGATTTATTCACTTGTAAAATTTGAGTGCTATAGAAACAAATTATAAGGTATACTTTAAGGCTTAATTGGTATTCGTTATAAATGCTCTAATTCCAATCGCTCTTTCTTAGTAAGTTTAGCTACCACTAAACGATAAGAAATATCTAACCATTCATATAATATTTTATCAGAAATTGAACCATCAACCACAACTCTACTCCAATGTTTCTTACTAAAATATGGAGGTTCTTCTAAAGCATCATATTGTAAACGAAGTTCTTCTATAGTTTCTGGTTCACATTTAATACTAAAGCTATCAAATGTATTTATATCGGTAGCCGTAAACATTTTACCTTTTACTTTAAAGACGAGAACATTAGGCAACTTAGAAAACGGAATAGACTCAGTCACTCCCTTTTTAGATAAACAATACAATCTATATTCTTCAATATTCACCTTATAGAATATTATATCGCCTTAATGCGTTTTAAAAACTTCTTTTCTTTTTTCCAATTGGCGCTCTAAATCTTTAATAGTCTCTCTTACAGATACTTCAAAATTCCGTTCATTAGACGTAGCAAAAATTCGAGGTCCAGGTAAACTTAACTCTATATTACAAATTTTACCTATATCATGTTCTTTTTCATCTTGTTTAAAATGCACACTAGCACTTATTAAAAACTCATATCTGTTAAATATTTTTTTTAATTTTTCTTCTGTGAAAGTCGAAAGTGTTTCACTTACATCTACACCTACATACTGAATGTTTACTGTCATAATTATTTCTATTTTTAATATTAGAATTCTGATCTAAGATACTTGTTTTCTAAATAATTTTTAATAACAAAAATCATAAAAAAGTTATAAAATATTTTTAATTATAAATCAATATAATAGTATTTTTGAAAACTTAAATCCGTTTCATTTATGCAACTTGTTTTCGCGACCAACAATCTTAATAAAATAAAAGAGGTACAAGAACTGATTCCTGATCATATTAAATTATTAAGCTTAAATGATATTGGCTGTTTTGAAGATATTCCAGAGACTCAAAATACAATTGAAGGCAATAGTATTGAAAAGGCTAATTACGTAAAAACCCATTATGGATATGATTGCTTTGCTGATGATACAGGCTTGGAAGTAGAAGCATTAAACGGAGCACCAGGAGTTTACTCTGCTCGTTATGCTGGCGAGCAACGCGATGCTAATGACAATATGAATAAATTACTGACTGAGTTAAACACAAAAACTAGTAGAAATGCACAATTTAAAACAGTTATAACATTACAGCTTAATAATAAACAACACACCTTTACAGGCATATGTGAGGGAGAAATAACGCACGTTAAAAAAGGTAAGCTTGGTTTCGGCTATGATCCCATTTTTAAACCTAAAGGATACCAGCTAACGTTTGCTGAAATGGACTTGACGCTTAAAAATCGTATTGGCCATCGAGGAAAAGCTATTCTTCAATTAGTAAACTTTTTAAACTCCTAATCCTTAAAAAATCAGGTATAAAAAACCAAAAATCATGTTGGTGGTTAATATTCTTTATCTTACTTTTAATCCATGACAGAGGAAGATATTGAAAAAGAAAATGCAGCAATTACTAAAGCCTACAAAGAATTATTAAAAGTTAGCTACACGACGCTATCTGGTGATGATAAAAAACTAATACGTAAAGCTTTTGATGTTGCTATAGATGGTCATAAAGACCAACGTAGAAAATCTGGAGAAGCTTATATTTTTCATCCTTTAGCTGTAGCAAAAATAGTTGCTCAGGAAATCGGATTGGATGGCACTTCTATTGCTGCTGCCCTACTCCATGATGTTGTTGAAGATAGTCCGGATTATAAAATAAAAGACATTGAAAAACTATTTGGAAAAACAATAGCCACCATTGTAGATGGTCTCACAAAAATATCTTCTTTAAGTAAGGAAAAAGACATGAATGTGTCTTTACAGGCAGAAAATTTCCGTAAAATGCTTCTTACACTTAATGACGATGTACGTGTTATCATAATAAAAATTGCAGACAGGCTCCATAATATGCAAACAATGGCATCGATGCGTCCTGATAAACAAGAAAAAATAGCCTCAGAAACCTTATATATTTATGCACCGTTAGCACACCGAATTGGTTTATACAACATTAAAACCGAACTTGAAGACTTGGGCTTAAAGTATACCGAACCAAATGTTTATAATGACCTTTTTGATAAAATAAAAGAAAGCAAGGAAGAGCAAGATAAATATATTGAAGAATTTAGTGAGGTAATAAGGAACTCATTAAATAAAGAAAGTTTTGATTATACTATAAAAGGACGACCTAAGTCTATTTTTTCAATTAGAAAAAAAATGCTTAAACAAGGGGTATCTTTTGATGAAGTATACGATAAATTTGCGGTAAGAATTATTTACAAAAGCGACGAGGTTAATGAAAAGTTTTACGCATGGAAAATATACTCCGTTGTAACAGATCATTTTAGACCTAATCCCATACGTCTTCGTGATTGGATTTCCTCTCCTAAATCTACAGGATATGAAGCTTTACATATTACCGTTATGGGACCTAAAGGACGTTGGGTAGAAGTTCAGATACGAAGTGAACGTATGAATGAAATTGCCGAAAAAGGCTATGCCGCTCACTATAAATACAAACAGGATAACGAGAAAGAAGATAATTTAGAAAGTTGGATTAATAAACTTCAAGAAGCTTTAGAAAACCCAGACACCAATGCAGTAGATTTTGTTGAGCAATTTAAACTTAACCTTTATTCTCAGGAAATTTTTGTATTTACACCTACTGGAGAATTAAAATCATTACCGAAAGGCGCTACATCATTGGACTTTGCTTTTAATATTCATACCGAAGTTGGTATGAGAACAAGAGGTGCCAAAGTAAATGGTAAATTAGTGCCATTGAGTCACGAATTGCAAAGTGGTGACCAGGTAGATATTTTAACCTCTGAAACGGCAAAACCCAATGCCAACTGGTTAGACTATGCCACCACAGCTAGAGCTAGAAGCAAAATAAAATCAGCCTTAAAAGAAGATAAAAAACGCATTGGCGAAGATGGCAAAGAAATTCTTAGAAGAAAACTAAAGCAACTAAAAATAACGCTAAACGAAGCCTCTACAAACGAGCTAGTTAACTATTTTAAGCTTAAAACAAGTTTAGATTTATTTTATAGGGTTGGTATTGGTACTATTGACAATACCATGATTAAAAGCTATGCAGCTTCCAGAAGCAACGCTTTAATGAGTTTTATTAAAAATAAAATTACCAGAAAAGCAACTATAAAAAAGGAAGACTTAGAAAAAGAAGAAGTTACTGCTAAATACGATTCTTTAGTCTTCGGTAAAGAAGAGGAAAAACTAGACTACAAAATATCTAATTGCTGCAACCCAATTCCTGGAGATGAAGTTTTTGGTTTTCTAACCGTTAATGAAGGTATTAAGATTCATAAAAAAAACTGCCCTAATGCGCTTAGTTTACAATCCAATTATGCTTACAGAATTATGCAAGCTAAATGGGTAGACTCTTCGCAACAAGAGTTCTTGGCTAAAATTAAAGTTACAGGAATTGATCATATAGGATTAGTAAGTGATATCACTTCTATCATTTCAGACAATATGCATGTGAATATGAAGAGCTTAAGTTTTGAAAGTGACGATGGTTTATTCTCTGGAAAAATCAATGTCGTTGTGAAAAATAATACCATTATAAAAAAACTTTTAGAGAAGTTAAAAAAAATTAATGGTATAGATAAGGTTACTAGAGTGTAAAAAAAGTGTAAATTTGCGACGAAATTATGAATGCAAAGGCAGATACAAAAAATCAAGACATCGTAAAAAGCGTATTTACTAGCTTTTTAGAAAATAACGGGCACCGAAAAACTCCCGAACGCTACGCTATACTGCAAGAAATTTATAATAATACAGAACATTTCGATATAGAATCCTTATATCTTAGCATGAAAAACAAGAAATATCGTGTTTCTCGTGCTACACTTTACAATACCATAGAATTACTTCTAGAATGTGGTTTGGTAAGAAAACATCAGTTTGGACAGAACCAAGCACATTACGAAAAATCATATTTCGATAGACAACACGATCATGTTATACTAACTGATACAGGAGAAGTTATAGAGTTTTGCGACCCTAGAATTCAATCTATTAAAAAAACAATCGAAGAAATCTTCGATATAGAAATTAATAACCATTCACTCTATTTTTACGGAAATAGAAAATCAAACACTTAACTAATTTTTTACAATGGCAGTAGATTTACTACTAGGATTACAATGGGGGGACGAAGGCAAAGGAAAAATTGTTGACGTACTTACCTCTAACTACAATATTATTGCACGTTTTCAAGGTGGTCCTAATGCAGGGCATACTTTGGTTTTTAATGGCAGAAAACATGTTTTACATACTATTCCTTCTGGCATATTCCATAATGATGCTACAAATTTAGTAGGTAATGGCGTTGTTATAGACCCTGTTATTTTTAAAGGAGAACTAGACAAACTGGAAGAACAAAATGTAGATTATAGAAAATCCTTAGTTATTTCTCGTAAAGCACATATCATTTTACCAACGCATCGTTTGTTAGATGCTGCTAGTGAAGCATCTAAAGGGAAAGCTAAAATAGGTTCTACTCTTAAAGGTATTGGCCCAACTTACATGGACAAAACTGGTAGAAATGGTATTCGTGTTGGCGATTTAGAATTAAGTGACTGGAAAGAACGTTATAGAGCTTTGGCAGATAAGCATGAATCGATGATTTCTTTTTACAATGTAGATATAGAATATGATTTAGCAGAGCTTGAAGTAGAGTTTTTTAAAGCTATAGACGTTTTAAAATCTTTAAAGTTTATCGATTCTGAAGAATATATTTATCAAGCACAAAAATCTGGGAAAACAATTCTTGCTGAGGGCGCTCAGGGATCGTTATTAGATATCGATTTTGGCACTTATCCATTTGTAACATCAAGTAATACAACAGCCGCTGGCGCTTGCACAGGGTTAGGCGTATCGCCCAACCAAATTGGTGATGTATTTGGTATTTTTAAAGCCTATACAACGCGAGTAGGTTCTGGTCCTTTCCCAACAGAACTTTTTGATAAAGATGGAGAAACTATGGCACGCGTTGGTAATGAGTTTGGAGCTACCACAGGGCGTCCAAGACGTTGCGGTTGGTTAGATTTAATCGCTTTAAAATACGCATGTCAAGTAAATGGCGTTACGCAATTAATGATGATGAAAGGCGATGTTCTTTCTGGTTTTAAAACTTTAAAAGTATGTACCGCTTATAAATACAAAGGAGACGTTATTGAACATTTCCCTTATAATATTGAACCAGAAAACGTAGAACCTATTTATACCGAGTTTAATGGTTGGGAAGAAGATTTAACAGAAATGTCTGAAGCTTCTCAATTACCACAAGCTTTAAACGAGTATATTGAATTTTTAGAAAAAGAACTAGAAATTCCAATTACTATTGTTTCTGTAGGACCTGATAGAAAACAGACTATTTTTAGAGAGCAGTTGGTTCACTAAATATTAGACATATTTTTATTATAAAAACCGCTTCAAAGTATTTTGGAGCGGTTTTTGTTTTATTCCAAATCATAAAAAATACACAACAGATAATTAAACATCATTATAATCGTTATTTTTACGACAAACTTTTTATATTTTGAACAAACTACAAGTTTTATTTTTCATCCTTATTATTGGTTTTGTTTCATTAACAACCAATGCCCAAGAAAAAAAGAAAATTGAAATTGAATACGCTGGTAAACTTACTATAGATGAAGATAACTACCCAGGTGCCAAAGTGCTAACCCGTGATGATGCACAACAAGTACATATAAAACATAAAGGAGCAAATATGTGGTGCGATAAAGCCATTCACTATGGTAAAGAAAATTTCATTGAAGCTTATGGTAACGTTCAATTAAAACAAGGTGATACCATAGACATGACTTCAAAATATGTAGAATATAGTGGTCTGACTGGTTTAGCATTTGCAAGTGGAGATGTTGTCTTAAAAGACCCTAATTCTACAATATCTTCAGACACTTTATATTTAGACCGCACCAAACAACAGGCTTTTTATAAAAATGGTGGAACAGTTGTAAAGGATTCATCTGGTACTATTACAAGTAAAATTGGGAGGTATTACATGGATATTAAAAAATACCAATTTGTTGAAGATGTAGTATTAGTAAATAAAGAATCGACCATTAATTCCAATTTTTTCGATTTCTATTCAGATACCGGTCATGCTTATTTATTTGGTCCATCAACAATAACAACAGAAACAAGCGTAACGTATTGTGAAAAAGGATTTTACGATACCGAAAATAAAGTGGGCTATGCCTTAAAAAAAGCAAGAATAGATTATGATAATCGTATTATAGAAGGAGACAGTCTGTATTTTGATAATAATATTAGTTTTGCTTCGGCTACCAATAACATAAAAGTAACAGATACTATAAATAATAGTATCATAAAGGGACATTACGCCGAAGTTTTTAGAGGGAAAGAAAAAGATTCTGTATTTATTACAAAGCGAGCTTTAGCAATTACACAGCAAGAAAATGATTCTATCTATATGCACGCAGATAAAATCATGGTAACTGGAAAGCCTGAAAATCGTATTATCAGAGCTTATTATAATGCTAAAATATTTAAGTCTGATCTTAGCGGCAAAGCAGATTCCATACATTCAAACCAAAGAACTGGTATTACCGAATTAATAAATATAGACCGGTTTTCGTCTGGCGATAAGTTTTCCACAAAACGAAGACCTATTATCTGGAATATAAAAAATCAAATGACAGGTGATACCATTCATTTAATTTCAAATACAGAAACAGAAAAAATAGATTCGCTAAGGGTTTTCAATAATGCCTTTATTATTAGTAAAGACACGATAAGTGAAAATGGTTATAATCAAATTTACGGCATGCGATTAACAGGTCTATTTAATGAAGAAAATGAGCTAAGGCAAGTTGATATCGTCAAAAATGCTGAGTCTATTTTTTATACTCGCAATGATAAGCAAGAACTTATAGGGATTGACAAAGCTAAATCGGGAAGTATTTCCATGCTTTTTGCTGCCGGTGATATAGAAGAATATAATAGAATAAATCAAGTGGATGGTAAATTATATCCTGAATCTGAATATCCAGAAAAAGAAAAAATCTTAAAAGGTTTTGATTGGCGTGAAGATGAGCGTCCTATGAGTGTAGAGGATTTATTTAAAGATGATCCTCCTTTAGTATTACCTGTTATAAAAGGATTAGAAGATTATGTTCCTCAAGAAGAATTCTTTGACGAAGAGATGCTAAAACGCATTGAAAATTCCGATACTCGACCAAAAAACAACAGAGAAAAGCCCTTAAAAGCATCGAGAAATATTCCAAAACCAGTTGAAAAGAAACAAGTTCCTTTGACTCCAAAAACTATAAAACAAAACCGAAAGAAACTTATTGAATCTAAAGCTAACCCTCCTAACAGGAAATAGTGAAATCAGATTTTTTTAAATATCAAGCACAAACAACGCCTCACCCATTAGCTATGGAAATTTCTCATGCTAGCGGTTCCTATATTTATGATACCGATAATAAAGCATATTTAGATTTTGTAGCTGGAGTTTCGGCGTGCCCTTTAGGGCATAATCATCCTAAAGTTATAAATGCAATTAAAGCTCAATTAGACAGTTATTTGCATGTCATGGTATATGGAGAATATATCCAGAAACCAGCTGTAGAGCTCACTAAATTATTAGCTAACAATCTCCCCAGTTCTCTAGAAAAAACATATTTAACCAATTCGGGTACCGAAGCCATTGAAGGCGCCTTAAAACTAGCCAAACGTGCTACTGGAAGAAGTGAAATTATAGCAGCACATAAAGCATATCATGGTAACACCATGGGAGCTATGAGTATTATGGGGTATGAAGAAAGAAAACAAGCATACAGACCATTATTACCAGATGTACAATTCATTACCTTTAATAATGAAACCGATTTAGAGTACATCACGACTAAAACGGCTTGCGTAATCTTAGAAACAATACAAGGTGGTGCTGGTTTTATAGAACCACAAGAAGCGTATTTAGAAAAGGTAAGAAACCGATGTGATGCTGTTGGAGCGCTTCTGATTTTAGATGAAATTCAACCAGGTATAGGCAGAACAGGTAAGCTTTTTGGGTTTGAGCATTATAATTGTATTCCAGATATTTTAGTTACTGGTAAAGGTTTAGGTGGCGGTATGCCTATAGGAGCTTTTACAGCATCTGGAAAACTCATGGAGTTATTACAGGACAACCCAAAATTAGGACATATTACGACTTTTGGAGGTCACCCTGTTATTGCGGCATCTGCTCTGGCAACCTTGAAAGAAATAACAGAAAGTAACTTAATGCAGCAAGCACTAGAAAAAGAAAAATTAATTCGTAAACTTCTGGTACATCCGCTTATTAAAGAAATTAGAGGAAAAGGACTTATGCTTGCCATTATAACACCTTCAGAAGAGATAACAAATTCATTAATTCTTAAGTGCCAAGAAGCAGGTTTAATACTATTTTGGCTCCTTTTTGAATCTAAAGCAGTAAGAATAACGCCGCCTTTAACCATTACAAATGAAGAAATTTCTAAAGGCTGCTCAATAATTATTAAGGCTTTAAGTACTATTGAAGACTAACCACACCTCTCAACTTTCTGAAAATCAAATCAAAAAGCCTAAAACTCCACAAAAGGCATAGTTGTTGATTACTTTGTTAAAAACATTTACTTGGCCTGTCATGATTAAGGCAAATAGAAGCTTAAATTTATTCATATAGAAACTTACAATAGTGTGTATGGAGTTTAGTCATAATGACAATAACAATTTACCTTTGTCGAAATTTGAATCGATGCTAAAAACAAATCATGTTTTATTCTTCGATTCTGAAGAGTTTGAAAACATTATTCACTATTATCTAAATCAAGGCAAAATAGCTTTAGCAAAAAAAGCGATTAAATTAGGTCTAGACCAACATACCACATCTATAAATCTAAGACTTTTTAAAGTTGAAGTTTATGTTTTCGAAGATAAACTAGTAAAAGCAGACACTTTATTGAATGAGCTTTATAGTCTAGATCCCATGAATGAGGAAATCTACATTCAAAAAGCCAACATATTATCTAAAAAAGATGAGCATCAACAAGCTATAGATGTATTAAAAAAAGCATTAGAGCTCACAGATGATGTTATTGATTTGTATTCTTTAATTGGTATGGAATATCTCTTTTTAGACCAATTTGAAAATGCCAAAATATATTTCATAAAATGTTTAGATGAAGATATGGATGACTATTCTTCACTTTACAATGTAATATATTGCTTTGAATATCTAGGTCAAAATGAAGAGGCTATTTCTTATTTAAATACATTTCTGGACAAAAACCCATATTGTGAAGTAGCATGGCATCAATTAGGAAAACAATACTACGCCTTAAAAAAGCATAAAAAAGCATTGGCTGCTTTTGATTTTGCTATTATTTCTGACGATACTTTTGTAGGTGCATACCTAGAAAGAGGAAAAGTCCTTGAGGAATTGAAACGTTATGAAGATGCCATTGAAAATTATAGTATTTCCTTAAAACTAGATGAACCAACATCTTTTGCTTTATTACGTATAGGCAGCTGCCATGAAAAATTAAGAAATGATGATTTAGCTGTTCAATACTATTACAAGACTGTACATGAAGACCCTTTATTAGATAAAGGCTGGATAGCAATAACAAAATATTATAACAGAAAAAAGAATTTCCAAAAAGCATTATATTATATAAATAAAGCAATTAATATAGATCCTGAAAATGTTATCTATTGGAAATTATATTCACAAATTAACCAACGCCTTAACTTTTATGAAGAAGCAGAACGTGGATTCAAAAAAACTCTGGAATTAGGAAATTATGAACTCAATACATGGTTATCTCGTGGTGATTTATTAATCAAACTTGGCGAACCGCAAGCTGCTATTTATAATTTTGAGCAAGCGCAGGAATTTTATCCCGAAAACGCTGAGTTGGAATACCGTTTAGCTGGTTTATATTTTTCTCTAAACGAAAATGACAAAGGTACTTTCCATTTAAAAAATGGAATTCGTTATAATAAAGAATACGCCTTTATAATCGAAGAACTTTTCCCTAAAGTTTCTAACAGAATACTGGTAAAAGCACTACTTAAAAATAGGACTGTAAAATAACCTTGATGAGTGACGAAAAATATCAGAAGGATGAGATTCCTCCTTTTTCAAAAGAGAGGACAATTTCGATTTTATCAAAATTAGGAGGGTTGAAATAGTATTATTTTACTGAAAATACACAAATTACACGCTTTTTATCAGTCCGAGTCTTTCAAGTTCAAGAAATCAAGACAGGCCAAAGTCGAAACCCATTTAAACTTGTATATTTTTATGGTCTTTCGTTAAGCTTCGCTAGGTATCTTCAATATAAAATACATTTTATATTTTGATAATGCTCAAGGCGACAAGCTACAAAATTAGAGGTTGGTGTTTAAAATGAGTTTTTTCGTTAACATAGACTCCACTATTCGTATAATGCCCATATAACCACTAAATATGAACGTGTTTGGTAATAATATTCTTAATTTCTAGTCGAATTTTTAATCATGAATGTTTATTAAAATGTATACCTTTGATTTTAGTTTAAAAATCAGAATATGCAAAGACGTTTAATCGATTATTTCATTATTTCTTTAAAAGGTTTAGCTATGGGAGCTGCAGATGCAGTCCCTGGTGTTTCAGGCGGTACTATTGCATTCATATCTGGTATTTACGAAGAACTAATTTCATCTATTAGTAATATAAACATTTCTCTTTTTAAAACGCTCTTCAGTAAAGGTTTGAAAGCTTTTTGGGAACAATTAAACGGAAATTTTTTACTTGCATTGGCAGCTGGTATTATAATCAGTTTTGTATCATTCATGAAACTTGCCAAGTATTTATTAGAAAATCATCCTATTTTAATTTGGTCATTCTTTTTTGGACTAATAGTGGCCAGCATTTATTTTGTTGGAAAACAAATTTCTAAATGGAATACATCTGTAATCATAGCTTTAATTGTTGGTGCTGGGATTGCCTTTTATATTACAAGGCTTCCAGCTTTAACGACAAGTGAAAGTTCTTTATACCTGTTTTTTGCTGGAGCTATTGCTATTTGTGCCATGATATTACCTGGTATTTCAGGATCTTTTATATTAATAATTTTAGGCGCATATAAAACGCTTAGCGATGCTATTCATGATATAGATATAAAGAAAATACTTGTTTTTGTTGGTGGAGCCCTTGTAGGACTACTTAGTTTTAGTCATATTTTAAAATGGCTTTTCAAACATTATCATAATATTACATTAGCATTACTTACTGGTTTTATTTTTGGATCTCTAAATAAAGTATGGCCATGGAAAAAAACGTTAACATGGCATACTAATTCCAAAGGCATAAAAACACCCATTTTACAAGAAAGTATTTCTCCTTTTTCTTTCGATAGTGAAAGCCAACTTTTGTTTGCTATTATTTTAATGATTATTGGTTTTTTAACTATTTTTATTCTAGAAAAAGTAGGTTCAAAAAAACAATAATGGAAAGTACCAGGACACTTACCGATAAAATTTTTCTTATTCTAAAAGGATTAGGTATGGGAGCTGCCAATAAAGTTCCTGGTGTATCTGGAGGTGTTGTAGCTTTTGTTGCTGGTTTTTACGAAGAGTTTATTTATTCACTTAAAAAAGTAAATATTAAAGCTTTTAAATTACTTATTAATGGTCGGTTTAAAAGTTTTTTTAATTATATAAACGGTCGTTTTTTAAGTCTACTTTTCTTAGGAATGATTATTAGCTACTTTAGTATTTCTAAAGTTTTAGATTACCTAATAAAATACTATGAGCTTTATGTTTGGAGTGTGTTTTTTGGAATGATAATAGGATCTATTTATTACATAAATAAAGATTTTAAAGATTGGAACCTCAAAACTTATACCTCATTAGTTATTGGAATAATAGTTGGCTTAAGTATTAGTTTTTTTAATCCTGCAAAAGAAAACGACAACCTTTGGTTTGTATTTTTTTGTGGCATCATAAGTGTCTCAGGAATGACACTTCCTGGTTTTTCAGGTTCTTTCATACTCATTTTATTAGGCAACTATGTGCTCCTTTTAGTGGATTCTGTAAATGCACTCTATGATACCGTTTATGAAGTTCTAGGAGGTAATTTCACTTTTACTGATAATTTAGAACGTATAAGAATGCTCAAAGTTTTAGCTGTTTTTACATTAGGGTCTGTAGCTGGCTTAGTCACTTTCTCTCATGCACTTAGTTATATTTTGAAACACTACAAGAGCATAACAATATCTGTCATTATAGGTTTCATCATTGGTTCACTAGGTGTTGTATGGCCATGGAAAAAAACGGCATATAAAATGGATATTGATGGTAATTTTGTTTTAGATTCGACAGGCCAAAAAATAATAGAAAATTATAAGCGTTTCATTCCAGAATTAAATACAGAAACCTACTATGCCATTGCATTCGTTTGTTTTGGAATTGGTATTGTTTTAGCCTTGGAATGGTACGGACAAAAAACCAGAAAAACTCATGAATAAATTAGGACTATTAGGTAAAGATATATCATATTCATTTTCAAGAGCATATTTTAAAAAGAAATTTGAAAATGAAAAGATAGTTAGTACGACCTATGAAAACTTCGATATTGAAACAATCGATCTATTTCCTTCTATAATAAAAGACACTATAAATTTAAAGGGGCTAAATGTTACCATACCCTATAAAGAAGTCGTTATACCATACCTAGATAAAGTAAATAAAAAAGCAAAAGCTATAGGCGCAGTAAACACCATAAAAATTACTAAAAAAGGAAAATTAGTAGGTTATAATACAGACTGTTATGGTTTTAAGAAAACGATAGAACCTTTTTTAAAAGCACATCATAAAAATGCACTGATTTTAGGAACCGGTGGAGCCAGTAAAGCTATTGCCTACAGTTTAAAAAAACTAGGTATCTCATATCAATATGTTTCAAGAAATCAATCAGAAGGAATTGGTTTTACTTATAATTCTTTGACTGATGATGTTATCAAAAAACACCAAATAATTATAAATTGTACGCCGTTAGGCACCTTTCCAAATGTTGATGATTGCCCGAACATCCCATACCAATCTATAACAAATCAACATATTTTATTCGATTTAATATACAATCCAGAAGAAACCAAGTTCTTGAAATTAGGCAAACAACATAATGCTGTAATAATTAACGGACTTAATATGTTAAAATTACAAGCAGAAAAGGCCTGGTCTATATGGGATTTATAGTTAAACGGTCTTACAATAGTTAAAAGCCCTTCTTATTCTTTGTAAATAATAAGACTTGTTAGTATATTTAAAGTCTAAAGTATTTAATGAACCTTAACATTTTTTAAAATGTCTGATAATAAAAAACTGCAAGAAATAGAAGAAAACAATGAAGATAAGTCAATTGTAAGTCTATCTAATGATACAACGAACGATGACACTTCATTAGAATCAAATGACGAGATTGACAGGACTGAGGATGCTACTGGTTCTGAGGATGCAGTTAATACTGATGAAACAGTTGATAAGCAAGACATTGAAGAACCTGAGACAGAAGCACATGTTGAGATAGGTACTGATACTGAAGCTAAAACAGCAGAAACTGAAGATCGTAATGAAGAAACTTCAATAGTGAATCAATCTAATAGTGACTCAACTAACGACGCTTCATCAGAGTCAAATGACAAAACTGAAAAGGCTGATACTGCCAATTCTGAGGATGTAGTTGATACAAATGAAGCTGTTAGCAAAAATAGTAAAGACATTGAAAGTCCTAACGAAAATACAAAACTCGAATCGGACACTAAAACCGAAACCAAAGCTCCTGAAACAGAAAAAGAAGCAGATAAAGTCATTAACGAAATAGAAGAGTCTAATGCAGAAGATGCAGAAGACGAAGGTAATAAAGAAAGACATACTATTGAAGTTAAAGCTTATGACACGATGTCTTTAGAAGCACTTGCTATTGAATTAGAGAAACTTTTAAAAAATGAAAAGGTACAAGCCATAAAATCTCATGTAGACAATATAAATAATGAGTTTAAAACTAAGTTTCAAGCTTTAATAGATGAGAAAAAAGAAGATTTTTTAAATGATGGTGGTAACGAAATAGATTTTTATTATTCCTCTCCTGTTCAAAAAAGATTTAAAGAAGCTTATAAAGAATATCGAAAAAGATTAAACGAACATTACCAAGGTTTAGAAAAAAACCTAAAGCAAAATTTAGCTAATAAACTAGAGATCATTGAAGAGTTAAAAGGCTTAATAAACCTAGAAGAGAATATAAACACAACTTATAAGCACTTTAAAGAATTACAAGAACGCTGGCGTACAACGGGCCCTATACCAAGAGACAAGTATAATAATGCCTGGAATAGTTATCACCACCACGTAGAGATATTTTACGATTTCTTACACTTAAATAGAGATTTACGAGATTTAGATTTTAAACATAACTTAGAAAAGAAGTTATTAATTATTGCCCGAGCTGAAGAGTTAGCTCAAGATGATAATGTTATGCGTTCTTTTAGAGAGCTACAAGAACTACATAAAATGTGGAAAGAAGAACTTGGTCCTGTAGCTAGAGAGCACAGAGAAGAAATCTGGGAACGCTTTAAAGCAGCCACAAAAATTATTAATGATAAACGACAAGTTTACTACCAAGAAATAGATAAAGTTTACGAAAAAAATCTAGAAACCAAGCTTGAAATTATAGCTAAAATTAACGCTGTAAATACAGAAGAGAACAAGTCCCACAGTGCTTGGCAAAAGAAAATTAAAGAAATTGAAGAACTTCGTAACGCCTTTTTTAATGCTGGAAAAGTACCAATAAAAGTAAATGAAAGTACTTGGGCTAAGTTTAAAGAATCTGTGCGCATCTTTAACAGGCAAAAAAATGCTTTTTATAAAGGTCTTAAAAAAGAACAATATAATAATCTACAACTAAAATTAGATCTAATTAAAATAGCTGAAGATAATAAAGATAGTGATGATTTTGAAGCAACAACGCCTTTGATGAAAAAAATTCAGAGCGATTGGAAAAAAATAGGTCATGTACCTAGAAAGGATAGTGACAAAATTTGGAAGCAATTTAAAGCTGCATGCAATAGTTATTTCGATAGATTACATGCCAAAAGAAATGCTGCTAATCAAGAAAACATAGATGCGTTCAATAAAAAGAATGAATTCTTAGGAGCTCTTAAAGAGTTAAAATTAACAGAAGAAACTAAAGAGAAAAATCTAGCTCTTATAAAAGAACAAATCATGCAATGGCGAACTTTTGGAAAAGTACCAAATGATAAACGATATATTGAAGGTAAATTTCAAAAGACTATAGATAGCTTGCTTACAAGTTTAGAAATGGATAAAAATGAAGTTGAAATGATAAAGTTTGAAAACAAACTGGATAACATTAATACTTCTGATGACGATCATAGAAACTTAGATAACGAACGTGTCTTTATTCGTAAAAAAATTGATGAAGTAAAAAGTCAAATTAATCAGTTAGAAAATAATCTACAGTTTTTCACAAATGTTAATGATGATAATCCGCTTGTAAAAGAAGTTCATCAAAACATTAAAACACACAAAGAATCTCTAAAACTTTGGCAAAGTAAACTTCAAAAAATTAAGGATTTTTATTAGAATTATTGTTTAACAAAGATAAAAACGTGTGGTGATTTAGTTAATTAATTAGGCTAAAATGCCCTCTATAAATGCGTTTTGTGCCTGTTTGATCTATAAGCTGTGCAACAAACCAATAGTCTGATGCTGGTAATTGGCTTCCATTAAATGTACCATCCCACTTACCATTCCTAGCATTTAATTGTTTAATCAACTTACCATACCTGTCATAAACATTTACAACTGAAGCATTAGAAAAATCTGTTCCTAATCCTTTTACTTGCCAAGTATCATTACTTCCATCATTATTGGGTGTGAAAAACTTAGGAAACCCAAGAATAAATACCTCTAATTTGACACTAGTACATTCATTTTTATCCCGTACATAAATAGTATGCAATCCAGCCTCTAACCGATCAAAAAATGGTTCATCTTGATAAGGGCCTAATATGTCATCCAAAGCAAATTCATACGCTACATTACCTAAATTATTATTTTCGTTATTAATGGCGATGCTATTATTATCAGTCAGCTCAACAATGGTAATATCTTCCATGTCTATAGTAGCTCTAGCAGGTACAGCAATTTCAAACGAAGTATTAGTATAACACGAGCTATGTATATTATTTGATATTCTAACATATATGGCTTGTCCATTCTTAATGGTATTCTCGAAAGTATTATAAGGCATTGATATGGGGATGTTATAGGCGTTATCTATAAAATAAGAAAAAGTAAAATCTGCCGCATTTTTACCATTTAACAATATGGTTTCATTTAAAGTTAAATCGAAAGTAGAAAAACCGTTTGTATCATCTCCATCCGCATTTGTATCACACTCGAATAAAGCAGGAATATCTTCAGATTGAAGCACTTCTACTGTTTCATAAATTTCTACATCCACAGAGAGCCTCAATATACTCTCACAATTATTGACCGTTTGTGTTGCGTAATAGGTAGTATGAACTAATTTTTCAGTAGTATCTAATGGCAATCCACCTGTACTTGTTGAATACCATTGTATTGCATCCCCAGTAGCGACTAAATCTGAAATAGAAGCCTCTTCGATGTCACAAAACGTTTGGAATGTACTAACAGCTGTTGGTGGAAGTGTTTTTTGTACTGTTAAAATAACTGGAGTTCTGGATGTCGATTTACAACTAGTAAGTGTTGCTGTTTCTGCTTCGACATAATAAGTAGTTGTATTAGAAAGTACTGGTGTAGTATATCTATTTCCTGTAAAAAGTGGAGTGACTGAAGTGACTGAATCATACCAATTAACATGTCCTGATGATGGGGTTGCACTTAAAACCCCAGCCCCTGATTCACAAACAACATCTCCATTAACAGATAATATGGTTGGAATAGCGATAACTTCAGCTCGTATGGGTATTCTATCTCCTACGGTGCATCCATTAATAGACGCATAGGCATAATAGGTTGTTGTTGTACTTATTATTGGTGTTGTAAATGACATTCCAGAACCTATTGGACTTCCTCCCGTGGCAGAAGTATACCAAAGTACTGTTGTTGCAATAGAAGAAGGTGTCGCAGTAAGGGTAAGTGTTCCAGTTCCACATCTGGAGCTCCCTTCACTATCAATGATACTAGCCGTATAAATACTTGTACTTGCAGATATATTGAGACTAGGGTCTCCAGGCAGGCCACCATATTCAACGATATAACCTTTAGGTTGATAGACTCCAGACGCAAGTCCTGTGTTAGTCAAATCATTCCAAGAACCCGCTCTACCAACATTTGGATCAGTTACATGTGCATAATCTTCGTCTCCTGCTTGATTAGGTTCAGATGTATTCCAATTAGCATAATTAGGGGTTGTCCCATTGATGGAACCATTCCAAAACACAGTACCATTTTCAGGACCAGTAACCCATTTCCATACACCCTCGGTTTCGGCATCACTTCCTCCTATCCATCCAGCTCCAGCAACTTGTTCTCCTGATAGTTGTGCTTCTTCTCGTGATGTAATTGTTGCTAAATAACCTTTAAGCCCAAAATATGTCCTTGCCTCTGCAGTAACCCTTGCATCAGTCCAGGTAATACCTAATGCAGGAACATACTCATAATAATGATCTGTAGAAGGTAAATAATTAGCATCTCCAATAGTAATAGAAAATGTTTTATCTAATGAGCGTGTGCTCGTACTTCGAAACTCTATAGCTTCAACCGCCGTAATTAAATCAATATAGCTAACTAGTCCACCAGCTGTATTGCTTTCTAAGGTTAGCTTTCCTTCAAGAGTATTCCAGGATGTTGAAATACTTGGATGTGAACCTGTAAGTGCTAAAAAATCTTCTCCTGATTGATAACCTGTTGAAATTTGAACAAATAATGCCTCAATTTCTGTATCGTCCAGATCTACAATATTGAAACTGGTAACTATATTAATTGGAATTGTAGGACAATATATTTGGTTTCCAGTCGCAGTTAAAGCAGGTGCAACATTTTGTGTATACCCATTAACATGAATTAAAAAAACTAAAAACGTGAATAATGTACTTATTCTACAAAACATTAATTTAAAAGTTGATAATTAAAAAATATACAATTTAAACAAATATTTTTTTGAATATTCAACTTTATATACCAAACGGTAATTAAAAAAGATAAAATACTAATACTTTATCAGTTATCAGTTATCTCCAAATAAAATACTTTCTTCTCGTATATTCTTTAGAAATTCTTTAAAATTCAAATACCTCTTTACAGATAAAGATCATAACGATTTTGCTTCCTCCCAAAAAACATCCATTTCTGCTAAAGACATATCTTTTAAAGGTTTATTAATAGCTTTAGCTTTTTCTTCTAAGTATTGAAAACGCTTGGAAAATTTCTTATTGGTACGTTCTAAAGCATTTTCTGGGTTAATGTTTAAAAATCTGGCATAATTTACCATAGAGAACATAACATCTCCAAATTCACTTTCCATAGCATCCTGATTTCCGGATTGTACTTCTGTTTTAAATTCTGCCAACTCCTCTTCTACTTTTTCCCAAACTTGATTAGGTGCTTCCCAATCAAAGCCAACACCAGCTACCTTTTCTTGTATTCTATTCGCTTTTACCAATGCAGGTAAACTTTTAGGGACGCCTTCCAAAACACTTTTTTTACCTTCTTTTAGCTTTAAGTTTTCCCAATTTCTCTTTACGTCTTCTTCATTCTCCACTTTAACATCGCCATAAATATGTGGGTGTCTGCTAATTAATTTTTCGCAAATACTATTGCAAACATCAGCAATATCAAAATCATTCGTTTCACTTCCTATTTTAGCATAAAAAATAATGTGCAGCAATACATCTCCCAATTCCTTTTTAACTTCCTCTAAATCATTATCCAAAATTGCATCTCCCAGCTCATAGGTTTCTTCAATAGTAAGGTGTCTTAAAGTCTCCATGGTTTGCTTTTTATCCCACGGACATTGAGCCCTCAACTCATCCATAATGGTTAACAATCTATCAAAGGCCTTAAGTTGGTTTGCTCTAGAATTCATATAAAGTGTTTCAGTAAAAATACAATTATAAATGGTTTTATTGATTTATTAGACCTGTCAGGTTTTAAAAACCTGACAGGTCTAAAAATATAAAAACAAAAAATCCAGCTTTTAAGCTGGATTTTTTTTATGAATAAGATATAGTTAATTAAACGGCATTTTGCTTTTTAATTAAGTTTAATGCTGAACCTTCATTATACCAATCTATTTGAGATTGATTATAGGTGTGGTTTACTTTAATGACATCTTTACTCCCATCTGAATGAACTGCTTCAATAGTTAATTGCTTACCAGGTGCAAATGCATTTAAATCTGTAAAGTTAAAAGTATCATCTTCCTGAATTAAATCGTAATCGGCTTCATTTGCAAAGGTTAAACCTAACATACCTTGTTTTTTAAGGTTTGTTTCATGTATACGAGCAAAAGACTTTACTATAACTGCCGCAACGCCTAAATGTCTCGGTTGCATGGCAGCATGCTCACGAGATGATCCTTCACCATAATTATGATCACCAACAACTATGGTTTTAATTCCGGCTTTTTTATACGCACGCTGCACATCCGGTACACCTCCATAATCGCCTGTTAATTGGTTTTTAACAAAATTTGTTTTCTGGTTAAAAGCATTTACCGCACCTATTAAAGTGTTATTGGCAATGTTATCTAAATGGCCTCTAAAACGCAACCAAGGTCCGGCCATGGAAATATGGTCTGTAGTACATTTACCAAATGCTTTAATTAACAGTTTTGCTCCTGTAATGGAATCTCCTAATGGTACAAATGGTGTTAATAATTGTAAACGCTCTGAATCATCTTTTACAGATACCTGTACATGACTACCATCAGCTTCTGGTGCTAAATATCCATTATCTTTTACATCAAAGCCTTTTGGAGGTAATTCCCATCCTGTTGGCTCATCAAACATAACTTCTTCTCCATTTTCATTAATTAACTTATCTGTTAATGGATTGAAATCTAAACGCCCAGCAACAGCAATTGCTGCTGTTAACTCTGGTGAGGCAACAAATGCATGTGTATTTGGATTTCCATCTGCACGCTTAGCAAAGTTTCTATTAAAAGAATGTACTATACTATTTTTAGGTGCATTTTTAGGATCACTATATCTGGCCCATTGCCCAATACAAGGGCCACAAGCATTCGTAAATATTTTAGCATCTAACTTCTCAAATACATCAAGAATACCATCTCTTTCAGCTGTATATCTTACTTGTTCAGAACCTGGATTAATACCTAATTCTGCTTTCATTTTAACCCCTTTATCTAAAGCTTGCTGTGCAATTGAAGATGCTCGTGACAAATCTTCATATGAAGAATTTGTACAAGAACCTATCAATCCCCACTCTACTTTAATTGGCCAATCATTAGCTTTGGCTTTTTCCGTCATTGCTGAACCTACTTCTGTCGATAAATCTGGTGTAAATGGTCCATTTAAGAGTGGTCCTAATTCAGATAAATTGATATCGATAACTTGATCGAAATATTGCTCAGGATTTGCATACACCTCTGCATCGGCAGTTAGGTGTTCTTTTACACTATTTGCTGCATCAGCAATATCAGCTCTATCTGTGGCACGTAAATAACGCTCCATAGAATCATCATAACCAAATGTTGAAGTGGTTGCTCCAATTTCAGCCCCCATGTTACAAATAGTACCTTTTCCCGTACAAGACATAGATGTTGCTCCTGGTCCAAAATATTCAACAATAGCACCTGTTCCACCTTTTACAGTAAGAATCTCTGCTACTTTTAAAATCACATCTTTTGGTGCTGTCCAACCAGATAATTTACCTGTTAATCTTACGCCTATTAATTTAGGAAATTTCAATTCCCATGCCATACCAGCCATAACATCTACAGCATCAGCTCCACCAACACCAATAGCAACCATTCCTAGCCCACCTGCATTTACCGTATGCGAATCGGTACCAATCATCATACCTCCTGGAAATGCATAATTTTCCAAAACTACCTGGTGAATAATACCTGCACCAGGTTTCCAAAAACCAATACCATATTTATTAGAAACAGATTCTAAAAAATTAAATACCTCGCTACTTACTGAATTCGCATGTTTTAAATCTGTTACAGCACCTTCCTTAGCTTGTATTAAGTGATCACAATGCACTGTAGTTGGTACAGCTACTTTAGATTTTCCAGCTTGCATAAACTGTAGTAAAGCCATTTGAGCAGTCGCATCTTGACACGCTATTCTATCAGGTGCAAAATCTACATAGTCCTTTCCTCTTACAAATGCCTTAGTAGGATTGCCATCCCAAAGATGAGAATACAAAATCTTTTCAGAAAGCGTTAATGGTTTTCCTACTATATCACGTGCTTTATCAACACGTTCAGCCATTTTGGTGTATACACCTTTAATCATATCGATGTCAAATGCCATAAAAAATATTTTAAATTTTGATTTTTTTTAAAGTCTTGCAAATTACAAAATAAAAACAAAGTTTTAAAAATAAACGATGTAATACATGACCTTGCAATACTAATTTATTATAGTGACATTATAAATTAATATGATTTGCTTTTTATCACTATAATTTAAATAAAAACTGATAAATTAACAACCCATTCATAATGTATTAATCTTTAAGTTTGTAATAATAGAATTTTTATATGATACTTATTTTTTTAAGTTGGGTTTACATCTTAACAATAGCCATCAATTTTGGGATTCTTTTTAGATTATTTTTTGGCATTCAAAATTGCCATATCATTATTCATCAGGTTTTAGGGTTATTCTTATATACAATTATTACAAGTGTATTTGCCTTTTTCACAAGGATACATATTGAATATTATTTAGGTATTCTAACTATAAATATTTTGATCGCATATATATATAGAAATAGGTTTAAATTTTATATTAATGCTTTAGTAAAATCAATTCGTGAACTAAAAACAAATTACAAATTACTTTACCTCTTTTTGTTTTTTATCATATTGGCGCAAAGTAGTACCCAGCCCTATCTTTTGGACAACGAATCTTACTATATCCAAACTATAAAATGGCTTAATGAATACGGCTATGTAAAAGGTTTGGCAAATCTACATATGTTTCTTGGTCAAAACTCCGCCTGGCACGCCCTACAAGCTGGTTTAAATTTCCCCTTCTTTTCAATTGATTTTAACGATCTAAATGGATTTCTATTTGTTATTATTGGTTACCTCGCAATTGAAAAATTAAATAACTATAAACCTAGAGGTTCTATTCAAGATTTTGCTTTTGGTATGATCTTGATATTTTCCCTCTTCTTAATGCAGTTTATCAATAGCCCTTCTCCTGATCTTATTATTTTCTTATTAGCGCCTTATGTTTTTTATCTCTTTATAATTGGATATAAAAACATGGAAGTAGACGACTTCAAAATTATTTTAAGCCTAGTTCTTTTTTTATGTTTTGTAAAAGTGACCATGGGTATTTTATCTATTTTGGTAATTATATTGTTTATTAAGCATTTCAACACCTTAAAAAATAAGATAATCCACTATTTTATTCTAAGTGGGGGTATTCTAATCTTATTTCTTTTAAAAAATGCTATAGTTTCCGGATATTTAATTTATCCAATTCAATCACTCGACATATTGGATGTTAATTGGAAACAACCAAAAATTCTTTTAGAATTTTACAATAATGGCACGTACTTAGCTGGTATGAATAACAATGCTGATGTCTCAACATTAAATGTTATAGAGCGCTTTAAATATTGGATTAGCATTCCAAAATTACACGGCGTTTTTAATAAAATTTATATTTTATTTATATTAATATTTCCTTGGTTTATTGTTAGGAGTAAAGACAAATCTAGTATGATGGTGATTTATACTTTAGCCATCTTGCAGTTTATTGTGTTATGGAACACGTCCCCTCAGTATAGGTTTTTCTTTATTTTTATTATCTTTTTATCTATTCAATTTTTTATTTCTATTATAAAACACAAGTCTCTTGGAGTGTCTTTAGTTTACCTATCAATTATAGCAAGTGCCTTTCCTGTATTTTTTAATATAAATCTGAATACTTTTACCAATAATCATTTTTCAATGACATTAAGTCAGTTTAAATTAAGGCATCTAGTAGTACCTGAAAGAAACTCTAAAACGGTTACGTCATTTAACAAACATACCATTAATGGTTTTGAATTTAATTCGCCAGACGACGATGTATTCTTTTGGAGTACAGGTAATGGTAATATACCCTGTGTCAATAAAAAACAAATTGACTATATAATGTATTACTATAACTATATACCACAACAGCGAAGTAAAAATTTAGCTGATGGATTTAAGTCTATCTTAATTGAAAAAGAGGTGAAATAAAAAAATTCTTGAAACCAAATTAGTCTTGGAAGGATACCAATTTACTAAAAAGTCAAACTGTCTTAAGTATTAAAACAAACTTTTAATAATTTGACTTTCCGAAATACCTTCAGCTTCTGCTTTATAGTTTTTAATAATTCTATGTCTTAAAATACTATTTGCTACAGCTTGAACATTTTCGATATCTGGAGAGAACTTACCATTAATAACTGCATGGGTTTTAGCTGCTAAAATTAAATTTTGGGAGGCTCTAGGGCCTGCTCCCCAATCTATATATGTTTTCACTAAATCTGTAGCCGTATCTCCATTAGGTCTTGTTTTACCTACCATGGCAACCGCATATTCAATAACATTGTCTGCCACTGGAATACGACGAATAAGATGTTGAAAATCGATTATTTGTTGTGCAGAAAACAAAGAATTCACTTTTGCTTGGCTATCTGAAGTGGTTGCTTTAACAACTTCTACTTCTTCATTAAATGAAGGGTAATCTAAATTAATTGCAAACATAAAACGGTCTAATTGAGCTTCGGGCAATGGGTACGTTCCTTCTTGCTCAATAGGGTTTTGTGTTGCTAAAACAAAATATGGTAAACTTAATTTATAATGATGACCAGCAACAGTAACTGCACGTTCTTGCATAGCTTCTAAGAGAGCTGCCTGTGTTTTAGGTGGGGTTCTATTAATTTCATCTGCTAAAATAATATTAGAAAAAATAGGTCCCTTTATAAATTTAAAATGACGGTCTTCGTCTAAAATCTCACTACCTAATATATCACTTGGCATTAAATCAGGAGTAAATTGAATACGCTTAAAATCTAACCCTAATGCTTGGGCAATGGTATTTACCATTAAGGTTTTCGCCAAGCCAGGCACACCTATGAGTAAGGAATGTCCCCCAGAAAAAATAGATATTAAAATTTGATTTACAACTGTATCTTGCCCAATAATAACTTTAGCAATTTCAGTTTTTAAATCTTTATATTGTTTTACAAATTGTTCAATGGCTACTACATCAGACATACATTATTTTTTTAACCAATTACCTGAAAACTCACAATCTCTAAATTTTCCACTTATTTTAATATACGTATCTAATATTTTTTCTTCTTGCCATTTCTCAATAGCTTTAATTTTTTTCTCATCTAGCGCCAGTTCTTTAATTTTCAAATAGTCTCTTGCATAACTGGCTTTATGCTCATCTATTCTATCTGTAACCTTCATAATTTTAAACGAAAGGTTTCCTTTGCGGTCTTGTTCTGTTAAAACCTGACTAACTTCGTTATCTTTTAAATTCTGAATTTGCGCATATTGCTCTGTTCCCATTTTTGTTAAATCAAAATTATAATCCTGAGTTCTTGGATTAATAAGTTGTCCGCCATCTCCACGAGTTTCTTTCTCATCACTAGATTCTCTTGCTGCATCTGCAAACGTAATATCTCCATCAATAATACGTTGTCTTATTTTTTCTAAACGTTCTTTAGCTTCTTGTACAGCTTCACTAGAAACTTTTGGGAATAATAAAACATGGCTTACGTCGTATTCTTGACCTCTAATTTTTTCGCATTGTATAATATGATACCCAAATTCTGTTTCAAAAGGGTCAGATACTTCTCCTTCTTGAAGAGAGAAAGCCACTTGCCTAAACTCTTTTACCATCTTAGGTTTTTTTCTATTTAATGTGTAAATATAACCCGATTGCTTCATGCCCGGATCTTCTCCGTACAGTACTACTTTTGAACGAAAACTGGCACCATTTTCAACAACATCAACTTTAAATTGTTTTAAACGGTCAATGACTTTTTGTTTTGCTTCTTCAGATACCTTTGGTTTAGCAACAATTTGAGCCACTTTAAGCTCGGTACCAAAAAATGGTCGTTCATCTTCTGGTATTTTATTAAAAAAAGCACGAACTTCTTCTGGTGTTATTTCAACCTCTTCAACAATTTTAGCTTGCATTCTTCCTGAAAGCTTATTGCCCTTAATAATTTCAAAGATATAATCTCTTAGGCTTTTTTCATCTTCTTGCTTATAGAATTTAACCAATTCATCTATATCTGGCTTCTGTTGTAAGAATTGCTGAATTGTATAATCTACTTCTTGTCGAATCTCTGCATCAGATACTTGAATACTATCTTGAATGGCATGATGAGCATATAATTTGTTCTCCAATAATGTTCCTAATAATTGACAATCTGTGACTCCTTCTACTGATCCTCCTGCTGCTATTATCTGCTCTCTTTTTTTTGGTATATCCGAATCTAGAATAATATAATCACCAACAACCGCAGCCACTCCATCTACTTTTGTAGCGTTATAAGTAAGTGTTGTATCTACTTTCTTGACGACGTCTTCTTTTACTTCTTCTTCAATGATCTCTTGTGAAGACACAACATTTACTACTAGCAAGGTTATGAATAGAACTGATATATGTTTCAAATTAATCGTAAATTTCAAATTGTTTGTTTTTAATAGCATCTTTTGTTATGTCTTTTTCTAATTCTCTAATAAGCTCAAGCTTTCTATTATTAATAACTATTTGATCTATGGTAGGTTTAACATACTCAAGCGGAGCATTATCATTTCTCAATAAAACATCATTAATTTGCATCAAATATACTCCTAATGAATCTTTGAGTTGTACAAAATTAGATTTTTTTAACAGTTCCTTTTTATTTTCTGTGGTAACTACCGGAATTTTATCAACTATTTGAGTTAACCGTATCCAAATAGAGTCGTTTAGCGAATAAGATTTAAATTGTATTGATATAGAATCTAACTCTTTTCTATCTTTATCATTATAACGTTTAAACTTTTCTTTAATGTTTTTAAAATCAATAATATTTTCATCTACATGTATGTAACGAAATTTGAGGAGCTCTTCATTTAGTTTAAAAACCTCTTTATTTCTATTATAATAATCTTGCGCTTGATTAATATTAACTATCGTATCTATATTTTTTTTAACCAATGCTTCAATATATGCTTTGGTGTATAAATCGTTTTTATATTGAGCTACTAATTTATTAAACGCGTCTTGCTTTTCTTCATTTAAATTAAGCAAGGCACCATCTACAAATAACTGTTGTGTTGCCCAACGATTAATAAAGCTCTGTACTACAAGAGTGCTGTCTTCTTTTGATGTACCATCTGAAACCAAATCTTTAATGTCTTCATAATACAGGTAAGATTCATTGACCCTGGCAATAGGAATTTGCTCGTCAGTTTTTTTAAAAAAACGACATGACAATACGGTTGTTATTAATAAAAAAAATACAATGATTTTATCCCCCACCAAATGACTTACTTTTTAATTTTATTTTTTATACTATTTAAAGCTTCTTGATTTATCTTAATTTTATATTTATTACTTAAGTCTTTTAGCCATTTTTCTTCTTTGAACACTTGATAATCACTCATAACAGTTCCTTTGGCCTCTTCAAGAGTTTGTTGTGTTTTTTCTAATATATCATTGACTTGAACGACCACGAAAGTTCCATTATGATTATGAATTTTTGAGATGCCTTTTTTAAATTGAAATGATTTAGGAAGTGCTTGGTGTTTCGCATCCATTATTCCTGAAGTAAACATGACTTCTATTTTATCATTGTTATTTACAAGCGCTTTTATTTGATCTACTTCCATCCCTCGCTTAAACAATTTGGTTACTTTTTTTAATATTTTCTGCTTGGACGAAGATGCTACAACGGCATCTATACGTTGGGGCAATACATATTTATTTTTATGTGTTTTGTAAAAGTCTTCAACGCCAATAGAATCTGTCTTTGCTGCATTCCAGATGGTTGTTTCCATCAAATCAAATAGTAACAAACCATCTCTGTATTCATTAACAATATGAGCAAATTCTTCATTTTCTGTTTCTAAATTATCTTCTTGATATTTAACCAAATTGCTATTTAAAAAGTTGTTATACTTTTTCAAAACAACTGATTTTAATGATGTTTTTTGTGTGCCTCTACGCTGTTCTTTTAACAAATAGTTACTAAAGTCTTTATAAAAAAACTGTTTCTTACCTATTTTAAACAATGGTATATCCTCTTTAAAATTATTAGGTAATTTCCATGTTCTTTTAAAAAAGTCATCTGTAAGTATGGACTCAAAATAGTCTAATGCTGCTTGATTATTTGCAACATGGTACTTTTCTTTTAATGACTTATATAAAGCTTCGTCTATTAATTTAGAACGATCATCTCTTTTAACTTTTTGCTCTAATTCTGGTCTGATAGCTTCAAATGATGGTATAGGCTTTTTTGCAATTAACTTAACAATATGCCATCCATATTTAGTCTTAAAAGGTTTTGAAACGGCTTCGACATCATTTAAACCGAAAGCAACATCTTCAAATTCTTGTGAACCTAATTTTCCACTAGAAAAAGCAGGTAAAACGCCTCCTTTAGAAGCTGAACCTCTGTCATCAGAAAACTGTTTGGCCAATACATCAAAACTTTCTCCTTGATTAATTTTTTTATAAATATCCTGAATTCTAACTTCTGGTTTTTCTGCTAAAGAATCCCCTTTTTTCTCAACAACCATAATATGCGATACGGTGCGTTCTCCTCTAGATTTGCGTTTGTCTAAAACATTTACTATATGGTACCCAAAACGGGTTCTAAAAGGCTTTGACATCTCTCCTACTTTCGTATTAAAAGCTGCAGTTTCAAACTTATACACCATACTAAAACCAGAAAAGTATCCCAATTCTTCGCCAAAAATAGTCTGGCCATTATGTACTTCTTTCCTAACTTTTTCAAAACCTTCCTTTAAAGCTCTATTTCGAAGTTTCACAATATTATTATAAGCTCCCAATGTATCCTCAGGACTTGCATTTTCTGCAACTTTCACTAATATATGTGTCGCTTTTACATCATAAGAGATACGCTCATAAGCTTCAGCCACCATGGCATCTGTAACCTCTGCATCGGTCATAAAGCTTTTTATTAATTGTTTCCTGTAATTAGATAGTTCTCTTTTGTATGATGGTCTTTCATCTAATCCTAAAGCTCTAGCTTCTTTTAACTTTAATTTATAATTGGTAAAAAGAGTTAAATACTCATCTATATCTTTTTGAGACTCGTCTTGAACCAAATCTAAGTTTTTATTATAAACTCTTAAAAATTCTGAGGTATACACGGGCGAATCATCAACAAAGAAAAGAACGTCTTTCTGAGCTGATTGCGCTTTAACATTTAATATTAATGTCATTAATAAAAAGGTAAATAAGTATCTTAATTGCATAGAAGTTAAAATTATTCAATAATTTACAAAAATAGTAATATATAGCTATATTACAAGTTGTTTTACTAACGATAAAAAAAAGCCGTTATTACGCTTTTTTAGATTATATTTGAATTACAATATATCACCATCTTTTTCATGCGTAAATTAAAACTTATTTGGGATTTTCATGGACCCGAAGCTAATAAAATAGCACAACATCATGAAATTCATTTAAAAGAATATATCCAATTAGAAAATTTAAATATTTCCATTACTGGCTTCGAAAATTTAAATGATGTACATGCTATAACCTTTTTAGTAGTCGAGGAACATAAAATGAAACCTCTAAGAGATGCTTTAAAACCACATCGAGGTCAAGTTTACAGCAACTAAGAATGTTATATAATGAGTTTTTAAAATTATGAATCACCAAAAAATTAGCTTTTATTTAAAAAGTGCCTACTACCTTATAATATTCTTTATTGTTTTTGCTTGTAAAAAGAATGAATATCAACCTAAAAATGATATTCAAAATAAAACTGAACATCCAAAATTTGTAGGAAAAGAGACTTGTATAGAATGCCATAAATCAGAATATGATAGCTGGAATGGCTCTCACCATGATCAAGCCATGAAAATTGCTGATTCTACGACTGTTTTAGCTAATTTCAATAATAAAATATTCAAGCACAAAGGCGTTAAACACACTTTTTTTAAACGAGGAAATGATTATTACGTAAATACTGCAGATAAAAATGGTAACTATCAAGATTATAAAATAGTATACACTTTTGGTGTAACTCCTTTGCAACAATACATTGTTAAATTTCCAGATGGCGCCTATCAATGTTTAATAACCGCCTGGGATACTGAAAAGAACAAATGGTTCCATTTACAACCAAATTTAGAATTGGCTCACGATGAATGGATAAATTGGACAGGAGGCGCTATGAGGTGGAATACTGCTTGTGCAGATTGCCATTCTACAAATCTTGATAAAAATTTTGATTCAAATACGAACACTTTCAATACTAGTTATAGTGAAATTAATGTAAGTTGTGAAGCCTGTCATGGTCCTGCAAGTAATCATGTGTCTTTTTATAAAAATGGCAATACAGATGCTTTGCCCCAGAAATTATATATGGGAAAATCATTGACTTCAAAAAGTCTTGTACAGAAATGTGCGAGATGCCATTCCCGAAGATCTCAAATAACGAAAAAATTCGATTACAAAGGCCATTTTTTAGATCATTATAGTCCTAGTTTACTTATTGATCCTATTTACGAACTCGATGGCCAAATAAAAGATGAGGATTATGTTTATGGGTCTTTTATGCAAAGTAAAATGTACCAAAATGATGTGACTTGTGTTGACTGTCATGATGCACATTCGTTAAAACTCAAACAATCTGGAAATAATCTTTGTTTAAGTTGTCATGAACCCAAATACAACAGTAAATCACATCATTATCACCCATTAAATACAGAAGGAGCTCAATGCATTAATTGTCACATGACTGGTAAAACATATATGGGTAATGACTTTAGACGCGATCATAGTTTTAGAGTACCTCGACCAGACCAGTCCGTAAAATATGGAACGCCAAACGCTTGCAACGGGTGTCACAAAGACAAATCTGCTGAATGGGCAAGTAAATTTATTGATGCTAAATACGGCACTAAACGCCCTGATCATTTTTCTAATTATCTTCTAGAAGGTTATAATGATAATCATGAAGCCTTTTACACACTAATATCTCAGAATAAATTTCCAGAGATCGCAAGAGCAACTGCCTTATATCAATACACAAACAATTTACTATCACGTAAAGAAATTAACGATGTTAGAAAGTTTTTAAAAGACTCTTCTATTCTTGTGCGACATGAAGCGGTACGTGCATTTGAAAAGATTCAAGATCAAAGTTATCATAAAGATATTGAGCCTTTATTAAAAGACTCTACGAGATTAGTAAGAATTGCTGCGGTAAAGTATTTTAATAGTATTGGAGCCAACATGGAAGGTAATAGTGATTTTAATAAAGCTGAAAAAGAATATTTAGAATCATTAGATATGAGTGCTGATTTTGCTTCTGGTCAACATCAGATTGCTGTTTATAATGAAATGAAAGGCTACACGGATCTAGCAATTGAAGCCTATAAAAGAGCCTTAGAGATTGATAATCGTTATAATGTATCTAGAATGAATTTGGCACTATTACTTTATAAAAAAGGTAATATTGAAGAAGCTAAAAATCTTTACCTCAAAGTGATTGAATTAGAACCTGATTATAGCAATTCTTATTATATGCTAGGCTTGTTGTTTAATGAAATTGGGGATACTAAAAATGCTTTAAAATATCTTGCTGAAGCATGCGATAAAAAACCTGTAAATATTCGGGCATTCTATAATTATGCTTTAAAACTTCAAGCAGAAAATTTAAATCAAAAATCGATAGAAATAATTAATAAGGCGTTAGTTGTTTTTCCTGAAAACGAAAACCTATTATATGTAAAGCTTCTTGGAGAAATTAATTTGAAACACCATGTTGAGGCTTATAATACTTGTTCAAAGCTTATACAAATAGCACCAAATAATGCTACATACAAACAGGTTTTTGAAAAATTAAAGTCATCCTAATTGTATGTATGTAACAACAATTATGTTATGTGCTTTAAATATTAAGTTTTAAACTATGAACTCATCTTGACTTTTTGTTTTTAACCGAAAATGAGATAAAATTTGTTCAGATGAGGCATTTTTTTGCAAGGCATAGCTGTGCTAAGCATAAAAAAAGTAACAAAATATGGGCGAATTTTAGCCATTTTTTAGGAAATAGAAAAAGTCAAGATGAGTTCTATATAACTAAACCACTCCTATGTTTGGTTTGACAGACTAAAAGTCTGCTTCGTAAAATAATGGAATATAAAATGATCTGGTTCGTATAACTGAATTCATGAAATTCGTGTCTAAACTTCTTAAAAACTAAAAGCAAAACGAACTAAAATTATAACAAATGAACTCTTTACAAGTTGCCTTTATAGTGTAATACATACTTCTTATTAAAACCTGACAATCAGTTGTTTAATTGTTTTAATAAAGAAACTATGTCATTCCTCTTCGTTCCTCATTCGAATGACATACTTATGAGATTTCTCGAAAGTTTATCTTGAGCGAAGTCGAAAGGCTCATACTTCGCTCTGTCAGAAATGACAAACAATTGAAAATCATTTCTTTAATATTATTTTTCTAAAAAAATTAAACTGACGTTATCTTAATGGGTTTATGTGTTTACTCAAATAAATATGTTTTGAATAAAAACCTTAAATAGCCTCGTTATTTCTAACATTTCCTGATCATATCAAAAAATAAATATTCAAAAAAATAACATTTTGTTGCATTAATAAAATCATATGTCTTCCTTATTGTATATATAAATATTTAATTTAACAAGTATTAACTTATATAAAAAGTAAGGTATTTACTTAATATAAATAAAACTAATGCTTTTAATTTAACCTAAACCAAACTTAAAATCTTAGTTGAGAGACAACTAAGTTATTTTTTTAACTATTAAATTTTTTATTATTATGATTAAATTTGCCCCAATAACACGTTTGATGTTATTAGTAATCCTAATGACTATTATTCCCTTTTCGGGATATAGTCAAACCGTCAACGTAAGTGGTACATCGCCCTATCGGAAATGGCACAAAATTGCTGTTTCACTCACCCTACCTTCTAATATAAGTGAATCTAACACAAGCTTTAAAAACAACCGTATGGATGTGGTTTTTACAGATCCAAGTGGAAACAACATCAGAGTCCCTGGTTTTTTTGCTGCAGATGGTAATGCTGCAAATACCAATGCTGTATCTGGTAAGGTTTTTAAAGCATATCTGAGACCTTACGAAACAGGTCAATGGACTTATCGAGTACTTTACTATACAGGTACAGATGTTGCTTTAAAAAATGTGAATCAACTACCTAGTCCAACACACAACTTAACGGGTGCTGTTGGAAATGTTACTGGAACAAACGCTACGCTTCCCGACCTAAGAGCAAAAGGACGTTTGGAATACCAGAAAACGGGCACTAATAATCAGCGTCGTTACCTACGATGGGCTGAAACAGGAGATTATTTCTTAAAGTTTGGTCCAGATTCGCCCGAGAATTTACTTAATTATAATGACTTTGATCATGATGTTAGTAAAAATGGTTGTGGAAACTGTACAGAACATTCATTTAATCCTCATGCCAGTGACTGGCAATCTGGAAACCCTACATGGGATGGACAAAAAGGCAAGAATTTGATTGGTGCGGTTAACTATTTGAAAAACCAACAAATGAATTCAATGTCCATGTCGTTATTTGGTGGAGATGACTTAAATGTATTTCCTTGGACTGAACCTAATAATAAGTTTAAATATGATGTTTCTAAACTTGAACAGTGGGAAATAGTTTTTGACCATGCTGAAAAAAACGGATTGGTATTACACTTTAAATTAGCTGAGGCTGAAAACTGGGATAAATTAACTCTAGACCAGATTAAAGTATACTATCGTGAAATGGTAGCCAGATTTGGACACCACTTGGCTGTTGAATGGAATATCTCTGAAGAATATGGCGGAAATAATCAAGACGAAGATGCAAAACCTGAACATGTTATACCAAGAATAGACTGGTTAGCAAGTATTGACCCTTGGCAAAACCACCGTGTTTTACATACTTATCCAGATAGACATGAAAAATATTACAATTATTTAATTAATAATAATGCTAAAATAACTGGAGCATCGGTTCAAAGCTCTACGCGTGACGGCTATGACGATGCTTATGACGGGAAATCGGGGATTAAAACCTGGATTAACAAATCAAAAAACAATAATATCCCTTGGGTAGTAGCCAGTGATGAGCAAAACCCTGGTGAAACAGGCATGTTCGTATCTGAAAATATAGGTAATTCTAGTGTAAAAGTTGAGGCGAGAACAAAGATTCTATGGAAAAGCCTTATAGCTGGTGGGGCTGGTGTTATGTGGTACGGTGGAAAGAATGGAGATTTTAGAACTGAAAATTTCAACAGATTCAGTACCTTATTCAACTGGTCAAAAATCGCTATATTACAATTTTTCGAGGGCCAAGGGCTAGAATACTGGAAAATGCAAAACAATGATGCATTAGCTAGTGGTGGTAAAAACAGATGTTTAGCTCAAGTAGGTAACACTTATGTTATTTATCTTGAAAACGGTGGTTCATCAAACCTAAACCTTACTGGACAATCAGGGAACTTTAATGTTAAGTGGTTTAATCCTAGAAATGGTGGGAGTTTACAAAACGGATCTATTACTTCTATAACTGGTGGCGGCAACAAGAGTATCGGAAACCCTCCTAATAATGCGAATTCAGACTGGGTAGTATTAGTTACTAAAGGTAATGGTTCTATCACAGAATCTGTAGGGTTCTCAAATCTTCCTGCTTCGTTTAGTAACCAAACGACCACTTTTCCAATTCAGGTAACCTATTCCGCTAATCAGCAAAGAGATGTTAATGTAGCAATAAAAAGCCCAACCGATAATCACATTGCAGATCAGACTATTACAGTAGGTGCTGGTTCCAATCAAACCATTGTAGTTAATGTAACAGTATCAAACGCATTAGCTATTGGGTCTGATTACAAGTTTGTATCTGCATTACGAACTGTAGGAGGCAATTACTCTACGAACATTGATAAAAAAATAGCATTTGCTGATATTGTAAGTACTTCAGCAAAATCATTGAATAGTAAAACAAGAAAGCCTCATGTATCGGCTACAGGTAGCACTAGTCTAAGAGTTTATCCAATCCCTATGGATCAAATGAATCTAACAGTTGAACTGATAGGAGTAAAAGGATCTGCTTCTTACATCGTTACAGACATGAATGGAAGATCTGTCACATCTGGAACATCAGATAACAATATCATTACTATTCCTTCTAGCTCATTAAAAGCTAAAGGTATTTATATCTTAAAAGTTGATGTTGATGGACAGCAATTTATAAAGAAAATTGTGAAATAATAAACACTTAAAAAGACTTTTAAAATAAAAGAACCAAAGAGGCTGTCTGAAAAGTGGTTAATCTTGTCATTCAGAGCAACGCGAAGAATCTTATTTCACTCATAATCAGAGTTATATATTTTAAAGAGATTCTTCATTCCATTCAGAATGACCCTTTTTAGACAGCCTCCTTTGAAAACTTGAGATTTGTTCTAATAGCAAGTTTAATGCTATTAATAATTTTAAGGAACTCATGGTTCTCATCTGAATAAGGTCTAACTGTCACGATATAAGTGACACATTTCTCCATTCGAAATAGCATGAGAGTTTTACTCCTTTTTGGATTTTTATTGCATTAAGCAGAAAACAAAAACTATCTAGAATAGTTAGGAGACTCTTTAGTAATAGTCACATCATGTGGATGGCTTTCATTAATGCCACTTGCCGTAATTTTCACGAACTTTCCATTCTCTTTTAATGCCTCAATATCTTTAGCACCACAATAGCCCATACCAGCACGTAATCCGCCTATAAACTGGTGAACGCTTTCGTACAGGTCGCCTTTATAAGGCACTCTCCCCACAATACCTTCTGGTACTAACTTTTTAATATCGTCTTCAACATCTTGGAAATAGCGGTCTTTACTACCTTGTTTCATGGCTTCTACAGACCCCATTCCTCGATAAGATTTAAATTTTCTTCCTTCGTAAATAATGGTTTCTCCTGGAGATTCTTTTGTCCCTGCTAATAGTGATCCTAACATAACCGTATCTGCACCTGCTGCAATCGCTTTTGGAATATCTCCTGTATAACGAATTCCTCCATCTGCAATTACAGGAACACCAGTACCTTTAATAGCTGCAGCAACTTCTAAAACTGCAGAAAATTGTGGGAATCCTACACCAGCTACAACACGTGTTGTACAAATAGATCCTGGTCCAATACCAACTTTAACCGCATCGGCTCCTGCTTCTACTAAATATTTTGCAGCTACTCCTGTAGCTATATTGCCAACAATAACTTCTAGTTCCGGAAACTTAGATTTAATTTCTTTTAGTATGCTAACCACTCCTTTTGTATGACCATGTGCTGTATCAATTACAACAGCATCTACACCTGCTTTTACAAGAGCTTCTGCTCTATCTACAGCATCTCCTGTAACGCCTATGGCTGCCGCAACACGTAAACGTCCGTACTGATCTTTATTGGCCATTGGTTTCTGACTAAGCTTCGTAATATCTCTAAAAGTAATTAAACCAGATAACTTATAAGCATCATCAACAATAAGTAATTTTTCGATTTTATGTTTTTGAAGAATTTTTTCAGCATCTTTTAAAGACGTACCAACTGCTGCAGTTACAAGGTTCTCACCTGTCATTACTTCTACAATAGGTCTTGAATTATCATGCTCGAAACGTAAATCACGATTTGTTACAATCCCTTTTAACACACCCGCTTCATCAACTATAGGAATCCCTCCAATACCATGCTCCGCCATATTTTGTTTGGCATCATTGACATTAGCTGTAAGAGGCAAAGTAACAGGATCTATAATCATACCACTCTCTGCACGTTTTACTTTTCTAACTTTTAAAGCTTGGGCTTCAATAGTCATATTTTTATGTAAAACACCAATACCGCCTTCTTGTGCCATAGCTATGGCCATTTTACTCTCGGTAACTGTATCCATTGCAGCCGAAATAATAGGCACATTAATAGTAATGTTACGAGTAAATTTTGTTTGAATATTAACTTCGCGTGGAAGAACTTCAGAAAATGCTGGAACTAAAAGGACGTCATCGTAGGTTAATCCCTCCCCTACTATTTTATTTTGATGTGCAGTCATGATGCAATTACGTTATAATTGCGTGCAAATATACAACTAAATTCTAAGATAGTATGATATTATTTGTATCTGTTTTCACAATAAGGCTTAAGTACTTCAATAGCATAATTATAGCGTATTTCTGCTTCAGAAAGGTTTCCTTTAAACCTAATTATTTTTGGTACCAATAGTCCATATAAAAACTTTCCTTTAGCAATTCGTTCTAGGGTTTTTAAATTTTTAGCGTCCATAGTTTTATAAATACCATCTATCCATTCATACTGTTCTTTTTTAAGAATGGTTTTATCCCATCCTATAGCTTTTCCTGTTTTTAATATTACTTGTGAATTATAAAGTTTTTGTAATTCAATAAATACATTATTGAAGACCGTTTTACTTCCTTGTTTTGCATACACCTTTATTGTTCTTTTTGAAAATATTGAATAAGGAAACACTTCTACTAGGTGCATTTTTTTTGAAATAAAATATGCCATTTTTACCCAAATTACCTCATGCTCTTTCTTATTTAACTCATTAAAAAGCCATTTGTAAAAATCTCGACGTTGTTTGATGTTTACATACTCTTCAGGCAAGTTATGAGATAAGTTATAAATATTAGCGCGTTGCCATACCAAAGTGTTTTTAGTCCTGTCGCATTTTAACCAATCCGAGGGAGACAAGAATTTTTGTTGAGTCTCTCTTTGATAAACCTTAAGGCTTTTCCATTCTTTTGCAAATAATACATTATTAGAAATTAGTATGAAGAAAAATATAATCCATCGCATAGTATATAAAAATACGAGAAATTATGTTGATGTTACTTTTTAAGAAGTAACTGTTTTAAAATAACAAGTACCGAAACAGTAAAAGTAAGTGTCATTAAAATTCCTGAAAACATAACAACATATTTCATCCAAAGGACACCAGTCCATAGCATGTATAAGCCTCCAAATGTTAGTATAACAGATATAAACGGCTCTACTATTAAAAATGATTTCAGCTTTTTATTAAGCTTAGTTATAGAAACTATCAAGCCAACTAAAAAGAAGATAATTGACATAGATAAAATATGATTATGAACTAATGTGAGCATTTCCTGATCGCTCTTTTTAAAACGCATTACCTCAGCATTTTCATCATCTTCATTTCCTAGATATTGTTCTTCAATTCCATTTGGATTCGCAGAAGAAGTTTCTCCAACAAATAACAAACCAGTGTAAAAGCCAACACTTAATATAATTATAAAAGCACCTATTAACAGTTTAATTTCTTTAGGAAGTGAAAATATTAATCCGTTTAGCTGCATTTACAGAATGTTTTTTGAATGAAGTATTTTTAATGATTCTAATAAGTTATTCATAGCATTCGTCATGGATCGTACAGAAATAGTTGCTCCAGAAATGGCAGCTATATTGTCACCATACTTTAACGTATCACCTCCTTTTTTCCCTATGAATTGTTTTAACCAACGTTTGCTTCCAATCTCTCCTCCGTATTCTTCTCTATATATTAATACTTTGGATTTTAAAACAACTAAATCTTTATCAAGTAATACCAGATAATCAAATTGTGCTGTTTTACTTGAGGCTTGAGATAGATAGGCATATCCTAATAATTCATCATTAGTTTCAATTTTAAATAAATTATCTTCTTCAAATTTAGAAGGCAAGTCTTTTTTTATATCTGAAGAAATAATAACACCAGTGAATTTAAATGTTTCAACACTAAAGATACCTTTAATTTCTTTATCTACTTTTTTCTGAATATTCTTTGGCAAACCAAAAGACATTAACAGTAACATTAATGATAGAAATGAAATATATTTAAAATTCATGCTGCAAAAGTATTGTTTTTTTATTGTTACTTACAACTTAAATGCCAAATAGCTAATTTAGAAACATTCATCTCTAAATTAGCTATCAAGCAATTGATTATTATACGTTAACGTTTAAAATGATATTTTTTGTTTTTAAAGATTTGGGGCGGGGCAAAAAAAACCAACCACCAATTAACGTTATAACGTCTAAACTTAATTAGAACCAAACTCCTATTCCGAAATTAAGTCTGTTATCTACATCCGAACCTGATACAGCATTATCTCTAAATTGATAATCTCCTTTTAAAACAACTCCTGGTGCAATATGATAACTTAAACCTGTTGTAAAATCATTTCTGTTATAAGCATCATTTTGTTGCAAAGCGCCTTCAGTATCTGCATGTGTATCATATTGCTCGTATCTTGCAAAAGCGAATAAACGCTGTGCTTTATTTTGTGGTAATAAATTATAAGCTGCCTCTACATACCATCCTTGTAGTGTACTACCTAAGCCTTCATTTGGCTCTGTGGCTAAATCATAATATAAATTATTGTAATCTTCTGTATCACTAAGGCTTGCGTGAATAAATTGTCCACGAGCAGTGAAACGTTGGTAAGCATAACGAGCATCAACACCAATCATAGAAATTCCTATATCAGATCCGTCTACCATATCAACATCATCTTCAGCTTGTGTACGACCAAAATAACCAGATAGCCCTAATCGTAACCCTGGAAGTCCGTAATAGTCTAATTTAGCAGATAAATTAGGAGAATTTATAGTCGACTTAATTCCTTTCTGTCTTCCATTTCTTAATCCACTGCTTCCTCCTAGTAATTTTGTGCCGTTAACGGATTGAAATCCATTGAAAACATAAGCTTGGTAACCTAAGGAGATTTCATTAAATCTACCCGTAACACCAACCCCAATTTCACGCCAAGTAGTTGGTACAATGGCATTATCTACAGCTGGTCTTTCTACACCATTAAATGTAGTTGGTTCATGAAATTCATTTACAATACCCATAGGTACTAACATTAAACCACCACGTAAGCTTACATTGGGCGCTACAGCATAATTTACAAAAGCTTGTTCTATAAATACTTCTTCTACATGCTCGAATTCTACTTCTGTTACAAATTGTGTTTTATCGTTAAACTTATATCCAAAAAGTAACACTAAACGCTGTACATCTAATTCACCATTATCGGCTTCAGGTTGGTTATATGTTAGCTCTCCATAAGCACCAACAGTAACAGCTTCACCATAATTACCAGAAAGTATACGCTGCGCTGCATTCAATTGTTTTTGAGGGTTAAATGTAATAGTATCTTGTGCCGTTTGGGCGTAAGTAGCAGATGCTATTAAAATTGTAAATAGTAGGGTTAATTTTTTCATCTTTTAGATTAAATTGTTATTCTTATTTAGACTTATTATAAATAATTATTGTTTTGAAGTTGCAAATATAAAACTCATAATTAATTACGCAAAGTTTATTTAGATTAAATTTAAATAAACTTTTTAAAAATGATTTAAATAACTAAAAATCAATTGATTAAATCATTAAAAAATTAATGATAGAAATTAAAAACCTTGGAAGCTTCGTTATAGGCACTCTCAAAACTGAGTGCATTTAAACTGTTATTTTTATTAGAAGTGAAATATGACAATAACTTTTCGGTGGGCATATTACCTGTTAATTCATCTTTAGCCATAGGACATCCTCCAAACCCCTGAATAGCGCCATCAAAACGTTTACAGCCTGCCTTGTATGCTGCATCAACTTTTTCAAACCATGTACTTGGTGTTGTATGCAAATGGGCTCCAAATTCAATATTTGGATATTGAGGTATTAAGTTTGAAAACAAGTAATCTATACTTTCCGCATTGGAACTTCCTATGGTATCACTTAAAGATAAAATCTTTACTCCCATCTTTGAAAGTTTTTCGGTCCACTCCCCCACTATATCTACATTCCAAGGATCTCCATAAGGATTACCAAATCCCATAGATATGTAAACGACCACTTCTTTACCAGACTTATTAGCAATTTCTAATATTTTTGAGAGCGTTACAACAGATTCTGCTATCGTTTTATGAGTATTACGCATTTGAAAGTTTTCTGAAATTGAAAACGGATAGCCTAAATAATTTATTTCTGAATATTTACTTGCATCATCTGCTCCTCTTGTATTTGCTATAATAGCGAGTAACTTGCTAGTTGTTTTAGATAAATCAAGTTTTGATAAAACCTCAGCAGTATCAACCATTTGAGGAATCGCCTTAGGTGATACAAAACTACCAAAGTCAATCGTATCAAAACCAACGCGTAAAAGCGATTGAATGTATTGGACTTTATTCTCAGTAGGAATAAAATCCTTAATGCCTTGCATGGCATCTCTTGGGCATTCAATAATCTTTACTTTGTTTTGCATTTAGTCAAAAAATAGGAGGATAAAAATACTATTAATTTAGTTAAGCGATTAACAATAAAATAAAGATTTTTTAATTAACCTGTAAGTTTTGGCATAATTAAACGACACTATCTTTAACTTTTAAAAATCATACCATGAAAAATTTTACTTTTCTATTTGTTTCTTTTATTTCCATAACTTCATTTAGCCAAAGTACAGCTAATTATACGGTTGTTTTTGAAAGTATTTGGGAATCTGTTGCTGATAATCCAACTGAAGGCCAGAGTACAATTGATTTACCTGGTTCAGCCCATTGGTCACCTCTAGTTGTTGCTACACATAAAACTGCTAATACCTTTTTAATGATGGGAGCAGCCGCTTCGCCCGGTATTGAATCTGTTGCTGAAACCGGAGGTACAAGTACTTTCGAATCTGAAGTTAATAATAATGCTGATGCAGATAAATTTATTGATGGCGGTGGACTTAGTAGCGCCAAGGGAACTATTACAATAAATAGTCTGGACGTTAATGAAGATTTTTCCTTGGTTACTTTAGCTTCAATGATAGCTCCCAGCCCTGATTGGTTTATAGCTGTTAATGGTATAAACTTAAGATCAGGAAATAATAACATAAACAATGGCTGGAAAGATACATTTTCTATAGATTTATTTCCTTATGATGCGGGTACTGAGGATGGAAGTGGTTATTCATTAGATAATGTAGATAGTAATCCTATAGGAGTCATAACAAGTCGATCTAATACAACCCCATTTAATGAAAAGAAAATTGGGACACTTACTTTTACATATAATTCATCAACTCTTAGTACCAGAACAGTAAACAAAATTGATGCTGTAAAAATATTTCCAAATCCCACTAATGGACGTATAACGCTTTCAAATATTCAGGATATTGAATTAAACTCAATTAAAGTCTACAACGTATTAGGTAAGCTAGTTAAACAAATAGAAATTGCAAAAGGATTATCTAAATTAAGCACCAATTTAGGTAACCTGAATAAAGGAATTTATCTATTAAATTTAGAAGCCATTGACGGTACAAACAGGTCTCAAAAGCTAGTAATCAACTAATAATTAAGCACATAATTAATAAGGTAACCGATAAAATTTACGTTTAAACGTTTTTATTATTCATCTTTTTCATTAAGGTATACATTTGAAAAAATGTTTTGCCCAAATGAATATTTTTATTCCTAGCCCAAAATTTTTACTTCTCTCGGTATTTTTATCAGTATCTTATTATATTTCAGGTCAAAATAAATTAGAATCTAGTTGTGGCACAGTCACCACTCCAGAATCTCTTGAATACATTAATAGTATAAAGCCACAAATTAAGAAACATGAGCAAGAATTTACTACTTATAAATCTAGTAAAAGTAATTCCCATAAAATAGTTAATTCCATTCCTATTAAAGCTCATATTATTAGATCTTCAAATGGAACTGGAGGACTTAATATTTCGGATCTTAATGATACTATTGATAACCTTAATGATATTTATGCAGATGCTTACATGGAATTTTTCTTATGCGATGGTATTAATTATATAGATGATGATGCATTTTGTCATTTTAAAAAAGGAAATGAAAGTGATTTAAAAGCAACAAACTATACTACTGGTTTAATAAATATTTATTTTACTGATTATTTAGAAAATGCTTCTGAAGAAAGTATTTGCGGGTATAGCAATAATGTTGGAAGAAACGATGACATTATTGTTATGAAAAATAGCTGTGCAACTAACAATTCTTCTCTGTCTCACGAATTAGGACATTTTTTCTCTTTAGTGCATACTCATGGACCAGACAATAGCAAAATGACTTCTGAATTAGTGGATGGTAGCAACTGCGACACAGATGGAGATGGTATTTGCGACACACCTGCAGACCCTATGCTTTCTTCTAATAATATCAATAACTTTTGTGAGTTTACAGGCATAGAAACAGATGCTAACGGACATACATTCAATCCAGATACAGGCAATATGATGTCTTATTCCAGAAAGCCATGTAGAAATCATTTTACAGATCAGCAGCTAGCTAGAATGTATGCGTTTTATCAAACCACAAAAAATTATTTAGCATGTCCATCATTTAATGCTAATTTCATTGCAGATACTAATGTAACCTGTGAGGAAACATTAACTGTAAATTTTAAAAATAATTGCTCTAACATTACCAATTGGCAATGGGACATAGACTCTGATGGTGTTATTGACTATACAAATCAAAACCCCTCACACACCTATAATGCTGGTATATATGATGTAACGCTTACAGTTTCTAATAAATCTAAAACTATAAAGAAAACATTTTCTAAATTTATAAAAGTTGGTACAAAAATCAATCCTCTTCAAGAAAGTTTTGATGATTTTGAAATTGCAGGAGATCATGGTTGGACAACAATTGATGCTTCAAAAAATGGTTATAATTGGTACTCCAATACAGGACAAACGATAACAAATGGTACTGGACCTTTAAATGATAATAAATCAAATAACAACATAGGAAAATATATTTATGCTGAAGCTTCTGGAGCAAAACTTGGAGATGTCGCTGAATTTATTTCTCCATGTATTAATATAACGACATCGAATACCGAACTGGAATTTTCATATCACATGTTTGGAAAAAATATAGGAGCATTACATGTAGATATAAAAACTGATAGTGGCTACATTAATGATATTATACCTGCTCTTTATGGGAATCAACAAGCAAATCAAAATGATCCGTTTTTAAAACAAACTGTTAATTTATCATCTTATGAGAATCAAACCATAAAAATTCGCTTTAGAGCTGTAAGAGGAGCTGGTTGGGATGGAGATATTGCTATTGATGATATCCTTATTAAGAGTTATGAAGAAAAAGAACAAACCATATCCAATACCATAGCAAATATAAAAACTTATCCAAATCCAATTACAAGCAATTCCCTATATATTAAAACGACAAATACCAAAGACATTATAAAATACCAAATTTCTAATTTATTTGGACAAGTATTTTTATCGGGAACATTAACCGAAAAGCCCATTGATGTTAGTGATTTGGCTTCTGGCACTTACTTCCTAACCCTTACTAATAAAAATTCCAGAATCGTTAAGAAGATTGTTAAGTAAAATTTATTTGATTGTAAATAGCTAAATAATCAGAAGCTCTGCCCACTAGGTAGCTTTCTTTATAGCTACGCTCTTTTAAGCAACCCTTTATTAATCTGTTTTACAAGGCTCGGGCCTTCATAAATAAAACCTGTGTAAATCTGTACTAAATCTGCACCAGCATCTATTTTTTCAAGAGCATCTTTAGCAGAATGTATGCCCCCCACCCCAATTATTGGAAATGATTTATTGCTTTTATCAGATAAATATTTTATAACCTTTGTACTTTTATCCTTTATAGGTTGTCCGCTTAAACCTCCATGACCTATTGTGTCCAGTAATTCTTTTGAGGCTTTTAAATCACTTCTATCCATAGATGTATTACCTGCAATAACCCCATCTAACTTTGTTTCTGCAACAAGTTCTACAATTTCATCTAATTGTCCTTCATTTAAATCAGGTGCTATTTTAAGAAGAATTGGTTTTTGCTTTTCAAATGTTGTATTTGCATTTTGAACAGCCCCTATCAACTCTTCTAAATAATCTTTATCATTTAATTTAGCATGACTGCCTACGTTAGGACAACTAACATTAAGCACAAAATAATCAACATACGGATGTAATGCATTAAAACACTCTAGGTAATCTTTGGTATAATCTTCTGGTTTTGTACTAGTATTTTTTCCAATGTTACCACCAATAATGAGCTTCCCTTTATTCTTTTTTAATTGAGAAATAGCCGCTTCTAGTCCTTCATTATTAAACCCCATTCGGTTAATAATGCCCTGATCGTCTTTAAGTCTAAATAATCTTTTCTTAGGATTTCCTGCTTGTCCCTTAGGAGTTACCGTGCCTATTTCAATAAATCCAAAACCGAAATCTGCTAATTCGTTATACAGTAAAGCATTTTTATCAAAACCAGCTGCTAAACCTACAGGATTTTTAAAAGTTAATCCAAACAAATTTCGTTTCAACTTCGCCCCTTTAACCACATACAGGCTTCTAAAAATAGCCGTAAAACCAGGAATCTTAGACGTAAATTTTATTAGCGAAAATGTAAAATAATGAATCTTTTCAGGGTCGAACAGAAAAAAAAGAGGGCGAAGGAATAATTTGTACATCCGATATTATTTATGCAAAAGTACTTCTAAATAAAAAATTGAACAATTCAAAAGCAAAAAAAATTAATAATCGTATTTTTAAACCCAATAATTATATTGAGCTATTTTAATCAACCATGCCAAACTTATCTAAAATGATTTCAAAAGAAAACATCATAAAACGATTTATAAGTTACGTTACTATTGATACAGAATCCGATCCATCTTCAAATACAACACCTAGCACAAAAAAGCAATGGGATTTGGCTAATAAACTAACCGAAGAGCTTAAAACAATTGGCTTACAAGATGTTAGTATTGACGAAAATGCCTATATCATGGCGACTCTACCAAGTAATGTAGATCATGATGTTCCTACTATTGGATTCATTTCTCATTTTGATACCTCTCCAGATTTTACAGGAGCTAACGTTAAACCCCAAATTGTTGAAAATTACGATGGCCATGATATTGTTTTAAATGAGACCGAAAACATTGTATTATCTCCAGATTATTTTGAAGATTTACTGCTATACAAAGGTCAAACTTTAATAACAACAGATGGTACTACGCTTTTAGGTGCTGATGATAAAGCTGGTATTTGCGAAATTGTTTCAGCTATGGAATATTTAGTGAATCATCCGGAAATCAAGCATGGAAAAATAAGAGTCGGTTTTACTCCCGATGAAGAAATAGGCAGAGGCGCGCACAAATTTGATGTTGAAAAATTTGATGCAGACTGGGCTTATACCATGGATGGAAGTCAAATAGGTGAATTAGAATACGAAAACTTTAATGCAGCTGGTGCTGTAGTAAAAATAAAAGGTAAAATTGTACATCCGGGATATGCTAAAGGAAAAATGATAAATTCTATGTACATCGCGCAAGAGTTTATTAATTCTCTACCACGACTAGAAACTCCAGAACATACTGAAGGCTATCAAGGTTTTTTTCATTTACACAACATGAAAGGAAATGTTGAGGAAACTGTTTTAGAATATATTATTCGCGACCATGATAGAGGGCATTTTGAAGCTCGTAAAGAAGTCATGCAGAAACTAACAAACGAATTAAATTCACAATACGAACGCCAAGTTGTTACTACTGAAATTAAGGATCAGTATTTTAATATGAAAGAAAAAGTCGAACCCGTAATGCATATTGTAGACATTGCAGAAAAAGCGATGAGACAACTTGGTATTCAACCACTCATTAAAGCTATTCGTGGTGGTACTGATGGATCTCAATTAAGCTATATGGGCCTACCTTGCCCTAATATATTTGCTGGTGGGCATAACTTTCATGGCCGTTATGAATATGTGCCTGTTGAAAGTATGATTAAAGCAACAGAAGTGATTTGTAAGATTGCTGAGTTGACAGCTTTAGAAGAGTAAAAAATACAAGCAACAGATAAGATTATCACTTTAGAACCAGCTGTATTAGTGAATCTTTAACTGCGAAATAACGATATACCTTGAATATTATTTTGTAGGATAGGTAAAAAATATTAATACATATATAACTACCATCTTTTTAACCTTTTTATGAGGATACAGACATTCGCAAGAATATGCCTGATGCTTTCTACATAACAGTACATTTAAATATAATATTTTAACGTGAGTTCGATATATTAAAACCTGATAATCAGATGTTTAATTATTTTAATGGCTGTAGTTTATATTAGTGTTGATATTAATTTTTCGTAACAAAATTCGATTTCTTTGTATTTCTGATAAGCGGTAATGTCTTCAGATATTTTTTGAGTAAAAGATTTTAGCTTATCGTTTCTATT